>UCJD01000089.1 GCA_900472605.1 Hyphomicrobiales bacterium | reverse complement strand
AGCATCAGTGAATCAGAGCAAAACTGATTTGGGAATCCCAATCGATTCTGAAAAATGCGGAAATGCTCTAGGCTCCAGCGCATCGAGCGGATCGGCCGCTACCGTGCGCAGGCTTAACGCCCCGCCCGCGGCAGATTGAGTTCTTTATCGCGATCCGCCAATCTTAAAAATAGCCCAATAAGGCGACCAGTTGCTGAGTTACCTTGATCTCCGAGCAACACGCGCCTGCGCTTTTCGAACGGCGTCGACCAGACCACGCAGCCCTCGGGACGTATGGTTCAGCGATTGCCTCGAAATTCGGTGACTCAGTCATGCAGGCTGGCCTGATCTAATCCCAGGCCGCTCGACCGCCTTGCTGAAACTTGATCCAGCCTACCGAGGCTTTCATTCACCCAAGTGCGTCCGGCAATGCAGCAGAGCTACCGCAATGGTAAACCCTACGGCCCATCGCCAATAGCGGCGTCCAGCAAGTCGGTCTACCTGATCGGTCTGATCACCACCGAGGGCGACATGGAGCTGCGAACGGAGATCTGAGATTTGCTTTCGCAACCAGGCAGCTTCTCGTTCAAGGTCTTGGAGATCGCCTTGTTGACCGCCGTCCGAGTGGACTTCCGCCGTTTCATCGGAGATGTCGGCGAGTTGCTCTTCAAGTTCCGCGTGACTTTTGAACCCTCTCATCCGCGTGTTCGTCATCGCTATCTTCCTCAGGTGAACCAGTCGAAAACGGAACGTGCAACCTTGCAAAAAGATGCAGCATCCTGAGACTTTTGTCAGGCTAAGGCCGTGCAGGACCTGATAGACATCTGATACCCATTCTTGGATGGAATGGAGCCGCCGGCGGTCAGGCAAAACAGCGAGCCATGGCTGAAATAGTCTTGGTCGCGGCCCCGCCTTGGCCGCCCGATCGGAAAACCCATCGCAGGTCGAGAAGGTCCCGACCTGTTTGAAGAGGCGATGCCTAGATGTTGCTCCCGCTCAATTCGAGCGAACAACCACAGCATTGGCATCGTCTGTCGGCTTGAGCGTGGCTCTGATCTGGTCAATCTTTCCATCGGCGTCGCTGACACCGAGAATAGACTTGGCCTTTTCGAGAGCGGCCGGGCTAACTTCCCCGGTTTTTGTCGCCGATGCCAGCGCACCCTCCAGGGCATGGTCCCCGAGGATCGGGTCATTCTCAGATGGCTCAACGCCGTTATCGAGTTCGTACTGGGCATAGGCCACAGCGTAAGCCGAAATAGCGGTCATTCGAGGATCAGACGTGTGCAGATAGGCTTTGTAGCTGCGATTGAGTGAGTTCAAGCCGGCAAGTTCATTAAAAGCCCTGCGCTCTTTCGAGGTAACGTTTGTCGTCTGCGCGGCTTTCCTGGACTGCGACTGACCAACAGCTTCGCCTGATTTGCCTCTCGCGGTGTTGCCTTGAGACTTTGAATTACTATGCGTGGAACTGCTGCTTTGGCCACCGCTGTTGCCATGACTACCGCCACCGTTGCTTCCGCCGCTTCCCCCTCCATTGCCACCACCATTTCCGCCTTTCGCCATGGCCGCCAGGTCGAAACCGGCGACTGCGAGGGGACTTGCGGCGATTGCAAATGATAGGGCAGCAATGGAAGCCAAGGTGGTGATGCGCATCGTTTTCTCCAAATAGAGCCGCAAACGCGACGGGCATTTGTCGTTCAAGAGAACTGCGAAGGTATCGGAAGATCGCCGATCCGACATCGGACGGAGGTCTGATTCGGTTTGAGACAGGAACCACAAGAACCTTCAACGTTAACCGCTGGCATCGAAGTGATAAAGCTCTCGTCCTTGATAAGCCAATATGGAACAGATTGGGGGCCATTTGCCTTCGTCCTCCATGGCTCAAGCGCGTCAAGGCGGCTTAGAAGCGCTAGCTGAAGAGGTAACAGCTCGTTTCGTGCTGGAGGATGTTTGTGCGGAGCGGTTCAGAGTTCCGGGATAGTTTGCTGCACCAATCGCGCTCGAACCGTTGGCACGCGATCCCATGGTCGGAACCTCCGACCCGCACACGTTAAAATACAAGTTCCAGCACCGTGAGGGTCGTTACATGCCCCACAATATCAGCCCAGACCAACTCCAAATGCTTCATCGCGTTTTGCTTGAGGCCGGCTACAAAGTGTCCGAATTTTCTGACGACATCTCAACCTGCGATGTCGCGGCCAGACTGCTTTTTCAGCTGGTGAACGAGGGGATCACAGATCCTGTCGAATTGTCGCGGCAGCTCGAACATAGATTTGGTAAACAATACAAAATGGGTGAGCTGCTTCCGGAGGTCGTACCCAACTATGCAATTCGAGGGCTCGCATCGCCAGACACGCAGGGAGAAGATCGCCGAACTGGGGCCATTGAAAGCCTCACTAGCTGATCCTTGCCGCCCAAGACTTCGTTGTTGCAGATCATGCGAGTTCCTCTGGCGGTCCCGACGGTGTGATCCAACGCCGCCGGGCACTTCCTGTTAGGCCTCGATGATGTAGACGATGGTCAGCGCATGCGGATCGACAATGACGATCCGGCCATCGGCAAGCAGGAAGAAGCGGTAGCCTTCGTACGCCGGCACAATCTTTACAATTCTCGGCGGAAGCTGCTCGAGGCGAACCTTCTTCGGGATCCTCGTGCCGACGGAAACGGTGAAGTTTACCTCCCTAACCGGGGCGACGTGAACTTCCTTGATCACTTGGTGGATCTCGGTCCGCTGCTCGACCGTGATATTGACGTTGGTCTTGTTGTTGGTGGTCGTGTTGTTTACGGCCGCGTCGGTTGAATTCTTGTTGATTGTCGTTGCGTTCTGATCCGTCGATTGCCTCGACGTGCCGCCGGCTTTGGTTTGGGTCTCGGATGGTTTGGAACCCTGTGTGTCGCTCTTTGCGGCTGCGCCGCCCGTTCCGGGCTCGGGTTGCTGTTCAGTGCTCGCACCGCCAGAGGTATCCTGCGATCCGGACTTGGCTTTCATGTCCGTCGATGCCTTGCCGGAAGCGCTTCCATCGGATGCTGAGCCATCGCTCGACGGCCGCATGGATTTCTTCTGCATGCCGGAGCCTTCACCGTCCGTCTGCTGCTTTTGGGCCTTTCCCTGCGGACAAGCGCCCGTGGCATCAGGGGTGCAATCGGCGCCAGAGGTGCTGGAGCCGGACTGTGACTGGTCAGCCTGCGAACCGGGCCCGGTACCGGTCGGGCTTGCTCCAGATTGTGTTTCGGTCTGTGATCCCGATTTTGGCTTCGTATCACTTTGAGCCCCGGCAGGCATTGTTGCGAGCGGCGAAACGCTGAGAGATAGTGCAGCTAGGAGTGCGGCGATGTGGTGCTTGTTCATCATAGTCTCCAACATCTGGGCGCAACATGACATCCCACATAGCGATGCGGTGGATGTCGGCCCATTGTTAATAATTGACGGCGATCGCCGTCCAAGGTTCAGACGTTAAGGTCGTTACTGGACGACCTGGATCACCTTACGGGACGAGGGTTCAACGATGACCCGCTCGTCGTTGACGATCGCATAGGCGAAGCCAGTTTCATCCGGGATTGGTGTGACGACGACGGTTTCGGGGAGCGCCTGACCAACCACTATCTTCTCCTTGACAACAACCCGGGTTGTCGGCGCCGGAGCTTTCTGAACGAAAGTTATGACCTTCTCCGGTGCCATCGCAGACTGTGCGAAGGCTGAACTCGCGGTCATCAATACCGCGGCTACGATCCATGCTGTTCTAAGTTCCATGACGTTTCCTCCTTTTGCAGCGGCGTATTCCGCTGTGGAGCAAACCGCCAATTGGGGCCTCTGTTCCATACCCTGGACTTCAGTCGAGGGGACCGCAGGACCTAAGTCGCAAGCAGCGAAAATGCTGGACCTAATGACCCGAAAAACGGCTCAACATTCGATCGTGGACGTTCTCGAACCCGACGACCATCGCAGCAATCGCTATCGCTTTGTCACGATGGATCGCATGCGATATGTAACCCTCCAATACCGCGACAGGGCCAATCATCTGGACCGTGATCGAACTACTGTCCATATTAGGGTCGGCTGACAGTGCTGCTTGGATCGTTGCGATCGTGGAAGCAGAACTGTGGCCTTGCGAGCAGCATTCTTCGTGTGTGAAGCTATCAGAACCAAACTTCATAACGGCACTCCTTCCCGGTCCTCGTTTTGGAGAACCAATCGGTGAATGGAAAACTAATCTCGCTGCAGCCCCTTTGGTTCCGCTGGTAAGACTTAGGTCCCTCCTTGTCGACGCCGACACAGGTGCATAGGTCATTCCAACGGTCGAATCGCAAATCGACTGAGCCCTAAGAAAGCGCGACTTGAGTTGTCACTGCACGCTCTTGGACGATGGCGTATTGACGCGTGTTGCCCATTTTCCGAGATAAGTGCCGCTCAAAGGAGAAGATAGGTCTTTCGCCTGCAATGCATCCTTCCGCGCCTGGAAAAGTTCTAAATCAGCGATAGGTACCGGGGGTCTCATTACAAATGGTTGATCATGAACTGGATTTCCCGCTGGACGGCCCGCTCTCTCGCCCTGCGATTTGTCGTGGTTGGTGGACTTGTCAGTTTGGCGGCGATGTTCATCGTCGGCTATCTGGTGTCGAAGGTCATCGAAGATGCCGTGATTCATAATTCCGGCGCCGCGACCGCTCTTTATGTCGACAGTGTCGTTGCTCCGCTCCTTCCCGACATGCAGAGGGCTGCACTGCTCGACGAGGCGAGCGCGCTGGCGCTCGATGAAACGCTCGGGCAAGGAGCGCTTGGAAAGCGATTGGTGTCGTTCAAGCTATGGCGCGGCGACGGGACAATTCTCTATTCCAACGACAAGGCGCTTGTCGGCGAACAGTTCGCCGTCAACGACAAGCTTCGCCAGGCATTCGCCGGAACGCTCGTTGCGCGCTACGAGATCGCTGACGACCCCGAAAGCACCACCGAACGTTCGCTCGGCAAGCCATTGATGGAGATTTACAATCCCGTTCTCCAGCCCTGGTCGGGCCAAGCTGTTGCGGTTCTCGAATTTTACGAGACGGCCGAAGGGCTGGGTGAAAGCCTGACGCGGGCGAGATTGTGGAGCTGGTTTGGCGTCGCAGGTCTCACATCCGTATTCTTCGCCGTCCTGTCAGGACTGGTTTTTCGCGGGAGCCGAACGATCGAGGACCAACAAAGGGATCTCGCCAAACGCGTTGCGGAACTCTCCGCATTGCTTGCCGAGAACAAGGGGCTGCAGGGTAGGCTACAGCGCGCATCCCAACGCGCCGCATCGCTCAACGAGACATATCTGCGCAGCATAGGCGCCGATCTCCACGACGGGCCTGCACAACACATCGCCTATGCCTCGCTACGGCTGGATAGCGAATTGCTGATCAGCGCGGAAACGCTGCCCGACGAGCGTGAGAAGGAGCTCACCTGGATCCGCTCGAGCCTCGCCGAGGCGATGACCGAGATCCGGGATATCTGCAAGGGACTGGTGCTTCCGGAGATCGAAAAGGCTTCGTTTGCCGAAATCGTCAATCGCGTCACCGAAGCCCACCAAATGAGAACCGACACGACCGTCAACACCGTGATCGAGCAGGATGGATCGGAGCCGGTGGCGGCGGTCAAGATCTGTATCTACCGGTTCATACAGGAAGCCTTGAACAACGCCCATCGCCACGGTGGCGGCATTCAGCAGGCCGTTTGGGCCGCCCTTCATCGCGGGCATGTCACGATCGAGGTCAGTGA
>UCJD01000035.1 GCA_900472605.1 Hyphomicrobiales bacterium | reverse complement strand
CTCCCCGCCCGCCCCGAGCCGATCACGCTGAAACCAAGCGAAACAGCCGTCGTGGTCGTGGACATGCAGAACGCCTATTCGACCGAGGGCGGCTATGTCGACCTTGCCGGCTTCGACATCTCCGGCGCCAAGGGCACGATCGCGAACATCAAGAAGACGCTCGACGCCGCTCGCGCGTCAGGCGTCCAGGTCATCTATTTCCAGAATGGCTGGGACAGGGACTATGTCGAGGCCGGCGGACCGGGATCGCCCAATTATCACAAGTCGAATGCGCTGAAGACCATGCGCCAGCGGCCGGAGCTGCAGGGCCAGCTTCTGGCAAAGGGAACCTGGGACTACGCCATTGTCGACGAGCTGCAGCCGCAACCGGGCGATATCCTGGTGCCGAAGACCCGCTACAGCGGCTTCTTCAACACCAACATGGACAGCGTGCTGCGCGCCCGCGGCATCCGCAATCTCGTTTTCGTCGGCATCGCCACCAACGTCTGTGTCGAGAGCTCGCTGCGCGACGCCTTCCACCTCGAATATTTCGGCGTGATGCTCGAAGACGCAACCCATCACCTCGGTCCCGATTTCATCCAGCAGGCGACCGTCTACAACGTCGAGAAATTCTTCGGCTGGGTCTCAACCGTCAACGATTTCTGCGGCGTCATCTCACAAGCCGCACCCACCGAAGCCTGATCACGAGCAAAGAAGAGGACACATCATGCCAAAATCGATCATCGTCCCCGAGGGAACCCAGAAGCCGATCGCCCCCTATTCGCCAGGCACGCTTGCCGACGGCATTGTCTATGTCTCCGGCACCCTGCCTTTCGACAAGAACAACGATGTCGTCCATGTCGGCGATGCCGGCGCCCAGACCCGCCATGTGCTCGAGCTCATCAAATCGGTGATCGAGACGGCAGGCGGTACGATGGAGGACGTAACCATGAACCACATCTTCGTCACTGACTGGGCCAACTATCAGGCCGTCAATGCCGTCTATGCCGAGTATTTCCCCGGCGACAAGCCGGCCCGCTATTGCGTTCAGTGCGGTCTGGTCAAGCCCGATGCCCTGGTCGAGATCGCAACCGTCGCCCACATCGGCAAGAAGTGAGACGCATGCATTTCGACATACATGGCCAGACCCATGCCGATGCCAGGACCATCATCCTGTCTTCGGGCCTTGGGGGTTCCGGCGGTTACTGGGCGCCGCAGCTCGAAGCGCTATCCCATGATTTCCGCGTCATCACCTACGATCATCGCGGCACCGGCCGCACCGGCGGCGAGGTGCCCGAAGCGGGCGGCATCGCCGCCATGGCCGACGACGTTCTGGAGATCGCGCTGGAGCTCGGCCTCGAGCGCTTCGATTTCATGGGTCACGCGCTTGGCGGATTGATAGGGCTGGATATCGCGCTCCGCCGGCCCGACATGATCGGCCAGCTGATCCTCGTCAACGCCTGGAGCAAGGCGGACCCGCATTCCGGCCGCTGCTTCGATGTCAGGATCGAGCTTCTGGAACGCTCCGGCGTCGAGATGTTCGTCAAGGCGCAGCCGCTCTTCCTCTATCCCGCGGTCTGGATGTCCGGCAATGCCGAGCGTCTCGACGCCGAAGAGCTTCACGCCATCGCCCATTTCCAGGGCAGGACCAACATCCTGCGCCGTATCGCGGCTCTCGGGGCCTTCGATCTCGACGAGCGGCTGTCGGAGATCGCAACCCCCACGCTGGTCATGGCCACCCGCGACGACCTTCTCGTCCCCTACACCCGATCGATCCGCCTCGCTGCAGAACTGCCGCATGCCGAGCTAGCGCTGACCGACTTCGGCGCCCATGCCGTCAACGTGACGGAACCGAAGACCTTCAACGACACCGTGCTGCGCTTCCTTCGTGACGCGAGATCCGAAATCCGTTAGGACCCCGATATGCAAGCATCAGCCAAAGTGATCACAGACGTAGCCGCAACAGCCCCCGGCGCCGTTTCGACGGACCAGCGCAAGCAGGATTACCGCAACGCCATGGCGCGCCTCGGCGCCGCCGTCAATGTTGTCACCTCCGATGGTCCGGCTGGCCTTGCGGGCTTTGCCGCAACGGCTGTCTGCAGCGTCACCGATGATCCGCCAACCCTGTTGGTCTGCATCAATCGCGGCTCTTCCGCCTATCCCGCGGTCAACGCCAACCGCGTGCTCTGCGTCAATACGCTGTCGCACGCGCACGAGGACCTGAGCCGGCGCTTCGGTGGCAAGACCCCTGTCCGCGAACGGTTCGAAGGTGCCAGCTGGTCGGTCCTGGAAACGGGTGCGCCGGCGCTCGACGACGCGTTGATCTCGCTCGACTGCAAGGTGAAATCTGTCTCCGACGGCGGCACCCACGACATCCTGATCTGCGAGGTGGTGGCGATCAAGGAGAACGAAGGCGGCCAGGCGCTGATCTATTTCGATCGACGCTACCACACGATCTGATCCCGCTTATGGAACAATAGCTTAGGTCAATGCGTTCCCTGCCCGAATTCTGGCTCATCCCGTAGCGTAACCTCCCGTCGCGTGACCAGGATGACCATTTGGGAGACGCCGATGCCCTGGATCGCCTTTATCGTTCATTTCTTTGCCGCCGCCATCATGACGAACGGCATTCCGCACTTCGTCAACGGCGTCTGTGGCCGGCCGTTCCGCACGCCTTTCGTGCGCATGTCCGGCGCAGGCGAGAGTTCCGCGGAACTGAATGTCGTCTGGGGCTGGGCGAATTTCGTCGTAGCCTTCCTGCTGTTTGCCAATGTCGGGCCACTTTACATCGGCACCCCGATCGACACCATTTTCATCGCCGCCGGCGTGCTCCTCGCAGGTCTGATCCTGTCGCGAATATTCGCACGTGGCCGGCTCTGATTGCCTCTTTCCTTGGGCGCTGAAAGCCCTACAATCCAAGGGGTGGCGGCTATAGCCACGGGATAGTGGGAGATATGCTTATGCGCGCCTTCTTCGCAGTCCTCATTCTCAGTCTGGCCGTGATCGTCACGCTATCGCCGGCGCGTGCGGAAGACCCGCTGGACACCACGCGGTCGATGATCGAGGCGCAGATCAGGGCGTTCTTGCAGGACGATCCGGAAAGAGCCTATTCCTACGCCGCCCCGGGCATCAAGGCCGTCTATCCCGACAAGAACGTCTTCTTCGCCATGGTCAAGAAGAGCTATGAGCCGGTCTATCACCCCGGAAATTACGCCTTCGGCCGCAGTCGCTCGATCGACAACGGCGCGATGATCTACCACGAGGTGCTGATCTCCGGCCGTGACGGCAAGGACTGGACGGCGATCTATCAGGTCATCCGTCAGCCGGATGGCGCCTACAAGATCGGCGGCGTCCAGATCCTACCGGACACCGAGAGCAAGGGGATTTGACGCCGAGATCGATCAGACCGGATCGATATCGCCCCTCGCCCATTCCGCTTCGGTCTCCGCCATGAAGTCCGCGAACCGACCTTCGGCGATCGCCTTGCGGATGCCCTGCATCAGTTCCTGGTAATAGGACAGGTTGTTCCAGGAGAGCAGCATGCCGCCCAACGCTTCGTTGGAGCGCACGAGGTGGTGCAGATAGGCGCGCGAGTAATCGCGCGTCGCCGGGCAGTTGGACTGCTCGTCAAGCGGGCGCATATCCTCGGCATGGCGGGCGTTGCGGATGTTGACCTTGCCGCGGCGCGTGAACGCCAGGCCGTGGCGTCCGGACCGGGTCGGCATCACGCAGTCGAACATGTCGATCCCGCGCGCCACCGAGCGCAGGATATCCTCGGGCGTACCCACGCCCATAAGGTAGCGCGGCTTCTCGGTCGGAAGCACCGGCAGCGTCTCCTCGAGCATCTTCAGCATCACCGCCTGCGGCTCGCCGACGGCAAGCCCGCCGACCGCATAACCCTTGAGATCGAGATCGGCGAGAGCGGCGGCCGAGCGCACACGCAACGCCGGGATATCGCCGCCCTGCACGATGCCGAACATCGCCTTGCCCGGCTGGTTGCCGAAGGCGACCTTGCAGCGCTCGGCCCAGCGCAGCGACATCTCCATGGCGCGCTCGATCTCGCGCGGCTCCGAAGGCAGCGCCACGCACTCGTCGAGCTGCATCTGTATATCGCTGTCGAGCAGCCCCTGGATCTCGATCGAGCGCTCCGGCGACATGTGGTGCAGGCTGCCGTCGATATGGCTCTTGAAGGTCACGCCCTGCTCGTCGAGCTTGCGCAGGCCGGACAGCGACATGACCTGGAACCCGCCCGAATCCGTCAGGATCGGTCCCTTCCACCCGATCAGCCCGTGCAGGCCGCCGAGGCGGGCGACGCGCTCGGCCGTCGGCCGCAGCATCAGGTGATAGGTGTTGCCGAGAATGATATCGGCACCGCCGTCACGCACCTGGTCGAGATACATCGCCTTGACGGTACCGACGGTGCCGACGGGCATGAAGGCCGGCGTGCGGATTTCGCCGCGCGGCATCGAGACTGTGCCGAGACGCGCGCCGCCATCGGTCTTCTTGAGGGTGAACTGGAAGTTCTCGGTCATCTAGTCTTTCCGGAAAAGAAGGCTGGAATCGCCATAGGAATAGAAGCGGTAGCCTGTGGAAATGGCGTGTTCATAGGCCGCGTGCATGGTCTCGAGGCCGGCAAAGGCCGAGACCAGCATGAACAGCGTCGAACGCGGCAGATGGAAGTTCGTCATCAGTGCGTTCACCGCCTTGAAGCGGTAGCCCGGTGTGATGAAGATGCCGGTGGCGCCCGCCCAGTCGCGGATCTCGCCGCTCTCTTGCGCAGCGCTCTCGATCAGCCGCAGCGAGGTGGTGCCGACGCAGACGATCCGCCCGCCCCTCGCCTTCACGGCATTGAGCTTGGCGGCAGTCTCGGCGCTGACATAGCCGCTTTCGAGATGCATCTTGTGATCGTCGGTATCGTCGACCTTCATCGGCAGAAATGTGCCAGCGCCGACATGCAGCGTCACGAAATGCCGCTCGATGCCGGCCCTGTCGAGCGCCTCGAAAAGATCAGGCGTAAAATGCAGCCCTGCGGTGGGCGCCGCAACGGCGCCGTCCTCCCGGGCGTAGATGGTCTGGTAGTCGGCCCGGTCGCGCTCGTCCTCGGCCCGCTTGGCGGCGATGTAGGGCGGCAACGGAATATGGCCGACGGAATGGATGACTTCGTCGAGCGCCGGACCCGACAGATCGAAGGCCAGCGTCACCTCGCCGCCCTCGCCCTTTTCTTCCACGGTGCAGTCGAGCGCGCCGAGGAGGCAGCTTTCACCACTATCGCCGAAGGCGATCCGGTCGCCGACCTTGATGCGCTTGCCGGGCTTGGCAAACGCCTTCCAGCGGTTGGCGCCGACCCGCATGTGCAGCGTCGCCGAGACCTGCTGACCACCCGCACCCTCGCGGTGGCGAATGCCTTCAAGCTGCGCAGGAATGACCTTGGTATCGTTGAAGACTAGCGCGTCGCCTGGCTTCAGGAAGGACGGCAGGTCGGAGACACGGTGATCGGTGAGCACCTGATCGCCGTTCGGTTGGACGACAAGCAAGCGAGCGCTGTCCCGCGGCTCGGCAGGCCGCAGCGCAATGCGTTCCTCAGGCAGGTCGAAGTCGAAAAGGTCTACGCGCATCGGGGCAAATCCAGGCAAAGCGAAACCCGCCCCACGCTTTCGCGCACGGGCGGGTTCCTGCAGAAATCACAATCAGACGTCGGCGGCAACCCGCATCGAGACGATCGAGTCAGGATCGACGACAGGCTCGCCCTTCTTGATCTTGTCGACGTTGTCCATGCCTTCGATGACCTGGCCCCAGACCGAATACTGCTTGTTCAGCCAAGGGCTGTCCGTGAAGCAGATGAAGAACTGCGAGTTGGCCGAGTTCGGGTTCTGCGAACGCGCCATCGAGCAGGTGCCGCGAACGTGGCTGATCGCGGAAAATTCAGCCTTCAGGTCCGGCTTCTCGGAACCGCCCATGCCGGCGCGGCCCGGGTTGAAGCTGTCGCCACCCTTCTTGCCGAATTTCACGTCGCCGGTCTGCGCCATGAAGTCGTTGATGACGCGGTGGAACACGACGCCGTCATAGGCCTTCTCGCGTGCGAGTTCCTTGATGCGGGCCACGTGCTCAGGCGCCACTTCGGGCAGAAGCTGGATGACGACCTTGCCCTTGGTGGTTTCCAGGATGATGGTGTTTTCCGGATCCTTGATCTCAGCCATTCTCATTCTCCTACTGGTCTTGAAACTTACTTCTTGGCGATGGTGACCTTGACCATACGGTCAGGATCGCTGACTTCGCCGTTCTGGCCTTCGCCCTTCTTGATCTTGTCGACATTCTCCATGCCGGAGATCACCTTGCCGACGACAGTGTACTGGCCGTTCAGGAAGGAACCGTCGGCGAACATGATGAAGAACTGCGAGTTGGCGGAATTCGGGTCCTGCGAGCGCGCCATGCCGACCGTGCCGCGCACGAAAGGCGTCTTGGAGAACTCGGCCGGAATGTTCGGCATGTCGGAACCGCCGGTGCCGACCTGGCCCTTGTCGAAGCCCTTTTCCATGTTGCCATACTGCACGTCACCGGTCTGCGCCATGAAGCCGTCGATGACGCGGTGGAAGGCGACGTTGTCGTAGGCACCCTTCTTGGCGAGAGCCTCGATCTGCGCGACATGCTTCGGCGCGACATCAGGCGCAAGCTCGATCACGACGGGGCCACTCTTCAGCTGGATCGTCATAGTGTCCGCAGCGAATGCGTCGCCAGCGAACGAAGCGAGATAAAGCACGCCGGCAAATGCAATATAAAACAGTTTCATGTGAGCTCCATTGCGGCGAATTCGCCTAGGATTTGCGCTTGGTTTGAAGGGCTTTCAAGACGGCGGCAGGCACGAATGCGCTGACATCGCCCCCCATGCCTGCGATTTGACGGACCAATGTGGCGGTTATGGGCCGCGAGGCCGTGCCAGCGGGCAGAAAAACGGTCTGGATATCGGGCGCCATCTGGCGGTTCATCCCTGCCATCTGCATCTCGTAGTCGAGGTCGGTGCCATCTCTCAAGCCCCGGATCAGAAGCGTCGCGCCCTGCGCCCGGGCAGCATCGACCACGAGATTGTCGAATGACACCACCGATATATCCGACGCCCGCTCCGGCAATACCTCGGCGAGCGACTGCCGGATGAGTTCGCCCTTCTCCTCGAACGAAAAAAGCGGCGTCTTGCCCGGATGAATTCCGATCGCGACGATCACCTTCGACGCAACGTTGAGCGCCTGGACGAGCACGTCAACATGTCCGTTCGTGATCGGATCGAAAGACCCAGGATAGAAAGCTGTCGTCATTGGCCCGGCCATTTGTTTCGACGCCTTTTGTCACGGATAAAGCCTTGCTGCAAGTCATTTGCCCCAGGCGCCGGCCGCGTTGGATCGGTCCTCGCCCGGTGACTGAATGCCGGATGAACAGGCCATTCAAGGCCGCTTCAGCCGCGATCTCTATAACAGGATGCATCAACGCCGCCGATGCCGTCAGGGATCGGTTCACTCCTGGAAACCCACGATGCTCATCCTGCTTGTCATCACCTCGGTCGCCCTCTCCCTCGCCTTCGAATTTGTCTACGCCTACGTGGTGGAGATGCGCGACGCGGCATGGGTGCGGACAGCCGTAAAGGAACATCGCGAGATCGTACGCGTTATGGGTCGCGTCTCCTTTAAACCGATTAGAGAAGATGCATAAACCGATTTAGGAAGATGAACGCCAGATGAACGAGGCATTCAAAGAGGCTTCAGATCGGCGTTGGTAAACGACTTGTCAATGTCCTGCGGAACCAATTCCAAACGGACGCGTTCTTTCAATCGAAGCGTTGCGCAAATAGGCGCTACAAGGAAGATAAATATGCCAAACAAGATTACCATGATTAACGCAGTATGGATGGTAATGATGACGGGTATGCTTGCAGCAACTGTTGCGCTTTATGATCAGAAAGTAGATGCGTCCAAAGTTTACGGCCCTTATGCATCGGCTCGTGCAGCTGTTGTGAGCCAATACTAAGGGACGTGAAAGCAAAATCCTGGAGGATTGCTTATGTTCACGATCTTGACTGTGCTTACCGCCCTTATCAGCATCATGTTTATCGTATCTGTGGCATCGACCGTGACCGCTCTGCGGCGCGAAACCGAGGAAGATAAGAGACTGCATGGCAAGCATAGCGTCTTTTGATCGGCTCTGAGCAGCCCGAAAGTTGAAATAAATAAGCCGAGCGTCTCCCAGCGCTCGGCTTTTTCGTATCTTGAGTTGATGAACGGCGCGGCTAGCCGAGCGTCAGTCGACGATCCGCCTGACCATGATCACATCGTCGATCTCGCGATCATCTTCGAGCACGCCACCCGGTATCAGCCCCGCCTGGACAAATCCGGCATTTCTGTAAAAGCCGATAGCGGCCGCGTTTTCGGCGCTGGCGGTCAGTTCCAGCTGGCGAATGCCCTGTTGCCTGGCGTAATGAACGACATGGTCGAGCAGGTCACGACCAAGCCCGGTTCCGCGTTTCTCACGTCGCACATAGACCATGATGATCGTTGCCCTGTGCGCCATCTTTCCTGCCCGTTGCCTGAGCAGCCCCATGATTGCCACGGGTTCATTGCAGTCGAAAGCAAGGAAGACGGGATCGGCAAGCAGTCGCCGCCGCCATTCATCGTCGGGAAGCTTTTCCCATTCATCGACGCTGCTGGCAAAGGCGGATGGCTCCAGGCGCAGCGCCTCGAGCCGGATGCGTTTGAACGCTTCGACATCGTCAGCGCCCAAAATCCTGATCATCGAGGCCTCCGACATAACTTCCCGCTCAATCGAACGATCAGATCGACTTCAGCGTCCAGTCTACGATCTCGCTGGTGACGCCGGCAAAGGCGCGGTCGAGTGCCTTGACGAAAGCCTCGTTCGAGCCGCCGCCAGCAGGTACCGTCTGCGAGAACACCTTCTGCGCCCGCACAGATCCGTTGCGATCGTTGAGGATCTTGGCCGAGATCTCGACCACAGCCTGGCTTCCGCCACCGGTGCGGATCTCGAACGCGCGGATGTCGGTGACCACCTGATAGTCGATCGCCAGCCCTTGGCCTGGAACGCCGACGCCGCCGAGCTTGCCGGAATTCTCATAGGCTTCCACCAGCTTGGCCTGCACCATGCGCGGAAGCTTGTCGCTCCACTGCGCCTTGGCGAGATACTGGATTTCCGACGACGAGACCTTGATAACGATCTGCTCGCTGTTCAGCGCCTGCAGCGCCGTCGGCTGCTGCACAAGGATCTGGCGTCCTTTGGCCGACGGGCCGCTGCCGCTCACCGGTGCAGAGAGATCGTAAGTATCGTTCTTGGCCGCCGTGCTGCATCCCGACAATGCCAGGGTGAGCAGAGGCAGGGCAATCATGGTCTTCACAAGACGCGAACGACGCATATCCGACACAGCCATATGTTGACTTCCCCTGTTAACGCCTGGTCCGGCCATCATATTGTTTCACTGTGTCCCCGCCGAAGATCAGTCGCTGCGGGTCCTTGTCGAAATTGCTGATCGCATCGTTGAGGTTCTGGAACGTCGCGCGCGCGTCGTTGACCAGAGCCTGAACATTCTGCAGGCCGCCGCTGGAGAACTTCTGCAGATTGTCGGCGATCGGTCCGATGCGGCTGTTCAGATTGTCCGCGACCTTCTTGAACGATTCCAGCGTGTCGCGCGCCTGGGTGAACATCGACTGCGTGCTGTCGTCGCCGAGCAGCGTGTCGAGCTTCGCCAGGATGCCATCGACGCGCGTCGAGGCGGCGTTCAGCTTGTTGGCCATCTGCGTGACGTTCTGAATCGTCGAATCGATGTCCTTCTGGTGCGAATTCACCGTATTGGCGACATCCTTGATCGAGGCGACTGCCACGCGGGCATCCTTGGTTGCCTGCGAGATATCGTCGATCGAGCCCTTCACCTTGGCCGGGTCGATCTGCGCCACCAGCGTGTCGACCTTGTCGAGCGTCGCCTGCGCCTTCTTGCCGAAGTCGTTATAGGTGGTGGCCGTCTCCTGGAACTTCTGAATGGCGTCCTTCAGGCCGCCAGATGCGTCGGCGACATTGCGGCTCACCGTCTCAGCGTTGGAGAGGATCGTGTCGATCTTCTTGGCATCGACCGTCTTCACCAGCGCCTCGATCGCCGCCAGCGTCGAGTCGACGCGGCCAGAGACGTTGCGGACGGTTTCGGAAAGCTGGCCCACGCTCTGCAGGAAGCTGTCGATATTACCGGAGTTCTTGGCCAGCGCATCCGAGAAGGTCTCGGCGTTCTGCAGCGTCTTCGTCAGCGGTCCACGGGCATCTTTCACGAAGCCCTGAACCTGACCGACGGCGTCATTGGCGCGGTCGAGGATCTTGTCGGCGGTTGCAAGCAGGTTGGTGACGCTCGACTGGTCGGCGACGATGACCGCACGCTTGCCCGTCTCTGCAGCCGTCTGCAGGATGTTCTTTTCGCCGACGCGGCCGCCGGAAAGCTCGACATAGGCAGCGCCCGTCAGGCCCTGGATCTCGAGGATAGCCTTGGTCGTCGGATAGATCGGCGCATCGACGCGCACCTCGGTAAAGGCCAGCGAGAACTGCGGATCATCGGCGTCGATCGACAGCGATTGCACCGAGCCCACCTGGATACCGTTGAAGCGCACCGGCGAGCCGACGCTCAATCCGTTCGCCGAGCCCGGAATGCGCACGATGAGCTCGGCCATCGGTCCGCCGCGGCCATACTCGGCCATCCAGTAAACGAAGCCGAAGGCAGCCGCGATGACCAGGACCGTGAAGAAGCCGACGATTGTGTAGTTCGCTTTGGTTTCCATCTTATCCGCTCACTTCCCGCGGCTATCTTGCGCCAGCCTGATGTCGGCTGAAGCGTGGCCATCCTGCGGCACGATCGAACGCGCGCGCTTGCCCTTGAAATAAGCCTGAACCCAGGGGTCGTCATAGGCCAGCATGTCTTCGATCGTCCCCTCGACCATCACCTTCTTCTTGCCCAACACCGCGATGCGGTCGCAGACCGAAAACAGGCTGTCGAGGTCGTGGGTCACCATGTAGACGGTGAGACCGAGCGTATCGCGCAGCTTGGCGATCAGCTCGTCGAATTCCGCAGCCCCGATCGGATCGAGGCCCGAGGTGGGCTCGTCGAGAAACACCAGTTCCGGATCGAGCGCCAGCGCGCGCGCCAATGCGGCACGCTTGATCATGCCGCCCGAGAGCTCCGACGGATATTTGTCGGCCGCATCCGCCGCCAGACCCACCAGCCGGATTTTCAGGTGCGCAAGCTCGTCCATCAACGCCGTCGGCAGATCCAGATACTCGCGCATCGGAACCTGGATGTTCTCCTTCACCGTCAGCGACGAGAACAGCGCCCCCTGCTGGAAGAGCACGCCAAGGCGCATGTCGAGCGCGTTGCGCTGCGGCTCGTCGAGTTCGTCGAAGTCCTGGCCGAGGATCTTGATCTGGCCGGAGCGGCGCGGCAGCAAACGCAGCACCGTGCGCATCAGTACCGACTTGCCGGTGCCCGACGCGCCGACGAAACCCAGGATCTCGCCCTTGTAGATGTTGAGGTTGAGATTATCGAGAACGATCTTCGACCCGAAGCCGACGGTGACGTCGCGCGCCGAAAGCACGATATCCCGCCCTGCCTCATCCTTGGTCGTTGTCTGCTGCTCGTCCACGCAAAATCCCTAAAAATTAATAGCTGCATAGAACATGGCGAACAGCCCGTCCATGAGAATGACCACGAAGATCGCCTTCACCACCGCCGAGGTCACATGCTGTCCGAGCGATTCGGCGCTGCCACCTACCTTTAAGCCTTCGACGGCAGCGACGATACCGATAACCAGCGCCATGAACGGAGCCTTGATCATTCCCGACAATACGGTCGACAGCGTGATCGCCTCGTGCAGACGGGCAATGAAGTTGGCGAAGGTGATGCCCGAATAACCCCAGGCAACGACCGCCGCACCGAACAGCGAGGCGAAATTGGCAAGCACGGTCAGAAGCGGCAGCGCCACCGTCAAAGCCACCAGCCGCGGAAAGATCAGTACGCCGATCGGGTTGAGGCCCATGACCTTGAGTGCATCGACCTCCTCGCGCATCTTCATCGAGCCGATTTCGGCCGTGATCGCGCTGCCGGAACGACCGGCGATCATGATCGCGGTCAAAAGCACGCCGATTTCGCGCAATTGCAGAATGCCGACGAGGTCGACGACGAACACTTCGGCGCCGAAGTAGCGCAGCTGGAAGGCGCCCTGCTGCGCGATGATCGCGCCGATCAGGAAGGACATCAAAAGGATGATCGGCACGGCGCGAACGCCCATATGGTCGATCTGGTTGACGATCGACGCCGGCGATACGCCGCTGCCGCGCCCGAACTTCATCTGCGCGCCGCGCACAGCCGATCCCAGGATATACATCGCCGCGGCAACATTGTTCCACAGATCGTACATCATCCGGCCGATCGGCGCGAAAATCCGCTCCTGCAGCGACCGCGGCGGAACCTGCTCGACCTCGGGCTTGGGGCGCTCCTCGGAAAACGATTCGAGCAGCTCGTCGATATGCTCGTTGCTTCCCTCGACCTTCACCGTGCCGCCGGCATCCTCGACCTGCTTCTTCAGCCGGCAAAGCAGCCAGACGCCCGCCGTATCGATGTCGGTAACGGCAGAGAGATCGAGCGTCAGGTTTCCGCCCTTATGGGCCGAAAGCTTGTCGAAATCCTTGAGAACGAGATGTATGTTGGCGCTTCGCCAATTGCCTTCAAGACGCACGAGCGTATCCGAACCATCAGCTTGGTCGTCCACGTGCAGTGAGGCGGCGTTACGGTTCTCGGACTTCAAAATGCTTGTGTCTCTCAAGGCTTACGGCGACATTGCCGACTCGCGAACATAGCGTCGCAGCGTTGTGCCAATATAACGATGCCGCACCAGATTTCCATGCTTGCAGGATTGCATTTATGCCACGGTCACTTGAAATTCAGACGGACTCTTTTCCGATTGCCGGCACCTTCACCATCTCGCGCGGCACCAAGACGAGCGCAGAGGTGATCGTCTGCACGGTGAGCGAGAACGGCGTATCCGGCCGCGGCGAATGCGTCCCATACCGCCGCTACGGCGAGACGATGGAAAGTGTCGGTGCGCAAATCGAAGCCATCAGGCCGCTGATCGAGGCCGGCCTCTCACGCGCCGATCTGCAACAAGCCATGCCACCCGGCGCCGCACGCAACGCCGTCGACTGCGCGCTCTGGGACCTTCAAGCCAAGCAAAGCGGCACGTCGGTCGCAGCCATGCTTGGCCTCACCGCCCCGCATTCGTTGACCACAGCCTTCACCATCTCGCTCGGAGAAGCCGAGGTCATGGCCGAGCACGCCCGCGCCAACGCGGCTCGCGCGCTCCTCAAGGTCAAGGTCGGTACGGGCGATGACGAAAGCCGCATCCGGGCGGTGCGCGCTGGCGCACCCAACGCTGCGATCATTCTCGACGCCAACGAGGGCTGGCCGGAGGATCGCTTAGTACACCATCTGCGGGTTGCTGCCGAATGCGGCGTGGCGCTCGTCGAACAGCCGTTGCCGGCAGGCAAGGACGAGTTGCTTGCCGAGATCGACCGCCCGATCCTCGTTTGCGCCGATGAGAGCGTTCACCACACGGGCGATCTCGCCAGCCTGCGCGACCGCTACGACGCCATCAACATCAAGCTCGACAAGACAGGCGGGCTGACCGAGGCTCTGGCGATGAAGCGCGAGGCCCAGAGGCTCGATTTTCAGATCATGCTCGGCTGCATGGTCGGCACATCGCTCGCCATGGCGCCGGCCGTGCTTCTTGCCCAGGACGTGGCCTTCGTCGATCTCGACGGACCGTTGCTTCTTGCCCGCGATCGCGAACCGGGCCTGCGTTATGCTGGCTCGCTCGTCTTTCCGCCGGAAGCCGCACTCTGGGGCTGAAGGTAATAGGCAACGATGATCAGCCCGAGCCCCACCACCGCCGTCAGGGCCATGATGTAGTAGCTCGCCATCCCCAATAGCGCGTAAATATAGCCAGACGCGATGGTCATGAGCCCCATGAACATGCCGTTGTAGAAGAAATAGGCGCCCTGCGCCGACGATTCCTGCGTCGCCTGCACCGAGGCGATGATACGCCGCTGCACGCCGGTATGGACGAAAGCGTAGCTGAAGGCGTGCAGGCACTGCAGCAGGAAGAAGCCGGCGAAGCCCCACTGCATTGGAAACAGCAGCCAGCGGCAGACGCATATCGCCGCGCCGACACGGATCAGTGTCCAGGCATCGAAATATCGACTGAGCCGCTTCGACTGGAAGAACACCGTCACCTCTGCTGCGACGCCAGCACTCCATAACAACGCGATTTCCGTGCCGGAAAAACCGAGATCGCGCCAATAGATCGACGCGAAGGCCTGCAGCAGCGCATGGCTCGATTGCTGGATGGCGACGCCGATGAGCAGCACCAGCAGATGCGGCTGCCTCAGCGAACTGCCGGTCGCCTGCTGAAGATCGACAGGCGTTCCGCGCCGCCGCGTCGGCCCTATGCGCGGACAATAGAGCGCCATCACCATGGTCATGACGAAACCGAATATCATCACAGGCAGAACCATCTGCCCGCCCCAGCTTCCGATCAGTCGCCCGCCGACGAGCGTCGAGGCGATGAAGGCGATCGAGCCCCAGACCCGCATCGAGCCGTAGTCGAACCCCCAGCGCCGCACGCCCGAGATGACAATCGATTCGACGACCGGCACATAGGGAGAAAACGTGGCGCCCTGGATCGTGTAGACGATCAGCACCGGCCAGAACGTGTCGGTCCAGTAGAGCGCGATCGCCGTCAGTAGCGACAGGCCGCCGGAAAACACCAGCACATCGGCGCGTTCCTTCATCCGGTCCGCATACATCGCAACAACAGGCGCCACGAGCACGCGCACCACCATCGGCACTGCGAGGATGATGCCGATCTCATGGTCGCTGAACTTGTGCAGCGCCAGCCAGACCGGGAAAAACGGCAGCGCGACACCGTTCACAAGCAGTGGCGCGCAATAGGACAGAGCGCTCAGCAGCCGGAAATGGTCGGGCGCGGCCTCGGTGAAGGAGGCATTCGTGGCGGGAATCATCGGTGTGACCTGAAAGGAACCTGTAAGTTGCCTAACACGTCACCTTAAGGGCAACCAAGGCGAGATAAGGTCGCCCCAAACCGATTTCAAAAATAAGCCAAAACTGTCGCGAAACGGCAACGGCAGCAGGTGCACAATTCCATTTCGCAACAGCGAAATGTCGAAGCATGTCGCGCAAAAGTGTGAAACGGTTTTGCGATAACGACATGCGTCAAAACAAGAGGCTCAGCGCAGCGCGATCTAAAAGATCGCGACGCGAATATCAAGCGGCCTGCTGTGCCGGCTCGCGCTTGCGGTGATCTTCGAGCGCCAATGGAGCCGGCGCGACCGCACCGCCCATGGTGCGCCATTCGATCAGCTCGAATGTGCCGTCTTCGTGCTCGGCGATCGCCGTGCAGCTTTCGACCCAGTCGCCGGTGTTGATGTAACGAACACCGTCCATGTCTTCCATCACGGCATGGTGGATGTGACCGCAGATCACGCCGTCGGCGCCGCTCTTGCGGGCTTCGTCGGCCACGACCTTCTGGAACTCGCCGATGAAGTTGACGGCATGCTTGACCTGCAGCTTGGCCCAGGCGGAGAACGACCAGTACGGCATGCCGAGCTTGCGGCGGATGGCAGCGAGCCCGATATTGATCATGATCGCCATGTCGTAGGCCCAGTCGCCGAGATAGGCCAGCAGACGGGCATTGCGCACGACGACGTCGAACTCGTCGCCATGCAGCACCAGATATTTCTTGCCGTCGGCCGCCTCGTGCATCATCCGCTCGGCCACTTCGATGCCGCCAAAATGCATGCCGGGGAAGTCGCGCAGGAATTCGTCATGATTGCCGGGGATATAGACGATGCGCGTTCCCTTGCGCGCCTTGCGCAGCAGCTTCTGGATCACGTCGTTGCATTCCTGCGGCCAGTACCAGCTGCGCTTCAGGCGCCATCCGTCGACGATGTCTCCCACCAGGAAGATCGTGTCGGCTTCGTGATACTTCAGAAAGTCGATCAGGAAGTCGGCCTTCGCGGCTTTCGAGCCGAGATGCACGTCGGAAATAAAGAGCGTACGGAAGTGGCGGGTATCCATATTATCCTTCACAAGCATACTGCCCGTGCCCCATGCTTCATCTGTGCCTCTGAAAACCAGACTCGTGTTTCAGGAAGATGACACGGTCCGGATGTCAGGCCTTTCCATCAGAAATCCCAGCCACAACGCGGGCGCCGTTGCACATTTGCGTTGTTTTTGAGAACAGGAGCCGAAATTCCCGCTGTTACCGTCTTTCGATTGATGTATTGAAAGCGCTCCAATGAAAGCATGTGCGACAGCCTGGAGCATTACGATGGATCACAGCGATAAACCGAAGACGGACAACAAAGCGGCAGGCGGCAGCCTCGATGAACAGGCGTTGTTCTTCCACCGTTATCCCCGTCCCGGCAAGATCGAGATCCAGGCCATCAAGCCGCTCGGCAACCAGCGCGACCTGGCGCTTGCCTATTCTCCCGGCGTTGCCGCGCCGTGCCTTGCCATTCGCGACAATCCGGAAACGGCTGCCGACTACACCTCGCGCGCCAATCTGGTTGCGGTGATCTCCAACGGCACGGCCGTTCTCGGCCTCGGCAATATCGGCCCGCTGGCCTCCAAGCCGGTCATGGAAGGCAAGGCCGTTCTTTTCAAGAAGTTTGCCAACATCGACGTGTTCGACATCGAGGTGGATGCAACGACCGTCGACCACATGGTCTCCACCGTCGCCGCGCTTGAGCCGACTTTCGGCGGCATCAACCTTGAAGACATCAAGGCGCCGGAATGTTTCGAGATCGAGCGCCAGCTTCGCGAGAAGATGAAGATCCCGGTTTTCCACGACGACCAGCATGGCACCGCCATCATCGTTGCCGCCGCGATCCTGAACGGCCTGGAGTTGGCTGGCAAGAAGATCGAAGAGGTCAAGATCGTCGCCTCCGGCGCGGGCGCGGCCGCCCTTGCCTGCCTCAACCTTCTCGTCACCCTCGGCGCCAAGCGCGAGAACATCTGGGTCCATGACCTCGAAGGCCTCGTCTACGAAGGCCGCGTCGAGCTGATGGATGAGTGGAAGAGCGTCTACGCCCAGAAGAGTGACACGCGCACGCTCGCCGAAAACATCGGCGGCGCCGACGTCTTCCTCGGCCTGTCGGCCGCTGGTGTGCTCAAGCCGGAACTCCTGGCGCAGATGGCCGAGAAGCCGCTTATCATGGCGCTCGCCAACCCGAACCCTGAAATCATGCCGGATCTTGCTCGCGCCGCCCGCCCGGACGCGATGATCTGCACCGGCCGCTCGGACTTCCCGAACCAGGTCAACAACGTCCTCTGCTTCCCCTACATCTTCCGCGGCGCGCTCGATTGCGGCGCCGTCACGATCAACGAGGAAATGAAGATGGCCGCCGTGCGCGCCATCGCCGCACTCGCCCGCGAAGAGCCGTCCGACGTCGCCGCGCGCGCCTATTCGGATGAAACGCCGATCTTCGGCCCCAACTATCTGATCCCCTCGCCTTTTGATCCGCGCCTCATCCTGCGCATCGCCCCTGCTGTCGCCAAGGCTGCGGCCGAAAGCGGCGTGGCGCTTCGCCCGATCGCAGATTTCGACGCCTATCTCGATCAGCTGAACCGCTTCGTCTTCCGCTCCGGCTTCGTCATGAAGCCGATCTTCGCCGCCGCGAAAAATGCCGACAAGAAGCGCGTCATCTTTTCCGAAGGCGAAGACGAGCGCGTGTTGCGCGCCGCCCAGGTTCTGCTTGAGGAAGGGATCGCCAAGCCGATCCTGATCGGCCGTCCGCAGGTTATCGAGACCCGCCTGAAGCGCTATGGCCTGCGCATCCGTCCGCTGTCGGACTTCGACGTCATCAATCCGGAAGACGATCCGCGCTTCCGCGAATATGTCGAGCTCTACCTCTCGCTGGTCGGCCGCCGCGGCGTCATCCCGGAAGCGGCCCGTACCATCGTTCGTACCAACACCACGGTTATCGGCGCGCTGGCGCTGAAGCGTGGCGAGGCCGATGCGCTGATCTGCGGCCTTGAAGGCCGCTATGAAAAGCACCTGCGCGATGTCCGCCAGATCGTCGGCAAGCGCCCGAACGTCCGCGATTTCTCCGCGCTAAGCCTGCTGATCTCGCAACGCGGCGCCACCTTCTTCACCGACACCTACGTCACGTTCAATCCGACAGCCGAGGAAGTGGCGGAATCAGCCGTTCTCGCCGCCGAGGAAATCAAGCGCTTCGGCATCACGCCGCGCGCCGCCCTCGTCTCGCATTCGAACTTCGGCTCGCGTGAATCGGAAAGCGCCACCAAGATGCGCAACGCCTTGCAGCTCGTCCGCGACACCGCGCCCGATCTGGAGGTCGATGGCGAAATGCACGGCGAAAGTGCCATCTCCGAAGCACTGCGCAAGCGCGTCATGCCGAACACGACGCTGCACGACGAGGCCAATCTTCTGGTCTTCCCGAACCTCGATGCGGCCAACATCACGCTCGGCGTCGTCAAGTCGATGACGGACGGCCTGCATGTCGGCCCCATCCTGCTCGGCGCGGCCATGCCCGCCCACATCCTGGCGCCATCGGTCACCTCGCGCGGCGTCGTCAACATGGCTGCCCTCGCGGTCGTCGAGGCATCCCAGCCGGCGTGATTTGCCTTATGCGCTGAAAATGCGTTAGGCTTTGAGCGGCAGCTTGTTAAGACAAGCAGGGTATATTGAAGGGCGGGCCATGGTTCGCCCTTCACCATTTGGTATTTGCTCACTAACGGGACGATGCCGTGAAACGCCTCACTCTGGCCGCAGCACTCCTGATTGCCGTTACCGCCCCCGGCTATGCGCAGGTGGCGCCGATCTGCGGTCAGCTACGCGCTCGTCTGGCCACCGTGCCAGAGACGATCGGAGGCACGTCGCCGGAGGTTCGCCGCTTTGCGAGCGCCATCACCGAACAGAACCTGGAACTGCGCAAGCTGCGCAGCGACCTGCGCCGCAATGGCTGCAGCAGCGGCAGCATGGTGGTCATCGGCGGCGACAATGCCGGCTATTGCGGCGAGCTTGAGCAGGCAGAAGCGAAGATGCTCGACAATATCGCCGACCTGCAGATGCGCCGCGACCAGCTGCGCGCGCAAAGCCCGGATGCCCGCCTGCGCAACGAGCTCTTCGCGGCACTCGACGAAAACAATTGCAATGCGCCAGTGCAGCAATATGAAGAGCCGCAATATGCGAACCCGCCCAGCATCGACGATCAGGCCATGCGCAGCGACACCTTCATTCCGCTGGGCGGCGAGCGGCAGCGCTCCTATGAGTTTTCGCCCGGCGGCCAGCCTCTATCGCATCTGAACACGATCTGCGTGCGCACCTGCGACGGCGGGTTCTTCCCCATCCGCTCGAACGCAACCTCGTTCGATTTCGCCCGCGACGCCAACACCTGCCAACAGATGTGCCCGGGCATCGAAACCGAGCTCTTTTATCACGACGTCTCCAGCGGCGAGACGGAGAGCATGATCTCGGCCTCGACAGGCGCGCCCTACAGCGCCATGCCGAACGCCTTCGCCTACAAGAACCGCAAGCCCGGTGAAAAGTCGTCCTGCAGCTGCAATCTGCCCGCCTATTACGAACAGATGCGGCGCGACCAGCAGGTCAGCGCGCCACAGCCACAGAGCTCGATCACGTCGATCAAAACCCCGAACGCCAGTGCCTCCAAGTCTGAAAGCCAAACCACGCCACAACAGCCGGCGCCACAGCCGCAGATCCCCGATCGCCCCTACGATCCCGCGGCCGGCAAGGTGCGCCAAGTGGGGCCGCAGTTTCTCGCCGGTGACCACGATACGATCGACCTCAAGCACCCCGCAACGCCGGGCGCCCAGCCGCAACAGCCGCCGGCGCAGAAGCAGTAGAGGCGTCGCGCGCTACGCGCCCCCGCCCCAGCGATCCGCAAACACCAGGTCCTCAAGCGGCAGCCGCTGCCGCCAGCCCTTTACGGCGAGTTCCGGCTCCTCGTAGAGCCGGTCGACATAGCCGACGCAGAGCCAGGCGACGATCTCGATCCGCTCGGGCACGCCGAGCGCCCGCTTCAGATCCGCCTCGTGAAAAATACTGACCCAGCCGACGCCGACGCCTTCGGCGCGCGCCGCAAGCCACAGGTTCTGCACCGCGCAGACGGTGGAATAGGAATCCATCCGCTTGTTGTGCGTCCGCCCCAGCACCACGTCGCCGCAGCGATCCGGATCGCAGGTCACGCAGATGCCGACAGGTGCGGTGCGGATACCCTCCAGCTTCAGCGCCCGGTAGGCCTTTTGCTGCTCGCCGGAAAACATGTCAGCCGCCTCCGCATTGGCCTTGGCAAAAGCCTCCCACACGGTCGATCGCACGGCCTGATCGCGCACCACGATGAAGTTCCACGGCTGCATGAAGCCGACCGACGGCGCGTGATGGGCGGCAGCCAGCAGCCGTCCGATGACGTCATCCGGCACTGGATCCGGCAGAAACTGGGATCGCACGTCGCGTCTGGTCTCGATGGCTCTGTAAACGGCGTCGCGCTCGCTCGCCGAAAAGGCGCCGGCTCTCGTGAGAGAGCCAGATTGGTCTGGTCGCATCGTCAATCCCCAACAACACAACCGGCCGCTGTCCAGGCGGTCAGTCTATGATTGTCGGGCCGGTCTTCTGACTTGGCGTCATCCGTTTGCAGCGCCTTCCCGGCAAAGAGCGCCAGTGGCATCAAGCGGCAAACGTCGGCCTTACAGCGTTGGGCACGTTCCGGTCTTGCACCGAATTCCCGATTCTCCCGCAAGCCTGCGGGCACCCGACGCGCCACCTATGCCGACAAAACGCGCCTTATGCAATCGCTCAAGATTCGACCGGGAAATATCGGACATAGGCGAATTCATCACCATCTGGTGACCAGTTCGGTACATTGATCGATCCCTGCCCTCCGAAGAGTTCGAACAGCGTCGTCAGATTGCCGCCGTCCATGTCCATGATCCGCATCCTCACGTGCTTGTCGCGCGGATGATCGAAGACATCGGGATCGTAGGAGATGAGCACCACCTTGTCGTTCGTGGGAGCAGGATGCGCAAACCAGTTGCCGTAATTGTCGTGCGTCACCTGCTCAAGCCCGGTTCCATCTGGGTGGATGCGCCAGATCTGCATCAGGCCGGTGCGGCTTGAATTGAAATAGATCCACTGTCCATCGAATGAATAATCGGGTCCGTCGTTGCGCCCCTCGCCATGCGTGAGCCGCCGCTCCTCGCCTCCGGTCACGTCGATGGTGTAGATATCGAATACATCGTCGCGAATGCCGCAATAGGCGAGTTCCTTCCCATCGGGCGACCAGCCATGCCAGTAGGAGGGATGATTGGTGGTCACCAGAACAGGCGCGCCACCCTCGATCGGCAGCGTGTAGATCGCCGACTTCCCGAACTCGACCTTGTCGGAGATGACGATGCGGGTGCCATCGGGCGAGATTCCGTGGTCGTTGTTGCAGGCAGTCGCAAAGCCGGTATCGACATGTTCCACCTTCGCTGACCCGTCGAGCGCCAGCCGGTAGAGCAAGCCTTCGTCGTTGAGCAGGAGATAGCTGCCGTCAGGGGCGTAGTTGGGGGCTTCGACCAGCCTCTCGGTCTGCCAGACCACGCGGGCCTTGCCCGTCTTGACGTTGTAGATCTCGACGGAACTGCGCATGCGAACTCTCCTCTGACGCGAACACATCCAAGACCTACGACAGCTAAATAAGGCGCGCAAGGATCGCCCTCGCGCAGCGATGGCACGCCCACTCCGAGCCCGCGCGAAGTGCGGCAACCGGGGACCGAAAAGTCTGTGATCAAAAAAGCGTTAAGACGAGGAAACCACTACGGTTCATCTAGCGTTCATGACGAAGATGTGACAGTTCGATGACGTTATGATGACACTGGAGTTCCGCCATTGATCGCGCAAGTTTTTAGGTCCGGAGCGGCAATGCGCGAGGCGGCACTCTATGGTGGCGTCGGTGCGGACACGCGTCCTTCCATCCTACGCGGCGCGATTGCAGTCGCCCTGACGGCGATCATGGCGCTTTTGGCCACCTTCTCTGTCGAAGTCATCGCACGCGGCGGCGTCACCGATGTCGGCGCCTTTCTGACGTCAGTAGCCCGCCCGGGCATGACAACGGTCGTCATGCTGACCATCGTGATGCTATGCGTCGATGCGGCCCTCGGGCGCCGATTCCTGTCCGCGCTGGTCGTGCTGCCGCTCGTCCTCGTGCCGGCGCTCGTCTCCAATCAGAAGCAGCACTATCTCTCCGATCCGCTTTATCCCTCGGACATGCTCTTCGGCCGGCAGATCCTCGAATTGTTGCCAGTCATGGTCCGCGACCGGCCGATGACCGCAGTTGCGGTTGCCGTCGGCATTCTTCTGTCCGTCACCGGCCTCCTGCTTGCTTGGCGCCACGCCTGGCGCCGCTTGCCGAAGATGGCCCGCCGCAATCGTATCCGTAATCTCTGCCTGACGGTCCCCGTCATCGCCGCCTTCGGCTCGCTGATGGATTACTCCCAGTATTCCTATATCCGCGACCGCCTGCAGGTCGTGCCGATGATGTGGGATCAGAAAGAGAACTACCGCAGCAACGGCTTCATCCTCGCCTTCATCTTCAACATCCCGATGGCCGACGTCGCCTCGCCCGCGGGCTTCAATACGCAGGCGCTCGACGCCATCCCGTCGCGCAATTACGGCTATCTCAGCGGCCCGAGCGACAAGCCCGACGTGATCATGCTGATGAGCGAATCCTTCTGGGATCCGACACGCCTCAAGACGCTGAAATTCTCCGAAGACCCGATGCCGACGATCCGCGCGGCGCAATCAGGCCACGTCTTTTCGCCCGAGTTCGGCGGCATGACCGCCAATGTCGAGTTCGAGGCGCTGACCGGCTTCTCCAACGCCTTCCTGCCCTATGGCAGCATCCCCTACCAGCAGTACATCCGCAACGACATCCCCTCGCTCGCCACCTTCTTCCGCGGCGAAGGCTATGCGGCCCGCGCGCTGCATCCGTTCAGCGGCTGGTTCTGGAACCGTAACGAAGTCTACAAGGATTTCGGCTTCGAGGAATTCCGCACCGAAGAGACCATGCCGACTATGGAAAAGCGCGGCATCTTCGCCTCCGACGACAGCCTGATGCGCGAGATCATGCAGGAGGCCGACGGGCTCGATCGGCCCTTCTTCTTCTTCGCCGTCACCCTTCAGGGACATGGCCCCTACGAGCCCAACCGCTACGCCAACAATTCGATCGACATCACCGGCAATCTCACCGACGCCGACCGCGCCACGCTTGCGACCTACACGCAGGGCGTCAAGGAAGCCGACGACAGCTTCAAGATGCTGACCGAATGGGCATCCAAGCGTGATCGCGAGACGATCATCGTGCTCTGGGGCGACCATCTCCCACCGCTCGGCAGCGTCTATACCAACACCGGCTACATGCCCGACCAGGTCGCCACCCGCCGCGCCTCCGTCAGCGTCATGAAGCAGGAGCACGAGACGCCGCTGGTCATCTGGTCGAACCGCAAGGGCGTCAAGCAGAACGTCGGCAGCATCAGCCCTTCTCAGTTGCCCTACCACGTCCTGAAATTCGCCGGCTACGAGCATCCCTTCTACACCGGCTTTCTCGGCCGGGTGCAGAAGAAGTACCCGATCGTCGACCGCTACCAGCTGATCACCCGCGATAACACGGCCTCGCCGGATTGGGTTCGCGACGCAAAGAGCATCGATCCTCTGGTCCGCGACTATCGCTACCTGCAGCACGATGTGATGTTCGGCAAGGCGCAGACCGTCGAGCGTTTCTTCCCGCAGCACTCCTGGCTGAGGGCCGAGGGCACCTGAACAAGGCAGACATGCACGGAGCTGCATTGCATTCCTGGCGCATAACGGAATACTCCCCGCCAACGTAAGTTGATCGGGAGTCGCGCCATGAACAATCTCTCCAGTTTCGTCCACCTGCATTTCGACAAGTCCGCCAACGAGCTCGGTGACATAGAAAAGCGCGTGCTGGAAAAGGCGCATGCGCGCAAGGTCATCTCGACGGATATCAATGCCGCGCTCAAGGCGGAATCGTCCTATGGCGAGCGGATGGCCGACGGCATAGCCCGCATCGGCGGTTCCTGGACCTTCATCACCACCTTCCTGGTCTTTCTCGCCGTCTGGTGCGTGATCAACACCATCATCCTTTCGACCCGCGCCTTCGACCCCTACCCCTTCATCTTCCTGAACCTCGTGCTCTCCATGGTCGCCGCCATCCAGGCGCCGATCATCATGATGTCGCAGAACCGGCAGGCCGAGCGTGATCGCTTCGAGGCCGCAAAGGACTACGAAGTCAACCTGAAGGCAGAGCTCGAAGTGCTGTCTCTGCACCAGAAGATCGACATGCAGGTGATGACCGAGATCGCCGCATTACGCGAAGACATCGCCAAACTGAGCCGCAAGCTTGGCGAGTGACGTCAAGGCGACAGATAGTTTAGCCGGCCACAGGCACGGCGCGCCATTTCTGCACACCCCGATATCTCGCGGGTACACGCATTGGATTTATTAGGTAAGTAAAAATTAAGACGGACAAATGTATCCTTCGGTTGTCCTCGCTGCGGCGTTGACTATTGCAAGGAGTGCAGTGCATGAGAAATGCCCGCCGTCTTCTCGCCAACCGACAGGGTGCGGCCGCAATCGAGTTCGCAATCGTTGCCCCGGTGTTCCTGCTCGTTCTTCTTACCTTGATAGCCTACGGCATCTATCTGAGCGCCGCGCACGCGCTGCAGCAGCTGACGGCGGATGCCGCGCGCACGGCGGTGGCCGGCCTTTCCGAGCAGGAGCGCGCCCAGCTCGTCAACAACTACATCGCGCTCTCGACCCTCAACGATCCCCTGATCGACCGCAAGAAGCTCCAGGTCACCGTCGCCACCGACCCGACGAACGCCAACCAGTTCACGGTCACGACGGAGTATGACGCTAGCGCCCTACCGATCTGGAATATCTACACATTCCCGCTTCCCGACACCAAGATCCGCCGCTTCGCCACCATCCGCATGGGTGGCATATGAAAGCAGCGATGAGACGATGTCTGGCGGGTCTCGGCGCCCGCCGGGATGGCAATATCGCGATCATGGCCGCGCTGTCGGCGCCGCTGATCATCTCCACGCTTGCGCTCGGGGTCGATTTTGGCGCGATGACGCTGCAGCAGCGTCGCCTGCAGCAATTGAGCGATATCGGCGCTATCGTCGCCGCCTCCGACATCAACAATGCCGCCAGCAATCTGGTCGCGAACTTCCAGCAGAACGGCCTCAACGTCGCGGTAAAGTCAGGCGTGGCTTACGTAACGCCATCCGGAACCAAGCTGCTGAATGCCGCCCAGCTCGACACCTTCGACGCTGTGGTCCAGTACACGCCAGGGATTTATTTGGCCGATCCCGCGGTGCCGCCGGCACAGCGTTTCGTGGCCGGCACGCAACCCTATGATGCCGTCAAGGTTGCGATCCAGCAGAAGGCGCAGTTGACCTTCGCCGCCTCCATCATCTCACCGCCGACCCTGAGCGCGACCGGAACCGCATCCGCCTCCAAGCTCGCCGCCTTCTCCGTCGGCTCGCGTCTGGCGAGCCTCAACGGCGGTATCCTCAATGCCGTGCTCGGCGGCCTGCTCGGTACGACGGTCTCGCTCAAGGTGGCCGATTATGATGCGCTTGCCGCCGCCAACATCGATCTCCTATCCTATCTCGATCTTGTCGCAACCAAGCTCAACCTGACCGCCGGCACCTATGACGACCTGCTGGCGACCGACATCTCCTATCCGCGTCTGCTGGACACGCTGGCAGCCACACAGGGCTTGACGCCAACCGTCAACAAGGCGATCACCTCGCTCTCCAAGGGGCTTGGGACGACACAGGTCAAGGTCAAGCTTCAGAACCTCCTGAGCCTCGGTTCCGTCGGCGAGCGCATGATCGGCTCCGGCTCGCACCTGCTGCTCGAAGCCAGCGCACTCGACATCATCTCGGCGAGCGCCTTCGCCGCGAACCAGGGCAAGCAGGTCGGCGTCAATCTCGCCGGCACGGTTCCGGGGCTGACGAGCGTGACGCTGAAAATCGCGATCGGCGAACGCCCCAAGGGCATCGCCTCCAACGCGATCGGCACGACGGGATCGGCCGTCCGCACCGCGCAGATCCGGATCGCCATCGAAGCGGGCGTGACAGGGCTCAGCACCATCGCCGGCATCAAGGTTCGCGTGCCGCTCTATGTCGAGGCTGCCTACGCCGAGGCCAAGCTCGCGAGCTTCGCCTGTCTCGGCGGTGGACCGAGAAGCGCCAGCATCGGCGTCGATGTCGTGCCTGGAGTCGCCGAGATCGCGCTTGGCGATGTGGATCCGACAGCGATGGCCAATTTCGGAGCCAAGCCGCGCGTGACCGCCGCCACCATCATCGACGCCCTGCTCCTCAAGGTGAACGCGCTCGCCGACATCAACCTCACCAACACAGCCAAGACGCGCCTGACGTTCCAGCCCAACGACATCACCAACAAGGCGATCAAGAACGTCTCGACGCGGGACACGCTGACTTCCGCCGTGCAGTCGCTGATCGCAGGCACCGATATTCAAATCCAGTTGCTGATACTGACGCTTGGAACCAACAAGGCGGTGATGCAGGCCATCGCCGACACGCTGTCGAGCATCACCGCACCGCTCGACGACGTGCTCTACAACACGCTGTTGATGCTCGGGATCAAGATCGGCGAGGCAGATGTGCGCTTCACCGACGCGCGCTGCCAGCAATCCGTGCTTGTCCAATAAGACGTGCAATGAAAAAGCCCGGCGCGACGGCCGGGCTCCTTCAATTCACTATCATCAGCCGATCAGCCGTTGACGGCCATCCGCTTCTCGTCGCGACCGCTCTTCATCCGCTCGGAAAGCAGGAAGGCGAGCTCGAGTGCCTGGTCGGCATTGAGACGCGGGTCGCAATGCGTGTGGTAGCGGTCGTGCAGGTCTTCCGCCGTCACGGCGCGCGCGCCACCGGTGCATTCGGTGACGTCCTTGCCGGTCATCTCGATGTGGATGCCGCCTGGATGCGAGCCTTCCGCGCGATGGATCTGGAAGAAGCTTTCGACTTCCGACAGGATCCGCTCGAACGGGCGGGTCTTGTAGTGGTTGAGCGTGATCGTGTTGCCGTGCATCGGATCACAGGACCAGACGACCTTCCGGCCCTCCTTCTCAACGGCGCGGATGAGACGCGGCAGATGCTCGGCGACCTTGTCGTGGCCGAAGCGGCAGATCAGCGTCAGACGCCCGGCCTCGTTCTGCGGGTTCAGAACGTCGATCAGGTTCAACAGATCGTCCGCCTGCAGCGTCGGGCCGCACTTCAGACCGATCGGGTTCTTGATGCCGCGGCAGTATTCCACATGCGCGTGATCGAGCTGGCGCGTACGGTCGCCGATCCAGATCATGTGACCGGACGTGGCGTACCAGTCACCCGAGGTCGAATCGACGCGCGTCAGCGCTTCTTCATAGCCGAGAAGCAGCGCCTCGTGGCTGGTGAAGAAATCCGTCTCGCGCAGGCTCGGCTGGTTCTCAGCAGTGATGCCGATCGCCTTCATGAAATCCATGGTCTCGCTGATGCGATCCGCAAGCTTGCGATAGCGCTCGCCCTGCGGGCTGTCCTTGATGAAGCCGAGCATCCACTGGTGCACGTTCTCGAGGTTGGCATAGCCACCCATGGCGAAAGCGCGCAGAAGGTTCAGCGTCGCGGCCGACTGGCGGTAGGCCATGGCCTGGCGCTCCGGGTTCGGAATGCGGGCTTCCTCGGTGAACTCGATACCGTTGATGATATCGCCACGGTAGCTCGGCAGCGACACGCCATCGAGCGTTTCGATACCCGACGAGCGCGGCTTGGCGAACTGGCCGGCGATACGGCCTACCTTGACGACAGGAAGCTGCGCGCCATAGGTCAGGACGACAGCCATCTGCAGGAAGGCACGGAAGAAGTCGCGGATATTGTCCGCGCCGTGTTCCGCAAAGCTCTCGGCGCAGTCGCCGCCCTGCAACAGGAAGCCGTTGCCTTCCGCCACGTTGGCGAGATGCTTCTTCAGACGGCGCGCCTCACCTGCGAAAACGAGCGGCGGATACGACGCCAGCTGGGCTTCTGTCGCCGCAACTGCTGCCTGATCCGGATAATCCGGAACCTGCTGGATCGGTTTTTGCCGCCAACTGTTCGGAGTCCAATTCTGTGCCATCTCGTTCACCTGTCTCAGTATCCGGTACCGGCCGGATATCCCGTCTTGAAATATGGGCGGCTTATAGCCGTTTAGCTTCAACTTGCATAGCGGGGTTCGGCGCGCTTTTGTCCGCCTTATCGCGCCATGCGATGACGCCCTATAAAGGTATTCGCGGCCGCATTTTCAAACGCCCGTGGCGTGCTTAACGTTCGATATACCAAGACGCTTTGTATCTAATTTATGCTTTGACGCTAAGGATCGTCCTGTTTTGACACGGCGGGGCATGATGGTTCGCCTCTTTTAAGCATGAATTTTCAGTCCCCAGAATTACTGTAGGATATTCTTATGCGCGTCTTTGGCCGTTTCGTCGCGGACCGTTCGGGCAATTTCGGCATGATCACCGCCATTCTCGCGGTGCCGTTGATCGGCGCAGCCGGGTTGGCGATCGATTTCTCGCACGCACTCAGCATGCGCACGCAACTCCAGGCCGCGGCAGATGCCGCAGCCGTAGGGGCCGTCGCGCAGATGTCGCCGGCCATGAAAAAAGCCCAGACGATGACCGGCGATGGTCCGATCGCGACAGGCAAGACCGACGCCCAGGAGCTCTTCCGCTCACAGATGTTGGGTGAGGCGGCGGACTTTCCAATCGATGTCAACATCGATGTGACTAAGACCGGCAACGTGCTGACATCGTCGGTCACCTTCCAGACGCGCGTGCCGACCTCGTTCATGCAAATCCTCGGCCAGACCAGCATGCCGATCTCGGGCACGGCCACGGCGCGCTATGAAACGCCGTCCTACATGGATTTCTACATGCTGCTGGACAACACGCCCTCGATGGGCGTCGGCGCGACGCAGGATGACATCAACAAGATGCTCAAGGCGACGAATTCTGGCTCCGACGGCACCTGCGCATTCGCTTGTCACATCGTCTCGACATCGGGCGTAGAGGACAAGAACAGCTACTACAACATCGCCCGCAACAACAAGATAACGATCCGCATCGATGTGGTCGCGCAAGCCGTCAAAGCGCTGATGGCGAAGGCGACCGACACCCAGACGTTGGACAACCAGTTTCGCGTCGCGGCCTACACATTCGGCAAGACAGCCCAGGACGCCAAGCTCTTCAAGGTCGCCGAGATCAACAACGACCTCGGCAAGGTCGCGACTGCGACCAACGCCATCCAGCTGATGAGTATTCCATACCAGAATTACAATAACGACCAGCAGACGAGCTTCGACAGCGCGCTCGCCGGCATCAAGGACGAGATCAAAGGCACCGTCGGCAAAGGTACAAGCGATGCCGACCGCCAGAAGATCGTGTTCTTCGTGGCCGATGGCGTCGGCGACAGCGCCAAGCCATCAGGCTGCACCAGCCCGCGCGGCGCCAATGGCAATCGCTGCATCGAGCCCATCGACGTCAAGAGCTGCACGGCGCTCAAGGACAAGGGCATCAAGATCGCCGTCCTCTACACCCCGTATTTGCCGCTTCCCGACAACGGCTTCTACAATGATTGGGTCAAGCCTTTCGAAGGCAAGATCGCCTCGAAGATGCAGGAATGCGCAAGCCCGGGCCTCTACTTCGCCGTCAGCCCTACCGACGGCATCGCTGAGGCCATGCAGGCGCTGTTCATGAAGATCGTCAGCACGCCCCGTATCACCAGCTGACTAGGAGCGACCGGCGGCGCGTCAGACGCGCTGCCCATCCTTCAGGCGGTAGCTCGGCGCATACATCGTGACGAGCTCTTCGGCGGCGGTCGGGTGCACAGCCATCGTCCGGTCGAAATCATCCTTGGTGCAGCCGGCTTTCAGCGTGATCCCGAGCAGCTGCGCCATCTCTCCGGCGTCGTGGCCGAGAATATGGGCGCCGACCACCTTGCGGCTCGCCGCATCGACGATCAGCTTCATGATCATCTTTTCCGTGCGCCCAGACAGCGTCGCCTTCATCGGCCGGAACTGCGCGCGATAGACCTCGACTTCGCTGTAGCGCTTGCCGGCCTCTTCCTCGGTCAGCCCCACCGTGCCGATCTCCGGCTGCGAGAACACGGCCGTCGCAATCGTATCGTGATCCGGCTTCGTCGGATTGTTCTTGTATTCGGTCTCGATGAAGCACATCGCCTCATGGATCGCCACCGGCGTCAACTGTACCCGGTCGGTGACATCGCCCAGCGCATAGATGTTCTCGACGCTGGTGCGCGAGTAGTCGTCGACAACGATGGCGCCATGCGCATTCGTCGCCACACCGGCCGCCTCAAGCCCGAGGCCGTGCGTGTTCGGCAGGCGACCGATGGCGAGCATGACGACGTCGGCGTTGATCGTTCCGTTGTTGAGCGTTTCGACGAGAAGTCCATCATCGCCCTTTGCCACGCTCTTCAGCATGTCATGGCACTGGATCTTGATGCCCTTGGCCACCATTGCCTCGTGTAGACCGCGGCGCAGGTCGTGGTCGAAGCGCGACAAGATTTCCGCCCCGCGATAGATGAGCGTCGTCTCGACGCCGAGCCCATGGAAGATATTGGCGAACTCGACCGCAATATAGCCGCCGCCGACAATCACGATCGAGCGCGGCAGCTCCTCCAGATGAAACGCTTCGTTGGAGGTGATGCAGAGATCGTGGCCGGGCAGCGCGCCGTGCAGGTTCGGCGTTCCACCGGTCGCAATCACGATCGTCTTCGCCGTCACCGTCTTGCCGGTATTGACGAGCCGCACGGTGTGCCGGTCGACAAGCTCGGCGCGTGTATCGAGAATCTCGGCGTTCGCACCCGAAAGCCCCTTCTTGTAGAGCCCTTCGAGGCGGGTGATCTCCGCATCCTTGGCCGCGATCAGCGTCTTCCAGTCGAACGTGCTTTTGCCCACGGTCCAGCCGAAGCCGGCAGCATCCTCGAAATGCTCGTGATACTGCGAGGCGTAGACGAACAGCTTCTTCGGAACGCATCCGCGAATGACGCAGGTACCGCCGTAGCGATATTCTTCGGCGATCGCCACCTTCTTGCCGAGTGCAGCCGCCACGCGCGCGCTACGCACCCCGCCAGAGCCGCCACCAATGACAAAGAGGTCGTAATCATAGGCTGTCATGGGGATCTCCGGCAGGAATCGTCAACAGGAAGGAAGGCTTGATATAGTACCGATATCGCCAAAAACAAAAGCCCCGGCGAACCGGGGCTTCGTATCGAGCGATGATGCGGGCCTTACGGCTTGGCAGCGGGCTTGGCGGCCGGCGCTGCCGGATCGGTGCCGGCGGCCGGAGCCGGCTTGATCACCTTGGCAAGCTCGGTGCTGGTCGACTTTTGAAGATCACGCGAGATACCCTGCGCCCAGATGTCGGCGGCCTTGACGGTTTCACGCGAAGCGATCGGGCCGTCCTTCAGGAGCTTCTGGCCAACCGGCGAGCCATAGAAGGCGGCGATGGCATTGAGTTCCTCGACCGTGAACGCCTTGGCGTAGGTTACTGCGGCTTCCTTCTCGAGGTCGGCGCGACGCGGGGCCAGAGCCAGCGCCTGCTTGTCGACCTCGGCAGTGATCTGGTCCTGGTAGTTCGGCGAATCCTGGATCAGGTCAGCCTTCAGGCGCTCGGCGAGACCCGGCAGGATGTTGTCGAACTGGGTGGTGGCGCCGATCGCGTCGATTGCCGCGCGAGCCGCCTTCAGCTGTTCCGGCGACGCTTCCTGCGCATGGGCGACCGAGCCCAGGACAACACCCGAGAGAATGACGGTCGCAGCAGCAAAACGGCCAAAACCTGCAAATTTATTCATGAGTTCCAACTCCTGTTACCTTGTTGCCCGCAGCTCGCGCGCGCCCGCCGGACCGGCGATGATCGCCAGCGCGGCCATATTGAGAAATAGGCCGTGTTCCACGACACCAGGGATCGCATTCAACTGAGTTGAGAGCGCCTCTGCATCAGGAATACGGCCAAAAGATGCATCGATAATATAGTGCCCGCCATCCGTGGTGAAATTGCCATCGCCGGATTGGCGCAGCGTCAATCCACCCGAAAGCCCAAGTCTAGCGGCAGTCTTTTCAATGGCGATGCGCGTCGAAACGAGGCCGAACATGTTGACTTCGATCGGCAAAGGAAACGCGCCCAGGGTGTCCACCAGCTTGCTCTCGTCGGCGATCACGATCATGCGGCCGGATGTGGCGGCAACGATCTTTTCGCGCAGCAATGCGCCGCCGCCGCCCTTGATCAGCGCAAGCGTCGCATCGACCTCATCGGCGCCGTCGATCGTCAAGTCCAGTTCCGGCAGCTCGTCGAGCGACTTCAGGGGAACGCCGAGCTCGACGCAAAGCCGGGCCGTGCGCTCCGATGTCGGAACGCCCTCGACCTTGAACCCGTCGGCCACTTTCTCGGCAAGCAACCGCACGAACTCCTCGGCCGTGCTTCCGGTTCCGATCCCGAGACGCATACCATGCTCGACATGGGCGAGCGCCGCCGCGGCGGCCTTGATCTTCATTTCGCGGGCGTCCATGCGCCGCTTACTCCCAGTTTGCGTTGCCAATGCTACGTTGGTTGCGTTGTTTACACGGCCAGCCAGTCAAACGAAAGCCAAAATAACGTCCTGCTTTGGAAATCCGAAACACATTCCGGAGGCCTGCCACACCGGGCCAAAGCGTTGCTTTTGCGGCCCTCATCGCTTAACTCGGATGCATCCCAACACTGAACAGGCGAAAACTCCATTGACCCCTGCCCTTGTCGTCTTCGATCTCGACGGAACCCTCCTCGACACCCACGTCGACCTAGTCGACAGCCTCAATTACACGATCGCAGCACTCGATCTCGCGCCGGTCACCTATGACGACCTGACGCATCTGGTCGGCCATGGCGCCAAGGTCATGATCGAAAGAGCCTGCAAGCTGCAGGGGCATCCGCTGGAGCCCGAGAAGTTTCCCGCGCTGCTCGAGCGCTTCATTGCCCACTATACGGACAACATGCCGGGCGCGACGGTCCCCTATCCGGGGCTGATCGACGCGATGGATCACTTGAAGAGCAAGGGTTACAAGCTCGCCGTCTGCACCAACAAGCTGGAGGGCCTTGCCCGCACCCTGCTGGAGCGGCTGCAACTGACCCACTATTTCGACGCCATCACTGGCGGCGACACCTTCGCGGTCCGCAAGCCGGATGCCGGCCATCTGCTTGGCACCATCGAGAAGGCCGGCGGCGACCCCAAGCGCACGATCATGATCGGCGACAGCGCCAACGACATCCTCGTCGCGCGCAATGCCGCCATCCCTTCGATCGCGGTGCCCTTCGGCTATTCCGATGTCCCGATCGAAAGCCTGCGGCCGACACGCATCATCAAGGCGTTCGGCGAGCTCACGCCCGAACTGGTGAACGAGTTGATCGACGCCAGCGGCCTGCGCAGCGCCGGCTAACATTTCACCTTCGAAACGGGTTGTTTCCAACAAAAACATCGTCTTTGGATTGCTGATATGAGGCCAGATCGCTGGCTGGTTTAGCGAATCGCATGGCCAATCAAATACCGATCAAACGCAGTCGCGCCGCCGTGATTTCATGTGAGAAAACGTGCTCGCGACTGTAGTATCCCCTTCACAATCCGGCCTCAATTGAGGCGCGAACTACCTCTTGCCGAGGGGGATGCTTGCCACGTTGTATGCAACGATGGATTGAGGAGATCTGATATGCGCATTCAATTTGTTGCCGCCGCAGCCGTGCTTACCCTCTGCCTTTCCGGTGCAGCCTTTGCCCAGCCGATGTATTCGAACGATTACAACAACGACAGCGACGGATTCGCTCCCGTCAAAGTTGCTCCATCGAAGCCCGTTCGCTACACACAGCACAAGGCGCCGGAATATTCCAACGACTACACGACAGATAGCGACGGCTTCGCTCCCGTTCGCGTCGCGCCGTCGGTCGACAAAATGGCGACGGCAAGCATCAAGCCACTCCCACCATGCGCTGATTCGCCGAAGGGTCACGGCCTGCATACGGCAGGCGGCGACAGCGGCGCCTCGCACACCGATGCCTGCCGCGACGTCGGAATCAAGTAGACCCCAAAAAGGAAAAGGGCCGGCTAACCGCTGGCCCTTTTCAATATTGCGTTTGTCTGACTAATCGCTCAGCCGTTCACCGTCTCGCCGAACACCGATTCGAACGCTTCGCGCAGCAGCACATCCACATCCTCCATCGTTACCGGCAAGCCAAGATCGACAAGGCTGGTGACGCCATAGGCTGAAATCCCGCAGGGAACGATCCCCCCGAAATGATCGAGATCGGGTTCGACATTGAGCGACAGCCCGTGAAACGTCACCCATTTGCGCAAGCGGATGCCGAGTGCCGCGATCTTGTCTTCCGCCACCGTCCCGTCTGGCAGCGGCGGCCTGTCGGGGCGACAGACCCATACGCCCACGCGATCCTCGCGGCGCTCACCGCGCACGTTCATCTCACCCAGCGTACGAATGATCACCTCTTCCAGCGCCGCCACGAAGGCGCGAACATCCTGGCGGCGGCGTTTCAGGTCGAGCATTACATAGGCGACCCGCTGGCCAGGACCATGATAGGTATACTCCCCACCGCGCCCGGTGGCATGAACAGGGAAACGATCGGGCTGCACCAGATCGCGCGCATCGGCGCTGGTTCCGGCCGTATAGAGTGGCGGATGCTCCAGCAGCCACACCAGCTCGTCGCCACCTTCGGCGATAGCAGCCACTTCCCGCTCCATGATATCCACAGCCTCCTGATAGGGCACCAACCCATTGGAGATCCGCCAGCGCACCGGGCGCGAGCCTGCCTGTGGAAACATGGAAAAATCGAGGTCCGTTCGTAACATAGCCATTCCTTGCAGCCCGCAGTGCCTGTGATCGCGGGCTTTTCAGAGCGTCTATATGGCTCCGAATTGCCGCCTTTACAAATGCTGTCACCTTCTTTGAAAAAATCTGTCACATGGCCCTTGTGTCCCGAAAAACCTTTTGCTACATGCTGCGTCGCCGGCACAAACCGGCACCTACCACGATGCGGTCGTGGCGGAATTGGTAGACGCGCAGCGTTGAGGTCGCTGTGGGGCAACCCGTGGAAGTTCGAGTCTTCTCGACCGCACCATCTCTCTTCTGAGAAGAGAGAAAAGCCACGAATAAAGTGGCTGACGAAGATGCGAGCTCCTTGCTCGCTTCCTCTTTTTCCGAAACATTCCCTTGTCTTCAAAGGCCGCCGGCAAGATAGTCCGGTCCCATGGAATGTCTCCCCGATGTCTGAACAATCCGACCTGCACAATCCCCTGCAAGGCATGGCGCTCATGGCCGGTGCCATGATCGTGCTCCCCGCCATGGATGCCATCGCCAAGTACATGGCGACCTTCGAGGGCATGTCGCCCGGCCAGGTGACGTTCTATCGATTCTTTTTCCAGCTCGTCTGCACGCTGCCGATTCTCTTTATGATGTTCGGCTGGGGCGCGCTGTCGGCCAAGCGCCCCTGGATGAATTTGCTGCGCGGCGCGCTGCATGGGGCGGCGAGCCTCTTGTTTTTCGTCGCGGTCAAATACATGCCGCTTGCCGACGTATTCGCCATCTATTTCGTCGAGCCCTTCATGCTCGCCGGCCTTTCGGCGCTTTTTCTGGGCGACAAGGTTGGCTGGCGGCGCTGGACAGCGATCGTGGTGGGCTTCGGCGGGGCGATGATCGTCATTCAGCCAAGCTATGAGGTCTTCGGCCTCAAGGCTCTGCTCCCCGTCTGCTGCGCCTTCCTCTTCTCGCTCTATCTTTTCCTCAACCGCGCCATCGGCAATGCCGATTCTCCTTTGACGATGCAGACCATGGCCGGAATCGGCGGAACGTTGTTCATGTCCGGCGCGCTGATCGTCGGAAACGGCATGGGCGTCAGCGATTTCGACATCTCGCTCCCGACATCGATGCTCGGCCTCGTGCTGCTTCTGATTCTGGGCTCGCTCTCCGGCTATGTGCACATGATAGTCGTTCGGGCCTTCCGGATGGCGCCACTCTCGCTTCTGGCGCCGTTCCAGTATTTCGAGATCATCTCCGCCACCATCCTCGGCTACGCCCTATTCGGCGATTTCCCGAACTTTTCCAAATGGGTGGGAATCATGATCATCGTCGCTTCAGGGCTGTTCATTATCTGGCGCGAACGGGTGCAAGCGCGGGCGGCCAAACCGGCCTGAGCCGTAAACATCTTGTTAACTCCGCCTATTGAGAGAACATCAATTCGCTGGCGCTAGAAGAATCTTCGGCTTCATGATGAGGCCTGGAGAGAAAAGATGAGCGAAATTCGACTCGCTTTTCCGGCTTGTGTCATCGCCGGAAAGCATCGACTTGGCGTGGAGGACATCGATCTTCTGCGCAGACACAGTTTTCCCGAGGGAATCAGGACCGCCGACGACGTCGTCGTCATGCTGGCGCTGAACAATTCCTGCCCAGAGAAATGCCCCGAATGGAACACCTTTTTCGTGGAGCAACTCGCGGCCTTCATCGTCCACTATAGCTACCCGCAAGGCTCTCTCGACGAAATCAACGTCTCATGGCTGATGCGCATGGTCGCGACCGACGGCGTCGTCCATTCGGCGGTCGAGCTGGAGCTCGTGATCCACGTCATCGAGATTTCCGCCTATGTGCCCGACGAACTGCGCGCCTTCGCGCTCGACCAGCTGCGCCTGGCGCTGGCCGATAACCGCGGCGCCTACCATCAAAGCCGCGCCATCGATCGCCGGGGAATCACACGGCAGGATGTGGATTACATCATGCGCGTTCTCCGCGCGCTCAGCGATGGCGGTACCATAATGGTACAGGCGCAGACCTGGGCGGTCATGATGCAAATCGGCGAGGAAACGCTTCCGGCTTCGAACCATCCGCGCTGGTCGCAGATCGTCTCGGCGCTTGCGCTGGTCGACTACGCCGAGGCGCCGCGTCGCACCCGCTGGCTCCGGATCGTGGACGAAAGGTTTGGGTCCGAAGCGGCCGTGGCCTGATCCTGCACGCCTCTATCCGACCCTCTCCGTGATTGTGCGTTCCGGTCTTTATGCTTAAGACTTGGAACGCAGGTCACGGGTGGAGTCTTGATGTTCACGAAAATTCTGATCGCCAATCGCGGCGAGATCGCTTGCCGCGTCATCAAGACCGCGCGCCGGATGGGGATTGCGACCGTCGCCGTCTACTCCGACGCCGATCGCGATGCGCTTCATGTCGAGATGGCGGACGAAGCTGTCCACATCGGTCCGTCCGCCGCCGCCGAGAGCTACCTCGTGGCCGAGAAGATCATCGAGGCATGCAGGCAAACCGGTGCCCAGGCGGTCCACCCCGGCTATGGCTTTCTTTCCGAGCGCGCCTCCTTCTGTGAAGCACTGGAAGAGCAAGGCATCGTTTTCATCGGCCCGAAGCCCAAGGCGATCAATGCCATGGGCGACAAGATCGAATCGAAGAAATTTGCCAGCGCCGCCAATGTCTCCACCGTCCCCGGCTATCTCGGCGTCATCGAAAACGCCGAACATGCCGAGAAGATTGCCGCCGAGATCGGCTATCCCGTGATGATCAAGGCCTCGGCCGGCGGCGGCGGCAAGGGCATGCGCATAGCCTGGAGCGAAGCCGAGGTCCGCGACGGCTTCGACCGCGCCCGCTCCGAGGCCAAAAGCTCCTTCGGCGACGACCGCGTCTTCATCGAGAAATACGTGGTCGATCCCCGCCACATCGAAATTCAGGTGCTGGCCGACGCCCATGGCAATGTCGTCTACCTCGGCGAACGCGAGTGCTCCATCCAGCGCCGAAACCAGAAGGTTGCCGAAGAAGCGCCCTCGCCCTTTCTCGATGAGGCCACCCGCGCCGCCATGGGCGAGCAGTCGGTGGCGCTCGCGAGGGCAGTGGATTACCAGAGCGCCGGCACGGTCGAGTTCATCGTCGACCGCGATCGCAACTTCTACTTCCTCGAAATGAACACCCGCCTGCAGGTCGAACATCCCGTTACCGAGCTGATCACCGGCATCGATCTCGTCGAGCAGATGATCCGCGTCGCTGCCGGCGAGAAACTTTCCTTCGCACAGAAGGATATCGAACTGAACGGTTGGGCCGTCGAAAGCCGCATCTACGCCGAGGATCCCTATCGCAATTTCCTGCCCTCCATCGGCCGCCTGACGCGCTACCGCCCGCCATCGGAAGGCAGGGCCGCCGGCAATGCCATCGTCCGCAACGACACCGGTGTCTTCGAAGGCGCCGAGATCTCGATGTACTACGATCCGATGATCGCCAAGCTCTGCACCTGGGCGCCGACGCGCGCTGAGGCCGTCGAGGCCATGGGCGAGGCGCTGGATGGCTTCGTGGTTGATGGCATCGAGCACAATGTCCCTTTCCTTTCCGCCCTGATGAAGCACCCGCGCTGGCGCGAGGGTCGGCTGTCGACCGGCTTCATCGCCGAGGAATATCCCGATGGCTTCGCGCCCGTGATGCCGGATGAGAGCCAACGCGCCGCGCTTGCCGCCATCGCCCTCTCCGCCTCGCTGATCGAGGCCAATCGCCGCGAGACCGTCCCCGACAGGCTGCGCAGCGCCTCCGATCCGCTGCGCGACGACTGGTGCGTCAGGCTCGGCGACGACTATATCGACGTGCGCCTCCTGGACGGCCTCGTGACCATGCCCTTCGAGATGGAGATGGATATCGCAGGCGAAACCTTGAGTGTCGTCACCGACTGGCGACCGGGCGATCCGGTCTGGCGCGGCGAGGTCGGCAAACAGTCCGTCACGGCGCAGCTGCGCCCCATCCTCAACGGCGTCAGGCTGGATTGGCAGGGCCTGTCGGTGAAATCAAGGGTGCTGACGCCGCGTCATGCGGAGCTCGATCGCCTGATGCCGGTCAAGCTGCCGCCGGACACCTCCAAGCTCCTGCTCTGCCCGATGCCGGGATTGGTCGTGTCGATCGCCGTCACCGAGGGGCAGGAAGTCAAGGCCGGCGAAACGCTTGCGGTCGTCGAAGCCATGAAGATGGAGAACGTGCTGCGCGCCGAGCGCGATCTGGTGGTCGGCGTCATCAACGCCAAGCCGGGTGAAAGCCTGGCGGTCGATGCGGTCATCATGGAGTTCGCCTGACCCGTTCCGGCACACCGCCCCGTCACGTTCCGCTCCGCATTTGTTAACGCGTCGCCGCTAATCTTTAACCCATCCGGATCCCTGCCGGATGGAGCGAGTGATGAGCGTCATACAATCCGCACTGCTGCTGCTGTTTATAAATCTCGGCATGCTGTGGCTCCTGATGCGAATGCCCCTCGGCCTGCGGACGCTGCATGTCAGCCGCGCCTTCGATTGCACGCCGGAAACCCTCTGGAACGCCATGAACCCAATGGGCGTTGATGCCAGTTGGCACCATCAGGTGATATCGAGCCGGCAGATGGAGGCGGGCGGCAATGTCGTCGAGCAGACCTACCGGTATCAGGACAGAAACGATGCCCCCACCCGCCGGCTTCTTTCGATCGAGCCGCTGGTGGCACTAGCCCCGAACGCGCACGGCTTTCAATCGTCCATCGTCGATGACAGCACGCTCGATGCGTCCTTCTGGAAGGATTATCGCGAGCGCCGCATCATCAGGCCCACGGCAGACGGCCGCGCGGTTTTGGAAGTCGATCAGACCGATCGCTATCGTGGCCTCGCCTTCCTGATCTTCCGCTACGTCGCGCTTCGCCGCGAAATGCGGGCGCTGGACGGCTGGCTGAAGACCGGTATCTCGCAGCCGCAGGGCTATTTCGAGCACCCGCTCGTCCAGGTGGCGCTCGCCATCCTGTCGACGCTGCTTTTATGGCCCTTCCTTGGCCTCACGCAACGCGGCCTGATGATTTCGACCTTCCTCACGGTCGTGATCGCCCTGCACGAACTCGGCCACATGGCCGCCTACCGCATGTTCGGCCACACCTCTGTCCGCATGGTCTTCATTCCCTTTCTCGGCGGCATCGCCATCGGCAGCCGGCCCTATCGCTCGCTCTTCGAGGTCGCGACCTGCGCGCTGATGGGGTCGGGCATGTCCGCATTCCTGGTGCCCATTCTTGTCCTTGGTCACAGCTTCACCGAGATCGGCATCCTTCCCGCCGCCGCCGACCCACCCATCCTTGTCTTCCTGCTCATTCTCGGCACCTTCAACCTGCTCAATCTTCTGCCGATGCATCGCTTCGATGGCGGCCAGGTGCTGCGGCAGATATTCAGGACCCAGCGCTCGCAGATCCTCGCGAGCTTTCTGGTAACGCTCTGTATCCTATGCGTCGGTGCGGAAATCGGCCTTCCGGCCCGCTATCTCCTGATCGGCCTGCTGATTTTCACCCTCGTCAGCGTCATCGGTGGCGGCTCCTTCAAGCCGCGTCAGAAGCTTGAGGAGATGAACGGCGGTGAGCGCATGCTCGTTTCCTTCGGCCTCTATGCCGCCATAGCCATGCACGGCTACGCCGTCATCGCCGCGGTCGACCGTCTGTTTTGACGCAGACGGTATAGAGACCGCCGCAAGCCGCTCATCTGACAAGGATTTTACGAAGTGGTGAGGCTTTTCCCTTGAGCCGCGCTCCTTACGCGTGCAAAAGTCCGCCCGATCAAATCAGCATTGGAGACCACAAGATGGACGTTCGCGCCGCCGTTGCCGTACAGGCAGGAAAACCACTCGAAGTGATGACCGTGCAGCTTGAAGGCCCCAGGGCCGGCGAAGTGCTGATCGAGGTAAAGGCCACGGGCATCTGCCACACCGACGACTTCACACTCTCGGGCGCCGACCCGGAAGGCCTGTTCCCGGCGATCCTCGGCCATGAAGGCGCAGGCGTCGTCGTCGATGTCGGCCCCGGCGTCACCTCGCTGAAGAAGGGCGACCACGTCATTCCGCTCTACACGCCGGAATGCCGCGAATGCTATTCCTGCACCTCGCGCAAGACCAACCTCTGCACCTCGATCCGCGCCACCCAGGGCCAGGGCGTCATGCCCGACGGCACCTCGCGCTTCTCGATAGGCAAGGACAAGATCCACCATTACATGGGCTGCTCGACCTTTGCCAACTTCACCGTCCTGCCGGAGATCGCGCTCGCCAAGATCAATCCCGACGCCCCCTTTGACAAGGTCTGCTATATCGGCTGCGGCGTGACGACAGGCATCGGCGCCGTCATCAACACGGCCAAGGTCGAGATCGGCTCGACGGCGATCGTCTTCGGCCTCGGCGGCATCGGCCTCAACGTGCTGCAGGGTCTTCGCCTTGCCGGCGCAGACATGATCATCGGCGTCGACATCAACCCGGACCGCAAGGCCTGGGGCGAGAAATTCGGCATGACCCACTTCGTCAACCCGAAGGAAGTCGGTGACGACATCGTTCCCTATCTCGTCAACATGACGAAGCGCCACGGCGACCTGATCGGCGGCGCCGACTACACCTTCGACTGCACCGGCAACACCAAGGTCATGCGCCAGGCGCTGGAAAGCTCGCATCGCGGCTGGGGCAAGTCGGTCATCATCGGCGTTGCCGGCGCCGGCCAGGAAATCTCGACGCGTCCGTTCCAGCTCGTCACCGGCCGCAACTGGATGGGCACGGCCTTCGGCGGCGCACGCGGCCGCACCGACGTGCCGAAGATCGTCGACTGGTACATGGAAGGCAAAATCCAGATCGATCCGATGATCACCCACACCATGCCGCTCGAAGACATCAACAAGGGCTTCGACCTCATGCACAAGGGTGAATCGATCCGCGGCGTGGTGGTCTATTGACCGCCCTGCCAAACTATACGGTCGACGCGCGGAGGCTCGATGAGCTCTCCGCCATCGAGCTCTACGCCTTGCTCAAGATGCGCGTCGATGTTTTCGTCGTCGAGCAGAACTGCCCCTATCCGGAACTCGACGGCAAGGATGCGGACGCCCTACATCTGCGCCTCCTGCAGGACGGCGACCTGATCGCCGCGGCCCGCATCTTCGCACCGACAGACCAAGACGCGCCGGCAAAGATCGGCCGCGTCGTCGTCTCGCCTGATCACCGCGGTAAACGCCTCGGCGACGCCGTCATGCGCGAAGCGGTCTCCCTCTGCGAGGAGCGCTTTCCTGAGGCCCCGATCTACCTCTCCGCCCAAAGCCATCTCTCCCGCTTCTACGGCGGCTTCGGCTTCGAGACGACGTCAGAGGAATATCTCGAGGACGGCATTCCGCACGTCGATATGCTCAGAGCAGCACGCTGAGCTAACCACCCAAGCCAGCGAATCCCACCATCCGGATTTGCTGGTTTTCACAAGGCCGGTTTGTTAGATTTGCATCTGACATCCGATCCTGCCCAACAGGGCTCAGGGAGCGCCCAAACACCCACCACGCAATGCGGCACGACTTTGAAATGGCCGGCGGCTTTTTCACAAATCGGTCCTGATTTGGGAGCCATCGGCAGCTGAGGAGGAGAAGCTGAGCATGGCATATCAGGTATCGATCCACCCCGCGCTCGATGGCGGGATCAAGAAAGGCCAGGCGAATTTCAGTGGCGGGACGCTCGTTTGCGCCTGTGCCAGCCGCCCGGTCACGGTGGCGGTCAAGGGCACGGTCGCCCACAACCATGCCTGCGGCTGCACCAAGTGCTGGAAGCCCAAGGGAGCCGCCTTCTCGGTGGTCGCGGTCGCCTCGACCGACAACGTCACGGTTCTTGAAAACGGCGACAAGCTCGCCGTCGTCGACAAGGACGCGCTGATCCAGCGCCACGCTTGCAAGGAGTGCGGCGTCCACATGTACGGCCCCGTCGAGCGCGACCACGCCTTCAAGGGCCTGTCCTTCGTCCACCCCGAACGCTTCCAGGAATCTGGCTGGCCCGAACCGACCTTCGCCGCCTTCGTCTCCTCGATCATCGAGAGCGGCACGCCGCCCTCGGCCATGACGGGCGTTCGCAACCGTCTCGGCGAACTCGGCCTCGCGCCCTACGACTGTCTGAACCCGACGCTGATGGACGTGCTGGCGACGTTCGCCGCGAAGAAGGCCGGCACGCTGAAGGAGGCGTAAAAGCCAAGCTCGTCACCCGACAGACCCGCTGCGCGCCGCCCGGCGCGCAGCGCCCGGCAAGGCAAGCGGCTGATGGAAAAGCTGCGGGAGAACCGGTTGGCCACTCATGTCACCGGATGATGATCCGGCTCGCTCCCCTCGCAAATGATTGAAATATTTGGTACCAAACCCCGCGCTCCTTCGCCGCCGCCACGCAGCGGACCGGAAGCCATTGTACAGACGCATCGACAGGACACCGACAAACACCCATGCACCATATCTACGTTGACGCAGACGCCTGCCCGGTCAAGACCGAGGTCCTCAAGGTCGCCGAGCGGCTGAGCATCGAAGTGACTTTTGTCGCCAATTCTGGACTGCGCCCCTCGCGCGACCCGATGGTGCACAACGTCATCGTCTCCAATGCCTTCGACGCCGCCGACAACTGGATCGCCGAACATGCCGGCCCAGGCGACATTGTCGTCACCGCCGACGTGCCATTGGCAGTGCGTTGCGTCGCGACGGGCGCCTTCGTTACAGGCCCCACCGGCCGCGTCTTCGACGACACCAACATCGGCATGGCGAGCGCCATGCGCGATCTCGGCGCGCATCTGCGCGAAACCGGCGAAAGCAAGGGCTACAACGCCGCCTTCAGTCCGAAGGACCGTTCCCGGTTTCTTGAAACATTCGATCGGCTGTGCCGCCGCGCCAAGGCCGTCACGCCACCATCAGGAGAGTAGAATGAACATCATTTCCCAGGCGACCGCCTTCGGCGGCATGCAGGGCGTCTTCACGCACACGTCCGAGGCCTTGAAGTGCGACATGACTTTCGCGGTCTTCGTTCCCCCGCAGGCAATCGAAAAGCCCTGCCCGGTGCTCTGGTACCTCTCGGGCCTCACCTGCACCCACGCCAACGTCATGGAAAAGGGCGAGTATCGCCGCATGGCCGCCGAACTCGGCCTGATCATCGTCTGCCCCGATACCAGTCCGCGTGGCAACGACGTGCCGGATGAACTGACCAACTGGCAGATGGGCAAGGGCGCCGGCTTCTACCTTGACGCCACCGAAACGCCCTGGGCCGAAAACTACCGGATGTACACCTACATCACTGAGGAACTGCCCGCCTTTGTCAGCCCGCACTTCCGCATGGACATGGATCGCCAGGGCATCTTCGGCCATTCCATGGGCGGCCACGGCGCCATGACCATCGCGCTGAAGAACCCGGATCGTTTCAAGAGCTGCTCGGCCTTTGCCCCGATCGTCGAGCCATCGACGGCCGACTGGTCTGCCCCTGCCTTCGAAAAATATCTCGGCGCCGATCGGGCCGCTTGGCGGCAGTACGATGCCTGCGCATTGGTCAAGGATGGCGCACGCTTCCCCGAGTTCCTGATCGACCAGGGCAAGGCCGACGGCTTCCTGGACAACGGGCTGCGCCCCTGGCTGTTCGAAGAGGCGATCAAGGACACCGACATCAAGCTGACGCTGCGCATGCACGAACGCTATGATCACTCCTACTACTTCATCTCGACCTTCATGGACGATCACCTGAAGTGGCACGCCGAGCGCCTCGGCTGAAATGGAGCCCCGAAAACACGATCGGCCCCCAAAGGGGCCGATCGGTCGATGCGTTCGTCCCGACGCATCTGAATTGTCCTGTCGGCGAAGCGCCGATTAGGCGTTGCGCTTGTCGATCGCGAATGCACCTGCGCCTGCAAAGACCAGGAACAGGAAGACGAAGCAGTAGAGGATAGCTTCAGCGCCGCCGTTTACGGCAGGGAAGAATCCAGCCGGGAAATGCGCCATGAAATAGGCGACAGCCATCTGGCCGGCGAGGATGAAGGCAACCGGACGGGTCAGGAAGCCGACGAGGATCGCCAGACCGCCGATGAACTCGAGCAGGGCGGCGAACAGAAACAGCGGCGACAGCGGACCGCCGGCACCCTGCGGAATCGGGAATGCGAAAAGCTTCATCGTGCCGTGCTCGATGAAGAGCAGAGCGGTGATGATGCGGAGGGCGGCCAAGGCATACGGTTGGTACGCATTGAGGCGTTCAAAACGGGGCATAAAACTCTCCTTAGGTCAAAAGACAGAGGAGCGTTAGCGATCTAGTTGAAAACAGAGAAGTCACGATTTCCAGTGCTCCCATCACATCCGCTTGATTTTCATCATTTTTCCACGACTTCTTCATCTTAAAGGGGAATATTGTCGTGCTTCTTCCAGGGATTGGCGAGGTCTTTGTTGCGGAGCATCTTCAATCCGCGCGCCAGCCGCCGCCGCGTCGAGTGCGGCATGATCACCTCATCGACATAGCCACGCTCGGCCGCCACGAATGGAGACAGGAACCGCTGCTCGTACATCCTGGTATGTTCGGCGATCTTTTCCGGGTCTGCAATGTCTTTGCGGAAGATGATTTCGACCGCGCCCTTGGCGCCCATCACGGCAATCTGCGCCGTCGGCCAGGCATAGTTGAGATCGCCGCGCAGATGCTTCGAGGCCATCACATCGTAAGCGCCACCGAACGCCTTGCGGGTGATGACGGTCAGCTTCGGCACGGTCGCCTCGGCATAGGCGAAGAGCAGCTTCGCCCCGTGCTTGATCAACCCGCCATATTCCTGCGCCGTGCCCGGTAGAAAGCCCGGAACATCCACGAAGGTGACGATCGGAATGTTGAAGCAGTCGCAGAAGCGCACGAAACGCGCTGCCTTGCGTGAGGCGTCGCTGTCGAGAACACCGGCCAGCACCATCGGCTGGTTGGCGACGAAGCCGACGGTCGAGCCCTCGATCCGGCCGAAGCCGCAGACGATGTTCTTGGCGAAACTCGCCTGGATCTCGAAGAAATCCCCCTCGTCCGCGGTCTTCAGGATCAGTTCCCTGATGTCGTAGGGCTTGTTGGCATTGGCGGGTACCAGCGTATCCAGCGAGGCATCCGTCTCCGTCACCGACTGGTAACATTCGATCTCGGGGACCGGCGACGTGTTCGACTGGGGCAGGAGATCGATCAGCCGCCTCACCTGCAGCAGCGCCTCGACGTCATTGTCATAGGCGCCGTCGGCGATCGAGGATTTCGTCGTGTGCACCGAGGCGCCACCAAGTTCCTCCGCCGTCACCGTCTCGTTGGTCACGGTCTTGACCACATCCGGGCCGGTGACGAACATGTAGGAGGTGTCGCGCACCATGAAGATGAAATCGGTCATGGCGGGGGAATAGACATCGCCGCCGGCGCAAGGCCCCATGATCACCGAGATCTGCGGAATGACGCCTGAGGCGAGCACGTTGCGCTGGAACACCTCGGCATAGCCGCCGAGCGCCGCCACGCCTTCCTGGATGCGCGCACCTCCGGCATCGTAGATCCCGATGATCGGCGCGCGGTTCTTCAGCGCCATGTCCTGGACCTTGATGATCTTCTCGGCATGCGCTTCCGACAGCGAGCCGCCGAAAACCGTGAAATCCTTGGCGAAGACGAAGACCGTGCGGCCGTTCACCGTGCCCCATCCGGTTACCACGCCATCGCCGGCGATCCGGCTTTTCTCCATGCCGAAATCGTTGGAGCGGTGTTCGACGAACATGCCGAACTCCTCGAAGGAACCCTCGTCGAGAATGAGATCGATGCGCTCGCGTGCCGTCAGCTTGCCGCGCTTGTGCTGCGCCTCGATCCGCGCTTCGCCGCCGCCCTTGCGGGCGATGTCACGGCGACGTTCGAGCTCTTCGAGAATTTCCTTCAAGGCGACCTCCCCTTGCGGCGCGATTATTCCGAGCCCGGGCTGAGCGTGAAGATCGATCGGATACGCGCTGCGATGTTTTCAGCAAGAATTTCGTCGGACGCATCCGAAAGGTTCGAGCGGCTGAGCACCTCGAAGGTCGACACGGCAATGACCGTGCCGTCCTCGACGGACGCCGCGTCAACGGTTATCTTCGCCGAGCTCTGGCTCTTGTCGTATCCCTGCTCGGTGGCAACGGAAACGACACGGATGGTCAGGACGACGCGTGGATAGACCTCGGTGCGAATGGTGGCGTTGATCGCCTTGTTGACGCGATCACCCACCCCCGCAAGCACGGTGGGCGGCACTTTCGGGCCGGATACGACCACGGCGCTGCGCACGTCATAAATCGGCCCCGGCGGGTCCTTCGGCATCAGCGAGCCGCAGGAAATCAGCGCCAGACCCGAAACGAGCGCGATAAAAGACAGTAAAACTTTGGAAATAACCGACTGAAACATATTCATGACGAAAAACCGCGTCCACCCCACTAAGAGTCGCGATCTTCGCCATAAAGACGATCATGGCAATCTATTTCAGCCCTTCAATGCCAAAAAAGCGCGTGTGGCCGCCAGAAAATCGATGAAGCGCAGCGCGCGGCGTTCTTCCGCCTCTTCATCGCTGCCCCAGTGCTCGATCGTCCAGTCCTCTTCGAGATGCGCCAGCGACCACACTTCGTTTTCGTCGAGTTCGCCTTCCGCAAACGCCAGCGCCAGAAGCGCCGATCCGGTCAGTGTCGTGATCGTGTGCAGGACCGCAAGCGCGATCGCGTTGTCGTGCTTGCGCAGCGCCGCCGAAAACGCAGCGATGGCGCTCTGCGGTTGCTGTTGATGGACGATGCCTTCGGCAAGGATAAAGCGAGCGCCGAGCGCATTCGACGCCCAGTCCAGCACCGGATCCCAGCACTCGGTCTGCCGCGCCACCAGCTCTTCCGGGCCTTCGGCGCGGTAGCAAAGCATGTCGGTGCCGGAAAAACGCAGAATGTCTTCGAATACGGCCTGCGTGTCGGTAGAAACACCATCGATCGCCGTGTTGACGAGCTTGGTCAACGGCATCGATGCCGGATCGATCTCGTCCGCCTGCGCCTTCCACTCGTCGGCCATCAGCTCGGCAAGCTTGCGCGTCGGCGCCGCCAAAAGATTGCGGGCCGGCGTGCGCACCGCCTTGCCGTCCAGCGCGACGACGAAACCGCCCTCGCCCTCGCTCACCGAGACGTCCTTGTAGAAGCGCTTGGGCAGCGGCTTCTTCATCTGGATCTGCGCGCGGCGGATCGGATCGGGATGGCTCAACCCCTCGGACAGGTCGTTCAACAGATCACGCATGGCTCACCTCAGGAAAAATGCTTCAGTATATCGGCCGGATGATAGGCGATCGTATCGGCGCCGGCCGCGATCAGATCGTCGACGCTCGCATAGCCCCAACTGACACCGATCGCCGTGGCGCCGGCCGCCTTCGCCATCTGCATATCGTAAATGGCGTCGCCGATGACAATGGTATCGACGGGATTCATCCCCGTTTCGCTGCAGCATTCCATGACCATGGCGGGATGCGGCTTCGATGGGCAATCGTCGGCGGTGCGCGACACGATGAAGTCGCGGGAAAAACCATGAGTCTCGAGAACATGCACCAGCCCGCGACGCGATTTGCCGGTGACGGCGCCGATCAGCACCTCGTCCTTTTTAGCCAACGTGCGGATCAGTCCGCTGATGCCATCAAACAGCGGAACATCGACACCGTCGCCTTCGTCGCGCACTCCGGCATAGATCGCCTTGTAATGCGTGGTCATCGCCACCGCCTCGTCGTCCACATGCGGCTTGCCCTGCATGCGCGCGATGGCGATATCGAGCGTGAGGCCGATGATCGCCTTCGTCTGCGAAAGATCAGGCCGGTCATGGCCGAAATGCACGAAGGTGCGCGCCATGACCTCGTGGATCAGCGCGGCGCTGTCAACAAGCGTGCCGTCGCAATCGAACAATGCGAGCTTCATTTCCGATTTCCCGGGCTCATTCAAAATCTTCCCGATCCGCCTCGGCGAGATCGAGGCCGAGCAGGTTCCAGGTCTGGACCATGTGCGGCGGCAGCGGTGCTGTCACCCGCAGGCGCCCGCCATTCGGATGCGGAACGTCGATCTTGCGCGCATGCAGGTGCAGCCGTTTTTGAACGCCGCCGGGGAAATCCCAATTGTGGTCGTCGTCGAAATACTTGGGGTCACCGATAATCGGATGGCCGATATGGAGCGCGTGCACGCGCAGCTGGTGCGTGCGGCCGGTATAGGGCTCCATCTCCAGCCAGGCGAGGTTCTGCGCCGCGGTCTCGCGCACCTTGTAATAGGAGATAGCGTGGTCGGCGCCCTCCTCGCCGTGCTTGCAGACCCGCATCCGGTCGCCGTCGGGCGTCTGCTCCTTAACCAGCCAGGTCGAGATCTTGTCCTCGTGCTTGCGCGGCACGCCCTTCACCAGCGACCAGTAGGTCTTCTTGGTGTCACGCTCGCGAAACGCCGCCGTCAGCTTCTGGGCGGCGCCGCGCGTACGCGCAATGACGAGTACGCCCGAGGTGTCGCGGTCGAGACGGTGAACCAGCCGCGGCTTTTCGCCCTTCGGGCTCGTCCACGCCTCCAGCATCTTGTCGATGTTGCGCGTCACGCCGGAACCGCCCTGCACGGCAAGGCCGGCCGGCTTGTTGAGCACGATAACCTTGTCGTCCTCATGCAGCACCATGCGCTGCAGCAACTCGTAGTCGCCGCCATGCTTCAGGTCGTGGCTGGCGATCGGTCCGGCCTTCTTGGCGTCGACCTCGAGTGGCGGCACCCGCACCACCTGCCCCGGCTGCACACGCGCATCGGTCTTGACGCGGCCGCCATCGACACGCACCTGTCCGGAGCGCATCAGCTTCTGCAGAGGACCGAAGCCGAGGCCCGGATAGTGGATCTTGAACCAGCGATCGAGCCGCATGCCCGCCTCGTCCGCTTCGACGGTGATATGTTCAATGCCAGCCATGTCTGTACTTTCGGAAAGAGTTGCCGGCGCCAGGCGCGGCCTTTGCCGCTGGCTTTAGAGCATTTTACGCAAAAACGGAAACCTGAATCTCAGATCAATGCGTGCGCCATCTCAAATCAGCGCGCGCATGACGGCAAGCCCGGCGAAAACGGCGGCCATCGACAGCCCCACGCTCGCCACCATATAGACCGCCGCCGACGCCATCGCCCCGCGCTCGATGAGCGAGATCGCATCTAGCGAAAAGGCGGAGAACGTCGTGAAGCCGCCGAGAAAACCGGTGATCAGCAGAAGCCGCAATTCCACGGACGCATTGAAGCGCCGCGCGATCAGCTCCGCGAATACGCCGATCACGAAACAGCCGACGACATTGACGACAAGCGTCCCCCACGGAAAGTTCGGCCCCATCAGCCGTAACGACCATTGACCGACATAATAGCGAAGCACGGAACCGATGGCGCCGCCGACAGCGACGAGAAAAGCTTGGATCATGCCGCTTGTGTAGCGCAGGCCGGGTGAGTTGCCAATTAGGCGGTCAAGCGAAATACGCCATGCGATCGGGACCATAGGTGCTCCATCCGATCCGGAAAACACCGCAGCATAGGCACGTCGCCAATAGAACTTATTGTCACGCCGCAGTAAATCAAAATTAAAACCCGTCGGCTAGCTTTGCTGCATGAGCAAAATCCGATTGTCCGTCGTTGCCCCCTGCTACAATGAAGAGGCTGTACTGGAACAGTTCGTCCAGCGCCTGTCGAAGGCCTGCGCGGATGCTACGGATTTCTACGAAATTCTGTTGGTCGACGACGGCTCTTCAGACAGGACCTGGTCCGTCATCGAAGGACTTGCCGATCAGGATCACCGCATCGCCGGCATCCAGCTCTTTCGCAATCACGGCCATCAGCTCGCGGTCACCGCCGGCCTATCGATCGCCAAGGGCGAGCGCATCCTCTTGATCGATGCGGACCTCCAGGACCCACCGGAACTGCTTTCCGCGATGATGGCGATCATGGATGAAGGCGCTGACGTCGTTTACGGAAAGCGCATTTCGCGTGCCGGCGAGACCACGTTCAAGCTTCTCACCGCGGCAGCATTCTACCGGTTGCTCAACCGCCTCTCGTCCGTGCCGATCCCGCAGGATACCGGCGATTTCCGGCTCATGTCACGTCCGGTCGTCGACATCCTCGTCGCCATGCCCGAGCAACACCGCTTCATTCGCGGCATGGTCAGCTGGATCGGCGGCCGCCAGGTTGCACTGCCCTATGCGCGCGATGCCCGCTTCGCCGGGTCCACGAAATATCCGTTGCGCAAGATGATATCCTTCGCTCTCGACGCACTGACCAGCTTTTCCACCAAGCCGCTGCGTGCCGCTGTCTGGCTTGGCCTCATGTCGTCGTTGTTCGCCTTCGCCATCCTCGCATACGCCGTTTACCAGTGGTCCGCCGGCAACGTGGTTCCAGGCTGGGCAAGCTCGCTGGTGGCAATTTCCTTCTTCTCCGGCACCCAGCTTTTCGTCATGGGCGTGTTCGGCGAATATCTCGGCCGGGTGGTGCAGGAGGTCAAGCGTCGGCCGCTGTTCACCATCGGCCAGATCCGCCGCAAGACGGTTGCAACGGAAATTTCGGGCGACATCCGGGACCTACAGACGACAGTCGAAAACTATCAAGCCAGCCAGGGCAAGCGGGCCTCGCAATAGGATCAGCGCCGATGACGACAGGACAGATGGCAGACGACGCCCTCACTTCGACCGCTGCCGCGCCCAACCTGCTCGTATCCTCGTCGAGCCGCACGATCGTTCTCCTCATCGCTCTGACCACACTTGCGACGCTCATCCCGGTCATTTCTGTCCGCTTTCCGCCGATGACGGACTACGCCAACCACTACGTTCGTCTGTGGCTGCTGACTGGCGGCACGGATGATCCCAGGGTCGCCGCCATGTACGTGGTGGACTGGAATGTTGCCTGGACGAACATCGCCATCGATCTGATTGCCGTCGCCCTCGGGAAGATCACTTCGATGACCGTCATCGGACCGGTCATCCTTGCGCTCGGTCTTCTCCTGCCACCATTCGGTGTTGCCTTGCTCAACCGCCGGCTTTTCGGCAGCTTTCACTGGTGGCAGTTGCTGTGCTTCGTGCTGGCGTGGAATGCCGTCTATCTCTTCGGCTTCATCAACTACTCCATCAGCCTTGGCCTGGCGCTAGCGTTTGCCGCTATGGACGACTGGCTGAAGCCGCGTGGCAAAACCATTGTCTTTCCGGTCCGCGCCATCGCCGCGACAGTTTTGCTGGTCGCCCATCCTTTCGGCCTGCTCTTTTACGCGGCGCTTCTAGCCGCCCTGCAGTTCGGCCCGACGCTTGCCCCCCTGCGCAACGTCCGACTGATGGCGGCGGCAGCCGGCCGGATCGTCGTCGCGATCCTGCCGCTTCTCGTGCCCCTTGTCGGCCTGCTGCTCTTCGGCCCGTCACTGCCCGGCGACAAGAGCGTGTCGCTATTTGCCAGCATGCATTGGGAAAACCCGTCGCCGGTGCGTTCTGCTCTGCTGCTTCTGACCTACTTCCGCACCTATGACTTCCGCATCGATTTCATATACTTGATGTTCGGCGCCATACTGCTCGGTGTTTCCATTTGGGAGCGCACGCTCGCCGTCCACTGGGGTGTGGTGCTCGCCGCCATTGCTCTGGGGCTCATCGCCACCGTCATGCCGACGAACATGCTGAAAACCGGCGGAATCGACAACCGCTTGCCCTGCATGATGGTACTTGCAGCCGCCGCCGGTCTGAGCCCGCAGGTAAAGGCAAGGTCGCAAGCAGTGCTCTTGACGGTGATCATGCTCATCCTTTTTTCCCGCATCGCCTTCATCCAGTACGTCTGGGTCCAGCGTTCCGCCGACGTTGCATCGGTGGAGGCCGCGCTTGCGCATGTGCCGGCGGGCAGCGCCGTTCTTCCACTGCAGCATGAGATAAAGGCAGCCAACCTCCTGGAAGCGCCGGAGGGACGTTTCGTCGCTTGGACCTATGGAAGCTTCTGGCACTACCCCAATCTGGCGATCATGGAACGTCAGGCCTTCGTGCCATACCTGTTCACGGCCGCCGGCAAGCAGCCTCTGCGCGTGCAGCCGAAGTGGAAGGACATGTCCGTGCCGGAGGCCGCGCCGTTGCCCGTGCACCGGCTGTACGATCCTCCGGCCGACCATGTCCCCTATATGCGCGACTGGAACGCCCGATTCGACTACCTGCTCGTCATGAACGCCGACATGACCAATCCCGGTGGCCCGATGCCCTTTGTCGCCAACCTGGAGTTGGTCACCGACCAGGGGTTCGCACAGCTCTACCGGATCGACCACGGAAAGCGGCCCTAATGTGGGGCGATGCCCATTGCGACAGACCCGCCGTCAACGCCTGTCCTCAATAACTGCAAGGCCGGTCATTGTCGAAGCCATAGGCGCAGGCCGAGTTCAGCGGCATGCCGGCATTGCGGCTTTGCGCCGTCGAGGTGCAGGCCGTGGCAACGAAAGCGGTCACGATCAACGCTCCGGCTATAGCAAGCAAGTGAAAACGGCGCATCTGGACTTCTCCTTCGAGGATCCGCGAGGTCTTGTTGTCGAGCAACACAAGAAGCAACGAGGCAGCAAGACAGATATAGTGGCGCATTCCATTTGAATTATAACTTAAAACCCGTGATCCAGTGCAAGAACCGCCGCATTAGCTCACATTTTATCGATATTCTTATCGGGACAGGAACATCCGCCGTCCTAAATCTGTCACATGACAGTTCTGGTTGGTTCCATTTCGGCAAGTACGGCGGCCGCGGCGTTTGAAGCGCTGCGCATCGCACCGCGCGTCTCGGCCAGTACCGCCGCCAAGGATGCCCGCAAGGTGGCCGAGCGGCAGCGCCAGACCGATTCCGGCCAGGATACGGATGAATCGGCCGCCGTCATCAATTCTACCGAAGTCGCGCTCGACCTGATGACCATGGGGCAGCGCCAGCCGCAGGCCGGCCTGAAGCAGGCCCTCAAGCTCTACGAAGAAGACTGAGACCACCGGTCCGGCCCGATCCTCAGATAGATCTCGAACAAAGCCCGCGACAAAAAATTGCTCGCCGGCGACATTCCCCCTTGCCAAGCACGGCCATCGCCAGATAATTGCGCTCAACCTTGTTGGGAGAAGCCGGCTCGTCGCAGCCGGTGCCGAAGGAGCAACCGCCCCGGAAACTCTCAGGCAAAAGGACCAGCAAGGGGCAGACGGAACTCTGGAGAGACGCGTTCTCGAAACGCGCGCCGAAGGGATAACAATCTCAGGCAAACAGACAGAGGGGGCTCGAAACAAGGCGCAACCGCGCCCGAATATTGAGCCCGCGCATGGAACCCACGCGCAAACACCGGAGGCGTCCTTGGACGATACTGCTGCCCTGAAGAAAACCCCGCTGCATGACCTGCATCTGTCGCTCGGCGCCCGCATGGTGCCTTTCGCGGGCTATGACATGCCGGTGCAATATCCGGCCGGCGTCATGAAGGAACATCTGCAGACCCGCGCAGCTGCCGGCCTCTTCGATGTGTCCCACATGGGCCAGGTCGTCATCAAGGCGAAGTCTGGCAAGTATGAGGACGTCGCGCTTGCGCTGGAAAGCCTTGTTCCCGTCGATATTCTTGGCCTCGCAGAAGGACGCCAGCGCTACGGCTTCTTCACCGACGACAACGGCGCCATTCTCGACGACCTGATGATCACTCATCTCGACGACCACCTCTTCGTCGTCGTCAATGCCGCCTGCAAGGATGCCGACGTCGCGCATCTCAAGAAGCACCTCTCCGACACGTGCGACATCACGGTGCTCGACCGCGCGCTGATCGCGCTGCAGGGTCCCCGCGCCGTCGAGGCTCTGGCCGAACTCTGGGCGGATGTCGCCGCGATGAAGTTCATGGACGTGCGCCACTGCCGCCTGCACGACGTCTCCTGTCTGGTCTCGCGTTCCGGCTATAGCGGCGAGGACGGCTACGAGATCTCTGTTCCATCCGACATGGCCGAGGACATCGCCAAGCGCCTGCTCGAACATCCCGATGTCGAGCCGATCGGCCTCGGCGCCCGTGACTCGCTGCGCCTCGAAGCCGGCCTCTGCCTCTATGGCAACGACATCGACACCACAACGTCCCCGGTCGAGGCGGCGCTGGTCTGGGCGATCCAGAAGGCCCGCAAATCAGGCGGTACCCGCGCCGGCGGCTTTCCGGGTGCGACCCGCATCCTCGCCGAACTCGACAACGGCGCCACCCGCCGTCGCGTCGGCCTCAAGCCGGATGGAAAGGCACCAGTGCGCGGCCACGCCAAACTCTACGCCGATCAAGAAGGCAAGACGGAGATCGGCGAAGTGACCTCGGGTGGCTTCGGCCCGAGCGTCGAGGGCCCTGTCGCTATGGGCTACGTGCCGGTCGCCGCCGCGGAGGTCGGGACGGTTGTCTACGCCGAGGTGCGCGGCAAGTACCTGCCGGTGACGGTCGCGGCGCTCCCCTTCGTCACGCCGACTTACAAGCGGTAAGCCCATGAGCGCGGTTGCGGCACATATTTCTGGCGCGGCGTCTGTGGCACCCCCCTCTGCCCNNAGGGCAGAGGGGGGTGCCGCACAACAAAACGCAAGCGACAGCACCCCCATGCCCGCCAACCAACACCAGAACATCACACCCCATTCCCCAGAGAGGACGTTCCCATGCTGAAATTCACCGAAGAACACGAATGGCTGCAGATCGAAGCCGGTGTCGCCACCGTCGGCATCACCACCTACGCCGTCGACCAGCTCGGCGATCTCGTCTTCGTCGAACTGCCTGAAGTCGGCGCCACCTTCTCCAAGAACGACAACGCCGCCACCGTCGAATCCGTCAAGGCCGCATCGGATGTCTACTGCCCCCTCGATGGCGAGATCACCGAAGTGAACCCCGCCATCGTCGCCGACCCCTCGCTCGTCAATTCCGATCCGCAGGGCGCCGGCTGGTTCTTCAAGCTGAAGCTCGCCAATACAGCCGATGCCGACGGCCTGCTCGACGAAGCGGCCTACAAGGAGCTCACCGCGTAATGACGACGCCGACGGAATTCCAGTTTACCGACTACCAGCCCTACGACTTCGCCAACCGTCGTCATATCGGCCCCTCGCCGGCTGAAATGACCGACATGCTGAAGGTCATCGGCTACAACAGCCTCGACGGGCTGATCGACGCCACCGTGCCGCCATCGATCCGCCAGAAGGCGCCGCTCGCCTGGGGGCCGGCGATGACCGAGCGCGAGGCGCTCGACAAGCTGCGCGAGACCGCGAACAAGAACAAGGTCCTGACCTCGCTGATCGGCCAGGGCTATTACGGCACGATCACGCCGCCGGTCATCCAGCGCAACATCCTCGAGAACCCTGCCTGGTACACGGCCTACACGCCCTACCAGCCGGAAATCTCCCAGGGCCGCCTCGAAGCGCTCCTGAACTACCAGACGATGATCTGCGACCTTACCGGCCTCGACGTCGCCAACGCCTCGCTGCTCGATGAAGCGACGGCTGCCGCCGAAGGCATGGCAATGGCCGAGCGCGTCTCCAAGTCGAAGGCCAAGGCCTTCTTCGTCGACGCCGCCTGCCATCCGCAGACGATCGAGCTGATCAAGACCCGCGCCGAGCCGCTCGGCTGGAGCGTCGTCATCGGAAATCCCTTCACCGATCTCGATCCGGTCGACGTCTTCGGCGCCATCTTCCAGTATCCGGGCACGCACGGCCACGTCCATGATTTCACCGGCCTGATCTCGCGCCTGCACCAGACCGGCGCGATTGCTATCGTCGCCGCCGACATCCTGGCGCTGACGCTGCTCAAGTCCCCGGGCGAAATGGGCGCCGATATTGCCATCGGCAATTCGCAGCGCTTCGGCGTTCCTGTTGGTTACGGCGGCCCGCACGCGGCCTACATGTCGGTCAAGGATGCCCACAAGCGCTCCATGCCCGGCCGCCTCGTCGGCGTTTCCGTCGATGCCCGCGGCAATCGCGCCTACCGCCTGTCGCTGCAGACCCGCGAACAGCATATCCGCCGTGAAAAGGCGACGTCGAACATCTGCACCGCGCAGGTGCTGCTCGCCGTCATGGCCTCGATGTACGCCGTCTTCCATGGTCCGAAGGGCATCAAGGCGATCGCCCAGCAGGTCCACCAGAAGGCCGTGCTGATGGCCAAGGGTCTGGAAAAGCTCGGCTACACCATCGAGCCGGAAACCTTCTTCGACACCATCACCGTCGATGTCGGCCACATGCAGGCCGTCATCCTGCGCTCGGCCGTCGCCGAGGGCGTCAACCTGCGCAAGGTCGGCGCCACCAAGATCGGCATGTCGCTCGATGAGCGCACCCGTCCGGCGACGCTGGAAGCCGTCTGGCGCGCCTTCGGCGGCAATTTCGAAGTGGCAGAGTTCGAGCCGAGCTACCGCCTGCCCAAGGGCCTTGCCCGCACCAGCGAGTACCTCACGCATCCGATCTTCCACATGAACCGCGCCGAAAGCGAGATGACCCGCTACATCCGCCGGCTCTCTGACCGCGATCTCGCGCTCGACCGCTCGATGATCCCGCTCGGCTCCTGCACGATGAAGCTGAACGCCACGGCAGAAATGCTGCCGATCACCTGGCCGGAGTTCTCGGATATCCACCCCTTCGTGCCAGCCGACCAGGCGTTGGGCTACCGCGAGATGATCGACGACCTGATCGCAAAGCTCTGCGCCGTCACCGGTTACGACGCCTTCTCCATGCAGCCGAACTCCGGCGCGCAGGGCGAATATGCCGGCCTCTTGACGATCCGCAACTACCACATCGCCAACGGCAACGGTCACCGCGACGTCTGCCTGATCCCGACCTCGGCGCACGGCACCAACCCGGCCTCGGCCCAGATGGTCGGCATGAAGGTCGTGGTCGTCAAGGTCCGCGAAAACGGCGACATCGACCTCGACGACTTCCGTGCCAAGGCCGAGCAGCACAAGGACAACCTCTCCTGCTGCATGATCACCTACCCCTCGACGCATGGCGTGTTCGAGGAGACGGTGAAGGAGATCTGCGATCTCGTGCATGAGCGCGGCGGCCAGGTCTATCTCGATGGCGCCAACATGAACGCCATGGTCGGCCTGTCCCGCCCCGGTGACATCGGCTCCGACGTCAGCCACCTCAACCTTCACAAGACCTTCTGCATCCCGCATGGCGGCGGTGGTCCCGGCATGGGCCCGATCGGCGTCAAGGCGCATCTGGTAGCCTATCTCCCCGGCCATCCGCAGACCGACGGCCGCTCCGGCGCCGTCTCGGCGGCAGCCTTCGGTTCGGCCTCGATCCTGCCGATCTCCTGGAGCTACTGCCTGATGATGGGCGGCGAAGGCCTGACGCAGGCGACCAAGGTGGCGATCCTCAACGCCAACTACATCGCCGCGCGGCTGAAGGGCGCTTACGACGTGCTCTACAAGTCCGAGGCCGGCCGCGTGGCGCACGAGTGCATCATCGACACGCGTCCGCTGGTCGACAGCGCAGGCGTCACCGTCGACGACGTCGCCAAGCGCCTGATCGACTGCGGCTTCCACGCCCCGACCATGAGCTGGCCGGTAGCAGGCACGCTGATGATCGAGCCGACGGAATCGGAAACCAAGGCCGAGCTCGACCGCTTCTGCGAGGCCATGCTGGCGATCCGCCAGGAAGCCCGCGACATCGAGGAAGGCCGTTCCGATAGGACCAACAACGCGCTGAAGAACGCCCCGCACACGGTCGAGGACCTGGTCGGCGAATGGGATCGCCCCTATTCGCGCGAACAGGCCTGCTTCCCGCCCGGCGCCTTCCGCGTCGACAAGTACTGGTCCCCGGTCAACCGCGTCGACAACGTCTTCGGCGACCGCAACCTGATCTGCACCTGCCCGCCGCTGGAAGACTACGCCGAGGCAGCCGAGTAAAATTGACGATACGAAACGCCCGGCTTTGTCCGGGCGTTTTGGTGTCTGGCGGAATGCCGCAAACGTCCGTGTCACCAGCCACGCCTCGCCGGCCGATCACTATCTCCGCGGCGCAGACCCGCCATCATCGACCAAGGGCTGAGATCCCGCTTCTTTCCGCTTGCCGACACCCTCCCGTCGCTTTAAGCAGACCGCCACCCAACCCCGACAACAGGCGACCAGTCCCATGGCAAAATCCGACGGCGATCTCACCCAGCAGCCCTGGCCGAAGCCTGTCATGCTGGCGCTGGAAGAACCCGGTCACTATGTGACGATCGCCACGACCCAGGCCGCATCCTGGGCGATGATCGAGGACTGGCCGACGGAAGATGGCCCCGCGCTCGACAAGGCGCTCCTCGTCTGCGCCGACGTCATCAAGGGCAAGCGCAGCAACGAAGACGCCCGCAAGGCCTTTATCGCCGCCGCCATTGAGGCTGGCATCGATATCATGAAGGACTGAAGGGGCTCGGCGCGCGCCTGTTGCCCGATCAGGCGTACCAAGACGGGATGCCCGCCGGATCGCGCTCAATCACGGTCGCGCCGAGCTACATACTCCGGAAAGGCAGCGGCGCCGCGGCTCAACGCCTTCGCCATGAGGATACCGTCATCGAAGAAGCCGTTTCGGGCATAAAAACGTCTCGCATCCACATTGGAGAGGATAGCTGCTATCCGAAACAGCGCACATGCCTCGCGCTCGCCCTCCGCCTCGATCCAGGCCATCAGCCGCGCGCCAATCCCCTTGCCCCGGAGCCCCGCATCGACAACAACGTGATCGGCTTCGATGTACTTGCCGCACCAGAGCTGCGTGCCGATCCAGAAGCCGGCCACACCGACCATCCGGCCGCCCAAATAGGCGGCAACGCAGCGATAGTTGCCTTGCACGCACATGGCCGAAAGCCGTGCGCGAAAAGGCTCCTCATCGAGCGTGTTGCTTTGCCGAAACAGGGGATAGATCGCAGCGATTTCCTCAAGGCCGAAAAGCTCGCGCAGGTCGATATCCAAAGCCATGAAACCCTCCAAGGAAACAAGGCGGGATCCTGCGCCCGCACGACGTCATGACCTGTACGAGTTAGGTCACCAGCCGCCGATATCTCTCAACCACCCAACGCGACCGCGATACCAACCATGATCAAGCCAAGGCCCGTCATGGTCACACCGGCGTAAAGCGGCCGCCCGCCGGAAAAGCGCGCCCAAGCGTATCCGGTGAAAAACAGAAGCCCGATCAGCAGACCGTTGCTCACCCTCAGCGCTCTTTCAGCATCGTCGATCACGAGGAATGGGATCACCGCCGGGATCGCAGTCGCCGAAACGAGAAAAAACACCGCGACCGCCGCCAGAAGATCGCTTTGCGTCAACGTAACCCTTGATGGCTCTGATCTGACAGCAAGCGCCAGCAGCGATCGGTAGATCATCTCCGCGTCGGCACGATCGACGGAAAGAGCCGTCCCGTCCGTCGGAAACTCGTTGCGGATCACTGCCAACGCGGCGCCCTCATCTTTCGCGGTCTTGATCTGACGAAACAGGTGCAATCGCCTGCTCCTGAAAAACGTCGTGCCCAGAATGCGCAGGACCGCATCGATAATACCCCAGGCGATATTGCATCCGAGGGTGGAGATGATCAGCCCGCGAACATCAAGTCCCTCCTCCTGCATCACCAGCCGCGACCCTACTGTCCAGGTCAGCGCCATGATCAGGCCGAAGAGCACTTCGGCAAGCGCATCGTCAGGCTCGAGGTCGCCGAAAATGGAGCAGATCGTCTTTAGCACCGCGGCATTGTCCCACCGGCTAGATCAACCCGTCGCCCTGCCGGAATGCGACGCCGAACTATGGTCGAAATCGACGATCTCTTCATTGAGCCCGATCAAGGGTCCGTCCGAAGGACATGGCCCCCGTCTCTCGAAAATGCCATCTCGCCCCCCCCAATCTGCAGCGCTGAAACGCAAAACGCCCGAACCAAAGGTCCGGGCGCCCGCTTGTTCAGCCTGGGAAGCGCTCCTCAGAACTCTTCCCAATCCTTGTTGGCAACAGCCGCGTTTCCATGGCTAGCATAGGCCGGTGCAGCCGCCCGCGGAGCCCGCGTCGGCGCGGAGACCTGTGCCCGCACTGGTGCGGTCGGCTCCTGCATGCGGCGCGCCACGTCGCGCAACTGCGCGGTGCGGCCTCCGAGCTGGAAGGCGCCGATCAGCGTTCCGAGATTGCTGCTCTCCTGCGCCAGGCCGGCACCCGCAGCATTCATCTCCTCGACCATCGCGGCATTCTTCTGCGTTGCCTGGTCCATATGGTTGACGGCGGTATTCACCTCGCCGAGACCGACGGACTGCTCCTGCGCGGCGGTGGCGATCGCATCCATATGCGCGTTGACGTGCTGCACCAGCTGCTCGATCGCCGTCAGCCCCTCGCCGGTTTCGTTGACCAGCCGCACACCCTCGGAAACGGCAACGGCGGAGTTGCCGATCAGACCCTTGATCTCCTTTGCGGCGTTAGCCGAGCGCTGCGCCAGTTCGCGCACTTCCTGGGCAACCACCGCGAAGCCCTTGCCGGCTTCACCGGCGCGTGCCGCCTCGACGCCTGCATTGAGCGCCAGAAGGTTGGTCTGGAAAGCGATCTCGTCGATCACGCCGATGATCTTGCTGATCTGCTGCGAGGAATCCTCGATTCGGCGCATCGCTTCCACGGCATTGCGCACCACGGCGCCGGAGTGCTCCGCGCGGCTGCGGGTTTCGCGCACAACGTCCCGCGCCTCGCCGGTCCGCTTTGAGGTGGCGACCACATTCGAGGTGATTTCCTCGAGCGCCGCCGCTGTCTCCTCGAGCGAAGCCGCCTGCTGTTCGGTGCGCTTGGCCAGATCGTCGGACGCGCCGGAGATCTCGCTGCTGCCGTTGCGCACCATGTCGACCGCGCTGCCGACGCCCACAAGCGCCTCACGGAGCTGGATGACCGAGGTGTTGAAGTCCTGTCGCAACGCTTCGAACTGCGGCGCGAAGGCCGTGTTCAGCTCGCAAGTCATGTCGCCTGATGCAAGCAGCTTGAGGCCGGAGGCAAGCGCGCCGGTTGCCTGATTGAGGCGAATTTCCGCCTCTTCTTCGGCGCGGCGCTGTACTTCGATGCGCTCGCGCTCCGACTGCTGGCGGCTGACCTCTGCCTCGGCCTCCAGTTCCTTGTTGCGGATCGCAGCCAGGCGGAACACTTCGACCGAGCGGGCCATGTTGCCGATCTCGTCGCCGCGCTCGGCGTAAGGCACCAGAATGTTCGTGTGGCCATCGGACAGAACGCTCATCGCCGTCGTCAACCGTCCAATCGGACGGACGACGCGGAAGATGACGATCAAGAAGGCAGCGACCGTCACGGCAAGCGTGGCAACCAGCATAAGGCTGTAGAAGATGAGCGTATCAAGCGCTGCCTGTCGCGTCGCTTCGGCCCGGGCGGCCAGCGCGTCCATCGCCAGCGAAGCGACGTTGCCGATCGTTCCGAGTGCTGCCGTCGCTTCCGTGCGCCACTGGTCGATGCCCATCGTCGAAGGACGATCGTTGGTCAGGTCGGCGAGGATGCCGGCGCGTTTCTCGGCGAACGGTCCGGAAAAGTAGGTCGTGTCCGCAGTCGCGACAGCGCTTTTGATCGCCTCGGGAACGGAGGGGTGATTGGCTAGAATCTTGGTGGATGCCCAGGCAAAGGCGATACGCACGTCGCCGGCGACGAGCTCGGTGGCTTCCTTGGGCGTCAGCGCCCGGTTGCCCGAAATCGCGCCGTTGACCGCAACCGTTGCAGAACCGCCGGCGGCGCGTGCCGACCATGCGAAGTAACGCAACTGCACGAGATCCATTAGCGAATTGTCGAGCGTGCGGATTTCGGCTTCGGTGGCAGCCGACGTCGTTTCGAGCTTGGCTAGGAAATCGCTACCAAAGGCAAGAACGCGCGGCGCAAGCCCCGCGTCGCGTTGCTCGACGGGCTTTGCCAGTTCGGCATCGATCGACGAACGCAGGGAAACGAGTGATGCATAGGCGGAATTGAGATCGGAGAGCACCGTCTTCAGCGTGTCCGTGCTCAGGCCGGACGAGATGTCCTTGACGTCAGCCAGCGCCGCATCGACGATCGCTCGCTGCTTGCGCACGCTCTCCATGCTCCCAGCAGCATCAGCAGCAGAAAGCGTAAGCGCGGTCGCGCTATCGCCTCGTTCGCTGCGGAAGGCCAGGAGTGCCTGGAACAATGCCTTGTCCAGCTGCGCATTGGCGGCGACCTGGCCGTTATTGGCATAGGTAGCCTGGGATGTCACAAGCTTGCTGGTCACCAGGGCAGTCAGCGCGGCGGAAATCACAAGAACAACGGCAATCAAAACATTACGGATCGAGAACAATTCGGCCTCCAATGAGCGAAGTATCGATCACCGATATCCGGTCCGCGCAGTTAACATTAAACTAATTTCTAATGACCGGTTTTACCTGCAAGAAACTACATGAAATGCGGAAATAACGAAGATGAGCACTCCAAAAGGAAAGCAACGCGACTTATTCTTGAAGGCATCTCCAAATGATCAATATCAAATCTCTCTCCAATACTGCCGGGAAGACAGGCGTGACTTGGCGCAGCGCCTGCAACCGGCTGGTCGATGGACATCGCAAATCGGACGACCGTCAAGCGAGCGAAACTGATGATAAAAACAGCCTACCGGTCAACGAAATCAAAGACCTGACAGCTTCTTCATCCCCCTGCAAAAAGCCGATGCCATCCTTACCCCGTCCCGTTTTCGGATACACCGGTTGCGTTGCCGGCGAGACGGGATCGGCGCTTTCGGGAAGCCTGTAACGCAAGGTGAAACGAAGGGCGTCGTGGAATGGCCGTGCCTGCGGAAATGCTGGCGTGCGGGCGCGAAGGTCGGCTTGCCGATACCACGCCCCTCGGCACATAAGGGACGGCGACTGGCCGGCCGCGGAGCCTGACAGGGTTTTGCGGAACGGCGCCGGGTGCCGCGGGCGACAGGTCCGTGGAGGTCCTCCCGGCGTCGATCAAGACGGCCTTTAGGGATGCCCGGGCAGCGAAAGCGTCAAGAAAAAGAACAGCCCCGCGAGCATATCTCTGTCAAAGATGCCGACACCCGTAAAAACGGCCAGGACACGATCGCAGACCGCCGAACGGGGCGCCGGAAGGTGTCACCAAACCAAACTATTTACGAGGCAGCTTCTGGCGCGCCGTCCGAACCGATGCCGTATCAACCGGGGGGTAGACCTGCCGGGTAAAACGCATGCCTTCGGGAAAGCGTGGTCAGCCAAGCAGCGTGTAGGCCGCCGAGCCGAGCGCGACGATGCCGAAGACGATCAAGAGCCAGCTCGTCGCCCGCATCACCTTGGTGGTGAAGTCCTCAGACAGTCGGTCGCGTGCGAGGCTGACGGCGCCGCTCAGGCAAAACCACCAGGCGAGCGAGCCGGCGAACACACCACCAACGATCGCGACAGAACTGAAACGCCTCGTCTCGTCGAGCAGGCCGAAGCCGGCAAACAGCGTTCCGAAGGACAGGATGGTCGCCGGATTGGAAATGGTGAGCAGAAAGGTGGCGACCGTGGTGGCCAACAGACCGCCTGCCCTGATCTCGGCCGCCTCGACCGGATCATGCGTCAGCCCGCGCCAGCCGAGGAACAGCAAAAGCAATCCGCCGCCGATCGCCAGCGGCAAGGTCGCCATCGACATGGTCTCGGCGAAGACGGCGATGCCGGTGACCGCAACCAGCGCATAGCTGGCGTCACCGATCGCAGTTCCGAACCCACAGGAGAAACCGGCCAAGAAGCCGCGCTCCAGCGTGCGATTGATGCAGAGCATGCCGATCGGCCCAAGCGGCGCGGTGATGATGACACCCAGGAGAGCGCCCTTGAGAAACAGCAGAAGCATGTCGTGGGTCTTAAACACTCTGGCGCGCACCGCAACGAAAAAAGCCGCCGGAAGCGGCGGCTCGTAACGAAATGCTCAGGACAAAATGCCCGTTGGAGGATGCCGGCATAAAATGCCGGGCCATATAAGATGGCCGCCACGGCGACGCAGCTGCGCTGTCTACTGCGCCGGCACCACAGCATCGCCGCGGGCAGCAAGAGCGGCCAGATCGGCGGGCTTCAGTTCGACCGATTCGCCGCAGCCGCAAGCGGACGTCTGGTTCGGATTGGTGAAGGTGAAGCCGGAGCGCAGCGTCGTCTGCTCGAAGCCCATCTCGGTGCCGAGCAGATAGAGAACCGCCGAGGGCTCGATCCAGACACGCGCGCCATCGCGCTCGATCAGGTCGTCCTTGGCATTGGGTTCGGTGACGAGGTCGATGGTATATTCCATCCCCGCGCAGCCGCCCTTCTTGATGCCGACGCGAATCCCCTTCGCCTCCGGCCCCGAATTCTCGACGATCGCCTTCACCCGCGCGGCGGCGGTGTCGGTCATGCTCATGACTGCAAAGCCCATGGGCCCATTCTCCTTCCGCAACCGGGGTCAAGGTCCGGTGCTTGTGCTTGTGCTTGTGCTTGTCAATTTAAGCGGCGATGCTCGATGCTTCAATATCGAATACCGAGATCATTGCCCGTAAATGCTTTTTCATCGACCAATGTACTCTACAGGATACATTTTTCATGCTAACGGTGTTGCGAACGGCGACTTTCGCCAAATGGCTGTCACGGCTAAGAGATCGCCGCGCGGTCGCACGGATCGCTTCCCGGCTGTTGCGGGTCGAAACCGGGCACCTCGGCGACATCAAGGCGATCGGTGACGGCGTCAGCGAACTGCGCGTCGATTATGGGCCGGGATACCGGATCTATGTCACGATGGACGGCTCGACGCTGATCGTGTTGCTCTGCGGCGGCGACAAGTCAACGCAAGCCCGCGATATCATCGAGGCGAAACGCCTCGCACGGGAATGGAAGGACCAGCGATGACGATCGAAACCCTGCCGTTCGATGCGGCCGAATTTCTCGATAGCGACGAAGCGATCGAGGAGTTCATCGTCGCCGCCTTCGAAACCCAGGACCCGGCCTTCATCGCCAAGAGCCTCGGTGTCGTCGCTCGAGCGCGAAACATGAGCGAACTCGCACGCGACATCGGCATGAGCCGTGCCGCGCTCTACAAGGCGCTGAGCGGTCAGGGCAATCCAGAATTCGCCACCATCATGAAGGTGATGAAAGCGCTCGGCATCGGGCTTGCGCCGATCATGCCGGACGGCCGATCGGCGGCTTGAGCTCTCAATACCAGCCGACGGCCACCTGCGCCTCTTCCGACATCCGGTCCGGCGTCCACGGCGGATCGAAGGTCATGCCCACCTCGACGCCCGAGACGCCCTCGACGGAACCGACGGCGTTTTCGACCCAGCCCGGCATCTCGCCGGCGACTGGGCAGCCGGGGGCCGTCAGCGTCATCATGATCTTGACCATGCGGTCGTCCTCGATGTCGATCTTGTAGATCAGCCCGAGTTCGAAGATGTCGGCGGGAATTTCGGGATCGTAGACCGTCTTCAGCGCCATGATGACGTCGTCGCTGAGGCGTGCCAGTTCATCGTCAGGAATGCTGGAATGCACGATCCCTTCGCGCACGTCGATCTTCTGTTCGCTGTCATCAAGGCTCATGTGGGCCACTCCTTAGAGCAATTCCAGGAAAAGTGCGAAACGATTTTTCGTCCGGAATTGCGTAAAAACAATGGCCTAGAGCGTATCGCTCTAGGCAAAGAACTTGCGCGCGTACTCAAGCGCGTCGGCCAAGGCATCCACCTCGGCGCGGGTGTTGTACATGCCGAAGGATGCACGGCATGTGGAGGTGACGCCGAAGCGTTTCAAGAGCGGCATGGCGCAATGCGTGCCGGCCCGAACCGCAACGCCGCGCCGGTCGATCACGGTCGAGACGTCGTGGGCGTGCAGCCCCTCGATTTCGAAGGAAAAGATACCGCCCTTGTCAGGCGCATTGCCGATGACGCGCAGCGAATTGATGTCGCGCAGCCGCTCGGTCGCATAGGACGCCAGATCCGCCTCGTGCCTGGCAATCGCCGCGCGGCCGATCTTCTCCATGTAGTCGAGCGCATAGCCAAGCCCGATCGCCTGCACGATCGGCGGCGTGCCGGCTTCGAAACGGTGCGGCGGGTCGTTGTAGGTGACGGCATCCTCGGTGACCTCGAAGATCATCTCGCCACCGCCCTGGAACGGCCGCATCGACTTCAGCCGATCCTTCTTGCCGTAGAGCACGCCGATTCCCGAGGGACCGTAGAGCTTGTGGCCGGTCATCACATACCAGTCGCAATCGATGTCCTGGACGTCGACAGGCATGTGCACGGCGCCCTGCGAACCGTCGACCAAGACAGGAATGCCGCGCTCATGTGCGATCCTGCAGATTTCCTTGACAGGAACGACGGTACCCAGCGCATTCGACATATGCGTGATGGCGACGAGCTTGGTGCGCTCCGTCAGGCTCTTTTCGAAAGCCTCGATATGGAAGGCGCCGTCGTCATCGACCGGAACCCAGACCAGCTTGGCGCCCTGCCGTTCGCGAATGAAATGCCAGGGCACGATATTGGAGTGATGCTCCATGATCGAGATGACGATCTCGTCGCCCGCGCCGATATTGGGCATGCCCCAGCCATAGGCGACCGTATTGATCGCCTCTGTCGAGGACTTGGTGAAGACGATCTCGTCGACCGAAGGCGCGTTCAAGAAGCGACGCACCTTTTCGCGCGACGCTTCATAGGCTTCTGTGGCAGCGTTGGACAGGAAGTGCAGGCCGCGATGCACATTGGCGTATTCGTTGGAATAGGCATGGCTGATCGCATCGATCACCACCTGCGGCTTCTGCGCCGAGGCGCCGTTGTCGAGATAGACCAGCGGTTTGCCGTACACTTCCTTCGCAAGGATCGGAAAATCCTTGCGAATGGCTTCGACGTCATAGGCAGTTGCGGGCACTATCTTGTCCATCATCTCGTCCGATCAGGCGTGCTTTTCGAGCCAGTCCGAGATTACGCCCTCAAGCGCCTCGACCAGGGCTTCGTCTTCCAGTTCCTCGACGATCTCGGCCACGAAGGCGTTGACCAGCATGGCGCGCGCCTTGTTCTCCGGGATACCACGGGCCATCAGATAATAGAGATGGTTGTGGTCGATATCGGCAACCGTGGCGCCGTGGCCGCACTGAACGTCGTCGGCGAAGATCTCGAGCTCCGGCTTCACCGAGAATTCGGCGTCGTCGGACATGAGCAGCGTGTTGCACGCCATCTTCGCATCGGTCTTCTGTGCATCGGGAGCGACCCGGATCATGCCCTGGAACACGCCCTTGGCGCGGTCGAACACGACGTTGCGGATGATTTCTGTCGAGCCGGTGTGCGGCACGTTGTGGCCGAGCACCATGGTGACGTCGGTATGCGTCTCGGCGCCGAGCAGGTTGATCCCGCGCAGCGTGAGATCGGCGCCCTCGCCCGTCACCTTGATGTGCAGCTCCTGGCGTACCAGCTTGCCACCGGCGTTGATCACGAACAGCTTCAGCTTGGCATCGGCTGCGAGATCGACGCGGATCTGGCCGAGATGCGTGTCCTCGGCACCCTGCTGCTGAACGATGATCCAGACGAGCTCGGTGCCTTCGCCGACCTTGATGTCGCTGACATGCGATACCAGCGCGGCATCGCCAGTCACCGCCAGGTGACGCTCGATCACAGTCGCCTTGACGCCGGCGCCGAAGGAGACGGGAAGCCGCGTATGCGTCTGGCCGCCGGCATGCACAAACTGGATTTCCAGCGGCTCTTCCAGCACGGTTTCCGCAGGCACGTCGATCACATAACCGTCGCGTACGAAGCTGCCGTTGATGCGGCCGACGGCGTCATCCTTGTCGAGCGCACCGAGACCGCTGGCCGCCGAACCGTTCGACAGCTGCTCGGCATAGCTCGAAAGCACGAGATCGCCGGCACGCGCCTTGTGATCAGGACGTCCCTGGATGACGGGCAGCACCGGCGAGCCCTCGACCAGCGGATCGCGGGCGTCGGAGCCGGCATCGCCGGCCTGAACAGGCACGGCGCGCAGCAGCGTCTTCAGGTCGGTGTAGTGCCAAGCCTCGACGCGGCGCGTTGGAAGCCCTGAAGTCTTCAGATCGTCGAGCAACCGGTCGCGAATGGCGATCACGGCGCCATCGCCCGGCAGTTCGCCGATCTCGTTGTTGAACGCCTCGATCAGCGCCGCTTCCGCGGCGGTCAGGCGGGTCGTCGTCTGCATGTTCATGCGACCAGTTCCTTTCCGCCTAGATCAGGCCGCCGCCCCGATAATGTCGGCATAACCGTTGGCTTCCAGATCATGCGCCAGCGTCTTGTCGCCGCTCTTGATGATCTGGCCCTTGTAGAGCACGTGGACGGTATCCGGCACGATGTAGTCGAGCAGGCGCTGGTAGTGGGTGATGACGATCGTGGCGCGATCGGGAGACCGCAGGGCGTTGACGCCGTCGGCAACGATCTTCAGCGCGTCGATGTCCAGGCCGGAATCCGTCTCGTCGAGGATGCAAAGCTGCGGCTGCAGCAGTGCCATCTGCAGGATCTCGGCGCGCTTCTTCTCGCCGCCGGAGAAGCCGACGTTCAGCGGACGCTTCAGCATGTCGGTGTTGATCTGCAGCTTGGCGGCAGCGTCCTTGACGAGGCGCATGAAGTCGGGCGTCTTCAGCTCTTCCTCGCCGCGCGCCTTGCGCTGCTCGTTCATCGCGACCTTTAGGAACTGCATCGTGGCGACGCCGGGGATTTCGACCGGGTACTGGAAAGCCAGGAAGATGCCCTTCGAGGCGCGTTCGGCCGGATCGAGCTCGAGGATGCTCTCGCCGTTGTAGAGGATCTCACCTTCGGTGACCTCATAGTCGTCGCGGCCCGACAGGATGTAGGACAGCGTCGACTTGCCGGAGCCGTTCGGCCCCATGATCGCCGCCACTTCGCCGGCCTTGACGGTGAGGTTCAGCCCCTTGATGATCTCGGTGCCGTCTTCGGCGATGCGGGCGTGCAGATTCTTGATTTCAAGCATTCTCTTTGTCCTTCAGATCTCAGTCGACGGTCCGCGAGCTTATTCGCTCAGCTCAAGCCGCTTTTCCATTCGCTCTATACGGACCTTGAGGCCCGCGATTTCCGTGTCTTGAACGAGTTGGGCGCTCATGAGCCCGCCCATGTGCTGGCGCATCGCAAACATTTCGCCGCGCATGCCGGCCATTTCCTCTTTCATCGAACTGATGTCCGCGCGTACGGTGCGCGAATGTTCGAGGATGAGATGTTCGACCTTCTCGTTCATATCTGCCGTCCTTCAAACGACCGTTTCTCGGATCCTCCGGGCAAGCCTGAGGATGACGCCTGCCTCAGGTTAACCCACGCTACCCTCAAGCGAAATGCTGATCAGCTTCTGCGCTTCGACGGCGAATTCCATCGGCAGTTCCTGCAGCACTTCCTTCACGAAGCCGTTGACGATCAGCGCGATCGCCTCTTCTTCGGGAATGCCGCGCTGCAGGCAGTAGAACTTCTGGTCCTCGGAAATCTTCGACGTCGTCGCCTCGTGCTCGAACTGCGCCGTCGAGTTCTTCGCCTCGATATAGGGCACCGTATGGGCGCCGCACTTGTCGCCGATCAGCAGCGAATCGCACTGCGTGAAGTTGCGCGCGTTCGATGCCTTGCGGTGGGCCGAAACCTGGCCGCGATAGGTGTTCTGCGACACGCCGGCGGCAATGCCCTTCGAGACGATGCGGCTCGACGTGTTCTTGCCGAGGTGGATCATCTTGGTGCCCGAATCGATCTGCTGATGGCCGTTCGACACGGCGATCGAGTAGAACTCGCCTCTGGAATCGTCGCCGCGGAGAATGCAGGACGGATACTTCCAGGTGATCGCCGAGCCGGTTTCGACCTGCGTCCACGAGATCTTCGAACGCGCGCCGCGGCAATCGCCACGCTTGGTGACGAAGTTGTAGATGCCGCCCTTGCCCTGCGCATCGCCAGGATACCAGTTCTGCACCGTCGAATACTTGATCTCGGCATCGTCGAGCGCCACGAGTTCGACGACCGCCGCATGCAGCTGGTTTTCGTCGCGCTGAGGCGCCGTGCAACCCTCGAGATAGGAGACGTAGGCGCCCTCTTCTGCGATGATCAGCGTGCGCTCGAACTGGCCGGTGTTCTTCTCGTTGATGCGGAAGTAGGTCGACAGCTCCATCGGGCAACGAACCCCCTTCGGAATGAACACGAAGGATCCGTCCGTGAACACGGCCGAGTTCAGCGTCGCATAGTAGTTGTCGGAGGTCGGAACGACCGAGCCGAGATACTTCTTCACCAGCTCCGGGTGTTCGCGGATGGCTTCCGAGATCGACATGAAGATCACGCCGGCCTTCTTCAGCTCTTCCTTGAAGGTCGTGACGACGGAGACACTATCGAACACCGCATCGACGGCGATCCGGGGCTTCTCGACGCCAGCGAGAATCTCCTGCTCCTTCAGCGGGATGCCGAGCTTCTCATAGACCTTGAGAATTTCGGGATCGACCTCGTCGAGCGACTTCGGCCCCGGCGTGCTCTTCGGCGCGGCGTAGTAGTAGATGTCGTTGAAATCGATCTTCGGATAGTCGACGCGCGCCCAGTTGGGCTCTTCCAGCGTCAGCCAGCGATGATACGCTTCCATGCGCCATTCGAGCATCCATTCGGGCTCCTGCTTCTTGGCGGAAATGAAGCGGATGATATCCTCGGACAGGCCCTTGGGCGCCCTGTCCATCTCGATGATCGTCTCGAAACCGTATTTGTACTGGTCGACGTCAATCTCTTTGACGCGGTCGACCGTTTCCTGGACGGCGGGCATGTCGTTCTCCAATCTCGCCGGAGAAAAGGTCCGGCAGCTTGTCGTTTGGGCAATTTTTGTTGCCCCTTATGTAAGTGGCCAAAGGGGACTTTTCAGCCCGGATGGCAAGTGGAAATTTGCGTTTTCGCAAATTTATCAGGCGGTCGTGACGCTTTATCAGCCAATCACGCCGCCTCTCCCGCAGGCTTGCGCCGCGCGGCAATTTTCGTGAACGTTGCAACGGCCTTGGCGATATCCTCTTCCGTCGTCGAAAAACCCAGCGACATCCGGAGGGCGCCAAGCTTGGGATCGCGGCCCATCGCCACCAGAACATGGCTCTCGCCAACCTTGCCCGACGAGCAGGCGGCGCCTGCCGACAGGGCAACGCCTTCGAGATCGAAGGCGATCTGCCCGGTCTCGGCCTTCAGCCCCGGCAGGCTGAAGAAGGTGGTATTGGAGACGCGCTTTTGATCCGCGCCATAGATCACGACATCGGGTGCGGCCTTACGCATTCCGTCTTCCAGCTGCTCCCGCAGAGCGGAGATGCGGGCATTGCGCTCCTCAAACTCCCTGATGGCCGCGTCCGCTGCCGCGCCAAAGCCGATGACGGCAAGCGAATTCTCGGTCCCCGACCGGTGACCTTTTTCCTGCCCGCCACCATGGATAAGCGCCCTCGGCATCAGGATCTCGCCGCGCGACACCAGCGCGCCGGCGCCTTTCGGGCCGCCGATCTTGTGCGAGGAGACGATGATGAAATCAGCGCCGAGCGCATTGATATCGAGCGCGATCCGGCCCGCTGCCTGCACGGCATCCACCACCAGCAAGCCGCCGTATGCCTGAACAATCCCGGCCACATCGGCCACCGGCTGGACCACGCCCGTCTCGTTGTTGACGAGCATGACGGCGACCATCGGCAGGCCGGTCGACTTGTCGTGGCCGGCAAGAAGGCGCTGCAGATGATCGAGATCGACAACGCCATCGGCGGTCACCGCGATCTCGCTCGTGCGGTCCTTCCCGAAGCGTCCGCCTTCGCGGATAGCCGGATGCTCGATCGCCGAATGATAGAGATGCCCGATCGCCATCGGCGTGCGACCCATACGGAAATCAGGCGTCAGCACCATGTTGGCCGCCTCGGTGGCGCCGCTGGTAAAGATCACATGGGCGGGATCCGCGCCAACAAGGGCCGCTACCTGGCGGCGGGCGCCTTCGATCGCGGCCCGCACCGCGCGGCCTTCGCCGTGGACGGAACTCGGATTGCCGAACATATCAAGCGCCCGCAGAACCGCGTCGCGCGCTACAGGATGCAGCGGTGCCGTCGCGTTCCAATCGAGATAGAGCCGGGCCGGCGCCATGATCTTTTCGTCCTGCGCTTGGTTCTTGCGTGGCAAGCCGGTGCATTTTCCTTGAAAAGTCAGCCGGGCTTGCCTTATGACACATCCCACAATGCGTGGATTGCCATGCAAGTTTCGAATTGTTCTAAACTGCGTTTTAGAAAAGCTGACAACGTCCGTCAAGTCTGCGCAGGGTGAACGCGAGAAATAAAAAGCCGGAGTACCGATGCCCGAAGTCATTTTCAACGGCCCCGCAGGCCGCCTTGAAGGCCGCTACCAGCCCTCCAAGGAGAAAAGCGCGCCGATTGCCCTCATCCTGCACCCGCACCCGCAGTTCGGCGGCACGATGAACAACCAGATCGTCTACCAGCTCTTCTACATGTTCCAGAAGCGCGGGTTCACGACATTGCGCTTCAACTTCCGGGGCATCGGCCGCAGCCAGGGCGAATTCGACCACGGCGCCGGCGAGCTCTCGGATGCCGCCTCCGCGCTCGACTGGGTGCAGAGCCTGCATCCCGATTCGAAGACCTGTTGGGTCGCCGGCTATTCCTTCGGCTCGTGGATCGGCATGCAGCTCCTGATGCGCCGCCCGGAGATCGAAGGCTTCATGTCGATCGCGCCGCAGCCGAACACCTACGACTTCTCCTTCCTCGCTCCCTGCCCGTCGTCCGGCCTGATCATCAACGGCGACGCCGACAAGGTCGCGCCCGAGAAGGACGTGAACGGCCTGGTCGAGAAGCTGAAGACCCAGAAGGGCATTCTTATTACCCACCGCACGGTGCCGGGCGCCAACCACTTCTTCAACGGCCAGGTGGAAACGCTGATGGGCGAATGCGAGGACTACCTCGACCGCCGCCTCAACGGCGAACTGGTCCCGGAACCGGCCGCCAAGCGCATCCGCTAGGCTTGACGCATCTCGGCGGTCAGTTCGAACGCCGGGCAAGACATCCCGTCAATGATTATCGGCATGCGGCCCCGCATGCCGATTTTCGTCAAAACGCGCTGCGACGCCAGATTTTCGGGGTGCGTGAATGCGATGAACTGGTCAGCGAACTTCTTGTCGAAAAACCAGTCCGCCAAGCTCTTCCCCAGCTCCGTCGCATAGCCCTTGCCCCACTCCTCGTGGCGCAGCGAGTAACCGAGTTCGAATTCGCCCCGCTCTCCGCCATAGCGCGAGAAGCCGGCGCGGCCGATGAAGCGGCCGTCGTCGAGGCTGGTGACCTTGTATTTCGTCACGCCATCGCGGGCCTGTTCGGAAAAGAAGCTCATGAAGCGCTCCTGCGCCTTGGCAGCGCTCCAAGGTGCCGCGCCAGAGAGATAGCGGGTGGTCTCTATCGTCGAATGCAGCAATTGCAGCAGATGGACGTCGTATTGCCCCCACATGGACAAGACGAGCCGTGGCGTCTTCAGGATAACTGTATCGGTCATGTCTTCCTCGCAATCACACCGCCGGTCACCGCCGCGGAAACGCCGGTTGTCCCGGGAAAAGTCAGCGGCAGTCCGTTGACGGAACGCACCGCGAGATAGGCCCAGGCCTCCGCCTCCATGGCGCCACCGTCGAATCCGGCCGATTCCGCCGAAACGACCCGGGCGCCTTCTACCGCAGCAAGATCGGCGAACTCGCGCATAATCACCGGGTTGAGCCGTCCGCCGCCGCAGACGACATAGGTCTTGGGCGGTTGCGGCAGGTGATCGGCGAGCTTGACGATCGAGGCGGCGGTCACATGCGCCAGCGTCCTTGCGCCGTCCTCCAGCGACACCTCGCCCTTTTCCGGCGGCAGGAAATCGCCCCGGTCGAGCGAGCGCCTGATATTGCCGGAGAAGAACGGGCTCGACAGATAGCGGCGAGCGAGATCCGGCACGACGGCCCCACGGCTCGCCGTCTCGCCGTTGCGGTCATAGGCGCGACCCGTATGCGCCTCGACCCACTGGTCGATCAGCATGTTGCCTGGCCCGCTGTCGAAGGCCGACAGCACGCCATCGGCGCCGACATAGGTGAGGTTCGAGATGCCGCCGATATTGACGAAGACAACAGGCGCCGCAAAACCATCCGGCAGGTTGGCGGACAGCGCCGCGTGATAGACCGGGATCAGCGGCGCGCCCTGCCCGCCATGCGCCATGTCGTTGGCGCGCATGTCGTAGACGACGTCGGTACCGATCTCGGATGCGAGCAGCGGCCCGTCGCCGATCTGCACGGTGACACCGGCATCCGGCCGGTGCAGCACCGTCTGCCCGTGAAAGCCGATCAGCTCGATATCACCAGGCTTCAGATCATGACGCGCAAGGAAGGATTTGGCCACGGCGGCATGGCATAGCGTCAGCACCCGCTCGACGTCGGCAAGGTCGCCCGGCCGGTCGTCACGCTCGACCACCGCCTTGGCCGTCTGCAGCGCACGCTTCCAACGGCCGCGCAACTCGTCGTCATAGGGCACGTAGAGGCTGGGTCCACGGCGGATGATGTTTTCGCCGTCCGTGTGGAGCAGCGCCGCGTCGATCCCGTCCATCGAGGTGCCGCTCATCAGGCCGATCGCTGTCAGGATTTTTCCCATCGTTCCCCGGAAATCAACAAGAAGGAGACTCAACCAACCAAATGGTGACTGTGCGAGAAAACAGTGCTAAACGCGCCGCGTTGCTTCAACAATAGCCAATCCGAAAATCCTGATCCGAAAGCAAAAGGTCATGACCGAGTTCAAATCCGATTTCCTCCGCACGCTGAAAGAGCGTGGCTTCATTCATCAGATCTCCGATGAATCCGGCCTCGACGCCCTGCTCGCCAAGGAAACCGTGACGGCCTATATCGGCTACGACCCGACGGCATCGAGCCTGCATGTCGGTCACCTCACCCAGATCATGATGCTGCACTGGTTCCAGCAGACCGGCCATCGCCCGATCTCGCTGATGGGCGGCGGCACTGGCATGGTCGGCGACCCCTCCTTCAAGGACGAGGCCCGCAAGCTGATGACGGTCGACACGATCGAGGAGAACATCGCCTCGATCAAGAGCTGCTTTGCCAACTACCTCGACTACGACAAGTCGGGTAACCCGGCGCTGATGATCAACAACGCCGAATGGCTGCGCTCGCTGAACTATCTCGAATTCCTGCGCGATGTCGGCCGCCATTTCTCGGTCAACCGCATGCTGTCCTTTGACAGCGTCAAGACGCGCCTCGACCGCGAGCACTCGCTGTCCTTCCTCGAATTCAACTACATGATCCTGCAGGCCTACGACTTCGTCGAGCTCGCCAAGCGCTACGATTGCCGGCTGCAGATGGGCGGCTCCGACCAGTGGGGCAACATCATCAACGGCATCGACCTCGGTCACCGCATGGGGACGGAGCAGCTCTACGCGCTGACCTCGCCGCTGCTCACCACCTCGTCCGGCGCCAAGATGGGCAAATCCGCTTCGGGCGCCGTCTGGCTGAATGCCGACCTGCTACCGGTCTATGATTTCTGGCAGTATTGGCGCAACACCGAAGACGCAGACGTGCCGCGCTTCCTGAAGCTGTTCACGACGCTGCCGATGGACGAGATTGCCCGCCTGTCGGCGCTGGCCGGCTCAGAACTCAACGAGGTCAAGAAGATCCTGGCGACCGAGGTCACCGCGATCCTGCACGGCCGCGCCGCCGCCGATCAGGCGGCCGAGACCGCCCGCAAGACCTTCGAGGAAGGCGCGCTCGCCGACAACCTCCCCTCGATCGACGTTCCGGCAGCAGAGCTCGACGCCGGCATCGGCCTGCTTGCCCTGATCGTCCGCGCCGGCCTCGCCGCCTCCAACGGCGAAGCCCGCCGCCACGTCCAGGGCGGTGCGGTCCGCATCAACGACCAGGCTGTCAGTGACGAGCGCAAGCTCATCGGCGGCGGCGAAGTGACCGCCGACGGCGTGATCAAGCTGTCGCTGGGCAAGAAGAAGCACATCCTGATCCGCCCGGCCGCCTGAGCCGATAGATCGACGGATCGCGGAAAGCCGGCCTTGCGCCGGCTTTTTTTTGATGTGTCAATGGTCGGCGGCATCCATCAACGCCGAATGCGTGGTAACGTGGATGTCCCCGCCACTCTCCTCACTGAAACTCGAAAATATTCCGGAAAACCCCCGGCGCGATGATCGAGAGCGGGTTGATCGTCAGGTTCGGCGAATCGAGCTTGCCGGTCAGCTTGAAGGTGATCCCGATCAGGCCGCGATCGGTACCGTTGCCGAGGATAATGCCGATGATCGGCAGTTCGGCGAAGAGGCGGTTCAGGCCGTAGGCGGGCATGAAGGTGCCCGTCATGTCCATGTTGCCGCGAACGTCGCGCAGCGTACCCTGGAACACCGCGCCGACCTGATCCCCGCGCACCACGCCGTTTTCGATGCTGACGACACCATCCCTCGACAGGATGCGGGCGAAGCCGCGCTGGAAGCGCTGTGCAGACGTGTCGATATCGCGCTTGACTGCCGCGTTGAGGCTCCGCTGCTCCTGGCCGACAGGTGTCGACACGATCGAGTGAAGACGCTGTTCGTTGACGATCGAGAACCGTCGTACGTCGATGGATCCGTCCCAGTCGTCGCCGGCGCCGAGCCGGATGGCAAGGTTGAGCAGGCCGCCGCGCATGTGCTGATATAGATCGGCGAAGCGCGAGACCGCGCCGGCGTCGCCGCTGGTAATGTTGATGACGCCGCCACCCTGCGTCTGCGCGACAACGGCTTCACCGCTGCCGGTGACCCCAGACAGGTTGAGGGACTGGATACGGCTGCCCTGTGCCGCGTATGTCATCTGCACATTCTGCAGCTTTTCGTCGTTGAAGCCAACGACGCTATCGAGCTTGGCCTTGAGCGAAATGCTGCCGTCGCTCTTGGAGCCGCCATCGCCCTTGCTTCCGCTGCCCGATTTGATCCGCGCCAGCACCGGCCGCACATCGGCGCTGCTGCCGGAAACAGAGACGTCCATGCCACCCTTGGCGCGGCGTAGCGAGATCGCGAAATTGTCGAGCGACGACAGCTTCACGCTGTCGAAGTCGGCCTTCTGCAGATTGCCTTTGCTCAACGACAGCGCGCCGCTCGCACCAAATCCGTCGCCCTTCAGCACGAAATTCTTGATCTGCAGATTGTCGTCAGGACCGGAGATCTCGAAATTGGCCGTCGCACCGATGCCGCTCCCCTTGGACCATCCGATCCAGGGCAGATCGAGACGCGCCTTGCCGAGATCGAGCGAGACCGATTGGCGATCCTTGTCGATGCGATCGAGCTCGACGCTGATCGGGCCGTCGATGATATCGGACAGGCCCGGCAGAATCTTCTCGCGCTGGTCGTTGTTGAGCGTCGCAGTCACGCTTTGCTGCGGCTGGATGTCGGAGGATTTGTCGGTCGGCTCGACCAGCTTGATCGTCGCCGAAACGCCGTCGATATCGCCCTTGCCGTCGAGAACCACCTGCTTGGGATCGGCCGTCAGCACACCGTCGAGATTGGTGATTTTGCGCCCCGATATCGCCTTGGCAACGTCGAGATCCTGCAGCTGCAGCATCGCCTTCCATTCGACGGGCGGCGGGTCTTGCGACGCGATGAGCCCGATGCGCGCCTGTACAGACGCTGTCACATTGCCCTTCAGATCCTCCGGCACGAAACCTGCCCGCTGCAGCACCTGGATGGGTTTGAAGGTCAGCAATTCGCCGATCGCGTCGGCCGCACCCGAGATCGGCAGATTGAGCTCGGCCATCAGCGGCTTTTCATAGGTCGACGGCAGTATGAAGGTACCCTCGCCGACATCGACCGATCTCCCCGAGGCAAAGAACGACTTGCCGCGCTTGATCGAAATCGTCGCCTTTGGTCCAACCAGATCGAAATGGGCATCCGTGTCTCGGATCGGCGGGATGTCGCCCGTCACGTTCAAACGCGTATCGGCGATATCGAACGAAATCTGGATCTGGTTCTCGTCAAGCTTCAGCCCCTTGCCGACTGCCTCTTCGAGCCGGCCAAACGGGATGAAGACATTGATGGACGCATTGGTGACGGTACCCCCATACAGATTGCGTTCGACCCACTCGCGCCCCTTGGATGCCATCCAGAAAGGCCAAAGCTGCTTCACCGCCGTCGTCTGCAGCTGTTGCGACTGGCCGGAAAAGCTGATCTCGGGCGACTTGTCGCCGAAACGGACGCGCAGCGAGCCGTAGAGGGATCCGGCAGGGCTGGATACCGCCATGTTGGCGAATTGCAGCTCGTGCGTCGCTGTCGAATAGCGTCCCGTCGCCTTGATATCGAAAGCGAGCGGCTGTTCGCCCGATGTCGTCGGCGCCGCGGTGCCGCCGCTGATCAGAAGGTCGACGCCAAAACCCTTCCCCGCCGCCGGATCGATCTTGTCGAGGTCGATCAGCGCGCCGTTGAAGGGCACGATCGTTGCCCCGAACTGCAGTTGCGAACGCGCGATCTCCAGAGATTGCTTGGTGAAATCGTAAGCGAGATTGATGCGTCCGCCGGTCAGCGGCTGCTCGTCACCGTCCATGTAGAACTTGCCCGGCTGCAGATTGACCGCTGCGGAAAGTGACGGCTTGGACGTATCGCCGCCGCGCACCGCCGAGATCACCGTATCTGCAAGGCCATCGACACCCTGCCTGATCTCGCCGATCGCATTGCGCTTCAGCGTAAACGGCGCCAGATCGGCGCCAGCGAGCTCGCCCGTCAACCGCGATGTTCGTCCATCCGTCTTTTCGGTCCCGAGATGCAGCGTTGTCACGACGCCATTGATCGCGACCTCGCCATCGAGCTGCAGCGCGTTATCAGCATTTCGCGAAAACACCAGGCTGTTGACGATGATCGAAAGCGGCCCGTTGGCCGTATCCGCGAGCTTGATGTCGAGCCCCTCGAGCTTGATCGACTTCGTGCCGCCGCGATCGACGAATCCATCGAGAATATCCAGCTGCTCGAAGGCCTTCTCCATCGCCGCCGGGATCTGGTCGATCCTGAGATTGTCCAGCTTGACCGGATCGCCCGAGGGCAGCAGCGCGGTGTCGAGCGCGATATCCTGCGCCTCCACCTGTGCGATGGCGATCCGTCCCCGGAAGAGCTGCAGCGGATCGAGCGCCATGCGCATGGCGCCTGTCGTCGACATATGCTGGCCGCTCTTCTCGTCGATCACATTGACGTCGCGCGCCTCGAGCGCGAGCCTCATGTTGGACGTAAAGCGAATGACCGTGGAGCCGACTTCGGCCCGGTAGCGTGGCCCGATCGCCGAATTCAGCGCCGACTGCGCCTGGCGCGACAAGGGTTCGTCAAAGATGCCGCTTTCGACCGTGAAGATGATGGCAGCGATGATGAAGATCAGCACGCCGATGCAGCCGCCCGCCCAGCTCGCCGTCCTGCGCATCCGCGAGCGCATTGGCGGGCAATGCACGATCAGCGGATCTTCGGTTCGCGCCGAGGGAAGATCGTGCAGTGCGACGATATCTTTCTTGCGGAATCTGACCTTCTCGCCGCGGATCGCCGACATGCGCCTCGCCTGTTTGCCTGTTCTGTGATTGGACCAGACTGGCTGGACGTTGATTTGTCCAATATATATCTGGCAAATCACCTCTTATCCACAAACCCGGCAAAAGAAAGGTTTCCCCATGGCGGAACTCAGCATCGGCTCCAGCGCGCCCGACTTCGATCTCCCGCGCGATGGCGGTGGACGCGTCAAGCTGACCGATTTCCGCGGCAACACCTTGGTTCTTTTCTTTTATCCGAAGGACGACACATCCGGCTGCACGACCGAATCGATCGCCTTCACCGCACTCGCCGACGAGTTCGAAAAGGCCGGCGCCGCCGTCATCGGCATGTCGCCGGACTCGGCTGCCTGCCACGATCGTTTCATCAAGAAGCACAAGCTTGGCGTGACGCTCGCGGCCGATGAGGAGAAGACAACGCTGGAGGCCTATGGCGTCTGGAAGGAAAAGAGCATGTACGGTCGCAAGTACATGGGCGTTGAACGCACAACCTTCCTGATCCGCCCTGACGGCACCGTCGGCACCATCTGGCACAAGGTCAAGGTCGCCGGCCATGCCGAAGCGGTGTTGTCGGCTGTGCAAAATCTCGCAAACTGAAAACGGATAAGCCGCCCTGGGCATGGCCGGAAATGACAGCCACGGGGCGGTGTTTTCGCTGCAGAATTCACGATCGTTCCGCCCTTCGCGAGTAATCAACAAGAACTCGCCCATAGATTGAGACAGTCGAAATCTAAGGCTTTATTAACCTTAACACTGTGTAATCAACCCAATTGAGGCAAGCTCGTCCGTTGGGAGATTCTCCGTGACGCACACACAGCAGAACCGCGTATTCGGCAAGCAAAAACAGGAGCATATCCTGATCCTTGCCAGCGGCGACCGGGTTCGTCACCTGACCGTCAGGCCGTGGATGGCGGCAGTCGCGTTGTGTTTCGTGGGCGTCTTTGCCATCGGCTATCTTCTCGCCACCTCCTATCTCGTGCTCCGCGACGACCTGATCGGCGCGACCATGGCGCGACAGGCGCGCATGCAGCATGACTATGAGGATCGCATCGCCGCATTGCGTGCCCAGGTGGATCGCGTCACCTCCCGCCAGCTGCTCGATCAGCAGGTCGTGGAAGACAAGGTCGATAAGCTGATGGAGCAGCAGCAGGCCCTGACCTCGCGCCGCGGCAAGCTCGGCCAGTTGCTTGACCGCGCGGAAAATTCCGGCCTCGATGCAAAAACCGAGACGCCCGCTTCCGCTTATGCACCGGATGCCAAAGGCAAGCGTGCGGAACTGCCCGCCGCCATGCAGGCGATCGAGCGGCAGCTCACGGGCGACCCGACACCCGCCGATGTGACACCCGATAATTCGACGCTCTCTTACGTGCCGGCCCGCGAGACCATGGGCGACCGCGCCGACCGCGTCTTCTCCAAGGTCACGCTCTCGCTCAAGGGGATCGAGCAGCGCCAGCGTGATCGCGTCAGCCAGCTGACGACGGACGCCACCGATGCCTCGGCGGCGATCTCCAACGTGCTGACCCGTTTCCAGATCCGCGTTCCCTCGGAAACGGCAGGCCTCAAGCAAGATGACGACAGCGCCGTCGGCGGCCCCTATGTCGAGCCGGAAAGCGGCGACGACTTCGACAACTCGCTGGCGCAACTGGACACTGCCCTCACCCGGCTTGAGACCGTCCGCAACACAGCCACGTCGCTTCCCTTCCAGAACCCAGCCATCGGCAAGGAAATCACCAGCCCTTTCGGCAATCGCCGCGACCCTTTCATCGGCCGGCTTGCGCTCCATTCCGGCGTCGATTTCCGCTTCGCCCCCGGCGAAAAGGTCCGCCCGACCGCCCCCGGCAAGGTGGTCACGGCCGGCTGGACCGGCGGTTATGGCAACATGGTCGAGATCGACCATGGTAACGGCATCTCCACTCGCTACGGCCACATGTCCGAAATTCTGGTCAAGGTCGGCGACACCGTCGGTCGTGAGGATACGATCGGGCTGGCCGGCAGTACCGGCCGCTCCACGGGCACGCACCTGCACTACGAAGTGCGCCAGAACGGGCGCGCCGTCGACCCGATCTACTTCATCAGCGCCGGCACGAAACTCGCCAGCTATATAAACTGAGCGATCCCGCTAACCGTGGTTTTACTTCAACAACCCTGAGACCGCTACGCTTCCTTGACTTCTCAACCGTTTCAGCCTATGTGGCGCTGCATTGCGTCATGCAATCACGCCGACTCAAGCCTGAGCCTGGCCGAACCGGAACGGAAACAGTTTTCCCTTTGACGACATTTGCTGATCTTGGCTTGAGCCAAAAAGTGCTTTCCGCTGTCACCGACGCGGGCTACACGGTGCCAACACCTATTCAGGCTGGCGCGATTCCGTTTGCGCTGCAGCGCCGCGACATTTGCGGCATCGCACAGACGGGCACGGGCAAAACCGCTTCCTTCGTTCTGCCGATGCTGTCGCTGCTCGAAAAGGGCCGCGCCCGCGCCCGCATGCCGCGCACGCTCATTCTTGAACCGACCCGCGAGCTCGCCGCCCAGGTGGCTGAGAACTTCGAGAAGTACGGCAAGAACCATCGCCTCAACGTGGCGCTGCTGATCGGCGGCGTGTCGTTCGAAGAGCAGGATCGCAAGCTTGAGCGCGGCGCCGATGTCCTGATCTGCACCCCCGGCCGCCTGCTCGACCATTTCGAGCGCGGCAAGCTCCTGATGAGCGGCGTCGAGATCTTCGTCATCGACGAAGCCGACCGCATGCTCGACATGGGCTTCATTCCCGATATCGAACGCATCGCCAAGATGATCCCGTTCACCCGCCAGACGCTGTTCTTCTCGGCCACCATGCCGCCGGAGATCCAGAAGCTGGCCGACCGCTTCCTTCAAAACCCGGAACGCGTCGAAGTCGCCAAGCCCGCATCGGCATCCAAGACCATCACGCAGCGCCTCGTCGCGGCGCATGGCAAGGATTACGAAAAGCGCTCGACGCTGCGCGACCTCATCCGCTCGCAGGATGAGCTGAAGAACGCCATCATCTTCTGCAACCGCAAGAAGGACGTCGCCGATCTGTTCCGCTCGCTGGAACGTCACGGCTTCTCCGTCGGCGCGCTGCATGGCGACATGGACCAGCGTTCGCGTACGACCATGCTGCAGAATTTCCGCGATGGCCAACTCCAGCTCCTGGTGGCCTCCGACGTCGCGGCCCGTGGTCTGGACATCCCCGATGTCAGCCACGTCTTCAATTTCGATGTACCGATCCACGCTGAGGATTACGTACACCGCATCGGCCGTACCGGCCGCGCAGGCCGTGCAGGCGCTGCTTTTACCATCGTCACCAGCCGCGACCAGAAGTTCACCGACGCGATCGAAAAGCTGATCGGTGAGAAGATCGAATGGCACAGTGGCGATCTTTCGACGTTGCCGCCGGCCGAGCCGAGCCGTGACGACGATCGCTCGCGCCGCAAGGGCGGCCGTGAGCGGGACAAGGACCGTGGCCGCGGCAGAAATCGTTCGGGTCATAAATCTGATATCGCCGCCGAGGATAATGGCGTCGAGACGATCGAAACAGCAGCCGCACCGGTACAAGCCGCACCAGCAAGGGTCGAAAGCGTGAAGCAAGAGCGCAAAGCAGAAAACAACAAGCCGCACAACAATGCACGCGGCGGCCGCCCTTACCCGGCTAATGACGACAATCGTGACCGCCGCCGCTATCGCGACCACGACGACGGCCCGACACCGGTCGGTTTCGGCGACGATATCCCCGCCTTCATGCTGATCACGGCAAACGCCAAGATCTGATAAGATGGGCAACCCCGGCATTGATTTTCCGGGCCTTGGCGTGGGACTGGTTATCCTGCGCGATAGGAAGATCCTCCTCTACAAGCGCGTCAAGGCGCCCGAAGCCGGTCACTGGAGCATCGTGGGCGGCAAGGTCGATCATATGGAGCCGGCCGAACAGGCCGCAAAGCGCGAGGCCGAAGAAGAAAGCGGCCTTGAAATCGGTCGGGTGAGCCTCCTTGGCCCGACCGAGGTGATCAGCGATGCCGACCGCCAGCACTGGATTTCGCTGCTCTACATCGCCGAAGGCTACACCGGCGAGCCGGCATTGACCGAGCCCGACAAGCTTTCGGACTTCGGCTGGTTCACTCGCAGCGATCTGCCGCAGCCGCTCTCCGCCTTTGCGGAGGCCGCCATCGGCTATCTCGGCACGGAACAGTTCTAGAATTGAACTTGGAAAGCGCGGCCGGTCACTCCGCCCGCATCGCCGCCTCGTAAGCCAGCCGCACCCAGCCCGCCATGAGATCGGGATCGTCATAGGCATCGTCGGGGATCGACCAATAGGGCATCTTCACCGGCTTGCCGCTCTTTCCCTCATAGGTCCACTGGCTGGCGCCCGCCTCGGCAAAGGCAGGCGAACTGACGTCATCGGCTTTCAGGAGCATGTCGCCCCGAAATTCGAGCGCGATGATCCGGCCGAGGTGGTAGATCCCCTTGCCGCCGAACATGCGCTTGATGGTGACCGGGCCAAGCCCTTGAAACATCTCTTCGATTTCGGCCGCATCCATGAGAGAGCCCGCTCTAGAGAGAATAGTAGTCGCGGTTCATGTAAAACAGCGCCGGCTTCGCTTCGTCGAACCGCACTGCCATGACTTCACCGAAGATGATGTGGTGCGTCGTCATCTCCTTGATCTCCGTCACACGGCAATCGAAGGAGGCGAGCGCGTCTAGCAGCACCGGCGCGCCGGTGGCCAGCTTGTCGAAACGACCCGTGGAGAAGCGATCGCCGTCATCCATTTTCGTGCGCCCGGAAAACGCGTCGGCCAACGCCTGATGATGCGCACCCAGCGTATTCAGCGCGAAGATGCCGCTGCGGAAGAAGATTTCGTTCTTCGGGTTGCTGTTGTTCAGGCACACCAGCACCGTCGCCGGGCTGTCCGATACAGAACACGCCGCCGTGATCGTCACCCCGCGCCGCTGGTCGCCGACTTCAGTCGTCACCAACTGAACATGCCCGCCAAAGCGGCTCATCGCGTCCCTGTAAAGCCCGGGATCGATCGGTTGCTTGCTCAACAAAATTTCACTCCAAGAACACACGCATTTCGCGTCGCATTATGACGGTCATAGGTTATCTTTTCTACAAACCGATGCCGAAAAGCGACCGATCCGCGCGTTTTTCTTTGACGATCCATTCCGGACGGATAAAAGAGCAGGAATAAACGGTTGGGGCGTGCATCTTTCATGACTATCTCGCGTTGCTTAGGTCTTCTTCCGCTGCTGCTTGTCGCAGCCGGGGAATGCCATGCAGCCGGCGTGACGATTGGCGTCGTCGCTCCGCAGACGGGTAGTTTCGCCCCGCTGGGCGCTGAGATCATCGCCGGCGCCGAGGCGAAGATCCGCCAGGATGGCGACACCATCGTTACCGTCAACGAGCCCTGCGAGGACAATAGCGGCGGCGCCGTCGCCGACGCACTGATCGCAGCCAAGGTCCAGGTCGCCATCGGCTTCCTCTGCAGCCAGACGCTCGACGGCGCGCTCCCCAAGCTCAAGGACGCCAACATCCCGGCGATTACCGTCTCCGTGCGCTCCCGTATTCTCATGGAGGATGCACTGAAGAACGGCTGGCCGCTTTTTCGCCTCGCCCCCGCCGATGGCGCCGAAGCCGCCAGGATCATCGAGGTCATCCTGCGCGACTGGGCATCCAGCCCCATCGCCCTTGTCGAGGATGGCACGATCCACGGACGCGAACTCACCGAAGCGGTGCGCAACGCGCTGGAGCAGAACGGCCTGAAGCCCGTCTTCACTGACACATACCGCCCCGGCCAGGAGCAGCAGATCGCGCTCGTTCGCCGGCTCAAGAGAGCGGGCGCGACCAAGGTCTTCATCGGTGGCGATCGCAGCGACGTCTCCATCATTGCCAGAGACAGCAAGGCCGAGAAGATCCCGCTGCAATTGATGGGCGGCGACGGAATGCGCGCTGCCGACCAGCCTCTGGCGCTAGCCGATGGCGTGCTGGCCGTGACGCTGCCCGATTACACCGCCCTTGCCGACGCGTCGCCCGCAGGTGTCGCGCTGCGCGCCGCCGGCATCGAGCCGGAAGGCTACGTCTTGCCGGCCTATGCCGCGGTCGAGATTGCGATCAAGGCGGTGCAGGCGGCAGCAGCCGACGAGCGGCCGGTCGCCCAGCATCTCGGCGGCATGCCTTTCGACACCGTGCTCGGCCAGATCACCTTCGATGCGGGCCACGAGCTGTCGCAAAACCCATACCAGCTGATGCAATGGCGCGCGGGGGCATTCGTCCCCTTCAGCGCGCCGGCGCAATAACGCCTGCCTGATCCCAGGCGACTTCAACGGAGAGAGACAATGAACCAGCCCATCCGCATCGCGCCATCCGTTCTGGCCGCCGACTTTGCCAAGCTCGGCCAGGAGGTGCGCGACGTCACTGCGGCCGGCGCCGACTGGATTCACCTCGACGTCATGGACGGTCACTTCGTCCCCAACATCTCCTTCGGTCCCGATGTCATCAAGTCGCTGCGCTCCTACACCGACGCTACATTCGACTGCCACCTGATGATCGCGCCCGTCGACGACTATCTCGAAGCCTTCGCCAAGGCCGGTTGCGACCGCATCACCATCCACGCCGAGGCGGGCCCGCATCTTCACCGCTCGCTGCAGACCGTGCGCAATCTCGGCAAGAAGGTCGGCGTCACCCTCAATCCGGCAACGCCGCTTTCCGTCTTCGAAAACGTGCTCGATGATATCGACCTCATCCTCATCATGTCGGTCAACCCCGGTTTCGGTGGCCAGAAGTTCATCCCCGCCATGGCAGACAAGATCGCCGCCGCCAAGTCGCTGATCGGTGACCGCCCGATCGATCTTCAGGTCGACGGCGGCGTGACGATCGAAACCGCGCCCGTCATCGGCAAGGCGGGCGCCAACGTGCTGGTCGCCGGCTCCGCCATTTTCAAGGGCGGCTCGGTCGACGCCTACAAGCAGGCCATTTCGGCGCTGCGCACCGCCGCCGAAGGCCAATCGAAGTAATGCCGGGAGCGGCGTGTCGCTGATGGGAGACCGGCTACGGGCCTCTTACGCGCCCTACTCCGCCATACTCATCGGCGCGCCGCTCTGGGGTCTCCAGATGCTGGCGTCGGCGATGAGCACGCTCTATGCCCGCAACGGCCTGGAGACCAGCCACGTCGGCGATCTCGCCCTACTCTATTTTGCGGGCGGCCTGCTTGCCTGGCCCTTCTCGCTCATGCTTGCCCGCTTCTTCGCGCATAAGCGCCGGATCGAGACCCGGTTCGCCGCCTTTTTCGTGGCCCTTTCCGCCTGCACGATCTTGATGACGGCATTTCTCTTCGCGATGGACTATCGGGTTTTCTACTCGCGCTGGCATGCGCCGGGAGGATCGATGATCTGGTTTTTCCAGTTCATCTTCACCGGCGCGAGCTCTGTGTACCAGTTCATGGTCCTCGGTCTGCGGCTCTTCGTCCCCCTCGGTCTCGTCTGCCTGCTGGCAACGAGTTTCGCGCTTGCGAAACGCATGCGTTGAGATTGCCGCGCGTCTTTGCTACACGGGCGCCAACATTCCTTACGAAAGAAAGCAGGAAGCCATGATCCCGCGCTACTCCCGACCTGAAATGGTCGCCATCTGGTCGCCCGAAACCAAGTTCCGTATCTGGTTCGAGATCGAGGCCCATGCCTGCACGGCGCTCGCCAATCTCGGCGTCATTCCGCAGGAATCCGCGCGCACCATCTGGGAGAAGGGTTCGGTCGCCGAATTCAACGTCGCCCGCATCGACGAGATCGAAGCCGTCACCAAGCACGACGTCATCGCCTTCCTGACGCACCTGGCCGAATTCATCGGCCCCGACAGCCGCTTCGTCCACCAGGGCATGACGTCGTCCGACGTGCTGGACACCACCTTCAACATCCAGCTCGTCCGCGCAGCCGACCTTCTGCTTGCCGACATGCACCGCGTTCTCCAGGCTTTGAAGACCCGCGCCTTCGAGCACAAGGACACCGTCCGCATCGGCCGCAGCCACGGCATCCATGCCGAGCCGACCACGATGGGCCTGACCTTCGCACGCTTCTATGCTGAAATGAAGCGCAACCGCGATCGTCTGGTCGCCGCCCGCGCCGAAGTCGCGACCGGTGCAATCTCTGGCGCCGTCGGCACCTTCGCCAACATCGACCCGAGCGTCGAGGAATATGTCTGCGAGCAGCTCGGCCTCGCTGCCGAGCCGATCTCGACCCAGGTCATCCCGCGCGACCGCCATGCGATGTTCTTCGCCACGCTCGGCGTCATCGCCTCGTCGATCGAGAACGTCGCAATCGAAATCCGCCACATGCAGCGCACCGAAGTGCTCGAAGCCGAAGAGTTCTTCTCGCCCGGCCAGAAGGGCTCGTCGGCCATGCCGCACAAGCGCAACCCTGTTCTGACCGAAAACCTGACGGGGCTTGCCCGCCTGGTGCGCATGTCGGTTGTTCCGGCCATGGAAAATGTCGCCCTGTGGCACGAGCGCGACATCAGCCATTCCAGCGTCGAGCGCGCCATCGGCCCAGACACGACGATCACGCTCGATTTCGCGCTGAACCGTCTGGCCGGTGTTGTCGAGAAGCTGGTGATCTATCCCGAGAACATGCTGCGCAACATGAACCAGTTCAAGGGACTGGTGATGAGCCAGCGCGTTCTGCTGGCGCTCACCCAGGCCGGCGTGTCCCGCGAGGACAGCTACCGCCTGGTGCAGCGCAACGCCATGAAGGTCTGGGAAAAGGGCGCCGACTTCCTTGAGGAACTGCTTGGCGACGCCGAAGTGCGCGCCGCACTATCGGAAGAAGACATCCGCGAGAAATTCGACCTTGGCTATCACACCAAGCACGTCGATACCATCTTCAAGCGGGTCTTCGGCAACAGCTGATCGACACGATCAACTTTTCTGCGGCGCCTTTCGCGGCGCCGCTTTTCGTTTGTCCTTCTGCGAGCGCGCGGCATCGATCTTCTTGCGCACGGCAGTGGCTGTCTTGCTAGATTTCGATGCGGCATCCGCCACCGCCTGCTTTTCCGCCTGTCCGCCCGTTGCCGCCTTGGCCACCAGCCGATCGAGGTGCTTCAGATCCTCTTCATCGAGGTTTTCGATGCCGATGAACCGGTTCTCCGCATGGCTCGTCAGGATCAGTTCGTCGAGCTTCGCCTGGATGGCGCGCGTATCGCGCGTCTGCGCGTTCTGCAGCACGAACACCATGAGAAATGTGATGATCGTCGTGCCGGTGTTGATGACCAGCTGCCACGTCTCCGAGTAGTCGAAGACAGGCCCGGTCGCGGCCCAGACCACGACCAGCACAAATGCGAGCACGAATGTGGCCGGCTTGCCCGCCAGTTCCGACGTCTTCGCCGAAAAACGCGTGAAGATGTGCTGCGTGTCAGCCATGATTGCCTCCCTCAAAGCTTGCACCAGTCAAACTCCGAGGAAGGCTTTGAGTTCCGCGATGAACCAGGGCAACTGCCTATGTTGCGATCACACGATCGGCGGCGCCACCAGCTTGCGATAGAGGTGCCATGTCGAATGACCGAGGATCGGCATCACCAGCGCCAGCCCGACGAAGAGCGGGATCGTCGCGACGACAAGCGACACGGCAACGATCAGACCCCAGAACAGGACCGGCACCGGATTGGCAAGGGTGGCCCGCAGCGACGTTTCCATGGCGGCAACCAGGCCGATGTCGCGGTCGAGCAGGATCGGGAAGGTGACGACGGTCGTGGCCAGCACGATCAGCGCGAAACCGAATCCGATCAGGTTGCCCCAGATGATCAGCTGCATGCCCTCGGGCGTGCCGAAGATTTCTGAGACGAAGGCGGATATCGATCGTGGAAACACGTCGCTCAGCACATTCATGTAGAGCGTCTGCGCGGCCACCAGCCAGACGACGAAGAACGCAAACAGCATCAGCCCGCCGGTGACGATAGACGGAAAGGCCGGCGACCGCGTGACCTCCATCGCGTGCCGCCAGGAGCTGTCCATGCCAGCCTCACGACGTCTGCTGATTTCGTAAAGACCGATCGCCGCCAGAGGGCCGATCAGGGCAAAGCCCGCGATCAGCGGGAAGATCATCGGCAGCAGGTTGGCGCTCGACGTGGCGACCGCAAGAAAAATGCCCGCGATCGGATACATCAGGCACAAGAACACGTAATGCGATGGCTTTTCCCTGAAATCCGTCATCCCGAGCCTGATGGCATCGAAGACGTCGGCAAGGCCAATTCTGTTGATGACCGGGCGCGAATAGACATCGTCCGCGCCGGACATGACGTGAAATGCCGTCATGGCTTTCTCCTCCTCAGCCATTAAGGCCAGCGGCGAAAGCATCGGCGGTGCCGACATCGAACGCGACCGGCAATGGCTCACCATAACAAAAATTGCCGGCGCTGTCCTGCTTTCCCTTGACTTTGCGGCCGCGCCTTCTCACATCGGCGGCCATGAAAGCTTCAGACGCCGATATCCTCATCATCCCCGGTTACACCAACTCCGGCCCCGACCACTGGCAGAGCCGCTGGGAGGCGAAACTCACGACCGCGCGCCGCGTCGAGCAGGCGGAGTGGTCGAAGCCCGTGCGCGAGGACTGGGCAGCGAGAATTGCCGAGGAAGTCAACGCCTCCAGCCGCCCGGTGGTGCTGGTCGCCCACTCTCTTGGCGTGCCCTCCGTTTTGCACGCGATCCCGCAGTTCAAGAACAAGGTCGCGGGCGCCTTCCTGGTGGCGCCGCCCGATGTCGCCAATCCCGACATCCGCCCGAAGCACCTGATGACCTTCGGCCCCTACCCGCGCGAGCCATTGCCGTTCCCGAGCATTACCGTCGCCAGCCGCAACGACCCGTTCGGCGCCTACGAACATGCCGACGACATCGCCGCGAGCTGGGGCTCAATGCTGATTGATGCGGGGGAATCCGGCCACATCAACGCCGATTCCGGTCACGGTCCATGGCCCGAAGGCACGATGGTCTTCGCGCAGTTCCTCAGCCGCTTGAAGGGCTAAGCCGCGCACATTTCCACGCGGACAAACTAGTCACCCTCGCCGCGCACGAAAAACACGCTTGCGAACGCGGCGAGCACGACGCACTGCATGATGAACATTGGCCAATCCTGAGCCATGGCTTTTCCTCCATAGCCTTCATATAGGGCGGAAAAAACCGAACATGTATTCTGCGGCCGCACAGAGACTGTTGCAAATGACATCGCCGCGAGCATCAAGCCGAAAGCACTAAGCCGAGAGCACGACTTTGGGCGCACTGGACGGCGGAATAAGTTTGCTCCGATATTAAGCCCAACTTAATTCAATATAAGCAAATTGGCACACGCCAGACGAGCGAGTGCGAGCATTGACCAAGAAGACGCCTGATCAACCGGTTGGTTCGAGCAAAAGCGGTGAAGGAATCGCTTCCGCGGATGCTTCCGATCGTGAGAACAACACGTTGAATGAGCGCGAAAGCCGCTGGAATTATGCGCTTGTTGGCTCCGATCTTGGCGTGTGGGATCACAACCTCAAGCTTGGAACGCGCTATTATTCCGAGACATGGAAGACCATGCGCGGCATGGCACCCGACGAAGAGGCGGATGGCGATTACGATGCCTGGATCGCGCTGATCCATCCCGATGACCGCGCCTTCGTGATCGAGGCGATCGACCGGCAGAACGCCGGCGACCCGAATTTCCGGGTCTTCGAATATCGTGAGCGCCACAGGGACGGCCATTGGATCTGGATCGAATGCCGCGGCGCTTGCGTCGAGTGGGACGAGAACAGCGCCCCTGCCCGCCTCGTCGGCACAGACACCGACATCACCGCCCGCAAGGAAGCAGAGGAGCGGTTGGCGCATATGTCGCGGCGGCTCGATCTCGCGCTAGACATTTCAGGGATCGGCGTGTTCGAATCCGATCTCGATACAGGCGCCGTGGAATGGGACGCGCGCCTGTTGTGGATCTATGGCATCAAGGACCCTGCCCGCGGCTTGCAGCGCGACGTCTGGACCGAAATGCTCCATCCCGACGACCGCGAGCGGGTGCAAGCGACCGTGGCTGAGAATATCGAGCGTCAGTCAGGCTTCCAGCACGAATTCAGGATCATTCGCGGCGACGGCGCCGAGCGTGTCATCCGCGCCAAGGCCGCCTTCTTCATCGACGGCAACGGCCACCGCAAGCTGATCGGCGCCAATTGGGACGTGACCGAGGAAGTGGCGCTCAACGCCGAGCTTCAACGGGCAAAGGACCTCTCCGAGGCCCACAACCGCGAACTCGAGGCGGCCAAGGAAAGCATCGAACACCTGGCGCTCCACGATTTCCTCACGGGCCTGCCGAACCGCCGCTATCTCGACCGCAAGCTGGAAGAATATGCGACAAGAACAAGCACCGGCGACGATACGCTCGCGGTGCTGCACATCGACCTCGACCGCTTCAAGCAGATCAACGACACGCTCGGCCACCGCGCTGGCGATGCCATGCTGAAGCACGCGGCAACTGTGCTCACCGAAACCGTTCGGCCGGGCGATTTTGTTGCCCGCATCGGCGGCGACGAGTTCGTCGTGCTGTGCGCGCTCGATGTAACGCCGAAGAAGATTTCCAATATGGCCAAGCGCATCGTGCGCGAACTCGGCCGTCCGATCCGCTACGAACACCACGAATGCCGCTTCGGCGCCAGCGTCGGCATCGCCACCGACAGCGGCCCGATGCTCGACGGCAAACAGCTCCTGCTCAACGCCGACATCGCGCTCTATCGCGCCAAGAGCGGCGGCAGGAACCGCCACGAATTCTTCTCCAAGGACGCCCGTCGGCAGGTGATCGCCAGCAAGCGGTTGGCCGACGACATCCTGATCGGCCTCGAGCGGCGCGAATTCGTGCCCTTCTATCAACCGCAATTCGATGCCCGCACGCTCGACGTGACCGGCGTCGAAACGCTCGCCCGCTGGCAGCACCGCGAACACGGCCTGCTGCCGCCCGATCGCTTTCTCGAGATCGCAGAGGACATCAACGTCGTCGCGACCATCGATGGCGTCATTCTCGAGCAGGCGCTCGCCGACCGCGCCGCCTGGGCAAGCGAAGGCATCATCATCCCGAAGATTGCGGTCAATGTCTCCTCCCGGAGACTTGACGATCCGACCCTTGGCAAGAAGCTGCGCGCGCTGAAGATCGTGCCTGGAACCATCGCCTTTGAGCTCCTGGAATCCATTTCGCTCGATGATTGCGACGACGCTGTCATCGCCAATCTCCGCCAGTTCCGGCGGCTTGGCATCGACATCGAGATCGACGATTTCGGCACAGGCCATGCCTCGATCGTCAGCCTTCTGCGGCTGAGCCCGAAGACGCTGAAGATCGACCGTGAACTGATCCGGATGCTGCCGACCTCATCCGAACAGCGCAAGCTTGTTCGCTCGATCATCGAGATCGGACGCTCGTTGAGCATTCTGGTGACCGCCGAAGGCGTCGAGACCATGGAGCACGCCCGCATTCTGGGTGACCTCGGCTGCGACGTCCTGCAGGGCTATGCGCTGGCCCGTCCGATGCCGGCCATACAAATCCCCTCTTTTGTGCGCGCTGCCAGCTGGCGCCAGGCCGCCGCCGCCCATACGCCGGTGCAGCGAAAGCCGGGCAACGTGACGGCATCCAAATAAAACACTGCAAAACCACGGCACAAACAGGCGGTCGTTTTGTTAAGCCGGGAAACGGGGTAGAATGCATTTCTTAGACATTCGATTCTCGCATCGGTGCTCCGGAAGACCGGAATCCGGGGAAGGAGTGACAGGCGGATTGTGAAACCCTCGCTTTTCCTTTAAGGGGACGCCACGAGATCGATCCACTCGCGCTAATCCCAAGAGCGCCAACGACAAGAGAACAATCGCAATGAACCGTCGCCGCCGTATTTACGAGGGCAAGGCCAAGATTCTGTATGAGGGACCCGAGCCAGGCACGCTGATCCAGTTCTTCAAGGACGATGCCACCGCCTTCAACAAGAAGAAGCACGAAGTTATCGATGGCAAGGGCGTTCTGAACAACCGCATCTGCGAGTTCATCTTCAACCATCTGAACAAGATCGGCATTCCCACGCACTTCATCCGCCGCCTCAACATGCGCGAGCAGTTGATCCGCGAAGTCGAGATGATTCCGCTTGAGATCGTCGTGCGCAATGTCGCCGCCGGCTCGCTGGCCAAGCGCCTCGGCATCGAGGAAGGCGTGGTCCTGCCGCGCTCGATCATCGAGTTTTACTACAAGTCGGATGCGCTCGAAGACCCGATGGTCTCCGAAGAGCACATCACCGCCTTCGGCTGGGCCAACCCGGCCGAGCTCGACGACATCATGGCGCTGGCCATCCGCGTCAACGACTTCATGACCGGCCTGTTCCTGGGCGTCGGCATCCAGCTCGTCGACTTCAAGATCGAGTGCGGCCGTCTCTACGAAGGCGACATGATGCGCATCATCCTCGCCGACGAGATTTCGCCGGACAGCTGCCGTCTCTGGGATATCGACACCCAGGAAAAGATGGACAAGGATCGTTTCCGCCGCGATCTCGGTGGGCTTCTCGAAGCCTATTCGGAAGTCGCGCGCCGCCTCGGCATCATCAACGAGAACGAACCCGTGCGCGGCACTGGCCCGGTTCTCGTCAAGTAAACATATTTCGCTACGCAAGACAGGGAAGACAAAGTGATCAAGGCTCGTGTAACCGTCACGCTGAAAAACGGCGTTCTCGATCCGCAGGGCAAGGCAATCGAAGGCGCGCTCGGCGCGCTGGGCTTCGACGGCATCGGCCATGTCCGCCAGGGCAAGGTCTTCGATGTCGAGATCGAAGGCACCGACAAGGCCAAGGCCGAAGGCGACCTCAAGGCCATGTGCGAAAAACTCCTCGCCAACACCGTTATCGAGAATTATACTATTTCTCTCGACTAACGGTTGCGGAGATTGTCCGATGGCTGAAGTGACGCAAGAATTTATGTTTGAGTTCTTTAAGCGCATTCAGGCAGAGATTTCTGGGCTGAAACACACCCAGAATGAAATGAGGAGCGAGTTGAACTCGATAAGAGGGGTACTCGTTTCAGTGCAACAGGACATTCACAACATCTACGGCGTGCTCGACCGTCACGATCAACGCCTCGAACGCATCGAACACCGTCTCGAACTTCGAGAACTCGCAGAAGCACAAGCAAGGTTTGAACCACACCCATGAAATCCGCCGTCGTTCAGCTTCCGGGCCTCAACCGCGATCGTGACATGATCGCCGCTCTCACCAAGATCTCCGGTCAGGCGCCGGTGACGATCTGGCAGACGGAGACCGATATCCCCGATGTCGACCTCATCGTCATTCCTGGCGGATTCTCCTATGGCGACTATCTGCGCTGCGGCGCGATTGCTGCCCGCATGCCAGTCATGCAGGCGATCATCGAGAAGGCGAACAAGGGCGTGAAGGTTCTGGGCGTCTGCAACGGCTTCCAGATTCTGGTCGAAGCCGGCCTGCTGCCGGGTGCCTTGATGCGCAATGCCTCGCTGAAGTTCGTCTGCCGCGAGGTCAAGCTCGAAGTCGTCAACGCCGAGACGGATTTCACCCGCGCCTACGCCAAGGGCCAGATCATCCGCTCGCCGGTCGCCCATCACGACGGCAACTACTTCGCCGATGCGGAAACGCTTGCGAAGATCGAGGGCAACGGCCAGGTGTTGTTCCGCTATGCCGAAGGCACCAATCCGAACGGTTCGCTGAACGACATCGCCGGCATCATGAACGAGCGCGGCAATGTTCTGGGCATGATGCCGCATCCGGAAAACCTGATAGAGGCGGCCCATGGCGGCTCCGACGGTCGCGGCCTGTTCGCCTCGGCGCTCGACGTAATCGCCGCTTAACCTAAAACCCGTAAGAGGCCATTCATCCGGTCCACTGGAGCAAGATCGATGCGCCCTCGCCTGTCCCTGACCTCAGCCCTCACCATTGCCGCAGCCGCGGCACTGGTCGCCTCGTGCCAGTCGAAGGCGCCCGCACCGTCGCAGGATCGCGGCGCCCTATCGACCATGGAACGTGTGGCGGTTGCCGCCAACAATTGCTGGTTCAAGTCGGGAGACGCGACGTTTGCGGCCTACAAGCTGGCGCCGGAACTCAACTCTTTCTCCGGACGCCCCCGCATTCTGGTCGTCCACAAGGGCAGCCCCGAGAGCCGTCCGCTGCTCGTCGTGCAGGCGGAAGGCAATCCCTCCAAGCTCGACGCCTTCGGCCCGATGATGGATAGCCCGGCACGTCCCCGGATCGCTGGCGATGTTGTGCGCTGGGCCGGCGGCAACAAGAGCTGCAGCTAACTTCCAAGGTTCAACCCCGGAAGCCTCAATCCCAGAAGAACGACTTCGCGACTTCCTTGCGTGCGTCGGCGCGGCTGACGCCGATGTCGAGCAGTTCCGTGTCCGTCAGGTCCCTGAGCGCGCGACGGGTCGACCGCTTCCGCTGCCACAGCGAAACCATTCTCCATAATCCGATCAGGCGCGCAGCCGCCATCTGCCGTACCGACCTTGCGGCCTGTTCCCGAGCACCACCGAATTGTCCTATCCGGTGGTGACACGCATTGTCTTCCCTGAGCTCCGATACAGCAGACATTTCATTATCCGATCACTGATTGCATGCATCACTCCTCATATGATTGACAGGACAATGGTGACAATGTAGAAAATTGTCATCATGACAAATTGGCTCCCCGACCTCTCGCGCGGCTCCGGTCCGGTTTACCTGCGGCTAGCCGACAACATCGAATCCGCAATCGCCAGCGGCGCATTGCCGGCCGGCGCCAAGCTGCCGCCGCAACGCAATCTCGCCTACGATATCGGCGTCACCATCGGCACGATCGGCCGGGCCTATGCCCTCGTCCACGAACGCGGCCTCGTCGCCGGCGAAGTCGGGCGTGGCACGTATGTGCTTGACCGGGCCGAAACCGCGCCCGGCAACCAGCCGGACCCGCTGACATTAGCGCTCGGCGGCACCAGGACAATCGATGCGCCCGCCGGCAAGATCCGCTTCGACACGACGGCGGCGCCAGATCTCGGCCAGGGCAGGATCATCGGCCGGATCCTTGCCGATATCGGCGAACAGCACATGTCGGAGATATCGTCCTATTCGCGGGTATTTCCGAAGAACTGGTACGAGGCTGGCCGCCGCTGGCTGTCACGCAACGACTGGGCGCCCGACACGGAAAACATCGTTCCGACGCTTGGCGCGCACGCAGCCGCGATCGCCGTCATCTCCGCCATATCATCGCCCGGTGACAAGATCGTCTTCGAGAACCTGAGCTACACGCAGGTGAGCCGCAGCGCCCGCATTCTCGGCCGCCGCACGATCATCGTCGATTCCGACGAGCATGGCGTCATCCCTGATGATTTCGAGCGCCTTTGCTCGCAGCAGCACCCCAAGCTCGCCTTCCTGATGCCGACGGCCCACAACCCGACGCTGGCGACCATGCCGCACGACCGGCGCGCCAAGGTGGCCGAGATCGCGCGGCGCCATGGCGTGTGGCTGATCGAAGACGATCTCTATGGTGGCATGACCGGCGACGAGAACCCGCTGCTAGCGTCGCTGGCTCCCGATCGTACCTTCCTGATCAGCGGCCTGTCGAAATCCGTCGCTGCCGGCATCCGCGGCGGCTGGGTCGCCTGCCCACCCCATTTCGCCCAGCGCATCAAGGTTACGCACAAGATGATCACGGGCGGCCTGCCCTTCATCCTTGCCGAGGCCTGTGCTCGTCTGGTCGAGAGCGGCGAGGCGCACGATATCCGTGAGACATGCATCACCGAGCTTGCATCGCGTGAGCAGCTGGCGCGCGAGGCGCTTGCGGGTTTTGATTTCGTCTCCCATCCGCATGTGCCGTTCATCTGGCTGAAGCTTCCCGATCCCTGGCTGTCTGGCACCTTCAAGAACGCCGCCTTCCGCGATGGTGTGCTGATCGACGACGAGGACGAATTCAGGGCCGCCCGAACTGACAAGGTCTATCACCGCGTCCGCATCAGCTTTTCATCGCCCAAAAACCACGGCGAATTGGTTGCAGGCCTTATGACGCTGCGACGCCTGCTTGAAAGTGGCGGGGCCGGATACGACGGCGAGGTGTGAAATTGTTGCAGAATGGCAGCACCGGCGAAAATCCGCCTTTGTGACACGCTCGCTGCTTTACCGAATCAATTTGGGTGCTACCAATTGCGCTCGGCATGGCGATTTGCGCCAGGACTGAGGGCAGCGCATGGCATCGAATATGACGGCATTGATTGGTCGCACGGCATTGCTGGCGGCAAGTGTGGCAAACATCCTGCTCCTGCCGATAGCGGCTCACGCGGATGATAAGATTTTCGACGAATTGCGCTTCGGCGCATCGGCTTCGATCCAGGGCGGCCACAGCCATGAAGATGGCATCTTCCCCGAAGTCACGGTCTTCTTCGATCCCTTCGGTCAGGATGCGGCAACAGACTGGAAGCAGACGCTTGCTCGCCCACGACTGAACCTCGGCACCTCGATCGGCACCTCGGGTGAAGCGACGCAAATCTTCGGCGGCCTATCGTGGACCATCAATTTCAACGAGAAGGTTTTTGCCGAAGCCGGCTTCGGCGGCGTCTGGCATAATGGCAACCTCGACTATGCGAAGGACGGTCCGGAGCTCGGCTGTCGCTTTATGTTTCATGAGTATGTCGGTGCGGGCTATCGCTTCGACGCGCACTGGAATGTCATGGCACAGGTCGCTCACTCCTCGCACGCTAATCTGTGCGACGGCCCCAACAGCGGCATGACACGCGCCGGCATTCAGGTCGGTTACAAGTTCTAAACCTCTCGATATTTCGATCCGAAGCCCGCTCTCTGTGAACAGCGGGCTTTTTTCTGTCGCGCGCCGCACCCACTTAGGCTAAAGACACCGAAAACGCGCAACGGCAGGGACTTCGCAGAGCTCATGACCATTTCCAATACCCGCCCGATCACTCCAGAATTGATCTCCGCCCACGGCCTGAAGCCGGACGAATACCAGCGGATACTGGACCTCATCGGCAGGGAACCGACATTTACCGAACTCGGTATCTTCTCGGCCATGTGGAACGAGCACTGCTCTTACAAATCCTCCAAGAAGTGGCTCCGCACGCTCCCCACCAAGGGTCCCCGCGTCATCCAGGGTCCGGGCGAAAATGCTGGCGTCGTCGATATCGATGACGGCGACGTTGTTGTCTTCAAGATGGAAAGCCACAACCACCCGTCCTACATCGAGCCCTATCAGGGTGCGGCAACAGGCGTCGGCGGCATTCTGCGCGACGTCTTCACCATGGGCGCCCGCCCGATCGCCGCGATGAACGCGCTGCGCTTCGGCTCCCCTGACCACCCGAAGACCAAGCACCTCGTTTCCGGCGTCGTCTCCGGCGTCGGCGGCTACGGCAACTCCTTCGGCGTGCCGACGGTCGGCGGCGAAGTCGAGTTCGACGCCCGCTACAACGGCAACATTCTGGTCAACGCCTTCGCAGCCGGCCTTGCCAAGTCCGACGGCATCTTCCTCTCCGAAGCCAAGGGCGTCGGCCTGCCCGTCGTCTATCTCGGCGCCAAGACCGGCCGCGACGGCGTCGGCGGTGCGACGATGGCGTCCGCGGAATTCGACGAATCGATCGAGGAAAAGCGCCCGACCGTCCAGGTCGGCGACCCCTTCACCGAAAAGTGCCTGCTGGAAGCCTGCCTCGAGCTGATGCAGACGGGCGCCGTCATCGCCATCCAGGACATGGGGGCCGCCGGCCTCACCTGCTCCGCCGTCGAAATGGGCGCCAAGGGCGACCTCGGCATCCTGCTCGACCTCGACACGGTTCCCGTCCGCGAAGAGCAGATGACTGCCTATGAGATGATGCTGTCGGAAAGCCAGGAGCGCATGCTCATGGTTCTCGAGCCCGCCAAGGAAGAGGTCGCCAAGGCGATCTTCGTCAAGTGGGGCCTTGACTTCGCCATCGTCGGCAAGACCACGGACGACCTTCGCTTCCGCTGCGTCCACCAGGGCGAGGAAGTCGCCAACCTGCCGATCAAGGATCTCGGCGACCAGGCGCCGGAATACGACCGCCCATGGCGTGAAGCCGACAAGCGCGCGCCGCTGCCTGCAAACCTCGTCGCAGCACCTGAGGATTACGGCCAGACGCTGCTACAGCTGGTCGGTTCGCCGAACGAATCAAGCCGCCGCTGGGTCTACGAACAGTATGACACGCTGATCCAGGGCAACTCCCTGCAGCTGCCCGGCGGCGATGCCGGTGTCGTGCGCGTCGAGACGCACCCGACCAAGGCGCTGGCCTTCTCATCCGACGTGACGCCGCGTTATGTCGAGGCCGATCCGTTCGAAGGCGGCAAGCAGGCCGTCGCCGAGTGCTGGCGCAACATAACAGCCACAGGCGCCGAGCCGCTGGCCGCCACCGACAACCTCAACTTCGGCAATCCGGAGAAGCCTGAGATCATGGGCCAGCTGGTCCAGGCCATCAAGGGCATCGGCGAAGCCTGCCGAGCGCTCGACTTCCCGATCGTCTCCGGTAACGTATCGCTGTACAACGAGACCAATGGCGTCGCGATCCTTCCCACCCCCACCATCGCCGGCGTCGGCCTGCTTGGTGACTGGAAGAAGATGGCCCGCATCAGCGGCGCGTCTGATGGCGACAAGGTCATTATGATCGGCGCCGACGGCAGCCATCTCGGCTCGTCGATCTACCTGCGCGACATCATCGGCAGCACCGACGGCCCGGCGCCCGAGGTCGATCTCTTCGCCGAGCGCCGTAACGGTGACTTCGTCCGCTCGGTCATCCGCAATGGCCAGGCAACCGCCTGCCACGACATCTCGTCGGGCGGTCTGGCGCTGGCGCTGGCCGAAATGGCCATGTCGTCGGGCAAGGGCCTGAAGATCAGCCTCAGCGAAGGCCGCGGCGAAACCCACGGGCTTCTCTTCGGTGAAGATCAGGCCCGCTACGTGCTGACAGTGCCTGCCGACGTCGCCAACTTCGTCTGCGCCAACGCCGAAGGCGCGGGCATCCCCTTCCGTCGCCTCGGCACGGTCGAGGGTGACGCACTCGTCATCGACGATCTGTTGTCGCTGCCGATTCAGCAATTGCGCCACGCCCATGAATCGTGGTTCCCTGAATTCATGGATGGCAGCGGCGCGCTCGCTGCCGCGGAATGATGCGCAAGGAGTAATCGACCATGGCCATGAAACCCGGTGACATCGAAGATATGATCAAGGCCGGCATCCCCGGCGCCAAGGTGGTCATCCGTGATCTGGCTGGCGACGGAGATCATTATGCCGCCGAAGTCGTGGCCGAAGCCTTTCGTGGCAAGAGCCGCGTGCAGCAGCACAAGATGGTCTACGACGCGCTGAAGGGCAACATGGGCGGCGTTCTGCACGCACTGGCGCTGCAGACCTCGGCGCCGGAATAAGGCATGCCGTCTTAGTCTGTTAAAAAATGCCCGGGTTCCGCCGGGCATTTTTGATTCTTGGTCGCGAATGAGGCAGGCTTCTTCACCAACGCATACAGCACGCAACGGTTGACGAACCGCAATCCGTAACGGATCGGCAACAGCGAGGACATCAGACCGGTAGGGCCCTCCTTTTTTTGTTCCCACCCGCTGGAATTCCGGTCGTCACATGCTATCTAAGCTTAACGATTGAAACGGCGGGCCTTTAACTCGCCTGTTGAAAGGATTAGGTCCCATGAGCGGCATCAACGAATTCATCGACAACGAAATCAAGACGAACGACGTCGTCCTCTTCATGAAGGGCACGCCGCAGTTTCCCCAGTGTGGATTCTCCGGCCAAGTCGTGCAGATTCTCGATTACATCGGTGTCGACTACAAGAGCGTCAACGTTCTCGCCGATTCGGAAATCCGCCAGGGCATCAAGGATTACTCCAACTGGCCGACCATTCCCCAGCTCTACGTCAAGGGTGAATTCATCGGCGGCTGCGACATCGTCAAGGAAATGTTCCAGGCCGGTGAATTGCAGCAGCACTTCCAGGAAAACGGCGTAACCGTTCGCGGCGCTGCCTGACCTGACCGGTCACCGGGCGTCCGCCCGGTTTCCATTTCTGTATTTTGAGTCCGAGGCGCTGTGCTGAACAGCGCCTTGGCCTGTTTTTGGGAATTACATTGTGACAGATTCATCACAAGCCGCGCACGTGGGTCGTATCCCCATGGGCAAGGGTGAGTTCATCGCGCTGGCCGCCTTCCTGATGGCGATCAACTCACTGGCGATCGACATCATGCTGCCGGCGCTGCAGCAGATTGGCGCCAGTCTGAATGTCGAGAGCGAAAACCATCGCCAGTTCGTCGTCTCGACCTACCTTCTGGGCTTCGGTGTTGCCCAGCTTCTCTATGGCCCGCTCTCGGATCGCTTCGGCCGCCGCATCCCGCTTCTTGCCGGCATCGGTATCTATATCTGTTCCTCGCTTGGCAGCGCGCTGGTTCCGACCTTCGAGGGCTTGCTGATCCTCAGGTTCGTCCAGGGCCTCGGCTCCGCCGCCACCCGCGTCATCACCATCTCCATCGTTCGCGACATCTATGGTGGCCGACAGATGGCCGAGGTCATGTCGCTGATCATGATGGTGTTCATGATCGTTCCGGTTATCGCGCCGGGCAGCGGCCAGATCATCATGCTGTTCGGCAGCTGGCATCTGATCTTCCTGTTCATCGCTGTCATGGCCGCCATCATTGCCGGCTGGGCTTATATCCGGCTGCCCGAAACGCTGCGTCCGGAAAACGTTCGCCCCTTCACGGCGAAATCCGTACTCGGCGGCTTCAAGCTGGTTCTGACCAACCGCATCGCGCTCTGCTACACGATCGCCAGCACCTTTATCTTCGGCTCGCTGTTCGGCTTCATCAATTCGGCCCAGCAGATTTATGTGGGCATCTACGATCTCGGCGTCTATTTTCCCTTCGCCTTTGCCGGCGTCGCGGTCTTCATGTCGATGTCGTCGTTCCTCAACTCGCGCCTCGTTGGCAAGTTCGGCATGCGCCGCCTGTCGCATGGCGCGCTGATCGGCTTCATCACCATCAACACCATCTGGCTGCTCGCTTTGGTGTTCGGCCCGCACCCGATGCCCTTCTTCCTGTTCATCGGCTTCTTCGGCCTGGCGATGTTCCAGTTCGGCTGGATCGGCTCGAACTTCAATTCGTTGGCCATGGAGCCGCTTGGCCACGTGGCCGGCACCGCCTCCTCGGTTCTCGGCTTCATGAGCACCGTCGGTGGCGCGCTGATCGGCGCAGGCATCGGCCAGGCCTTCGACGGCACCGCGCTGCCCATGGTCGCCGGCTATTTCACCGTCTCGATCATCGGCCTCGTCTTCGTGCTGATCGCCGAGAAGGGAAAGCTCTTCCAGCCACACAATCCGGCTGTTTGAGCAAGCATGCGACGGTTGAGACAATTTTCTATTTCAGGACAATCATATGACGCCTCCCCATAAGCCGCACACCGAAAACCAGGGATCCAGCCGCATCGGCATGGGCTTCCTCGAATTCGTCGTCACCATCGCCATCATGACGGCCAGCGTCGCCATGGCGATCGACAGCATGCTGCCTGCCCTGCCCGCCATGGGTCATGCGCTCAACGTCGCCAACGCCAACGACGCGCAGCTGGTCATCGGTGTCTTCTTCCTCGGCTTTGGCGTATCGCAGATCATCTTCGGCAGCCTGTCCGACACGTTCGGCCGGCGCAACATCATGCTCGGCGGCCTTGCGGTCTATGTGCTGGCCATGTTCGGCGCTGCGGCGACCGGCAGCTTCGAGATGCTGCTCGTCATGCGCTTCATCCAGGGCCTCGGCGGCGCTGCCGTCCGCATCACCACCATGGCCGTCGTCCGCGATTGTTTTGGCGGCCGCGAAATGGCGCGCGTCATGTCCTATGTCATGATCGTCTTCATGATCGTGCCGATCATCGCACCCTCGGTCGGACAGCTGATCATCACCTATGCCAACTGGCACTGGATCTTCATCCTTCTCGGCATCGTCGGCGCCATCCTGTTCATCTGGGCCGCGCTCCGCCTGAAGGAATCACTGCCCCGCGAAGAGCGCATCCCGCTCTCCTTCGGCAATGTGGTCGATGGCTTCAAAACTGTTCTGACCAACAAGATCACCTGCGGCTACATGATCGGCCTGACGATGTTTACCGCCGTCATCAGCGCCTATGTCATCTCCGTCCAGCAGGTCTTCGGCGAAGTCTACGGCCTCGGTGACTGGCTCCCGATCGCCTTCGCCGCCACTGCAGGCGGCATCGCCGTCGCCAACTTCGCCAACGGCTTCTTCGTGCGCAAATTCGGCATGCGCCGCATCTCGCATGTCGCAATGATCCTCTTCACCATCATCTCGGCGATCGGCTTCTTCAAGGCGCTCGGCGGCACGCCAAGCTTCGCCTTCGCCTATGCGCTCTTCACGATCCTGTTGATGATGTTCGCCGTGATCGCCACCAACTTCACGGCCATCAGCCTTGAGCCGATGGGCAATCTCGCCGGCACAGCCACCTCGATCACCGGCTTCGTCTCGACCACCTTCGGCGCCATCCTCGGCGGCGCGGTCGGCCAGCTTTTCAACGGCACGGTCCAACCGCTCTTCGGCGGCTTTGCGCTGTTCGGCCTGATCAGCATCGCGGCCACGCTCTGGGCCGAGGGCGGGAAACTCTTCACTCACCCGGGCGACGATCCGCAGCTGGATCCGGGCGCCGGGCATTTCTGAGCAAATCGCGATCGCCGGCGCGTGAACATGCGCGCCGGTTAGGCTCTCAATCGGGCTTCCACGAACTGCCGATCGCTGCCGGTTCATCGGTCCCATCGGGAAGATCGGTCAATCGCCGCGCATCCTGCGGCCGACGTCCCGGCCGCGTCGGATGCAGCATCTCGGTGATGACGGCGTCGGCGGACTGGATGATGCCAACCTCTTCCATACCTCTCAGCAGGCCGACCGTTGACAGCAGATGCAAATTGGGTGGCTTGCTGAAAAGCCGCAGCCCCACGTCCTCGAAGAGAATTGCGACCGGCTCGTCCGCGATCAGATACTCGGCGATCCCACCCTCCGCCGACATAAAATCGACCATCGCCAGCTCACCGGCATTCTTCTTGAGCCTCTGCCCAAGGCGGCGCTTTTCGCGCTCCAGTTTTCCGATATCCGTTTTCGCGATGACGAACGGGGGGCTGTTGCCGTCTATGAACAGTTTGACCTCGTAATCCTTCAGATAGGACAGGTCGCTGGTCAGCTCGTCATAGACCGCATCGACAATGACGATCCTCATCTCCAGCTTGAGCAAAAGGTCAAGCCGGTCGGCAACCCAAAGGCTGTTGATCGGGCCGGCATCGGGAAGGATGAGCGTACATCTTTTCATCCCATCCGCCAGAGCTTAACGAAAGTCGCCGCCTGTTCCTCGAGTTCCCGAGCGGGCGGAAGCGGAAGCGGTAGCTCGGCATCCCCGAGTGCGACGAGCAGTGACGCATAGTCCCGCAGACCAAGTCGGCGAACCGCCTCCCTTCGCGAAAGCAGGCCCTTGGAATAAGCAAGAAGGGCGTCATCGTCGGTTGGAGTGCGGCTCGGCTCGACGATTGCCTCGAGATGTTCGCGGACGATTGCCGTGACAGTCGTCCGTTTCTCGGCCGCGTAGGTTTCCACGCGCGCCAAGAGTTCCTCAGGAAGATTGATCGTCGTATGCTTGAGCATGCCCACCTCCGCTGACATTTATAGGAGCAACGAAGGTGGGATTGCAACGATCCACAGCGGAGACGTTGTAACGCCTGCCCTACACCGTAAACACCTCACGCCGCAGCAGCTCCCAGCTCTGCTTGTCGGGCGCGATCAGCAGTCCGCCGTCGATATGCTCGGGCAGATAGGCAGAGCCGTCGAAACGCGCCGCGTAGCCGCCGGCTTCCACGCAGGCGAGTGTGCCGCCGAGATGGTCCCAGGGCATCAGCTTATTGTACATCAGGTAATGCACATGACCGCCGGCAAACGCCCGGTGCTCGTGTGCTGCGCAGCGATAGTTGCAGATGAAGCGGACCTTGGAGAGGTTGGCGAGCACTTCGGCGCGTTTGCCCTGCGGTAGGAAGCCTGTCGAGGCCATCCCGACCATCTGGTCGAGCGCGACGGGCTTGGCGACCGAGAGCCGTTCGGAGCTGCCATCGGGGCGCTTCAGCCATGTGCCGGCGCCCTTTTCGGCGATAACCCAATCGTCACCCATCGGATCGTAGATGATGCCGGCGATGCATTCGCCATCGGCGACCACCGAAGCCATGACGCCGAAGGCCGGAATGCCCGAGGCGAAATTGAAGGTGCCGTCGACGGGATCGACGATGATCGACAAGGATGCATCCTTCAGCTTGCCAAGCAACGCCGGATCGGCCGCAACGGATTCCTCGCCGATGAACAGCGCCTCCGGCCACAGCGTCGCGACCTCGGCCTTGATCATGCGCTCGGCTTCGAGATCGGCTTCCGTCACCAGATCGGTCGCCTCGGTCTTTGCGCGTACATCGTCGCTGCCCAGCCTTCGGAAGCGCGGCAATATTTCCGCCTTCGCCGCCCGCCGCAGGAGATCGGCAAGCGTCGTTACATCAATCGTCGAAGTCATGATCATTTCCTCGGTTGCGCTGTGGCGCCGATCAGGTCGCGGTCGGCGCGGTCTTACCCGCCATCAGGCCGGCGAAGTCGAAAAGCTTGGGGTCGAGCAGATGCGACGGGTTCACATGCGAAAGCGCCCGCAGCATCGTATCCTTGCGGCCGGGCATGCGGCGCTCGATATCGGCGAGCATGTCCTTCATGGCATTGCGCTGCAGCCCGTCCTGTGAGCCGCAGAGATCGCAGGGGATGATCGGAAACTGCATGGCGGTGGCGAATTTCGCCATGTCGTCCTCGGCGCAATAGGCAAGCGGACGGAGCACCATCAGGTCGCCCTCATCGTTGAGGAGCTTTGCCGGCATCGAGGCCAGGCGGCCGCCGTGGAAGAAGTTCATGAAGAAGGTTTCGAGAATATCCTCGCGGTGGTGGCCGAGCACCAGCGCGTCGCAGCCTTCCTCGCGGGCGATGCGATAGAGATTGCCGCGGCGCAGACGCGAACAGAGCGAGCAATAGGTGCCGCCGGCCGGAACCTTCTCCTTCACGATCGAATAGGTGTCGCGGTATTCGATCCGGTGTTTCACGCCGATTTTAGTCAGATATTCCGGCAGGATATGCTTCGGGAAGTTCGGCTGCCCCTGGTCGAGGTTGCAGGCGACGAGCTCAACCGGCAGCAGGCCGCGCCATTGCAGGTCGAGCAGCAGCGCCAGCAGCCCGTAGCTATCCTTGCCGCCGGATACGCCGATCAGCCAGCGCTTCTGGCCCTTCAGCATGCCGAAATCGTCGAAGGCCTGCCGCACTTGTCTCAACAACCGCTTGCGCAGCTTGTTGAACGAGACGGAGCTCGGCGCATCGGCAAACAGCGCATGCGCAATCGCGCCGTCGGTCTCGGGCGTTTCCAGCTCGTCTGCGATAGTGGCTGCGATATTCATTGTCTCTTCCGATCAGGCCCTAGGGTCCAAACTCAATCCCGTCTAGCAGAAAGATGCCCGGCAACCCAGCATCAATCGCCGAATACCGACCATCCCGTGCGCGCCGCCAGCATTTCAAGGGCCACCGCGCCGAGCTGCGAATTGCCGACCTTGTTCAACCCCGGCGACCAGACCGCGATAGACGCGATACCGGGCGCCACCGCGAAGATACCGCCGCCGACGCCGCTCTTGCCGGGAAGGCCGACGTGATAGGCGAAATCGCCGGATCCGTCATAATGGCCACAGGTCAGCATCAGCGCATTGATGCGCCGCGCGCGCTTGGGCGAGACGACCGAATGGCCGGTCACGGGGTTGGCGCCACGGGCGGCGAGGAAGAGGCCGGCACGCGCCAGCTGCTCGCAGGTCATCGACAGCGCACACTGGTGGAAATAGACGCCGAGAACATGCTCGACAGGATGATCGATGTTCTTGTAAGCGCGCATGAAATTCGCCAACGCGAAATTGCGGTAGCCCGTCTGTGTTTCGGACTTGGCAACCTTGTCGTCGATCGTCACCGTCTCGTCATCAGCCAGATAACGCACGAAACGCAGGACTTCGCCGATCGCCTCGCGCGGCTCGTGCCCGGCAAGCACCACGTCGGCAACGGCAATGGCGCCGGGATTGATGAAGGGATTACGCGGAATGCCGGCTTCCTGCTCAAGCTGCACGATCGAGTTGAAGGAGTTGCCCGACGGCTCGCGCCCGACGCGTTTCCACAGTCCCTCGCCGACCTTGCCGAGTGCCAGCGTCAGCATGAAGACCTTGGAAATGCTCTGGATCGAGAACGGCACGGCCGCATCGCCGACGCTGTAGACCTTGCCATCGACAGTGACGACCGAAAGCCCGAACTGGGCGGGATCGATCTTGGCAAGCTGCGGAATATAATCCGCAACTTTGCCCTCGCCGATGCGCGGCTGAAGTTCGGCATAGATACTGTCGAGGACTGCCTGCAAATCCGTCATCGTCTATCTCCAGATAACAAAAAAGCCGCCCAGAGAGCGGCTTTTCCGTAAGCGAAAACGTCGCGATTAACGCGAGTAGAATTCGACCACCAGATGCGGTTCCATGATCACAGCGTACGGTACGTCGCTGAGAGCCGGTACACGAGCGAAGGTAGCGACCATCTTGTTGTGGTCGACTTCGATGTACTCAGGAACGTCGCGTTCAGCCAGGCTGATAGCTTCGAGAACCGAAACCAGCTGCTTGGACTTCTGACGAACTTCGATGACGTCGCCGGCCTTGCAACGGTAGGAACCGATGTTGACGCGAACGCCATTCACGGTCACGTGGCCGTGGTTGACGAACTGACGGGCAGCGAAGACGGTCGGAACGAACTTGGCGCGATAAACGATCGCATCCAAGCGGGATTCCAACAGACCGATGAGGTTTTCAGAAGTGTCGCCCTTGCGGCGGGAAGCTTCGGCGAAGATCGCGCGGAACTGCTTCTCGCGCAGGTCACCGTAGTAACCCTTGAGCTTCTGCTTGGCGCGCAGCTGCACACCGAAGTCCGAAAGCTTGCCCTTGCGGCGCTGGCCGTGCTGGCCCGGGCCGTATTCGCGGCGGTTCACCGGGGACTTAGGACGACCCCAGATGTTCTCGCCCATACGGCGGTCAATTTTGTACTTGGACGATTCGCGCTTGCTCATCGTATTTCCTTTCAGAATGTTACGGCGGCTTGTTACCAAACCGCTCGAAGGAAACACGCCCTCCTTTGGCCTCTTTGAGGGAGGCCCGACAGGATTTTCCGGTTACGCGAACTGGAAACTCCACGGGACATGTCAAATGAAACACGGGACATTGCTGCCCCGTGCTGGCGCGGTCTTTAGGGTGAAGTGGCTGGAATGTCAATCACAATCCATGGCGCCACCGGCAAAACCGCCTGATTGCGGAAGGCCTAGCCTTCTTACTTCATAGCTGCCTTCTGAGCTTTCAGGCCGAGCGCGTCGCTGATCGTGTAGAACAGGTCCGTCTGGTCGGTCAAACCGCTGACGTTAGCCGCACGCGGACCAAAGGCTGCAATACGCAGCTGCGAACCGGTATGGCCCTGGTCGTCGACTTCATCCGAGTTGCCGTAGCTGACGGCCATCACGGCGCCGTCCTTGGTCATCAACGCTTCCGTCAGGCCCGGCGCCTTGGTCTTGGCGTCGATGATCTGGCTGGCATGGGCGTGGTCGGCAGTGACGATGACCAGCGTATCGCCCTTCTGCTGCGCGAACTTCAGCGCTTCCTGCACGGCCTCGTCGAGGTCGACTGTCTCGCCGATCTGGCCACAAGGGTTGGCGGCGTGATCCTGCTTGTCGATCGAGGCGCCCTCGACCTGCAGGAAGAAGCCTTTCTCGTTGGTGCTCAAGAGTTCGATCGCCTTCGACGTCATCTGCGCCAGGGTCGGCGTGGCCGATGTGCGCTTCTCGTTCGGCTGGCAGACGACGGGCTCTTTCTCGACGTTGCCGTAGTGGCTTGCCTGCGGGCCTTGCCAGCGGATCGGCATGTTGCCCTCGGCGAAGAGACCGAGAACCGGTGCGCTGTCATTGGCCTGCTTCACGGCGGCAAGTTCATCGGCGTTGGTCACGATCTTGTAGCCGCGCTCCTCGGCCTGCTGTCGCAGCGTCTTGCCCTTCCATTCGCCGGCCTTTGCCGTCTCGCCGAAGCTCTTTGCGCCGCCGCCGAGCGTCACGTCGGCGCGCGCGTTGATCAGCTGCTCGGTGATCGAACCCTTGCCGCCATTTTCGAGCGCGTTGCTGGCACATTTCTCCGTCGTTGCTTCCGGCCCGTAGCACTTGCGCTGCGTCACATGCGCGATCTGAACGGCCGGCGTCGCATCCTGCAGCTCGGCGGTCGACACGTTGCCTGTTGCGAGACCGGCGGCCTTGGCCTTTTCCAGCAGCGTCTCGTGCGCCTCCTCGCGGATATCGACGCCGATCGCACCGTTGTAGCTCTTCACGCCGGTTGCCCATGCCGTGCCCGATGCCGCTGAATCCGTGACGTAAGTCGGCTTCCCGGTCTTCTTGTCGAGCGAATAATGCGTGTACTGGCCGGTGACCGGCAGGGCGTCGATGCCCTTGAAATACTGGCCGGCGCCGACGGCGTAGTTGCGGGCAATGGTGATTTCGGAATCGCCCATGCCATCGCCAATCAGGAGGATCACATTCTTTGGACGGCCATCGACGATCTGGGCGCGGTAGGCCTCGGTGATGTCGCCGGAGATGCGGCGCGCGCCGCCGGGCTGGCTGAGGTCCTCGCTGGCGCCACGCTCGAGCAGCTTGGTCGCTGCGGCATCGGCGGCATGCGCCGGCTGAATGGCAACGGTTGCAAGCAGCGCTGCTGCAAATGCGGCAATCGCACGGGAACGGGTGGAATTCGACATGACCAACATCTCCTCTGGGCAAAAAGTCAAAGTGCGCCCACGAGGGGCATGCGGGTTATCTACCCCTGAGATGAACGGCATGTGACACGAGCAACCTTATCGTGTACCGAAATGCCGATACACGACAAAAACCGCAAGGCGGTTTTCATCTCCTGATGTGAACATGGAAGGTGACTGCTTTTATTCAGCAGCCGACTGAACGTCTTCAGCGTCGGGCGCATTGGCATCGCCGGGCGCCGTCTGACAGTTCATGTCAGGGAAAGCAACGATCCGCTTGCCGGAGAAATCGGTGTGGACGACAACCGTCCCCTGCTCCTCGAAATAACCGAGGAGACGCCGCGCGCGACGGGCTGAGTGCGTGCCATAGGCGCGCGCGATACGCGCGTCAGAAGGGCACGGCTCGCCGCAGACGGCGGCCTTGGCGAGCATCAGGAAGACGCCCTGAAGATCATCGGTCACGCCTGATGACAACGACAATGCCGTCGCCCAGGCTTCCGTCTCGGCGGTCACCGGATCGACGCCCGAACGAGATACGGCGACGCGGCGGCGGAACTCCGGCAGCGACATCGGCGATCCCGGCACGCGGCGCATGCGAAGTCGCACGAGGAACTCCTGATAGAGCACCGAATCCGTACGGAAGCCCGAGCCCGGATCGTCGAGGATTTCGCTCAAGACAGCCGACACGCGCTCCTCGCGGTCTTCCACCGACATTTCTGGCTGGCTGGCGCGGCCTTCCGACGGCTGCGGCGCGGTGGCCGCCGGCGCGGAGCGGGAAAGCTCGGCCAGGATATCCGTGGTCGGACGCGGAGCAGGCGCGGCGCGGCGCACGATCGGCCGCTGGAATTCTTCCGGATCCGGCGTGAAGATCAGGTCTTCGACGTCCTGAGGAGAGTCCGGCAGCGGCATCAGCTTGGGGCTCGACGAACGCGCCGAGGTCTCGACATTGCCGATCTGGATCGGCAGCGGCCGGCGCGACAGAGCCGGGCCGAGCGCCACGAAATTGCCGCGCTTCAGGTCACGGAACATTTCTGCCTGACGCCGGTCCATGCCGAGCAGGTCGGCGGCGCGCGCCATGTCGATGTCGAGGAAAGTTCGGCCCATCAGGAAATTAGAGGCTTCGGCGGCGACGTTCTTGGCGAGCTTCGCCAGGCGCTGCGTGGCGATGACGCCCGCGAGACCGCGCTTTCGGCCACGGCACATCAGGTTGGTCATTGCGCCGAGCGACATCTTGCGCGCATCGTCGGAGACTTCGCCGGCGACCGACGGCGCGAACATCTGTGCTTCGTCGACGACCACGAGCACGGGATACCAGAACTCACGATCGGCATCGAACATGCCGTTGAGGAAGGCCGCAGCGGCGCGCATCTGCTGCTCGACCTCAAGCCCTTCGAGCGTGAGAACGCAGGAGACGCGGTGTTGGCGGATACGGTTGGCGATACCAGCCAGTTCCGCCTCGGTGCGCTCGCCGTCGACCACCACATGGCCAAACTTGTCGCTCAGCGTGACGAAATCGCCCTCGGGGTCGATGATGACCTGTTGCACCCACTGCGCGGATTGCTCCAGTAGGCGACGCAACAGATGCGACTTTCCGGAGCCGGAATTGCCCTGAACGAGGAGACGGGTCGCCAGCAATTCCTCGATATCGAGCGTGGCCGGATTGCCTCCCGACGCCGATCCCATATCGATACCAACCTGCAAGTCCCATTCCCCTTCTGAAATCAACGCCACTCTTTAGCAGATTCGTGGCGGAATGCTTGGCCTACCGAACAAAACCCACAGCCAATCGCATCTTTTCGAATCACGCCGCCTTGTCCGCCACGACAGTGGATGGTTGGCCGTCGGCGCTCGGTATCAGCATCCGGGTAAAGAGCAGGCTGATCGCAAGCGGAATGAGCAGAATACCCAGCCCTACCCGCAGGCCGAACGCCTCGGCGACGAAGCCGATCGCAGGCGGTCCAACGAGGAAACCGCTCAAGGCGATGAAGGTCAGGATGGCGACGCTCGATGCTGCCGGCCGGTCCGTCAGGCTGGCGGATGCCGTGACAGCCAGCGGGAACCCAACGGAGACACCGACGCCGATCGCCGCGAAACCGATCAACGCCACCGCCGTGTTCGGCGCCAGGAGCACGATCACCATGCCCGTCAGCGACGCACAGCCGCAGGCCCGCGCGATCGCCACCGCGCCGAAGCGGCTCTTCATGTAATCGCCGCCGAAACGTCCTGTTGCCACGAGGCAGGCGAAGACGGAGTAGCCGAGACCGGTCAGCGCGCCCGTCGCAAACAGCACGTCGCGCAGATAGACCGCCGACCAGTCGGCGATCGCACCCTCGGTCATGGTGATACCGAAGGTGAACGCGCAGATGCCGAGAAGTGCCGCACTCGGCAGCTTGAACGGCGCGCCTTGCTCATGCGATGTCTCGGCCGCCGGATCGGGGCCGAGCGGCAGTCGCACGCTGACGAGGAGCGCGATCGGCAGCACCAGCAGCGCGATCAAAGCGATCGACCAGTTCGCCGGCAGATGCAACGCCGCAGCGCCCACCCCGAGAAGGCTGCCGACCATGATGCCGAGGCTCCAGAACCCATGGCAACGGCTCATGATGACAAGGCCCGTGGTCTTTTCGGCACGATCCGCCTCGACATTCAGGCCAAGCTCCAGTGTCGACAGCGTGACGCCGAGAAGCATCAGGGCGAAGAACAGTGCCGTCATGCTGCCGGCGAAAGCCGGAAGCGACACCACGGCGAGAAATGCCACAAAGCCGTAGATGATGGTAGCGCGCCCGCCGATCCGCGCCACCAGCCGCCCGGCGAAGGGCAAGGTCATCAAGGTGCCGATGGGCAGGCCCAGGAGCACGATGGCAAGATCTGCCGGCCCCATGCCGAGCTTCGCCTGCACATCGGGAATGCGCGGCAGCCAGCTGCCGAAGGCGATCGGCTGCAGGAAGAAGATCAGCATGACAAGTCTTTGAAACGGCATCGAGCATTCCCCTGCCCGCCAGTGCGCGAAGCACTGCGGACGATTCCCTGTCGTCGAACTTGCGATATCGACCTCGCAAAGAAAAGCGGTTGCCGCACGAAAGACGCGGGAAGTGTCGGGCGTTGCAAAAGCGTATCACCTGACGGTGAGACCGAACCCCTGCATCAGCCGTTTCGTCGAAAAATCCGGATTGCCAGAGGTGAAAACGGCAAAATCGAAATTGTCGGGATGAACGGCGTCGGCCACTTCGGGAACAAGGCTGCGCGCCCGCCGGGCAATGGCCTCGGCCGGATCCAGCCAATCGACCGGCCACGGCGCCAACCTCCGGAAGATGTTGGCCATGAACGGATAGTGCGTGCAGGCGAGCACGACGATATCGGTCTTCCTGCCGTCCTTCTCGACGAAACACTGGGCGATCTCGCCCATGACCGCCTCGTCAGACAGCGTGTCGCCGCGAATATAGGCCTCCGCCATGCGGGCGAGGTTCTCGGAGCCAACGAGGCGAACATGGCACTGCTGCGCAAAGGACTGGATGAGATCGCGCGTATAGGCGCGCTTCACGGTCCCCGGCGTTGCCAGCACCGAGACCAGCCCCGAGCGTGTCCGCTCCGCCGCCGGCTTGATCGCCGGCACGGTACCGACGAAGGTCATTTCAGCGAACGCCGCCCTGAGATCGGCGCCGACGAGCGTGAATGCCGTGTTGCAGGCGATGATGCAGACTTCGGGATCGTGCTCGACGAGAAGCTTGGCGAACAGGTCGATGATCCGCTCCTTCAGCGCCTGCTCCTCCCATCCACCATAGGGAAAGCCGGCATCGTCAGCGACATAGATGAAACCGCGCTCGGGCATCAGCACACGCGCCTCGCGCAGCACCGTCAACCCGCCAATCCCCGAATCGAAGACCAGGACGGGCTTCAGCTCATGCGTCGCTGCTGTCATCTTCAGGTAGTTCCTTGACATCTTGGGGCGCCCGGCTTCCGCGCGGATATTGCCGCGAGAACCGGTCGAGGGAGGAGATCACGCCGCGCATCACGCTGATTTCCTGCTCCGTGAAGGCGCGGCGGGAAAGGACTGCGCGCAGATTGTCGACCATTTTCGGCTTTTTCGCGGGCGGATGGAAATAATTGCGCGAGTCCAAAGCCTCTTCCAACTGGTCGTAGAGCCCGTGCAATTGTTCCTTCGTCGATTGCGTCTGCTCCGTCGCCTGGAAGGGAACGCTGCCGAGATCCTCCATGCCCGATTTCATCCACTCGTAGGACATCAAGAGCACGGCCTGCGCTATGTTGAGCGAGGCGAAGGCGGGGTTGACGGGGAAGGTCACGATCTCGTCGGCCAGCGCCACCTCTTCGTTCGAGAGGCCCCATCGCTCGCGCCCGAAGAGGATGCCGGTGCCCTCGCCCGCCGTAAACCGCGCCCTCAGCGTCTGCGCCGCAACGACTGGAGAGCGCACCGGCTTGAAGCCGTCGCGCTCGCGCGCCGTCGTCGCATAGACGAAGTTGAGATCGGCGACCGCCCCTTCCAGCGTGTCGAACACCTTGGTGCCGTCGATGACGTGATCGGCCTTGGAGGCGGCGGCCTGCGCCTTCTCGTTCGGCCATCCGTCGCGCGGATTGACGAGGCGCAGTTCCGAGAGGCCGAAATTCGCCATGGCGCGCGCCACCATCCCGATGTTTTCGCCCATCTGCGGTTCGACCAGAATGATGACGGGACCTTCCGTCAGAAGAAGACGCTCGCTATTCGTGCCTGCCATGAAGTCAAAATCCTTTTGCTAGGCGCGGAAATAGCCAAGACCGGCTGAAACGGCAAGGCTTATGCGGTGTTGCGCACCTCATTCCTCGTCGTCATCAAGGCCGGCATCGAGCTCAAGATCAGGAGTCTGTGCGACGGTGCGGCCATGGCGGATGGACGTGACCTCGATTGCTTCGCCGTCGTAGGAATAGTCGAGCAGGTAGTCGTAGGAATAGTCGAGCAGGTAATCGCCGACCACCAGTGTTCGGTTGCCCGATATCTGCAGGCCATGCATGTGGTTTCCGACCTGCGGAAAGGTGCGAAGCAATTCCCTCGCCTCCTTCACCGCCTGCGAAAATTTGCGGGCGGCGGCCGGACTATGGTGGCGCAGGTATTCGGCTTCTTTACGGACATAATTGGCCGCATCCCTAGAAAGCCGGACAGGGATCATGCGACCTTCCCGGCGATGATCTTGTCCATTTCGGCGATCACATCGTCGAGGTCTTCATATTCGCCCGATGCGATCTGCTCTCGCCCCTTGATCGCGGCGAAAATGTCCGCGCCTTCGTTCATGAGATAGGTCCTCAGCGCGCGAACGATGATGTAGCTTCTGGATCGGTCGGTTGCATCGGCAATTGCTTGAATATCCGAGAGCACCTCGCTGGGAATACGAAGCGTGACGGATTCGGACATGTTCGCTTTCGTCATCATCGTCTCCTGCCTCAAGCTAAACGTTTAGCAAGACATTGTAAGACAAATCTCTGACCAGCACAAACAGGCCGTCGGCTCCCGGTGCGGTGAGCCTCTACACCACGTTATGCGTCCGGATACAGCCGTTCAAGCGTCAGGCCGATCATCTCAAGTCCCTGCCGCCACCCCCTGCTGGCGTGCGGATGGTGGCGCACGCTCGATACGGGGACCTTGCGATCGACGAAGAAACATTCCGAGCGCCGCGCCGATGCCGAAGCAACGCGGGCGAGGCAGGCATCGATCAGCTGGCGGGCGTCGTCGTTGGTGATCGACGCCTCCCGGTTCTTCGCCATCATCCGCGCCCAATAGGTGGCGGCCAGGAAGATTGCCAGCGTCTGCCTGACCTGTCCCGGCCTGGTGACAACGGACCATGACGAGCCGAGCGGCCGCGCAGCAGTCGCCAAATCCTTGTAGGCGGCATCCAGTGTCTGCGACAGGCCGATGAGCCGGTGCCGCGGCTCGCCGGCTAAAGCTGCCTTCAGCAGTGCATCCAGCGCCGCGAACCATTTGTCGAGGACAAGGTCGAGCGCCCCTCGGGTGCGGGCGGGAAAGACGACGAAAGCGACCAGCGTGCCCACCGCCGCCCCGAGCGCCGTTTCCTCGACGCGCAGCAGCAGCAGATCGAGCGTCAACGATCCGATCATGCCGTAAACCAGGCAAAGCGCGATCGACACGAAGAACGTCATCGTCGCGTAGCTTGTCTGGAGGAAATAGAAGGCGAGGAAAATGGAGACGCAGGTGAGCACGAGCGCCGGCAGCAGATGGCCGCTAAGCAGCGTCGCAAGCAGAAGCCCGATACCGATCCCGAACAGCGTCCCCACCGACCGCTGCAGCGCCTTCATCGCGGTATCCCCGCGCGAATTGGTATTGGTGAACACCAGGAAGGACGCAAGCACAGCCCAGAACCACCGCTCGCGCGACAGACCGAGACCCAGCGTCATGGCGATCGCCGATGCGACGGTAATCTGCAGCGCCGAACGCATGAGCGGGTTGCTCAATGAGAAATCCGGAAGCGACGTTTGAACCGGCGCCTCGGCGACAGCGGCGATATCGGCGAAGCTGGTCCGCTTGCCCTCGTCGATCGTCTCGACGAGCTGCGCCCGCGCGTTGCCGAGCCTGATCAGCGCGCGTGTCGCCTCGGCGGAGGAGCCTTCGTCACCTTCCTCGGGCGAACGCGCGACATGTCCCTCGATGATCCGATGCACCAGCTCGAAAGGCGGAAGCGATTGCGAGCACAGCATGATCGCCCCCTCTGCCGCCAGATGCGCGTCGAACAGACGGATCGCGAGCTCTCCCGCCGGCTCGGTACCCGGATCGAAAACGCCGCTTGGAGGTCTTGGAATGAAGCTCTCGGCCATCAGCACCACCTCTTTCAGCCGCTCTTCCAGCTGATTGAGCTCCTGCCGGTCCGCATCCGAAACCCGCCCCACCGCGGCAAGTGCTGCGATCTTGAACAGGATCTGGTTGATCCGCCCCTGCACGCTTTCAAGCGACCGCAACAGGTCGCGCCGCCAGTCGTCAGGCAGCACGACGGAACGCACCGCGTGCGCGATCAGGGACGAGACGATGGGACCGATCGCCACGAAGGGCAGCTCGGCAAGCGGTGGCTGGAAATACGCACCCAGAAAATATGACATGAACGCGAACATGCCGATCGCATGGCCTCGCGGCCCGAAAACCCGTGCGGAAGCCGCAAGAAAGATGATCAGGAGAAATGCGGCGTCGGAGATCAGCCGGTGTCCTTCTAGGCCGGCTGCAATGACGACGACGACAAGGCTGGCCGCGCAACCCAACAGCCGGGTCACCAGCTGCCGGCCGCCGCCCTTGTCGCGCACCGCGACCCCACCCTCTATCGCCAGCACGATCCCAAGCCCGTAGGATGCCGTTGGCAGAGGAAACAGCAGGGAATGGATTGCCAACAGGACACCGAACGACAGCGCCACAGACAACGTCACGCGCAGCGCCATTCTCAGCCGCGAGAGCGCCGGATCGTTGGCAAGCAGCCAATCTCGGAAATCAAAACCGGAAAACAAGCAGTTCGGCCCCGGAGCGCAGGAATGGTGTTTCAGCGCTCACATATCGTCACCGAGACCAAATGCAAATCAATCTTGCCAACAAGCCACCAAAACGCGCCGCCGGCAGCGCATCACTGCCCCTTGGCGATCTGCACCATCGTGTTCTTCAGCGAGTTTGCCGGCTGGCCGGGATCGCCTTCGGTAAACACGTCGTCGACGACAGGCTTGCCGCCCTCTTCCAGCACCTCGAACCGCACGGTGGTCAGCGCCTGCTTGTCTTCGATCCCGTCCATGCAGGTCTGCTTCTTGAAGGTGACCACCACTTCCGTCGCGCCGTTTTCACCGGGCTTCGGCGTATAGGTCATGTCCTGCAGCGGGCAGGCATCCTCGCCGTTGACGATCACATCGTAATCGAACGGCGACACACCATCCTCGTCGGCTGCCGGATTCTGCATGGCGGCGCGATACTTGGTGACGAAATCCTTACTGTAGATCCGCGTCAGCCTGCTGTCGTCGAAGATATCCTGCCAGTCCTCGTCGGCGCCCGACCAGTTCTTTGTCGTTGCCTCCATGATCTCCTTCACCGGCGCCGTCGCGTCAGCGGCGAATACCGTGGCGGTGAGGCCGAGCAGAGCGGCAAAGGCAAGCGAAATCGTCTTCATGATCAAATGTCCGAGGCAATGGTTTCGCGCGGAGACTAGCCATTTTCCGTGTCTTGGCAATGCCGCAAAAACAAGAGATTCTGCCCTGCCTGCGGCTTTGCACCGCAAGCGCACAATGCTATAGCGCTCGGGATTTTATATCACCCACCCGGGACGCATGTCCCTCCAAAGCTTGAACGAGGCAGATACATGAAAAAGATCAAGGTCGCCAATCCCGTCGCCGATCTCGACGGCGATGAAATGACGCGCATCATCTGGCAGCTGATCAAGGACAAGCTGATCCATCCGTATCTCGACCTCGACATCGACTACTTCGACCTCTCCGTCGAAAACCGCGACGCCACCAACGACCAGGTGACGATCGACGCCGCTCACGCCATCAAGAAGCACGGCGTCGGCATCAAGTGCGCGACGATCACGCCGGACGAAGACCGCGTCAAGGAATTCAACCTCAAGCAGATGTGGAAGAGCCCGAACGGCACGATCCGCAACATCCTCGGCGGCGTCATCTTCCGCGAGCCGATCATCTGCCAGAACGTACCGCGCCTCGTTCCCGGCTGGACCAAGCCGATCGTCGTCGGCCGTCACGCCTTCGGCGACCAGTACCGCGCGACCGACTTCAAGTTCCCCGGCAAGGGCAAGCTGACCATCAAGTTCGTCGGTGAAGACGGCCAGGTCATCGAGAAGGAAGTGTTCGACGCTCCCGGCGCCGGCGTCGCCATGGCCATGTACAACCTCGACGAATCGATCCGCGAATTCGCCCGCGCCTCGATGATGTACGGCCTGATGCGCAAGTGGCCGGTTTATCTCTCGACCAAGAACACCATCCTCAAGGCCTATGACGGCCGCTTCAAGGACATCTTCCAGGAAGTCTACGAAGCTGAATTCCAGGACCAGTTCAAGGAAATCGGCATCACCTACGAGCACCGCCTGATCGACGACATGGTCGCATCCGCTCTGAAGTGGTCCGGCGGCTACGTCTGGGCCTGCAAGAACTACGACGGCGACGTCCAGTCCGACACCGTTGCACAGGGCTTCGGCTCGCTCGGCCTGATGACCTCGGTTCTGCTCACGCCTGACGGCAAGACCGTCGAAGCCGAAGCCGCCCACGGCACGGTGACGCGTCACTACCGTCAGCACCAGAAGGGTCAGGAAACCTCGACCAACTCGATCGCCTCGATCTTCGCCTGGACCCGTGGCCTCGCGCACCGTGCCAAGCTCGACGACAACGCCGAGCTGGCGAAGTTCGCAGCCACCCTCGAAAAGGTCTGCGTCGATACCGTCGAAGCCGGCTTCATGACCAAGGACCTGGCGCTGCTCATCGGCCCGGATCAGCCCTGGCTCTCGACCACGGCTTTCCTCGACAAGATCGACGAAAACCTGCAGAAGGCCATGGCGTAAGCTTGGACTTTCGGACTAGATTTGAACGGCGGGGTTTTCCCCGCCGTTTTCATTTGCATGGGAGGCCAGCATGTCCAGCACACCGATCGAAATCCGCCCTCTGGCACCGTCCGACCGTGCGGGCTGGGAACCATTGTTCGAAGCCTATCTCCGCTTCTACGAATCCGAGCTTCCCAAGCAGCAATACGATCTCACCTGGACCCGCTTCCACGACGACGCGGAGCCGATGCATGCGCTCGGCGCCTTCGACGACGGCAAGCTCGTCGGCATCGTTCACGTCGTCTTCCATCGCTCCACATGGCTTGCCGATACCACCTGTTACCTGCAGGATCTCTATGTCGACGAGAGCCAGCGCGGTCGCGGCGTCGGCGAACAGCTGATCGAGAAGGTGGCGCTTCTGGCGCGCGAAAAGAACGCCGGCCGGCTCTACTGGCTGACGCAGGAAAACAACGCCACGGCGCGTCGGCTTTACGACCGCGTCGCGGTTGCCCCAGGTTTCATCCAGTATCGCAAGGCGCTCTGACTACTGCCAGAAAATGACAGCATCATGCTCTAGACGTTGCCTCGGCGCTCTCCCGCGCCAGATATGATGGAAAACGAGGAGACCATGATGAGCGAACAACTGACCTTCTACACCAACCCGATGTCGCGCGGCCGTATCGCCCGCTGGATGCTTGAGGAAACGGGCGTTCCCTACACGACTGAGATCCTGGCTTTCGAGAGCAGCATGAAGGCCCCGGACTACCTCGCCGTCAATCCGATGGGCAAGGTGCCGGCCATCCGCCATGGCAAGACCGTGGTGACGGAATGCGCGGCAATCTGCGCCTATCTCGCCGAGACATTCCCTGAGGCCGGGCTTGCACCGACCCCGGAGGAACGCGGCAGCTACTATCGCTGGATGTTCTTCGCCGCAGGGCCGCTGGAAGCGGCGGTCACCAACAAGGCGCTCGGCTTCGACACGCCCGCCGACAAGAGCCGCATGGCGGGCTACGGCAGCTTCGCCGACGTCATGAACACGCTCGAGAAGGCCGTCAGCGTCTCGCCCTTTATTGCCGGCAACCGCTTTACCGCAGCCGATGTCTATGTCGGCTCGCATGTCGCCTGGGGCCTCGGCTTCGGCACACTGGAGAAGCGCCAGGCCTTTGCCGACTATGTCGCGCGCGTCACCGATCGGCCCGCCTATGCAAAGGCGAACGCGATCGATGAGAAAGCGATGAAGGCCATGCAGAAGAGCGCCTGAAAATCAGGCAAGCGGCATGTAGATTTCGGTCACCAGTTCCGTCGGCGGCACGTCGCGCGGATTGTTGAGATAGTCCTCGAACATCAGCCCATCGCGCAGCTGCCGGCCGGAGGTCGGCAGCCATTCGGAAAACAGCCATTGATAGGCCTTGTGCATGTTGGCATACGGCCCCTTGTGGCTGAGCACCGCATAGTCTCCACCCTCGATCGTGAAGGGTTCGAGCGGCGCTTCGACCACAATCTCGCTCTCGATGGAAACGCAGGCGATGGAGCGAAGCTCTTCGGCCGGCACGAGATCCGGATCGTCGAAATAAACGCCGATCATCCGCATATCGGGCGTTGCCAGCCCGCGCGCATGCAGCGTGCCGAAGAGAACCTCGAACGCCTTGCTGACCTGCATATAGGGTCCAGAGTGGCGTACACCGACAAGCGCGGTCGGCTCGATCTTCCGTATGGTAACGTTGAACATGGCTTTGATCCTTCCGTTAGGTGAGGGTTGGAATTCCGTGTGGCTTCCCTCTTTCCGATAACGGGCCGGCGGCATGCCGTAGACCGATTTGAAGATGCGGTTGAAAGACTGGAGGTTGGGATAGCCCGATCGCCTGGCAATCTCCCCGATACCGATATCCGAACGGACGATATCGCCCGCCGCGCGATGCAGCCTGAGCCGCTTGACGGTTGCCGCCAGCGTCTCGCCATGCACCGCGCGATAGATCCGGTGCCAGTGATAGCTCGACATGCAGGCGATCTCGGCAAGCTTGTCCATATCCAGCTCTTCATCGAGATGATCATGGATATAGGCCGAAACCCGCCTCAGGCGGCTTTCATAGAGTGCCCATGCCGTTGTGCCGTTCATGTCGAAACCTCATGCCAGTTGACCGGCTGCAGACAAGCATAGCCCGATTTGACAAATCCTGCTGACTTGTCGGCGCAAAAGAAAAAGGCGGGCACTCGAAGCACCCGCCTTTCGCAATTCAATCAAAACAGCCGATCAGCCGGCCAGCGCAGCCGCAACCGCTTCCAGCGCCTCGTCGGCCTTCGATCCATCCGGACCACCGGCCTGCGCCATGTCGGGACGGCCACCACCGCCCTTGCCGCCGAGAGCGGCCGAGGCGATGCGGACCAGATCGACGGCGCTGAAACGGCCGACGAGATCAGCGGTGACCGCAACCACGGCGCTGGCCTTGCCGTCGTCGGAAACGCCGATCAACGTCACGACGCCGGAGCCGAGGCTGGCCTTGCCGTCGTCAGCGAGACCCTTCAGATCCTTCGGATCGACGCCGGAGATGGCCTTGCCGAGGAATTTGACGCCGCCGATGTCGCGCACGGCGTCTTCCGACGCTCCCTGCCCGCCGCCCATGGCGAGCTTGCGCTTGGCGTCCGCCAGTTCCTTCTCAAGCTTGCGGCGCTCGTCCATCAGCGCTTCGACGCGAGTCAGCACCTCGGCCGGCTGCACCTTGAGCGAGGTCGCAAGCGCCTTCACGCGCTCGTCCTGTTCGGCGAGATAGGCGCGCGCCGCTTCACCTGTGACCGCTTCCAGACGGCGAACGCCGGAGCTGACGGCGCTGTCGCCGAGAATGCGCACGAGCCCAATGTCACCGGTCGCAGACACATGCGTACCGCCGCAGAGTTCGATCGAGTAAGGCTTGCCTGCTTTCGCCCCATGCAGGCCCTGCCCCATGGAAACCACACGCACTTCATCGCCGTACTTCTCACCGAACAGCGCCATCGCGCCCTCGGCGCGGGCATCGTCGACGCTCATCAGGCGGGTCGTGACCGGCGAATTCTGCAGAATGATCTCGTTGGCCATGTCCTCGACGACCTTGAGTTCTTCCGGAGACATCGGCTTCGGATGCGAGACGTCGAAGCGCAGGCGATCCGGCGTGACCAGCGAGCCCTTCTGGGCAACGTGGGTGCCGAGCACCTCGCGCAGCGCTTCGTGCAGAAGGTGGGTCGCCGAGTGGTTGGCGCGGATATGCGAACGACGGGCGTGATCGACGGTCAACGCGACCGCATCGCCGGCCTTGACCGTACCTTCGACAACGGTGCCCGTGTGAACGAACAGGCCCTCGCCGCGCTTTTGCGTATCGGTGATTTCGATCTTGGCGTTATCGGAGGAAATCACGCCCGCATCGCCCATCTGGCCACCGGATTCGCCGTAGAAGGGCGTCTGGTTGACGACGATCTGCACCTTGTCGCCCTTGGCTGCCGCGCCGACGGCAGCGCCATCCTTGACGATCGCCTGGACCACGCCCTCGGCGGTCTCGGTGTCGTAGCCGAGGAATTCGGTGGCGCCATGCTTGTCGCGCAGCTCGAACCAGATGGTCTCGGTCGCCTTGTCGCCGGAGCCGGCCCAGTGCGAGCGCGCCTCGGCCTTCTGGCGCTCCATGGCGTCGGTGAAGCCGGCCAGATCGACGTTGATTTCGCGGGCGCGCAGCGCGTCCTGCGTCAGGTCGAGCGGGAAGCCGTAGGTGTCGTAAAGCTTGAATGCCGTTTCGCCGTCGAGCATGTCGCCCTTGGAAAGCGTGGTCGTGGCATCAGAAAGCAGCGACAGGCCGCGCTTCAGCGTCGTGCGGAACTTGGTTTCCTCGAGCTTCAGCGTCTCGGTGATCAGCGCTTCGGCGCGCACCAGTTCCGGATAGGCGCGGCCCATCTGCTGGATCAAAGCCGGCAAAAGCTTCCACATCAGCGGCTCGCGGGCGCCGAGCAGTTCGGCATGGCGCATGGCGCGGCGCATGATGCGGCGCAGAACATAACCGCGGCCTTCGGCCGACGGCAACACGCCGTCGGCGATCAGGAAGGCCGACGAACGCAGGTGATCGGCAATGACGCGATGGCTGGCGCGCTGCTCGCCCTCGGCCTTGACGCCCGTCGCTTCCTCGGAGGCGGAGATCAACGCCCGGAACAGGTCGATGTCGTAATTGTCGTGCTTGCCCTGCAGCAGCGCGGCGATGCGCTCGAGCCCCATGCCGGTGTCGATCGACGGACGCGGCAGGTCGACACGCTCTTCTTTGGTGATCTGCTCGTACTGCATGAAGACGAGGTTCCAGATCTCGATGAAGCGATCGCCATCCTCTTCCGGCGAGCCGGGAGGGCCGCCCCAGATGTGATCGCCGTGATCGTAGAAGATTTCCGAACAGGGACCGCACGGACCGGTATCGCCCATCGCCCAGAAATTGTCGCTGGTCGGGATGCGGATGATCTTGTCGTCGGACAGGCCGGCGATCTTCTTCCAGAGATTAAAGGCTTCGTCGTCGGTGTGGTAGACGGTGACCAGCAGGCGCTTGGCATCGATGCCGAACTCCTTTGTGATCAGCGTCCAGGCATGCTCGATCGCCTGCTCCTTGAAGTAATCGCCGAAGGAGAAATTGCCGAGCATCTCGAAGAAGGTATGGTGGCGCGCTGTATAGCCGACATTGTCGAGGTCGTTATGCTTGCCGCCGGCGCGCACGCACTTCTGCGCGGTGGACGCCGTCTTGTAGGGGCGCTGCTCGAGACCGGTGAAGACGTTCTTGAACTGCACCATGCCGGCGTTGGTAAACATCAGCGTCGGGTCGTTGCGCGGCACGAGCGGGCTCGATGAAACGATCTCGTGGCCGTTCTTCTTGAAGTAGTCGAGGAAGGTCGACCGGATTTCGTTCACACCGCTCATGCTATGCCCTTCAGTGCTGCCCACAGGCAGGTCAAATCTTAAAAATTCAGTGGCTTTTATCGCTGACGTTAACCACTGTCCAGCGGCCAAACAAAACCGGCCGCATTCCGTTCAGGGAATGCGGCCGGTTTTGAATTAATTCCTGATGGTCGAGGCTTATTCGCCGTCGCCGTCGCTGTCATTTGCGTCGGGGCCGCCATTCTGCAGCTGCTCGGCAATCAGGCCGGCATTCTGGCGGATCGCGGTCTCGATCTCGCGCATCAGTTCCGGATTGTCGCGCAGGAACGTCTTCGCGTTCTCGCGGCCCTGGCCGAGACGCTGGCTGTTATAGGAGAACCAGGCACCCGACTTCTCGACGATACCGGCCTTGACGCCGAGATCGACCAGCTCGCCGGTCTTCGATACGCCTTCGCCATACATGATGTCGAATTCGACCTGCTTGAAGGGAGGCGCCATCTTGTTCTTGACGACCTTGACGCGCGTCTGGTTGCCGATCACCTCTTCGCGCTCCTTGACGGCGCCGATGCGGCGAATGTCGAGGCGCACCGAGGCGTAGAACTTCAGCGCATTGCCACCCGTCGTCGTTTCCGGCGAACCGAACATGACGCCGATCTTCATGCGGATCTGGTTGATGAAGATGACCATGGTCTTCGACTTCGAGATCGAGGCGGTCAGCTTGCGCAGCGCCTGGCTCATCAGTCGCGCCTGCAGGCCGGGAAGGCTGTCGCCCATTTCGCCTTCGATTTCAGCCCGTGGCGTCAGCGCCGCAACCGAATCCACGACCAGCACGTCAACCGCTCCGGAACGAACCAGCGTGTCGGTGATTTCAAGCGCCTGCTCGCCGGTATCCGGCTGCGAGATCAGGAGATTGTGCAGATCGACGCCGAGCTTGCGGGCATAGACAGGATCGAGCGCGTGTTCGGCGTCGACGAAGGCGCAAATGCCGCCCTTCTTCTGTGCTTCCGCGATCGTCTGCAGTGCCAGTGTGGTCTTACCCGAGCTTTCCGGCCCGTAAATCTCGATGATACGCCCCTTGGGAAGGCCGCCGATCCCGAGTGCGATATCCAGGCTGAGAGAGCCCGTCGAAACGGTCTCGATCTCGACCACGCTCTCATTCGAGCCGAGCTTCATGATAGAGCCCTTGCCGAACGACCGCTCGATCTGTGAGAGTGCCGCTTCAAGTGCCTTGCTTTTGTCCACCGATTTGTCCTCTACAAGCCGCAATGTATTCTGTGACATTCGATCCACCTTTAGGTTATTGAAGCCGCTCAAGCAATGTCGCCGCCGATGCCGATTTTGTACCGCATTTGTTCTCATCGTGCAAGTGCCGTTCAAATCATTGAAAGAAAGAGGTAAAACGGCCTGTGTTCTACATTTGTTTTATCCATGCAAAGCAACACCTTACCGTGCCCGGACGGCGGCTGAACGCGATCCCCGAGGCCGCACGATTCGGCCGCGATGGCATTTCGGAGCGATGAGATGACGAAGAAGATTCTCGTGCTTGGCGGCGCCCATGTCGATCGCCGCGGCCGCATATCGGGCGCGACGGCGGATGGCGCCAGCAACCCCGGATCCTGGTTCGAGGAAGCCGGTGGCGGCGGCTTCAACGCGGCCCGCAACCTGGCCCGCCTCGGCTTCGACGTCACCATGATCTCGCCGCGCGGCGGCGACCCGACCGGAGAGATGGTGAGCGAAGCCGCCGATCTTGCCGGCGTCAACGATCGCCCCTTCATCTTCCTTGATCGCAAGACGCCGAGCTATACCGCGATCATCGAGCGCGACGGCAATTTGGTGATCGCGCTGGCCGACATGGATCTCTACCGCATGTTCGTGCCGCGCCGCCTGTCGATCCGCTCGGTGCGGGACGCATTGATGGCGACCGACATGATCCTCTTCGACGCGAACCTGCCGGAAGAGACGCTGGTCTCGATCACCGCTCGCGCCAGGGCGCTCGGCAAGCCGGTGGCGGCGATCGCCATCTCGCCGGCAAAGGCCGTCAAGCTGAAGGGCTGCATCGATGGCATCGACTATCTCTTCCTGAACGAGGCAGAAGCCACCGCGCTGACCGGCGAGCGGCCGGAAAACCCCGCTCACTGGCCGTCACTGCTCGGCGACATCGGCCTCAGGGGCGGCGTTGTTACCAGAGGACAGCGCGAGCTGATCGCCTTTTCCGCCGGCCATGTGGCGGCGCTGCAGCCGGCCAATGTCGAACAGGTATCCGACGTGACGGGCGCCGGCGATTCACTCGCGTCGGGCGTCATCGCAGCGCTTTTGCGCGGGCTGCCGATGAGCGAGGCCATCCGCGAGGGGGCGGCCGCGGCCGCGCTGACGGTGCAGTCGCCCAATGCGGTGAATGAAAATCTCTCCGCCGATCTGCTGAAACAGGCGTTGGCTCTTGTCCCGCCGGCGAGAATTCTGCATTGAAACCCAATCAGACGAAATGGAAGATCCGATGACGAACTCTCTCTCCTCCAAGCTGCCGATCACCTATTCCAAGGAAGTGGCGAGCGCCAAGCAGCGCGGCGCGCCGATCGTGGCGCTCGAATCGACGATCATCACCCACGGCATGCCCTACCCTGGAAATATCGAGATGGCGCGCAGCGTCGAATCGATCATCCGTGAGCAGGGTGCTGTCCCCGCCACCATCGCCGTCATCCACGGCACGCTCCACATCGGGCTTGAGGCCGAAGAGCTTGAGCAGTTGGCAAAGGCCAAGGATGTGCTGAAAGTCTCGCGTGCCGACCTCGCCTTCGCGATCGCCGAACGCCGCCATGGCGCCACCACGGTGGCTGCCACGATGATCGCCGCCGAACGCGCCGGCATCAAGGTCTTCGCCACCGGCGGCATCGGCGGCGATCATCGTGGCNNCACCGGCGGCATCGGCGGCGTGCATCGCGGTGCGGAAGAGAGCTTCGACATCTCCGCCGACCTGGAAGAACTCGGCCGCACCGGCGTCATCGTCGTCTGCGCCGGCGCCAAGGCGATCCTCGATGTGCCGAAGACGCTGGAAGTGCTGGAAACATCCGGCGTTCCCGTCGTCACCTATGAGAGCGAAGAGTTCCCGGCCTTCTGGTCGCGTTCATCCGGCCTTCGCAGCCCGCTGACGCTGAACAGCCCGGCGGCCATCGCCAACTTCCAGACGGTGCGCGAACAGCTCGGCATCGATGGCGGCATGCTGATCGCCAATCCGGTTCCCGAGGCCGACGAAATCCCGGCCGAAGAGATGGAAATCTACATCCAGCGCGCCCTCGACAGCGCCGAGCGCGACGAAATCTCAGGTAAGGCGGTCACGCCGTACTTGCTCAGCACCATCTTCGACCTGACCGACGGCCAGAGCCTGAAGACGAATATCGCGCTGGTGGAAAACAACGCCCGTCTGGCCGCCGAGATTGCGGTGGCGCTGGTGGGCTGATTGGGTTTGTGGAGGGGTTGTGCCGTGTGATACCCCCCTCTGCCCTGCCGGGCATCTCCCCCTCAGGTGGGGAGATCGGCTGGGCTCGGCCACTCGCTCCAACCGCAGCGTTCTGCCAGAAGCATGCAACGAGTCGATCTCCCCCCTT
>UCJD01000067.1 GCA_900472605.1 Hyphomicrobiales bacterium | reverse complement strand
AAAATGCGGAAATGCTCTAAGCTTAGGGACTATGAACGCGACGCTTTGCGACTGACTTGATGAGGGTGAGTGAGGTTGCTTTTCGCCCCGCGTTCGGTGGGCGATCAGATCGCCCGATGCGCATGCGTGAGCTCCGCCACCTTCTTGACATGCGAGACCGCCGCCTGGCCGCCCGCCGTCTTGGTGAAGAGCTCCAGCGTCTCGTCCTCATGGTCACCAACAGGTGTCAACGCCTGATCCATGTAGGTCTTCGCGTTCTTGTCGCGTGAAATCATGAAGGCGCTGATCGCCAGCCGCGCGATGGTGCCGCCGAGCTTCAGATGCTTGGCGACCGTCTCCCAGATGAAGCGCGGCCAGAACAGAAGCGCGCTCTCGCGTGGCATGTCCGGTCGTCGCTCCGACGGATGTTTCAGGCGCAGAACGCCGCTTTGCAGCGGATGCACGTTTTCGAGCGGCACCGTCGTTGCGAAGGACACCAGCATCTTCACCAGGCTTGCGACCGGCACGCCGGTGGCGAATGCCCGGCGCAGCAGCGTCTTCATATGCGCACGCGAGTAGTAGAGCGACCAGGCCTCCTGGTAGATGCTCTCCCACTCCTGCTTGCTCATTTTCTGGTGCTCGGTGCAGACATGCTCGACATCGTAGATGTTGAGATCCGGATCCATCGCCACACCCTTGCGGAACAGCGTCTGGTGATCTTCCGATCCGGGCAGCGGGGTCAGCACGAAGAACTCGATCACATCGAGCGGCAACTCGTGCTGGATGATCGCGATATCGCGTCGGATGGTATCAGGCGTATCGGCCGGGAAGCCGAGGATATAGCCCGCCAGCGTCATGATGCCCTGCGCCTTCCAGGCGAGCAGCATCTTGCGGTATTCGGTGATCTTGTTCTGGTTCTTCTTCGCCGCCGTCAGATTGTCCGGGTTGACGTTCTCCAGCCCGATGAACACACGCGTCACGCCGGCCCGCTTCGACTTCTCGATGAAGTTGGGGATCTTGTGGCACAGCGTATCGACCTGGATCATCAGACCGAGCGGAATGCCATCCCTCTCTCGCAGTTCGATCAGCCGATCGAAGATCGCTTCCCAATCCTTGTTGCGGGCGAAGTTGTCGTCGGTGATGAAGAACTTGTGGATGCCCTGCGCCCAGTTCATCCGCACCAGCTTCTCGACATCGTCGGCGGTGCGGAAGCGCGACTTGCGGCCCTGCACGTTGATGATCGTGCAGAAGGAACACTGGTAGGGACAGCCGCGCCCGGCGTCGAAGCTGGTGCTGAGGCCCAGCGTCTGCGCGACATTGGCTTTCGGGAGGAACGGAACGGCCGCGCCCTCGATGCTCGGCAGGTCGTTCATGAAGTTGTAGAGCGGTTGAAGCGTCCCCGATGCCGCGTCCTGCAGCACCTTGTCCAGCCGTCCTTCGACCTCGCCGGCGAACATCGAGATGCCCATCTCGCGGCAGGCATCGAGCCCCACCGCGTGGCCATCTAGCATCGAGAGGCAGCCGGAAACGTGGAAGCCGCCCATCGCCACCGGAATGCCGGCGTCGCGGAACGGGCGAGCGATATCGAGCGCGCGCGGATACTGGTTCGACTGCACGCCAACCAACGCCACCAATCCGAAATTGTCGTTGGCCCTCAGTTGCGCGAGCAGGGCAGGAATGTTCACGCGCGTGTTGGTCTCGTCGATCACGGTGATCGATATCCCGACATCGGGGCCGAGGACGCGCCGCGCCGCGCAGTCGGCGGCGATGCCGTAGAGCGCGGCCAGCGAGTTGGACGGAATCATGGCCCGCCACCAGCGGATCACATAGCCGTCATCGTCATAGTGCGACGGCTTGATGAGGATGAGCTGGAAATTCCGGTCTGTCGTCTCGGATAAATCGCGCACGGTCACTCGCTGTTCAAGAGAGCCCCCCAATGACGGGAACGCTATCAGACACAGCCGATTATACAAGCAGAGCTTTACGAGGGGATTTGGTACACGTTTTATTCGCCACCGCGCTGACCGCAAGCGGCGAATATCCTCCTGATTTCACTGGCGTAATGGGCAGGCGGCGTCAGTGTGCCGCATGCCGGCGACATGCTCAGAGTTCCGACTTGATATCGCCCATCCGGTTCCAGGCATCGAGACCGGCGATCTTGTAGGCTTCGGCGAGAGTCGGATAGTTGAACGTGTTCTCGACGAAATACTCGACCGTGCCCTTCAGGTTCAGCACCGCCTGGCCGATATGGACCAGCTCGGTGGCACCTTCGCCGACGATGTGGACGCCGAGCAGGCGGCGCGTCTTCAAAGAGAAGATCAGCTTCAGAAGGCCGGTGTCGAGACCCATGATATGGCCGCGCGAGGTCTCGCGGAAACGGGCGATGCCGCATTCGTAGGCGATAGCGCGTTCCTTCATTTCCTCTTCGGTCAACCCGCAAGTGGAAATCTCCGGCACGGCGTAGATGCCGTAGGGGAAGTATTTCGGCGGCTCCTTGGCAACGGCTCCAACGGCGACGCGCGCGGCAATGCGGCCCTGTTCCATCGAGGTCGATGCGAGGCTGGGGAAGCCGACGACATCGCCGGCGGCATAGATGCCGGGCACGGAAGTCTCGAAGGTCTCGGGGTTGACCTTCAGGCGGCCGCGGCTGTCGGCCTCAAGGCCTGCGGCCTTCAGGTTCAGCGCATCGGTGGCGCCCATGCGGCCGGCGGCGAAGAGAACCATGTCTGTCACCAGGCGGCGACCATTGTCGAGGATCAGCTCGACCTTGCCGTCGTCGAGCTTGGTCACCTTGTCCGCCTTGGTGCCGAGCATGATCTTCATGTTGCGGTCGCGAAGCTGGTAGGTGAAGTCCTCGACGATCTCCTTGTCGATGAAGTCGAGCATCGTCGATTTCGGGTCGATCAGCGTGACGGCGGTGTCGAGCGCGCTGAAGATCGTCGCGTATTCGATGCCGATCACGCCGGCGCCGATGACGACCATCGAACGCGGCAGTTCCTCGATCTCGAGCAGCTCGTCGCTGTCGAGCACGGTCTTGTTGTCGAAGGGGATATAGTCGGGACGGAACGGCTTGGTGCCGACGGCAAGCAGGATGCTGGAAGCCGTTACCCGCATGACTTCGCCGTCGTCCTTGACGATCTCCAGCGTCGAGGCATCGACGAAGCTCGCCTTGCCGCGCAGGTGCTGCACGCGGTTGCGGGCGAACTGGTGCTCGAGCACCTCGACTTCGTGGTCGAGCGTGATCAGCAGGCGGCGGCGCAGGTCTTCGGCGCTGATCTCCTGCTTCACGCGGTAGGCCTTGCCGTAGAAGCCGCGCTCGCGCCAGCCGGACAGATTGAGCGCTGTTTCGCGCAGCGTCTTCGAGGGGATGGTGCCGGTATGGACGGAGACGCCGCCGACCCGCTTGCCCTGTTCGATGACCAGCACCTTCTTGCCGAGCTTGGCGGCCTGAATGGCACCGCGGCGACCGGCCGGGCCGCTCCCCACAACAACGAGATCGTATTGAAACATGGAAGCTGGCCCCGGTTGGAAAGCTGGAATCATATTGCGACGCAAAATGGCGCGTTCACAGGTATCCGGTCAATGTTGCAGATTGATTTACGGCCGAATATTAGGAATGAGCGAGAGTAAATAAGGGTACGTCTCGCGCGCAGGGAAAATCTCGCCCCCCTCAGATCAGCCGCAACCCCTTCAGGCTGGCATGGCCATCCTTGCCGATGATGATGTGGTCGTGCACCGTGATGCCGAGCGGCTTGGCGGTATCGATGATCATCTTGGTCATGTCGATGTCGGCGCGCGACGGGGTCGGGTCGCCGGAGGGGTGGTTGTGGACGAGGATGATCGCGGTGGCGGACAGCTCCAGCGCGCGGCGCACCACCTCGCGCGGATAGACAGGCGTATGGTCGACGGTTCCCAGCCCCTGGACCTCGTCGGCGATGAGCGCGTTGCGCTTGTCGAGGAACAGGATGCGGAACTGCTCGCGCGTCTCATGCGCCATGGCGGCGTGGCAGTATTCGATGACAGACGACCAGGACGACAGCACCTGCTTGCCGCGCAGCTCGCTCTTCAGCGTCCGGTGGGCGATCGTCGAGATCAGCTTCAGGTCGAGCGCCACCGCCTCGCCGACGCCCTTGACCTCCTGCAGCAAGGCGATTGGCGCGCCGAACACGGCGGCGAGCGAGCCGAAGCGGTCGAGCAGCGCCTTGGCGATCGGCTTCGTGTCGCGGCGCGGGATTAGCCGGAACAGCATCAGCTCCAGCATCTCGTAATCGGCAAGCGCCGTATCGCCATGCTCGCGAAAGCGCTGACGCAGCCGCTCGCGGTGACCGTGGTAATGCTCTTCCTTGGCGGGGGGAGGCCTCATCGTTGCCGGCTTGCCGGCCTGCTCGGCAAAGAAGGACCGCTCGTCCATGCCATCGTCCTCGTCCACCGCGAAAGGCAGTTGCAGGTCTTCGGAATGGGGAACCGGTCCTTTTGCCATCAGCGGCTCATTTCGAAAGAGGTGGCAGGCCCGGGCGGTCGAGACCGCCGGGCGACAGCGTGAAGATCTCGCAGCCATCGGCGGTGACGCCGACCGTATGCTCGTATTGCGCAGAGAGCGACCGGTCGCGCGTGACGGCGGTCCAGCCATCGGCCAGCACCTTCACATGCGGGCGGCCGAGATTGATCATCGGCTCGATGGTGAAGATCATGCCCTCGCGCAGTTCCGGCCCTTCGCTGGCACGGCCGTAATGCAGGATGTTGGGGCTGTCGTGGAACAGCGCGCCGACGCCATGGCCGCAGAAATCGCGCACGACCGAGCAGCGCTCGGCCTCGGCATAGGTCTGGATCGCCTCGCCGATGGCGCCGGTGCGCGCACCCGGGCGCACGGCGGCGATGCCACGCATCAAGGATTCATAGGTGACCTCGAGCAGCCGCTCGGCCGCCCGCTTGACCGACCCCACCGTATACATCCGGCTGGAATCGCCATGCCAGCCATCGACCACATAGGTGACGTCGATATTGACGATATCGCCCTCACGCAGCGGCTTGGCATCAGGAATGCCATGACACACGACATGGTTGATCGAGGTGCAGGTGGATTTGGTATAGCCGCGATAGTTCAGCGTCGCCGGCACCGCGCCGTTCTCAAGCCCGAAATCGAACACGAAGCGATCGATCGCATCCGTCGTCACCCCCGGCTTGACGATATCGGCGAGCGCATCGAGGCACCGGGCGGTGACCTGGCATGCCTTGCGCATACCGGCGAAAGCCTCGGCGTCGTAGAGCCGGATGGCGCCGGTGTTCTTCGATGGCGCGGAGGAGGCTTCGATGTAGTTTACCATTGCAGTGCCTTAGCGGAAATTGTCGTCATCTATAATGCAGCAGCTATGCCGGTTTCGTCCATTGCGATCAATGGGGGAGGCGCATTTATGGGCGCTATCCGCGCCCGCAAACGCGTCCGGCCGCTGTATCGCATCAAGCATATGCCGCGGGCGCATGGTGGGGAAAACAAAAACGGCGCCCCCTGCGGAGCGCCGTCTCTCATCACTGCCGAAGCAGCGACAGAATTAGTTGGCCGAGATGTTGACGGCCTTCGGGCCCTTGCCCATGCGATCCGGCTCGGTGTCGAAGGTAACCTGCTGGCCTTCGCGGAGCGACTGGATGCCGGAAGCCTGGAGAGCGGAGATGTGAACGAACACGTCCTTCGCACCGCCGTCAGGCGTGATGAAACCAAAACCCTTGTCCTGGTTGAAGAATTTTACGATGCCTTTGGTGGCCATTGGGATAGGTCCTTTTCCCTGTAGTCTGTCTGGTATCCACCCCCCCGAAAGGAAATGGACGGCTTTCACTTTCGCGCCCCCTCATCTTAACTCAGCGCGCGAAGGGTCAGTCGAGTAGTTCACGAACGGGGAAAGAACGTCTACGCACGTGAGGTCCCCCCACGCCACCCTCCCGCAAGGGAAGGCTCAGCCACATCAGTCCAGTCACCGGCATGCAAATGCCCGAGTGCTTAATTGGTGCCAGCAAACGGAGCAAAATGCAAGCGTCATTATTCTGACACCGCCGGCTCTAAAGCGGGAATGGCCAAAGATTCAAACACTTGACGAATGGTAACGGCGAGCCGGTAGCGCTGACCCATTGCTGGAATGCGTACCGGAACGGCACGCCAACACTCCAATTTCGTGCGAATGCCCAACTGTTGGGCGACTGCCCGGTTAACGCGAGTAAGAATCCCGGTTAAGGCGAGTGGGATCAGCGCGCGGCGGCTGCGCCAAGCTTGTGCTGCACCATGTCGGCACTCCCACGCACATAGGAAACCACAGGCTTGCCGGCGGCATCGGAGACGGCATAGGCAATGATCGTCACGTCTTCCTCGTAGGTCGAGACATAGAGCACCTGTCCCGGATTGACGTAGATCGTGTGATTGTGGGTGTTCTTGAAGCCGACGAATGCCATGAAACTCTCCTACCTGTCTCGCGTCGGCACCTATCGCACGCGGCGGTTGACGCAAGTTTAACGCGATGTGGGTGGCTGGGATGGGGAGGCGAGGGCGGCGGTTGCGTCGGGGGTAGCGAAAGCTCTGGATGGCGGCGCGCTCGCGGCGACCAGCGCAAGCGTTTCGTCGAGGCAGGCGAGCGCGCTGGCGTTTTCGGCGAGGCAAGCGCGGGCGATCTGGGCGGCTGCCGGCCAGTCCTCGTCGCTGTCGGTCAGCCAGTGATGCAGCATGGCGCTGTCGCCGGCCATGGCATCGATGTAGAGACTGAAGGCGTGGGCGAGCAGCGCGAAATAGGCTGTGTTCTGTTCGGCCGTAAGGTTGATCTTGCACACCGGCAGACGGCCGATGCCGCGGACCCGCAGGCAATGGCGGGCGCGACGGCAGTGGCGCACGCCGCACAGCGCGACCGGCAGGCCCAGCATCTCCGATGTGCCCGCCATCAGCGCGGCGGTGGCCTCCATGCCGATCGTCTCATCCATCGCGGTCATCGGCAGGTCGTAATCGGGAAGGCGCTTCTGTCTATCCGGCATGTCATGCTCCCTCGCTTGACCGCGCGGCTTTGCCTTCACGCGGCTGGTTTCACCCGTGGCTTGACGTCTTGCTGGTTTCGCCGGCCCCTTGAGGACGGCAGTTCGGACGGGGCGCTGGAATTCGCCTCGATAGAGTAAAAGTAATATGGCGCTTCCCAGCGCCCCGTTCGGCGGCTTTTTATCCGCAACTCCGGTCTCTCTGTCTTCCCGTCATTGGCGACGGGACCGTGTGTGCCGCACAGGCACGTCCAGAGCGAAACTCGAGGCGCGTTTTACCAACGGAGGCCCCGCCGTCTCCAGAGGGAGACCATTTTCTGCGGACCCGTGCCATGAGGTTTTGCGTCTGCCCCTCATCTCACGCGCCGGCCCCACCTCGCCGACACGCCTGCCGGTGTATCCGTGATGGGACGAGGGGATGATGGCATGGGTTTTTGGGGTGGGGAAAATGCTACATCTAAGTCACTGAAAATGTAAGTCGGTGTTGGCAAAGCGTGCGCTCGAGCGACAGCTAATACTGCCCTTACCATGACTAGCACGTTTCGTTAGAGTTTCATCTTAGCTTCAGCGCTGTGGAAAAGATGTTCTCCACCCTTGATTGCAAGGAAAATATTGTTGCATGTTTCGTAAGAATTTAAAGGATGTTTTGATGGCCAAAGGACAGCGACGCACTTCGTCTGGGATACCTCTCACTGATGCTGAGCGGGTCATATTCGCCGAAGCAAAGGCGGGAGGTTCTAAGGCCATTTGCTTCTTCAACAATAAGGGCGGAGTTGGAAAGACGACCCTTGTAGCGAATCTCGGTGCTCAGTTGGCACTAGATTTCAACGCCAAAGTTTTGCTTGTAGACTGCGACCCGCAGTGCAATCTCACTCAATACACCTTGGGTGAAGAGCGATCGTTAGAAATATATTCGGAATCTGATCCCAAAACTGTATATAGCATCATTCGCCCGCTTGCCCTAGGTAAGGGATATAGCTCAGAGCTTCCGGTGGTCAAACCTGAGAAATTCGGATTTGATCTTGTGATCGGCGACCCACGGCTGGCGCTTCAAGAGGATTTGCTAGCTCAAGATTGGCGAGATGCGAAGGCAGGCGGCATGCGTGGTCTACAAACTACGTACGTTTTCCTTGACTTGCTGAAAAAGGCGAGCGCGCAAAGCTACGATTTTGTACTGTTTGATATGGGGCCATCACTTGGTGCTATCAACAGGTCAATTCTTCTTGCTGTAGACTTCTTTGTTGTGCCCATGGCGATCGACATTTTTTCGATTTGGGCAATAAGGAATATCGGTCAGACGGTAGCCATTTGGCAACGTGAGTTGAAGTCGGGGATCAGTATTGCTGAAGATCCAAGTGAGCTTCCAGACGTTGAGCGGCGTGAGCAATTGAAGTTCTTAGGCTATGTAACTCAACAACATAAGGAACGCGGAGCAGGTGTAAGTAAGACGGGAGCAATAGATGAAGGTGCTCCTGCCAAGAAAATTGTGCTCGCCTATCAAGAGATTAACAAGAATATTCCAGCTGAAATTAGCAAAAGCTTGGCATCATTTTACGACGTTGGGAAAATAGACCCTCATCTTGGAGAAATACGCCATCTCGGCAGTTTAGCGCCAATGTCGCAAAGCCAGAATACGCCACTCTTCAATGTTGCGGCGGGCGGCAGTTACATTCAATTGCGTAAGCAAGCCAGGGAACTCTATCGCGACATCGCCACCAAGCTTCTCCGAAACATCACAGTGGCTTAGTTTCCATGTTCAACGTTGATCTCGTAGATGACTTAGCCCGACAGAAGGTTGTCCTTTTTCTCGGCGCAGGAGTTTCCTCAAGTGCCCCAACCAGAAGCGGCAAGCGTATGAAAGGTTGGTCATCTTTTTTGTCGGATGCGACTAAGGACATAGATCCAGGCGTAGCAGGCGAGGTAAAAAGTCTTATTGATGGAAAGGATTATTTGCTCGCTTGCGAAATACTGCAAAGTATTCACGGTGATAATTGGCCGAACCTGATTGTGGCCGAGTATGGGCAGTCTGCAGAGCCATCAGACCTTCATCGGGCGCTTATCTCACTTGATCAACGACTGATACTAACTACAAATTTTGATAAATTGATTGAGGCCGCTTGGGAAAATAGGTTGGGTACGTCTAGTCATTATCCGATTGTCATTACAGGCATTCCCGATAGGGCATTTTATGCTCTGAAAGACTACTCGCGAAAGTATGTAGTGAAAATACATGGGAGCACGGACGATGCAGATAACGTTGTCTTCTCGCGCTCGCAATATGTTAAATCAGCGTTCGCAAATCCGCTTTACTCTGATTTTCTTGATAGTCTTTTATTGAATTACACATTTCTCTTTGTCGGGTTTTCAATGGATGATCCGGCCATAATATCCCTTATGGAGAGCTATTCATTTAAATATAGCAAATCTAGATCCCACTATATCTTTGCTTCTGAAGATACTCCTGAAAGGGTGTCTGAAATAAATAAGAGACTCAGGAAATTGGTGTCAATCAAGTACGATACAACTGACAACCATAAGAATCTGCCAATTATAATTGGTGATCTCGCACGTCAAATGACGATGCGTCGAAATGAAATTTTTACCGATATGAAGGTTGCTACGTCTCTCTAGCTTCAGAAAACCAAGCGAGAGAGCGTCCGTTTGCGGCTTAGCTCCGCCATCGGAAGTCCGACGATGATCCGTATCCTCCTAACGGTGCTATCTGACAATATGTGACTGGACAAGCTCTCTCCTACCGCCCCGGCCGCCCCGTCTTTCCCTTCGTCCGCCCCTTGCGCTTCACATCCCCCGCATCCTCATAGCTCCCGACGCCCGCTTTCCCGCGCACCAGCGGCCGCGGATCGTCCCGTTCCGGCTGCCCCTCAAGCAGCGGCGAGAAGCGTTTGCTGCTCTTCTTCCCTTCGCTTTCGCTCCGGGCGTTCGTTGCTGCAATCGATTCACTGGATCGATTGCTGCGCTTCGCGTACCGCGCCTCACCATCCGGCTTGTCCGGCAGGGCGCCGGTAACGGGTTTTTCGGTGCGGCCGACGGTCATTTCGTCGAGGTCGTTCCTGCGGAAGGTGCGGGCAGGGACCGATGTGTCGGTGCCGGGGCCCATGTCGTCGAGGCTGGGTTTCTGGAAGAGGGAGGTCGTTGCGGTTGAGCCCGGATTGAGAGACTCCTTCGTCGCCTTGGCGTTCCGCTTGATGCCTTCCATCGCCTTGGACTCCTCCCTGGCCATCGGGTCGTCCATGACGGCCAGTTCGGCGGCCTTGAGGCGCTTGATCTCGTCGCGCAGGCGGGCGGCTTTTTCGAAGTCGAGGTCGGCGGCGGCGTCGCGCATCGATTTTTCCAGCGCGTTGAGATGGGCCTGCAGGTTGTTGCCGACGAGGTTGCCGCCATCCGCGAAGCCCTTGCCGGAGACGCCTGATATGTCGGCGCGGACGTGGTCGCGTTCGTAGACGCTGTCGAGAATGTCGGAGATCTTCGCCTTCACCGATTCAGGCGTGATGCCGTGCTCGGTGTTATAGGCCACCTGCTTCTCGCGGCGGCGGGCGGTCTCGTCCATGGCGCGCTGCATCGAGCCGGTGATGTTGTCGGCATAGAGGATGACCTTGCCGTCGACGTTACGCGCCGCACGACCAATGGTCTGTACGAGGGACGTCTCCGAGCGCAAAAACCCTTCCTTGTCGGCGTCGAGGATGGCGACGAAGCCGCATTCGGGAATGTCGAGGCCTTCGCGCAGAAGGTTGATGCCGACGAGCACGTCGAAGGCGCCGAGGCGCAGATCGCGGATGATCTCGATACGCTCCAGCGTGTCGATGTCGGAGTGCATGTAGCGGACGCGCACGCCCTGTTCGTGCAGATATTCGGTGAGGTCCTCGGCCATGCGCTTGGTGAGCACGGTGCAGAGCGTGCGGTAGCCCTTGGCGGCGGTCTCGCGGATTTCGCCGAGCACGTCGTCGACCTGGCTGCGGGCGGAGCGGACCTCGACCGGCGGGTCGATCAGGCCCGTCGGGCGGATCACCTGTTCGGCGAAGACGCCGCCCGACTGGTCCATTTCCCATCCACCCGGCGTGGCCGAGACGGCGACGGTGTCGGGGCGCATCGCGTCCCATTCCTCGAAGCGCAGCGGCCGGTTGTCCATGCACGACGGCAGGCGGAAGCCGTATTCGGCCAGCGTCGCCTTTCGCCGGAAGTCGCCCCGGTACATGCCGCCGATCTGCGGAATGGTGACGTGGCTCTCGTCGATGAACAGCAGCGCGTTGTCGGGAATGTATTCGAACAGGGTCGGCGGCGGCTCGCCGGGGCTGCGGCCGGTGAGGTAGCGCGAATAGTTCTCGATGCCGGCGCAGGAGCCTGTCGCCTCCAGCATCTCGACATCGTAGCGGGTGCGCTGCTCCAGGCGCTGCGCTTCCAGCAGGCGACCGGCCTTTTCCAGCTCGGCGAGGCGCAGGCGCAACTCTTCCTTGATCGACCTGATGGCGCCGTTCAGCGTCGGGCGCGGGGTGACATAGTGGCTGTTGGCGTAGATCTTCACGCTCTTCAGGTCGCCGGTCTTTTGGCCCGTCAGTGGGTCGAACTCGGTGATCGAGTCGATTTCGTCGCCGAACATCGAGATGCGCCAGGCGGCATCCTCCAAGTGGGCCGGGAACAATTCGATCGTATCACCGCGCACGCGGAAGGAGCCGCGGACGAAGTTGATGTCCTGCCGCTTGTACTGCTGCGCCACGAGGTCGGCCAATAGTTGACGTTGGTCCAGGCGGTCGCCGACCTCCATCTGGAAGGTCATGGCGGTGTAGGTCTCGACCGAGCCGATACCGTAGATGCAGGAGACCGAGGCGACGATGATGCAGTCGTCGCGTTCCAGCAGCGAGCGGGTGGCGGAGTGGCGCATCCGGTCGATCTGTTCGTTGATCGAACTTTCCTTCTCGATGAAGGTGTCGGAGCGCGGCACATAGGCTTCCGGCTGGTAATAGTCGTAGTAGGAAACGAAATATTCCACCGCGTTGTCGGGGAAGAAGTTCTTGAATTCGCTGTAGAGCTGCGCCGCCAGCGTCTTGTTCGGCGCCAGGATGACGGCCGGGCGCTGGGTGGCCTCGATCACCTTGGCCATGGTGAAGGTCTTGCCGGAGCCGGTGACGCCGAGCAGCACCTGGCTGCGGTCGCCGTTCTCGAGACCCTCGACGAGGTCCTTGATCGCCGTCGGCTGGTCGCCGGCCGGGGAATATTCGGAGTTCATGCGGATCTCGATGCCGCCTTCGGATTTCGGCGGCCGCGCCGGACGGTGCGGCGTCCACATCTTGCCGTCCTTGAACAGCGGGTTGCCGCTCTCGATCAGCGCCGAGAGGGCTTCGACGGTCGCCGTGACGGCGGTGCCGGCCTTCAGCTCGGCGGCTTCCTCCAGCGAAACGTCGAGGCCGGAGACCGGGTTGAGGCCGGCGGCGGCGCGCGTCTTGGGGTCGGTCGAGCCGCCCATGGAGGTCCCCCGGGCGGATTTGGAGGCGGCGATCTCCACCTTCTTCCGGTGCTTGCCGGCCTTGGAGGCGATCTGCCGCTGCGTCTCGACGCCGGACGCTTCGGCATCGGCCTCGAGCTGCTTCACCCAATCGGCGACGGAACCCTCGAGCGGGGCGCCTTCGAAATCGGATTGGGGAGCTTCCGCGAAACCGTTGGAGGTCGGGGAGGAGGGTTTTTTCGGAGATCTGGCCATGGCCGGAATATGGAGAGAGTCACGGCGAAAGTGAAGAGGGGAAGAGTACAAAAGGGAAACGGATTTTGCGCCGGCCGCTCGTCGCGCGCCGCCCGCGGCAATATTGCATTGCGGCGAAAAGACGGGCTATAACGGACCCACTCACCACGGACCCGGTGAAACTCCGGGTGGCTCTTCTGGCCGCCGATCCGCCAGACAACGCAAAACCTGCACGCCATCAATCGGCCGCCCCACGGGCGCGTCGGGCCACGCTTTGCGAGATATCACCAACATGCACGTACCCTCCTTCCGCCGGGATTGGTTTTCCAATCCGACCCGCGAAATGCTTGCCGGCGCCGTCGCCACCTTCGCGCTGATCCCCGAGGTCATCGCCTTTTCCTTCGTCGCCGGCGTCGATCCCCAGGTCGGCCTGTTCGCCTCCTTCGTCATCGGCATCGTCATCGCCTTCACCGGCGGCCGCCCGGCGATGATCTCCGCCGCCGCCGGCTCGGTGGCGCTGGTCGCAGCACCCCTGGTGCATGCCCATGGCGTGCCATACCTGCTGGCGGCCGGTCTGCTGGCCGGCCTTATCCAGATCGTCTTCGGCCTGCTCAGGCTCGGCGTGCTGATGCGCTTCGTGTCGAAGTCGGTACGAACAGGCTTCGTCAACGCGCTGGCGATCCTGATTTTCGGGGCGCAATTGCCGCATATCATCGGCGGCGACTGGGTCGCCTATGCCATGCTGGCCGCCGGCCTCGCGGTCATCTACGTCGCGCCGCGCATCACCACCGCAATCCCGTCGCCGCTGATCTGTATCCTCATCCTCACCGTCGCCTCGGTCGGCCTGCATCTCCCAGTGCTGACGGTTGCCGATCTCGGCAAGCTGCCGGAGTCCCTGCCGGTCTTCGGCTGGCCCACGGTGCCGTTGAATTTGGAGACTTTGAAGATCATCGCCGGCCCGGCGCTGGCCATCGCCATGGTCGGCCTGCTGGAATCGATGATGACAGCGAGCGTCGTCGATGATCTCACCGACACCACAAGCAACAAGAACCGCGAATGCACCGGCCTCGGCATCGCCAATGCCGCCGCCAGCCTGTTCGGCGGCATCGCCGGCTGCGGCATGATCGGCCAGACGGTCAGCAACGTGAAATATGGCGGCCGCGGCCGTCTCTCGACGCTGTTTGCCGGCGCGCTGCTGCTCATCCTCATGGTGCTGCTCAAGCCCTGGGTGTCGCAGGTGCCGGTGGCGGCGCTGGTGGCCATCATGGTCATGGTGTCGATCGACACCTTCGACTGGTCGTCGCTGAAAAGCGTGGTCGTGCACCCGAAGACCTCAAGCGTCGTCATGCTGACGACCGTCGTCGTCACCGTCTTCACCGCCAACCTGGCGCTCGGCGTTACCGTCGGCGTGCTCTTGAGCGGCGTGTTCTTCACCTTCAAGGTGGCCAAGCTGCTGACGATCGAAACCGAGACCGACGAGGCGGCCGGCCGCATTGCCTACCGCGTCTCCGGCCAGGTATTCTTCGCCTCCGCCGACGTCTTCATCGACGCCTTCGACATCGCCGATGCCGAGGGCAGGGCCGTGACCATCGATGTGTCGCAGGCGCATTTCTGGGACATCACCGCCGTCGCGGCGCTGGACCGCGTCGTCCAGCGCTTCAGGGCGCATGGCGTGGCGGTCGACGTGATCGGGCTCAACGAGGCCAGCGCCACCCTGATCGGCCGGCTGGATAACGGTACGGCGCTCAAGGAGGTGTAACAAAGCCATGGTAGTCGCCGTAGGGGGATCAGACGATCCCAACCTATGGACAGACGATCATGATGATGAACAGACGCAGCTTTTCGACCGCAATGCTTGCCGGCGCCGCCGCCTCGCTGATCTCGTCGCCCGGCAACGCTGCTACGATGCAGTCGGGCACGATGCAGCCGGCCACGATGCAGCCGTCCATGTCCGGCTCCGGGATGATGCCCGCCAAGGCGAAGAACATCGTTCTGGCCCACGGGCTGTTCGCCGACGGCTCGTGCTGGACGGAGGTGATCGCGCGGCTGCAAGCGGCCGGCTTCAACGCCACGGCGGTGCAGAACCCTCTGACGACGCTGGAGGAGGCCGTTGCCTCTGTGACGAAGGTGCTCGATCGACAGGATGGCCCGACGGTTCTTGTCGGGCACTCCTTCTCCGGCATGTTGGTCACCGAGGCCGGCGTCCACCCCAAGGTCTCGGCACTGGTCTATGTCGCCGCCCGCGCTCCCGACGCGGGCGAGGACTATACGGCGCTGGCGAAAACCTATCCGACCCCACCGGCCTCGGCCGGAATCGTGTTCGATGGCGATGAAGGACGATTGAGCGAGGAGGCGTTCCTGCGCGATTTCGCCGGCGATCTCCCGGAGGCGAAAGCCAGGGTCCTCTACGCCGTGCAGCAGCCGTTCCACAAGGCGCTGCTGACGGGCAAGACCACGCAGGCCGCATGGCGGTCGAAGCCCAGCTGGTATGCGGTATCGACGGAGGATCGGACAATCAACCCGGATCTGGAACGCTTCATGTCCAAGCGCATGGGCGCCAGGACCATCGAGCTCAAGTCCAGCCACCTGTCGCTGATCTCGCATCCCGACGAGATCACGCAGATGATCATCGAGGCTGCCGGCGGCCGCTGAGTTATGTTTTGAGAGCAGGCGTCGCGGTCTTGGAACAGTTCCGCTTATCTTCGATTCGCGGAACTGTTCCAGGTTTCGTTTTCACGCAATTCCGGACGGAAAACCGCTTCGCACTTTTCCTGGAATTGCTTTACGACCGCGACGAGAACAGCGAGGCGAAGGTGGAGCGCGGCTTGTCGGGCATGCTTTCGACGACGACCAGCTGGCGGATGTCGCCGCGCTTGAAGGCGGCGAGGAAGCGCTTGTAGTCCTTGAAGGACACGCAGCCGTTGGAATCGCCGCGCGCGCCGAGCATGTAGGTGTGGGCCAGCAGGCCGACGCGGTTGAAGATGTTGCCTGCGCCGCCGACCGGGTTGAGGCGGATCGCCTCGACGCCGTGGAACAGGCTTTCGCGCATGGTCAGCTGGTAGGTGTGCGGCGGGGTCGGGCCGCGCATCTTCTCGCGAACATATTTCGGATTGTCGCGCATCTTGCCGAGGCCGGAATGGGCCTCGAGACGTTCGCCGTTCGGCAGGTAGACCATGCTTGCGGAGATGTCATAGACGGCGACGCCGGCACGCGCGACGGGGCTTGCCTGACGCTTCGGCACGACGGGAATTTCGCCTTCGTCGTCGCCGATGTCAGGCCGTGCATAGGCAAGCACCGGTTCGGCCGGGCGGCTGGCGCGGTCGTTTGCCGGCGCGCGCTTGTTCATGCCGTCGGGCCGGGCCATCGGCAGCGGGACGGAATTGTTGTCGTTGAGAACGAGGCCGAAGGCCTGGTCGGCATCGCCCTTCGTGGCGTCGCTTTCGACATCGACGCTTGCAACCTCGACAGCTGCGGGCTTCGCGGGAATGGAGGCTGGCGCGTTGGCGGCAACGCGGGCCGACTGCTCGTCCGAAGCGGCCTTCGGCATGGCGGCGAGGGCGAGAAGGGCAGGGCCTTCCAGTGCGGCGATCTCAGCCTTGGACGGAATGACGATGCGATCGGATGAGCTGGCGCTGGCAACGTGAGGTGCGCTGGCGACCTGAGTTGCGGCGGCAACGGCGTCGTCCTTGACCTTCGACGGCTGCGCAGCAGCGACGACGGTGCGTACAGGCATGGCGTCGGCGATGACAGGGCCGGATGTGCCGACGAAGGCAGCCCTCAGAACCTCAGGCGTCAGCAGGCGATCGCGCTTCGACGACCGGTTGTCTGCCGTCAGCGGCTGCAGGCGGGAGAACTTGCTGACATGAATGTTGCGCTCCCTGGGAGCGGCCGCGGCGGCGTGCTGCACCAGCGCGATATCGCCGATGGCGTTCTTGTAGGGTGCCGGAGCGACGGCGTGCACCGTCGCGATCGATGTCACGACCCAAGCCGAAGCAGCAAAACTGGCACCGATGAGACCTGCCCCTGAGATAAGGCGGAATGAGCGACTGAAACGAGAAATGGACGTACCTACTGGCCTGGTATTGGCAAACACATCGACCGCAAACGCCATAACACTCGTCTTTCACAACTCGTTACTAAGGCCGGCGGTACAGATAGATGGATACTTCTTCGCCGGGGCCGGTAATGGAGCAACAGGGCCAAAATGCGGCCTGCTCGTGATTTCCGGTTGGCTGGGATGATGACGAATTATGGTAACCAAACCCTTTACAGCGGCGGCGCCTGTTTCGAAATTCCTCACCTTGTCCGCTAACCATATTGATCTTGTTCGATTTTTTCTAATGTTCCTCGACCTCCGCCGGGCAATGTGACCTATGTCGCCGTTTTGACATAAATATTAGCGGGAAAAGATATTGCGGATGTGCTATGAAAAGGCATCGAAGGCTTCCGAGGGGAAACGCCAATGTCTTCGGCACAAACCGCATCTGGTAACGAAGTTTCGCCGGCCTTGCTTGTCGATGCCATGTTCGCCGTGCGCAAGACGGCCGCCATCAAGGCGGCGATCGAACTCGACCTCTTCTCCGTCATCGGAACGGGCCAGACGGCCAAGGCGGCGGCAGCCGAGATGCGATGCGCCGAGCGCGGTGTCCGCATTCTCTGCGACTATCTCGTCGTCGCCGGCTTCCTCAGCAAGAGCGGAGACGTCTACGCGCTGACACCGTCGAGCGCCGTGTTCCTCGATCGTCATTCGCCTGCATATATGGGCTCGGCGATCGATTTCATCGCAGCACCCCAGATGCTCTCGCTCTTTCTGACCGACCCCGCCGCCTGCGTGCGCAATGGCGGCGCCGAAGGGCTGGCGAACCTCTCGCCGGACAATCCCGTCTGGGTGCGCTTTGCCCGCGCCATGGGCGCCTTCACCGGCGGGGCAGGCAGGACGTTTGCCGCAGACGTCGCAGCATGGCCGCAGCCACCGTCGAAGGTGCTCGATATCGCGGCCGGCCCCGGCTATTTCGGCATCGAGATCGCCAGGGCCCTCCCGCAGACGCGGATCGTCGCGCTCGACTGGAAGCCGGTGCTGGAACTGACGCGAGAGAATGCGACGGCATCAGGCGTTGCCGATCGTTTCAGCTTCATTGCCGGCAGCGCCTTCGATGTCGACTGGGGCAGCGGCTACGATCTCATCATGCTGCCGAACTTCCTGCACCACTTCGATATCGCCGGCTGCGCGGAACTGCTGAAGAAGGCACGCCCTAGCCTCAGCGCGAAGGGCAAGCTGATCGCCGTCGAGTTCGTCCCCAACGAGGATCGCGTCTCGCCCGACTTCCCCGCCGCCTTCGCCTGGGAGATGCTGGCGACCACACCGAAGGGCGATGCCTACACGGCGTCCGACCTGCGCGAGATGGCCTCGATGGCGGGTTTCCGCGACATCGCGATCAGCCCGCTGCCGCCATCGCCGGCAAGCGTGATCATGTTTGAATAGGCCGATGGTCGCTCGACGGTGACAATCGCAGGCTGGCCTTGGGCTGCCGGCGCATAAGCGCCGCTCAGGCCTTCTCCAACACGTAGCTGCCCGGCGCTTCCTCGAGCGCGTTGAGCGCATCGCCGCCGGGCTTGCGCGCCGGCACTCGCTTGCCGTCCTTGGCCTCGATCCAGGCCTGCCAGTGCGGCCACCAGGAGCCTGCCGCTTCCTCGGCGCCGACGAGCCAGTCCTCGTATTCGCCTTTGGCGGGGCCACCGGTCCAGAACTGGTACTTCTTCTTGTCCGGCGGGTTGACCACGCCGGCGATGTGGCCGGAGCCGGCGAGCACGAAATCGACCTTGCCGCCGAAGAACTGGCTGCCGAGGAACACCGATTTCGCCGGGGCGATATGGTCTTCGCGGGTGGCGAGATTGTAGATCGGGATCCTGACGCTCTTCAGCGACACGGCCTGACCGTCCAGCACCATCTCGCCCTTGGTCAGCGCGTTCTTGAGATAGCAGTTGCGCAGATAGAAGGCGTGGTTGGCCGCCGCCATCCGCGTCGAGTCGGCGTTCCAGAACAGGAGGTCGAAGGGCATCGGCTCCTGGCCCTTGAGGTAATTGTTGACGAAGTAGGGCCAGATCAGCTCGGAGGCGCGCAGCATGTTGAACGCCGTCGCCATCTTCGAGCCGTCGAGATAGCCGGTCACGTCCATGTAGCTTTCGAGCCGCGACAGCTGCTCCTCGTCGACGAACACCTTGAGGTCGCCGGCATGGGTGAAATCGACCTGGGTGGTGAACAGCGTCGCCGAGCGGATGCGCTTGTTCTTCTCCTTGGCATGCAGCGCCAGCGTTGCGGCAAGCAGCGTGCCGCCGACGCAATAGCCGATGGCGTTGACCTCTTTTTCGCCGGTCGCCTTCTCGATGGTGTCGAGCGCGAAATCGATGCCCTCGCGCGCATAAGCCGCCCAATCCTTGGCAGCGTGGCGGGCGTCCGGATTGACCCAGGAGATCACGAACACCGTCTGCCCCTGATCGACGCACCACTTGATGAAGCTTTTCTGCGGGTTGAGGTCGAGGATGTAGAATTTGTTGATCCAGGGTGGGCAGATCAGGAGAGGGCGCTTCAGCACCGTTTCCGTCGCAGGCTCGTATTGGATGATTTGGCAGATGTCGTTCTGGGCGATCACCTTGCCCGGCGTCAGCGCCATGTCGCGGCCGACGGCGAACTTGGTCATGTCAGTCTGCCGGAGCTTCAGATCGCCGTGGCCGGCCATGATGTCCTCGGCCAGCATCTTCATCCCGCGCACCAGGTTCTCACCGCTGCTCGCGATCGTCTCGCGATAAAGCTGCGGATTGGTGGCGACGAAATTGGTCGGCGAGATCGCCGCCGTGATCTGCTTGACGTAGAAGTTGGCCTTCTGCCGCGTATGCTCGTCCAGCCCTTCTGTCTCGGTAACCAGCTTTTCGGCCCAGTCCGCGGTGATGAAATAGGCCTGCTTCAGGAATTCGAAGAAGGGGTTCTTCTCCCAATCCTGGTCGGCGAAGCGTTTGTCCTTGCGATCCGGCTCCGGCTCGAGCGATTCGCCCTGCATGCGCTGCATCGAGCGCATCCACACGCCGAAAAAGCTGGTCATCAGCTTGGTCTGCGCATCGAAGGCGCGGCGCGGGTCGGAAATCCAGTATTCGCTGACCTTGGAGAGCGTCTTGACCATGTCGGTGACGGGGTCGGCCGTATTTTCGCGGATTTCGCCGCTTTCGCGCGGACCAAGCCAGGCAGATGCCGCTTTCCCCAGGTTTTCCAGGGCGCGGGCAAAGTTCAGCGCCATCGTCTCCGGGTCCTTCAGCATGTAAGGATCGAAATCCTTTGCCTCGAAGCCCGGGCCTTGCGTCTTCTCGCCCTTTCTCGGGTCGCCCTGTCTTTGGTCGCCCTTGTCCTGGTTGCTGTCGGTCACGCGGTTCCTCCGGCGGCAGCATCTCTATCCAAATCAAGTTGTATCCGCTCGGATCAAGAAAACAAGTTCCGCAGACATGCCTTCATGCTATTGCTTTGTGCAGGCTGCGAATTTAACAAGTCGAAGCAGCTTAAGGATTTGGAACCTCTGGCATGACCAACACAGGCATTCGTACCATCGCAAACGTCACCCGCATCGCCCTTATCGGCGCCGCCGCGGCCATGGCGCTTGCCGGATGCATGCGAACGCCGGAAGAAAAGGCCGAGATCGCCGCAAGGCGAGCGGCCCCGACCGCCGTGGTCATGAACGCCACCAAGGGCGAGGCGCCCACCGAAAGCGGTCTGTCGCACTATCGCGACGGCTACCCGGGCTTCGGCGCGCCGCTGACCGCCGCCAACGTTCAGATGAACGACGAAGAGGCCTCCGGCCTGCAGCAGAAGCTGACGGCGCTGAGCAACCGGCGCAAGGCGGGGACCATCTCGGAAGCCGAATACCAGCGTCGCGTTGCGGAATACCGCAAGCTCGCCGAAGACCACGGCCCTGAAACGCTGTCCGAAATCACCAAATAAGGCCTTGCCTTCGCGGCCGTTTGCAAGCAAAGCCTTCCGTCAGGTGCGGAAGATGAAATTTTCCTGTTAAAGCGTCAGCCCAGAGGCGGTTCGTCAAAGAATTGCCGTGCGCTGAAAGTCTGATGAATACGGCCCTGGCGATTCTGAAGTTCGTGTCGCAAGCAGCCGGAAGTTAGGACGAACTTCGATTTGCGGTCATGGTGACCGCGTTTCCGTGGGGAAAGAGATGGAAGAGTTTCACAAAGTCCGGCGTTTGCCGCCTTATGTTTTCGAACAGGTCAACCGTTTGAAAGCAAGCGCGCGAGCGGGCGGAGCCGATATCATCGATCTCGGCATGGGAAACCCTGACCTGCCGACCCCCAAGGCGATCGTCGATAAGCTCTGCGAAGTGGTCCAGGACCCGCGCACGCACCGCTATTCCTCGTCCAAGGGCATTCCCGGCCTGCGCCGCGCCCAGGCCGCCTATTACGCCCGCCGTTTCGGCGTGAAGCTCAACCCGGATACGCAAGTGGTCGCCACCTTGGGCTCCAAGGAAGGCTTCGCCAACATGGCGCAGGCGATCACCGCGCCGGGCGACGTCATCCTCTGCCCGAACCCGACCTATCCGATCCATGCCTTCGGCTTCCTGATGGCGGGCGGCGTGATCCGCTCTCTGCCGGTCGAGCCGGATGACAGCTTCTTCCCGCCGCTGGAACGCGCCGTGAAGCACTCGATCCCGAAGCCGCTGGCGCTGATCGTCAACTATCCGTCGAACCCGACGGCTTATGTCGCCACGCTCGATTTCTACAAGGACGTCATCGCGTTTGCGAAGAAGCACGACATCATCGTGCTCTCCGACCTTGCCTACTCGGAAATCTACTTCGACGACAACAACCCGCCGCCATCGGTGCTGCAGGTGCCGGGTGCCATGGACGTCTGCGTCGAGTTCACCTCCATGTCGAAGACCTTCTCCATGCCCGGCTGGCGCATGGGCTTTGCCGTCGGCAATGAACGCCTGATCGCGGCGCTGACGCGCGTGAAGTCGTATCTCGATTATGGCGCCTTCACGCCGATCCAGGTCGCCGCCACGCACGCGCTGAACGGTGACGGATCCGATATCGCCGAAGTCCGTGGCGTCTACAAGCGCCGCCGCGACGTCATGGTCGACAGCTTCGGCAAGGCAGGCTTCGAAGTGCCGCCGCCGGCAGCCACCATGTTCGCCTGGGCGAAGATCCCGGAAAAGTTCCGCCATCTCGGCAGCCTCGAGTTCTCCAAGCTTCTGGTCGAAAAGGCCGACGTTGCAGTCGCGCCCGGCATCGGCTTCGGTGAGATGGGCGATGACTATGTGCGTCTGGCGCTCGTCGAAAACGAGCACCGCATCCGTCAGGCGGCGCGCAACATCAAGAAGTTCTTCTCCACTGCAGACCAGACGATGCACAACGTTGTCTCTCTGAACGCCCACCGCTGATACAATCAGTTTTTCCGGCAGCCGCTTCGGCGGCTGCCATTCATGACATATTTCAGGATCGATCCATGGCAGATGCCCTTAAAATCGGCGTTGCGGGCTTGGGTACCGTTGGTGCCTCCCTCGTTCGTATCATTCAGCAGCGCAGCGACCAGCTTGCCGCGACATGCGGCCGGCCGATCCTGATTACCGGCGTTTCCGCGCGCGACAAGACCAAGGACCGCGGCATCGATGTCGGCGGCATCGAGTGGTTCGATACGCCTGAGGATCTGGCGACCAAGGGCGATATCGACGTCTTCGTCGAACTCGTCGGTGGCGCCGAAGGCCCGGCCAACGTCGCCGTTCATGCCGCGCTCAACCGTGGTCTCCACGTGGTGACGGCCAACAAGGCATTGCTTGCCTATCACGGCGTCGAACTCGCGAGGATCGCCGAGGAGAAGGGCGCGCTGCTCAACTTCGAAGCGGCCGTCGCCGGCGGCATCCCCGTCATCAAGGCGCTGCGTGAATCGCTGACCGGCAACACGATCTCGCGCGTCTACGGCATCATGAACGGCACCTGCAACTACATCCTGACCAAGATGGAAAAGGAAGGCCTGTCGTTTGCCGAGTGCCTGAAGGAAGCCCAGCGCCTCGGCTATGCCGAAGCCGATCCGGCCTTCGACATCGAGGGCAACGACACCGCCCACAAGCTGTCGATCCTGACGACGCTCGCCTTCGGCAACCAGATTGCCGTCGACGACATCTATCTTGAGGGCATCACCAACATCTCGATCGAGGATATTCATGCGGCCGCCGATCTCGGATACCGCATCAAGTTGCTCGGCGTTGCCCAGCGCACCGATACCGGCATCGAGCAGCGCGTGCACCCGACCATGGTCCCCGTCGATAGCGTCATCGCCCAGGTCGATGGCGTCACCAATGCGGTTGCGATCGAATCCGACATCCTCGGCGAGCTGCTGATGGTCGGCCCCGGCGCCGGCGGCAATGCCACGGCCTCCTCGGTGCTCGGCGACATCGCCGATATCGCCAAGAGCCGCCCGGGCGCGCAGCAGGTGCCGGTGCTCGGCCACCCGGCGAAATCGCTCGAGCCTTATCGCAAGGCGCAGATCCAGAGCCATGAAGGCGGCTATTTCATCCGCCTGACGGTGCTTGACCGCACCGGCGTCTTCGCCAGCGTCGCCACCCGCATGGCCGAAAACCACATTTCGCTGGAATCGATCGTGCAGCGCTCCAAGCAGCATCTGGCACCATCGCACCACCAGACGATCATCCTCGTCACCCATGCGACGACCGAGGATTCGGTGCGCAAGGCGGTCGAGGCGATCAAGACCGAAGGCTATCTGGTCGGCGAACCGCAGGTGATCCGCATCGAGCGCCCGAAGGAAGACTGAGCCTCGGTCTCCGACCGCGCCTCGCGCGCGTGGTGACGGTACGGCGTCACCACATGGTGATCTATTCTGTGGGCGGCGGGGCGCGGGTGCGCTCCGCCGTCTTTCGTTTGGCGTCACGGCTCTGTAGAACGGCCTCATAGTGGCAGTGGAGTGACATGATGGATATCCCGGCCGATCCGGTACAGCGCGCCTTTCTGGGTGTCGAGAAATCCGTTCTCGACAATCGCTGGATCTCGCGGCTGGACCAGGCCGGGCAGAACCGGGCACTCGCCATGTCGCAGATGCACGGCCTGCCGGATCTGATCGCCCGCGTGCTCGCCGGCCGCGGCGTGACCGCCGACGAGGCGGTCGAATTCCTTGATCCGACGCTGCGCTCCCTCATGCCCGACCCCTACAAGCTGACCGATTGCGAGAAGGCGGCCAGACGCATCGTCGAAGCGATCGACGCGCACCAGCAGGTGGCGATCTTCGGCGATTACGATGTCGATGGTGCATCCTCCTCGGCGCTGATGTATCGCTTCCTCAGCCATTTCGGCGTGACATCCGAGATCTACATCCCCGACCGCGTCTTCGAAGGCTATGGCCCGAACCCCGCCGCCATGGACCAACTGATCGACAATGGCGCCCGCCTGATCGTCACCGTCGACTGCGGCTCGACCAGCCACGAGGCGCTGGCGGCGGCCGCCAGGCGTCATGTTGACGTCGTCGTCATCGATCACCACCAGGTGACACACGACCTGCCGCAGTGCCACGCGCTCGTCAATCCGAACCGCGAAGACGATCTCTCGGGGCAGGGGCATCTGTGCGCCGCCGGCGTCGTCTTCCTCGTGCTGGTCGCGACGCTCAGGCTGCTGCGCGAGGCCGGCCATCCGAAGGCGCGCAGCATCGACCTCTTGCAGTGGCTCGATATCGTGGCACTCGCTACCGTCTGCGACGTCGTTCCGCTGAAGGGCCTGAACCGCGCCTATGTCGTCAAGGGCCTGATCGCCGCCCGCCACCAGGGCAATGCCGGCCTCTCGGCGTTGTTTCGCAAGGCAGGCCTTGCCGGGCCGGTGACGCCCTATCACTTCGGTTTCCTCATCGGCCCCCGCATCAATGCCGGCGGCCGCATCAGCGACGCGGCGCTCGGTAGCCGGCTATTGACACTTGATGATGCGGGCGAAGCCGAGGCCATCGCCGAGCGTCTGGACGAGCTCAACCGCGACCGCCAGGTGATGGAAGCTCACATGCTGCAGGAGGCGGAAGCCGAGGCCTATGCAGAGTATGGCGACGGCAGCGGCGCGTCCGTGATCGTTACCGCGCATGAAAAATGGCATCCCGGCATCGTCGGCCTGATCGCGGCGCGGCTGAAGGAGAAGTTCAAGCGCCCGGCCTTCGCCATCGCTTTCGACCCGAACGGCAAGGGCACCGGCTCCGGCCGCTCGATCAACGGTTTCGACATGGGCAAGATGGTGCGCGCGGCAGTGGACGAGGGGCTGCTGGTCAAGGGCGGCGGCCATGCGATGGCGGCTGGCCTCACCGTCGAGCGCGACAAGCTCGGCCGCCTGCGCGGCTTCTTTTCGGAACGCGCCGAAAAGACCGTGGCGGCGCTGGTTGCCAATGAGACGCTCAAGATCGACGGCGCGATCGGCGCCAGCGGCGCGACGATCGATCTGATCGATCGCCTGGAAACGGCGGGACCTTATGGTTCCGGCCATTCGCAGCCGATCTTCGCCATCCCCGCCCATCGCGTCCGCGATTCGAGGATCGTCGGCGAAAAGCATGTGAAGGTCACGCTCGAAGCCATGGACGGCGCCCGCCTTGACGGCATCGCCTTCCGCGCCGCCGATACGCAGCTCGGGAACCTGCTCCTGAACTCGCGCGGCGCCAATCTGCATGTGGCGGGCTCGCTCGGCGACAATCACTATCAGGGTTCGCGCCGCGTCCAGCTGCGGGTGATCGACGGCGCTCTGGCGCCGTGAGGTGATGGCCGCTGCAAGTCTCCATCTGGAGACACGTGCGGCGACCGATATTTTTATACCGGCGCTGCTGGCCTTCTTTGGTCGGAACGTTACCATGCGACGATCATCAGGACTCGCCTGCGGGTCGCGTGGATATGATACCGCAATGGAGCATCGATATGGCGCATTCCCTGAACAAATCCTTCGCGGCAACCGGCGTCTCCGGCGCCAACCAGCCGAAACTCGACACCAAGGAGGTGTGGCAGGCTCGCGCCGATCTGGCCGCCTGCTTTCGTATGGCCGCGCGCCATGGGCTCGAGGAGGGGATCTGCAACCATTTCTCGGCGCTCGTCCCCGGCTATGACGACCTGTTCATCGTCAATCCTTATGGCTATGCCTTTCGCGAGCTGACGGCCTCGAAGCTGCTGATCTGCGATTTTCACGGCAACGTCGTCGCGGGCGAGGGCGAGCCGGAGGCGACCGCCTTCTATATCCATGCGCGCATCCACGCCCGCGTTCCGCGCGCCCGCGTCGCCTTCCACACCCACATGCCCTATGCCACGGCGCTGTCGATGACCGAGGGCGAGCCGCTGATCTTCGCCGGCCAGACGGCGCTGAAATTCTACGGCCGCACCGCCTATGACCGCGATTACAACGGCCTGGCGCTGGACGAGCGCGAGGGCGACCGGATCGCCGATGCGATCGGCGATGCCGACATCGTTTTCATGAAGCATCACGGCGTCATGGTGCTGGCGCCGAACATCGCCGAAGCCTGGGACGACCTCTATTATCTCGAACGCGCCTGCCAGGTGCAGACACTGGCGCTATCCACCGGACGCCAGGTCTTGCCCGTCGCCCCCGATATCGCCGAGGCTGCCTACCGGCAGATGCGCGAGGGCGACCCGGAATCGGCGCGGCTGCATCTGGAGGCGATCAAGCGCATGCTCGACGCCGAGGAGCCGCAATATCGCGATTGAGGGCGGGAGAGGGCGCGCATCTCATGGGTGCGCGCCTGATGGCATAGGCGCGATGCGCTATGACGCCGTCAGCCCACGCGGACCGTTCGTCATTTATGTCAACTGAAGGGAATTTTTTGGAAAAAGCTGTTCGTTATCAATGATAACGAAGAGAGAAGTGGCACGCCCTAGGGGAGTCGAACCCCTCTTCCCAGAATGAAAATCTGGTGTCCTAACCGATAGACGAAGGGCGCTTCCTTCGTGGTGGCGCCCTTATAATCAGGCACTAGGATTCCCGCAAGCGGCAAAACGCATAAAAATGGCGATGTGCTGATCTTTTCCCTATCTGATTGATAGTTAATTGCTATTTTCAGCGTTCGTCGGTGCTTCGATCCGGTTGGGTCCGTGGAGTGCGGCCTCTTTTCAAGCGCGAACCTCGAACACCATGTTGAACGGCGTTTCGGTGGCGCGGTGGAAATGCTTGAAGCCGGCGTCGAGCGCGACCTTGCGCAATCGCGTCTCTCCGGCCTGCGCGCCGAGCGCCAGTCCGACCTCCTGCGACATCGAGGCGGGCGTGCAGATCATCGTCGAGGCGCCGTAATAGACGCGGCCGACGGGGTTGAGATTGTCCTTGAGGCGATCATGCGCGAAGGGCTCGACGATCATCCAGGTGCCATCGGGCGCAAGCGTGTCCTTCACGTGCTTTCCCGCGCCGACGGGATCGCCCATGTCATGCAGGCAATCGAACATCGCGACGAGGTCATATCGTCCCGCCGGAAAGCTTGAGGCCGCCGCCTGCTCGAAGCTGACGCGATCGGACACGCCGGCTTCCTTGGCCGCCATTCGGGCGCGTTCGATCGACGGCATGTGATAGTCGTAGCCGGTAAAGCGCGAGGCGGGATAGGCCTGCGCCATCAGGATGGTCGAACTGCCGTGGCCGCAGCCGACATCGGCCACCTTCGCGCCCGCCTTCAGCTTGTCCTCGACGCCGTCGAGCGCCGGAATCCATTCGGTGACGAGGCTGTTGTTGTAGCCGGTGCGGAAGAAGCGCTCGGTGCCGCGAAACAGGCAGTTGCTGTGCTCGTGCCACCCCAGCCCCTTGCCGGTGCGGAAGGCATCGGCCACCTTCGGTTCGTCCGTCCACATCGCCTGCACCAGCTGGAACGCGCCGGTGAAGAAGGCGGGGCTGTCCTCGTCGGCGAAAACCAGCGCCTGCTCGGGCGTCAGCCGGAAACGGTCGGTCTTTTCGTCGTATGTCAGATAGTCGGCGGCGGCGAGCGCCGACAGCCATTCGCGCAGATAGCGTTCCTTGACCGCCGTCTTTTTCGACAGGTCCGACGCGGTCACCGGCTCGCCGTCGGCCATCGCCTTGAACAGTCCGAGGTCGTCGCCGAGCACCACCAGGGAGCCGGATACGGCGGCGCCGATATCGCCGACCAGCCGGCCGACGAGGGCATCCACTTTTTGCATGTCGGGTTGGCGCATGTCATCCTCCATAGAAAATGCAGGGAAGAACCAGCGGCGCGACTATACACCCGCTCACGGCTGCGTGAAAGGATGGGGTAGCGGCCCGGTGCGACCTGGGCGGTGTCGCTGCAAGTGGCGCGCCGCTATGTCACGCAATATTCTCAAAACCATCGAAAAAGCCGCGTTGACAACAAAATGCGCCGGGATAAGAGTGGCTTAGCCTGTATATAAGGCTTTGGAGGAATGACCATGATCAAACATCTGACAATTCTCGCCTCTGTTTCCCTGCTCGGTGCGCTTGCCTTCGCCACGCCCTCTTCCGCGCTCTCGATGAAAGAGTGCAGCGCGAAGTACAAGTCGGCGCAGGCGGATGGGTCGGCCAAGGACATCAAGTGGAACGATTTCCGCAAGGCACAGTGTGGCCCGGATGCCACCGCCGAGCCCGACGTCACGATGGCAACCGGCGCCGAGCCTGAAAAGCCGACGATGGACGCTCCCAAGGGCGTGACCTTCCCAACGGCGATTTCGCCCAAATACGCCAAGGAAACCCCCGGCAAGGGCCGCATGCACACCTGCGTCGATTCCTACCACACCAACAAGGACGCCAACACGCTGAACGGCCTGAAGTGGATCCAGAAGGGCGGCGGCTTCTACAGCCTCTGCAACGCCAAGCTGAAGGGCTGAGTTCGGCATTTTATGTTGGTGTAAGGCACCATCAGAAACGCTAGAAACAGAAACCCGCCGCGGCATTTGCCGGGCGGGTTTTTCATTGAGCGTTGCTGTCGCAAACGCTAGTGCAGGATCTGGCTGAGGAACAGCTTGGTGCGCTCGTGCTGCGGATTGTCGAAGAACTCGGCGGGCGAGTTCTGTTCGACGATCTGGCCCTGGTCCATGAAGATGACGCGGTTGGCGACCTGGCGGGCGAAGCCCATTTCGTGGGTGACGCACAGCATCGTCATGCCTTCTTCGGCAAGACCGACCATGGTGTCCAGCACTTCCTTGATCATTTCAGGATCGAGCGCCGAGGTCGGCTCGTCGAACAGCATGATCTTCGGGTTCATGCACAGCGAGCGGGCGATCGCCACGCGCTGCTGCTGGCCGCCGGAAAGCTGGCCCGGATACTTGTTGGCCTGCTCGGGGATTTTGACGCGCTTGAGGAAGTGCATGGCGATCTCTTCGGCCTGCTTCTTCGGCATCTTGCGCACCCAGATCGGCGCCAGCGTGCAGTTTTCGAGAATCGTCAGATGCGGGAAGAGGTTGAAGTGCTGGAACACCATCCCGACTTCGCGGCGCACCTCGTCGATCTTCTTCAGGTCGTTGGTGAGCTCGGTGCCATCGACGATGATCTGGCCCTTCTGGTGCTCTTCCAGGCGGTTGATGCAGCGGATCATCGTCGACTTGCCGGAGCCGGAAGGGCCGGCGATGACGATGCGTTCGCCGCGCATGACCTTCAGGTTGATGTCGCGCAGCACGTGGAAATCACCGTACCACTTGTTCATGCCGATGATTTCGATGGCAACATCGGTTGCCGACACGGTCATCTTCTTGGGTTGGGCTTCAGCCATGATTTTTCCCCTTGCTCTTATCGTTTGTGGCCAGTGTCGAGGTGGCGTTCCATGAAGTTTGAATAGCGTGACATGCCGAAGCAGAAAAGCCAGAAAACGAAGCCCGCGAAGATCAGGCCGGTCAAGGGCGTCACCGCACTTGCCCAGTTGGCGTCCGAGAAGTTCAGGCGCACGATGTTCAGCAGGTCGAACATGCCGATGATCGATACCAGCGACGTATCCTTGAACGTGCCGATGAAGGTGTTGACGATGCTGGGGATAACCAGCTTGATCGCCTGCGGCATGATGACGAGCCGGGTCTTCTGCCAGTAGCCGAGGCCGAGCGAATCCGCGCCTTCGAACTGGCCTTTCGGAATGGCCTGCAGGCCGCCGCGGATGACTTCGGCCATATAGGCCGAGGTGAAGATCGACACCCCGATCAGCGCGCGCAGCAGCTTGTCGATGGTCCAGCCGGTCGGCAGGAACAGCGGCAGCATGACGCTTGCCATGAACAGGACGGTGATCAGCGGCACGCCGCGGACGATTTCGATGAAGGCCACGCAAACCATGCGGATGACAGGCATCTTCGATCGCCGACCGAGCGCGAGCAGGATGCCGCAAGGGAAGGAGACCGCGATGCTGACGAAGGAGAGGATCAGCGTCACCATCAGGCCGCCCCAGAGCGACGTTTCGACGATCTCCAGACCGAAGCCGCCGTAAAGCAGCCAGAAGGAAACGACGGGCAGGACGAGGAACAGCAGGATCGCGTTCAGGCCCTTGCGCGGTGCCGACGGGATCAGCATCGGCACCAGGAGTGCAACGAAAAGGATGCCGACGATGGTCGGGCGCCAGCGGTCGCTGATCGGATAGCGGCCGAAGATGAATTGATCATACTTGGCCTGCACGAAGGCCCAGCAGGCACCGCTCCAGCCCTCGGGCTGGACGCCGCCCTGCACGGTCGTTGCGCAGAAGGTGCGGTCGGGACCGGTCCAGACGGCCTCGATGAACAGCCAGTTGACGATGTGCGGTACGGCCCAGAGGATCAGCGCCAGCGCAAGCACCGTCAAAACGACGTCTTTCGGCGTCGCCAGCAGGTTCTTGCGGATCCAGGCGCCGACGCCCTTTTCGCCCGCCGGAGCGGGTTCGGGCGACAGCATGGTGGTTCGGACGAAGGAGTTCTTGGATACGGACATCGTCTTATCTCTCCACCAGAGCCATCTTGGCATTGAACCAGTTCATGAACAGCGAGGTGAGAATGCTCAGCCCGAGGTAGATGATACCCCAGATACAGACGATCTCGATCGCCTGGCCGCTCTGGTTCATGATGGTGCCGCCGACCGCAACGAGGTCCGAGAAGCCGATGGCGATCGCCAGCGACGAGTTCTTGGTCAGGTTGAGATACTGGCTCGTCAGCGGCGGGATGATGATGCGCATGGCCTGCGGCACGACGACGAGGCGCGTGACGCTGGAGGGATGCAGACCGAGCGCGCCGGCTGCTTCCGACTGGCCCTTGGGCACGCCCCGGATACCGCCGCGCACGATTTCGGCGATGAAGGAGGCGGTGTAGAAGGACAGCGCCAGGAACAGCGACATGAACTCCGGTCCGATGACCGAGCCGCCGGTAAGGTTGAACTTGCCGGCAACGGGAATGTCGAAGGACATCGGCAGTCCCGATGCGAGGAAGGCCACGAGGGGCAGTCCGACGATCAGGCCAATCGACACCCAGATGGTGTGGAACGGCTTGCCGGTCGCCGCCTGTCGCTTGTGCGCCCAGCGCGCCATGATGATGACGGCGATGATGGCGATCACGAAGGCCGCCAGCACCGCAAGCATGCCGCTTTCGAAGATCGGGCGCGGGAAGGCGAGGCCGCGATTGTTCAGGAACATGCTGAACGGCAGATGCAGCGATTCACGCGGCTGCGGCAGAACGGCGAGAACGCCGGAATACCAGAAGAAGATAACGAGCAGCGGCGGGATGTTGCGGAACACCTCGACATAGATCTGGCACAGCTTGGCGATCAGCCAGTTGTGCGACAGGCGCCCGATGCCGACGATGAAGCCGATGATGGTCGCCGTGATGATGCCGGTCACTGCCACGAGCAGCGTGTTCAGGATGCCGACGACAAGCGCGCGTCCATAGGTCGAGTCGCTGGAATAGGGGATCAGCGACTGGCCGACTTCGAAGCCGGCGCGGCCGCGCAGGAAGCCGAAGCCCGAGGCCGTGTTGCTGCGGGCCAGATTGGCCGCGGTGTTGTGCGCTATCCACCAGACGAGACCGACGAGTGCGACGACGGTCAGGACTTGGAAGAAGATGCTGCGATATTTCGGGTCGTTGAGTACGGACCGGTAGTTCCAGCCGTTTTCGGATATGGGTGTGGTGTTAGCCGCGTCTTGCGCCATGCCAAGCTTTTCCCCTGTGTGCCCCTTTTGGGGCTTTTTTTATTTGGAAGAGGGAAAGGCGGCAAAACCGCCTTTCCGGGCTTTATGCTGGGATTAGCGAACCGGCGGTGCGTACTGGATGCCGCCCTTGTTCCACAGCGCGTTCAGGCCGCGAGCGATCTTCAGCGGGCTGCCCTGGCCGATGTTGCGCTCGAAGATTTCGCCGTAGTTGCCGACGCCCTTGATGACGTTCGCAGCCCAGTCGTTGGTGAGGCCGAGATCGGTACCGATCTTGGTGTCCGCCTCGGAGCCGAGGAAGCGCTTGATATCAGGGTTCGGCGAGCTCTTCATCTCGTCGACATTGGCCTGGGTGATGCCGAATTCTTCAGCATTGACCAGCGCGTAAGCCGTCCAGGAAACGATGTCGAACCACTGGTCGTCGCCCTGGCGAACGGCCGGGCCGAGCGGCTCCTTGGAGATGATCTCGGGAAGGATCATGTGCTCGTCGGGGTTCTTCAGCGTCAGACGCAGCGAGTAGAGGCCGGACTGGTCGGTGGTGTAGACGTCGCAACGGCCCGAATCATAGGCTGCGTTGACTTCTTCGAGCTTTTCGAAAACCACCGGATTGTACTGAAGGTTGTTGGCCTTGAAGTAGTCGGCGAGGTTGAGCTCGGTCGTGGTGCCGGACTGTACGCAGATGGCGGCGCCCGAAAGCTCAAGAGCCGACTTCACGTTCAGGCTCTTGCGAACCATGAAGCCCTGGCCGTCGTAATAGGTGACCGGGCGGAAGTTGAAGCCGAGCGCGGTGTCGCGGTTGATGGTCCACGTCGTGTTACGCGACAGGACGTCGATTTCGCCGGACTGCAGCGCGGTGAAGCGCTCCTTGGCGTTCGTCGGCGTGTACTTGACCTTGGTCGGATCGCCGAACACGGCGGATGCAACTGCCTTGCAGAAATCGACGTCGAAACCGGCCCAGTTGCCGGAAGCGTCAGGTGCCGCGAAACCGGTCAGACCGGTGTTGACGCCGCACTGAACGAACCCTTTTGCTTTTACGTCTCCAAGCGTCGTCGCCGAAGCTGCCGAAGCGCCAAGTGCGAAGACTGCTGCGCCAATGGCGACCGACAGAAGCTTAATCTTCATTTTTCCCAACCTTTTTCCGTTATCTTTTGTTTATTGTGGGAGCGTCGGCAGAAGCATGCAGACCCCCCAAGCGACCCGACACCCTCCCGGCGCGAGTGGGTCTATCTCAGTCGGAAATGTCACGACGGTCAAGTCTCGCGCTGCAAGATTGCGTGATATTTCGGCAATTTGCTAAGCGCGGCTCACAAAATGAGCAATTGATTACCCAAAAGGCAGTGTTTGGCGAAAAAAATCGCGCAAACTTACTGATATATCTGGATAATTACCGTACCGGTCGGTTCTCTTGGGTGGCTTTACGTTACGTGAGCGGGGTTGACCCGGCCTCGGGAGAGGTCCAAGACTTCGGCAAAGCGCGTTCATTCCAAAGGCTTAATTAGACATGACAGACAGAGACGGCCTGCTTCAAAACGCCGGCATCAATACCCGCCTTTCGCACATCGGCAATGATCCTTCCGACTATCATGGCTTCGTCAATCCGCCCGTCGTGCACGCTTCGACCGTGCTTTTTCCGAATGCCAAGGCGATGGATCAGCGGGCGCAGAAATACACCTACGGAACACGCGGGACGCCCACCACCGACGCTCTTTGCGAGGCGATCGACGCGCTCGAGGGATCGGCCGGAACGATCCTCGTTCCCTCGGGTCTCGCAGCCGTCACCGTGCCGTTCCTGGCCTTCCTGTCGTCGGGCGACCATGCGCTGGTGGTCGACTCGGTCTATGGCCCGACCCGCCATTTCTGCGACACCATGCTGAAGCGGCTCGGCGTTTCCGTCGAATATTACGATCCGGCGATCGGTGTGGGTATCGAGACGCTGATCAGGCCGAACACCAAGCTGGTGCATACCGAAGCGCCGGGCTCCAACACCTTCGAGATGCAGGATATTCCTGCGATATCAGCGATTGCTCACAAGCATGGCGCCGTGGTGACGATGGACAACACCTGGGCGACACCCGTCTATTTCCGCCCGCTCGATTACGGCGTCGATATCTCGATCCACGCGGCGACGAAATATCCGTCCGGCCACTCCGATATTCTGATGGGCACGGTTTCGGCCAATGCCAAGCACTGGGCGCAGCTGCACGAGGCAAACATCACGCTCGGCATCTGCGGCGCGCCCGACGATGCCTACCAGATCCTGCGCGGCCTGCGCACCATGGGCGTGCGCCTAGAGCGCCACTACGAGAGCGCGCTCACGATCGCAAAATGGCTGGAAGGCCGCGAGGAGGTTGCCGCGGTCCTGCATCCGGCGCTGCCGAGCTTCCCGGGCCACGATCTCTGGAAGCGCGACTTCAAGGGTGCCAGCGGCATCTTCTCCTTCGTGCTGAAGGCCGATGGCCCGGCCGCCTTCAAGCCGAAGGCGCATGCCTTCCTCGATGCGCTGAGGATCTTCGGTCTCGGCTGGTCCTGGGGTGGCTTCGAAAGCCTGGCGGTCCACGTCAATCTGAACGACCGCCGCGTCACCAAGGCGCCGACCGAAGGGCCGGTGATCCGTCTTCAGATCGGCCTGGAGGACGTCGCCGATATCAAGGTCGATATCGAGCGCGGCTTCGCCGCCGCCAAGACGGTCTGATCACAAGACGGTCTGATCAATCGATCGCGCGATAAGCGTAGATCCAGTCGAGGTCCGCCGCGAGACTCTGCGGCGGCTTCAGCGACAGCACGATGTCACGCCCGATCCGGAATGGACCGCGGGCGTGATAGACGAACTGGTTGAACGCGCCGCGCTGCCGCAGCCGGTTCACGCGAGGCACACGATGCGCCTCGAACAGCGGCAGTGCCTCGGCGGCAGGCCGTTTGGCCAGGAACGACGCCAGTTCGTAGGCATCTTCGATCGCCATAGCGGCTCCTTGCGCGGCAAACGGCATCATAGCGTGCGCCGCATCGCCGATCAGCACCGTATCGCGGCTGTTGTGCCACTTGCCGCGCGTCGCCTCGTAAAGCGGCCAGAAGGTCATCTCGCCGGATTTTTCGAAGAGCGACAGTAGCGCAGGGTTCCAGCGCGAGAAACGTGCGAGCAATTGCTGCCGCTGCGCCTGCGTCGGCTGCGTCAGCCATTCGCGCGCGCCGGCATGGCCGGTGGTGATCGCCACCATGTTGAAGCTGTCGGTCTCTCGCAGCGGATAGGCCACCAGATGTGCCGATGGCCCGAGAAAGGCCGAGACGCTCTCGCGGTTGAGCACGCCCCGCGCATCGTCAGCCGAGACGGTGAATCGATAGGCGATGTTGCCGGAGAAGCGCGAGGAGGGGCTGTCGGCGATAAGGTCGCGCGTCTTCGACCAGACGCCGTCGGCGCCGATGATCACGCCGCCCGCGCGGGTGATGGCGCCCATGTCGCCGCTTTCGATGCGCGAGCCGAGATGCAGCGTGCAGAGCGGATTGTCGTGGACGGCGGCAAGCAGCGCGCCTTGCAGGCTCGTGCGATGCAGCACCCCGTAGGGCGCCTCCCAGCGCGCGCGCGCGGCGGGGCCGGATGGCACGGCCGCCAGTTCATGCAGCGACGTGCCGGAGATCAGGCGAATGCTGTTCGGCTCGAGCCAGATCGGCGTCAAAAGGTCGAGAACGCCGAGCTTGTCGAGGATGCGCGACGCATTGGGTGATATCTGCAACCCGGCGCCCACCTCGGTCAGTTCAGGCGCCTGCTCGAAGATCTCGGAACGAATGCCATGCCTGGCGAGTGCCAGCGCCGCCGTCAGGCCAGCGACGCCCGCTCCGATGATAGCGGCATGTTCGACCGACATGGTCGATCCAATCTGTGTTTTAGAATTAAGCGACCTGGAAGTGGAAGACGCAACCAGCCGGGTTCGTCTGGGTGGCCTTCAGCGCGCCGTTGAAGCGGTAGAGCGTCGAGCAGTAGGAACAGACCTTCTCGTTCTCGTCGCCCATGTCGATGAAGATGTGGGGGTGGTCATAAGGAGCGGAGGCGCCAGTGCACATGAATTCCTTCACGCCGACTTCGATGACACGGTGTCCGCCGTCGTTCTGGAAGTGAGGGATATTGTGACCGGCCATGAGGGATCTCCGAATGCCTTTGAAAACGTGCGCACCTTATAGTGCGTCGCCGGAAATGTGTCGAGCCAAAGGAGAGGGGCGCCCGATAGTTTTTGGAGGTGCTTTTTGACCGTGCTTTTTGATTGGCGCAGGGGTTCCCGTCAGCGGCGCGATAAAATATGGTCCCGGCAAAACAGGACTGCCCCGATGAACTTGAATACGCCTGCCTTTTCCAGCTTCGTCCACGACGGCTTGAACCTCTCCTATTTCGACGAGGGAAATCCTGAGGGGCCGCCGGTGCTGCTCATCCACGGTTTCGCGTCCACCGCCAGCGTCAACTGGGTCTATCCCGGCTGGCTGAAAACGCTGGGCGAGGCAGGATACCGGGTGATCGCCATGGACAACAGAGGCCACGGCGCAAGCGACAAGCCGCATGATTCCGAAGCCTATCGCCCCTGGATCATGGCGGCTGATTCCATCGCGCTGCTCGATCATCTGGGCATTCCGGAAGCCAACCTGATCGGCTACTCGATGGGCGCGCGCATCTCGGTCTTCGCGGCGCTCAAGCGGCCCGATCGTGTTCGCTCGCTGGTGCTCGGCGGCCTCGGCATCGGCATGACGGACGGTGTCGGCGATTGGGACCCGATCGCCGATGCACTGCTGGCGCCGTCTATCGATGGCGTTACCCATGCGCGCGGACGGATGTTCCGCGCCTTCGCCGAGCAGACGAAGAGCGACCGCCAGGCGCTCGCCGCCTGCATCAGGGGATCGCGCGATCTGGTCGAAAGAAGCGACATGGCAAAGATCGTGGCACCGACGCTGGTGGCGGTCGGAACCAAGGACGATATTGCCGGCTCTCCGCAGGAACTCGCGGCGCTGATGCCTGATGCCCGCGCGCTCGATATCCCCGGTCGCGACCATATGCTTGCTGTCGGCGACAAGGTGTTCAAGGCGGCCGTGCTGGACTTTTACGCCGATCTCGCCGGTCGGTGACATTGGGGCCGGGCGAGCAAGGGCGATCATTCACCAAAAGCCGGAAATAGCGAAAAGCTGTTTCCGCCGCCCCATTTATATCAGCCGGATTTTGCCCTATATAGGGTGACACTCGGGCGCAAATGCCCGGTGCCGATCGACGGATTCAGCCGGAATACAATGCCCAGATGCAATGCTATCTGGAAGACAAGGAGACCGCGATGGTCGCGAAGTCAGATATTCGTCCTCTTGAGACCCAAGGTTCGCTCAAGGCGATGGACCCGATCTGGGACAGTTTGCGCGAGGAAGCGCGCCTTGCGGCCGAAGCCGATCCGGTGCTGGCGGCATTTCTGTATTCGACCGTGCTCAACCATCGCTCGCTCGAGGAATGCGTGATCTACCGCATCTGCGAGCGTCTCGATCATCCCGACATGCAGGCGATCCTGCTGCGCCAGACCTTCGACCAGATGTTGGCGGATTGGCCGGAATGGGGCGCCATTCTGCGCGTCGACATCCAGGCCGTCTATGACCGCGACCCGGCTTGCCTGCGCTTCATGGAAGCGCTGCTTTATTTCAAGGGTTTCCACGCGCTGCAGACCCACCGGCTGGCGCACTGGCTGCTTAACCGCGGTCGCCGTGATCTGGCGCTTTATCTGCAGAGCCGCTCGTCCAGCGTCTTCCAGACCGATATCAACCCCGCCGCTCGTATCGGCCGCGGCATCTTCCTCGATCATGCCACGGGCCTCGTCGTCGGGGAAACCGCCGTCATCGGCGACAACGTCTCGATCCTGCACGGCGTCACGCTCGGGGGCACCGGCAAGGAAGGTGCCGATCGCCATCCGAAGATCGCCAGCGGTGTGCTGATCGGCGCCGGCGCCAAGATTCTCGGCAATATCGAGATCGGCCATTGCTCGCGCATCGCCGCCGGCTCCGTCGTACTGAAGGCTGTGCCACCGAAGACGACAGTCGCGGGCGTACCCGCCAAGGTGGTCGGCACGGCCGGCTGTTCGGAACCATCCAGGCTCATGGATCAGGTGATCATGGACCAGGTGATGGGCGCCGACATCTAGCCGTTTTCGCGTCGCCCAAAGCGACAAGACGGCCTGAAGAACGGCGGGGAAAGCGGTGTCGCAGCTGCCTCCGCGCCTTTACAGGCCTATCTTTCCCATGCAAAAAGCGGCCATTGAGACCGCTCAGGAGATGCAGTGTGAAGCCCGAAGAAATCAAGAAACTCGACGCCTATTTCAAACGCACGTTCAATCCGGAAATGATCGTCAAGGCACGTCCGCGCAAGAACGACTCCGCTGAAGTCTACATGGGCGAGGAATTTCTGGGCGTCGTCTACATCGACGACGAGGACGGCGACCGTTCCTACAATTTCTCGATGGCGATCCTCGACGTCGATCTCTGATCCGGTCGCGAGGTCTTCTCGCACCGATTGTGCCTGGGCCGCGGCGTCGCGGCCTGGCCGAAATTACCGTCCCGCTCTGGACCACCCGGTCTTGCGCCCCATCTTGGCTTTGAGCATGTGCTCAAGCGCCATCAAGGGGAAACCGGACATGGGTATTTTCGACAAGATCAAACACGCAATCTGGGGCGAGGCTCACGCCGCCGAGGCAACGCCGGCAGCTGCGCCGAAGATTGAGCCCGCGCAGGCGCCGATATCGCCCTCCGCTGCGCCAAGCCCGTCTCCGACACCAGCCGCCACATCGCCAGCCACATCCGCGCCATCGACCTCGGTCGATATCGTCATGGTGCTCGACGCCGCCGTCAAGAAGAGCGGCCAGAAGCTCGACTGGCGCCGTTCGATCGTCGATCTCATGAAAGCCGTCGGCATGGATGCCAGCCTGACCGAGCGCAAGGAGCTGGCAACCGAGCTCGGCTATACCGGCGACAAGAACGACAGTGCGACGATGAACATGTTCCTGCACAAGGCGCTTCTGAAGAAGCTGTCGGAAAATGGCGGCAAGGTTCCGGCCGACCTGCTCGATTGATTTCTCCGGAAAAGCATTGGCGGCCCGCAACCGGATTTTTGTTCAAAGCTTACGGTTGCGGCCGCCTGATATATTTTAGCGAAATCAATTAAAGACGTACGTCGCTCGAAAAGCGGGCCGGGATTGCACTTCCGGTCACAACCAATGATTGTTTTGCATCGCACAAAGTCGCTTGACTTCGTGTGCGCTGCAGCTAACCTCCGCTATCGACGCAGGGCAAGGAGGCCCACGCACGGCAAGTACGCAAGACAAGTACGCAAGACAAGGAGGATAGTCATGCTGAATTTTGAGGACACGAATCGCAAGAGCAAGGAAGCCATGGACGCGGTGCTGAAAAGCTACTCGGAAACCGCCAAGGGTCTGCAGGCGATTGCGACGGAAACCACCGAATATTCCAAGAAGTCTTTCCAGGACGCGGTCACGCATTTCGAGACCCTGTCGGGCGCGCGCAGCCTCGAAACCGTCTTCGAATTGCAGACCAGCTATGTGAAGTCCGCTTATGAAAGCTTTGTCGCCGAAGCGACGAAGCTGACGGAAATGTACTCCGACATCGCCAAGAGCGCCTACAAGCCATACGAAGCGCCGGTCGCCGCTGCCACCAAGGCGATGAAGCCGGCGCCGGTGCAAACCGCGGCGTAAACTCGTCCGCGCGCGAGCGAGATACCACTTGAAAAACAAAGGCCGGCTACGCATCTGCAGCCGGTCTTTTTGTTTTGCCGCCAGGCAGTCGCAAATCTGCGCGCTATTTTTGTGTCTTTGCGGCTGACGCGGGCGAATTGTGATTGCAGTGTGAAGCAAGGGGCTTAAAATCGCACGATTATGAACTAAGTTAGTAGTCAGACATTCGGCGGGTAAAGCACACCTCCCATGCACCACCGGATTGATCGAGGAACGAATGAAAATGATCGTAAAGCCGATCCGGATGCAAAATGACGGCGAAAGGAACGGGGACAACGGAAATCGCGGCACCTCGGTTATCACGCGCACCAAACCGAAGACCAAGAAGCCCAACCTGTACCGCGTGCTTATTCTGAACGACGACTACACGCCGATGGAATTCGTCATCCACATCCTGGAGCGGTTTTTTCAGAAGGATCGTGAAAGTGCCACCCGCATCATGCTGCATGTCCACAATCACGGCGTCGGCGAGTGCGGAACATTTACATACGAGGTGGCGGAGACCAAGGTGAGCCAGGTGATGGACTTCGCCCGGCAGCACCAGCATCCGCTGCAATGCGTCATGGAAAAGAAGTGAGGATCTGAACGTGCCAACATTTTCGCCTAGCTTAGAGAAGGCGCTCCATCAGGCACTGACCTTTGCCAACGAGCGGCATCATGAATATGCGACGCTCGAGCATCTGCTGCTCGCCCTGATCGACGATGCCGATGCGGCAGCCGTCATGGGCGCCTGCAATGTCGACCTCGTCGCGCTGAAGAAAACGCTCGTCGAATACGTCGACAATGAACTCTCCAACCTGATCACCGGTTACGATGAGGACTCGAAGCCCACCTCCGGCTTCCAGCGCGTCATCCAGCGGGCGGTGATCCATGTCCAGTCGTCCGGCCGCGAGGAAGTAACCGGCGCCAACGTGCTCGTCGCCATCTTCGCCGAGCGCGAAAGCCATGCGGCCTACTTCCTGCAGGAGCAGGAAATGACCCGCTACGACGCGGTCAACTACATCTCGCACGGCATCGGCAAGCGCGCCGGCTCTTCGGAGAATCGTACGCCGCGTGGCGCCGAGGAAGGCGAAGCCGAAAGCAAGCCGAATGCTGCGCGTGGTGCCGAGGAAGAAGGCGGCGCCAAGAAGCAGCAGGACGCGCTGAAGGCTTACTGCGTCAACCTCAACGAGAAGGCGAAGACCGGCAAGATCGATCCGCTGATCGGCCGCCACGCCGAGGTCAATCGCACCATCCAGATCCTGTGCCGCCGTTCGAAGAACAATCCGCTCTATGTCGGTGACCCCGGCGTCGGCAAGACGGCGATTGCCGAAGGTCTGGCCAAGCGGATCATGGAAGGCAAGGTTCCGGAAGCGCTGGCCGATGCGACGATCTTCTCGCTCGACATGGGCACGCTGCTCGCCGGTACGCGCTATCGCGGTGACTTCGAGGAACGCTTGAAGCAGGTCGTCAAGGAGCTCGAGGAGTATCCGGGCGCGGTGCTCTTCATCGACGAGATCCACACGGTGATCGGCGCCGGCGCAACCTCGGGCGGCGCCATGGATGCCTCGAACCTCTTGAAGCCGGCTCTGTCCTCGGGCGCGATCCGCTGCATCGGGTCTACGACCTACAAGGAATACCGCCAGTTCTTCGAGAAGGACCGGGCACTGGTGCGTCGCTTCCAGAAGATCGACGTGGCGGAACCCTCCATCGATGACGCCATCGCCATCATGAAGGGGCTGAAGCCCTACTTCGAAGAATATCACCACCTGCGCTACTCGAACGACGCCATCAAGACGGCGGTCGAGCTGTCGGCGCGCTACATCTCCGACCGCAAGCTGCCGGACAAGGCGATCGACGTGATCGACGAAACCGGTGCGGCTCAGATGCTGCTGCCGCCGTCCAAGCGCCGCAAGCTGATCACCGAGAAGGAAATCGAGGCGACGATCGCCACGATGGCCCGCATCCCCCCAAAGAGCGTGTCGAAGGACGACGAAGCCGTCCTCGCCAATCTCGAGCAGGAACTGCGCTCGGTGGTCTACGGCCAGGATCTGGCCATCGAAGCCCTGTCGACCTCGATCAAGCTGGCCCGTGCCGGCCTGCGCGAACCGAACAAGCCGATCGGCTCCTACGTCTTCTCCGGCCCCACGGGCGTCGGCAAGACGGAAGTGGCCAAGCAGCTTGCCTCGTCGCTCGGCGTCGAACTCCTGCGCTTCGACATGTCGGAATACATGGAGCGGCACACGGTCTCGCGTCTGCTCGGTGCACCTCCCGGCTATGTCGGCTTCGACCAGGGCGGTCTTCTGACCGATGGCGTCGATCAGCATCCGCATTGCGTGGTTCTGCTCGACGAAATCGAAAAGGCCCATCCCGACATCTACAACATCCTGTTGCAGGTGATGGACCACGGCACGCTCACCGACCACAACGGCAAGAAGATCGACTTCCGCAACGTCATCCTAATCATGACGACCAATGCGGGCGCGTCTGAGATGGCCAAGGCCGCCTTCGGCTTCGGCTCGTCCAAGCGCACCGGCGAGGACGAGGAGGCGCTGAACCGCATCTTCACGCCTGAGTTCCGCAACCGTCTCGACGCGGTCATCCCGTTCGCGCCGCTGCCGACAGTGGTCATCCACAAGGTCGTGCAGAAATTCATCATGCAGCTCGAAGCGCAGCTGTCCGAACGCAACGTCACCTTCGACCTGCACGAGGACGCGATCTCCTGGCTGGCCGACAAGGGTTACGACGAGAAGATGGGCGCCCGTCCGCTGGCGCGCGTCATCCAGGACGTGATCAAGAAGCCGCTGGCCAACGAAATCCTTTTCGGCAAGCTGAAGAAGGGCGGCGTCGTCAGCGTCACCGTTGGACCGAAGGAAGATGGCACAAAGGGCATTATCCTGGAATCTGTGTCCGACACGGCACCGATCAAGCCGAAGCCGGAAGCCGAGGTCGTGCACCCCGAGGTCGACGACGAGGATGACGGCGAGCTGAAGACGAAGGCCAAGGCCAAGAAGGCGACTGCCAAGAAGGCGAAAGCGGCCGTCGCCGAGCCCGAGGTGAAGAGCGCGCCGAAGAAAAGCGGCGCGGTGCCGAGGGTGCCGAAGAAGTAAGGCGAATAAAAAAGGCGGCTCCCGGGCCGCCTTTTTCTATGTCGTGTTGGCCACCGAGGTCCTGCTCCCGCCACCGTGTTAGACCCTTGGCCGTACACTCGTCCCGAGGATCGAAGCACGGTGCTACCATCTCGGCCGCAATGGTCAAAGCACTGCAGTCACCTCGGCCACTTAGCCGAATGTTAAACGCATTGAATTATATCAGGCGCGATCAAGGAGCCTGATCCATGGTGTTTGTGCCTGCCGAGCGTGTCATCATCACCGTTATTGCAGTGTTGGCGGCGCTGGACGCCGCGTTGCTGTGGCTGAAGGATGTTGGCATTGATGTGGTCGGCTATGCCGGCATGGTGGCCTGCGGTTTGGGCGCGCTGCTTCTCGGCCAGTTCTACCGTCACGTAAGGAAGAATCAGGCCATCGCGGCCACCGCGACGGCGGCCGGACTCTTCATCTGGTTCACGATAGCCGGGTCGGTCTTCAACTACCTGCTGCTGCCATTGACCACGGAACCTATTGATGGCGACCTTGCGCGTTTCGACGCCCTGTTCGGTTTTCACTGGCCGGGTTTCGTCGAATGGGCATCGAACTATCCGCGCGTCGGCATGCTGCTGCAGGCGGTCTACGCGACCTCGCTGCCGCAGTTGCTTGTCATCATCTTCGTTCTCGGGTTTTCAGGCCGGCTGCGAATGCTGCACCACTTCCTGCTGACGGGCGTCATCGGCGCGCTGCTCGCCATCATTTGCTGGTCGTTCTTTCCGTCATTCGGAGCGTCGTCCATCTACCAGCTCCCCAAGGCAGTGACCGATGCGGTTCCCTTGGCGGTTGGCCCCGAATACGGCGCCGCGCTTGTCGAACTTGGACGGCACGGAGCGGGCTTTCTGTCGCCGCGCAACGTGCTTGGCGTGATTGGCTTTCCGTCATTCCATACCGTCATGGCGACCATGTCGGCGGTGTTCATGATGCGCATTCGCCGGCTGGGCCTGATCTTTCTTGCGTTGAATGCGCTGATGATGCCCGCCATCGTCATTCAGGGCGGGCACAATCTGGCGGATGTCCTGGGGGGCATTGTGGTGTTTGGCTTGGCATACAGCCTCGCCGGTATCGCTCTTCGTCAGTTGAAGAACGACTCGGCGTGCAGGCAAGCTGCGCCTACCGTCACCGCGCGGTGATCAAAGCTCCGCCTTGATCTTCTCCGCATTCGCCGCCAGCACGGCGCCATCTTCCATCTGGCCGGAATGCGGCTTCAGCGCGATACCGTCATGGCGTGGGATGACGTGGAAGTGCAGGTGGAAGACGGTCTGGCCGGCGGCCGGTTCGTTGAACTGGCAGACGAACACGCCATCGGCGTCAAAGGCTTCCTTCACCGCATTGGCGATCGTCTGCACGACGGGAATGGTCTTGGCGAGTGCGGCGGGATCGGCATCGAGGAGGTTGCGCGACGCGGCCTTCGGCACGACAAGGACGTGGCCCGGCGCCTGCGGCATCACATCCATGAAGGCCAGCGTATGCTCGTCCTCATAGACCTTGACCGAGGGGATCTCGCCACGCAGGATCTTGGCGAAGATGTTGTTGGTGTCGTAAGCCGCGCTCGTCATGGGCTGTCTCTCCTGATGCTGTTGTGTCCGGGGTAGCGCGACGAAGGCGAGGGCGTCAATCCTCCTGAAGCCGCTCGCCGCGACGGAACGGGCTGTGCTCGCTCAAAATCTCTTTCATGTGCTCGACGTCGTCGCGCTCGCGGGCGAGGTAATCGCCGATCGCCTGACGCAGGCCGGCATGGGCGACATAATGGGCCGAGTGCGTTGTCACCGGCAGGTAACCTCGCGCCAGCTTGTGCTCTCCCTGCGCGCCGGCTTCCACCCGCTTCAGTCCCTTGGCAATCGCGAAATCGATAGCCTGGTGATAGCAGACCTCGAAATGCAGGAAGGGATGATCCTCGATGCAGCCCCAGTGCCGGCCATAGAGCGTTTCGGAGCCGATGAAGTTGATCGCGCCGGCGACATAGCGGCCATTGTGCTTGGCCATGACCAGTAGGATATCCTCAGGCATGCGTTCGCCGATCAGCGAGTAGAACGCCCGCGTCAGATAAGGACGGCCCCATTTGCGGCTGCCCGTATCCATGTAGAAGGCGAAGAACTGGTCCCAGATATCCTCGGTCAGGTCGCTGCCGGTCAGCCAGTCGATGCTGATGCCGTTTTCGAGCGCGGCGCGGCGTTCCTTGCGCAGCGCCTTGCGCTTGCGCGAGGCGAGCGTCTCCAGGAATTCGTCGTGGTTGGCGTAGCCTTCGTTGATGAAGTGGAACTGCTGATCTGTGCGGTGCAGATAGTCCTCGCTCTCCAGAACCGCCATCTCGTCATCGGGTACGAAGGTGATGTGCGCGGAGGACACGCCAAGCCGCCGCACCACTTCCTTCAGGCTTTCCGCCATCGCGTCCTGTACGGCCAGACGCGGATAATCCTCGGCGACCAGAAGGCGCGGGCCGGTGGCGGGAGTAAAGGGGATCGAGCATTGCAGCTTCGGATAATAGCGGCCGCCGGCCCGCTCGAAGGCATCGGCCCAGCCATGGTCGAAGACGTATTCGCCCTTGCTGTGGTTCTTCAGATAACCGGGCAGGGCGCCGACGAGGCGCCCGTCCTCTGTCTCGAGGAGCATGTGGTGCCCGAGCCAGCCCGTCTCGGCCGTTGCCGACCCCGACTCCTCGAGCGACGACAGGAAGGCATGAGAGACGAAGGGATTGTAGGCGATCGATGTGCTTGATCGGGAAGCCCCGGCGAGCTTGGACCAGCTCTCCGGGGAAATCGTGGTGAAAGACCGCTCTATGCGGATTGAAAGTTCATCAGTCATGGAGCGAATGCGAGACCGTTTCAATGATTTGGGGGCATTGTCAGTCTGCGCACATCCTGGTGAAAAAGCGAGGGCTTGTTGAAAAGGCGAGCGTCAAACGGAGGCGCGCGGGTCGAAGCCTTCGAAGGTTATCTGGTCGGCGTTTTGGAAGCTGTGCTTGCGCGCCTTCTTGTCGCGAACCGTCCAGGTGATGACGACGATACCCTTCTCGCGCTCGGCCGTGATGAACGGGTTGGGCAGGTCGGCATAGAAATAGGAAATGAAGTCGAGACCGTGTTTCATAGCCTTTTCATGGGCTTGAAACTCCTCCGGCTTGTTTCCGCCGGCCGTCAGCCCGATCGGGTAGGGCGCGTTCAGCGCCTTCAACTCTTTCAAGAGCCAATGATCGAAACTCATCAGCGCCACCTGGCCTTCATAGCCATCGAGCTCTTCCAGCACCGCTTCGACGAAACCTTCGTCGTCGGTTTCGCGGCCCTTGAGCTCGATCACGAGCGGCACTTTTCCCTTCACAAGTTCGAGAAGCTGCCTGAGCGTCGGGATCTTGTCGGCCGTTCCGCCGACGGAAAGCATCCCGAGTTCCTTCGATGTGCGCTCGCGCACGTCGCCCTTGAGGTTGCACAGGCGCTCGAGGTTCTCATCGTGAAAGACGACTGGAACGCCATCCGAGGCGTAGTGCAGGTCGCACTCGATCGCAAAGCCAGCCTCGACCGCGCGCGCGAAGGCGGAAAGCGTATTTTCCCAAACGACCTTGTTCTGGTCGTGATAGCCGCGGTGGGCGACGGGACGTTCCTTAAGCCATGCTGCAGAGGTCATTACGCGATTTCCATGATGGCATCGATTTCGACGGCGGCGTTCATCGGCAGCGCTACCATGCCGACGGCGGCACGGGCGTGTTTTCCGGCATCGCCGAGAACATTGGCGATGAGGTTCGACGCGCCGTTGATGACGAGGTGCTGCTCGACGAACTCAGGGACAGACGCCACGAAGCCGTTCAGCTTGATGACGCGCTTGATGCGGCCGAGATCGCCGCCGAGCGCCGCACTTGCCTGCGCCAGGATGTTGATGGCGCAGAGTTCAGCGGCGCGCTGGCCCGTGGCGACGTCGACATTGCGGCCGAGATGGCCGGTGACGGCGATCTTGCCGTCTTCGAGCGGCAGTTGGCCGGAGATGTGGAGAACGTTGCCCGCAATGACGTAGGGAACGTAGTTGGCGGCGGGCGCTGCGGCTTGGGGCAGGGATATCCCCATCTCTTTGAGCCTTGCGGCGATCTGATCGGACATTTTTCTCTCCGCTTTTATTGTGAATAGTTCTAAAACTATGCATCTGGGCTTGAATCAATTTTGTGACACGATCGAGCCTCGATTTAGCCGGATGCGTTCTTATAACATCGTTGGTGAGTCCAACAGGAGATTATCAATGGTCCGATCGAGTCTTGCCGCGCTTCTACTTGCAGGCGTTTCGGCAACCGCTCATGCGGCGACACCCGCTGCCGGCGCCGTGATGGCCACGGGCCTGATCGCGCATCGGGCGATCTATGATCTGGAGCTGAAGGATGCGTCGGAACGCTCCGGTATTTCGGGCATGTCCGGCCGCATGGTCTATGAGTTCGATGGCGACTATTGCACTGGTTACACAACGAAGTTCCGCTTCGTGACGCAGATCGACACCGGCGATGCCGTGCGCGTCAGTGACCAGCAGACCAACACGTTCGAGAACCTGAAGGACCGCAAGTTCACGTTCGACACCAAGTCCTTCACCGACGACCAACTCGACAAGGAGGTCAACGGTGCGGCCCAGGATCAGGCCGACGGAACCAAGGTCGATCTGAAGCAGCCTTCAAGCAAGGAGCTGCAGCTGGCCGCGAGCCGCTTCCCCACCGAGCACATGATGGATGTCATCAAGAATGCCAAGGCAGGCAACCGTCTGTTCGAAGCCCGCGTCTTCGATGGCTCCGACGATGGTGACAAGGCGCTTGCAACCACGACCGTCGTCGGCAAGCCGGTGACACCAGTCAGCGAAGAGGCCGATGCCGGCAATGCCGGTGCCTTTTCCAAGACGAGCTTCTGGCCGGTGACTATCTCTTACTTCAACGAGAACACCAAGACCGATGCCCTTCCGGTCTATCGCATGTCGTTCAAGCTTTATGAGAACGGCATCACGCGCGATCTGACTATGGATTACGGCGATTTCGTCCTGACAGGCAAGCTCTCCAAGCTGGAGCTTCTCGACGCGAAAACCTCGACTGTAAGTAATTGCACGCGTTGAACGATTTCGTCGTTTCAGTTTGACACGGTATGCAAAGCGACGCGCTCTGTGCTAGAGATCGCTCTATAGTGAGCGTTGGACGGCAAGCGGAGTACACATGTTGCCAGGCTTTAGAGTTTCGATCGTGGCCGCGATGGCCTTGGCTGCTTGCCTGGTGGCGGCGGTGTCTGCAAGTTCGATCTCCGCGGCGGATTGCGGCTCAACCGCCTCGGCCGGTATCGATTGGGGTGGTTGCAGCAAGAAGAACCTGATGCTGCAGGGCGGCGATTTCCAGAAGGGAAATCTTGCCGACGCTGATTTCACGCTCACCAATCTCAGCCATACCAATCTCGCCGCCGCCAACCTGGAGAAGGCGACGCTGGTGCGTGCCTGGTTCACCGGTTCCGACCTGACCAAGGCCAATTTCTCCAAGGTCGAGGCCTATCGCTCGGGCTTCGAGGGCGTGAATGCCGAGGGAGCCAATTTCACAGGCGCGGAGCTGCAGCGCGCCAATTTCAATGGCGCAACGCTGAAGGGCGTCAATTTCGAGAAGGCCGAGCTTGGTCGCGTGACCTTCAAGGGCGCCGATGTCACGGGCGCGAATTTCTCGCTCACCAACCTGTCGCGCGCCGACCTCAGCGGAGCCACCTTCACCGGCCCGGTTTCCTTCGACCGCGCCTTCCTGTTCCTGACGAGGATAAGCGGACTGGATCTGTCCCAGGCGACCGGCCTCGACGAGGCGCAGGTGGCGCTTGCCTGCGGCGATTCGAAGACCAAGCTGCCCCAGGGCATGGCGACGCCGACAAGCTGGCCTTGCGACGCCGACTGATCCGCCGGCGGGTCAAAGCCATCGGGTGCATGCCAGATATGGCAGGCTACAGCGGTTATTTTGCCAACAAGGCTTGATTTTCCGGGGCGGGGAGGGTATGGCCCCCGCATTCCACACGTAAGGCATGGGATTGTCCGGGAGAAATCCGGATGGTTCCGCCCGGTGGCATTCTCGAAGAGGGTGCTGTTCGCCTTGCGGAGGTTCAACCGGAAAAGGATAACAAGGCATGGCATTGCCCGATTTTTCTATGCGCCAGCTGCTCGAAGCAGGCGTCCATTTTGGTCACCAGACTCACCGCTGGAACCCGAAGATGAAGCCGTACATTTTCGGCGATCGTAACAACATCCACATCATCGACCTCGCACAGACGGTTCCGCTTCTGTCGCGCGCTCTGCAGGCTGTTTCCGACACCGTAGCCCGTGGCGGCCGCGTTCTGTTCGTCGGCACCAAGCGCCAGGCTTCCGAGCTCATCGCTGACTCGGCCAAGCGTTCCGCTCAGTATTACGTCAACTCGCGTTGGCTCGGCGGCATGATGACCAACTGGAAGACGATTTCGAACTCGATCCAGCGTCTGCGCAAGCTCGACGAGATCCTGTCTTCGGAACAGTCCGGCTACAACAAGAAAGAGCGCCTGAACCTTGAGCGCGAGCGCGAAAAGCTCGACAAGGCTCTCGGTGGTATCAAGGACATGGGCGGCACGCCGGACCTGATGTTCATCATCGACACCAACAAGGAAAAGATCGCGATCGACGAAGCCAAGCGCCTCGGCATCCCGGTTGTTGCGATCATCGACTCGAACTGCGACCCAGACCTGATCGACTATCCGATCCCCGGCAACGACGACGCTTCGCGCGCCATCGCCCTCTACTGCGACCTGATCTCGCGCGCTGCCATCGACGGTATCGCTCGCCAGCAGAGCTCGTCTGGCCGTGACCTCGGTGCATCGATCGAAGCTCCGGCTGAGCCGGCGCTCGAAGGCGAAGCCGAAGCCTGATAAAAGAAGCAGGCGGATCGAACGGTCCGCCATGCTTTCCAGAGATTGGGAAAAGGCCGCTCGCGACTTGATAAAGTTGGGCGGCCTTGACCATTTCAGGCGAGGGCATTGCGCCTCTCGCCATTTGAGTTTCGTTATGACGCGTCTTTCATCACGCTGTCATACATACAGGTACATTTCGTGCCTCAATCCGGTGCCGCACCGCCTTTCGCGGGCCACCGTTTGAACCGACAAGAGGAAGCTTATGACCGAGATTACGGCTGCACTGGTGAAGGAACTGCGCGAAAAGTCCGGCGCAGGCATGATGGACTGCAAGAAGGCGCTGCTGGAAAACAACGGCGACATCGAAGCATCGATCGACTGGCTCCGCGCCAAGGGTATCTCCAAGGCCGACAAGAAGGCTGGTCGCGCTGCCGCTGAAGGCCTCGTCGCCATCGCTGGCGCCGGCCACAAGGCTGTTGTCGTCGAGCTCAACTCGGAAACCGACTTCGTTGCCCGTAACGACGCCTTCCAGGATCTGGTTCGTGGCATCGCCAGCGTTGCCCTGACGACCGACGGTTCGGTTGAAGCCATCTCGGCTGCGACCTACCCGGCATCCGGCAAGCCGGTCGCCGACACGATCAAGGACGCAATCGCCACCATCGGCGAAAACATGACGCTGCGCCGCGCTGCCAAGCTCGAAGTCGAGCACGGCGTTGTCGCGACCTACATCCACAACGCTGCCGGCGACGGCATCGGCAAGCTCGGCGTTCTGGTTGCCCTGAAGTCGGAAGGCGACAAGGCTGTCCTGACCTCGATCGGCCGCCAGGTTGCCATGCACATCGCTGCGACCAACCCGCTCGCAATCCGCGCTGAAGAAGTCGACGCTGCCGTTGCAGAACGCGAACGCAACGTCTTCATCGAGCAGGCTCGCGAATCCGGCAAGCCGGAAGCCATCATCGAAAAGATGGTCGATGGCCGTATGCGCAAGTTCTTCGAAGAAGTCGCTCTTCTCTCGCAGGCTTTCGTCATCAACCCCGACCTGACGGTTGGTGCTGCTGTTGAAGCCGCTGCCAAGGAAGCTGGCGCCAAGATCGAAGTCGTCGGCATGGCGCGCCTCCTCCTCGGCGAAGGCGTCGAGAAGGAAGAGAGCGATTTCGCTGCCGAAGTGGCTGCTGTCGCCAAGGGCTGATCGTCCTATATATGTGAAAACAGAAGGGCATCGCGTGACAACGCGATGCCCTTCGTGTATCCGGCACTCAGCGGTGAAAAACGAGGAGCCAAGATGTCGTCAGAGCCTGTCTACAAACGTGTTCTACTCAAGGCTTCCGGCGAAGCCCTCATGGGCAGCCAGGGATTTGGAATCGATGTAGCGGTGGCCGACCGCATTGCGGCCGACATAGCCGAAGCGCGGCAGATGGGTGTGGAAGTCGGCGTCGTCGTCGGCGGCGGCAACATCTTCCGCGGCGTCGCCGTTGCTTCCAAGGGCGGTGACCGTGTCACGGGCGACCACATGGGCATGCTCGCGACCGTCATCAATGCGCTGGCGCTGGCGACCTCGCTGCGCAAGCTCAACATCGATACGGTGGTGCTGTCGGCGATTGCCATGCCGGAGATCTGCGAGAGCTTCTCCCAGCGCGCTACCCTCTACCACCTGTCGCTGGGCCGTGTGGTGATCTTCGCCGGTGGGACCGGCAACCCCTTCTTCACGACCGACTCGGCTGCAGCGCTGCGCGCCGCCGAAATGGGCGCTGAAGCCATCTTCAAGGGCACCCAGGTCGACGGCATCTACTCCGCCGACCCGAAGAAGGTGCCCGACGCCACGCGCTTCGACCAGTTGACGCACAAGGAAGTGCTCGACAAGGGCCTCGCCGTCATGGACGTTGCGGCCGTAGCACTCGCACGCGAAAATTCCATTCCGATCATCGTCTTCTCGATCCACGAGAAGGGCGGTTTTGCTGAAATCCTCCGGGGCGGTGGTCTGAAGACCATCGTTACCGACAACTGACAGAGTGGCGGCGCTGAAGCGCGCCGCAGCTTCTACCGAGACGGGAGCACTGCTATGAGTGAAGGCATCGACATCAACGATATCAAGCGCCGCATGGATGGCGCGATCAATGCGTTCAAGAGCGATATCGCATCGCTGCGCACCGGTCGTGCATCGGCGAACATCCTCGACCCGGTAACGGTCGAAGCCTATGGTTCGCGCGTGCCATTGAACCAGGTCGCGAACGTGACCGTGCCGGAGCCGCGCATGCTCGGCATTTCGGTCTGGGACAAGTCGATGGTCGGCGCGGTGGATCGTGCGATCCGCGAAGCCAATCTCGGCCTGAACCCGATCGTCGACGGCCAGAACCTGCGTATTCCGCTGCCTGAACTCAACGAAGAGCGCCGCAAGTCACTCGTCAAGGTCGCACATGACTACGCCGAGAAAAGCAAGGTTGCGATTCGCCATGTTCGCCGTGACGGTATGGACGGCCTTAAGAAAGCCGAAAAGGACGGCGTCATAGGGCAGGACCTGAGCCGCTCGCAGTCGGATCGTGTGCAGAAGATGACAGACGACACGATTTCTGAGGTCGACCGCTTGCTTGGCGAGAAGGAAAAGGAAATCATGCAGGTCTAAGGCGCAAAGCGCCTGCGCCTTGGACTGTAAAAACCGGACGGGAAATGTTGGAAAGAACATTTGTGACTGTACCTGAGCACGTTGCCATCATCATGGATGGCAACGGTCGGTGGGCAAAGCAGCGGGGGTTGCCGCGCACCATGGGGCATCGCAAGGGCGTTGACGCCGTGCGTGAGACCGTGCGCGCAGCCGGCGATATCGGGGTCAAGTATCTCACCCTCTTCGCTTTCTCGTCGGAGAACTGGCGCCGCCCGGAAACCGAGGTGTCGGACCTTTTGGGTTTGCTGAAGGCCTTCATCCGCCGCGACCTCGCCGAACTGCACCGCCAGAACGTGCGCGTGAAGATCATCGGCGATCGCCACAGCCTGCAGAACGATATTCTGGACCTCTTGATCGACGCCGAAGAGACCACCAAGGCCAATACGGCGCTGACACTGATCATCGCCTTCAACTACGGCTCCCGCGACGAGATCGCCCGCGCCATGACGAGCCTCGCGCGCGATGTCGAGCAAGGACGGCTGCGCTCGCAGGACATCACGCCGGCGCTCATCAACGCCCGGCTGGACACTGCGGGCATTCCGGATCCCGATCTCATCATCCGCACCAGCGGCGAAGAGCGGCTCTCGAACTTCCTGCTCTGGCAGGCAGCCTATTCGGAATTCATCTTCATTCCCGATTACTGGCCGGATTTCAGCCGCGAGACGCTTTACGCGGCGCTTGAGACCTTCGCCTCGCGTAATCGTCGCTTTGGTGGTCTGGTCGCCGAAACCGCGGCGGCGGTGGGAACCTGATGCACCGCGAGCTTCAGCTTCGTATCATCTCGGGCATCATCCTTGCTGTCGTCGTGCTTGCGGCGACGTGGTACGGCGGTCTCGCCTTCAGCCTGCTGTCGGCCCTGATCGGGCTTTTGATCTATTATGAGTGGTCGACGATCACCCGCCTTGCCAGCGAGCAGCCGGTCGCCAATGCGGTCGGCTGGATCGGGCAGGCGGCGATCGCCGTTGCGGTCGTATCCGGCACCGTCGGCTACTCGCTGATCCTGCTCTTGCTGTTCTTTGCCATCGCCGTCGGCTTTGTCGTCATGGGTGGTGTCTCGCGCTGGTTCCCGGCGGGTATCGTCTATGCCGGGCTGACCGGGATCGCGCTGGCAAACATTCGCGGCGGCGATGCCTCGGGGCTGCATGCGATGCTCTTCGTCTTCGCCGTCGTCTGGGCGACCGACATTCTGGCCTACTTCATCGGCCGCGCCATCGGCGGGCCCAAGTTGGCGCCAAGGATCTCGCCCGGCAAGACATGGTCCGGCGCGATCGGCGGTGCCGTCTGCGCGGTCATCGCAGGCGTGCTGGTGGCCTACGCGGCATTTCCCGACGCTATCGCGCTGGCGGCCTTCGTGGCCCTCGTGCTGTCCGTCTGCAGCCAATCGGGTGATCTCTTCGAATCCTTCATCAAGCGCCGCTTCGGCGTCAAGGATTCGAGCCGCCTCATTCCCGGTCACGGCGGGGTCATGGACCGGGTTGACGGGCTCATTTTCGCCTGTTTTGCGGCGTTCTTGCTTGCCGGGCTTTTTTCGCTGATAAAGGGCGGAGAAATGGCGTCGCTGGGCGCAGCCTTGTTCGGCGGATAATGTCGATAGAGGCTGACGGAAGGATTTTATGGCAGGCTTGACCGAAGTTTTTGGGTTTCTGACGGGATATATCGTTCCTTTCGTGCTCGTGCTTTCTCTGTTGGTGTTCGTGCACGAGATGGGGCATTACCTCGTCGGTCGCTGGAGCGGCATCCGCATTCTGGCGTTTTCGGTCGGGTTTGGTCCCGAACTTCTGGGCTTCACCGACAAGCACGGAACGCGCTGGAAGCTCTCGCTGATCCCACTCGGCGGCTATGTCCGCTTCTTCGGCGACGAGGATGCGTCGAGCAAGCCGGATGAGGACAAGCTCGCGCAGATGTCGGACGAGGAGCGGGCACGGTCCTTTGCCGGCGCCAAGCTCTGGAAGCGCGCGGCAACCGTCGCCGCCGGCCCGATCGCCAACTTCATCCTGGCAATCGCCATCTTTACCGTCCTGTTTTCGATCTACGGCCGCTCGGTCGCAGATCCCGTCGTGGCTGAAGTCAAGCCGGGGAGCGTTGCCGCCGAGGCGGGCGTCGTGCCGGGCGACCTCTTGATCGCGATCGACGGCTCCAAGGTGCAGACCTTCGACGACGTGCGTCGCTACGTCAGCATTCGCCCGATGCAGCGGATCGTCGTGACGATCGAGCGCAACGGCGAGAAGATCGATGTCCCGATGGTGCCTGAGCGTACCGACATGACCGACCAGTTCGGCAACAAGATCGAGATCGGCCTGATTGGCATCGTCACCAACCAGGACGTCGGACACTTCCGGCAGCAGACCTACACGCCGCTTGAAGCGTTGCACGAGGGAACACTGCAGACCTGGCACATCGTCACCGGTACCTTCAAATATATCGGCAACCTGGTCTCCGGCTACATGAAGCCCGACCAGCTCGGCGGTCCGATCCGCGTGGCGCAGGCATCTGGCCAGATGGCGACGCTGGGCGTTGCAGCTTTGCTTCAGCTGGCCGCCGTATTGTCCGTTTCGATCGGATTACTCAACCTGATGCCGGTTCCGGTACTTGATGGCGGCCACCTGATGTTCTATGCGATTGAAGCAGTGAGGGGAAAGCCGTTGGGATCGTCGGCACAGGAGATTGCGTTTCGCATCGGACTGGCCATGGTTCTGAGCCTGATGGTTTTTGCCACGTGGAACGATATTAGCGCTCTGATCGGCTGATTGCAGGACGAGGGAAAATTACGATTTATTTACGATGTTTCAAAGCTGTAGTGGCGAAAGCGTCACGCTTTGAAATGAAGTAAACAGAAATTAACTAGCTCCCTTGCTTGTATATCAAAAGCGGGTAAAACGACACACGTGACCGGAATCGGGGGACGCCTGGTGATGGGGACGAGAAAAAAGGTAATGGGTGAAATGAAGGCTGGTTCAAGATTTTTGAACGCAGTATCGGCGGTTGCGCTGTCTGCAGGTATCGTTGCGTCGGGAGCGGGTGCGACAGTGTTCATCTCGGCTTCTGCTGCCGAGGCTGCAGTCATTCAGCGTGTTGACGTTCGCGGTGCAAACCGCGTCGGCGCCGAGGCTGTGCGGTCCAACCTCACGATCCAGCCGGGCAAGAGCTTCTCCAATACCGATATCGACGACTCCGTAAAGCAGCTCTACGACACGGGCTACTTCTCCGACGTCAAGATCTCGGTTTCCGGCAGCACGCTTGTTGTGAACGTTGAGGAAGCTCAGCTGATCAACCAGGTTGTGTTCAACGGCAATCGCAAGATCAAGGACGACAAGCTCGCAGCTGTCGTCAAGACCCAGTCCTCCGGCGCCTACAACGAGACACAGATCCAGGCCGACATCCAGGCCATCAAGGACGCCTACGCAGCGACCGGTCGCAATGAGGTCGAAGTGACGACGCAGGTCGTTCCGCTCGGTCAGGGTCGCGTCAACCTCGCATTCGTCGTCAACGAAGGCGATCGCACAAAGATCGATTCGATCAACTTCGTCGGCAACAATGCCTACAGCTCTGGCCGTCTCGCATCGGTCATTGCCACCAAGCGAAGCAACTTCCTCTCCTTCCTGACCCGCAAGGACGTCTACAGCGCTGACAAGCTGCACGCAGACGAAGAGGCGCTCCGCCAGTTCTATTACAATCGTGGTTATGCCGACTTCCGCATCGTGTCTTCCGACGCGGCGTTCGATGAGGCGACCAACAAGTACACGCTGACCTTCAACATCGAAGAAGGCCCGCGCTACGATTTCGGCGCTATTTCCGTTCAGTCCACCGTTCAGGGTATCGACGGCGCGCAGCTTCAGGGTCTCGTTCGCACCCATGAAGGCCAGGTCTACAACGCCAAGGAAGTCCAGAAGTCGATGGAAGCGATTTCGGATCAGGTGGCTTCGGCCGGCTATCCGTTCGCCCGCGTCACCCCGCGTGGCAACCGCGACCTCAACAACAACACCATCGGCGTCGAATACCTCGTCGATCAGGGCGAGAAGGCCTACGTCGAGCGTATCGAAATCCGCGGCAACAGCCGTACGCGCGACTATGTCATCCGTCGCGAGTTCGACATGAGCGAAGGCGACGCCTTCAATCAGCAGATGATCACCAAGGCCAAGCGTCGCCTCGAGGCTCTCGGCTACTTCTCGACGGTCAATATCTCGACCCAGCCTGGCAGCTCGCCGGACCGCGTTGTCGTCGTTGTCGATGTTCAGGACCAGGCAACCGGTTCGTTCGGTATCGGCGCGGGCTACGCAGCCGGCGGCGACGGCCTGCTGCTCGAAGCGTCGATCGAAGAAAAGAACTTCCTCGGACGCGGCCAGTACATCAAGGTCTCGGCCGGTGGTGGTCAGGAAGGTTCGCGTACTTACGGCCTGAACTTCACCGAGCCTTACTTCCTCGGCTACCGTCTGGCTGTCGGCTTCGACATCAACCACAGCGAGACGTCGAGCAACGACAACTACGACTACGAAGAAAACAACGTCGTTCTGCGCGCGACCGCGCCGATCACCGAAGATCTGGCGACGACGTTCCGCTATAACTACAAGCAGATGAAGTACGATCCGTCGGGATCGCTCTCCGATCTGTCCACGCCGTATCAGGATCTCGTCAACAACAGCCCGTGGGTAAAGTCGTCCGTCTCTCAGACGCTCACCTACAACACGCTCGACGACATGGTCCTGCCGCGTGAAGGTATCTACGCCAGCCTGACGCACGAAATCGCCGGCCTCGGCGGTGACTCGCAGTTCTACAAGATCTACGGCAAGGCGCGCTATTACCACACGCTTGCTGACGATGCCGACATCATCGGCTCGGTTGCCGGTTCTGCCGGCTACGTGGTCGGCTTCGGCAAGGATCTGCATGTCTTCGACCAGTTCACGCTGACGAACGGCGACATCCGTGGCTTCGAGAACAAGGGTATCGGCCCGCGCGTTGGCGGCGGTCCTGATGATCCGCTCGGCGGCACGACCTACTTCACCGTTTCGGCTGAAGCATCGTTCCCGCTACCGGCTTTCCCGCGTGACTTCGGTCTGCGCGGCGCGGTCTTCGCGGACGCAGGTACGCTGTTTGGCAACAAGGTCAACGTCAGCGGTTCCGAGTTCGTGAACGGTGAAGATGCTTCGCTTCGCGCTTCGGTCGGTGTCGGCATCGTCTGGAACTCGCCGTTCGGCGCCCTGCGCGTCGATTACGCGATCCCGGTCCTGAAGGAAGACTACGACAAGGTTCAGCACTTCAAGTTTGGCATCAACAACCAATTCTGATATCGGCAGTCCGGAACCGTAAAATCGAATTCCGTTCTGGAGATTTGCCGATGGAGCAAACCTATTTCTTTCCGCCCCATGACGGTGTGAAGCTCTCGGAGCTAGCGCAATTTCTTGGGGCGGAACTTGCCGACCCCAAGCATGCCGATACTATTATCCGTTCCGTTTCACCCGTAAACCGGGCGAAGGCGGGCGATCTTTGCTACGTCATTTCCAAGAAAAGCAAGGATGAACTGGTGACCTGCGAGGCATCCGCTGTGCTGGTCAGTTCGGCATTGCAGTCGATCGTCCCCGCACATGTGCCTGTTCTCGTGTCGAAAAACGCTCACGCGGCATTCGCCATGGCCGGCGGGCTGCTCTATCCGAGCGCGCTGACACCTCAGCGTCTACGATCTGCGAGCGCTGATGTTTCCGACCGCGCGTCGGTCGATCCAACGGCGCGGCTGGAAGCAAATGTCGAGATCGAGCCGTTTGCCGTGATCGGCGCTCATGCCGAGATCGGTGAGGGCACGCGCATCGGCGCCGGCGCCGTCATTGGCCCGGGCGTCAAGATCGGTCGCGATTGCACGATCGCCAGCGGCGCCAGCATCTTGTGCTCGCTGGTCGGCAATCGCGTGATCGTTCACAACGGCGCGCGTATTGGCCAGGACGGCTTCGGCTACGCGCCGGGTCCGCGCGGCATGATCAAGATCGTGCAGATCGGCCGGGTCATCCTGCAGGACGACGTTGAGGTCGGCGCGAATACGACGATCGATCGTGGCACGATGGATGATACGGTTATCGGCGAGGGCACGAAGATCGACAACCTCGTTCAGATTGGCCACAATGTTCGCATCGGTCGTCATTGTGCCATTGTCTCGCAGGTCGGTATCGCCGGAAGCGCCACGATTGGCGACGGCGTGCAGATCGGTGGTCATTCCGGTATTCGGGGCCATATAACAATTAATGACGGTGCCCAGGTTGCCGCCATGAGCGGCGTAGTGTCCGATATCCCCGCAGGCGAGCGCTACGGCGGCATACCTGCGCGGCCAGCACATGACTTTCTGCGCGAAGTTGCGGCAGTGATGATGCGGACGACCGGCCCCAAGAAAACGGGAGAAAAGAATGGCTGAAGAAGTCAAGAAGTCGCTTTCGTCGGCGGATATCATTGAAATCATGAAGCTGCTGCCGCATCGCTATCCGTTCCTGCTGGTCGACAAGATCATCGACATCGACGGCGACGATTCGGCGATCGGCATCAAGAACGTGACCGCCAACGAGCCGCATTTCACCGGACATTTTCCGGAACAGCCGATCATGCCTGGCGTCCTGCTGGTCGAAGGCATGGCCCAGACGGCCGGTGCGATCTGTGCGAAGAAGGAAGGCGAAAGCGGCAATCTGGTCTACTTCATGACCATCGACAACGCTCGTTTCCGCAAGCCTGTGGTTCCTGGCGACCGCGTGGAGTACCATGTCGTCAAGCAAAAGCAGCGCGGCAACATCTGGAAGTTCCACTGTGACGCGAAGGTTGATGGAGCGCTGGTCGCCGAAGCCGATATCGGTGCGATGATCGTGCGCAAGGATCAGGCATGAGCACGATCGCAGCCAGTGCCAGTATTCACCCGATGGCGGTTGTCGAAGACGGCGCCGTGATCGGCGAGAACGTCAAGATCGGTCCGTTTTGCCACGTCGGCCCGCGGGTCGTGCTCGGCGATAACACCGAAATGCTCCCGCATTCGATCGTCAGTGGTATCACCACGCTCGGCAAGGGATGCCGGATTTTCCCGATGGCTGTTATCGGCGGCGATCCGCAGAGCGTCCATCATGGCGGTGAAGAGACGACCTTGACGGTCGGCGACAATTGCACGATGCGCGAAGGTGTGACGATCAACACCGGCACTGCCGATTTCGGCGGCAAGACCATCGTCGGCAACAACAATCTGTTTCTCGCGAATTCGCACATCGCCCATGATTGCCGCGTCGGCAACCACGTCATCATGTCCAACAACGTGATGCTCGCCGGCCACGTCGTCATCGAGGACCGCGTCATCCTCGGCGGCGGTTGCGCCGTGCATCAGTTCACCCGCGTCGGCCGCCATGCTTTCGTCGGTGGTCTCTCGGCCGTGAGCTACGACGTTATCCCCTATGGTATGCTGAACGGCAATCCGGGTCTTCTCGGCGGTCTCAACGTTGTCGGCATGACGCGTGCGGGCATCGATCGCGCGACGATCCATGTCGTGCGGCGTGCCTACAAGGCGATCTTCGAAACCGAAGGCAATCTGCGCGACAACGCCGCCGCCATCCGCGAGGAATTCGCCGATTGCGAACAGGTCGTCCAGATCCTCGATTTCATTGCCGCCGAAAGCGATCGCGCACTCTCTTCTCCGACGCGGGGACAGAAGGGATAAACCTTGTCTCCAGCAAGTGACACGGCAAAAGGCCGCCTGGCGATCATCGCCGGCAGCGGCTTTCTACCGTCCTATGTCGCCGAGGCAGCCAAGAGCGCCGGCGAAGACCCGCTGATCATCGCGCTGAAGAACGAAACCGACCGGACATGGGAAGAGTTCGAGCACGCCATTGTCGGCGTCGGCGATTTCGCCGCCATCGACGGCATGCTGGATAGCCATCGCATCGACCGCGTCGTCATGTCCGGCGCCGTGCGCCGACGGCCGGAATGGCGCGAGGTCCGGCCGACGCTGAAGACGCTCGCAAGCATTCCCTCAACCATTCGCACGCTACTGTCTGGTGGCGATGACACCGTATTGCGCATGGTGATCGGGCTGATCGAGAAGAACGGCCGCCGGGTAATCGGCGTGCAGGAAATCGCGCCGGATCTTCTCGCCGCGGTTGGCCCACTCGGCGCGATCGCGCCATCAGCCGAAGACGTGAAGGATATCGCCAAGGCGGGCGCCGCGGCCGACGCGCTCGGTCGGTTGGACGTAGGGCAGGGCGCCGTCTCGGTTGGCGGCCGCATCGTGGCGCTCGAGGGTGTCGAGGGAACGGACAGCATGTTGCAGCGGGTGGCCGATCTGCGCGCCGCCGGCCGCATCTCGGCGCGCCGTCGCGGCGTCCTGGTCAAGCTCTGCAAGCCGCAGCAGGATCTGCGGGCCGATCTGCCGTCGATCGGCATCTCGACCATCGAGAATGCCAGCAAGGCGGGGCTGGCGGGCGTGGCGATCGAGGCCGGACGCGCGCTGATCCTGGATCGCCCGGCCGTCATATCGGCGGCAAAGGAAGCCGGTATCTTCGTTTGCGGTCTGGATCGCGGATTGCCATCCTGGGGGCTTGAATGAGCGTGCGTGCATTGAAGGTCGCGATCATCGCGGGCGAAGTCTCCGGCGATCTTCTGGCGGCCGATCTGATCGCCGCGCTGAAGCAGCAGTATGCGGGGCCGGTGGAGCTCACCGGCGTCGGCGGCGAGGCGCTGCAGGCACAGGGGCTGACCTCGCTGTTCGATTTTTCCGAACTGTCGATCATGGGTATCACCCAGGTTCTTGCAAAGCTGCCGACACTGGTCAAACGCATTCGCCAGACCGCGGCGGCCGTGATCGCGGCCAAGCCCGACGTGCTCGTGATTGTCGACAGCCCCGATTTCACCCACCGCGTCGCCAAGCGCGTGCGCACGGCGCTCCCTGACCTGCCTGTCGTGAACTACGTCTGTCCGAGCGTATGGGCGTGGAAGGAATACCGCGCGCAGCGCATGCTGCCCTATATCGACCATGTGCTGGCCGTGCTGCCCTTCGAGCCCGAGGTGATGCGCAAGCTTGGAGGTCCGCCGACGACCTATGTTGGCCATCGGCTGACAGCCGACATCGATGTTCTCGCAACGCGCAAGGCGAGGGCGGCAAGCAAGCCGCGACCGGCGCATGAACCGAAGACGATCATGCTCCTGCCGGGTTCGCGCGGATCCGAGATCACCAGGCTCTTGCCCTATTTCGGCGACGCAGTGGCCGAGCTCTCTGCCCGCAACGAAGGCATCCGCTTCGTGCTGCCGACGGCGCCGCGCCGCGAGGCTATGGTCCGCGAAATCATCAAGGATTGGCCGGTAAAGCCCGATGTGGTCACCGGTAAGGACGACAAGTGGCGGGCATTCGCAGAGGCCGATGCCGCCATCGCAGCCTCCGGGACCGTGATCCTGGAGCTGGCGCTTGCCGGCGTGCCCTGTGTGTCGGCTTATAAGATCGATTGGATCATCAAGCTGATGACCGGCAAGATCAAGATCTGGACCGCGGCGATCCCGAATCTCGTCGCGGATTACGCCGTCGTGCCCGAATATATCAACGAGGTCGTGCGCGGCGCGAGTTTCACGCGCTGGGCCGAGAAGCTCTCTTCGGACACCTTGCCGCGCCGCTCGATGATGGAAGGCTACGATCTCGTCTGGGAGCGGATGCAGACCGAAAAGCCGCCCGGCGTCCACGCCGCAGAGATCGTACTCGATGTCCTGAAAAACAAAAAACCCGGTCAGTTCTGACCGGGTTTCTTTTTAGGCCTTGATGCGTCGCTATTAACGCTTGGAGACCGGAACGTAGTCGCGCTGCGCTTCGCCGATGTAGAGCTGGCGCGGACGGCCGATACGCTGCTGCGGATCCTCGATCATTTCGTTCCACTGTGCGATCCAGCCGACGGTGCGGGCAAGAGCGAACAGAACGGTGAACATGGTCGTGGGGAAGCCGAGAGCCTTAAGCGTAATACCCGAATAGAAGTCGATGTTCGGATAAAGCTTCTTCTCGATGAAGTATGGATCGGTCAGCGCGATGCGCTCGAGTTCCATGGCCACGTCGAGCAGCGGGTCGTCCTTGATGCCGAGCTCGCCGAGCACTTCGTGCGTCGTCTTCTGCATGATCTTGGCGCGCGGGTCGTAGTTCTTGTAGACGCGGTGGCCAAAGCCCATCAGACGGAACGGATCGTTCTTGTCCTTGGCGCGGGCGATGTATTCAGGAATGCGGTCAACCGTGCCGATTTCCTGCAGCATGTTGAGAGCCGCTTCGTTGGCGCCGCCGTGAGCGGGGCCCCAGAGGCAGGCAATACCGGCCGCGATGCAGGCGAACGGGTTTGCACCCGAGGAGCCGGCGAGGCGAACGGTCGAGGTCGAAGCGTTCTGCTCGTGGTCGGCGTGCAGGATGAAGATGCGGTCCATGGCGCGGGCAAGCACCGGATTGACCACATAGTCCTCGCAAGGGACGGCAAAGCACATGCGCAGGAAGTTCGACGCGTAGTCGAGGTCGTTCTTCGGGTAAACGAACGGCTGGCCGATATGGTACTTGTAGGCCATGGCGGCGATCGTCGGCATCTTGGCGATCATGCGCAGCGAAGCGACCATGCGCTGGTGCGGATCGGTGATGTCGGTGCTGTCGTGATAGAAGGCCGACAGTGCGCCGACGCAGCCGCACATGACGGCCATCGGGTGCGCGTCGCGGCGGAAACCGGTGAAGAAGCGGCTCATCTGCTCGTGCACCATGGTGTGATGCGTCACGCGATGATCGAAATCCTTCTTCTGCGCGGACGTCGGCAGTTCGCCGTAGAGAAGCAGGTAGCAGACTTCGAGGAAGTCGCCCTGCTCGGCCAGCTGCTCGATCGGGTAACCGCGATGGAGCAGAACGCCCTCGTCGCCATCGATATAGGTGATTTTCGATTCACAGGATGCGGTCGAGGTGAAACCAGGATCGTACGTGAAGGAAGCCGTGTTCTTGTAGAGGGCGCCGATATCGATGACGTCAGGGCCGATCGTGCCGCTCTTGACCGGCAGGTCGACTGTTTTCTCACCGAGTTTCAGTGTTGCGCTTTGATCCGTCATTCTGATCCTCCAAACTGGCGGGTGGCGCCTTAAAAGCGCCATAGGGTTAAGCGTCGTCTGCGATAGCTATATGATCGCGCGCCTAATGCCAAGTTACCGTGATGCCATTTTGTGCATCGCAGTATCAACTTTTAAGCACTCCTGAGATGCCGCCTCCGCATACCGGAAGCCAATGATAAACCTGACATTTTCGATGGTTTTATTTCCCGTTTGAATTCAAACGATTATAGTTGCGTTTCGGTTCCGCAGGCTTTATTTTGATTGCAGGTCAGGGTGGCTTTCAGGTGTCGTTGCATGCCGGAGTTGAATGCCAGTCACGTCGTTTTGATGCCACCCGAAGTGGCGCAAATTGCCAATTTGCCCGCCGCAACAGGGCGAAATGCCCGTGCCATAATGACGCGCGCGCCATTGACGCAGTCGACGTCGGGTTTTCTGAGTCGCACGGGCCGCCGGATCGATCGTCAGGCGGCCGCCGCATGGCGGGCATTCAGTACGGAACTCGACCATGGCCGCTTCTTCCTCGCGTCACCCATCTTCCTCGGGGCGGGCGCCATCACCTGGTTTCGGCTCGCCGTCGATGTGCCGCCCATGCGGTTCCTTGCCTGGGCTATTCTGTTTGGTCTCATCTTCGTCCTGGCGGGTGCTGCGCGCGTTGCAACCCGCCGCGTGGCGATAGCGGGCTTGCTTGTCATCCTCGGCATGTTCGCGGCGCAGTTCGAGACGTGGCGTACGGCGACCATTGTTCTCGACACACCGGTGACGACAACGGTGACCGGTCGCGTGGAGCGGCGAGAGGGCGACGATAACGGCCGCTGGCGTTATATCGTAAGGGTAACGCACACGGACAAGCCCAGCCTCAAACGGCCGCCGCAACAGGTCTCGCTGGTTGCGCGTGCGGGTGAGCCGGTCGCGGTTGGCGGCTGGTTGACTGGCCGTGTGCGCCTGACGCCGCCGGCAGGACCGGCGTTGCCCGGCCTGAACGATTTCGCCTTCTCCGCCTATTTCGACGGCATCGGCGCCAACGGCTTCTTCTACGGCATGCCGCAGCCCGTCCCGTCGCAGTCGGGCGTCGTCGATCTCTCCGCCGCCGATCGCGCCATGGAATGGCTCTATGGCTTGCGCAGCCGCGTTGGCGACCGCATCCGCAGCATCCTGCCTGATGATACCGGTGCTTTCGCTGCGTCGTTGGTCACCGACGAGAGACGCGCCATATCGAACGAGACGACGGAGGCGCTGCGCCAGTCCGGCCTCGCGCATATCGTCGCGATCTCGGGCCTCAACATGGCGCTGTCGGCAGGCATCTGCTTTGTCGGGCTGCGCCTGTTTTTCGGGCTGTTTCCCGGTTTCGCGCAGGCTTATCCGACCAAGAAGTTCGCCGCTGGCAGCGCGCTTCTGGCGCTGACGGCCTATTACATGATCTCCGGCTTCGCCGTCTCCGCCGAGCGGGCCTTCATCATGATGGCGATCATGCTCGTTGCGGCTCTGTTCGATCGCCCATCGATCAGTCTGCGCAACGTTTCTCTCTCGGCGCTGTTGATCATCCTGATGTCGCCTTCGGAGGTGTTGGGCCCCAGCTTCCAGATGTCCTACGCCGCGACGCTCGCGCTGGTCGCGGGCTTTGCCGTCTGGACCAAGAGGCGGCACCGCGAGAGTGTATTCCTTACCCACCCCGCGATAAAGCCGGTCTTGGTCACGCTGCGCTTTTTCGGCGGCATCGCGCTCACCTCCATGATCGGCGGCTTCTCGACGGCGCTGTTTTCGATCGAGCACTTTCATCGGCTGAGCGGCTACGGCCTGCCGGCCAATCTGCTGGCCATGCCGGTGATCTCCTTCATTGTCATGCCCTTCGGAATGTTCGCGATGTTGGCGACGCCCTTTGGCTTGGACGCGCTTCCGTGGACTGTGGCCGGTTTCGGGCTGGATTTGGTGATCGACATCGCCAAGATGGTTTCCGGCTGGGGCGGGAGTGTCGATATCGGGCGGATCCCGGAATGGTATTTCGCAATCGCCGTGCTCGGCTTCCTCGTCTGGGGGCTGATGCACACGCGGCTGCGCTGGCTCGGCGCCTTGGGGGCGGCGATCGCAACGCTCGTCGTCATCATGCTGCCGGCAGCACCTGCACCCGAACTCGTCGTGTCCGAGGATGGGAGCCTCGTGGCATCGGTCAGGAGCGACAGGCTTGCCAGCAACCGCGAGCGCCCGCCCGACTTCATCTTCGGCCAATGGCAGCGCGCGCTCGCCACCGAGAACCATAAGCCGCCTGACATGCTCGACGGCCAACCCTTGTCCATTCCGAAGAGGGGCGAGCCACGACCGAGATTGACGCTGAAGCAACAACGGGAAGTCCGCGCCATGATGCGCGACGCGGCGGCTTGGACGAAAGACAGCGGTTTTCACTGCCTCAAGACGGCGTGGTGCGTGACAGCGCTCGACAGCGGCTACGTTATCGCGACGCTTGAGAACGCCGCCTATCTCGGTCCCGCCTGCGACGTGGCCGATATCGTCGTCACGCCCGTCCGTCTTCGACAAGCGACATGCCGCTCCGGCGCGATGCTGTTGACTGGCGAGACACTGCGGCGATCGGGCGCCGTCGAAATCCGCATCGACGAGCAGGGGGAACCCGTCGTCAAAACCGCCTACGAAAGCCTCGGTCGCCCGTGGATGCGTCATCGCGCCTATGATTGGCGCAATGGCAGCTTCAGCGATGATCCGTCACCGCTCAGTGATATCGGCGAATAAGGCCGACGAGCTTGCCTTGAACCTTCACGCGGTCAGGCCCGAAAATGCGGGTTTCGTAAGCCGGGTTTGCGGCTTCGAGCGCGATGGAGGCGCCCTTGCGACGGAAGCGCTTCAGCGTTGCCTCTTCATCATCGACAAGCGCCACAACGATGTCACCGGGATTGGCGGTGTTGCCGTTGCGGATAATGACGGTGTCGCCGTCGAAAATGCCGGCTTCGATCATCGAGTCGCCCTTGACCTCCAGCGCGTAATGCTCGCCGGAGCCGAGCATGTCGGCGGGAACGGTGATGTCGTGGGTGTTGTTCTGGATTGCCGAGATCGGCACACCGGCGGCGATCCGCCCCATGACCGGAACGGAAGCCGAGTTGCCATTGTCGGCGCTCGGCGCGGCCTTGGGGGCAGGGGCGGCCACCGGCTGCGGCTTTCCGAGGCTGCCCTCGATGACGCTCGGCGAAAAGCCGCGTCGCGGCTGCAGGCTCGGATTATAGGCTTCCGGGAGCTTGATGACCTCAAGCGCGCGCGCCCGGTTCGGCAGCCGGCGAATGAAGCCGCGCTCTTCCAGCGCCGTGATCAGCCGGTGAATGCCGGATTTTGATGCGAGATCGAGTGCATCCTTCATCTCGTCGAAGGATGGCGGAACGCCCGACTCTTTCATCCGCTCATGAATGAACAGAAGCAGTTCTTGTTGCTTGCGTGTGAGCATCGAAATGGACCCCAGAGTCGTGAAACAAAGCCAGAACGGACACTATATGTTCCATATGTGTTCCGCAAGTGCCTAAATTTTCGTAAAACTTGGCTCGGAATCGTCGCGATTTTGCACTTCATTCGATTTAACCGCGCTAGCCTCTTGCATTGTCGCGTAAGCCAGCGCACATCTCTGCCGAATTCGGGAGGATTTGCCCATGAGTGACCCCCATCCCCTGGACCACGTGGTGCTGCCGGTCGTCAATATCGAGATGGCGCGCGAGCGCTTGGGCAAGCTCGGTTTCACCGTTGCCGCTGATGCGCGGCACCCCTTTGGCACCGAGAACGCCTGCGTCTTCTTCGCCGACAAAACCTATCTCGAACCGCTTGGCGTCGCCAGTCTGGAGACATACGAGGCGGCCATCGGCGACGGAAACGTCTTCACGGCGCGCGACCGTGCCTTCCGCTTCCGATGCGGGGATGACGGCCTGTCGGCGATCGTCTTCGGAACGCCGGATGCCGATAGCGATCACACGCGCTTCATCGCCGATGGCATGAGCGGCGGCGACATGCTGCAGTTTGCCCGACAGATGAAGATGCCGGATGGCGCCGAGGCGACCGCGGCGTTCCGTCTGGCTTTCGCGGCGGATCTGCGCGCACCCGATTTCTTCCTCTTTGCCTGCCAGCGCGTCAATCCGTTGCCAAGCGACCGCAAGGCGTTGGAAACCCATGCGAACGGCGTGTCGGGCATCCTGTCGATCGTACTCTCGTCATCCGATCCGAAGGCGTTTGCGCCGCTGCTGCAGCTGGCGTCGGACGCGGCAGCGCTTCGGGACGAGGCCTTCGGTGTCAGCCTGGATGCCGGCAGCGCCCGTATCAATATCCTGTCGCCGGATGGGCTGAACGCCTACTACGATCTCTCGGAGCCCAAGACCGATCGCGGCCTGCGCGGCGCGGCGATTGTCTTTTCCGTCGCCGATATCGCCGTGACAGAAGCGCATTTGGCTGCTAACGGGATCACTTATACACGCAAGAACAATCGAATTCTGGTGAAGGCAGCACCTGGCCAGGGTGCGCTCTTCGCCTTCGAGGAGAAACGATGACTGAGACCAATTCCGAAGTCGCTGTCGGCGAAGGCGCCGGCAAGGTGGTGTTTTCCAACACGGGCAAGCTGTCGCTGATCGCCGGCCCATGCCAGATGGAAAGCCGCGACCATGCCTTCATGATCGCCGGCACGCTAAAGGAGCTTTGCGACAAGCTCGGCATCGGCCTTGTCTACAAGTCCTCCTTCGACAAGGCCAACCGCACCTCGCTCTCCGCGCAGCGCGGCATCGGCCTCGAGACGGCACTCGAAGTCTTCGCCGATCTCAAGAAGGAATACGGCTTTCCTGTTCTGACCGACATTCACACCGAAGAGCAGTGCGCCGAAGTCGCCACCGTCGTCGATGTGCTGCAGATCCCGGCATTCCTTAGCCGGCAGACGGATTTGCTGGTCGCCGCCGCAAAGACCGGCCGCGCCATCAACGTCAAGAAGGGCCAATTCCTGGCGCCCTGGGACATGAAGAACGTGCTCGCCAAGCTGAACGCCAGCGGCAACCCAAACATCATGCTGTGCGAACGCGGCGCTTCCTTCGGCTACAACACGCTGGTGTCGGACATGCGCTCGCTGCCCATCATGGAAGCTATGGGCGCGCCCGTCGTCTTCGACGCCACGCACTCGGTGCAGCAGCCGGGCGGGCAGGGCGGCTCCAGCGGCGGCCAGCGCGAATTCGTCGAGACGCTGGCACGTGCCGCCGTTGCCGTTGGCGTCGCCGGTGTGTTCGTCGAGACGCACGAAGACCCGGACAACGCGCCGTCCGATGGACCGAACATGGTCTATCTCAAGGACATGCCGCGCCTTCTCGAAAAGCTTCTGGCCTTCGACGCCATCGCCAAGGGCTGATGGTCAACAGACTGACATGTTCATGTATTAGGCCACGCATGAACATTGCGTCGAAGCATGCGCAAATACGGTTCCAAACTGGCCCAAACTGCCATTGTAATTTGCGCATCTTCGATTAAGACGAATTTCAAACGATTTATCCACCCTCAAGCAGAGAAGAGCCGATGACCGCTATTACCGATATTATCGCCCGCGAGATTCTCGACAGCCGTGGCAACCCCACCGTCGAAGTCGATGTCTATCTGGAAGATGGCAGCATGGGCCGCGCGGCGGTTCCGTCGGGCGCGTCGACCGGCGCGCATGAAGCCGTCGAGCTGCGCGATGGTGGCAAGCGCTACCTCGGCAAGGGTGTCGAAAAGGCCGTTGAAGCCGCCAACACGGAAATCTTCGACGCCATCGGCGGTATCGATGCCGAAAACCAGATCCAGATCGACAACATCATGATCGAGTTGGACGGCACGCCCAACAAGTCGCGTCTCGGCGCAAACGCCATCCTCGGCGTATCGCTGGCCGTTGCCAAGGCTGCCGCCGAAGCTGCCGGCCTGCCGCTCTACCGCTACGTCGGTGGCGCTTCCGCGCACCTGCTGCCGGTTCCGATGATGAACATCATCAATGGCGGCGCGCATGCCGACAACCCGATCGACTTCCAGGAATTCATGATCCTGCCGGTTGGCGCTGATTCCATCCGCGAAGCCGTTCGCATGGGCTCGGAAGTCTTCCACACGCTGCGCAAGGAACTGGCAGCCCAGGGCCATAACACCAACGTCGGTGATGAAGGCGGTTTCGCACCGGGCCTGAAGAGCGCTCCTGAAGCCCTCGACTTCATCATGAAGTCGATCGAGAAAGCCGGCTACAAGCCGGGCGAAGACATCCATCTCGGCCTCGACTGCGCCTCGACCGAATTCTTCAAGGACGGCAAGTACGTTCTCGAAGGCGAAGGCCGCACGCTCGAGCCGGGCGCAATGGCCGAATATCTGGCGCAGCTCGCTGCCCAGTATCCGATCATCTCGATCGAGGACGGTATGGCCGAAGACGATTGGGACGGCTGGAAGGCGCTCACCGATCTGGCCGGCAAGAAGGTTCAGCTTGTTGGAGACGATCTCTTCGTCACCAACTCCTCGCGCCTGCGCGACGGTATCAAGATGGGCGTCGCCAACTCGATCCTCGTCAAGGTCAACCAGATCGGTTCGCTGACGGAAACGCTCGACGCCGTCAACACTGCGCACAAGGCAGCCTACACCGCCGTCATGTCGCACCGTTCGGGCGAAACCGAAGATTCCACGATCGCCGATCTCGCGGTTGCCACCAACTGCGGTCAGATCAAGACCGGCTCGCTGTCGCGCTCGGATCGTCTGGCCAAGTACAACCAGCTGATCCGCATCGAAGAAGGCCTCGGTCCGCAGGCGCAGTACGCCGGACGTTCGATCATCCGCGGCTGATCATCTGAATTCAGGAATCTGGCTGATTTCAAGCATTTGGAACCCGCGCTCTAGCCAGCGCGGGTTTTTTGTTGCGCCGCGTTCATAGTCAACGGACGGTTAATCTCTGCCCGGTAGTCTCATCGCCAAGGGTAATGCGTTTCGAGAATCCGTGTATGTGGACCAAGCATCATAAGAAGAAAAAGATCGGCCGTTTTGTCGTTCCGGCGATGACGGTCGCGTTTCTCTCCTACTTCGGCTACCATTGCATCCATGGCGACTACGGGCTGCGCGCGACCGAGGTGTTCGAGCGCCAGCGCGTCGCCCGCGAAAGGGAGTTGGCCGTGCTTAAAAATAAGCGCGAACACCTTGAAAAGCAGGTGGCGCTCCTAAGTGATGGTTCCATGGACAAGGACATGCTGGACGAAAAGGCCCGTCTTCAGCTGAACTTCTCACGCGCCGACGAGATCGTCATATTCAATCATTATTCGAATTAACCGAAATCAGGTTAATCGAAATAAATTGATATTTATCAATGGTTTGCGCCAGAATATGAGCCATGCATTTATGGCATTGCTGTGGCGAAATTTCTTCCCTATGGTGCGCGTCACCCAAGAACCGATAAACCCATAGGGAGGGTTGAATGGCTCCGCGAAAAAACGCGACCGTTTCCAGCCGTAAGACATCAGTAAAGCCAGCCGCCAAGGCATCGAATGGTGGCCCGGTGGCCGATTTCGATCGCGATGAAGAGCTGAAGGCCTATCGCGAAATGCTGCTCATTCGCCGCTTCGAGGAAAAGGCCGGCCAGCTTTACGGCATGGGCTTCATCGGCGGTTTCTGTCACCTTTATATCGGCCAGGAAGCTGTCGTCGTCGGCATGCAGATGGCGCAGAAGGAAGGTGACCAGGTCATCACCGCTTACCGCGACCACGGCCACATGCTGGCAACCGGTATGACTGCACGCGGCGTCATGGCCGAGCTGACCGGCCGCATCGACGGCTATTCGCGCGGCAAGGGCGGCTCGATGCACATGTTCTCCAAGGAGAAGCATTTCTACGGCGGCCACGGCATCGTCGGCGCCCAGGTGTCGCTCGGCACCGGTCTGGCATTCGCCAACCGCTACCGCGGCAATGACAGCGTCTCGATCGCCTATTTCGGCGACGGCGCCGCCAACCAGGGCCAGGTCTACGAGAGCTTCAATATGGCCGCTCTCTGGAAGCTCCCGATCATCTACATCATCGAGAACAACCGCTACGCCATGGGTACCTCGACCGCCCGCGCCACTGCCCAGTCGAACTACTCGCTGCGTGGCTCCGGCTTCGGCATTCCGGGCGTCCAGGTCGACGGCATGGATGTGCGCGCCGTCAAGGCTGCGGCCGACGAGGCGCTCGAGCATTGCCGCTCCGGCAAGGGCCCGATCATCTTGGAAATGCTGACCTATCGCTATCGCGGCCACTCTATGTCCGACCCGGCGAAGTATCGCTCCAAGGAAGAAGTGCAGAAGATGCGCTCCGAGCAGGATCCGATCGAGCAGGTCAAGGCACGCCTCATCGAAAAGGGCTGGGCCAGCGAAGACGACCTGAAGGCAGTCGACAAGGACGTCCGCGACATCGTCGCAGACTCGGCCGACTTCGCCCAGGCCGCACCGGAGCCGGATGCATCCGAGCTCTACACCGACATTCTGCTGTAATCGGGGAGGGTTGACCCAATGCCAATCGATATTCTCATGCCCGCCCTCTCTCCGACGATGGAAGAAGGCACGCTTTCCAAGTGGCTCAAACAGGAAGGCGACACCGTCAAATCCGGTGACGTGATTGCCGAGATCGAAACCGACAAGGCAACGATGGAAGTCGAAGCCATCGACGAAGGCGTCATCGGCAAGCTGCTGGTGGAAGCCGGCACCGAAGGCGTCAAGGTAAACGCCAAGATCGCCGTGCTTTTGCAGGACGGCGAATCCGCATCCGACATTTCCGCTTCGGCACCCGCAGCCGCTCCGGCTGCCGCTGAGGCACCGAAGGCTGAAGAAAAGCCTGCCGCGCAGGCACCGGTTCCGGCCGAGCCCAAGGCACACGTGCCGAACGATCCCGAAATCCCAGCCGGCACCGAAATGGTCTCGACGACCGTGCGCGAAGCGCTTCGCGACGCCATGGCCGAGGAAATGCGCGCCGACGACAACGTCTTCGTCATGGGCGAGGAAGTGGCCGAGTACCAGGGCGCCTACAAGGTGACCCAGGGTCTGCTGCAGGAATTCGGCGCCCGCCGCGTCATCGACACCCCGATCACCGAGCACGGCTTTGCCGGCGTCGGCGTCGGTGCTGCCATGTCCGGCCTGAAGCCGATCGTCGAGTTCATGACCTTCAACTTCGCCATGCAGGCGATCGACCAGATCATCAACTCGGCTGCCAAGACGCTCTATATGTCCGGCGGCCAGATGGGCGCTCCGATCGTGTTCCGCGGCCCGAACGGTGCGGCTGCCCGCGTCGGCGCCCAGCACAGCCAGGACTACTCGGCCTGGTACAGCCAGATCCCGGGCCTCAAGGTCGTCATGCCCTATACGGCGTCCGACGCCAAGGGCCTGCTCAAGGCCGCCATCCGCGATCCGAACCCGGTCGTCTTCCTTGAAAACGAAATCCTCTACGGTCAGCACTTCGACGTGCCGAAGATGGACAACTTCGTCCTGCCGATCGGCAAGGCGCGTATCCATCGCCCGGGCAAGGACGTCACCATCGTCTCCTTCGGTATCGGCATGACCTATGCGGTCAAGGCTGTCGCCGAGCTCGAGAAGATCGGCATCGACGCCGAACTGATCGACCTGCGCACGCTGCGCCCGATGGACCTTCCGACCGTGATAGAATCGGTCAAGAAGACCGGCCGTCTGGTCACTGTCGAGGAAGGCTATCCGCAGAACTCTGTTGGTACCGAAATCGCCACCCGCGTCATGCAGCAGGCTTTCGATTATCTCGATGCGCCGGTTCTGACGATCGCCGGCAAGGATGTGCCGATGCCTTACGCCGCCAACCTCGAAAAGCTCGCGCTTCCGAATGTCGACGAAGTCGTTCAGGCGGTGAAAGCCGTCTGCTACAAGTAACAAGGGGAGGGTATTTCGATGCCTATCAACATCACGATGCCTGCCCTGTCTCCAACCATGGAAGAGGGAAACCTCTCCAAGTGGCTGGTCAAGGAAGGCGATACGGTCAAGTCTGGCGACGTGATCGCCGAGATCGAAACCGACAAGGCGACGATGGAAGTCGAAGCGGTTGACGAAGGCGTTGTCGCCAAGCTCGTCGTTCCCGCCGGCACCGAAGGCGTCAAGGTCAACGCGCTGATCGCCGTTCTCGCCGCCGATGGCGAAGACGTCGCCGCCGCTGCCAGCGGCGCAGGCGCTGCTCCGGCGCCGAAGGCTGCCGAAGCCCCCAAGGCTGAAGCAAAGTCCGAAGCCGCTCCGGCGCCTGCCGCGGCACCAGCTGCTGCTGCACCGGCACCTGCCGCTGCCTCGGGCAACCGCACCTTCTCCTCGCCGCTCGCACGGCGCCTGGCGAAGGAAGCCGGCATCGACCTGTCTGCTATCGCTGGCTCCGGTCCGCATGGCCGCGTCGTCAAGAGCGACGTCGAATCTGCCCTGTCGGGTGGCGGTGTTCGTTCTGCTGCCGCAGCACCTCAGGCCGCCGCATCGGCGCCTGCCGCGGCACCGAAGGTCGCCTCCGACGACAGCGTTCTCAAGCTGTTCGAGCCGGGTTCCTACGAACTCGTGCCACATGACGGCATGCGTAAGATCATCGCCAAGCGCCTGGTCGAATCCAAGCAGACCGTGCCGCACTTCTACGTGACCGTCGATTGCGAACTCGACGCGCTGCTTTCGCTGCGCGCCCAGCTCAACGACGCCGCGCCCCGCAAGGACAGCGCGCCGGCCTACAAGCTGTCGGTCAACGACATGGTCATCAAGGCCATGGCGCTGGCGCTGCGCGACGTTCCGGATGCCAACGTCTCCTGGACGGAAGCCAACATGGTCAAGCACAAGCACGCCGATGTCGGCGTTGCCGTGTCGATCCCGGGCGGCCTGATCACCCCGATCATCCGCAAGGCCGAGGAAAAGACGCTGTCGGCGATCTCCAACGAGATGCGCGACCTCGGCAAGCGCGCCAAGGATCGCAAGCTGAAGCCGGAAGAGTTCCAGGGCGGCACCTCCTCGGTCTCCAACATGGGCATGATGGGCGTCAAGCAGTTCGCAGCCGTCATCAACCCGCCGCACGCAACGATCCTCGCGGTCGGTGCTGGCGAGCAGCGTCCTGTTGTCAAGAACGGCCAGCTGGCTGTCGCCACCGTGATGACCGTCACGCTGTCGACCGACCATCGCTGCGTCGATGGCGCGCTGGGTGCGGAGCTGCTGCAGGCGTTCAAGGGCTATATCGAAAACCCGATGGGCATGCTCGTCTGATAAAAGCGCGGAGACGGAAATGACGAAGACCGTTCTTTGCTATGGTGACAGTCTGACCTGGGGTTATGACGCCGGATCCATCGGCCGTCATCAATACCAGGATCGTTGGCCGAGCGCGCTGCAGGCAGCCCTCGGCAACGAAGTCAGGATCATTGCCGAAGGATTGAACGGTCGCACCACTGCATTCGACGATCATCTCGCCGATTGCGACCGCAACGGCGCCCGCGTCCTGCCGACCATCCTGCAGACGCATGCGCCGCTCGATCTCGTCATTCTTCTGCTCGGCACCAACGACATGAAGAATGTCGTGGCAGGGTCGGCCTTCGCCGCCTGCCAGGGCATCGCCCGGCTGGTGCGGCTGATCCGCAACCACGCCTGGCCCTTCGATTTCGACGTGCCCGATATCCTGATCGTCGCGCCGCCGAGGATCTGCGAAACGGCCAACGTGCCCTTCGCGGCCTCCTTCGTCGGCGGCATCGAGGAATCGGCCATGCTGCCGACACTTTACCGCGATCTGGCCGACGAGCTCGGCTGCGGCTTCTTCGACAGCAACTCGGTTGCCAAGACGACGCCGCTCGACGGCATCCATCTGGATGCCGACAATACCCGCGCTCTCGGGCGCGGCATGGAATCGACCGTGCGGATGATGTTGGGCCTGTGACCGTGGCGTCTTTCGTGACGCTGTGTCCCGCCACGCGGGATGACGCGGCCGAACTGGCGATCCTTTCGGACATCGCCTCGCACGGCTTCGCCTCCTGGCTCTGGCTGGGTGAACTAGGCGGCAGCGGCAGCGACACGCCGATGGAGCTTGGCCGACTGAAGATGCGGCATGACGAGGGCTACGGCACATGGCGCCACGCGGTGCTGGCCGAAGCTTACGGTGAGACGGCGGGAGCGGCGATCGGTTACGCTCTTGGCGACGACGTGAAGAACATGGAGGTCGATCGGGTGGCTTTGCAGCCGGTGATCGATCTGCAGAAGATGGTTGTTGGCAGCTGGTTCATTGCAACGCTCGGCGTCTATAGCCATCTGCGGGGCATCGGCATCGGCCGCAGGATACTGGGGGATCAGATCGACCGGGCAGGGACACTGCCGGTCAGCCTGATTACCGCAAGTGACAATGAAGCGGCTCTGTCGCTCTACAAGAAGAATGGATTTTCGGAAAAGGCGCGCCAAAAGGCGATCTCCGTTTTCGAAAGCAGCAGGAAACACGAGTGGGTGCTTCTCACCCGCGACGCCCGATAACGAAGGCAGGAAAACATGGCTGAGAATTACGACGTCATCATCATCGGCTCCGGCCCCGGCGGCTATGTCGCCGCCGTGCGCGCCAGCCAGCTTGGCCTCAAGACCGCGATCGTCGAGCGCGAGCACCTGGGCGGCATCTGCCTGAACTGGGGCTGCATTCCCACCAAGGCGCTGCTGCGCTCGGCCGAGATCCTCGACCACGCCAACCACGCCAAGGATTACGGCCTCGTGCTCGAGGGCAAGATGTCTGCTGACGTCAAGGCTGTCGTCGCCCGCTCGCGCGTTGTCTCGGCCCGCCTCAACGGCGGCGTCGGCTTCCTGATGAAGAAGAACAAGGTCGATGTGATCTGGGGCGAAGCCAAGATCACCAAGCCAGGCGAGATCGTCGTCGGCAAGTCCTCCAAGCCCGTCGTCGAGCCGCAGAACCCGGTTCCGAAGAATGTCAAGGGCGAGGGCACCTACACTGCCAAGCACATCATCGTCGCGACCGGCGCCCGCCCGCGCGCGCTGCCCGGCATCGAGCCTGACGGCAAGCTGATCTGGACCTATTTCGAGGCGATGAAGCCGGCAGCCCTGCCGAAGTCGCTGATCGTCATGGGATCCGGCGCAATCGGCATCGAGTTCGCGAGCTTCTACCGCTCGATGGGCGTCGACGTCACCGTCGTGGAAGTCATGGCGACGATCATGCCGGTCGAGGACGTCGAGGTCACCGCAATCGCGCGCAAGCAGCTCGAGAAGCGCGGCATGAAGATCATCACCAGCGCCAAGATCACCAAGGTCGAAAAGGCCTCTGACAGCATCACCGCGCATGTCGAGACCGCTGACGGCAAGGTCCAGCAGATCGTCGCCGACCGCATGATCTCGGCCGTCGGCGTGCAGGGCAACATCGAGAACCTCGGTCTCGAGGCTGTCGGCGTCAAGACCGACCGCGGCTGCGTCGTCATCGACGGCTACGGCAAGACGAATGTCGCAGGCATCTACGCCATCGGCGACGTTGCCGGCCCGCCGATGCTGGCCCACAAGGCCGAGCATGAAGGCGTCGTCTGCGTCGAAAAGATCGCCGGTCTGCCGAACGTCCACGCCACCGACAAGAGCAAGGTTCCGGGCTGCACCTACTGCAACCCGCAGGTCGCCTCCGTCGGCCTGACCGAAGCCAAGGCCAAGGAAGCCGGCCGCGACATCCGCGTCGGCCGCTTCTCCTTCGCCGCCAACGGCAAGGCGATCGCGCTCGGCGAGGACCAGGGTCTCTGCAAGGTGATCTTCGACAAGAAGACCGGCGAATTGCTCGGCGCGCACATGGTCGGCGCCGAAGTCACCGAACTGATCCAGGGCTTCGTCGTCGCCATGAACCTGGAGACGACGGAGGAAGAACTGATGCACACCATCTTCCCGCACCCGACGGTTTCCGAAACCATGAAGGAAGCGGTTCTTGATGCTTACGGTCGCGTCCTCAACGCTTGATAATTTTCTTTGCCGCTCTCTATGACGGATTGAACCACGTTCGATCACGGACTGGAAAAAGCGAAAGGAAATCATCATGTCTATGGGTACGCAGGCACTGCTCATCTTCCTCCTGATCGGTCTGGTCGCGGGGTTCCTCGCCAGCCTGATCGTTGGCGGAGGCGGATTGATACGGTGCCTGCTCAGCGGCATCATCGGCGCGTTCGTCGGAGGCTTTCTCTTCAACGCGCTGGGGATCAATCTGGGCATAGACAGCGCCATCGTGGTGCAGATCATTCACGCCACCGTCGGCGCCATTGTCGTGGTGCTGATAGCAAGGGCGATAGCTTGAGGGGATAGGACCGAATGGAAGGCGTGGGCTTGATTACGGCGATCATCGTCGGCGGCTTGGCGGGGTGGCTCGCGGGCATTTTGATGGGCATACGCTTCGGCGTTTTGATGAACATCGTCATCGGTATCGTCGGTGCTGTGATCGCTAGCGCGATCTTTAACCGCGCCGGCATCTATGTCGCCAGCGGTTGGCTGGGTTACCTGGTGACGGGTTTCATCGGCTCGTGCATCTTGCTATTTATGGCAAAACTCGTCAGACGCTGACGAAAAGGCCGCATCCGGCGGTTTGAAGGCAGGTTATTGATGGTAACTATTCTCGACAGGATCAATCCCAGCGCCGACAAGCGCGTGCGGCACCCGGAGAAGGCTCATAAGCCGGACACCGAGGTCATGCGCAAGCCGGACTGGATCCGCGTCAAGGCGCCGACCTCCAAGGGCTACGCCGAGACCCGTTCGATCGTGAAGGAGCACAAGCTCGTCACCGTCTGCGAGGAAGCCGGCTGCCCGAATATCGGCGAGTGCTGGGACAAGAAGCACGCCACCTTCATGATCATGGGCGAGATCTGTACCCGCGCCTGCGCCTTCTGCAACGTGGCGACAGGCAAGCCGAATGCGCTCGACATGGCCGAGCCGGAGAGCGTCGCCAAGGCCGTCAAGGAGATGGGCCTCAGCCACGTGGTCATCACCTCGGTCGACCGCGACGATTTGGAAGACGGTGGCGCCGAGCATTTCGAGAAGGTGATCTGGGCGATCCGCGCCGCGTCGCCGACGACGACGATCGAAATCCTGACGCCCGACTTCCTGAAGAAGCCGGGTGCCTTGGAGCGCGTCGTTGCCGCCAAGCCCGATGTCTTCAACCACAACATGGAAACCGTCCCGGGCAACTATCTGACCGTCCGCCCCGGCGCCCGCTACTTCCACTCCGTTCGCCTGCTGCAGCGGGTGAAGGAGCTGGACCCGACGATGTTCACCAAGTCGGGCATCATGGTCGGTCTCGGCGAGGAGCGCAACGAAGTGCTGCAGCTGATGGATGACCTGCGCGTCGCCGACGTCGACTTCCTGACGATCGGCCAGTACCTGCAGCCGACCCGCAAGCACCACGCCGTCATGAGCTACGTCACGCCGGATGAATTCAAGTCCTACGAGACGGTCGCCTACACTAAGGGCTTCCTGATGGTCGCCTCCAGCCCGCTGACCCGCTCCTCGCACCACGCCGGCGACGACTTCGCCCGCCTGCGCGCTGCGCGCGAGAAGAAGGTGCTGGTGGCTGCGGAGTAAGGTGGTTCTCTTGTGTGGCTTGCTGTGCGATGATCGGCAGCAAGCAATGCAGCAAAGGAACACGTCATGCCCGTGGTCACAGTAACGGTTCCGGATGAGATGAAGGCCTGGCTGGAAAAGCAGGCCGCCACTGGCCGCTACGCAGATACATCCGACTATATCCGCGATCTCGTTCGCCGCGACCAGGAACGCGCAACCAAGGTTGCCCACATGCAGGCTCTTGTTGATGAAGGGCTGGCGAGCGGCGTCTCCGACGAAACGATGGATGACATTCTGCGGTCGCTTAGCCAAGCAGCGGAATAGTTCTCATGCGCTACCGGCTGTCGCGTCAGGCCGCCCATGATCTTCGCAGTATCCACGCGACAGGGCTTCGGCTTTTTGGAAAGGCGCAGGCCGACAGCTATCACCGCCACTTTGGCGACATCTTCGAGATACTCGCGAGCAACCCCAAACTCGCCCGGCTTCGCCACGAGATCACCCCACCCGTGAGGATACATCCTTGCGGCGCTCATTTGATCGTCTATCATGAATTCGGCAATGATGGCATTCTCATAATCCGCGTGCGCCATGGCCATGAAAATTGGCAAGCATGATCGTCGGTGATGCCTGCCATCCCCGTCCCATGCTGGGTAGTCCTTGGAGCAATCACACAAGAGGCCGTCGTGTTGGAACAACCGAAGCATCGGCTGAACGTCGCCGGTCTTGGTGAGGTAGCCGAGTTGCTGAAGCGCACCGACCGTATCGTCATTTTCGGCGCCTCCGGTGGCGGCAAGAGCACGTTGGCACAGAAGCTCGCGCTGATTCTCGGTGTCCGCTACGTCTCCATGGACCGAGAGGTCTTCTGGCTGCCGGGATGGGTTTTAAGGCCGAGGCCTGAACAGCGGGAGATCATCGCCAAGATTGTTGCCGAGGATCGCTGGATCATCGACGGCAACAATCCGAGGACGCTCGATCTCAGGCTGCCGCGCGCCGATATCATCCTGTGGGTGAGGGTGCCGCGCTTGCTCTGCCTATGGAGCATCTTCAAGCGCGGCATCGTCTATCGCGGCAGAACGCGTCCCGACATGGCGCCCGGATGCCTGGAGCAGTGGCCGGACCGGGAATTCATGTCCTATGTCTGGAATTTCGAGAGGGACGACGTGCCCGAGTTCATGGAAGGCATCCGCCTGCATGGTCCCGATGTGCCGCTCGTGGAATTGAGGAGCAGGGCCCAAATGGGGCGGCTGCTTCAGTACCTCGAAGCGATCGGCTAGCATCACGGTCTGATTCGGTCTCTGCTTGCGGGAAGGGAAAGACATGCCGAATTTCGTCACGGATATCACCCGTGCCGCTGACCTTGTCAGCTCCGCCAACCGCATTCTCGTGATCGGCTGCTCCGGCGGCGGCAAGACGACGTTGTCGAAACGCCTCGGCGCGCGCCTCGGCGTGCGACACATATCGATGGATCGCGACTTCTATTGGCTGCCGGGCTGGGTGAAACGGCCGAAGGCCGAGGAGCGCGAGATGATCGCAGCTGTCGTCGCCGAAGAGCGGTGGCTGATGGACGGAACCGGCGCTTCGACCTTCGATCTCAGGCTGCCGCGCACCGATGTGGTCCTCTGGGTGCGGCTGCCGCGCTGGCGTTGCCTGCTCGGTGTCACCACAAGGTGGCTTCGCTGGCGGGGCAGGGCGCGGCCGGAAATGGCGCCGGGCTGCCCGGAAAGGCTGGATGGCGAGTTCTTGACTTACATTTGGAACTTCGAGCGGCGGTGGGCGCCGCTCATTCTCGCGGGCATCGAGCGACACAAGCCCGACGTGCCCGTCCTTCAGTTGAAATCGCACCGACAAATGCGCCGCCTTCTTGATCTTCTTGGCGCGCCCGCTTAACTGCCGCTCATGCCTCAGTTCGAAACGCACCGCCCCGTCCCGCATTCCGCAGACCAGATGTTCGATCTCGTTGCCGATATCGAGAAATACCCGCAATTCCTGCCGCTCTGTGAGGGACTTGCCATCCGCAGCCGCAAGGAGCGCGACGGCAAGGTTCTGCTCATCGCCGACATGACGGTCGGCTACAAGGCGATCCGCGAGACCTTTACGACACAGGTGCTGCTCAACAAGGCCGAGCGCGTCATCGACGTCAAATATATCGACGGCCCCTTCAAGTATCTCGACAATCGCTGGCGCTTCGAAGACACCGCGTCAGGCTCCAACGTCCATTTCTTCATCGACTACGAGTTCAAGAGCCGCATCCTCGGCGCCCTGATGGGTTCGATGTTCGACCGCGCCTTCCGGATGTTTACCGAAGCCTTCGAAACGCGTGCGGGCAAGATCTACAGCTGAGCCGGCCTACAGTGGTCCAAGCTGCCGGATCATCGCCAGCGCAGTCCGGACGGTGGCGAGACGAACCTCGCCGCGGCCGATATCGCCGTAGAGCATCTTGTTGTGAATGAGGTCGCCATGGCGTGACTTGGCGGCGAGGTGCACCAGCCCGACCGGCTTTTCCGCCGATCCGCCGCCTGGTCCTGCGATACCCGTGACGGCAACGGCGATCGATGCGCGCGAGCGGAACAGGGCGCCATGCACCATCTGCCGCGCGGTCTCTTCCGACACGGCACCGAAGCGCGCAAGCGTCGCTTCCTGAACGCCCAGCATCTCCATTTTCGCGGTGTTCGTATAGGTGACGAAGCCGCGGTCGACGACCGCGGATGAGCCCGATATTTCCGTGAGCGCGCCGGCAATCAGCCCGCCGGTGCATGATTCCGCCGTCGAGACCATCAATCCCGCTGCCCCGAACGTCCTGACAATGGCTTCGGCCTCGGACAGGATATCGGCGGGAAACAGGCTCATGGCGTGATCTCCTGATAGACGACGGTGGCGGTGGCGATGGCGGCAATCCCCTCGCGGCGGCCGACGAAGCCGATGGTCTCGTTGGTCGTCGCCTTGACCGAGCAGCGGTCGATGGAGATTCCGAGGAATTCGGCAAGCATGGCGCGCATCGTGTCGCGGTGCGGCCCGACCTTCGGCGCTTCGGCGATCAGCGTCACGTCGGCATTCATGATGGTGCCGCCGCGCTCGCGCACGATCTTGGCCGCATGCTCGATGAAGATACGAGACGGGGCGCCCTTCCATTGCGGGTCCGATGGCGGGAAGTGGTCGCCGATATCGCCTGCGCCGCAGGTGGCAAGCAGCGCGTCCGTCAGCGCATGCAGCGCCACATCTGCGTCGGAGTGCCCCTTGAGCTTCTGGTCGTGCGGAATCAACACGCCGCAGAGCGTCACGCCGTCACCGGCCTCGAGCTGGTGTACGTCGTAGCCGTTGCCGGTGCGCACATCGGGAAGGCGTGTGCTGGAAAGTCTCTGGTCGGCCATTGCGATATCGCGCCTCACTGTCAGCTTTACGTTGTCGGCCATGCCCTCGACGATCGTCACGGGGTGGCCAGCCCATTCGGCGATTGCCGCGTCGTCGGTGAAGTCTTTTCGATCGGCGGCGGCCGCTTTTTCATGCGCGGCAAGGATGATGCCGAAATCGAAGGATTGCGGTGTCTGCGCGGCAAAAAGCTGCGCGCGCGGCACCGTTTCGATCACGATACCGGATTGATCCGCGCGCTTCAGCGTATCGGCAACCGGCATGGCCGGCAGCACGGCAGGCGCGCCCCTGGCCAGCGCGTCCGCCACGCGGTCGAGCAGGTCGTGATCGAAGAAGGGGCGCACGGCGTCGTGGATGAGGACGTGGGTTATCCCCTTGTCCTTCAGATGCCGAATCCCTGAGAGCACGGATTGTTGCCGCGTCGAGCCGCCGTGCACAGTGGCGATCGGCAATCGTGAGACGAGCCCGGAGGTTGCATCGGAAAACAACATCTCGTCGTCAGGATGAATCACGGCGACGATCGCCGCCGCGCTAGGCCACTGCGCGAAAATTTCGAGCGTGTGGGCAATGACGGGGCGGCCACCGATCCGCCGATATTGCTTCGGGCCTTCAACGGATGCGCCGGCGCGTTCGCCGCGGCCTGCGGCCACCACAATAATTCCGATCGATATCGGTTGCTTTTGATGCATTTGCGGCATAAATCCCCAAAAAGCAGAATTTCTGGAGGTGCTCTAACGGCTTGGCGCACCGAATTCCAGCATTTGCCCGAAAAATATCAATTCGGGCACTTCCCCCTTGGCAAGTCTTTTAAATATGTCTAAAAATAGTGCACCTGCTTAGCGTGCCTGAAAGATAATCAGTTGTCTGACATACACCTCGCATCTCCTTTGTGCATCGGAACCGTTGCGGTGCGCAACCGTATCGTGCTGGCGCCCATGTCCGGCGTCACCGATATGCCGTTCCGTCAATTGGCCTGGCGCCATGGAGCGGGGCTGGTGGTGACCGAGATGGTGGCAAGCCGCGAACTCGTCAACGACACCGAGCAATCCTGGGCGCGGCTGAAGACTGCCGGCTTCAATCCGCACATGGTGCAGCTTGCCGGTCGCGAAGCGCACTGGATGGCGGAAGGCGCCAAGATCGCCGCCGCGCACGGTGCCGATATCATCGATATCAATATGGGATGCCCGGCCAAGAAGGTGATCGGCGGCTACTCCGGCTCGGCGCTGATGCGCGATCCGGATCACGCGCTGGGTCTCATCGAGGCGACGGTCAAGGCGGTCGATGTTCCGGTGACGCTGAAGATGCGGCTTGGTTGGGACGAAAATTCGATCAACGCCCCCGAAATTGCAAGGCGCGCGCAGGACGCCGGCGTTCAGCTGGTGACGATCCATGGCCGTACGCGCATGCAGTTCTACGAGGGACGCGCCGATTGGGACGCGATCCGTGCCGTGCGCGATGTGCTGACCATTCCGCTGGTCGCCAACGGCGACGTGGAAACGGTCGAGGATGCCCATGAGATCCTGCGCCGCTCGGGCGCCGATGCCGTGATGATCGGCCGTGGCTGCCAGGGGCGGCCGTGGCATGCCGGCGTGCTTGCCGGAGCCGATGCGCCTCGGCCGTGGGAGATCGCCGATATCGCTGTCGAGCATTATCGCATGATGCTTGATTTTTACGGCGAAGTGGTCGGCGTTCGTCATGCTCGCAAGCATCTCGGCTGGTATATGGAACGCTTCGCACCGTCGATCTCGGTCAACGACAAGGCGGCGATCATGACCGCGCGCGATCCTCGCGAGGTCTCGCAACGATTCCACGATGCCCTGGTCGCGGCGGCAGACAATACAGATGCCCGGGAGGCTGCATGACAAACGACGCGTCGCCATCATCTGCCCATGCCGGCAGTGCCGTCGCCATGGCTGTGCTCAACGCCATCCAGAACCCTGTTGTCATGGTCGATGATGCTGGGTTGGTCGCTTTCGCCAACTGGGAGGCGGAGGCCTTCTTCGGGGCCAGCGCCTCGCATCTGGCGCGCTACAAGATCTCGACCTTCATTCCCTTCGGCAGTCCGCTTCTGGCGTTGATCGACCAGGTGCGCGAGCGCCGCGCGCCGATCAACGAGTATCGCGTCGATCTGAGCTCTCCCAGGCTTGGCCAGGACAAGCTCGTGGATATCTACGTCGCGCCGGTGACGAGCGAGCCGGGCTCCGTCGTCATCGTCTTCCAGGAACGCTCGATGGCCGACAAGATCGACAGGCAGCTGACGCACCGCGCGGCTGCCCGGTCGGTGACCGGTCTCGCCTCGATGCTGGCGCACGAGATCAAGAACCCGCTATCGGGCATTCGCGGCGCCGCCCAGTTGCTCGAGCACTCGGCGACCGACGACGACCGCGCGCTGACAAGGTTGATCTGCGACGAGACCGACCGCATCGTCTCGCTCGTGGATCGTATGGAAGTGTTCTCCGACGAGCGTCCCGTGGATCGCGTGCCGGTCAACATTCATTCGGTGCTGGATCATGTGAAGGCTGTCGCCAAAGCAGGCTTCGCCCGTCATATCAAGATCACCGAGAACTACGACCCGTCGCTGCCCTCGGTCTATGCCAACCGCGACCAGCTGGTGCAGGTCTTCCTCAATCTCGTGAAGAACGCCGCCGAGGCGATCGGCGACCGGCCTGATGGCGAGTTGGTGCTGACAACCGCCTATCGCCCGGGCATTCGCCTGTCGGTCGCCGGAACGCGCGAGAAGATTTCGCTGCCGCTGGAGTTCTGCGTCCAGGACAACGGCCCCGGCGTGCCGTCCGACCTTCTGCCGCATCTGTTCGACCCCTTCATCACCACCAAGACCAACGGCAGCGGCCTCGGCCTCGCGCTGGTTGCCAAGATCATCGGTGATCACGGCGGCATCATCGAATGCGACAGCCAGACCAACAAAACCACATTCCGCGTGCTCATGCCTGCCTCCAAGGATGCATCGCTTGAGGACGCAACCATAACCCCCACAGGACCTTCTCGATGACAGCAACGATCCTCGTCGCGGATGATGATGCGGCAATTCGTACGGTGCTCAATCAGGCCTTGAGCCGCGCCGGATATGACGTGCGTATCACCTCGAACGCCGCTACCCTGTGGCGCTGGGTTTCGGCAGGCGAGGGCGACCTCGTGGTCACCGACGTCGTCATGCCCGACGAGAATGCCTTCGACCTGCTTCCGCGCATCAAGAAGGCGCGTCCGGATCTTCCCGTGCTCGTCATGAGCGCGCAGAACACCTTCATGACGGCGATCAAGGCGTCTGAGAAGGGCGCCTACGACTATCTGCCCAAACCCTTCGATCTGACCGAGCTGATCGGCATCATCGGCCGGGCGCTGTCCGAGCCGAAGCGCAAGCCGGCCAAGGTCGAGGACGACGTGCAGGACGGGATGCCGCTGGTCGGCCGTTCGGCCGCCATGCAGGAAATCTATCGCGTCCTGGCGCGTCTGATGCTGACCGACCTGACGCTGATGATCACCGGCGAATCCGGCACCGGCAAGGAGCTCGTTGCCCGCGCGCTGCATGACTACGGCAAGCGCCGCAACGGTCCCTTCGTGGCCATAAACATGGCCGCCATCCCGCGCGACCTGATCGAGTCGGAATTGTTCGGCCATGAGAAGGGGGCATTCACAGGCGCGCAGACGCGCTCGACCGGCCGCTTCGAGCAGGCCGAGGGCGGTACGCTGTTCCTCGACGAAATCGGCGACATGCCGATGGATGCGCAGACACGCCTGCTGCGCGTGTTGCAGCAGGGCGAATACACCACCGTCGGCGGCCGCACGCCGATCCGCACCGACGTGCGCATCGTTGCCGCCACCAACAAAGATCTGAAGCAGGCGATCAACCAGGGCCTCTTCCGCGAGGACCTTTACTACCGCCTCAACGTCGTACCGCTGCGCCTGCCACCGCTGCGCGACCGCGCCGAAGACATCCCGGATCTCGTCCGCCACTTCATCCAGCAGGCAGAGAAGGAAGGCCTTGGCACCAAGCGCTTCGATCAGGAAGCGCTCGATCTGATGAAGGCTTATGCCTGGCCGGGCAACGTGCGCGAGCTGGAGAACCTCATCCGTCGCCTGATGGCACTTTATCCACAGGATGTGATTACCCGCGAAATCATCGAATCCGAGTTGCGTTCCGATGTTCCGGACAGCCCGATCGAGAAGGGGCCGATCCGCAATGGCAACATGACCATTGCTCAGGCGGTCGAAGAAAACATGCGGTCCTATTTCGCCACGTTTGGCGATAATCTGCCGCCTCCGGGCCTTTACGACCGCGTTTTGACCGAGATGGAGTATCCTCTCATCTTGGCGGCGCTGACGGCGACGCGCGGCAACCAGATCAAGGCCGCCGATCTCCTCGGTCTCAACCGCAACACATTGCGCAAGAAGATCCGCGAACTCGGCGTGTCGGTCTATAGAAGCTCCCGCACCGCCTGACCCTGCAACGCTTGACAATGTGACGTGATGCGTTGCATTTTCGCCACATTGCGTTGCCAATAAGTCACGCAAGGGGTTTGTGTTCCTGCGGTCAGTTCTGCGTCCGATGATCCGGCTCGACGATGGACGAGCGGGAGATCGAGCGCTGTCTTCACCCTGACCCATGGACGGCGGCGAAATACGTTTTGCCGCGTGGAGAGTTAAGCGAATGAAGCAGGATGCGTTGCCGCCGGCGGCGGAGGGCGAAGCAGTTACCACGGTAACGGATCGTCGCGCGCTGTTTGCTCTGCCCGGTCTTGTGCTTGCCGGGGGCGCGCTTCTCTGCGCGACGATGACGCTCTTCGTTCTGCTCGGCCTGACACCGATCGCGCCGACATCGCCAGTGGTCATCACCTCGGTCGTCGTCAATTCCTTCTTCGTGCTCGGCCTTATGGCGCTGATCGGCCGCGAGGTCTCGCGGCTCCTGAAGGCGCGAAAGCGCGGGCGCGCCGCGGCACGCTTGCATATCCGTATCGTCGTCCTCTTCTCGATTGTGGCGATCACGCCCGCCATTCTCGTCGCCCTCTTTGCCAGTATCACGCTGAACGCCGGTCTCGACCGCTGGTTCGCGCTCAGGACGCAATCGATCGTCAGTTCCTCCCGAAACATCGGGCAGGCCTACATGATGGAGAATGCGAGCTATCTGCAGGGCCAGACGGTCTCGATGGCAAACGACCTGGAGCGCAATCGCCAGCTGTTCAATCTCGATCGCACGGGCTTTGCCGAGCTGATGACGCGCCAGGCGAGGGGACGCGGCCTGCTCGGCGCCTTCCTGGTCCAGGCGGATGGGACTGTCATAACGCAGGCCGACATCACGACCGAAAAGCCGCTGCCGGCCATTCCGCAGGATGCCCTGAACAAGGCCTCGGCCGGCCAGCCGACGCTGATCCCGCCAGGTGTCACCAATCTTGTCGGCGCCATCATCAGGTTGGAATCCATCGACGGCGCCTTCCTTTATACGGTGCGCGCGGTGGACCCCAAGGTCATGACCGCGATGCGGATGATGGAGGAGAACGCCACCGAATACAGGTCGATGGAAGCGGGGCGTTTTTCGCTGCAGATCGCTTTCGCCATCCTCTATGTCGGCTTTGCGCTGATCGTGCTGCTTGCCGCCATCTGGACGGCTATCGCCGTCGCCGACCGTATCGTCCGGCCGATCCGCCTGCTGATCACCGCAGCCGACAGCGTCGCGTCCGGCAACATGGATATCGTCGTTCCCGTGCATGCAGTGGATGGCGACGTCGCCAACCTGTCACGCACCTTCAACAAGATGATCTCCGAGATCCGCACCCAGCGCGACGAGATCCTCGAAGCCAAGGACGAGGTCGACGATCGTCGCCGCTTCATCGAAGCGGTGCTCTCGGGCGTCACCGCTGCCGTCATCGGCGTCGAGCACGATCGCCGGGTTACCATCGTCAACAGTTCGGCCGAAACGCTGATGGCGCTCGATGCGGGCGACATGCTCGGCAAGCAGCTCTCCGAAATCGCACCGGAGGTCGATCAGGTGCTGACCGAGGCGGCGTCGCGCTATCGCGGCGATTTCCGCAAGCAGATCGCGCTGGTGCGCGCCGGCACCGTGCGCACGCTCAGCGTCCAGGTGACCCGTGAGGAAGTACGCGACCTCAGCGAATCCTACGTCATTACGCTCGACGACATCACAGATCTCGTCATCGCCCAGCGCTCCACCGCCTGGGGCGACGTGGCGCGCCGTATCGCCCACGAGATCAAGAACCCGCTCACTCCCATTCAGCTGTCGGCCGAGCGCATTCAGCGTCGCTACGGCAAGCAGATCAATCAGGACGACCGCGGCGTCTTCGATCAGTGCACGGAGACGATCATCCGTCAGGTCGGCGATATTGGCCGGATGGTCGACGAGTTCTCCTCCTTCGCGCGCATGCCAAAGCCGATCAAGGAGCCGAGCGATCTGCGCAAGATCCTGCACGATGCGGTCTTCCTGCGCGAGATGGGCAACAGCCACGTCGCCTTCCTGCAGGAGTTCGGCGATGCGCCGCTTGAAGGGCAATTCGACAGTCGCATGCTGGGGCAGGCCTTCGGCAATCTCATCAAGAACGCGGTGGAAGCGATCGAAGCCGTGCCGGCCAGCGAGCGCGATGAGCGCAAGGTGCTGGTGCGCGCATCGCTCGATCAGTCGCGTGATCGCTTCACCGTCGATATCATCGACAATGGCCGCGGTCTGCCTGTCGAGAACCGGCACAGCATTCTGGAACCGTATATGACGATGCGCGAGAAAGGGACCGGTCTCGGCCTCGCCATCGTGAAGAAGATTATTGAAGAACATGGCGGGCAGCTCGAACTGCATGACGCACCCGCTGATTTTGACCAGGGAAGAGGGGCCATGATCCGCGTGCATCTGCCACGCCTGGAGCAATCGCCCGCCGCCTCGGCCGCAAGTGACAAGGAAAATGCATATGGCCTCTGACATTCTGGTCGTCGACGACGAACACGACATCCGCGAGATCGTCTCCGGCATCCTCTCCGACGAGGGCCACGAGACCCGCACCGCTCATGACAGCGATAGCGCTCTGGCGGCGATCTCCGACCGCGCGCCGAGGCTGATCTTTCTCGACATCTGGATGCAGGGCAGCAAGCTCGACGGTCTGGCGCTGCTGGATGAGGTCAAGGCGCGCCATCCCGACATTCCGGTCGTGATGATCTCGGGCCACGGCAACGTCGAGACCGCCGTCTCCGCCATCAAGCGCGGCGCCTTCGATTTCATCGAAAAGCCCTTCAAGGCCGATCGCCTGATCCTGATCGCCGAGCGCGCGCTGGAAAATTCCAAGCTCAAGCGCGAGGTCTCCGAACTCAAGCGCAAGGCCGGCGATCCGGCCGAGCTGATCGGCACCTCCGTCGCCGTCTCGCAGCTGCGTCAGACGATCGAGAAGGTGTCGCCCACCAACAGCCGCATCATGATCCTCGGCTCCTCCGGTTCTGGCAAGGAGCTGGTGGCGCGGATGATCCACAAGAAGTCGACGCGCGCCAACGGCCCGTTCGTCGCCATCAATGCTGCCAACATCACGCCCGACCGCATGGAAGTCGCGCTGTTCGGCACTGAGGGCTCGCCGGGCCAGGCACGCAAGATCGGCGCCCTCGAAGAGGCGCACCGCGGCATTCTCTACCTCGACGAGGTCGGCGAAATGCCGCGCGAAACGCAAAACAAGATCCTGCGCGTGCTCGTCGATCAGCAGTTCGAGCGCGTCGGCGGTTCCAAGCGGGTCAAGGTCGATGTGCGCATCGTATCGTCGACCGCCTACAATCTGGAGAGCCGGATTGCCGAAGGCTGGTTTCGCGAGGATCTCTACCACCGCCTCGCCGTGGTGCCCGTCAAGGTGCCGTCGCTGGCCGAGCGCCGCGAGGATATTCCCTTCCTCGTCGACCAGCTGATGCGTCAGATCTCCGAGCAGGCGGGCATTCGTCCACGCCGCATCGGCGACGACGCGATGGCGGTTCTGCAGGCGCATGATTGGCCGGGCAATATCCGCCAGCTGCGCAACAACATCGAGCGCCTGATGATTCTTGCCCGTTCCGACGGCCCGGATGCGCCGATCACCGCCGAGATGCTGCCGACCGACCTCGGCGACATGCTGCCGAAGGTATCCGCCAAGAACGACTACCACATCATGACGCTGCCGCTGCGCGAAGCGCGCGAGATGTTCGAAAAGGATTATCTCATCGCGCAGATCAATCGATTCGGCGGTAACATCTCGCGGACGGCCGAGTTCGTCGGCATGGAGCGTTCGGCGCTGCACCGCAAGTTGAAGTCGCTGGGCGTATGATCGACGGTGTAATCGGTAGCCGGCGTGTCTTTTTCAGCGGCGGGCAGGGTGGCTGCAGCGCCTAAGGCGATCTGCCGCCCATAAAATTAGACAGGCCTTTTTCGCCGTTGCGGAAAAGATTGCGATTTGATACCAAAGGCTTTCCAGGCGGCAGGGATGAGGGTTGTCGGCTGCCTGATGGAAAAATAAGAAGTATTTTACCGGCACGTGAAGGCCGGCAATAAAGAAAGAATCGGCGCGATGGCGGAACGTTCTCAAAACCTGCAGGACTTATTTCTCAATACTGTTCGCAAGCAAAAGATTTCCCTGACTATATTTCTGATTAACGGTGTGAAGCTGACCGGCGTTGTTACGTCGTTCGACAACTTCTGCGTTCTGCTACGCCGTGACGGCCATTCGCAACTCGTGTATAAGCACGCGATCTCGACCATCATGCCCGGCCAGCCGATGCAGATGTTCGAGAGCGAAGAATCCGCTTCCTGACAGGACAGACGTCATCTCGACACGCGATACCAAGAATGATTCGATCATCCCGGAAGCCGTAATGCACCGGGATGACATGCGCGCGACCGTTGTCGTGCCTGTGCTCAAGCAGGCGCGCGGCAGCCGTGGGGCTTCCGACACCATCACCACATCACGCACACCGGAAAGCCGCCTCGAGGAGGCGACGGGCCTGGCACAGGCGATCGATCTCGATGTGGTCAAGGGCGTCATCGTCACCGTCAGCGAGCCGCGTCCGGCGACGCTGATGGGCACTGGCAAGATCCAGGAGATCAAGGACAGTCTCGAAGAAAACGACTCGGGCCTCGTCATCGTCGATCATCCGCTGACGCCGGTTCAACAGCGCAACCTCGAGAAGGAATGGAACGCCAAGGTCATCGACCGTACGGGCCTCATTCTCGAAATCTTCGGCCGCCGCGCCTCCACCAAGGAAGGCACGTTGCAGGTCGATCTCGCGCATCTGAACTACCAGAAGGGCCGTCTGGTTCGCAGCTGGACCCACCTTGAGCGCCAGCGCGGCGGTGGCGGCTTCATGGGTGGTCCGGGCGAAACCCAGATCGAAGCCGACCGTCGCATGCTGCAGGACCGCATCATCAAGCTCGAGCGCGAGCTGGAGCAGGTGGTCCGCACCCGCCAGCTGCATCGCGCCAAGCGCCGCAAGGTGCCGCATCCGATCGTGGCGCTCGTCGGCTACACGAACGCCGGAAAGTCGACGCTGTTCAACCGCATCACCGGCGCCGGCGTGCTGGCCGAGGACATGCTGTTTGCGACGCTCGACCCGACGCTGCGCCGCATGAAGCTGCCGCATGGCCGCACCGTCATCCTGTCAGACACCGTCGGTTTCATCTCCGACCTGCCGACCCACCTGGTCGCCGCCTTCCGCGCGACGTTGGAAGAGGTGCTGGAGGCAGACCTCGTTCTGCACGTGCGCGATATGGCCGACGAGGACAACCAGGCACAAAGCGCTGACGTGCTGCGCATCCTGAAGGATCTTGGCATCGACGAGGCCGAGGGCGAAAAGCGCATCATCGAGGTTTGGAACAAGATCGATCGTCTCGAGCCCGAGAACCGCGAAGCGATCGTCCAGAAGGCCGAAGGCGCCCGCAACGTCGTTGCCGTCTCTGCGGTGACCGGCGAGGGCGTCGATAGGCTGATGGAAGAGATCAGCCGCAGGCTGTCTGGCGTGCTGACGGAAGCCACCGTGGTGCTCCCGGTCGACAAGCTGGCCTTGCTGCCATGGCTTTACGATCACGCCATCGTCGACAGCCGCGAAGACAACGAAGACGGATCGGTCACGCTCGATCTGAGGCTTTCGGAAACGGAAGCGACGGAACTCGAGCGCCGGCTTGGCAATCCGACCAGGCCGAAGGAAGACTGGGAGCGCTGATCGGCGCCCCGTTATCCGTTCGGCGTGCGCGATTAGACCAGTGCGCCCTGATTCCGCAGCGCGAGCTTCTCCTCTGAAACAAGCTGATCGAGTTCGATCCCCCCGACCGGATCGAGAAGTTCACCCGTCACCAGAGTGGTGATCAGGCTGCGCACCAGCGGCAGCTTGGTGGCGGGGCCGATCAGGATATCGCGGCTGAACGGCAACAGCCTGCTGTCGGACTGATAAAACGGCGTCAGGATGCGGCTGAGCAGCTGATAGAAGCGAATGTGCAGCTGCCGCTGCTTCAGATGGCGGGCGATGGCCTCGCTGACCGTTGCCTCGCGACACAGCGCCGAAGCGATTGATGCTGCGTCGAGCAGCGCCATGTTGGCCCCCTGGCCGAGCTGTGGGCTTGTTGCATGCCAGGCATCGCCGATCTTCAGGACGTTCTTGCCGGCAACAGGCGCGCGGGTCAGGTGCCGGTAGCGTGCATGTACGGGCTCAGCCACGGCCGCAAGGGCTTCCGCTTCCGGCCAAAAGGATCGTACCGCGTCGATCCACGCCTCGCGCCCGGCGGTCCGCCACGCTTCGAAATCCCTGTTGCGAATGCTCCAGAAGAAGGTCGCCATCGGCGTCGCGCCCTCGCGTGCCGTACCAACAGGCAGCACGCCGGCCATCTGGCTTGCTCTCTTGTAGCGTTGCTCCAATTCGTCATTGCGGAAGACGCCATGCTCCGGCCAGGGAACCGTCGCCCAAAGCGCGCCGTAGCCGAGTTCGGTGGCGGCCTTGGCTGATAACGGTGAGTTGGCGCCCATGGCGTCGATCGCAAGATCGGCGGGTGGTGTGCGGGCGCCGCCGTCGAGCACCAAGCGCGGCGCGCTGCCCGCCTCCATGTCAGTCACCCGTGATGATGTCTCGAACCGCACCCCGGCTGCGATCGCAGCCTCGAGCAACAGATCGAACAGGGCGACGCGCTGGATGGCGATGCCGTAGGCGCCCGGCCGGTAGCCGACATCGAGCACGGTTCGGCCGTTGCCGGACAAGCGCCCATGCATGCGGCTGATGCGGGCGCCGCGCGCCTCGACTTGGCCAAGCAGGCCCATGCGCGAGAGGATCGCGGCCCCGGTCGGCTGCAACACGAAGCCGGAGCCAACGGGCTGCGGCGCGCTCATCTGGTCATAGACAGTCACGCGGGCGCCGCGGCTGGCCAGAAGCGTCGCCAGCGATAGGCCGCCAACGCCGGCGCCTGCGATCGCGATGTCGAGCGTTTCAAGCTTCATGGCGTCGCGTTAGCCCAGCTGCCGCTCGATGGCCTTGGCGGCTTGCCAGAGCGCTTCCATCCTCTCCAGCGTCGCGGCCTCCAACGTCTCACCTTCGGCTTGAAGAGACGTCTCTATATGACTGAAACGAAGCCGAAACTTCGTGTTCGTTCCGCGAAGAGATTGCTCCGGATCCGCCTTCACATGCCGGCCGATATTGACCACTGCGAAGATCAGGTCGCCCAGTTCGTCGCTGACCTTGGCGTGGTCGCCCGAGGCCAGCGCCTCGCGCAATTCGCCGATCTCCTCCTCGATCTTGTCGAGAATTGGCTCCGGCGCCGACCAGTCGAAGCCGACTTTGGCGGCGCGCTCCTGCAGCTTCAGCGCTTCCGTCAGCGCCGGAAAGCTGCGCTGCACGGAACCCAGGAACCCGGTCTTGAAGTCCTCCGAGATCCCCCGCGCGGCCCGGCGCTCGGCGCGCTCACGCTTTTCCGCCTGCTTGATCTCGTCCCACTGTTTCTTCACCGCGTCGGGCGTATCCGCGTCGGAACGGGCGAAGACATGCGGATGACGGCGGATCATCTTTCGGGTGATCGCCTCGACCACGTCGCCGAAGGAGAACTCGCCGGCCTCTTCGGCCATGCGGGCATGGAACACGACCTGCAGCAGCAGATCGCCGAGCTCGTCGCAGAGATCGTCCATGTCGTTGCGCTCGATCGCGTCCGAGACTTCGTAGGCCTCCTCGATCGTATAGGGTTTGATCGTCTCGAAGGTCTGGACGATGTCCCACGGGCAGCCGGTTTCGGGGTTGCGAAGGGCTGCCATGATCTCGATCAGGCGGGAAATGTCTTTGGAGGCTTCCATCGTGCTCTGGCCGATCGTGTCAGTTCAATGGAATGTCGTTGTCGCCCTTGGACGACTGGTAGCTGTCGGAAAGCGCGTCGTAGCGCGCCTTGATCCGCGCCGTCTGCGCCTTCAGCGCGGCCTTCAAGGTATTGTCTTCCGTCTCGACGAGATCTGCAATCGCGAAGCTGTTCCAGAAGGCGTTCTGCCGGCGATAGCCGCCGGGCTCCAGCCCGAATACCTCCTTCAGGATTTTCAGGTCATGGGGAATCGCGAATGCGTCGCGGGAATCCTCATGGCTGAAGAAATAGTAGAAATTGTCGAAGCCGGCCCAGGTGATCGCCGACATGCACATCGTGCAGGGTTCATGGGTCGAGAGGAAGATCAGGTCCTTGGTGGCAGGTTTTTCGCCCAACTCGTAGAAGCGCTTCAGCGTGTGCACCTCGCCGTGCCAGAGCGGGTTTTCCAGCTCGTTGTTGGTCTCGGCGACGACGAGCGAAAGGTCCGATTTGCGCAGGATCGCGGCACCGAATACCTTGTTGCCGAGGCCGACGCCGCGTTCGGTCAAAGGCAGGATGTCTTGCTCCATGACATCGAGCAGGCGGGCGGCAATGGTGGTGTCGGACATGGTGTTCTCCTTGTTGCCGCACCTTATCGCCGGCGTTGCGCGAGGCAAACGAGGATTCGCGGCGTTGCCTGAATTTGTCACAAGCTTTGTACCGCATTGCAGCGCGATTCAGTATGCCACGCGCGCCGCATCGGTGAGTTTTGCTCAAATCATTGACATGCCGGGTAAAACAATACGCGGCTGCGTGAGGTTTGGAATTTCTGTTTCTTCTTTTGGATGGTCCCGTGGTGCATATTCCGGCAACTTCGAAATGGATTGATGATGCCTTCCAAGAGTGAGCAACTGTCGGTTTTTCCTGCCTTCGTTCGTGTCGAAGGCAAGATTGCGGCTGTCTTCGGCAATGGCGACGAGGCCTTCGCCAAGGCGCGCCTGCTGTCGAACACCAAGGCCCGGATCGTCGCCTACACGGATCGCCCCGAGGCCGATTATCACGCCCACCTGATCGCCAACCGCATCGAGACCGTGCGCTCAAGCTTTGCGCCCGAGCAGGTCGAAGGCGCGACGCTGGTCTTCGCGGCGACAGGTGATGCAGCGGCCGATCGCGCTATCGTCGATGCCGCACGTGCTGCCAAGGTGCCGGCCAATGCCGTGGATCAGCCTGATTATTGCGATTTCTACACGCCGGCGCTCGTCAATCGCGCGCCTGTCGCCGTGGCAATCGGCACGGAAGGGGCAGGGCCCGTACTCGCTCAGATGATCAGGGCTCAGGTCGATCAGCTGCTGGCGCCGTCGCTCGGTCGGCTTGCCGAACTGGCGGTCAGCTATCGCGGACGCGTCGAGCATATGCTGGAGAAGGGCGCCACGCGCCGGCTCTTCTGGCGCCGTTTCTTCTCTGGTGCGGTTGCCGATGCCGTCTCGAACGAGAACATGCCGCAGGCGCAGCGCCTTGCCGACGCGTTGCTGCACGCCGCCGACAAGGCCGAGGGTCGCATCTGGCTGGTCGGCGCCGGCCCGGGTGCGGCCGATCTTTTGACACTGCGCGCCCAGCGCGTGATGATGGAAGCCGATGTCATCGTCTATGACGCATTGGTGCCGCAGGAGATCGTCGATATGGGCCGCCGCGATGCGGAGCGCTTGTCGGTCGGTAAGCGCAAGGGTTGCCATTCGAAGTCGCAGGAAGAGATCAACGACCTGCTCGTCTATCTCGGACGTGAGGGCAAGCGCGTCGTCCGCCTGAAGTCTGGCGATCCGCTGGTCTATGGCCGCGCCGGCGAGGAAATGGCCGCATTGCGCGCCGCTGGTATCGCCTATGAAGTCGTTCCCGGCATCACGTCTGCTTTCGCTGCCGCCGCCGATTTCGAACTGCCTTTAACACTGCGTGGCGTCGCTTCGTCGATGGTCTTCACCACTGGCCACGATCTGACGGGCGATGTGCTTCCCGATTGGGCGAGCCTGGCCGTATCGGGCGCCACGATCGCCGTCTATATGGGCCGCACGGTTGCCGCCTCGGTCGCCGAACGGCTGATGCGCGCCGGCATCGCGCCGGAGACGACGGTTGCCGTGATCGAAAACGCCAGCCGCGCCGATCGCCGCCTGCTACACGGTACGCTACGCGATCTGCCCGATCTGCAGTACCGTGGCGAACTGACCGGACCGGTCATGGTCATCATCGGCGACGCCGTCGCGGGCGCCAATTTCGAACTGTCCGAACCGCTGGTGCGTGCACGCGCCCGGTCCGAGGAACTGCTAAGGAGCTGACTATGGGAGACAAGGTTCTGACCGCCAACAGGCTGACCGACGGCATTGCCGTCTGGCTCGATGCCACCGGACAGTGGGCGACGTCGCTGCAGGATGCGCTGGTCGCGCGTCATGCCGAGGCTGTGGCCGCGCTGGAGGCGATCGGCAAGAAGTCGTACGCCGACAATCTGGTGGTCGATGTCGCCGTGGTTGACGTGCAGGAGACCGATGGTGTTCTCTGGCCGCTGCGCCTTCGCGAACGCATCCGTGCACAGGGTCCGACCATGGAATACGCGCCGGGCTACAAGCCCGCCGATCCCGCATTCATTGCAGTCTGAGGAATACGATGTACCGTTACGACGAATTTGACCACGCCTTTGTCGCCGAGCGCGTCGCGCAGTTCCGCGACCAGGTCGAGCGCCGCCTTTCCGGCGAACTGGCCGAGGATGCATTCAAGCCCCTGCGCCTGATGAACGGCGTCTATCTTCAGCTGCACGCCTACATGCTTCGCATCGCCATTCCCTACGGCACGCTGAGCTCCAAGCAGATGCGCATGCTTGCCCATGTGGCGCGGACCTATGACAGAGGCTACGGCCACTTCACCACCCGCCAGAACCTGCAGTTCAACTGGCCGAAGCTTTCGGATATGCCCGACGTCCTGGCGGAACTCGCCACCGTCGAAATGCATGCCATCCAGACCTCCGGCAACTGCATCAGAAACGTCACCGCCGACCATTTCGCCGGTGCCGCCGCCGATGAAGTCGCCGATCCGCGCCCCTACGCAGAAATCCTGCGCCAGTGGTCGTCCGTCCATCCGGAATTCTCGTTCCTGCCGCGCAAGTTCAAGATCGCCGTCACCGGCGCGGAGCGCGACCGCGCCGCGATCCAGGTCCACGACATCGGCCTGCACCTGAAGAAGAACGAGAAAGGCGAGATCGGCTTTGCCGTCTACGTCGGTGGCGGCCAGGGCCGTACGCCGATGATCGCCAAGCTGATCAAAGACTTCCTGCCGGAAGAGGATCTGCTGTCTTATACGACTGCCGTCATGCGCGTGTATAACCTGCACGGTCGCCGCGACAACAAGTACAAGGCCCGTATCAAGATACTCGTCCACGAAACCGGCGCCGAAGAGCTGGCCCGCCAGGTCGAGGTCGAATTCGCGGCGCTGAAGGATACCGAGCTGAAGCTGCCTGAGTCTGACGTTCAGGCGATCACCGCCTATTTCGCGCCGCCGGCATTGCCGCAGCGTGCCGAGGGCTGGGAAAACCTTGCCCGTTGGAAGAAGGCCGATCCCGCGTTCTCCCGCTGGGTCCATCAGAACGTCCAGCCGCACAAGAATCCCGACTACGGCATGGTGACGATCTCGCTGAAGCCGATCGGCGGCATTCCCGGCGACGCCTCCGACAGCCAGATGGATGCGGTGGCCGATATCGCCGAGGAATACGCCTTCGACGAAATCCGCGTCAGCCATGAGCAGAACCTGATCCTGCCGCATGTGGCGCTGGCCGACCTCGAAGCCGTCTATCGCGGCCTCGTCGCGATCGGTCTGGCCGAAGCCAATGCCGGCCTGATCACCGACATCATTGCCTGTCCGGGCCTGGACTACTGTGCTCTCGCCAATGCGCGTTCGATCCCGGTAGCCCAGGAAATTTCCACGCGCTTCGGCAATCCCGAGCGCCAGGCCGAGATCGGCGAGTTGAAGATCAAGATCTCCGGCTGCATCAACGCCTGCGGCCACCACCATGTCGGCCATATCGGCCTGCTCGGTGTCGAGAAGAAGGGTGCCGAACTCTACCAGATCACGCTCGGTGGTTCCGGTGACGAGCACACCTCGATCGGCGAGATCATCGGCCGCGGCTTCGAGCCGGACAAGGTGACGGATGCGATCGAGAAGATCGTCGATACCTATCTCGGCCTGCGCAACGATCCGTCGGAAATCTTCCTCGATGCCTATCGCCGCGTCGGGCCGCAGCCCTTCAAGGATGCGCTCTACGGTGATTCCAAGGCGGAGGCTGCGTGATGGCGAAGATCTGGAGAGAAACCGGCTTCGTCGAAAGCGATCCCTGGGTCATCGAGACCGAAGAAGTGAAAGCGGGCGAGGGCGAGAAGCCGCTGCTCAGCCTCGATGAATTGATCGTCAAGGCCGACGAGAGCAATGACGTGGGTCTCGGCGTGCTGATCCAGCCCGCCGACGATGTCCGCAAGCTCGAACCTTATCTCTACCGCCTCGAACTCGTGGCCGTTGCCTTCCCGGCTTTCAACGACGGTCGCGCCTTCAGCCACGCCTCGCTGCTGCGCGAGCGTCTCGGCTACACCAACGAGCTGCGCGCCGTGGGCGACGTGCTGATCGACCAGGTGCCGTTGATGCTGCGTTGCGGCATCGACAGCTTCGCGGTGACCAACGAGACTGCGATAAAGCGTCTCACCGAAAAGCGCCTGCCGGAGATTCCGCATTATTATCAGCCGACTGCGCGTGACGCGGAGCCGGGCAAGAGCTATAGTTGGCGCCGTCAGGCGAAGCCGGCGGCATAAAGCCGGTTCGCCGTTTCAGAATTTGCGGAACGGTGCAATGAAGACTTTCGAAATCGCGGTGATCGGCGGCGGACTGGCCGGTATGATCGCCGCTATCGCCCTTGGACGCGGTGGCCGCAACGTTGCACTCGTTGCGCCGCCGGCACTGAGGGAAGACCGCCGGACCACGGCGCTGATGGATCAATCGATCCGTTTCATCGACCGGCTGACGCTCTGGGAGCACCTCAGGCCCTCTTCCGCGCCGCTTTCTACCATGCGCATCGTCGACGGCACCAACCGCCTGCTGCGCGCGCCGACCGCGACCTTCCGCGCCGCTGAAGTCGGGCTCGAAGCCTTCGGCTACAACTTTCCCAACAAGGCATTGATGGATGTGCTGGAAGCGGCCGCGGCTGCCGAGGGCAACATCACGCGCTTTACAGCCTTTGCCGATGTGATCGATGTGACCGAGGATGCCGTCTCCATCTCGCTCGACAATGGCGAGACGCTCACCGCCGATTTCGCCATCGGAGCCGATGGCCGCAGGTCGAAGCTTCGCGAGACTGTCGGCATCGACGTCAAGACATGGTCCTATCCGCAATCGGCCATGGTGCTGAACTTCCAGCATTCCCTGCCGCACGAAAACATCTCTACCGAGTTCCACACGGAAAACGGACCCTTCACCCAGGTGCCGCTTCCCGGCAATCGCTCAAGCCTCGTCTGGGTGCAGAGCCCGTCGGATGCGCAGGCACGCAGCGAGCTTTCGCTGGCCGAGCTCAGCAACGTCATCGAGGAGCGCATGCAATCGCTGCTCGGCAAGGTTCAGGTCGAGGAGGGCGTGCAGATCTGGCCGCTGTCGGGCATGATGGCGCACCGCTCGGGCAAGGGCCGGGTGGCGCTGATCGGCGAGGCCGCCCACGTGTTCCCGCCCATCGGGGCGCAGGGACTGAATCTCAGCCTGCGCGATGTCATGGCGCTGACCGATATCCTCTGCGACCGGCCGGAACTGCCGATCGCCAAGGATGCCGGCAGCCAGTTCGACCGCAAGCGCCGCGTCGATATCATGACGCGTACGGCGAGCGTCGATGTGCTGAACCGCTCGCTTCTGTCCGATTTCCTGCCGATGCAGGTGCTGCGCGCAGCCGGCCTGCATATTCTGGCCGCCGTGCCGCCATTCCGAAGCATCGTGATGCGCGAGGGTGTCGAACCTGGACGAGGCCTGCGCGCGATCCCGGATGCGATCAGGGAGCATCTACGTCGGAAGAAAGCCTGACGTCATCGCGGGCAGTAATCTTGGCGGCGATGTAGCCAATGGGGACCAGCCGGAGAACGGCAGGAGAAGACTGGCTATGTCGGCCAAGCGCATTCCAGTCCTGGCGCCGATCTGCTGCCACGAGGACGGGCCAATACGGCTTGCCTGCGGGAGGAGCTAAGGCTCAGCCGATTTTCATCAGGATTGGAAAGGTCTGCTGGAACCAGATGGCGGCATCGCTGACGAAGCCGAAGATGAAGGCGAGGCCGGTGAGGATGAGGAACACGCCCATGACTTTCTCGACCGTGCCGAGGTGACGGCGGAAGCGCGTGAGGAAGCCCATGAACGCGCCCGAGAAGCCGGCGGCGATCCAGAAGGGGATCGCGAGCCCGAGCGAATAGACGGCAAGCAGACCGGCGCCCGAGCCGACGGTCTCGCGCGAGGCGGCAACGCCCAGGATGGCGCCGAGCACCGGGCCGATGCACGGCGTCCAGCCGAAAGCGAAGGCGAGCCCCATCACGTAGGCGCCCGTCAGCGTCGCCGGCTTGCCGCTACCCTGAAAGCGGGCTTCCCGCGCCAGAACGCCGATCCGGAAGACACCGAGGAAGTTCAGGCCCATCACGATGATGATAAGCCCGCCGATCTTGGACAGAAGGTCGAGATGCTGGCGCAGCGCCATGCCGATGCTCGACGCGCCGGCTCCGAGCGCCACGAAGACGGTGGCAAAGCCGAGTGTGAAGAACAGCGCCGAAAACAGCACGCCGCGGCGAACATCCGGCGCGACGGTGATCGTCCCGCCGCCCCGGAACTGCTCGACGGAAATGCCGGCCATGTAGCAGAGATAGGGTGGCACCAGCGGCAGCACGCAGGGCGAGAGAAACGACAGGGCGCCGGCAAGCAAGGCACTCAACAGGGAAATATCGGCAATCGACACGCAGTTCTCCGGCGCAGGGCATTCGAGCGCAGTCCTAGCGCAGCCGATGCGCCGCCGCCAATCACCTTTTTGCGTCTCGCGCCTGGGGAGCTTGGATGGTCCGATACAACCTGTGTTAATTGTCTGGCAATTCGAATGCCCTAATATAACCTCATGCGGATCAGCGTCATCACCAACTGGGCCTACGGAGTGACGGTAGTTCTGACCGTCCTCTCGGGCTCTGCCTTCATCCTCTCTGCCACAAGTGCCACACGCGAACGGATCGCGGTCGAGGAACATTTGGCGTTGGATGATCTCGCCGACGACCTGGCACTGGGCGCCGAGGAGCGCACCGATGAAGCCCGCCTCTATGTCATGCGCGACGACATCAGGCATCTCGATGCCTTCCAGGGCAAGGAAGGCGAGGAGCGCCGGCGTCAACGTGCAATCAGGGGTGTCCGCGACTTGGGTGCCACGCCTCTCGAATTGCAGGCGCTCGAGGATGTGGAGAAGAACGCGGACGTTCTCGACAGGATCGAGGAAGAGGCGATCGCCGCGTACCGCAACGGCGATCAGGCCGGCGCCCGCCAGACCCTGTTCGGTCCTGAGCACGACCGCCTCCAGACCGCGCTGCTCGGCGCCGTCACGCGCTTCCGTGATCTGGCGAATGCCCGCACGCAGGCAGTCATGCAGGACACGCAGCTGCGCAGCGACTGGTGGGGTTTCATCGCCAAGGCGTTGCTCGCCGTGACCGCGGCCCTTTTTCTGAGCGTCCTCTATTTCATTCTCAAGCGCCGTGTCGCCATGCCCTTGATGCGCATGACCGGCATCGTTACCCGTCTGGCCAAGCAGGATTACGCGGTCGACGTGCCGCTCGATCGCCGCCGCGACGAGATTGGCGAGATGAACGAGGCGATCCACATCTTCCGCGAAAACGGGCTGGAACGCGATCGCCTCGATGCCGAGCGCCGCCGCGACCAGCAGACGAAGGATCTGATCCTGCAGATGATGCACCGCCTGCAGGCCTGCCAGGCACAGGAGGAGCTGGCCGAAGTCGTCACCCTTTTCGCTCCGCAGATCTTTCCGGATCTCGCCGGAAACCTCTACATCATGAACGAAAGCCGCTCGACATTGTCGCGCATCTCTTCATGGCACGAGCCGCAGCGCTCCGAGCCGATATTCCCGGCGACGGCCTGCTGGGGCCTGCGGCGCGGTCGCCCGCATATAAGCTCGCACGAACACGGCGACATCAGCTGCCAGCATCTCGACCAGTCGGATACGATGGGGCTGTGTGTCCCGCTGACGGCGCAGGGCGATGTCGTCGGGCTCCTTTATTTCGAGGAGCGGCCGCAGGGGCATATGGAAGCGGAGGCGTCGCGGCTCTATCTGGAGCTCATCGCCGAGAATATCGGCCTGGCCGCCGCAAACCTCCAGCTTCGCGACAAGCTGACGAACCTCTCCATTCGCGACGCGCTGACGGGCCTTTATAACAGGCGTTCGCTCGATGAGGACATGAACCATCATGCGCGCGACCGCGAGATGGAGCAGTTGTGCTGCATGATGATCGACATCGATCACTTCAAGCGCTTCAACGACGAGTTCGGTCATGACGCTGGCGATGAGGTCATGCGCTATGTCGCGCAGACCATTCTCGACACGGTCGGCGAAGCCGGACGCGCCTACCGTTTCGGCGGAGAGGAGTTCACCGTCCTGCTGCCTGATATCAGCGACGCCGAAGGCTTCGACATCGCCGAACGCCTTAGGTCGAATATCCGCGGCCTGGCGCTGTCGCATCGCGGTCGCATTCTCGGGCCGATTTCGGTATCGATCGGCGTCGGCTCGCTTGCGGAAGGCGCTGCCGTCTCGACATTGCTGACGCGCGTAGACGCGGCGTTGCTGGAAGCCAAGGCGCAGGGGCGCAACAGGACCGTCATGGCCTCGGTCCTTATGCCAGATAGCAAAAGGCGCGGCTCGGCTTAAACGGATTAAGCAGGTCTATTTCTGCATCGATCCAAGCCGCACAAGCACCTCGCCCGGAATGCCGTACCGCTGGACGACGTCGCGGCTGTTGCGAAGACCGCAAATTTCACGCTGCACGAACAAATCCCAAACCGCATCCACCGCCTTGCGCAGGCGCGCATCGCGATCATCGTTACCATGGCGCGTCGGATCCCACGCTTTCAAATCGGCCAACGCCGCCTCGGCCTTCAAGCCGCTACGCCCGAGCGAACTGGCGCGCTCCGCCCTCAATTCGTATTCGAGAACATTGAACCCACCTCCCACCGAGAAAGGCTGCCTGAGTGATTGCGGCGGACGAACGGTCACAAATATACCCCCATGCTTGCGCCCCACGATCTATCAGCGAGCGGCGCTCGTTTGGCGAATGGGGCAACAGATTAGGGGTGATCCAGTTGGCGGTTAAGATAGTCGCCGAGGCATTCCATACGCCCCGGCGAAGCCAGCGACTCATCAAGATGACGGGGACCGTCAAGCCGCTGCCAGCCGCCCTATTTGGCGGCTGCGTTGCCAACGCGGTTGCCGGCATTCTGCGTCGCATCGACAGTATTGGCGGCATCCTTGCCCATGCCGCGGATGGTGTTGCCGCAGGAGCTGAGGGCCAGCATGACGCAAAGAGCGGCCGCGATTTTCGTGGTCATAGAGAAAGTCATCTTACAATCCTTTTCGTGGAGCCTGTAATACAACGCATGGAAGCCCAGCTGGTTGCATTCTACGGTTGTTAACGGATGCCGTGCTGCTATGGCTGTTCGCGCATGCCGGGGGTCGCTTCCCGCTGTTCGGCATCTTCCAGATCCGTCTTCACGATAAAGGCATCTGTATGCTGTCTGGCCGCTTCCCTGAGCGCTTCGAGATTCGGCACATCATCGCCTTCGATTTGGTCGCCGCCATGATTGATCTCATGTTCGGCCTGCGACCAATGTTCTTCATGCCGTCCTTCAGGTCTGCCCTCGCGCTCCCAGATGGCGTGGGCGCGGTCGCGAATGTCTTTCTCACGGTCTGACATAATGTTCTCCGATGTTTCCATCGCTAGAACTGGCGGCGGGCATCAAATGTTCCGCAGGTGGCCGGGGCAGTCGAGAAAATATAATGCCGACTTGCGCGCAGGCGTTCACGACGGCGACCTGTTGGCCAACCCGCTTGGCAGCCGTGAACCTTTCGATCCGCCCCGAAAGTCCGATGATGATTTTCTAAGTGATTGATTTAATGGTGAGAGCGATGGGGCTCGAACCCATGACCTACTGATTAAAAGTCAGTTGCTCTACCAGCTGAGCTACGCTCTCCCGTGTTCCGAAGCATCCCTCTGGGACCCCCGGCTGGAAGTGCGCGGAACATATGCAGACGACCCATTGCGGTCAACTGAAAAATCTACCTTTCCTGTGCATCAGGCATATTTCTTGCGGCAGATGGTGAAGGAGGTGAGTGTCGGCCGCGGAGAGGCTTGCTCCCCTTCGATTGACGTTGCAAGCCTAGTCTCAGGGACTAAGACCATCGTCTATGCTTAACACCACGCCGAAATGACCGCCGCGAATGCACGAATCGCAATAAAGTTCCCAAGAAATATTTAAGAAAATCAATCGGTTCAATGGCGTTTTCGGCTTAACAAATCGATCTCGGGCACTAGATCTCCCTTAACGAAGGAGATGACCATGACCAATGTGATCGAACACAACAATACCCGCAAGGTGCTCCGCGGCCGTGCATACAGTCTCACGGAGTTTTCGCGCAAGTACCGGCTCGGTGACGATGAAGCGGTTCGCCTGTTTGAGAAATTCGGCCCGTCCGCCACCGAACTCGACTTGTTGATGGCCGCCAAGCGGCGCCCGCCGGTTTCGCTGGAATCACTTGGCGCCTGATGGGCGCCATCTGCGCGCCAGTGAAGGGAGTAGAGAGCGGGCCATTTGCCGCGTGAAGCCGCTAGGTGCGCAGTTCGCCCGCGACAAACTCGACTTTCATTACCAAGATTTCATTTCCATTTGACGTTGCTGCGTGCCAATCCGGTCAACTTGCTAATCCTGCGTTCAGCTTCAGATCGTTATTCCCGAAGCTGACAGTCGTATTGGCTGTATCTGACCGAGGCCGCCAGCATGAACGATATGACAACGCCCAATCAACCCCAGGGCGCGAAACCCAAGGGAACGCAACCCAAGAGCACGGCAACCGCCGATCTCGCCGCTGTACTTGCCGCGTCGCGGCAGAAGCAGAAAGGTCGGTGGTTGAAGCGCTCGTTGGTTTCGCTTGTCGTGATCGCGGCGCTGGCAGGTGGCTTTTATTTCTATTCGCGTCAGGGCGGCAGCGAGGTGACCTACACCACGCAGCCGGTCAAGAACGGCGACCTGACAGTGCTTGTGACAGCCACCGGGTCGGTGCAGCCGACCGAGCAGGTCGATATATCCAGCGAGCTCTCCGGTACCGTCCGCGATGTCAATGTCGACTATAATAGCGAAGTGAAGGCCGGCGATGTGCTTGCGGTGCTCGACACGATCAAGGTCGAGGCCGACGTCAAGAGCACACAGGCAAAGCTCGATTCGGCGAAGGCGAATGTCGTCAAGGCCACGGCGGATCTGGAGTCCGCCAAGAGCTCTTACGATCGTTATCGCAACCTCGTTCAAAGCAACGTAACGACGCAGCAGAGCCTGGAGGATGCGCGCTACAAGTACGATTCGGCTGTCGCTACAAAGCAGATCAATGAAGCGGCAGTTCTTTCGGCGGAAGCCGATCTCCAACTCGCCCAGGTCAATCTCGCAAAGTCCAAGATTATTTCCCCGATCGACGGCGTAATCCTCACGCGCTCCGTTGATCCGGGCGCAACGGTCGCGGCTTCGCTATCGGCACCCGTTCTCTTCGTCATTGGCGGCGACCTCAAACAGATGGAGTTGCAGGTCGATGTGGATGAAGCCGATGTCGGCCAGATCGCGGTCGGCCAGAAAGCCACCTTTACGGTCGACGCCTATCCGGATCGCACCTTTCCAGCCGAGATCAAGCAAATCCGCTTTGCCTCTGAAACGACCAACAACGTCGTCACCTACAAGGCCATCCTCTCGGTCGACAACGCCGATCTGCTGCTGCGCCCAGGCATGACGGCGACCGCCGATGTCACCGTGGAAGCGGTGAAGAGCACGCTCATGGTGCCGAACGCCGCGCTGCGTTACGCGCCGCCGGCCGCTGAAACGAGGCGAAACCGCGGTCTGTTCGGCATGTTCGCCCCCCCACGCATGGGCCCACGCGCCAGCAACCAGGGCGGCGGCGAGACCTTGACCGGCGCCAAGCGTCGGGTCTGGGTGCTGAAATCAGGCAAGCCGTCGCCTGTTGTCATCCAGGTCGGTTCCTCAGATGGGCAGTTCACCCAGGTGGTTTCTGGCGACCTGAAGGAAAGCGACGCGATCATCACCGATTCGACCGAGCAGTCGAGATAGCGGCCGCGCCATGACAACGCCGCCTCTCATCGAGTTCAGCCAGGTGTCCAAGATCTACGGTCGCGGCGAGGCAGCGATCCGCGCGCTCGATCATGTCGACCTGGCAATCCGCGCGCACGAATTCGTCGCGATCATGGGGCCATCCGGCTCCGGCAAGTCCACGGCCATGAACATTCTCGGCTGCCTCGATGTGCCAAGTGCCGGCGATTACCTGTTTCAGGGCATCTCGACCACCGGTTTCGATCGCGCGCAGTTGACGATGCTGCGCCGTCACATGCTGGGCTTCGTCTTCCAGGGCTTCAACCTCCTGCCGCGCACATCGGCGGTGGAGAATGTCGAGCTGCCGCTGATCTATCGCGGCATGCCGGCCGCAGAGCGTCATCGACTGGCCAAGGAAGCGCTCGGCCTTGTTGGCCTTGGCGGCCGCGAGCACCACAAGACGCAGGAGCTTTCCGGCGGCCAGCAGCAACGCGTCGCCATCGCGCGCGCCATCGTCACCCAGCCATCCCTGCTTCTTGCCGACGAACCGACAGGCAATCTCGACACAAAGACCAGCATCGAAATCATGGACCTGATGACGCGGCTGAACCGCGAGCAGGGCATCACCATCGTCATGGTCACGCACGAGCCTGACATCGCGGCCTATGCACAGCGGCTGCTACGCTTCGTCGATGGCAAGCTGGAAACGGAAACGGCGCATCAGGGAAGGGCGGGTCATGTTTCTTGAGACGGTCAAGCTCGCGCTTCGCGCCATCAGCCGCAACATGCTCAGGTCGTTCCTGACGGTGCTTGGCGTCGTCATCGGCGTCGCCGCCGTCATCGCGCTGGTCACGATCGGCAACGGCACGACCGCGCAGGTCACGTCCGAGCTGTCGCGGCTCGGCACCAACATGCTGTTTGCCCGCCCCGGCCAGTTCGGCCCGGGCCGCGCGAGTTCCGAGGCGCGGCGCTTCACCGTGGCCGATGTGGACGCCATCAGCGAACAGGTGAGTGGCCTGCGGGCCGTGGCGCCGCTCAACCAGACGACGGCGACTGTCATCTATGGTGGGCAGAGCCATTCGACGACGGTGATGGGCACGACCAACGACTACTTCACGGCGCAGGACTGGGATATCGCCTCCGGCCGCACATTCGACGCCGCCGAAGAGCGCGGCCGCGCGCGCTGCGTTCTTGGAGAGACGGTCCGTTCGCAGCTCTTCGGTTCAGCCGATCCGATCGGCCAGCAGGTGCGCGTCGGAAAGGTTTCCTGCGGTGTCATCGGCGTTCTGGCCAAGCGCGGGCAATCCGGCATGGGCACCGACCAGGACGACGTGGTGATCGTGCCGATCAAGGTCTACCAGCGGCGTATTGGCGGTAAGGCCAATGCCAATGTCTCGATGATCCTGATCTCGGCGCGCGATGGCGTTGCGACATCAAAGGTCCAGTCCGATACGGAAAACCTGCTGCGCGAACGGCGCAAGATCATTCCCGGCCGCGAAGACGATTTCAACGTCAACGACATGACCCAGATCGCCGCCGCGATGACCGGAACGACGACGCTGCTCACCAGTCTGCTTGGCGCAGTCGCCGCGATAAGCCTGCTCGTGGGTGGTATCGGTATCATGAATATCATGCTCGTCTCGGTGACAGAGCGGACGCGCGAAATCGGCATCCGCCTGGCGATCGGCGCGCTGGAGCGGCAGGTGTTGATGCAGTTCCTTGTCGAGGCGGTGGCGCTGTCGATATTCGGGGGCATGAGCGGCATTCTGCTCGGGTTGGGGCTTGGCTTCGGCGCCGTTTCCCTGCTCAAGGTGCCATTCGTGGTAAGCCCGATGATGATCATCGTCGCCTTCGCCTTCTCTGCCGCGATCGGCATGATCTTCGGCTATTTCCCGGCAAGGCGGGCCGCCCAGCTCAACCCGATCGACGCGCTGAGGCACGAGTAACCTATTGAGAAACAACGGTTCTACCTGCTGTCTAATATATCATGGCAACCTGCCATTGAATCCGTGAACGCTGGGCTTATGATATATCAGGTCGAATCACGGATCCGCGATGCCGAATTCCTCACAGAGCCATCTTGCCTATCTGGCGCTGGAACATGCCATCGTGACCTTGGCGTTGACGCCTGGTGCGCTCGTCAATGAAAAGCAGCTGATCGATCTCTCCGGACACGGCCGCACACCCGTGCGCGAGGCGATCCAGAAGCTGGCCTGGCAGGGATTGATCGTGGTGAAGCCGCGTGTCGGCCTGCAGATCGCCGAGATCAAGCCGACCGACCACGCCCATGTCATGCAGGTTCGTCGCGAGCTCGAACCGATAGCCGCGGCGCTCGTTGCCGAGCAGGCGACCGACGGGCAGCGCAACCAGCTTGTCGAGTGCGCCCGCGCAATGAGCGACTGCGCCGTCAGCGGCGATCTCGCGGGATTTTTCGCGGCCGACAAGGCATTCGACGAGATTCTCGAAGAATCGTGTCCCAACGCTTTCATTACCTCGGCGCTCGGCCCGGTGCAGACCCATTCGCGGCGTCTCTGGTATTCGAAGGCCAGCCCCGAGCGCATGGATCACTCGATCTCGCTGCACGTCGCCGTTATCCGCGCGATCCAGCAGGGCAAGGCGGGCGAAGCGCGCAAGGCGATGACGACGCTCATCGACTACCTCGGCCAGAAATGAAAACGGCCCCGTTTCCGGAGCCGTTGTCTCATAACGTGATAGGGCGATCAGCCGACGAAGGCGCGTTCGATGACGAACTGCGCCGGCTTGCTGTTGGCGCCTTCTTCGAGGCCAGCCTTCTCAAGCAGTTCCTTCGTGTCCTTCAACATCGCCGAAGAGCCGCAGATCATGCCGCGGTCGATTTCCGGGTCGAGCTGGGGAACACCGAGATCGGTGAACAGCTTGCCCGACGAGATCAGGTCGGTGATGCGGCCGCGATACTCGAAGTCCTCGCGCGTCACCGTTGCATAGTGCAGCAGCTTGTCGCCGACCACTTCCTGCAGAAGTTCGTCGTTCTGGATCTCGTGTACCAGGTCGAAGCCGTACTTCAGTTCGGCTATGTTGCGCGTGGTGTGGGTCAGGATGACCTGGTCGAACTTCTCATAGGTCTCGGGATCGCGGATCAGGCTCGCGAAGGGGGCGATGCCGGTGCCGGTCGAGAACATATAGAGGCGGCGGCCGGGTGTCAGCGCGTCAAGCACCAGCGTGCCCGTCGGCTTCTTGCGCATCAGCACCTGGTCACCGGGCTTGATGGCCTGCAGATGCGAGGTGAGCGGACCGTCGGGAACCTTGATCGAGAAGAATTCGAGTTCTTCGGCCCAGGCGGGGCTGGCGATCGAGTAGGCGCGGAAGATCGGCTTGCCGTCGACCATGAGACCGATCATCGCGAATTCGCCCGAGCGGAAGCGGAAACCCTCAGGACGCGTCATCGTGAAGCGGAACAGGTTGTCCGTGTAATGCGTGACGCTGAGAACGGTTTCGGCGAATACGCCGGCAGGGATTGGGGCTGCGAATTCTTCGGTCTTTGCAGGGGCGTTCATTGCGGTATCGGATCCCGTAGTTCGTCGATCATCAATTCGATGCGAGCGAGATATTACAAATAGGCGGCGGATTAAAGGTATTCCATTCCGTTCGCGACGACTTGCATGAAATATGCATGTTATCGTCAGGTTTGGGAAACCCGATGTGCATCATTCGCTTTTGCTCTGGCGAAGCTGGATAAAGGATGCATATTAGGCCGAAATCGCGCCTCGGGGGTGCGGATTGCTTATGGCAACTCGGGGAAACATGAAGATTTTCAATTACAAGCGCGTACCCTACGCGGAAATGCGCGCATTTTCCGTCCATATTTTGACGGCCTCCGGTTCCTTCCTTGCATTCCTCGGCGTCGTTGCCGCCGCCGAACACCGTTTCGTCGACATGTTCTGGTGGTTGGGGCTCGCATTGCTTGTCGATGGTATCGATGGACCGATCGCGCGCAAGGTCAAGGTCAAGGAAGTGCTGCCGAACTGGTCGGGCGATACGCTCGACAACATTATCGATTACGTCACCTACGTATTGCTGCCGGCCTTTGCGCTCTATCAGAGCGGCATGATCGGCGAGCCGTGGTCCTTCGTGGCCGCCGGGATGATCGTCGTGTCGAGCGCCATCTATTACGCCGATATGGGCATGAAGACCGAAGAGTATTTCTTCTCAGGCTTCCCCGTGGTCTGGAACATGATCGTCTTTACGCTGTTCGTCATGGATGCCAGCGCCACGACGGCGCTCGCCGTCGTCACCGTCTCGGTCATCCTGACATTCCTGCCGATCAATTTCCTGCATCCGGTGCGTGTCCAGCGCCTGCGTCCGCTCAATCTCGGCATCTTCTTTCTGTGGTCGGCGCTCGGCATCTATGCGCTGCTGATGCATTTCGTCGTGCCGCAATGGGCGCTCGTTCTTTTCGTTCTGAGCGGTATCTATCTGTATTGCATCGGCGCCGTCCTGCAGTTCCTGCCGACGCTGGGACGTCGCGCATAGGAGAATAGAAATGACGAAGACACAGGCCGTCGTGCTGAACGGGACCGGCGGTCCCGAGGTTCTGGATTATGTCGATATCGACCTGCCGCCGCCCGGCGCCGGCCAGGTGCAGATACGGCATGCGGCGATCGGCCTGAATTTCATCGACGTCTATTTCCGCACCGGCCTCTACAAGGCGCCGCACATGCCCTTCGTTCCCGGTAAGGAAGCGGCCGGCACGGTGACTGCGATCGGCCCCGACGTTTCGGATTTCAAGGTCGGCGACCGCGTCGCCTATGCCGGCTCCGATGGCGCCTACAGCCTCGAGCGCAACATCGAGACCAGGCATCTGGTCACGGTGCCGGATGGCATAGGGCTAGACACGGCCGCGGCGATGATGCTGAAGGGCATGACGGCGCAGTATTTGTTGAACCGCACCTTCAAGGTTGGTCCCGATACCACGCTGCTCTTCCATGCCGCCGCCGGCGGTGTCGGCCTGATCGCGGGGCAGTGGGCCAAGGCGCTTGGCGCGACTGTTATCGGCACGGTCGGATCGGACGCCAAGGCTGAGCTGGCGCGCGCACATGGCTATGACCACGTTATCAATTACAACTCCGAGGATTTCGTCGCGCGCGTGTCGGAGATCACGGGCGGCAAGGGCGTCGATGTGGTCTACGATTCCATCGGTCGCGATACCTTCCCGCAATCGCTGGACTGCCTGAAGCGCTTGGGCATGTTCGTGTCCTTCGGCCAGTCATCCGGGCCGATCGAGGATTTCACCCTGGCGTTGCTGGCGCAAAAGGGCTCGCTCTTTGCGACCCGCCCGACGCTCTTCACCTATATCGCGACGCGGGATGAGCTAACTGATTGTGCAAACGCATTATTTGATGTTGTTTTGAGCAACAAAGTGCGTATCAATGTCAATCAGACCTATCCGTTGCGCGAGGTTGGGCGAGCCCATACGGAACTGGAAGCCAGAAAAACGACCGGAACGACGCTGCTGATCCCAGAATGATCCTGAAGGGGCAGGTCGGCAGTGGGAAATGAGGGGAAAGTGTCGTCATCGACTGTGCCGGCATCAGGCGCATTATTGTCGGTCCAGAAACTGACAAAGCTCTTTGGCAGCTTTGCTGCCTGCAACCACATAGACCTCGATATCGCTCCCGGCGAAATCCATGCGCTGCTTGGCGAAAACGGCGCGGGCAAATCCACGCTGGTCAAGATGCTGTTCGGTGTGCTGGAACCGACTGAAGGCGAGATCGTGTGGGAAGGCAAGGCCGTCGCGATCGGCTCGCCGGGTGCTGCCCGCAAGCTTGGCATCGGCATGGTGTTCCAGCATTTCTCGCTGTTCGAGGCGCTCACCGTTGCCGAAAATATCGCGCTCTCGCTCGACGACAGCATTCCAATCGGCAAGATCGCCGAGGAGGCGAGGGCGCTGTCGCAGGCCTATGGCCTGCCGCTCGACCCGCATGCCCATGTCGCCGATCTCTCCGTCGGCGAGCGCCAGCGCATCGAGATCGTCCGTGCTCTCCTGCAGAACCCCAAGCTCATCATCCTCGACGAGCCGACCTCGGTGCTGACCCCGCAGGAAGCCGACAGGCTGTTCGAGACGCTGTTCAAGCTGAAGGCCGAAGGTCGGTCTGTCCTCTATATCAGCCACCGTCTGGAAGAAGTGCAGCGCATCTGCGATCGCGCAACGGTCCTGCGCCACGGCAAGGTGACCGGCGCCTGTGTGCCTGCTCAGGAAACACCGGCCTCGCTCGCCCGCATGATGGTCGGCAACGACGTCGCCAGCGTCACCCATCCCGATCGCGGCAACAAGGGGCCGGTCCAGCTCGCGGTCTCCAACCTCTCGGTCGCCCCGCGCACGCCCTTCGCAATGCCGCTGAGGGATGTGTCGCTGACAGTCTGTTCCGGCCAGATCCTGGCGATCGCCGGCGTCGCCGGAAACGGGCAGGGCGAGCTTTTCGATGCGCTGTCAGGCGAATATCCGGTCGCGGCGCCTGAAGCCGTCGTCATTCGCAGCAAGCCTGTGGGAACGCAAGGGATCAACGCCCGCCGCCTTCTCGGCGCCGGCTTCGTGCCCGAAGAGCGCCACGGCCACGCGGCCGTCTCCGCGATGAAGCTCTCCGACAATCTCGTGCTCGCCCGCAGCAAGTCGGACCGCAAGGCGTTTCTGTCGGGCGGGTTTCTCAAGATCATCCGCCGCGGCGCGGTGAGGAGCGCCACCAAGCGCATCTCCGAGGAAATGGATGTCCGCAAGAGCGGCGAGGATCCGGCAGCCGGCTCGCTCTCCGGCGGTAACCTGCAGAAATTCATCGTCGGCCGCGAGCTCGATCGCCAGCCGGCCGTGCTCGTCGTCAACCAGCCGACCTGGGGCGTCGATGCAGGCGCTGCGAGCCGCATCCGTCAGGCCCTCGTCGATCTCGCCCGCAACGGCTCGGCCGTCGTCGTCATCAGCCAGGATCTCGACGAGATCTTCGAGGTCGCGACCGAGATCGCCGTCATCTCCGAGGGCCGCCTTTCGTCGCCGTTCCCGGCTGGCGAACTGACGCGCGAAAAGATCGGCCTGCTGATGGGCGGCCTGCACGAAAGCAAGACCGCGCCGGAGACCACGCATGCGCATTGAACTCGAAAAGCGCCCGCAGGCGTCGAAGCTTTGGGGGCTGGTGTCGCCGCTTCTGGCGCTGGTCCTGACGTTGATCGCCGGCGCCATCATGTTCGAAATCCTTGGCAAGGACCCGGTCGAGGCGCTGGACGCCTTCTTCCTCGAGCCGCTGCTCGAGGTCTGGTCGCTGCATGAACTGGCGATCAAGGCGGCCCCGCTGATCATGATCGCCGTCGGCCTGGCCGTCTGTTATCGCTCCAATAACTGGAACATCGGCGCCGAAGGCCAGTTCACCATGGGCGCGATCACAGGCTCCGTCCTGCCGATCCTGTTCACCGAATGGCATTCGCCTTTGGTGCTGCCGCTGATGCTGATCATGGGCGCGCTCGGCGGCGCGCTGTTCGCCGGCATCCCGGCGCTGCTGAAGGCGCATTTCAACACCAACGAAATCCTGACCAGCCTGATGCTGGTCTATATCGCCCAGCTGTTTCTCGATTGGCTGATCCGCGGTGCCTGGCGCAATCCCGCCGGCTTCAACTTCCCCGAAAGCGTCTCCTTTCCGCCAGAGGCCGTGCTGCCGGCGATCTGGGAGGAGTCCGGCCGCGCCCATTGGGCCTTCGTCTTCGCCATCATCGCAGCGATCCTCGTCTGGTTCATGCTGAAATACACGCTGAAGGGCTTCGAGATCGTCGTGCTCGGTCAGTCGGAGCGGGCAGGGCGTTTTGCCGGTTTTTCGTCGAAGAAGATGATCTGGTTCAGCTTCCTGTTCTCCGGTGCGCTGGCAGGCCTCGCGGGCATTTCCGAAGTGTCCGGCTCGATCGGCCACCTGCAGCCGGCGATCTCGCCGGGCTACGGCTTCACCGCAATCATCGTCGCCTTTCTCGGCCGCCTCAATCCGCTCGGCATCATTGCCTCGGGTCTGGTGCTGGCGCTCACCTATCTCGGCGGCGAGGCGGCGCAGCTGTCGATCGGCGTGTCCGACAAGGTCACCCGCGTCTTCCAGGGGCTGCTGCTGTTCTTCGTTCTCTCCTGCGACACGCTGATCGCCTACAAGATCCGCATCGTCTGGTCGCGTGTCCGCGGAGGTGTCGCGTGAGCATTTTCGAAGCCATCCTGCTGACAGTCATCACCGCCTCGACGCCGCTCGTCATCGCCGCGCTCGGCGAACTCGTAACCGAACGTTCCGGCGTCCTCAACCTCGGTGTCGAGGGCATGATGATCATGGGCGCCGTCGCCGCTTTCGCCGGGGCGCAGATGTCCGGCTCACCCTATATCGGCCTGCTGGCGGGCATCGCCATGGGCGCGCTCTTCTCGCTGCTCTTCGCCTTCCTGACGCTGACGCTGGTCGCGAACCAGGTTGCGACCGGTCTTGCGCTTACCATTCTCGGCCTCGGCCTTTCCGGCATGCTCGGCGAGGGCTATGTCAGCGTGCCCGGCGTGCGCCTGGCGCCGATCGTCATCCCATACCTCTCCGATCTGCCGTTTATCGGCTCGGTGCTGTTCCGCCAGGACCTGACGTTTTACCTGTCGCTGGCGTTGCTCTTCGGCGTCAGCTGGTTCCTGTTTCGTAGCCGCTCCGGCCTCAAGCTGCGCGCCATCGGCGACAGCCACGGCTCGGCGCATGCGCTCGGCATCGGCGTCATACGCACCCGCTATCTCGCGGTGATGTTCGGGGGCGCGTGCGCGGGCCTCGCGGGCGCGCAGCTGTCGCTGGTCTATACGCCGCAGTGGGTGGAGAACATGTCATCGGGTCGCGGCTGGATCACGCTTGCACTGGTGGTCTTCGCATCCTGGCGTCCATGGAGGGTGTTCGCCGGTGGTTATCTCTTCGGTGCGGTCACGATCCTGCAGTTGCACGCCCAGGCGTTCGGCATCGGCATCCCGGCGCAGTTCCTGTCGATGCTGCCTTACGCAGCCACTATTGTGGTTCTCGTCATCATTTCCCATAATCGCCGCACGACGCTGATCAACACACCAGCGTCCCTGGGAAAACCATTCGTCCCGGAACGATAGAACAAGAACAAGCGAACTTAGAAATTCCAAACCACAGGGGTTATCATGAAAAGACTAGCACTCGCATTTGCCGCTTCGGCAGCTGCCATTCTGAGCGTCGGCTCGTCCGCACAGGCCGCCGACAAGACCAAGGTCTGCTTCGTCTACGTCGGCTCGCACACGGACGGCGGCTACTCGCAGGCGCACGATCTCGGCCGCCAGCAGATCCAGAAGGAATTCGGCGACAAGATCGACACGCCATATCTTGAAAACGTTCCCGAGGGCCCGGATGCAGAGCGCGCCATCGAGCGCCTTGCCCGCTCCGGCTGCAAGCTGATCTTCACGACGTCGTTCGGCTTCATGGACGCCACCGTCAAGGTTGCCGCCAAGTTCCCGGATGTGAAGTTCGAGCACGGCACCGGCTACAAGTCCGGCCCGAACCTCGCCACCTACAACTCGCGCTTCTACGAGGGCCGCTACATCCTCGGCCAGATCGCCGCCAAGACCTCGAAGAACCACGGCGCCGCCTACATCGCCTCCTTCCCGATCCCTGAAGTCGTCATGGGCATCAACTCGTTCGAGCAGGGCGCAAAGTCCATCGATCCTGACTTCAAGCTCAAGGTCATCTGGGTCAACACCTGGTTCGACCCGGGCAAGGAAGCCGACGCGGCAAAGGCCATGGTCGACCAGGGCGTCGATGTCCTGACGCAGCACACCGACACGACGGCCCCGATGCAGGTTGCCGAAGAGCGCGGCATCCATGCCTTCGGTCAGGCCTCCGACATGATCGCAGCCGGTCCCAAGGCGCAGCTGACGGCGATCGTCGACACCTGGGGCAACTACTACTCCAAGCGCGTTCACGCGCTTCTGGACGGCACCTGGAAGTCGGAACAGAGCTGGGACGGCCTCAAGGACGGAATCCTCAAGATGGCCGACTACACCAACATGCCCGACGACGTGAAGAAAATGGCGCAGGAAACCGAAGCCAAGATCAAGTCCGGCGAACTGCATCCGTTCACCGGTCCGATCAACAAGCAGGACGGTACGCCTTGGTTGAAGGCCGGCGAAAAGGCCGATGACGGCACGCTGCTCGGCATGAATTTCTACGTTGAAGGCGTGGACGACAAACTGCCGAAGTGATGCCGGGTTTAATCCGTTAGCACATGCGAAAGGGCGCCCGTTTCAGGCGCCCTTTTTGCTGCATTGCATACCAGAAAGTGCATTTACAAAAGTAATACTATATGATTTTCCTAGTGCGTGCCGCGGGAGGCGGCTTTTGGAGGAAATCATGAAATTCAAGACAGCACTCATGAGTGCCACGGTTTTTGCTGCCTGCATGTTCGGCTCGGCACAGGCCGCCGAACTGGTTGTCGGCTTCTCGCAGATCGGCTCGGAATCGGGCTGGCGCGCTGCTGAGACGACCGTCACCAAGGAAGAAGCCAAGAAGCGCGGCATCGACCTGAAGTTCGCTGATGCCCAGCAGAAGCAGGAAAACCAGATCAAGGCGATCCGCTCCTTCATCGCCCAGGGCGTCAACGCAATCCTGCTCGCTCCGGTTGTTGAGACCGGTTGGGACGCGGTTTTGAAGGAAGCCAAGGAAGCCGATATCCCGGTCATCCTGCTCGATCGTACCATCAAGGCGCCCGAGGACCTCTACCTGACGGCCGTTACCTCTGACCAGGTGCACGAAGGCAAAGTTGCCGGCGACTGGCTGGTGAAGACCGTTGCCGACAAGAAGTGCAATATCGTCGAGCTTCAGGGCACGACCGGCTCTTCGCCGGCCATCGCCCGCAAGAAGGGCTTCGAGGAAGCCATCGCTGGCAAGTCGAACTTCAAGATCGTTCGCAGCCAGACCGGCGACTTCACCCGCACCAAGGGTAAGGAAGTCATGGAAAGCTTCCTGAAGGCCGAGAACGGCGGCAAGGATATCTGCGCCCTCTACGCCCACAATGACGACATGGCCGTCGGCGGCATCCAGGCGATCAAGGAAGCCGGCCTGAAGCCCGGCAAGGACATCCTCGTCGTCTCGATCGACTCCGTGCCCGACATCTTCAAGGCCATGGAAGCTGGTGAAGCCAACGCGACTGTCGAGCTGACGCCGAATATGGCCGGCCCGGCATTCGACGCGCTCGACGCCTACCTGAAGGACAAGAAGGCTCCGGCCAAGTGGATCCAGACCGAATCGAAGCTCTACACCCAGGCTGACGATCCGAAGAAGGTCTACGAGTCCAAGAAGGGCCTCGGTTATTGATCTGACACATGAACCGCACCGGTCCGTCATGGACCGGTGCGGAACTGCCGCGAACGCTGCCAGACATCATGTCGGGTTGCTATCAGGCCATGTCGGTCAATATCAGGAAAAGCCCACTTGATGATTCACAATTTCGAGAACGTTCTTGCCGCGTCAGGCATATCGAAATTCTTCCCCGGAGCCGTAGCCCTCGACAAGGTCGATTTCACTCTTCGCAAGGGCGAAGTGCACGCGCTGCTCGGTGAAAACGGCGCCGGCAAATCGACGCTGATCAAGTGCATCACCGGCGCCTATCGCCGTGACGAAGGCAGCCTCACGCTGGATGGCGCCGAGATCGACCCGGCTGATACCCTTGCTGCGCAGCGGCTTGGCATCGGAACCGTGTATCAGGAGGTCAATCTCCTCTCCAATTTGAGCGTCGCCGAAAACCTGTTTCTCGGCCGCCAGCCGAAGCGCTTCGGCATGATCGACGTCTCCGCGATGAACCGCCAGGCCCGTGAGCTCCTGCGACAATATGGCATGGAGATCGACGTAACCGCGCAGCTCGATCGCTTCTCAGTCGCCGTCCAGCAGGTCGTTGCCATCGCCCGCGCCGTCGATCTCTCGGGCAAGGTGCTGATCCTCGACGAACCGACGGCCAGCCTCGACGCGCAGGAAGTCGCCATGCTCTTCGGCATCATGCGTGACCTGAAAAAGCGCGGCCTTGGTATTGTTTTCATTACCCACTTCCTTGAGCAGGTCTACGATATCAGCGACCGCATCACGGTATTGCGCAACGGCAAGCTGGTCGGTACTCGAGAGAAAGCCGAGTTGCCGCGGCAAGGCCTGATCTCGATGATGCTTGGCCACGAACTGGCGCATGCCGAGGCCGCCGTGAAAGAGCGCAGCGTCGCCGCCGGCCCGGTGAAATACAGCTTCCAGGGATATGGCAAGCGCGGCAAGGTGAAGCCCTTCGATCTCAACGTTCGCGTCGGCGAGGTCGTCGGCGTCGCCGGCCTGCTTGGCTCCGGGCGCACGGAAACGGCCGAGCTTCTCTTCGGCATCGAGAACGCCGATAGCGGCACCGCCAAGATCGACGGCAAGCCGGTGGCGCTTTCAAATCCGCGCGCGGCGATCCGCGCCGGTTTCGGCTTCTGCCCCGAGGACCGCAAAACCGATGGCATCATCGGCGATCTCTCGATCCGCGAGAACATCGCGCTGGCGCTGCAGGCGCGCCGGGGATGGGCGCGGCCGCTGTCGCGCGGTGAGCAGAACACGCTTGCCGACAAGTACATCAAGGCGCTCGATATCCGTACCACCGACCGCGAAAAGCCGATCCGCCTGCTCTCCGGCGGCAACCAGCAGAAGGCGATCCTCGCCCGCTGGCTCGCCACCAATCCCGACTTCCTGATCCTCGATGAGCCGACGCGCGGCATTGATGTCGGTGCGCATGCCGAGATCATCAGGCTGATCGAAGAGCTCTGTGAAAGAGGCATGTCATTGATCGTTATTTCATCGGAATTAGAAGAGCTTATCGCCTATAGTTCACGTATCTTGGTATTGCGGGACCGGGAGCATGTGGCTGAGTTGACGGGTGAGAACGTCAGCACGTCGCGCATCGTGCAGGCAATCGCCGCCGTGCAGAAAAAGACGGAGGACGCATGACGTCGTCACAAAAGGCGCTGCTTATCCGCCTAGCCCCGCAATTGATAGCACTCGCAGTCATATTGCTGTTGAACTTCATTATGTTCCCGCAGTTTTTTAATGTCACTATTCAAAACGGGCGGCTCTACGGCAGCTTGATCGACGTCCTGAATCGCGGTGCGCCGGTCGCGCTGCTGGCAATCGGCATGACGCTCGTTATCGCCACCAAGGGCATCGACCTCTCCGTCGGCGCCGTCATCGCCATCTGCGGCGCCGTCGCGGCGTCGTCGATCGTATCGGGCAACTCGCTCGCCTGGACATTGGTGCTGACACTTCTGATCGGCCTTGCCTGCGGTGTCTGGAACGGCTTCCTCGTGGCGATCCTGAACATCCAGCCGATCATCGCCACGCTGGTGCTGATGGTCGCCGGCCGTGGCATCGCGCAGCTGATCACCGAAGGCGTGATCATGACCTTCAACGATGATGGTCTGATCTTCTTCGGCAGCGGTTCCTTCGCCTTCATGCCGATGCCCGTCGTCATCTGGCTGGTGGTCGGCGTTCTCGTCACGCTGCTGGTACGCCGCACCGCGCTCGGCATGCTCGTCGAGGCAACCGGCATCAATCGCCGCGCCAGCACGTTGTCTGGCGTTCGCACGCCGGTGCTGCTGATGGCCGTCTATATGCTGAGTGGGCTGTGCGCCGCGATCGCCGGCATCATCGTCGCCGCCGACATCAAGGGCGCCGACGCCAACAATGCCGGCCTCTGGCTGGAGCTCGACGCGATCCTGGCGGTCGTCGTCGGCGGCAACTCGCTGCTCGGCGGCCGCTTCAGCATCGTCGGATCGCTGATCGGCGCGATGATCATCCAGGCTGTCAACACCGGCATTCTGCTCTCGGGCTTCCCGCCGGAGTTCAACCTGATCATCAAGGCGGTGATTGTGCTCGTGATCCTGGTGATCCAGTCGCCGGCCGTGCAATCGGCAGCCGTCTTCGTGGGGCGTCGCTCCAGCCCGAGAGGGGAACTGCAGAAATGAATTCGAAATACCTGCCGCTGCTGGCGACAATCGTGATCTTCATCCTCTCCTACGCCGTCTGCGCCATGCAGTACCCGAGCATGCTGTCGACGCGCGTGGTTGGCAACCTTTTGACCGACAATGCCTTCCTCGGCATTGCCGCCGTCGGCATGACCTTCGTGATCATCTCGGGTGGCATCGATCTCTCGATCGGCTCGGTGATTGCCTTCACGGGCGTGTTCCTCGCCGTCATCCTGCAGAACACCAGCATTCATCCGCTGGTTGCCTTCGCGCTGGTGCTCGTCATCACCACTGCTTTCGGCGCGGCGATGGGCGCCGTGATCCACTATCTGCAGATGCCGGCCTTCATCGTCACGCTGGCGGGCATGTTCCTGGCGCGCGGTATGGCCTTTGTGCTCTCCATCGACAGTATCCCGATCGGCCACGATTATTACAACACGCTCTCTGGCCTTTATTACAAGCTGCCCGGCGGCGGACGGCTGACGTTGATCGGGGCGGTCATGCTCCTGGTCTTCGCGGTTGGTATCTTCATTGCTCACCGCACCCGCTTCGGTACCAACGTTTACGCGCTTGGTGGCGGCGCGCACACGGCGCAGTTGATGGGTGTGCCGGTTGGTCGCACCACAATCCAGATTTATGCGCTGTCAGGCTTCCTTGCCGGCCTGTCAGGAATCGTTTTTTCCCTCTATACGTCCGCCGGCTATTCGTTGGCGGCTGTCGGTGTCGAGCTCGATGCCATCGCGGCGGTTGTCATCGGGGGCACTTTGCTGACGGGTGGAGCGGGATTTGTAGCGGGGACTTTTATCGGGCTCCTGATACAGGGGTTGATTCAGACTTACATCACCTTCGATGGAACACTTTCCAGCTGGTGGACGAAGATACTGATCGGCCTGCTGCTTTTTGCATTCATCCTGATGCAGAAGGCCATCCTGTTCCTCTCGAGTTTGAACAAGAGGTATGCCTGACGGGGGCCGTGGCTTGCGCAATCGAATTCTGGACACCGGGAAGACACAACGGCGATCTCGCACCAGCCACGCACAGGTGGTGGACGAACTCGGCCGCTCCATCGTCGCCGGGACCTATCCCGTCGGGAGCATCCTCCCTGGCGATATCGAGCTAGCGCAGCGCTTCAAGGTGTCCCGCACGGTTCTTCGCGAGACGATGAAGACGCTGGCCGCCAAGGGCATGATCGTCGCCAAGGCGCGCGTCGGCACGCGCGTCACCGAAAAGAGCCAGTGGAACATGTTCGACAGCGAAGTGATCGCCTGGCACTTCGACGACGACGTGACCGAGGAATTCCTGCTGCAGCTCTACGATATCCGGCTGGCCGTCGAACCTTTCGCGGCCGGTCTGGCGGCCGAGCGGGCAACGGCGGACGAGATTGCGCTTTTGACCGATCTCGCCAGGGAGATGGCGGCGCCCGATCATACGACCGAGAGCCTGGCGATGGCTGATCTCGAGTTCCACCTCGCCGTCGCCGATGCGGCGCACAATCCTTTCATGCATACGCTGGGAAGCCTCATCGAGGCAGCGCTCGTGGGCATGTTCCGCATCAGCACACCGCCATCGCAGAACGGCTTCTCGAACATTGCCGAAACCCACATGCGCATCGTCAAGGCGATCGCGGCGGGCGACGTGCCGGCGGCCCGTTCAGCGATGGAGGCGGTGATCGTCGAGGGCCGCGATCATGTGCATGACGCCTATGCCGGGATGACCAGGGTTCCCGCCTAATCCTTTTTTGATCTTTGTTCCGTCCGCGTCTTGCTGCTATGAGGCGGCAACGCGCCTGTAACGGATTCTTGGGAGCAGACCATGGAACGCACTTGTCTTGCCGTCATTCTTGCTGCGGGTGACAGCACGCGAATGAAATCGTCGAAGTCGAAGGTTCTCCACCCGGTGGCCAACCGCCCGATGATTGCCCATGTCGTCGAAGCCGTGGCCAAGACCGATATCGGCGCCGTGGCGCTCGTGGTCGGCCGTGATGCCGACGAAGTGGCCAAGGCAGCCGCAGTCGGCGGTGTCGAGATCGAGACTTACCTGCAGAAGGAACGCCTCGGCACCGGCCATGCGGTGCTGGCTGCGCGTGAAGCCATTGCGCGCGGCTACGACGATGTGATCGTCACCTACGGCGACGTTCCCCTGCAGACGGCAGCACCGCTCAAGGCAGCGCGCCAGGCGCTGGCTGATGGCAGCGATATTGTCGTCATCGGCTTCCACACCGACAGGCCGACCGGCTACGGCCGCCTGCTGGTGAAGGACGGCGAATTGATCGCCATCCGCGAGGAGAAGGACGCGACCGATGCCGAGCGCGCCGTCACATGGTGCAATAGCGGCCTGATGGCGATCAACGGCCGCAAGGCGCTGGAGCTTCTGGCCCTCATCGGCAACAACAATGCCAAAGGCGAATTCTATCTGACCGATCTCGTCGAGATCGCCCGTTCGCAGGGCGGTCGCGTTACCGCGGTCGATGCCCCCGAGGTCGAGATGACCGGTGCCAACAACCGCGCCGAGCTCGCCGTCATCGAGCGGCTTTGGCAGGAGCGTCGTCGCCACGAACTGATGGTGTCGGGCGTCAGCATGATCGCTCCCGAAACGGTCTTCCTGTCCTACGACACGGTCATCGGCCAGGACGCGCTGATCGAACCGAACGTGGTCTTCGGCCCCGGCGTAGTGATTGATGGCGGCGCCGTTATCCATGCCTTCTCGCATATTGAGGGCGCGCATGTCAGCGCCGGCGCCACGGTTGGGCCCTTTGCCCGCCTGCGGCCGGGCGCGGATCTCGCCGAGGGGTCGAAGGTCGGCAATTTCTGCGAGGTGAAGAACGGCAAGGTGGGCGAGGGCGCCAAGGTCAATCATCTGACCTATATCGGCGACGCCACGATCGGCGCCGGCGCCAATATCGGCGCAGGAACGATCACCTGCAACTATGACGGTGTCAACAAGAGCGAAACGATCATCGGCGCACACGCCTTCGTCGGATCGAACTCCTCGCTGGTTGCGCCCGTCAGCATCGGCGACAACGCCTATGTCGCGTCGGGCAGCGTCATCACCAATGACGTTCCGGCCGACGCGCTTGCCTTTGGCCGGGCGCGCCAGGAGATCAAGCCTGGCCGCGCCACCATCCTGCGCGAACTGGCGCTTGCGAAGAAGGCCGCGAAGAAGGCGAAAGGCTGATTGTTTTCGTAACGCGCGGTCACCGAAAGTGACCGCCGGGCCGATTGAGAAAAAAGCGAAAATTGTTACGACTGCCTGCAATTGATTGCTGGCTCTGGGGATTTCTTTATGTGTGGTATTGTTGGTATCGTTGGTAACAGCCCTGTGGCGGTGCGTCTTGTCGATGCGCTGAAGCGGCTTGAATATCGCGGTTATGATTCCGCCGGCGTTGCCACCATCCACGATGGCGCCATGGACCGCCGCCGTGCCGAAGGCAAACTCTTCAACCTCGAAAAGCGCCTCGACAGCGAGCCGCTGGCAGGCACGATCGGCATCGCTCACACCCGCTGGGCAACGCATGGCGTTCCCAATGAAACGAACGCGCATCCGCATTTCGTCAAGGGCGTCGCCGTCGTTCACAACGGCATTATCGAGAATTTCTCCGAGCTGCGCGACGAATTGACAGCCGAAGGCGCCGTGTTCGAAACGCAGACCGACACCGAAGTCGTCGCCCACTTGGTCGCCAAGTATATCGGCGAAGGCCTCGAGCCGCGCGCGGCTATGATGAAGATGCTGAACCGCGTGACCGGCGCCTATGCGCTGGCCGTCATGCTCCAGAAGGACCCCGACACGATCATGGCGGCGCGCTCCGGCCCGCCGCTCGCCGTCGGCTACGGCAAGGGCGAGATGTTCTTGGGCTCGGATGCCATCGCGCTGTCGCCCTTCACCAGCGAGATTACCTATCTCGTCGATGGCGACTGGGCTGTTCTGACGAAGGATGGCGCCACGATCCTCGATTTTGACGGCAACGAAGTCTCGCGTCCACGCCAGATCTCGCAGACGACGGCTTACGTCGTCGATAAGGGCAATCACCGCCACTTCATGGAAAAGGAAATCTACGAGCAGCCGGAGGTCATCTCCCACGCGCTCAGCCAGTATGTGGATTTCGCCAGCAACACGATCAGCGCCAACGCCAATGCGATCGACTTCAAGTCGGTGAGCGGTCTCGCCATCTCGGCCTGCGGCACCGCCTACCTCGCCGGCCTCGTGGGCAAATACTGGTTCGAGCGCTATGCGCGCCTGCCCGTCGAGATCGACGTCGCCTCCGAGTTCCGCTACCGCGAAATGCCGCTGCAGCCGACCCAGGCGGCACTCTTCATCTCGCAGTCCGGCGAGACCGCCGATACGCTGGCCTCGCTGCGCTACTGCAAGGACAACGGCCTGAAGATCGGCGCCGTCGTCAACGTCAAGGAATCGACGATCGCCCGTGAATCGGATGCGATCTTCCCGATCATGGCGGGTCCCGAAATAGGCGTCGCCTCGACCAAGGCCTTCACCTGCCAGCTCGCCGTTCTGGCTTCGCTGGCGCTCGGCGCCGGCAAGGCGAGGGGAACGATCGGCCCGGATCAGGAAAAGGAGATGGTGCGCCATCTCGCCGAGATGCCGCGGATCATGAGCCGGGTGCTCAACGCCATCCAGCCGCAGATGGAAACCCTGTCGCGCGAGTTGTCGAAGTGCAAGGATGTGCTCTATCTCGGCCGCGGCACCAGCTATCCGCTTGCCATGGAAGGCGCGCTGAAGCTCAAGGAAATCTCCTATATCCACGCCGAAGGCTATGCGGCCGGCGAGTTGAAGCACGGTCCGATCGCGCTGATCGACGAGAACATGCCTGTTATCGTCATAGCGCCCTACGACCGTTTCTTCGAAAAGACGGTGTCGAACATGCAGGAAGTGGCTGCCCGCGGCGGCCGCATCATCTTCATCACCGATGAAGCGGGTGCCGCGCACTCCAAGCTGCCGACCATGGCGACGATCGTTCTTCCCAATGTCGACGAGATCATCGCGCCGATGATCTTCTCGCTGCCGATCCAGCTTCTGGCTTATCACACGGCGGTCTTCATGGGCACCGATGTCGATCAGCCGCGCAATCTCGCCAAGTCGGTCACGGTCGAGTGAGGCCGGCCGACCGAGGCTTGTGCGACGCGGCGAATTCTGGCAGTTTTTGGCTCGGAAAGCACGGGGGCACTGATTTCCGATCGCAGCTAAACTCAACGGAGTTCGTCGGCATACGATGACGGAAAAACTGCCCCGATTGTCGGTCGCGACGCGCATCAGAAACAATTTTCTGGCGGGCATCATCATTTGCGCGCCGATCGCCATCACGCTGTGGCTGACGTGGTCGGTGGTGCGCTGGGCCGATAGCTGGGTAAAGCCATATCTGCCGGCGCGCTATGATCCCGACAACTATTTGAATTTCGCCGTTCCGGGCTCCGGCCTGCTGATCGGCCTGATCATCATTACCATCATCGGCTTTCTCGGCAAGAACCTGATCGGCCAGCAGATCGTCATGTTCAGCGAGTCTCTCGTGCGCCGCGTGCCGCTGGTCCGCGTCATCTACAAGAGCGTGAAGCAGATCTTCGAGACGGTGCTGAAGGAGCGCAGCAATTCCTTCAAGAAGGTCGGACTGATCGAGTATCCGAGCCCGGGCCTCTGGGCCATGGTCTTCATCGCGACGGATGCCAAGGGCGAGATCGCCTCGAAGTTCAACGCCATGGGCCACGACATGGTCAGCGTCTTCCTGCCGCCGACCCCGGTGCCGACGGCGGGCTTCCTGATCTTCGTGCCGCGCGAAAAGATCGTGCTGCTCGACATGTCGCCGGAGGACGCCGCGAAGCTTCTGATCTCGGGAGGACTCGTGACCCCGGAAGAACTGGTCTCGCAGATTGCCGCGCCCGAAGCCGTGCGCAAGCCGCTGCCGGCGCCGGTCGAGATGTGACCGGTTCAGCCGCCAGCCTTCTCCCACTTCTTAATTAGCCGGTCGCGCTTCAGCTTCGACAGGCGCTGCAGCCAGAAGATACCGTCGTGCTGGTCGATCTCGTGCTGGATGCAGATGGCGAGAAAGCCTTCAGCGTCCTCCTCGTGGCTGTTTCCATCGATATCATGATAGCGAAACCGGATCGCGTTCGGCCGGATCACCTCGTCGGTCGACCCAGGCATAGAGACGCTGCCCTCCGTATTGCGGCTGGTCTCATCGGATGCGCTGATGATCTCGGGGTTGACGTAAACCCGCACGCCATCTTCACGGCTAAGCTCGATGACGGTCACGCGCTCGAACACGCCAATATGTGCGGCGGTGATGCCGACACCTGGGGCCGCGCGCATCGTGTCGAGGAGGTCGGCGACAAGCGTGCGGAGCGCGTCGTCGAACAACGTCACCGGCGCGCAGGGCGTTTTCAGGCCCGGGTGAGGGAAGCGTAGAATGGGGCGGACGGTCACGAAAACCTCTCCTGATTTCAGATGCGCCGAAACTATCTCCCGACTGGCGAATTGTCATCCGTATGAACGGTTTAACGCTGGACGTTCCCATTCCTTTCGTCTAGCACGGATTGAATTCCGGCGTGTCGAAGCGTTCTAAACTTCGAAAGAGATGCGAGGGCGGCAAAGATGACGAACGACGCAGAAGAGCTCGTCCGCACGCGTCCGGAGGACAGCGAAGCCGACCTCTACGACGAGAACGGCAACGTCCGCAGCGACTTCCTAGCGCTTGTCGGTGCTGCCATCGCCGACCGCGATACGATCTTCCTCAGACAGCACGTCGCACGCCTGCACGAATCGGAACTGGGCGATCTGCTGGAATCGATCCAGCCCGATCAGCGCCTCGCGCTCGTTCGCCTGCTCGGCGACCAGTTCGACATGACGGCGCTGACCGAGGTCGACGAGGCGATCCGCCGCGAGATCGTCGACCAGATGCCGAACGAGCAGATCGCAGCCGCGATCGGCGAGCTCGATTCGGACGACGCCGTCTACATTCTCGAAGATCTTGACCAGGAAGACCGCGACGAGATCCTGGCGCAGCTGCCGTTTACAGAGCGCGTTCGCCTGCGTCGGGCGCTCGATTATCCCGAGAGCTCCGCCGGTCGCCGCATGCAGACGGAGTTCGTCGCCGTGCCGCCGTTCTGGACCGTCGGCCAGACGATCGACTACATGCGCGACGAGGAGAACCTGCCGGATTCCTTCTCGCAGATCTTCGTCATCGACCCGACGTTCAAGCTGCTCGGCGCCATCGATCTTGACAAGATCCTGCGCACCAAGCGACAGAACAAGATCGAAACGATCATGCGCGAGACCAACCACCCGATCCCGGCCGAGATGGATCAGGAAGAGGCGGCGCAGCTGTTCGAGCAGTACGACCTTCTCTCCGCCGCCGTCGTCGACGAGAACGACCGTCTGGTCGGCGTGCTCACCATCGACGACGTGGTCGACGTCATCCACGAGGAAGCCGACGAGGACATCAAGCGCCTCGGCGGTGTCGGCGACGAAGAGCTGTCGGACAACGTCCTATCGACGGTGAAGTCGCGGTTTCTCTGGCTGGTGATCAATCTCGGTACTGCGCTTCTATCGGCCAGCGTTATCGGCCTGTTCGACGGATCGATCGAGAAGATGATTGCGCTTGCCGTGTTGATGCCGATCGTTGCCTCAATGGGCGGAAATGCCGGTACGCAGACAATGACCGTGACCGTGCGCGCGCTCGCGACCGGCGATCTCGATATCTATAATGCCGGCCGCGTCATCCGAAGGGAAGTGGCCGTTGGCTTGGCGAATGGCGCCATGTTCTCGGTGATCATGGGAACCATCGCAGCACTCTGGTTTCACGATTATCAGCTCGGTTTCGTGATCGGCGCGGCGATGATCATCAACCTCTTCGCCGCCGCCGTCGCCGGCATTCTTTTGCCGTTGTTGCTGGACAAGGTCGGCGCCGATCCGGCCATCGCCTCGTCGGTTTTTGTCACTACGGTGACGGACTGCACGGGATTTTTTGCCTTTCTGGGAATTGCAACCTGGTGGTTCGGCATATAGTCAACTCAAAAGCGAGTTGCTCAAATTGACTATTACGTAAAAGTCAATATTATGGACCCCTGAATATCGAGGGGCCCATGCCGGTAAGCAAGTATTATAGCATCACTGAATTGACGCGTGAATTCGGAGTCTCGACGCGGACGCTTCGCTTCTACGAAGACGAAGGATTGATCCATCCCGAGCGTCGTGGCCGCACGCGGCTGTTTCGCCCGACCGACCGGCGCCTGATCCAGGAGATTCTGCGCGGCCGTCGCATTGGCTTCACCATCGCAGAAATTCGCGAAATCATTCAGGTCTACAAGGAGCCGCCGGGCGAGCTCGGTCAGCTCAAGCTGCTGATGACGCGCGTCGACGAGAAGCGTGATGATCTGCGCCAGAAGCGCAAGGATATCGACGACACTCTTGCCGAACTCGACAACATCGAGGAAGCCTGCCTCGGTCGCTTGGCTGAAATCGGCGTGGGCACCTGACCGACCCACGCAAACCTTATTGAGGGGCAGCGCTGCATTCGCTGGCGAGGCCGAGGATGCGGCCATCATCGGCCTTGATCTCGCCGGATTGAAACGGCGTGAACAGCTTCTGCTCCTGGAGTTTATCGAGCGTGCATTGGCAGAAGCTGCGGCATAGCGCTTCGCCTTCCTGCAGGCTGCAGGATGTGTTGCATTGCTGCAGATAGGTCTGCACCGGATCAGGCTTGGCGGGCGGCACGATGTAAGCGAGCGCGAACGCAATCGAGATCAGCACCGGCTGGTGGATCAGGTAAAAGGCGAGGCTGTGTCGACCCATCCGGGCGAGCAGGCTTGATCCGGTTCCCAGTCTGGCGAGCTTCTCCGGCAGCTTGGTACGCAAAGCAATGGCCGCACTTGTCAGCCCAAGCAGAAACGGCACCATCCACGGAAACAGCGGAACGTAGTCGTTGGACCGTTGTGGCATTTCCGCGAAGCCGATCCAGGCGAGGTAGCGCGGATCGAAGAACGGCGAGCACAGGATGCCCGGCGATATCCATGTATCGGCGATCCAGCCGGCGACCGCAACGATCGTCACAGCAACGATCGCGGGCAGAGGCAGCCGCAACAACAGCACTCCAACCACGCTCAAGACGGCGATGCAGTGCAGGATCCCGAAGAAGATCCATTCTCCCGGCATGAAGAAATACGTCGCAACGGAGATGGCGGCCGACGCTGCGGCGATCATCGCGAACCGCTTCCAGAACGAATTCCAACGCGTCTCGGGCGTATTGGCGAGCACCAGGCTGATGCCGACGATGAACAGGAAGGTCGAGGCTATGGCGCGGGCATAGAGCTTCAGCAATCCGGTCTCGGCAGTTCCAGGCGCAAGGTAGCCGACGAATTCCATATCCCAGGTGAAGTGATAGGTCGCCATGGCGACCAATGCCGCGCCACGCAGCGTGTCGAGCAAGCCGATGCGCGGCGGTCTTGATCCCGCTGCGGTCTCCGTCGCCGGAACGTTCATTCACAATCCCCCAGATGAGTCGTTTCCGTCGATTGACGGATTGCTGCGGGGAATAGGAGAAAGGTGGAGATTTGATGACGGCTCGCGATCCATGATCGCCAGGCGCGCCTCCGAGAAGAATTGCCGCCGCGTCAGGACGACGATGACGATGGTGGTCGTCAGCATGAAGATGTAGGGGTTGATGAACCAGCCGAGATAGCCAATCGACAGGAAGATTGCCCTGAGCCCCTCGTTGAAATGACCGCCGGCGATGATGTTCATGCGGATCACGCGCTCGGCGGCCCGTTCCGCCGCCAGAACGTCGTTTTCGGTGTCGCGCATCATCGGGATGCCGCCGAACAGGATGGTGCAGTAGTTGAACAGCCGGTAGGACCAGCCGAATTTGAAGAAGGCGTAGCCGAACAGGGCCGCCAGCCCGCCGACCTTCATCTCGAACACCGCGTGTCCGCTATGCAGGACCAGAGGCAGATCGGCAAACACCGCGTCGACCTTTTCCGTCGCTCCGAGCAGCGCGAAGCAGCTGCCGACCGCGAAGATCGAGGTGGAAGCGAAGAAGGCCGTGCCGTTCTGCAGGCCGGCCATGATCTGCGTGTCGATCATCTTCAGGTCGCGGCGCAGTGAATTGTAGATCCATTCGCGCCTGCGCTCGATCATCGCATGCGTGAGACTGGTGCGGCCGAAGAGGCTGGCGCTGCGCAGAAGGCGCGCGTAGCCGAACCACATGAGCGCGAAGAAGCACAGGGCGATGTAATCTGGTGTCGTCATCATTATATTGATTCAGTCCCTCTCCACGCGCCCACTCTATAGATAGAAGCGCTGACCGCAACAACGGGCGGACATGCAAGCTTTCACAGGATGATGTCGCACGCGTGAAATGCTATGTCGGTGGTCCGAACGGATGGCAGGCCGCGCTGGCGTAGCTTCAATCAGTAAATTCTCAACAGGACGCACCCATGTTCCTTTCTGTCTTCGACGTATTCAAGATCGGCGTCGGCCCTTCCAGTTCCCATACGATGGGGCCGATGACGGCGGCAAACCGCTTTCTCGATCTGATTCTGTCGGATGAATGGCCGCGCCCGTCTTCGGGTGCCAATGTTGCGGCGATCAAGGTCAGCCTGCACGGCTCGCTCGCGCACACCGGTATCGGCCACGGGACGGGCAGGGCCGTCATCCTGGGTCTGATGGGCGAACAGCCAGATAGCGTCGATCCCGACCAGATGGACGCGACCATCGACAAGGTCGAGCGCTCTGGCCGCGTTACGCCGCCGGGACACCCCGCCTACCAGTTCCAGCCGAAGACCGATCTGGTGTTCGACAAGAAGCAACCGCTTCCGGGCCATGCCAACGGCATGTCATTCTCCGCCTTCGACAAGGACGGCCGAATGCTTCTCCGCCGCGTCTACTACTCCGTCGGCGGCGGCTTCGTCGTCACCGACACCGAGCTGGAGACGATGCGCGCGAAGAAAAAGACGCCGTCGGATGGTGTCAAGGTTCCTTATCCCTTCTCCACGGCCAAGCAGATGCTCGAAATGGCCGCCCGCTCCGGCATTTCGATCGCGCAGATGAAGCGCGCCAACGAGGAGAGCCAGCGCAGCCGCGAGGAGCTTGACGAGGGCCTCGACCGGATCTGGGAAGCGATGCGCTCCTGCATCGAGCGCGGCCTCAAGGTCGACGGCATCATGCCGGGTGGTCTCAATGTCCGCCGCCGCGCGCGCTCCATCCATGACAAGCTGCAGGAAGAATGGCGCAGCAACCGCATCAATCCGCTGCTCGCCAACGACTGGCTGAGCGTCTACGCCATGGCCGTCAACGAGGAGAACGCCGCCGGCGGCCGCGTTGTCACCGCGCCGACCAACGGCGCCGCAGGTGTCATCCCGGCGACGATCCGCTACTACGAGCACTTCCACGACGATTGGGATCAGAACGGCATCCGTGACTACCTGCTGACCGCTGCTGCCGTCGGCGGCATCATCAAGCACAATGCCTCGATCTCTGGCGCCGAGGTCGGCTGTCAGGGCGAGGTCGGCTCGGCTGCCGCAATGGCCGCCGCCGGTCTCGCGGCCGTCATGGGCGGCACACCGGAGCAGATCGAGAATGCAGCCGAAATCGCGCTGGAACACCATCTCGGCATGAGTTGCGACCCCGTCGCCGGTCTCGTTCAGGTTCCCTGCATCGAGCGCAACGCGCTGGGCGCCGTGAAGGCTGTGACCGCCGCATCGCTTGCGATCAAGGGTGACGGCCGCCATTTCGTGCCGCTCGACGCCTGTATCGAGACCATGCGCCAGACCGGCTACGACATGAGCGAGAAGTACAAGGAAACCTCGACGGGTGGCCTCGCCGTCAACGTCGTGGAGTGCTGATCGGTCGGGCCGGCTATCGCGGCCCGGACATCGCATCACACTGTGATTGGAAAACCGGCGGCTACGGGCCGCCGGCACGGTCAAGCCGCTTGACGCTGCCGCGCAAAAGGATTTGAACGGCGGTATGGCATTGCATCTTATCAAACTCTGCGTCGGCGCCGACTCAATCGACGACTTGCGCGAATGGGTGGCCGAACGCTCCTTGAGGGCGATCGCCGCCGGCATGGAACCGCATTCCGTTCATACCACCCGAATGGTCCCGAAGCGGGTCGAGGAGCTGCTCGACGGCGGCTCACTCTATTGGGTGATCAAGGGCCAGGTTCAGGCGCGGCAGAAGCTGCTCGATATCCAGGCTTTTACCGATGGCGAGGGTATCGGCCGCTGCCACCTGGTGCTCGGTCCCGAGGTCATCGAAACGGCGGTACAGCCGAAACGGGCCTTTCAGGGCTGGCGTTATTATCCGGAAGAAGATCGTCCGCGCGACCTCGACACGCTGGGCGAGGGCGTCGCGGAAATGCCCGCTGACCTGCGCCGCGAACTCTCCGAACTGGGCCTTCTCTGACGCAACGCATTACGTCAGAGAAGGCCGTTCGTTTCGGCTTAGCGCAGCCGCATCGTCACCGGAGCCCGGCCTTCCGGGTTGGTGACGTGAAGATGGATATGTGCTTCGGGCTGCGAGTACCGCCAGGCGCGTGCGCCATGCGACAGGAGCAGATTGATCAGGTCCTTGGTCTTGGCCGTCTTCGCTTTTGGTCGCGGCATGCCGATCTCGGCAAGACGCATAGCCGCTTCGTGAAGCGGATGCAGAACCGAGCGCGGGTTCTTGCCAGTCAATCGACCTTCGGCCGGAAAGTCCGGAACATTCTCGTTGATCGCCATATTTATCCCCGTACGCAATACAAATCAGGTCTAGGAAGGCCGGCCTTGTCGCGAACACCGATCAAGGCCGATTTCCGGGCCGCCGCCTGAACACGATCGGCGGCGGTAGTCTTCATCACTGGGCGGACGCCCAGCACTTGACGCCGACACGCTTCAGCGTGTTGCAGGCGTTGACGGCTTGCTTCTGGTCGTCGAAGCCACCGAAACGTGCGCGATAGCTGCCGGCATAGGCGATTGCGAAAGGCTTGGCGGAGCGCAGCGCCTTGCCGCCCTTGCTCTTGGCGCCGTCTAGCAGGTCCATTGCTGCTTCACGGCTTGCAGAGACGCCGATCTGTACGACCCAGCCTTCCGGCTGCGATTCCTTGGTGGATGCGGTCGTGACGTTGTCGACCGAGGTATCGCCCTGTTCCGGCGGAACGTAGGCAGCGGTCGGCGTGGGCACAGGCGCGGCTGCGACCTGCTTTATCGGCTGCGTCTTGACCTTCGTCGGCTGCGGCATTTCCTGCAGAAGCGGATTGTCGGACTTGGCCGACGGCGTGCCGGCATAAGCCACCTGCGCAGAGGCGACCTCGGTGCGACTGACCGGCAGCGGATGCGTCGGCGGCAGCTCGGCGACTTCCTGCTTGGCAACGGTCACCGGAATGACGGTTTCGGTCTTCGGCGCCTGGGCGACCAGCGCGGAGCCCCCGCGGGTCGAAGCCTTCGGCAGATACGACGCGATCAGGTTGCGCATCTGGGTGTCGCGGGCAGGCGTGGACGCGCCGCCGAGAACGACGCCGACGATCGACTTGCCATCCACCTGAACCGAGCTCACCAGATTGAAGCCAGCAGCACGGGTGTAACCCGTCTTGATGCCGTCAACTCCGCGCACGGAACCGACCAGGCGGTTATGGCTGCGGATGATGCGGTTGCCGAACTTGAAGCTCTGCGTGGAGAAATAGCCGTAATACTGCGGGAAATGCTGGCGCAGTGCGATGCCGAGACGGGCCTGGTCGCGTGCCGTGGTCATCTGCGCGGTGTTCGGCAGGCCGTTGGCATTGCGGTAGGTGGTGCGCGTCATGCCGAGCGCATGGGCCTTCGCCGTCATGATCTGGGCGAAACGGTCTTCCGAGCCGCCAAGCAGTTCACCGAGCGCTGTCGAGGCGTCGTTGGCGGAAAGCGTGACGAGGCCGAGAATGGCCTGCTCGACGGAAATCGTGCCGCCCGGGCGAACGCCGAGCTTGGTCGGCGCCTGGCCGGACGCATGGGCGGAGAAGGGAACGGCGCTGTCGAGACGGATGCGGCCCTGCTCGAGCGCTTCGAACGTCAGGTAAAGCGTCATCATCTTGGTCAGCGAAGCCGGATACTGCAAGCGATCGGCGTTCTCGCTGTAGAGGACATTGCCGGTATTGGCGTCAACAACGATGCCGGCATACTTCGAATTGGCGGCTTCCGCTTCAGCACTGATCGAATCCAGACCAACCATACCGACTGCCATGGACAGCGCAACGATCGCCTTGATCAGGAAATTGCTGGAGCGGGACGGGGAAGCGGAAGAAGCTGACCTTGACACTATTTCACTCTTTGCTTGGCTTGCAGTTTAGAAGAATCGGGACCGCGCTTCGCCCGCACGATCAACCTCGTCGAAGGTAGCTCTTCGGGGTTACCAATCCGTTTATGATTAATCGTTTGTTTCACCGTTTCGGACCATTCTACCTAGATGTCACGGAACGGTTCACGAGGCGCGTTTCCACAAATTGGGCAATAGCGGCATCAATATGTTCCCACTCCGCCAAATGACGGCTGGAGAAGCGGTAGAGCACACTTAAATCGCGCCCGACCCTGATATCGCGCTGGCAGTCGCCGCTGGTGACCAGCTCCGGGCTCGCCGGCAGAAGGCAGCGCACGACGTAATCCGGGCCACCCTGGCGCGGCGCGGTTAGCAGCACTTCGTCTCCATATCCGGTGTCAGCCCTGAGCCTGTGAAGCGTCATGCCGTTGGCGAATGGCTGCGGGGTAGGCTCGATCAGGTGCGAGTAGATCGGCCCGAATCGCCCGGACATGTCGCGAGACATCGTTGCCTGTGTGACCTGAAGGAAAACCAGGTCCGAGGACTGTGCGATATCGTCGAAGCGATCGCGGTTCTCGCTCGAATAACCCTGCATCTGCGGCCAAGCGAGATAGAGGTCGGCACGCTCGGTGGGGCCGCTATGCCGCTGGCTGGGGAAGCGAATCGTGTTTTCCTGGAACTGCAGCGTGTCCTGCCCGATCGTGAGCGTCACCGGCGCCGTGCTGTCTGTATTTCCGGCCAGCGACACGCGGGCGCCGAACCATCGGCCACCAATGCTGATCGCAACGGTGAGTACCGCCAGCAGCGCGACGACGATGGTTGTGCGGACGATAAAGCCAGTCGACAGGAGAGGGGATTCCTCAACCTCAGTGGAACTCTGAATGGCCTGGCGCATGACGGCTTTCGAATATCTGACCGTCGCAGGAAAAACGTGAGCCGCCGGTGTCGCTGATCTATGGCGTGGATGATCGGGCTTGCGTGGTTAATTAACCGTTAACCGGGCCGCGCCGAGCCTATCCAATGCCCCATAAAAAGCGAGCCGCTCCTGGGACAGCAGGAGCGGCTCTTGAGACGCCGGTCGGGACGTGCATGCGGGGACGGGACCAGGCGCCTTGCTTGCCCGCCGGATGGCTCCGGCGGATGGGAATTACTTGACGCTGCCGACAGCCACAGCGCGGCCGTCCTGGAGCTTGACCCAGCGGGTCGGATCGCTGGACGACTGGCGCTTCAGATAGGTGTACTCGGTATCGGCCCAGAGCATGACCTTGTTGCGCATGTTGTCGAGAATGAAGTCGCCGCGATCGGTACGAACGGTCAGCACGGCATGGCCGTCGCCATTCGGCTGCAGCACGACGGTCATCAGCAGGTTCGACGGCGAGAAGCCAGCTTCGATCAGCATCTTGCGCTTCAAGAGCGCGTAGTCTTCACAGTCGCCTGCGGTCTTCGGATAGGCCCAGCGTTCCTCGACGCCGTAAATCTCCATGTCGGTCATCGGCGTGATCTCCGAGTTGACCTGGTAGTTGATCTTCAGGATCATCTTCCAGCTGTCTTCGGTCAGCACCATCGTACCCTGGTCGCCGGCCGCGTTCTTGCAGTCGTCAGGAATTTCCTTGCAGAACTGGTAGGCGCCGATCGGCGGGCTGGTGTTGCCGAGAACCGTCATGCTCTGGTAGCCGGCCTGTCCGACGCCTGCCATCGACATGACCATCGCAGCAGCGGCGAGGCCGCCCTTGATGAAGTTTGCTATCGTCATTTGTATGTCCCCGTTTGTGAGGAGACATTGCCAGACGTGTTTTTACTCGACGCAAAATTCAGAAGCAAAATTAAAGGCTTAGTTGATTCAAAAGCGAGTAGAGTTTGACTAAAATCAACATCGAATTTTACTGAAATTCGAAGAGAATTTTTACCAGATTTGCTTCAAATTTTATCTTTCGCAAAAAGCCTCGCCGCCATCGGATGGCTCGTTTCGAGGCAAAAGATTAACGCGGACGATCACTGCGCCATTTCGGTAATGTTGCGTTCATCATACGGTTCGCGGGAAAACGGCGCTCTGGCGGCAGTCAATAGGCCGGATTCGTGCGTGTTTGGCGCGTTTTGGACCGATTTTTCAGCCGAAATACCGAAAATTATTTTTGAGAAATTTCGAGAAATTGTCGGGTCGCGGCGATAATTGCGCGCGCCATGCCGTCATGATCGGGTGCATGGGCGGCATTTTCGACGATGACGAGCTCGCTGCCCGGCCATGCGCGCGCCAATTCCCACGCCGTGGTCAACGGCGCCTCCAGATCGAGCCGTCCCTGAACGAGAACGCCGGGGATCGAGGCGAGCTTTCCGGCATCCCGCAACAACGCACCTTCCTCGAGCCATGCTGCATGGCTGAAGTAGTGGGTTATGATCCGCGCGCGGGTGAGCAGGTAATCCGGATTTCGCCAGCGCCGGGGATAGCCTTCCGGGTTGTGAAGCAGGATCGAGGCCACTTCCCAATCGTGCCAGTCCCGCGCAGCCTTGAGGCGGACGTCGAGCTCGGGTGCATTGAGCAATTCCCGATACCCCTCAATCACGCCTTTCGCTCTCATGTCACCGGGAAGGGATGCGTTGAGCCTGTGCCACTCCTTGGGAAACAGCGCGGCCATGCCCTGTGTCAGCCATTGGATTTCCGATCGGCGCGTCATCGTCACGCCGGCAAGCACCATGGCCGCGACGCGGGCCGGATGGGTTTGCGCGTAGGCGAGCGCGAGCGTGGATCCCCAGGATGTCCCGAACAGCACCCAGTCTGTCACTTCAAGGTGACAGCGGAGTTTCTCGATGTCGTCGATCAGGTGCCAGGTCGTGTTGGTGGAGAGATCCGTCCCCATCTCGGCGGCATTGGGAAGGCTGCGGCCGCAATTTCTCTGGTCGAATAGGATGATCCTGTAGGCGGACGGATCGAAATAGCGTGCCGCCGAGGGCGAGGAGCCGGAGCCCGGCCCGCCGTGAAAATAGAGCGCTGGCCGGCCATGTGGATTGCCGTAGCTTTCCCAATGGATCAGCTGACCATCGCCGACATCGAGAAAACCCTGGTCGTAAGCTTCAATCTCGGGAAAAAGAATCGACATCCGGGCGCCTCCTGGGAGCGCCTCAATCTATCAGCTCTGTGAAGCTGACATGACGGTGATCAGAGAAACTCGCGCAGCGTGTCGCGCGATTGCAGCGAGAGGAACTCGATCGCCACGCCTTCCACGAAGTGACGCACCACGCGGCCGCGCATGTTGCCGAGGCGCAGCGGCGTGCCAATGGCCGGCCGAACCTCGACGTCGATGGCGGCGCCCGAAAGCGACAAGTCCATGATGCGGCACGTATATTGCGTACCGTCCTCGAGCGTGATTTCCGTCTGCGTCTCGCGCGGCATCAGACGATCGTGGCGACGATCTTCCGGCAGGCCGAGTTCATGCTTGTTGGCAAGCCACGTCAGCTGCGCAGCGAGCTTCTCGCGCTTGCGCTCGGTGGCGTGGATGGACATGGTGAAGCCACGGCTGTCGATTGCCTGCACATAGCCTTCGACGCGACCGAGGTGATCGATATAGGCGACGACGCGTTCGTTCACGCGTGGGCGGCCCTGGCAGGTCACATACATGTCGCCAGGCGACATATCGATGACCAGGCACTCGAATTCTTCGTAATTTGCCAGCATCAGGCGGCCCTGCATATTGATGGGCACGCGCTGGAATGCACCTTGTTCAAGGCGAGGCGCAGTTCTTTGCGTCTGAGCTTGCTGGAAAGCGTGCATTAAAGGGCTTCTTTTAAAAATAGCTTGGCGCCAAGCTTTACTCGTAATCCATTAACAGAAGGTTGTTCAGGCGGAGGTGATCTACCGCTCAGCGGTAGTGCCGAAATGGCGCATCCTGTTTCACGGGCTCGTCGATCAGGCTGGACATCAGGCGGCGCACCGTATCGGCGATCGAGCGGCTGCCGCTTGTCGCGGGACGCGGTTCGCTTGTGCCGCTTTGCGCGTTTTCCGCCGGGTCGAGCTGCTCATGCAGCAACCGGCTGCGGTCGAGCGCCAGGAACTGCAGCGGGACGACCTCGAGCCAGCTCGCGGTCGTGGCCGGCGCGATCGCGCACAGCAGCTTGTCGCATTCCCCCTCGGCATTGCGCAGCGGCAGCAGGATGATTTCGAACGCCGCGCGATGGCCGGCGGTGCTGTATCCGGTGGCGTTCAATAGCGCCGGGATGCCGTGCTCCATGACGCCGACGGCTGTCTTCTCTATATCCTCGTGGCCGTGCGCCCAGAGTTCCGACAAACAGCTGCCGCCAAGATCGTGCCCGAAGAGATCGCAGATACGCGTCCCGGCGAGACGGAAGGTCACGCGGCCGGCGCCTGAGGTCTCGAGCATGAAGAGGCTGGAGAGAAGTTGCCTGATATCGCGTGGCTCCACCTGCGTCCGCAGGGGAGCGATTTCGCTGCCGCGTAGCTTGTTCCAGTAATCGAAAATCTGGATGGTGGTGTTGAGGCGCATGGGACTGCCGATCTGTTTCATTTCGGTTCAAACGGCGGCCATCATGGCCACCTTAGGCTATGCCATGCGGATTTCATGCCAGATCCGGGCGGTTAAGGTTAAGGAAGTGTTTCGATTGTCTGTGACGCCCCGTCGTGCCAGTATCTTTTCATTGCTTCCGGTATTGGAAGTTCAGCATGAATTGCTCGGGCGCGAGGTCATTCTCGGGGGACGCTCAGCAAGCCGTTCGGTAGATTGCCGGACGGCTTTTTTTTTGACCTGCCGTCCTGTAAGCCAGTGCACTTGAAGTGAACGAGGAATGCAATGGACGACACGACCGCGCCGCACCAGCTGACAGAGCCCGCCGCCAAGCCGCCGCGCACGCCCATTTTCAATCTTCCCGGCGCCATCGTCGCAACGATCGGTCTCTTGGCAGCGATCTATGCCGTGCAGGCGTTGCTGCTTACAGACAGTGGCGTCGATATGCTGTTCTTCGATTTCGGCTTCATTCCGCTGCGCTACATCACGCCCCTTTCCGAGCAAGGGCCGCAATTGTACTGGACGCCGCTCACCTATTCGCTGCTGCACGGCAATATCGAGCACATCCTGTTCAACGGGCTCTGGCTGATGGCGTTTGGCGCCCCGGTCGCCCGCCGTATCGGCTGGGTGCGTTACATGGTGTTCTGGGTGCTAGCCTCCGTGGCCTCGGCCGCTCTCCACGCCGTGCTGAACTGGGGGCAGGCGACGGTGCTGATCGGCGCATCCGGCGTGGTTTCGGCGCTGATGGGGGCGGCCTGCCGTTTCGCGTTTCCGACGGAGCGTCGCGTGGCGCTTCCCGCCCACTTCAATCCGCGGCTCTCCATCGTGGAAACCTTCCGCAGCCGTACCGTCGTGATGTTCATGCTCTTCTGGTTTGTCGGCAATATCCTGATCGCCGTCGGCATTCCACTGATCGGTGACACCGGCGCGCCGATCGCCTGGGATGCCCATATTGGCGGGTTTCTCTTCGGCTTCGTGCTGTTTTCGCTGTTCGACCGCCCGCCGCCCGAACTTCCCTCAATTTCAGAGGATGCGGATATATTGCAATCCTGAGCGTTGGAGTGCACCATTCGAACTGATCCGCGTTGGGAGGAGAGACCGCCGCGGATGCCTGTGATCAGCTGAAGTGTCTCACTTTCGACATAGGAGGTTCAAATGTCCAATACAGTCAAAGCCATACTGGATGCCAAGGGCAGGGACGTCGTCACCGCCGGCCCGAACACGACCGTTTCCGAAGCCGCGGCGATTCTGAGCAAGAAGAAGATCGGCGCCATCGTCATCGTCGGCATGGAAAACAAGATCGCGGGGATCTTTACCGAGCGTGACGTGGTTCACGCGATCGCAAAGTCCGGCCCCGCCTGTCTCGATAGCTCCGTGGCATCGGTGATGACAGCGAAGGTCTATCGCTGCAACGAGGCAACGACGGTCAACGAGTTGATGGAGCTGATGACCAGCCGGCGCTTCCGCCACGTGCCGGTGGAAACTGCTGGAAAGCTCGCCGGGATCATCTCGATCGGCGACGTGGTCAAGACCCGCATCGCCGAGGTCGAGCGTGAGGCCGAGGACATCAAGGCCTATATCGCAGGCTGATTAAAGCTGCGTGCGCCGGCTCGCTCAGCTGGAGCCGGCGAACAATTCCTGCATGCGTTTCAACTCGGGAAGCCGCGCCGTGGCTTCCTGATAGCCGCGCTCGATGGCTTCGCCGGCGCGATGAAACTCCGAGAGACCGATATCGCTCAATCTTGGCTGCAGCGAGATGTCAGGCGGATCGCCGGCAAGACGCGCCCGTGCGATGCGATCCTGGATGATATTGAACGCCTGCACCATCACGCCGGTCATGCCGAGCTTGGCATAAGGTGCATGCTCCTGCTTCTGCACTTCCGACGGTGTCAGGCTGGCGCTGTGGCGCACCACGGCCGAGCGGCCGTAAATGTCGTAGTTCAGGTTGACGGCAACGACCAGCGGCTGCTCATAGGCGCGGCAGACGGACACAGGGACCGGATTGACCAGTGCGCCGTCGACCAGCGTCCGGTGATTGCTGCGCACGGGCTCGAAAATGCCGGGCAGGGCATAGGAGGCCCTGAGCGCCGTGATCAGCGAGCCGTTGGCGATCCAGACTTCGTGGCCGCTGTTGACCTCGGCCGAGACTGCGACGAATGGGCGATCAAGATCCTCGACATTCAGCCCTTCAAGGTGTTCCTGCATGCGCTTGGTCAGCCGCATGCCTCCAAACAGGCCGCTGCCGCCGATGGTGAGGTCGAGCAGGCTCGCGATCCGGCGCATGGTCAGCGACCGGGCGAAGCTCTCGAGCTCATCGAGCTTGCCGGCTAGGTAGCAACCGCCGACCAGTGCGCCGATCGATGTGCCGGCGATCATGCCGATCTCGATTCCCGCTTCATCGAGCGCCCTCAGCACGCCGATATGCGCCCAGCCACGCGCTGCGCCACCGCCAAGGGCAAGCGCGAGCTTCGGCTTCTTCGCAACGGGGGCGGGGAGCTTGATGTCGGAAGGCGAGGCGATGCCAGCGTCGGAACCTACGGTTTCGGAGCCTTGACGGATCAAACTCCAGCTCACCATGGCAAACCTCCCCCTGGCACGACGCGCAGGCAAATATTAGTGCGCCGCCACCCTTTCGAATTGGTATATGTCCGCTTCTCTTGACCCAAAAAGAGACGGTATGCCTTTGTTACGGCTCTTTTCCGTAGACTTCGTGAGGATCGAACTGGCGCTCATCGTCGGCAATCTCGAGCATAGGCTTGCCGTCTTCCAAGCTCACCGTCCGATAGAAGCATGAACGGCGACCAGTGTGGCAGGTCGCGTCATGGCCGGCAACTTCGACCTTTAGCCAAATTGCATCCTGATCGCAGTCGGTCCGGATTTCCTTGACGGTCTGGATGTTGCCCGACGTCTCGCCCTTGAGCCAGAGCTTGCCGCGCGAGCGGCTGAAATAGTGAGCCTGACCGGTTTGGATGGTCAGCGCCAATGCTTTGGCGTTCATATGCGCCACCATGAGCAGTTCGCCATCATGGGCGTCTGTCACGATCGCGGTGATCAGGCCGCGGTCATCGAACCGCGGCGTGAAATCACCGGCATCCTCGAGCTCGGACTTGTCTTCGGACGGCGCATTGAAGGCAAATGGCATCATCGCGGCTTTCTGAAATGAAGCCGGTCAGCGGCTCCGCACCATGGAAATAAACCGAGCTTGATCAGCCGGCTCAGTTTTAAATGTGCCGGTGAAGGTTGTCGTCAATGTGGTCGAGCCCTGTTTCTGAACGCCGCGCATGGCCATGCACATATGCTCGGCCTCGATCATCACGGCGACACCGCGCGGCGCCAGCGTTTCGTCGATCGAGCGGGCGATCTGCGCGGTCATGGTTTCCTGCGTTTGCAGGCGACGACCGAAAATTTCGACCACGCGCGCGATCTTGGAAAGACCGAGAACCTTGCCATCAGGCATATAGGCGACATGTGCCTTGCCGATGATCGGAACCATGTGATGTTCGCAGTGCGAGAAGAACGGAATGTCCTTCACCAGCACCATGTCGTCATAGCCGGCGACCTCTTCGAACGTGCGGCCAAGCACGTCTTCAGCATCCATATCGTAGCCGGCGAAAAGCTCGCGATAGGCTTTCGCGACACGCGCTGGCGTATCCAGCAATCCCTCGCGCGAAGGGTCGTCGCCGGCCCAGCGGAGCAGGGTGCGCACCGCGTCTTCGGCTTCCTTCTGGCTTGGGCGATTGGCGTCTGGCGTGGTCTTCGGAAAATTCTTTACAACGGCGTCCATATGCAACTGTCTCCTGGTCCGCACCGCGGACCGTATTTCGGACTAGCCACTGGCAATCCCATGCGGGAATAGTGCACCTTTGGCAGGCTCCGGGGCTTTCAGGGCGAAAAACGTTGACCCTTCCGGCACGGTTTCCCATTCAAACTTACACGAGGCCATTGCATTTTCATGGCCTTCGAACGACATACATATAGGAAAACGGCATCGCTATGTAAGTCTTCCGGCGCGGTACGGTGTGTTTTTGTTTGCTCGACAATAGGCAACCAAACGCCGGTCCGTCTGAAATATGGAGCGGAAACCCTGATGGACGACATTTACAACAGCAAAATCCTCGAATTTGCCGGCAATATTCCGCTGATCGGCACCTTGGATGATTTAGACGCCAGCGCTCAGGCCCACTCCAAGCTTTGCGGCTCGAAGGTCAGGATCTGGTTGAAGATGGACGGCGATACGGTCTCGGCCTTCTCCCAAGACGTCAAGGCCTGCGCGCTCGGCCAGGCCTCTTCCTCGATCATGGCCCGCCACGTGATCGGTGCAAGTGCCGCCGAACTGCGCCAGGCCCGCGAGGACATGCTTGCCATGTTGAAGGCAGACGGTGAGGGCCCGTCCGGACGCTTCGAGGAAATGCGCTATCTGCGCCCCGTCAAGGATTACAAGGCACGCCACGCCTCCACCATGCTGACGTTCGACGCCGTGGTCGACGCCATCGGACAGGTCGAGGCGAGCCGTGCCGAGACGGTGGAAGCCTGATCGGATCGCCATGTGCCAGTTCTGCTCGCTGAACGATGATGACAATGAAGATGAAGGCGGCGCCGGCGCTTCGCCGAGGAAGACATCGCTTCATCGTTCGCGCAACTACGCCGGACCGTTTCGCAAGACGCCGGACCGCCTGTTCGGCATGGGCCTTATCCGGCTCTACCAGCTGACGCTTTCAGGCTTCATCGGCAATTCCTGCCGCCACATCCCGACATGTTCTGAGTACGGCTACGAGGCGATCGCCCGCCATGGCCTGTGGAGCGGCGGATGGATGACGCTGTTTCGCGTCGGCCGCTGCGGCCCGGGCGGCACCAGCGGCCTCGACCAGGTTCCCGACGTGCTCGGCCCACGCTTCCACTGGTGGACGCCGTGGCGTTATCTGGCCCTTGGCCGCAAGACCGCGTGACCACCTACGTCGCACTCCTCCACAGCATCGTGCTGGCGCCCGGCAGGCGCGTGATCATGTCGGAGCTGCGCGACATGTCGTCGTCGCTCGGATATCAAAACCCGCGAACGCTCGTCTCGACCGGCAACATCGTTTTCGAAACGCGATCGTCACCGATCGGTGATATCGAAAGCCGTCTGGAGCAGGCGTTCCGCGCGCGCTTCGGCAAGCCGGTCGATATCATCGTCCGCGAAGGCGAAGCATGGCGCACGCTTGCCCGTGCCAATCCGTTTCCCGATGGCGACGGCAGCCAGGTGATCCTGCGCGTCATGCGCAAGCCGCTCGATCAGACGGTGCTCGCCACCTTGCAGACCTACGCGCAACCGAGCCACCGCCTTGCCGTTGTGGGCGGCGATCTGTGGATCGACTTCGCCGGCAAACCGAGCGAATGGAAACTGCTCTCGGCGCTGACCACGAAGCGCATGGGCGTGGGCACGCTCCGCAACTGGAATACGGTGCGCGGCTTAGCAGAGATGGTCACGCAGGGTTCCGTTATCTAGCCTTTGGTCGAGGTGGCGTCCGCGCCATAGCTGATGAAGGCAAGCTTGTTGCCGTCGGGGTCGCGTACATAGGCGGCATATGGCCCTCCCTCGTAACGAGTCCGATAGCCCGGCGCGCCGTCGTCAGAACCGCCCTTCGCCAGTGCTGTCGCATGCAACCGGTCGACGTTTGCTGGCGTGTCTACCCGAAAGGCCGTCATCGTCCCGTTGCCGGCGGTCGCCTGCCCTTGGAAGGGGTAGCCGATGGAAAAGCGGGAAACCGAAACGTCATCCTTGCGCCCCCAGGAGGCCGACATGTCATCGAGAAAGCAGCGCTCGAGGCCCATTTCGCCGAACAGCGGGTCGTAGAAGCGCAGCGAGCGCGTCAGGTTGTCGGTTCCAACGGTGGTATAGAGGATCATGTTCCATCCTGCGTTGCGTATTCCCGAAGTTTGCCACGGGCGCTCTTGATGTCAATTCGATCGACAGCTCTGGCGGATGGAACCACTTTTCCTTTACTGGAGCGGCAAATCCCGGTATCAGGCGGCGGCGTATTCGTGACCCGAAACGCGTCATTGCAACCACCCGCATTCGTTGGCGGGACTGGACAAGGAGAAGTCTAAAATGTCCCAATCCGTTTCCCTGACATTCCCCGATGGTTCGGTGCGCAGCTACGATGCTGGCGCAACCGGCAAGGATGTCGCCGAATCCATTTCCAAGTCGCTTGCCAAGAAGGCCGTCGCCATTGCGATCGACGGCACCGTGCGCGACCTTTCCGATCCTGTCATCGACGGCAAGATCGAGATCATCACCCGCACCGATCCCCGCGCGCTGGAACTGATCCGGCATGACGCGGCGCACGTGATGGCCGAAGCCGTGCAGGAACTGTGGCCCGGCACGCAGGTGACGATCGGCCCGGTGATCGAGAACGGCTTCTACTACGATTTCGCCAAGAACGAGCCCTTCACGCCCGACGATCTGCCCAAGATCGAAAAGAAGATGAAGGAGATCATCTCGCGCAACGCTGCCTTCACCAAGCAGATCTGGTCGCGCGAGAAGGCCAAGGAAGTCTTCGCCGCCAAGGGCGAGAACTACAAGGTCGAACTCGTCGACGCGATCCCTGAGGGACAGGATCTGAAGATCTACAATCAGGGCGAATGGTTCGACCTTTGCCGCGGCCCGCACATGGCCTCGACCGGCCAGATCGGTACGGCCTTCAAGCTGATGAAGGTGGCCGGTGCCTATTGGCGTGGCGACAGCAACAACGCGATGCTCTCGCGCATCTACGGCACCGCCTGGGCCGAGCAGGCCGATCTCGACAACTACCTGCACATGCTGGCGGAAGCCGAAAAGCGCGATCACCGCAAGCTCGGCCGCGAAATGGATCTTTTCCATTTCCAGGAAGAAGGCCCGGGCGTCGTCTTCTGGCACGGCAAGGGTTGGCGGATGTTCCAGGCCTTGACCTCCTACATGCGCCGTCGTCTCGCCGGCACCTATGAGGAAGTCAACGCGCCGCAGGTGCTCGACGCCTCGCTCTGGGAAACCTCGGGCCACTGGGGCTGGTACCAGGAAAACATGTTCGCCGTGAAGTCGGCCTATGCCTTCACGCACCCTGAGGACAAGGAGGCCGACAACCGCGTCTTCGCGCTGAAACCGATGAATTGCCCGGGTCACGTGCAGATCTTCAAGCACGGCCTGAAGTCCTATCGCGAACTGCCGATCCGCCTTGCCGAGTTCGGCACGGTGCACCGCTACGAAGCCTCGGGCGCGCTGCACGGCCTGATGCGCGTGCGCGGCTTTACCCAGGACGATGCGCACGTCTTCTGCACCGACGAGCAGTTGGAGGCGGAATGCCTGCGCATCAACGATCTCATCCTGTCGGTCTATGAAGACTTCGGCTTCAAGGAAATCGTCGTGAAACTCTCCACGCGTCCGGAAAAGCGCGTCGGCACCGACGCCCTTTGGGATCGGGCCGAAAGCGTGATGATGGATGTGCTGAAGCAGATCGAGGAACAGTCCGGCGGCCGCATCAAGACCGGCATCCTGCCGGGCGAGGGCGCCTTCTATGGTCCGAAGTTCGAATACACGCTGAAGGACGCGATCGGTCGCGAATGGCAGTGCGGCACCACGCAGGTCGATTTCAACCTGCCGGAGCGCTTCGGCGCGTTCTATATCGACAGCAACTCGGAAAAGACGCAGCCGGTGATGATTCATCGCGCCATCTGCGGCTCGATGGAGCGCTTCCTCGGTATCCTGATCGAGAACTTCGCCGGCCACCTGCCGCTGTGGATGTCACCTCTGCAGATCGTCGTCGCGACGATCACGTCGGAAGCCGACGCTTACGGTGAGGAAGTGGCCGAGGCGCTGCGCGAGGCAGGTCTCCACGTCGAGACCGACTTCCGCAACGAGAAGATCAACTACAAGGTCCGCGAACACTCGGTGACCAAGGTGCCCGTGATCATCGTCTGCGGCAAGAAGGAAGCCGAGGAGCGTACGGTCAATATCCGTCGCCTCGGCAGCCAGGAGCAGAGCTCCATGTCGCTCGACGACGCGATCGCATCGCTGACGCATGAAGCGACGCCGCCGGATGTGCTGCGTAAGGCTGCCGCCAAGAAGGCGAAGGCCGCCTAAGCTTTCGCCCCACAGACATAGAAAACGCCCGGTCCGAAATGGCCGGGCGTTTTGCGTTCATGGCAGTGAAGATAGAGATCGGTGTCAGTCTGAATCGACGCCGCCGGCCGCAGCGCCGCTTTGAAGCTGCTCGAACGAAGGCAGCGGTTGTGAAGCGTGCGACTGTTCAGTCTGGCCCTGCTGATCCGGCGGCAGCTGCTGCAGCGTCGTAGCGGCCGGCCCCTGATCCGGCTGCACGTCCTTCATCAGCACCTCGACGTCGGTATTCTTGCCGGCCTCGACCTTGAATTCGCGCTGATAGATCTTGTCCTTGTTACGCGCGACAGCCGAATACTCGCCTTCGGCAAGCACCATCGTCGGAAACGCGCTGACGCTTTCGCCGACACTGTCGCCCGCGGCCGTCAGGATCGACCAGGCGGTATCGGCGATCGCTTCGCCGCCCTTGTCTGAAACCAGCTTGAAGGTGATCTGCGCCGCCTTGTGCTGGATTGTCGCCTCGGTGAGCTTGCCCGCTTCCACCTGGATATCGGCACGCACCGACGCATTGGTCTCGCCGTAATCGGAAACCACGTGATAGGTGCCGGCGTTGAGCCGCACGACGGTGTTCGGCGGCACGTCGGCCATCACGAGGCCACGCTCGCCGTCATCGCGCACATCGGCTGAATAGATCGAGAAGCTCAGCTGATCCGGCCGGATTTTCACATCAGATCCGGAGACCGCGTTGAGCAGCAGCCCGCCGGCCTCCAGAACCATGGTCTGCTTTTCAAGCGCGCCGTCCTCGGGAACCGAGAGCTTACGCGTCACACCGGCGCGGCCGAAGGAAACGTTGACGAAATAGTCGCCCGGCGCCAGCTGGAAGTCGGCCGAACCACCCTGGGAGCTGGCGATCAGCGGCAGCTTTCCGTCGCTGCCCGCGACCGGGCTGAACACATACCAGGAGAGGCCGTCCTTGACGGCATCGCCTGATGCCGTGAGCTTCGCCTCGAGCGCGACGGAATGCAGCTTCGTACCCTGGGGCGCCGAGCCGGGCGCGATGAAGGCGTTGAGCTTGGGCATCTTCGCGGTCGTGTCGAGCTGCTTGAACTCCTTGAAGGCGTCCTGCGCGCCGGCACCGGCGGGGATCAAGGCAAGGAGGGCTGCGGCAACACTCCAGCGGGCGTATGGCAAAATGCCGAGCATGTGTTTTGCGAACCAATTGACAACTGAAATGACAGAGGCCACTTCAAGACCAACCGGATGGCAAATTCAAGACCCATCCCCGATACCGTGATGAAAATGAAAGTTCCTTGCCTATGAAATCCGATATCAAGCTCATCGACTACCTCGGTGTCCGCCGCTCGATCCCCGCTTTCCAGATGTCCGAGCCCGGTCCCGAAAAGCCGGAGATTGAGGAAATCCTGCGCCTTGCGTCGCGCGTTCCCGATCACGGCAAGCTGGCGCCCTGGCGGTTCATCGTCTATCGCGGCGAGGAGCGCGCCCGCATCGGCGAGGAGCTTCTGAAACTTGCCCTGGAAAAGAAGCCCGACTTGTCCGACGAGATGATCCAGGTCGAGCGCAGCCGCTTCACCCGCGCGCCCGTCGTCGTTGCGGTTGTCAGCAAGGCAGGCCCGCATATCAAGGTCCCGGAATGGGAGCAGCTGATGTCTGCCGGCGCCGTCTGCCTCAACATCATCTTCGCGGCCAACGCCCATGGCTGGGTTGCCAACTGGCTGACCGAGTGGTTCGCCTATGACGAACGCGCCTATCCGCTGCTGGGCGTCGAGCCTGGTGAGAAGGTTGCCGGCTTCATTCATATGGGCTCTACGAGCTTTCCGGCTGTCGAACGTCCGCGTCCCGAGCTTTCCGAAACGGTCACCTGGGTCGGCGGGGAAGGCTGATGTTCTATACGACGGATCAGAACCGGCACGGCCTTGCGCACGATCCCTTCAAGGCGATCGTGTCGCCGAGGCCGATCGGCTGGATTGGCAGCAAGGGCAGGGACGGCTCGCTCAACCTCGCGCCATACTCGTTCTTCAACGCCGTGTCGGACCGTCCGAAGCTCGTGATGTTTTCCTCGAGCGGCCGCAAGGACAGCTATCGGAACGCCAGCGAAACGGGCGAATTCACCTGCAACTTCGTGAGCCGCAACCTGATCGACAAGATGAACATGTCCTCGGCCTCCGTCGCCTACGACGTTGACGAGTTCGCATTGTCGGGACTGACGCCGAAGAAGGGTGAACTGGTGGATGCGCCTTATGTCGCCGAAGCCTTCGCGGTTCTGGAATGCAAGGTGACTGAAATCATCGAGCCGAAGTCGCTTAGCGGCGAGCCCTCCGAGAACGTCATGATCTTCGGCCAGGTCGTCGGTATCCATATCGACGAGGCGATCCTGCGCGATGGCCGCATCGACATGGGCTTGGCACGACCCGTCGCGCGCCTCGGCTACATGGACTACAGCGAGAGCAGCGACGTGTTCGAGCTTTTTCGACCCAAGGTCTGACGCCGCAATGGTCACTCGCGGGTTAAGGTATATGGTGAACCAATCATAAACTTTTTGCCGCTACCGTCATCCTCAACACTTGGGGTGCGAGAGAATCGCGCTTGAGGATTGGGGTTCGCAGTGATCGTAGAGGCATTTCTTCGTTGGGTTGAGACTGCCAAGGCTGGAGACCGGGCGAGAGCCGCGAGCGCGCTCGGCCGGGCCTACCTGCAGTCGGATATGTCGCTGGAAGAGCGCAAGGCCGCAGAAATGGCCATGACGTTCCTTCTCGACGACCCATCGCCGAAAGTTCGCCTTGCCATGGCCGAAGCCATTGCATGGTCGCCGGATGCGCCCCGCGCGCTCGTCCTGTCGCTGGCTGGTGACCAGGCGGAGATCGCCTGCCACGCCATCACCTGTTCACCGCTTCTGTCGGACGCGGATCTGGTCGATCTCGCAGCACGCGGCAGCGCAGTGACCCGCATGCTGATTGCCGCCCGCTCCAGCATCTCGCGTTCCGTCTCCGCCGCCCTGGCCGAAATCGGCGGCGAGGAAGATGTGCTTTGCCTGCTTGAGAACGAAGGTGCTGCAATCGCCCCGCACGCGCTGAAGCGCATTGCCGAGCGGCTAGGCGACGACTGCGAAGTCCGCAACCTGCTGCTCGATCGCCCGGACCTGCCGGCCGACGCCCGCCAGCTGCTGACGCAGCATGTGAGCAACGCGCTGATCAATCTGCCTCTGGCGCAGGCGGCGATCGGCACCGGCCGCCTACAGCGCGTTGCCCGCGAGGCGACGGAAACCGCGATCGTCGCCATTGCCGGTGAGATTACGCCGCGCGAAGTTGCCGATCTGGTCGAGCATCTTCGCGTCAGCGGACGCCTGACGCCATCCTTCCTCATGCACACGCTTTGCTCGGGCAAGATCGAGTTCTTCGCCGGTGCCATCGTCAACCTGACAGGCTGCGACGAGCGACGGGTGCGCTCGATCCTGGCCACCGGACGCATGCACGCCGTGCGTGCGCTTTACGAATCGGCCGGTCTCACCCGCGATATCAGCGTGATCTTCGTCGAAGCCACCTTGCTGTGGCGCGAGGCGTCGAAATCCACATCAGGCACGATGCTTGCCAATGTCTGCGGCCGGTTGCTGCAGAGTTTCCGCAGCCGTAACGCCACTCATGGCGCGGTGCAGGAATTGCTGGAGATGGTCGAGAAGCTGCATGTCGCCGAGCAGAGGCAGTCGGCACGCGGCTACGCCTACATGACGGCGCTTGCCGCCGCTTGAGGTTAATTGCTCAAGCGCCGGACAACCCAGGAATAGCTTCCTGAGACGAAATGCACGGGCGTTGCGAGCGCGGATTTCATCGAATGGCCAGAGGGAAGGTGCGTGCGTACCTCTGCCGCCATTCTGGACGCAAGACCGGAAACCCCGGTCTGCGGCTTTTCTTCGGTAACGGCGGGTGCCGGTGCCGGCGCGGCGGCGACCAACTTCGGTTCAGGCGGTAGCGGCGGATGCGGCGGCTCGCAGACCGCGATGACCGTCGGGTAGCTGATGCTGGAATAGTGCTTCAATTGCCGCTCGGAATCGGCATCGCACATCGCCACCGTCTCAAAGTGCTTTTCCACTGTCGCAACGTAATTGCACTGTGTGACCGAGTCGTTGCATCCGAGGATGGTCATGGCGATGAGGACGGCTTGCATGGGGGCGCTTTCGATATTGAACCGCTCCCGTTAGACGCAGTAATTTCAGCCAAATGAAGGCCGCTTTCCGGCATCCATCCGGAACAACATTACAATCACGAAAGGTGAGACGCGTGATCAGTCGTCGGCGACCGTTCTGATCAGCCTCCGGCCACTCGGGGCGGCGGCGGAGCTGGTTCGTCGATGAGCACCTGAGGTCCGAGATCGGGCTTTTCGGCCGTGCGAACCTCATGCATCCACTCGCGCCAGATAGCCACCAGAAGCGCCATCAGCACCGGGCCGATAAAGAGCCCGAGGAAACCCATCGTCTTCACGCCGCCGATCAGACCGAAGAAGGTCGGCAGGAACGGCAGCTTGATCGGGCCGCCCACGAGCTTGGGACGCAGCGTCTTGTCGACGATGAAGAGTTCGACGGTACCCCATACGAACAGGCTGATGCCGGCAACGGGCGAGCCGCTGGCAAGCAGATACATCGACACCAGCGTGAACGACAGCGGCGCGCCGCCGGGGATCAGTGCCATGATGCCGGTGATGACGCCAAGCGTCACGGGCGAGGGCACGCCTGCGACCCAATAGGCGACGCCGAGCACGATGCCTTCGCCGATGGCGATCAGCGTCATGCCCATCACGGTCGAGCTGATCGTGGCGGGCACCACGCGTGAAATCCGCTCCCAGCGATTGGGCAGTATGCGTTCGCCGAGCATGTCGATCTGGCGGGAGAAGTCCGCGCCGTCACGATAGACGAAGAACAGCGCGATCAGCATGAAGAGCAGCGTCAACAGGAGATGAAAGGCGCCGCCGCCGGCAGCAAGCACCGCGCGGTAGATATTGCCGATATGCGCGCCGCTGACCGCCTGGATCAGTTCGCCCATGCTGCCCGGGCTTCCGATATACTTGACCCAGAGTTCATCGAGGTAGGGCCCGACAAACGGAAACGCGGAAATCCATTGCGGCGTCGGTTCGCCAAAGCGGTTGACGTGGATCAGCCAGCCGACCCATTCGCGCACTTCGCCGGTCGTATAGGTGACGGCAAGCACGATCGGGGTAATGAGAAACGTGACGATCAGCACGATCGCGATGGTCGCAGCGACCGTCGTATTGCCGCCGGCCCTTTGCAGCAGCCGGCGGTAAAGCGGCCAGCTTGCGAACCCGATGACCAGGGCGGCCAACACCGGCACGACGAAGCCATAGAAGAAATAGACGCCAGCGGCCACGACAAGGATCAGGAGCCAGCGCGCCGCGGAAATCGAAGGGATGAGCGGCGTACGTGCGGGAGAGGATGGACCGATCCACCGCGACTCGCGCTGCATATTATTGTTCGGAAGGCTCACGTCGTCCTTTTCCCCCTTATTTCACTTAAGGATATGGGCCATGCATCCTTTGCACGCAAGCTCCATCACCGATTTATGCCCGATGACGCCCCCGCCATCGGTTCATCGGCCTGATCCGCAGGCTTCATAACCTTACATCACGCAATCATTAAGACAGAAACCCTTCGACATCGTTGTCATGGATCATGCCTGGTCTTGGCCGTCGCCTATTTTCGCGAAGATCACGCCGATTGCGACCGGTATTGGGACGACATTCCGTGATCTGACGGAAATGTGATCCCGCGATTTTCCCTCCCATGCGTGCACAAAACCTGATTGGTCTCTGTGCCTGAGTTAATCTCAATCCGTGCTCTTGCGGCAAACATACATCTCGGCTATTTTTGGATCCATGGATACAAATAACATCATCACAACGCTTCGGCGCGATATCGAGGCTGGAAATCTCGGTGCCGGCACGGTGCTCAAGCAGGAACAGCTGGCCGAGCGCTTCGGTGTCAGCCGCCAGCCGATCAGGCAGGCGCTGGACAGGCTTCTGGCATCCGGTCTTTTGGTGCGCCGCCCGGATCGCAGTCTTGCCGTGTCCGGTCTGGACGAGGATCAGGCGCGTGAGCTTGCCGAGATACGCTTGTCTCTGGAGACGACCGCGCTGCTGGCCTCGATCGAGGCGCTGACCGAAAGCGACCTGCGCAAGGCGCGACGGCTGAACGAGGACCTGCAAGATGAAGAGGACCCGCAACAACTCGAGGAACTCGACCTCGCGTTTCACCGCACGCTCTACGGCCGCTGCGGCAACACAAGACTGCTCGAGATGATCGACACGTTCCGCCGTGAATCGCGCCGTGCCTATGCGCGGCAACCGAAAGGCTCCGAGGCCCGCGCGACCCTTTATGAAGAACACCAGGCGATCATCGAGGCCTGCGCGACGCGGGATGTCGATCTGGCGCGCCGGGCCATTTCGCAACACCTGAAATTGACGACCGCAGGGCTTATCCGCGAAGGAGAAGAAAGATGACGACGTTTTCGGCACAGGTGGTGTGGAGGCTGGGCGAGGGCAGCTTTGTCGATGGGCGCTACAGCCGCGGCCATCACTGGACCTTTGACGGCGGAATCACGGTTCCGGCGTCCGCGTCGCCGCACAACGTGCCTTTGCCGTATGCGGTGGCGGAAAATGTCGATCCGGAGGAGGCTTATGTAGCGGCGCTCTCCAGCTGCCACATGCTGTTCTATCTCTGGATCGCATCGAAGAAGCGCATCGGTATAGACAGCTATGTCGATGACGCGATCGGCGTGATGGAAAAAGTCGACGGCCGCATGATGGTCAGCCGCGTCGAATTGCGGCCGAAGGTCGGATATGCCGATGAAGGCCCAACCCGTGAGCTCGAGGAAGAAATGCACCATCAGGCGCACGAACTCTGCTTCCTCGCCAATTCGGTCAAGACGGTGATCGAGATCAGGCTCGACTGAGCCTGATCGTAAATTTCAGATGTCGAGGTTCTCGGCAAAGGCGGCGCGATCCTGGATGAAGCGGAAGCGGGCTTCCGGCTTCGTGCCCATGAGGTCGTCGACCGCCGTGCGGGTGCCCTCGAAATCCACCTCGTCGATCAGCACGCGCAGCATGGTGCGCTTGCTGGGGTCCATGGTGGTTTCCTTGAGCTGTGCCGGCAGCATTTCGCCGAGACCTTTGAAGCGGCTGATCTCCACCTTCGCCTTGCCCTTGAACTCGGTTTCCATCAGCTCGGCGCGGTGACGGTCGTCGCGTGCATAGGCCGACTTTGCGCCCTGGGTAATCTTGTAGAGCGGTGGCACGGCCAGGAAGAGATGTCCGCCGCGCACGAGCTCGGGCATTTCCTGATAGAAGAAGGTGATCAGCAGCGAGGCGATATGGGCACCATCGACGTCGGCATCGGTCATGACGATGATGCGTTCGTAGCGAAGATCTTCCTCGCGGTACTTCGATCGCGTGCCGCAGCCGAGCGCCTGCACGAGATCCGAAAGCTGCTGGTTGGCCCCCAGCTTCTCGCGACCGGCGCTGGCGACGTTGAGGATTTTTCCACGCAAAGGGAGAATGGCCTGATTGGCACGATTGCGCGCCTGCTTGGCCGAGCCACCTGCCGAATCGCCTTCGACGATGAAGAGTTCCGCGCCGGCAGCGGTGTTCTGTGAGCAGTCCGCCAGCTTGCCGGGTAGGCGCAGCTTGCGCACGGCGGTCTTGCGGTTGACTTCCTTTTCCTTGCGGCGACGCAGGCGCTCTTCGGCGCGCTCGATCACCCAGTCGAGCAGCTTGGCCGTCTCGTTGGGGTTGTCGGCGAGATAGTGGTCGAAGGGGTCGCGCAGCGCGTTCTCGACGATGCGCTGGGCCTCGACGGTCGCGAGTTTGTCCTTCGTCTGGCCGACGAATTCGGGCTCGCGGATGAAGACAGAGAGCATGCCGACGGCAGAGATCATCACGTCGTCGGTGGTGATCTGCGCGGCGCGCTTGTTCTGCGTCAATTCGCCATAGGCCTTGAGGCCCTTGGTCAGCGCGATGCGCAGGCCCGCTTCGTGGGTGCCGCCCTCGGGCGTCGGAATGGTGTTGCAATAAGAGTGAACCTGCGGGTCGCCACCATACCAGGTGATCGCCCATTCGAGCGAGCCATGGCCGCTGGTCTTCTCCGTCTTGCCAGCGAAGATTTCGCGGGTGACGGTGAATTCCTTGCCCATCGTCGCCTGCAGATAGTCCTTCAGGCCGCCGGGGAAGTGGAAGACCGCCTTGTCAGGAATCTCGCCGCCTTCTTGAACGACCCCCGGGTCGCAGCTCCAGCGGATTTCGACGCCGCCGAAAAGGTAGGCCTTGGAGCGCGCCATGCGGAAAACGCGGCCGGCATCGAACTTGGCGTGATCGCCGAAGATCTGCGGGTCCGGATGGAAGCGAACGCGCGTGCCGCGGCGATTGTGGACGTCGCCAAGTTCCTCAAGCCCGCCCTGCGGGATGCCGCGCGAAAAGCGCTGGCGGTAGAGCTTGCGATTGCGCGCAACCTCGACTTCGAGAACATCCGAGAGCGCGTTGACGACGGAGACGCCGACGCCGTGCAGACCGCCCGATGTCTCGTAGGCCTTGCCGTCGAACTTACCGCCGGCATGCAGCTTGGTCATGATGACTTCGAGCGTCGACTTGCCGGGAACCTGCGGGTGGTTCTCGACCGGGATACCGCGTCCGTTGTCGCTGACGGTCAGGAAGCCCAGTGCGTCGAGATGCACTTCGATGAAATTGGCGTGGCCCGCGACCGCTTCGTCCATCGAGTTGTCGATGACTTCGGCGAAGAGATGGTGCAGCGCCTTTTCGTCGGTGCCGCCGATATACATGCCGGGGCGCATGCGCACCGGCTCGAGACCCTCGAGAACACGGATCGACGACGCGCCGTAGTCTTCCGATGTGGAATTGGCCGGCGTCGGTCGCGATGTCGCGTTGGGAGCAGGGGCTGCCGTGACGGGAGCTGCCGCGGCGGCAGCAGGCGCAGCCGTCGTCGGCGCGTCCTCCGGCTTCTTGGTCAGGGGCATTCCGGAAAAGAGGTCGTTGCTATCGTCCATGGGGCCGTTCAGATCTTCATCTTGTCGTGGGGGTGGCCGCTTGCGCTCGAGCCTGACCCAAAATCACCGCATTTCATGTCACGTTTGCGAATCAGGCAGAGTCTGCCAGAAAGCAACTCGATACGCGACGCCACCTCATCGGGCGGACTTCTTTAGAAATGATTTGCGTCCTGGGTCGCCGAATGGCAAGCGGCCAGACGCCTCAGGGAACCTTGCGCATGCGAATGTCCACAAGTCATTGCATAACTATCACAGCAATTGCGGCCTTTTTCATATTCGCATCGGCGGATTTCAGCGCGGCCGACACCTTGCCTCCCTTCAAGGACGACCTGTTTTCCGCACAGACGACGCTTCAGACCGGAAATGGCGGCGCTTTCGATGTCATCGACTACGACGAGATGCGCGACATCAACGGTCGCGACCAGATCCCGGAAAAGCGCACGCAGCAGAAATACGTGTCGCTTGGCGTTCGCAAGCTCCAGAACAATGAGACGCTGTCGCTCGACGGCATCAAGCTCGACGTCGCAAGGGTAGGGCCGAGCACCGGCGGCGCCTTCACAGTCATCTTCATCCACGGCCGAAACGGCGACCGCCGCCTCGGTGTCAACGACTACACCTTCGGCGGCAATTTCAACCGACTGAAAAACCTCGTCGCCGGCAATGGCGGTGTCTACTACGCACCATCGGTGAAGACCTTCGACAGTGAAGGCGTGACCGCTGTCGCTGGTCTCATCCGCTACGCCAGCGCCCAGGCGCCGGGCCGGCCGATCATTCTCACCTGCGCCTCCATGGGAAGCCAAATCTGCTGGGGCGCGACGCGCGACGCCGAGACGGTGAAGCGTCTCAAGGGTATGGTCATCATGAGCGGCGTCGCCGATCCCGATTTTACCAAGAGTGCCTTCTACAAGGCCAAGCTACCGCTCTGGTTCGCCCATGGTAGCCGTGATCCGACCTACGCCGCCGCCGACCAGCAGGCTCTGTTCGAAACGCTAATAAAATCGCGCTACCCGACACATTTCACGTTGTACCAGACCGGCAATCACGGCACGCCGATCCGCATGATCGATTGGCGGCAAACATTGAACTGGATATTGGCCTCTTAAAATTCAGGGCATAGTCATAGTTTAGGCAACACGGCTGACAAATTTTAAGCATTTGCGCCGCAAAACGCCGCAATTTCCCTTACGTAAGCGTCCGAAACCTTTTCATTACCGCATGCTTTTGCTAAGGCCCGTGCTGACGGAGAAATGGGGAAGGCCGGCATGACACCTGACGTGCGCCCGCTTGTGGCGGGAAACTGGAAAATGAACGGCACGCGTGCCTCGCTGGATCAGATCAAGGCGATCGCATCGGGTGTGCAGGGGCCTCTTTCCAACAAGGTGGAAGCGCTGATTTGCCCGCCGGCGACGTTGCTCTATGTCGCGACGGCGCTCTGCACCGACAGCCCGCTCGCCATCGGCGCGCAGGATTGCCACCAGAACCCCGAGGGCGCCCATACCGGCGACATCTCGGCTGAAATGATCGCCGATTGCTTCGGTACCTACGTTATCGTCGGCCATTCCGAACGCCGTACCGATCACGCTGAAACCGACCATCTGGTGCGCGCCAAGGCGGAAGCCGCCGCCGCCGCCGAGCTGACGGCGATCGTCTGCATCGGCGAGACCGCTGCCGAGCGCCAGGCCGGCCAAGCGCTCGATATCATCAAGCGGCAGCTGTCGGCCTCCGTGCCGGAGAATGCCACGCCTGAAACCACCGTGATTGCCTACGAGCCCGTCTGGGCGATCGGCACGGGTGTGACGCCGACTGTCGACGATGTCGAGAAGGCGCATGCCTTCATGCGTGCCGAGCTCATCGCCCGCTTTGGCGACAGTGGGCGCAAGTTCCGCATCCTCTACGGTGGCTCGGTCAAGCCGGGCAACGCCAAGGAGTTGATGGGCGTCGCCAATGTCGACGGCGCGCTGATCGGCGGTGCGAGCTTGAAAGCAACCGATTTCCTCGCCATCTACGGCGCATACGAGGCGTTGCTCTCTTGAGATGCGTGTATATTCCGGGCCGAAGGGCTTGGAATAGCCGATCACCTCATGTAAAGAGCGCCAGAATTTTACTTTATGCCCGCTTCGCGCCGGCAGGACTGGACCCATGCAGACCGTATTGATTGTCATTCATCTCATGATCGTGCTGGCGCTTGTCGGCGTTGTGCTCATCCAGCGCTCTGAAGGCGGTGGCCTCGGCATCGGCGGCGGTTCGGGCTTCATGTCGGCACGCGGCACGGCCAACGCGCTGACCCGCACGACCGCGATCCTCGCAGCTCTCTTTTTCATCACCTCGCTCGGCCTCGGCGTATTGAACCGCTACGAAAGCCGTCCGACGGACATCCTGAACCGCATTCCGGCAACGAGCGGGCAGGGTAACGGGATTCTCGATTCGCTCGGCGGCCAGCAGCAGAACGGCGCCGCCGCTCCGGCTGCACCCGCGGCTCCTGCCGGAAACGGCGTTCCGACCGGCGGCGACGCACCTGCTGCTCCGGCCGCTCAGGCTCCTGCCGCGACCGCTCCTGCAGCCACCGCACCGGCTCCCGCCGCGACCACGCCGGCCCCGGCAGCGACCGAAACTGCTCCGGCAGCACCGCAGGCCACCACGCCTGCCGCTCCGGCCCCGGCGACTGCTCCCAGCGGGCAGTAAGCCGAACGACACATAAACCGCCGGCAGGCCCCAGGGTCTGCCGGTTTTCTTTTGTCTGGATGTCACCGACAGCGATCACGCGGCAAGCGCGGGGAGAATGCTGTTAAATTAGAGCCCTAAAATTCAGGACATGAATTTTAGGGCTGGTGGAATCGTTTTTGAAAAGGTAAGCGGTAGCTCCCATGGCGCGATACGTATTCATCACTGGCGGCGTGGTTTCCTCTCTCGGTAAAGGAATTGCGGCCGCCGCTCTCGGAGCGTTGCTGCAGGCCCGTGGTTACCGGGTGCGGCTGCGCAAACTCGACCCCTATTTGAACGTGGATCCGGGCACCATGAGCCCGACCCAGCACGGCGAAGTCTTCGTCACCGACGACGGCGCGGAAACCGATCTCGATCTCGGTCACTACGAGCGCTTCACCGGCCGCTCGGCCACCAAGACCGACAACATCACCACCGGCCGCATCTACAAGAACATCATCGACAAGGAGCGCCGCGGCGACTATCTCGGCGCGACCGTGCAGGTCATCCCGCACGTCACCAACGAGATCAAGGATTTCGTGATCGAGGGCAATGACGAGTACGACTTCGTCATCTGCGAAATCGGCGGCACCGTCGGCGATATCGAAGCGATGCCCTTCATGGAAGCTATCCGCCAGCTCGGCAACGACCTGCCGCGGGGCACGGCCGTCTACGTCCACCTGACGTTGATGCCCTATATCCCGGCCGCCGGAGAGCTGAAGACCAAGCCGACGCAGCACTCCGTCAAGGAACTGCAGGCGCTCGGCATTCATCCCGACATCCTGCTTGTCCGCGCCGATCGCGAGATTCCGGAAGCCGAGCGCCGCAAGCTCTCGCTGTTCTGCAACGTGCGCGAAAGCGCCGTGATCCAGGCGCTCGACGTCGCCAACATCTACGACGTGCCGATCGCCTACCACAAGGAAGGCCTCGACAACGAAGTCCTGGCCGCCTTCGGCATCGAGCCGGCTCCGAAGCCGCGCCTCGATTCTTGGGAAGAAGTCTGCAATCGCATCCGCACGCCCGAGGGCGAGGTCACGATCGCGATCGTCGGCAAGTACACCGGCCTCAAGGACGCCTACAAGTCGCTGATCGAGGCGCTTCACCATGGCGGCATCGCCAACCGGGTGAAGGTCAATCTCGAGTGGATCGAATCGGAAGTCTTCGAAAAGGAAGACCCGGCTCCCTACCTCGAGAAGGTCCACGGCATCCTGGTGCCCGGCGGCTTCGGCGAGCGCGGCTCCGAGGGCAAGATCCTCGCCGCCCAGTTCGCCCGCGAGCGCAACGTGCCCTATTTCGGCATCTGCTTCGGCATGCAGATGGCTGTCGTGGAAGCCGCCCGTCACCTGGCCGGCATCGAAAAGGCCTCGTCGACCGAATTCGGCAAGACCGATGAGCCGGTCGTCGGCCTGATGACCGAGTGGGTCAAGGGTAACGAACTGCAGAAGCGCAACGCAGCCGGCGACCTCGGCGGCACGATGCGTCTCGGTGCCTACAAGGCGGCGCTCAAGAAGGACACCAAGATCGCCGAGATCTATGGCTCGACGGACATCTCCGAGCGCCATCGCCACCGTTACGAAGTCAATGTTGACTACAAGGAACGGCTGGAGAACTGCGGCCTGGTCTTCTCCGGCATGTCGCCGGATGGCGTGCTGCCCGAGACGGTCGAATATCCTGACCATCCCTGGTTCATCGGCGTGCAGTACCATCCCGAACTGAAGTCGCGCCCGCTTGAACCGCATCCGCTGTTCAAGAGCTTCATCGAAGCGGCGACCGAGCAGAGCCGGTTGGTCTGATCCAACCCCAGCTTGACGAATTTCATCGCCGCTTCCATCTTATAAAAGAAAGAAGGAGGCGGCGATGACGTCTGCAGTGCGTAAGAGGCAGGAAGCGCTCAAGGCCGCCGGGCTGCGTCCGGTCCGAATTTGGGTGCCTGACACGCGTCAACCAGGATTTGCCGAGGAATGCCGCCGTCAGTCGCTGCTGATAGCGAAAGCTGATGAGGCAGATGCCGATCTCGGCTCCTTTATGGATGGGGCACTTGCCGACATCGATGATGAAGAATGAGACGTGGCGATCTTGTCACCGTCTCGATGCAGGGGGACTTTGGAAAGCCTCGTCCCGCACTCATTATTCAAGCCGACCAATTCGATCTGACTTTCAACGTTACGCTGCTGCTTCTCTCCGGTACCTTGATTGACGCACCGCTTGTCCGTGTGACAGTGGCACCAACCGCTGAGAACGGACTAAGGAAAATATCGCAAGTCATGATCGATAAGACGATGACCGTTCGGCGTGACAAAGTCGGCCCTACATTCGGCAGGCTTGACGGTGGAAACGATGACATCGATCGGGAGCCTCCTCGCGCTTTTCTTGGGATTTGCGTAGACCGTTTTCCGGAAAGCTCGATCAGGTTCAGACATCAAAAAAGCCGCCGACATCCAACAATGCGGCGGCTCTTCCATTCCGATATATGCACCCCGCAGCCTCAGGCCGCGCGCTGTCCGCGCGCTGGGGCACTGGCCTGCGTCCCCTGATCGCGGATCGCTCCACGCCGGTTGAGCTTGAAGTGATTGACCAACTCGGCCAGCAACGCCGCACCCGACGCAAGCTCCGAGCTGATGCCCGTCGTGCGCTCCACCATGCCGGCATTTTGCTGTGTCATCCGGTCGATCTGCGAGACCGCGTTGTTGATCTCCGAAAGGCCGGTCGATTGCTCGGCAGCGGCCGTTGCCAGCGCGGTCATGTTGGTGTCGATCGATTCGACGAAGGTCTCGATCTCGTTGAGCGCCGTGCCGGTGGCGTCGACGAGGCGAACGCCTTCATTGACTTCCTTGCCGGAATTCTCGATCAAGCCCTTGATCTCCTTGGCGGCCTTGGCCGAGCGCTGCGCCAGTTCGCGCACTTCCTGGGCAACGACGGCAAAACCCTTGCCGGCTTCACCGGCGCGCGCTGCCTCGACGCCTGCATTGAGCGCCAGAAGGTTGGTCTGGAACGCGATCTCGTCGATGACGCCGATGATCTGGCCGATCTCCTGGGAAGCCGAGGCGATCCGCTGCATGGCGGTGATCGTCTCGCGCACCACGGCGGCTGACGTCGAGGCCGAGGCGCGGGCGCTCTGCACCAGCTTGCGCGTCGCCTGTGTGTTTTCGGTCGAGGATTTCACCGTCGCCGTCACCGTTTCAAGCGCCGCCGAGGTTTCTTCCAGCGACACCGCCTGTTCCCTGGTCCGCGCGGAGAGCTGCTCGGCGGCATCGCGCATTTCCTGGCTGTTGCCGTTCAGCGCGTTGGTCTGCTGCAGCACCTTCACCAGCGTTGCCTGGAACGCGCCGATCGAGGTGTTGAAATCCCGGCGCAACGTCTCGAACTCGCCGACGAAGGGCTCGTCGATCGTCTGGCGGATGTTGCACTCGGAGAGGCGGGCAAGGCCGGCGCCGAGATCGTTGACGACCTTCATCCGCTCGGTGACATCGGTCGCGAACTTCACGACCTTGAAGACACGGCCGGAGGCATCGAGGATCGGGTTGTAGGACGCCTGGATATAAATCTCGCGGCCGCCCTTGGCGATCCGCTTGAACTGGTCGGCCGCGAACTCGCCGGCAGCGAGATTCGCCCAGAAAGCCTTGTAGGCGGGGCTGCGGCTGTAGTCTGCCTCGCAGAACATCGAGTGATGCTTGCCGACGATCTCGGCGAGCGTATAGCCGAGCGCCGCCAGGAAGTTCTCGTTGGCGGTGATGATGTTGCCTTCAGGCGTGAACTCGATCACGGCCTGTGCCCGCGACAGCGCTTCCAGCTTGCCCTTGTCCTCGGCCGCCTGCATCCTGACGGCGGTGATGTCGGTCGCGAATTTCATCACCTTGTACGGCTTGTTGCCGCGATAGATCGGATTGTACGTCGCCTCGATCCAGATCTCGCGGCCGCCTTTGGCGATGCGCCTATACTGGCGCTGATCGAACTTGCCTTCACCGAGACGCGCCCAGAAGTCCGCATACTCCTTCGAGGTCGCCTCGGCCGGATCGACGAACATCCGGTGATGCCTGCCGACGATCTCGCTGAGCTCATAGCCGACCGCCTTGCAGAAATTCTCGTTGGCCGTCAGAATCTTTCCGGTGAGGTCGAATTCGATGATTGCCTGCGACTTGTTTAACGCGTCCAGCACCGCGCTGCTGGAAGAGCCGATGCTTGATAGAAATCCGACCATGGACAAACCCCGATATGCCAAGCGTGCCAAACCGCACGCCGGGCAAATCTACGGACTTTGTGTAAATATTCGCTAAATGTTTATTAGTGTTGATCTTTTCGGATTATGCGACCTTTGGTAGAGGGCCAGTATAGATCGACCGGGGGCGGATCAATCGGCCGTTGAGTGACTGCTCTCGGGAATGCGCGATCCAGCCGATCGTGCGCCCGATTGCGAAGACGCCTGTAAACGCCTGCCGCTGAAAGCCGAGCGCTTCGAGAAGGAGCGCCGTATAGAACTCGACATTGACGTCGAGCGGCCGATCCGGCTTTCGCGCCTTGAGGATTGCAAGAGCGGCGCGCTCGACCGCCGTGGCGAGCGCGATCCGTTCACGATCGACCTGACCGGAGCGAACCAGAGGCGCAAGGGCATTCTTCAGCGCGTCGGCTCTCGGATCGCGGACGCGATAGATGCGGTGTCCGAAGCCCATCAGCCGCTCTCCCCGGTCGAGCGCGGCTGTCAGCCACGTATGAGCGTTGTCTCCCGTTCCAATCGCATCCAGCATGTCGAGCACAGGGCCGGGCGCGCCGCCATGAAGCGGTCCTTTCAGTGCGCCGATGGCTGCAAGTACCGAGGATGTCAGCCCTGCCTGGGTCGACGCGACCACGCGCGCGGCGAAGGTCGAGGCGTTCAATCCGTGATCCGAGATCGTCACCAGATAGGCGTCCAGCGCCGCTGTCTGCTCGGCAGACGGCATCCTGTCGGTCATCATCCGCAATATGTCTGCTGCCTGCGAGAGCGAAGCATCCGGCGCCACTGGCTGCTGGCCGGTCTGAAGCCTCAGAATGGCGGGCAGGAACACGGCGGGAGCGGCCATCAGGTGCAGAGCCGTATCGAAATCCTGGCCGTCGCTTAGGCGCGCGATCATCGCGCGCGTCGCGTCGACAGGCGGTAGCGCCAGAAGCTGTTCGTCAAGTGTTGGGACGCACGAGTAGACCTCGAGCCTCGCGGCGGCGAGCAGCGACCGCAATGCCGTCGCGTCGACGGGACGCTCCATCAATCCTTCGAGCAGCAGTGCTGCGACACCCTCATATGTCTCACCCGGAACGAGGTCGTCCAGGGAGACGCCGCGTATCACCAACCGTCCGCGTTCCCCGTCAACATCGGACAGTCGCGTCTCCGCTGCAATCACATCTTCCAAGCCATTCTTCATTGCGTTTCTCCTTTACCCTGAGGAGGATCGAGCTTAGAGAGATTGACGTCAATCTTGATGAAATAGATCAATGTAAGAGGCCGGTATGACGTGGCTGACGGCAGAGGAAGCGTTGGAACGGCTCGGCACCAAGCCACAGACGCTCTATGCCAATGTCAGTCGCGGCCGCATCCGCGCGAAGCCAGATTCTGCCGACAGCCGGCGAAGCCTCTATCACTCCGAGGACGTCGCGCGCCTGGCCAAGCGCCATGCCGGCAGACGAAAGGCGGAAGCCATTGCGGCCGAGACGATCGACTGGGGTGAGCCGGTCCTGCCGACCGCGATTTCGACGATTGCGGGCGGCCGGCTTTACTATCGCGGTCGCGACGCGGTCGCCTTGTCCGAGCGGGCGACGTTCGAGCAGGTATCCGCCCTGCTGTGGGAGAGTCCGGCGGCCATATGTCCGCCAATCGAGCTGTCCGCAGGGGAGCCATCAAGGATCGCTGGAGCCTTCGTCTTGCTGGCGAGGCGAGTAGCAGCGGATCTGCCGGCCTTGGGTCGCGCCCCGGATGCGTTGAAGTTGGAGGCAGGTCAGGTGCTTGCGACGGCGGCAGCGGCGCTTGCTCCCAGCCAATTGCTCGACTTGCCGCTGCACGAGCGTCTCGCGCGCGGTTGGGATCGGCCGGAGGCGGCGGAACCGATCAGGCGCGCACTCGTGCTGGCAGCGGAACACGAACTGAACGTCTCCGCATTCGCAGCGCGTGTCACCGCGTCCTCCGGCGCTTCACTGGCCGCCGCGACGCTATCTGGTCTTTCAACCTTAACCGGCCCTCGTCACGGCGGTGCTTGGCAGGGCGCGGTGCGGCTGATGCAGTTGTCGGGCGAGATGGGCGCGCGTGAGGCAATCAGGACCATGTTGGCAACGGAAGGCGTGGTGCGGGCCTTTGGCCATCAGCTCTATCCTCAAGGCGATCCGCGTGCGGCGGCGATCATGCATTCGTTCGCGATGCCGGCGCTCTATGCTGAGATTGCCGCTCTTGGCGCGGAACTGTTGGGGGAGCCTGCGAATATCGATTTCGCGCTCGCGGCGCTGGCTGGGCACTTCGACCTTCCCGACGACGCGCCGCTTGTCATCTTCGCGCTTTCCCGCACTGCCGGTTGGCTGGCGCATACCATTGAACAGGTGACCAGTGGAAATATGATCCGGCCGCGTGCTCGCTACATCGGTCCTCCGCCAGAAGTCCTTCGATGAAGCATGAGACGATCCCACCGTTCGTGCAACGCCGGTAAGCGCATTGCGGTATCGACCGAGGCGGGGTTAGAGTGTGGTATTCGGTTGTGGGGCGAAATCACTAAAGGGGGATATCATGCAGACAGTATCGGGCGTTCGTCCTTGTCTGACGGTCGCCATCGCCGCGACGACCTTGCTCTGGGCAGGCGTGGCATCAGCACAGTCCGCCGGTTGCACGCTTGAACGTGTCGCTGGCGCGTCGCGCCAGATTATGCGCTGCGCCGATGGTGTGACTGTCACCGCCGAAGGCGGCGCGCGGTTCAGGCTTGTCGATAACAATGGTGACGGTCGTCCCGATTCGGTTTCGTTGCGCAGCAAGGCCGTGCTCGTCGATGTCGACAGCGCAAGGCGCAGTGGTGGATTCCAGGTCGTGACACCGCAGGCGATCGCCGCCGTACGCGGCACGCGTTGGGCTGTTGACGTCAAGAATGGCACGACATCGGTCCTCGTGGTGCGCGGCCGCGTCGCCGTTGGCAGGCCATCGTCGGCGTCCACGGTCGTGCTGGCGCCGGGCGAGGGCGTGGACGTATCGCGCACGAGTGGGGCGCTTACCGTTCGGCGCTGGCCCCAGGCACGTGTGGATGCGCTTCTCGCGCGGCTGGGCCAGTAGTCGCCCATGCAGGCCAGACGGCTTCTGATTACGATATCGCTGATCGCGGCCGCGCTTTGGGGTGGGGCACTTGGTTACATCCATATGCGAGGCGATGCAGGCTTTCTCGATCGGATGGAAGCATCGTTGGCCGACCTCCGCAGCCATCTTACCGGGCCAAGCAGCGCGCCGTCTGTTGTCACCATCGTCGCGATCGATGACCAGACAGCGAGCGCCAACGAATATCCGCTGAGCAGGGCAACGCTGGCGCGCCTGGTGGAGACCATCGGCGCGCTCAAGCCGAAGGTCATCGCGTTGGACCTGCTTCTGGTCGATCCTGGCCCCGAAGAAGGTGATCGCGCGCTCGCCGATGCGCTGAAGGGCGTGCCGAGTGTCATCGCCGCAGCCGGCGTCTTTCCCTCAAGTCTTCAATCGGTGACATCGAGTGCCGAGGACCCGCTGGCGACCATTCCGGTGGCTGACAGGATGATGTTGCCGATCGCCCGTTTCGCCGATTCCGCCGCGATCGGCGTCGTCAACGTGTCGACAGATCAAGGCGGAACGCCGCGCTATATTCCGCTGATCTCGCGTGGTGCGCAGCGGGTCGATGCATCGTTTCCGTTGCGCGTCGCATCGCTGGCGCTCGGCGTCAATCCGGCGTTTACGCCGGCGGCGCTCGCCTTGGGCGAACTGCGCCTTCCGACCGACATCGGCCAGCGCCTGCCACTGACCTTCTATGGACCGCGCGGAACGATCCCCACCTTCAGTGCCGCCGATGCGTTGGCCGGCAAGGTCGATGCCAAGATGGTCGAGGGCAGGGTGGTGGTGATCGGTTCGACGGTAACAGGCGGCGGCGACGTCTTTCCGACACCGTTTGATCCGGTTCTGCCCGGTGTTGAGGTCATGTCCACTGCCATCACCCGGTTGATATCAGGCGACAATATCGTGCGCGACGGCAATGTGCGTTCGTTTGACGCGCTGATCGGCGTCATCATGCCGGTGCTGATCATCAGCCTGCTCGGTTGGCGCCGCAGCGCCGTGGCCTATAGCATCATCGCTGCCGTGGTGCTGGCTTGGCTGACGTTCAACGTCGTCGCTTTCGCGCATGGCTATTGGTTCAGCGCCGCATTGCCGATCGCCGCTACCTTGCCGCCGGTTCTGCTGTTCGGCGCGATGGAGCTCTGGCTCGACCGCCGCCGCGCCACGCATTTCGCGGCGCAGAGCGACCTGCTGCAGCGAATCGAGGCGCCGGGCCTCGGTGAATGGCTGGCGCGTGATCCAACCTTCCTGTCTCGCCCGGTGCGTCAGGAAGCCGCGGCGGTGTTCGTCGATCTGTCGGGCTTCACCGGATTGAGCGAGGCGATTGGCGCGGCGCGCGTGCAGGAGGTCCTGAGCGGCTTCTTCGAACTGGTTGACGACGAGGCGCGCACACATGGTGGCGCGATCACCAGTTTCATGGGCGACGGCGCGATGATCCTCTTCGGGCTCCCGCGAGCGGCCGATGACGACGCCTTGCGGGCGGCGGCATGCGCCGTTGGGCTCGGCGATCGCCTGCGCGCTTGGCGTTCCGCGGATCCGGGGCTTTCGGGGCGCAAGATCGGCTTCAAGATTGGCGCCCATTGCGGCACCGTCGTTGCCTCGCGTCTCGGCACCGGCACACGCCAGCAGATTACCGCGACCGGCGATACCGTCAACGTGGCGAGCCGCCTTATGGAAGTGGCGGCAAGTCACGGTTTCGAGCTCGCGCTCAGTGCCGCCTTGATGAGCGCGGCGGGGGCACGGGCTGCCCCCAATCACCGGGGCGACCTTGAAGGGCCGGTATCCGCCAAGATCCGCGGCCGTGCCGAAAGCATCGATGTCTGGCTGTGGCGCGGACATCCGCTTTGACATTTGCTGTCTGACGCAGTAGGAACAGCCCAACATTTCAACCGGCAAGCTCCGGACGGCGCGCCATGCGCCCGACAATTCCGAAAGACAGACAAAATGACAGAGATAAGCGGCGTCGTTCCGGCGATCGGCAAGGCGTTGGCGAAGCGCGGTTATTCCGAGCTCACCCCCGTTCAGCAGTCCATGCTCGATCCGGCGCTGGTCGCCTCGGACGCCCTGGTGTCGGCGCAGACAGGCTCCGGCAAGACGGTTGCGTTCGGCCTCGCCATGGCGCCGACCCTGCTTGGCGCCGAAGATCGATTCGAGCCGGCCGCCACCCCGCTGGCGCTCGTCATCGCGCCGACCCGCGAGCTTGCCCTGCAGGTCAAGCGCGAACTGGAGTGGCTCTATGAGATGACCGGCGCAGTCATCGTCAGCTGCGTCGGCGGCATGGACATCCGCAGCGAGCGCCGTGCGCTCGAGCGCGGCGCCCACATCGTCGTCGGCACGCCGGGTCGTCTTTGCGATCACATTCGCCGTCGCGCACTCGACATTTCCGATCTCAAGGCCGTCGTGCTCGACGAAGCCGACGAAATGCTCGATCTCGGCTTCCGCGAAGACCTCGAATTCATTCTCGATGCTTCCCCCGAGGATCGCCGCACGCTGATGTTCTCGGCAACCGTGCCAGCCGCCATCGCCAAGCTCGCCAAGAGCTACCAGAAGAACGCCGTGCGCATCGCCACCACGACGGAAGAAAAGCAGCACGTCGACATCGAATACCGCGCGCTGGCTGTCGCCCCGAGCGACCGCGAGAACGCGATCATCAACGTCCTGCGCTACTACGAGGCGACCAACGCCATCGTCTTCTGCTCGACCCGCGCCGCCGTCAACCATCTGACCGCCCGCTTCCATAACCGTAATTTCGACGTCGTCGCGCTCTCGGGCGAGTTGACGCAGAACGAACGCAGCCATGCGCTGCAGGCGATGCGCGATGGCCGCGCGCGCGTCTGCATCGCCACCGATGTCGCCGCGCGCGGTATCGACCTTCCTGGCCTCGACCTCGTCATCCACGCGGATCTGCCGACCAACCCTGAAACCCTGCTGCACCGCTCGGGTCGTACCGGCCGCGCCGGTCGCAAGGGCGTCAGCGCCATGATCGTGCCGATCAACGCCCGCCGCAAGGCCGAGCGTCTGCTCGACAACGCAGGCATCGCCGCCACCTGGGCGCTGCCGCCGTCGGCCGAGGAAGTCATCGCCCGCGACGAGGAACGCCTGCTGGCCGATCCGATCTTCGACGAGGCTCCGCGCGAAGAGGAGCAGGACATCGTCAAGCGCCTGCTCGACGCTCACGGTGCCGAGAAGCTCGCCAATGCCTTCGTCAATCTCTACCGCGCCAAGCAATCGGCGCCGGAGGATCTGATGGAGATCACCCTGCAGGCCGGCCCGCGCAAGCCGCGCGACAACGCCGATGGCCCACGCGATACCAGCCCGCGTGGCCCACGCGACGATTTCGGCCCAAGCGTCTGGTTCTCCCTGTCGGTCGGTCGCAAGCAGAACGCCGAGCCGCGCTGGCTGATCCCGATGATCTGCCGCAACGGCAACCTGACCAAGCGCGAGATCGGCGCCATCAAGATGCAGCCGGAAGAGACCTTCGTCGAGATCGCGGCCGGCAGCGCCGACGCCTTCCTGGCTGCGACCGGCCCGAACAAGACGATGGAACGCGGCATCCGCGTCAGCCGTCTTCCCGGTACGCCGGAATTTGGTCGACAGGACTACGGCAAGCCGGATTTCAACAAGTCCGGCCCCAAGCCCTACGCCGCCAAGAAGAACTATGACGATCGCCCGCGCGACGCCGGCTTCAAGAAGGGACCGCGCAGCGATGCCGCCCCATCGGGCGAGCGCGACGGCAAGCCGTGGAGCAAGCCCGGCAAGCCGAAGTTCGAAGGCAAGCCCAAGTTCGAGGGCAAGCCGAAGTTCGACGGCAACGGCCCGAAGCCGAAGTTCTCCAAGAAGAAGGGCTGAGGCCCGCAAGCGTGACGGCGAGGATTGCATGCGCTGCCAGTCGTCGGACGGCCCGGATATCCGGACACTGTTCGATCTGGCAGCCATGTCTCGCCGCCTTTCATGCCCAGCCGTTGCGTGACATTGAATTTGCGGCTGCTGACCGGACTGGTCGATCGATGCATGACAAGACTGAGAGCATGACATCCTCCTCCGTTGACGATGGTGCCCAACCGCAAAAGCGCACATCGTCCTTTGACGCAAGCGCCTTCATCGCAAGAAATCTCCGACTTCTGCCCGTACCGGTTCTCGAAAATATCCGGCTCCACACCGCGCATTCCGGCAGCCGCTTGTCGCGCCTCGGCGGCGCCGATCCCGAGGCGCCGGCGCCTTATTGGGCTTATGGGTGGGCCGGCGGCGCTGTGCTCGCACGTCATGTCGCTGAGAACCCGCATCTCGTCCATGGCCGCCGCGTTCTCGACCTCGGCACCGGGTCCGGAATCGTCGCGATCATTGCTGCAAGGGCCGGTGCCACATCGGTAGTCGCTGCCGACATAGACGGCAACGCCATCGCCGCCGCTCGCCTCAACGCGGCCGCCAACGACGTCGAGCTCGATCTTATCCATGCCGATCTCCTCGACGGTCCACCGCCTGCGGTCGATATCGTTCTCGCTGGCGATCTTTTCTATGATGAAGCGTTGGCGAAACGCGCGCTGACGTTCCTCGAAGCCTGCCGCGCCGCCGGCATCGATGTTCTCATCGGCGATCCCTATCGCGTGCCGTTGCCAACGGAGAAGCTGCGCTGCATTGCCGAGTATTCTGTGCCGGATTTCGGTCTTGGTAGCGACGGAGGCGAGGTGCGCGCCGGTGTCTTCAGCTTGGCCGGCTCATAGCCTCCATTCACTCCCTGACGCTTGAGCGTCAGCCAGCTGCCGCCTGCAGGTCCAGCAGCACCCGCATTGCATCCTTGGCGCTGACCGCTGGAACGAAGACGTGGTCGTGATGATACGCGGCCACCATGTTGCAGGAGATGCCGTGCTTGGCGAGAGCAGTGGCAACGGCGGCCGTCAGCCCAACGCCTTCAAGCGACGAGAATACGGTCAGGGTGATCCGTCGCATGAGGAGCATAGTGTCGAAGCCCAGCCGCAGAGCATGGTCACGCGCCAGTATCAGGGACACGCCTTCGGATTCGCGAAACCAGCCAAGCGACAAAGGCGCGGCACGCGTTGCTAGCTGTTCGTCATCGGTCGTGCAGAACACGTAATCCACCGCATCGAGGCTCGGCGTCATGCCGTTCAGCATGGCCTTCGTATCGCGAACCGGCTCGGTGGTCATGATCATGCTCCCCGGCTGTCGTTTAAGATGCGCGGAGTGTGGAACAGGCGCGGTATCGTTACAAGTCACTGCGATAAACGAGATGCGTCAATTGAGGCGCACGACCAAGCGTTCAGCCGAGCAGTTCCGGACGGATCAACATCACCGCGCATGCCTCTCCGGCGATAAGCTCGGGGGCGTGCGGCCGCCGCACGATCAGGCAGTCGGCTTCGGCGAAGATCTTCATCATCGACGAATCCTGCTTGCCGAAAGGCTCGGCCCGAAGCGTGCCGGACACCGAGCGTGTCAGCCTCGCCCTCACATAGTCCTGCCGCTGGTCGTTCGCCTTCATGCTGACGGCGGCCTCGGCCGTGGCGGCGCGCTTGACCGGGGGAAGGGATGCCAGCTTGCGGATCAGCGGTTCGAGAAACAGCAGGCCGCAAACGAGGCTCGAGACCGGATTGCCGGGCAGGCCAAGCACATGCGTCTCGCCGAAGCTGCCGACCATCAGCGGCTTTCCCGGCCGCATGGCGATCCGCCAGAAATCGAGCTGCATGCCGGCGGCAACCAAGGTCGCCTGCACGAGATCGTGGTCGCCGACCGACGCGCCGCCCAGCGTCACGATCACATCGACTTTTGCTTCTCGCGCTCGCTCGACGGCAGCGGTGATCGCAGCCGTGTCATCGGGAACGATACCGAGATCGAGCACCTCGGCACCAGCCTTGCGCGCGAGAGCCGCGATGCCGAATGTGCTGGAGGCGATGATCTGCGAGGGGCCAGGCTGCTGGCCTGGGGTCACCAGTTCGTCGCCGGTGGCAAGCAGCGCGACGAGAGGCTTGCGCCGAACGTCGAGTGTCGCGTGGTTCATGCCGGCGGCAACGGTCAGTCGCGAGAAATCGATCACGGTGCCTGCCATCAGCACCGGTTCGCCTTCAACAAAGTCCTGCCCGCGTGGGCGAACGTGCTGGCCGGGCCGCACCGGATAGGTGGTGCGGATACCGCCTTGCGTCTTTTCGGCGTCTTCCTGCAGCAATACGCTATCGGCTCCCTCGGGAACCGGTGCACCGGTGAATATCCGCACGGTCTGGCCGACGCCGATCGCGCCGTCAAAGGCGTGTCCGGCAGACGAGGTCCCGATTAAAAGCAGTTCGCTACCGGGCTCAAGGCCATCTTGGCCACGCAGCGCATAGCCGTCCATTGCGGATGAATTGAAGGGAGGTTGAGTGAGCCGTGCCGCGACGTCGGTTGCCAGAACGCGACCCTCGGCCTCAGCCAGGGAAACGGTCTCGAGCGCCATGATGGGCTTTGCCCGCGACAGCAGGCGTTCCTGCGCTTCGGCAACGGGCAGCAGGCTCATTTCGCGTGCTCCGGGTGAACGAAATCGCCGGACTTGCCGCCGGATTTCGCAAGCAGTCGGATTCCGCCGATTTCCATCGCCTTGTCGGCGGCCTTCGCCATGTCGTAGATCGTCAGGCAGGCGACCGACACAGCCGTCAGCGCTTCCATCTCGACGCCGGTCTTGCCGGTGAGCTTGGCGGTCGCCGTCACACGCAGGCCGGGCAGGGCACTGTCTTCGGTGATGTCCACGGAAACTTTCGTCAGCATCAGTGGATGGCAGAGCGGAATGAGATTGCTGGTCTGTTTGGCGGCCATGATGCCGGCCAGCCGCGCGGTGCCGATCACGTCGCCCTTCTTGGCATTTCCCTCGAGGATCAGCTGAAGCGTTGCCGGCGCCATCTTCACATGGCCTTCCGCGGTGGCGATACGGGTGGTGTCGGCCTTGTCGCCGACATCGACCATATGCGCCTCGCCGGCCGCGTCGATATGCGTAAGGCCGGCTCTTTCGCCACTCATCTTATTCGGCCGCCAGTGATGCCTGGCCGAACAGCAGCGCCTGCGTGGCCGCCGTCACATCTTCCTTGCGCATCAGGCTCTCGCCGACGAGGAAGGTGTTGATGCCGAAAGCCTGCAGCCGCTTGCAATCCTCATGCGTGAAGATGCCGCTTTCGCCGACCAGCAGTCGGTCGTTCGGCACCATGGCCGAAAGCTCTTCGCTGACGGTGAGGCTGACCTCGAAGGTTCTGAGGTTGCGGTTGTTGATCCCGACCAGCGGCGACGAGAGCTTCAGCGCCCGTTCCATCTCCTGGGCGTCATGCACTTCGACGAGCACATCCATGCCGAGCCCGAAAGCCTCGTCCTGCAGCCGCGCCGCATCACTGTCGGAAAGCGAGGCCATGATCAGCAGAATGCAATCGGCGCCCCATGCACGGGCTTCCTGCACCTGATAGGTCTCGAACATGAAATCCTTGCGCAGAGCCGGAAGCTTGCAGGCCGCCCGCGCCGCCATCAGAAACTCGGGCGCGCCCTGAAAGCTCGGCGTATCCGTCAATACGGACAGACACGCGGCGCCACCAAGCTCGTAAGCCTCGGCGAGGGCCGGCGGATCGAAGTCCGGCCGGATCAGGCCCTTGGATGGGCTTGCCTTCTTGATCTCGGCGATCAGACCGAACTTGCCCGCATCGCGCTTGGAAGCCAGCGCCTTGTGGAAACCGCGCGGCGCGGTCTGGTCCTGCTGCATCGCCTTCAGATCGGCGAGCGAAACCTTGGCTTTGGCAGCCGCGATCTCTTCGCGCTTGTAGAGTTCGATCTTCTGCAGAATGTCGGTCATGTCGGTCATGTCGGTATCCTAGTCGAGGTCGTTGGATACGGCGACAAGTTTGTCGAGCGCACCCGCGGTGGCGCCGCTGTCGAGCGATTGCGCGGCAAGCCGCATGCCATCATGCAGCGTCTCCGCCTTGCCGGCGATCACGAGCGATGCTGCGGCGTTGGCAAGCGCAATGTCGCGATAGGCATTCTTCGCGCCGCTGAGCACATCGCGCAGAGCGGCCGCGTTGACGATGCCGTCGCCGCCCTTGATGGCCTCAAGTTCGACCGTCTCGACGCCGAAGTCGCCAGGCGAAAGCTCGAAGCTGCGGATCTTTCCGTCCTCAAGCGCTGCAACGCTGGTCTTGCCGGTGGTGGTGATTTCATCCAGGCCGTTGCCGTGCACGACCCACACACTCTCCGAGCCAAGATCGCGCATGACTTCGGCGATCGGCATGACGAGCTGCGGCGAGTAGACACCCAGCAGCTGGCGGCGAACGCCGGCCGGATTGGAGAGCGGGCCGAGAACGTTGAAGATCGTGCGCGTCCCAAGTTCGACGCGCGACGGGCCGACATGGCGCATGGCCGAATGGTGCTGTTGCGCAAACATGAAGCCGACGCCGGCCTCGCGAATGCAACGCGAGATGATCTCGGGCGTCACGTCGAGCTTGACGCCCAGCGCGGCGAGGCTGTCGGCAGCGCCCGACTTGGAACTCAAAGCCCGGTTGCCGTGCTTGGCGACCGGTACACCCGCGCCGGCGACGATCAGGGCCGCCAGCGTCGAGATGTTGTAGGTACCGCTGGCGTCGCCGCCGGTGCCGACGATGTCGATGGCATCGTCGGGCGCCTCCACCGTCAGCATCTTTGAGCGCATGGTCGTCACGGCGCCGACGATCTCGTCGACGGTCTCGCCGCGAACGCGAAGCGCCATCAGAAAGCCGCCGATCTGCGAAGGCGTTGCCTGGCCGGACATCAGGATGTCGAAGGCCTCGCGGGCCTCCTCACGTGTCAGAGGTTCGCGGCTTGCGGCCTTCGCCAGGAGGGGCTTCAGATCGGTCATGCGTTCATGTTCCCCTTAGCGCGAGGCTGCCTGTTCGGCGAGCTGCTGGTTGATCGACACGCCATACTGCGTCTGCAGCAGGGAGACCATCTGGTCCAGCATGTCGTCGCCTGCAGCGTTCGCGATGGCGTTGATCTGCTGGTCCTGGTTAGCAAGCACATCGCCGGTCGGCTCGGTATTGACCTCGGTTACCTTCATCAGGATCTGCGTCGTCGGATCGGCGCCGACGGCAGTCGCAATCGTGTCGATCGGGCCGGAGAAGGCGGCGTTGACGCCAGCCGTTCCAAGAACCGCGTCGTCCATGCCGCGGGTGATGCCGCTCTTGGTTTCGACGGAGATGCCGAGCGGTGCGGCGATATCGGCAAGCGAGGTACCCTTTTGGGCCTGCTGCTTCAGCTCATCCGCCTTCTTTGCGAGTTCCGTCTTCTGCTGCTCGGCGGTCCAGTCGGCAACGGCCTTGTCGTGAACTTCGGCAAGCGGGCGGTCGCGCTCGGGCGTGATGTCGCCGAGACCAAACCACAGATAGCCATCCGTGCCGATCGACAGCGACGGCACGTCGGCGCCGGCTTCCGCACGGAACACCGCGCCCAGCACCTGCTGCTTCTCGGGAATGTCCTTGACCTCATTGCCGGCCTTGTCGAGGCCCGTTGCATCGACGGCGTCGATAGTCACGGCCTTGAGCTTCAGCTGCGTGGCGATCTGGTCGAGTGTCGAGCCGGAGCCGCGCAGGTCTTCGATCTGGTCGTGCACGGTGATCATCTGCTGCGAGGCATTGGCGACCGCGAGCTGCTTGCGCAGGTCTTCCTTGACCTCGTCGAAGCTCTTGGCGCTCTCAGGCTTGATGTTGGTGATGCGCAGGATAACCGGGCCGAAGCTGCCATCGACGACAGGCGAGGTGCCTCCGTTGCGGGAAACGGCGAAGGCCGCGTCGGCGACGGACTGGTCTGGAACCTTGTCCTTGGTGAATTCGCCGAGCATGACGTCGTTGGCTGTCTTGCCCTGGTCGGTCACCAGCTGGTCGAAGGTCGTGCCTGTTTTCAGCGCATTGGCGGCCGCATTGGCAAGGTCCTTGTTCTGGAACGTCAGCTGCTCGATCGTGCGGCTTTCCGGCGTCCGATAGGCGTCCTTGCGCTTCTCGAAATCCTCGCGGATTTGGTCGTCGGTCACCGTTCCCGCGTCGGCGATGTCGGCCGGCTGTAGTTTCAGATAGGTGAACTTTCGATACTCGGGTGCACGATAGCGCGCCTTGGCACCCTCGAACCACTTGGCGAGAACGTCGTCAGCCGGCGCCTTGATCGGCTCGATATTGGCGTTGGTCAGCAGCAGGTAATCGATGCCGCGGCTTTCCTGGCGGTAGAGCTTCAGCGAATCGACCAGCGTCTTCGGCGGCGTGAAGCCGTTCGAGATGGCATCGACGATCTGGCTGCGAACCGCGACCTTGCTGCGCTCTTTGATATAGTCGTCCTCGCGAATGCCGGCATTGCGCAGGCGCGAGGTAAACAGCGAACGGTCGAACTGGCCGTTGACGGCCTTGAACGCCGGATCCTCACCAATCAGCTGGGCGAGACGATCCTCCGAAAGGCCGAGGCCCATGTCGGCGGCGAGCTGGTCGAGCGAAGCACCCGCCACCAGCTGCGAAATCACCTGCTGCTCGACGCCGAATGCGCGGGCCTGATCGGGCGTCAGGCGCATGCCGAACTGCTGGCTGAGGTTCGAGACCTGGCGCTGATAGGCGAGGCGGAACTCGTTCACGTCGACCTGCTGGTCGCCGACCGTAACCACGGTCGTGCTGCTGCTGCCGGTCAGCAGGGAGTGCGACACACCCCAAATGCCGAAAGAGGCGACCAGGAGAAGCATCAGGAGCTTGGCGGCCCAGGTCCGGGCAGCTCTACGCAGAAGATCGAACATCGAAACGCAAACCTCGCATTATATTCGCCCGTTCGCGGGCAAAGCATTGGACGTTCCTTAGAGCAAACGCATGAGGAATTGAAGGGTTATCGCGCGAAAACATCTGCGCTATATCACCCGTGTTTCGCGACGCCGACCGAAGACAAAAGATGCCTGCTTGCGGAACCTTTGGCACCGCTATTTCGTTGAGCAGCATCCCCAGGAAACAGGAGCAAACAATGGCCGATATGAAAACCGCCTCCGCACAGTCCACAGCCGCGCGCGTCAAGGCGGAGATTGCAACAGACGATCTGTCCGCGCAGGTCACCGCATTGCGCGAAGATCTTGCACGCTTGTCTGACAGCGTTGTCGCGCTGGGGCAGGGCGCCAAGACCGCCGTTGCTGATGAGGCCTCAGTTTTGACCGAACGCGTCCGTGACAAGGTTCGTCAGGAGCCGATTCTCGCGATTGCCGTGACCGCCGGCGTCGCATACCTTTTTGGCTTGATGAGCCGCCGATAGATTATCCAACGAGAATAAAAGGGGTCGGGCAGCAATGCTCGGCCTTTTTCGTATCCGGTTTTTCGCTTCAAAGTCGCCCGAGAAGGCGCAGGCGAAAACTGCGCTCCAGGCGACGACCAGTTGCACCCGAAATCCGCGCGCGAATCCGAAAATCACGGAAATGTGAAATACAACTACAGGGGGATTTAATCTGAATTACTCGACGCATTGTCGAGTAATTCGAGGTGGCGCATCAGTCGAGCAGACCACGTCGCTGGCATGATCATCCAATTTGACCAGAATGTTATTTTGGTATCTATCCGATGCTTTGATTAAATCAACCTTTGGAAGAATTTGGCAAATTGGATGTTGCTAAGCTTTTGTCGAATATAAAATTAGAAATAGCGCACCGACATGCTCTCAATAGGGTCAGTTAATACTATACGAGACTTCGAGCTTTCAATGATATTTTCTTGGTTGTTTTGCGTGACCTGAAGTATGTTTCATCATTTTCAATGATGTATCGCCGACTATGGAACGTATTTGTAAGCGCCGTCACGGCACTTTCGGTCAGGTTGTACCGCTGATCGCCTTGGGCGAGTGTCGTTGAAAAACCTCATCCGCCGCCAAAGTTTGGGTTTTGATCAGCAATCTCTTGCTCAACCTGCAATCTATGTCATGGTACAGCCTTGGACATGAGGGGTAACAGAGATGATCAATCTTCAATCAGCTCGCAGTGACACCAACCACGACCAGCGTCTGCTCGATTGCCGCGCAGACGTCGAACCAGCACTTCACCAGATTATCAGGGAAGCGCAGAAGAACGGCTGGGCGGCGGCCGAGGTGGCCATGGCGATCGCCGATGCCGCCGATGATTATATTCTTCTGCTGGCAAACCGCAAAACCACCGCACACTGACCGCTTTTCGACGCCGTTAAACCGGCCGGGAGCCACTGCGCCCGCGTATTCGGGCGAACATGATGCAAAGACGCGACCCGCCCGGTTGACGGTGCCGCCGAAGCGGCTATAAAGCCTTCGAAACCTGATTTGATGTGATCTGCAAGTGCGGGTATTTGTCCGAGCACGACGTCAAATCGACGCGATGGAAGAGTGTCCGAGTGGTTTAAGGAACCGGTCTTGAAAACCGGCGTGCGGGAGACCGTACCGTGGGTTCGAATCCCACCTCTTCCGCCATTTTTCGCCATGTCCAGCCCGGACACATAG
>UCJD01000031.1 GCA_900472605.1 Hyphomicrobiales bacterium | reverse complement strand
TGCAACGGCCCCCGCTGGGGAGAGGGGGAGCAAGAGGCTCGCCACGTGTCCCTTCTCCCTCGCTGGGAGAAGATGCCGGCAGGCAGATGAGGGGGCCACTGGCACTGACGTTGGCCACTTTCTTCAAGCCACAAAACAACATGCCTCTACCCCGGCAGGTCGATCCCCCGGTTGATACGGCATCGGTTCGGACGGGGCGCCAGAATCTGCCTCGTAAATAGTTCGGTTTGGTGACACCTTCCGACGCCCGTTCGGCGGTCTGCAATCGTGTCCTGGCCGTTTTACGGGTGTCGGCATCTTTGACAGAGATATGCTCGCGGGGCTGTTCTTGTTCTTGACGCTTTCGCTGCCCGGGCATCCCTAAAGGCCGTCTTGATCGACGCCGAGAGGACCTCCACGGACCTGTCGCCCGCAGCACCCGGCGCCGTTCCGCCAAACCCTGTCGGGTTTACGGCCGGCCAGTCGCCGTCCCTTATGTGCCGAGGGGCGTGGTATCGGCAAGCCGACATTTGCGCCCGCACGCCAGTATTTCCGCAGGCAGGGCCACTCCACGACGCCCTTCGTTTCACCTTGCGTTACAGGCTTCCCGAAAGCGCCGATCCCGCCTCGCCGGCTACGCAACCGGTGTATCCGAAAACGGGACGGGGTGAGTGTGACGCAGGCGGTGGTGTGGGGAAAATGTGGCGTGCAAGTGGTTGATATTGTGGGGTGTGGCGGCGGATGGACGGGGATTTAGGTAGGGCGCGCTTGGGTAGGTAGGCCGCTATCGGCCCAAACGGGTCATTGGCAGTCGCGGAAATCGGACTTTTGCAACTGAGTTCTGCGACAGAGTTTTCCTGGAAACTTCAGCGTTGGCGACTCTCTCGCGAATTTTAGGAGTTGTGCGACAAACCGTAAGCTGCTGGTTGCTGCTTTACGTCCGGCCCATCAAGGAATCTCAGAGCTGTGGAGGTAAATGGGACCATGGAATCATAAACGGGAACATGGTCGCCACCGGGAATAATCCATAACTCTGAATCCGCTATGGAGCGGTAAATGCTCAGAGGGATTTCGACGGGGAAAAAGCGGTCGCGGTCGCCGTGTATGATTAAGGTGCGCGCGTTGATGGCTGATAAGTCTCCTGCCTTGAAATTCATATCCTCATAGTCGTCGCCCAAGGCATTGAACTGCGAAATTAGTTGCTGAATCTGCTCGTCACCACGCCTTGCGCAAGCCCGATACATTTCCTGCACCTCTCGGGGCATGGTGCCGAATGAGGCTCGGCGCAATATGGCTCTTGCCTGATCGGTGAAGTGGGAAGTCGCGCTAACCAATACCATGGCGTCTATGCGTCTGGGCTGGCTCGTTGCCATGTGCAGGAGCGTCATCCCGCCGGAACTCATTCCCATAGCCGAGCAGCAATCGACTCCCAGCTTTTCAAGCAACATGAACACGTCGCTGGCGGCTTGCCGATGTGTAAATTTGTTCTCTGGATTGGTAGAGTGACCGTGACCACGCAGATCAACGAGAATTAAGCGACGGCGCTGTGAAAGCCTGTCGACAAACGGATGCCAGTTTTTTGTAGAGCCGCCAAAACCATGCAAGAGTACGAGCGGGTTTCCCGCTCCATATTCTTCATAATACATTTCGATGTTGTTGATCTGAGCGATATGTCCGCAGTCAGTCGGGCGGTTGGACGCAGAATTTTTTGTCATAGGCATGGTCTTTAACAGGTTGCTGTCGTCTTCAGTGTCGCAAAAATCCCGATTAATGCGAGATTTCTTTTGCTGACGTTTGCAACTCCGCAAACTAGAGAGTTCTGTGACATCCTCAATGTCTCCTGTTGGCGCAATCCCGCCAACAAGCGTGTCACTTCCCTCTCCCCACCCCACCCAGCCTCTCCGCCACCGCAAACAGCGCCGGCACCGCCGGATTGCTCGATGCCGACGAGGCGCACAGCACGATGTCGAACTCCGGTGCATCGACGATCGGCCGCGAGACCAGACCTTGCGCCAGGTCCGCGCAGAGCGATTGCGGGATGAGCGCGATGCCCAGCCCTTCGGCAACCAGGCGGATGATGGTGTGCTGCAGGCGCGGCTCGAGGGCGAAATGCGGGACGACGCCTGAGGATGCGCAGTAGTTGCGGATGGCGTCGCGCAGCGTGGGCGTCACGCTTGCGGGAGCGGCGATCAGGCGTTCGGTGGCGAGATCGCTTGGGGTCGCGATGTCGAGTTCCGCGAGGCGGTGACCTCCGGGGACGATCAGGCGCAGGCGGTCGCGGGCGAGAAGCGTTGTTCTCAGATGCGTCGCCGGGCTGCCGCCGAAGGTGACGGCGGCGTCGAGGCGGCCTTCGATCAGCATCTCCTCGATATCGGTCGGTATGCGCTCCTCCAGCACGAGGCGCACATCCGGACGCGCTTCGGAGTAAAGCCGTACCAGCGCCGGGACGACGCTGTAGGCGGCGTTCATCATGAAGCCGAGCTTCAATTCGCCCTTCACGCCCGATGCCACCAGCTCAACGTCGCGGCAGGCGGCGTCGAAATGGGTGAGCACCGCGCGGCATTCCTCGAGAAAATGCCTGCCTGCCGCCGTCAGCGCGACGTTACGGGAGTTGCGCTCGAAGAGGCGGGCGCCCAGCGTTTTCTCGATCGCGGCGATCTGCCGGCTGAAAGGCGGCTGGCTCATGTTCATGCGCGCGGCTGCGTGGCCGAAGTGCAGCGTCTCCGCCAGGGCCACGAAATAACGCATGTGGCGCGTATCCATTCCATACCTCTGGAGTATCAATCAGTGACGATATCGACATTGGATTATCTTGATCGACGACGCTAGACAATGGTCTTTGCAACTCGAGCGTCCTCCCATGCTGACCAATCTCCTTATCGTGCTGCCGATCTTCGCGCTCATCCTCACCGGATGGATCGCGCGCAAGACCGACGCGCTCGGCCCCGCCGCGACGCGCGAGGTGAACCGGCTGGTGGTCTATCTGGCGCTGCCGGCCTTGCTCTTCGACATCATGGCCAATGCCAAGCTCAAGCAGATCTGGCAGCCTGGCTTCATCCTCGCCTTCACATCGGGCTGCGCCATCATCTTCGGGGCGACGCTCTGGTGGCGGATGGCGAAAGGGCGGAATCTGGCGGATGCGGCGATCGACAGTCTCAACGCCAGCTACGCCAATACCGGCTTCGTCGGCTTTCCGCTGGTGCTTTCGATCGTCGGCGACAACGGCATGGCGCCGACCCTGATCGCGACGATCCTGACGGTCTGCGTGCTCTTCGCCGTCGCCATCGTGCTGATCGAGGGCGGGTTGCAATCGGAGACGCGGCGGCGCGATATCGCGATGAAGACCTTTCTCTCGCTGGCCCGAAACCCGCTCTTGATCGCGCCGGTGCTGGGCGCGCTGTTCATGATCTCGGGCGTTGCGCTGCCGGCGCCGGTGCATGCGTTTTTAAAGCTTCTCGGCGGCGCCGCATCGCCCTGCGCGCTGATTGCGCTCGGGCTGTTTCTGGCCGGATCGAAGGCAGGGGCGGCGACCGAGCGGGCGGCGACGGCGGGCATTCTCGTCGGGCTGAAGCTGGTCGCGCAGCCTTTGGTGACATGGCTCATCGCCGGGCCGCTGCTGCAGCTGCCGCCGGTTGCGGTCCATACCTGCGTTCTCTTGGCGGCGCTGCCGACGGGGACCGGGCCGTTCATGCTGGCGGAGTTTTATGGGCGGGAGGCGAGTTTGACGGGGCGCGTGGTGCTGGCCTCGACCGTGCTGTCGATCGGGACGATTTCGGCTTATCTGGCGGTTGCCGGGTGAGCGGCCGCCGCGGGTCCCTTCTCCCCAGCGGGGACAAGGTGGCCCGAAGGGTTCAGGTGCAACAGTTGCACCGGGGATTAGGGGGTTCCGGGCTCACCGTTATCTATTTGAAATCATTACATTGGACCCCGCACTTGTGGCCCCCTCATCTGCCTGCCGGCATCTTCTCCCCGCTGGGGAGAAGGGACTAGTGGCGGGCGCTCGCTCCGCCTTTTCTGTTGCCATTCGAGAAGGTTGAGGAGGGAAGAGCCCCGCCCTACCGCTTCTTGAACGGCTCCATGCCCTTGCGCGCCAGTTCGTCGGCGCGTTCGTTTTCCGGGTGGCCGGCGTGGCCCTTGACCCAGTGCCACTTGACCTTGTGGCGCTGGTTGGCGGCGTCGAGCGCCTGCCAGAGCTCGCCGTTCTTGACCGGCTTCTTGTCGGCGGTTTTCCAGCCGTTCTTCTTCCAGCCGAAGATCCACTTGGAGATGCCGTCCATGACGTATTTGCTGTCGGTGTGGAGATCGACCTCGCAGGCGCTCTTCAGCGCCGTCAGCGCCGAGATGGCGGCCAGGAGTTCCATGCGGTTGTTGGTGGTTTCCGCCTCGCCGCCGCACAGTTCCTTCTCGACCTCGCCATAGCGCAGCACAGCGCCCCAGCCGCCGGGGCCCGGGTTTCCGGAGCAGGCGCCGTCGGTGTAGATGTCGACGTGCTTCATAGGGACAATCCGTATTCGGCGGCGGACTTGATCTGGCGGTGGAAGCGCAGCTTGCGCAGGTATTCGAGCGGGTCCTTCTTGGTGACCATGGCGCCCTCTGGCGTCATCAGCCAGTCGTAGAGCCGGGTGAGGAAGAAGCGCAACGCCGAGCCGCGCGACAGGATAGGCAGGGCGGCGAGTTCGGCGTCGCTCAGCGGCCGCACGCTGGTATAGCCTTCGAGCATCGCCATCCCCTTGGTGATGTTATAGGCGCCGTCCTTTTCGAAGCACCAGGCGTTGAGGCAGATCGAGACGTCGTAGGCGAGCAGATCGTTGCAGGCGAAGTAGAAGTCGATCAGGCCGGAGAGATCGTCGCCCAGGAAGAAGACGTTGTCGGGGAAGAGATCGGCGTGGATGACGCCCGAGGGGAGATTCTTCGGCCAATGCGCGGCGAGATGGTCGAGTTCGGCGCGGATCTCCGCCTGCAGGCCCTTCTCGACCTCGTCGGCGCGGGCCTCGGACTTGTCCCAGAGCAGCTGCCAGCCATCGACGGAGAGCGCGTTGGGACGCTGGAGCTCAAAACCTTCGCCGGCAATGTGCATCCGCGCCAGCGCTCTTCCGACCTCGCGGCAGTGCTTTGCCTCGGGCTTGCGCAGCCACATGCCTTCGAGGAAGGAAATCAGCGCGGCAGGGCGATCCGACAGCTGGCCCAGCAGCGCGCCGTCCTTGCGCGGCAGCGGCAGCGGGCAGGACAGGCCGCGGGCAGCGAGATGCTGCATCAGGCCGAGGAAGAACGGCAGGTCGTTTTTCTCGACGCGCTTTTCGTAGAGCGTCAGGATCAGCGGATCCTTGGAGGTGTGCAGCAGGAAGTTGCTGTTTTCGACGCCCTCGGCGATGCCCTTGTAGGATAACAGCTCGCCCGCGTCGTATTCCGTCAGGAACCACTTCAGATCGTCTTCGGAGATATCGGTGTAGACTGCCAAGGCGGGCTCTCGTTCTAGTGTGGTTGCTTCGGTCGGCGCAAGTGATACCCCCTCTGCCCTGCCGGGCATCTCCCCCTCAAGGGGGGAGATCGGCAGATGGTGAGGGTTTCCCCAAGCAATTGCAGTTGAGCGAACGGTTTCTCCCAGCCGATCTCCCCCCTTGAGGGGGAGATGTCCGGCAGGACAGAGGGGGGTGTGCCCCGCCCTCCGACACTCGATCACCCGTTCACGAACGCCATATCCGCCGTCGTCAGCTCGATGTCGCGCAGTTCGCGGTTGACGAGGAAGTGTTCGTTTTCCTGCACCGTCTCGGCGAGTTCGACACCCGCCTCGAACCGCGCGCGGAAGGCTTCGATGATCTCGTTGACGATGACCTCGGGGGCCGAGGCGCCGGCCGACAGGCCGAGCGTGCCGATGACGCCGATGTCGTCCCAATCGAGTTCGGAGGCGCGCTGCACGAGGATCGATTTCTTCGCCCCTGCCCTGAGCGCCACTTCGACGAGGCGCTTGGAGTTGGACGAATTCGGGGCGCCGACGATGATGAAGAGATCGCAGCCGCGTGCTGCCTGCTTCACCACTTCCTGACGGTTTGTCGTGGCGTAGCAGATCGAATCGGCGGACGGCGCCGTGAGGTTCGGGAAGCGCTCCTGCAGCCTCGCGATAACGCCGGCGGTGTCGTCGACCGATAGCGTCGTCTGCGTGACGTAGCCGAGATTGTCGGGATCTTCGGGCTCGTAGAGATCGACGTCGGCGATGGTCTCGACCAGCGACACCGTGCCCTCGGGCAGCTGGCCCATGGTGCCGATCACCTCGGGGTGGCCGGCATGGCCGATCAGCACCACGTGGCGGCCGAGCTTGTTGTGGCGCATCGCCTGCTTGTGGACCTTGGAGACCAGCGGGCAGGTGGCGTCGAGATAGAAGAGATTGCGTGACGTCGCATCCTCCGGCACCGATTTCGGCACGCCGTGCGCCGAGAAGACGACCGGCTGGGCGCGATGCTCCTCGGGAATCTCGTTCAACTCCTCGACGAAGACGGCGCCCTTGGCTTCCAGACCCTCGACGACATAGCGGTTGTGGACGATCTCGTGGCGGACATAGACGGGCGCGCCATAGGATTTCAACGCCAGAACGACGATCTGGATCGCCCTGTCCACGCCGGCGCAGAAGCCGCGCGGGCCGCAGAGCCTGATCGTCAGTGGAGGTTTTGCCGCGATGTTCATGTCTTTTCCGGTTTGTGCAGATAGGCGTCTCTAGCCCAATATAGGCAGAAATTGAAGCGATACTATTGCGGGGGCGGATTGCCGCGCTTGCGCAAGCGGGCAACCGCGACGATCACGACAAGCGTGGCGGCCAGGCCGTACCAGGTGAAAGCGTATTGCAGGTGGTTGTTGGGGAGGTCGATCTCGGTGACGCCGCCGATCGGCATGCCCTTGGGGTTCGGCGTGTCGTCGGCATCGACGAAGAAGGGCACGACGGCAGCCTTTTCGAGCCCGGTGCTCGAGGCCATGACGTCGAGGTCCTTCCAGTAGAATATGTTCTTGGCGACGTCGTTGTCAGGCACGACCCATGACGGCTTGCCAGGGAGCCTGGAGCGGGCGAGCCCGTTGACAGTCTGCTCGCCCGTCAGCTGGCCCTGCATGCGCATCTCCGGCTCCTTGTTGTCATAGGGAACGAAGCCGCGATTGACGAAGACGAAGCGGCCGTCGGAAAGCGTGAGCGGCGTATAGACGTAAAAGCCGGTCTGGCCGCGCCATGTCGCGAAGAAATGGCGTTCGCGGCTGTTGTCGTAGATGCCCGTCAAGGTGACGCGGCGGTATTCGATATCCTCGCCCTTCGACGCCATGGCCTCGATATCGGACAAGGGGACGGCGGGGGCCGCAAGGCGCGTCGTGATATCGGCGAGCAGACCCTCCTTCCAGTGCAGGCGCTCGACCTGCCAGGTGCCGAGCGCAATCAAAATGGCAAGCGCGACAAGAACCGCGATGGCGGTCAGCACGGATCGGGTGCGGCGGGGGGCTGCGGCATCAGTCACGGGAGAGACGTCCTTCACGGGCATTGTGGCGGTATTGCATGGCGATCAGGATGCCCTTCAACCAGCGCAGCGCGAGAAGCGAGAGGATGATCGTCAGCGGTGCGAAGAGGAGGATGTGGAGCCAGATCGGGGGCGCATAGTTCACTTCCAGCCACAGCACCGAGCCGATGACGATGAAGCCGACGATCAGGATGACGAAGACGGCCGGGCCATCGCCGGCATCAGCGAAGGCATAATCGAGTCCACAGGCAGCGCAGCGCGGCTTCAGCGACAGCAAGCCATTGAAAAGCTTGCCATTGCCGCAGCGCGGGCAGCATCCGCGCATACCCGTTTTCAAAGGATCCACAGGCGGGAAATGCGCGCTGTCCTCGTTCATGCTATCCTCCCGATGCGGTGAGTCACCGCCTTAAAGTCACCCATAATGTAATCGCAATACGAAGTGAAATGCCTGCGCGATTTCGCCTCACTGATTCGCGCCAAACAAAAGAAGAAAACAACATGTCCGAGGAAACCCCAGCCGCTCAGATCGTCATTCTGAACGGCGCACCACGAAGTGGAAAATCATCGATCGCCAAGGCGATCCAGGACGAGTTCGACGGCCCGTGGATGAACCTCGGCGTCGATGCCTATAACGGCATGACGCCGGAGCGCTATCTGCCCGGCATCGGCCTGCGCCCCGGCGGCGAGCGACCCGATCTCGAGGAGATGGTGCCGTTCTTCTACGCTGCGCTCTACGAGACCATCGCCATCCATGTCGGCCTCGGGCTCAACGTCGTCGCCGATCTCGGGCACCACGATTTCTACTCGCAGCAGCTGGGTATTTTGACAGACTGCGCCCGCCGGCTGGAAGGTTTTCCTGTTCTCTTCGTCGGCGTGCATTGTCCGCTCGACACGATCATGCGCCGCCGCGACATCCGCATGCCGGGCCGCGAGGGGCTGTACGACCAGGCGAACGCCGAAGACCCGATCCCCGATTCGGTGCAGCGCTGGCAGGATCATGTGCACCAGCCGGGAATCTACGATCTGGAAGTGGACACCTCACTGCTGACACCGCTGGAATGCGCCGAGATCATCCGGCAGACGCTGGATCTGGGGATTGCGAGGCCGTCGGCATTCGAGCGGATTGCGGAAGCGCGGTAGTCGGCGAGGACGATAGAGCCGGACTTGGTACGCAGGTGATCTGTAAATGCCGTTAACCTCACCATCCAGAGCCCCCTCATCCGACCCTTCGGGCCACCTTCTCCCCAGTGGGGAGAAGGTAGGGTGAGGGGGCCACTGGTGAGACGAAGCTAGGGCCGAAAAACTTCCGAAACAAAAATGCGGAGCCACCTCTCGATGGCTCCGCATTCGCATTCGCAGCGAACCGCGCTGCCTTACTCAATCAATCGCCGTTATCACCCCGCCACCACCACCCGGCGGCGGCTGGCGACGCCGATCAGCGTGGCGCCGAGGAGGGCCGCGATGCCGGCGAAGGCAAAGACGCCGGCCGCACCCTGGACATCCACGATCAGCCCGCCCAGCACGGCGCCGCTCGAGATCGCGACCTGAAACGTCGTCAGCATGAGCGCGCCGGCGCTTTCGGCCTCGTCGGCGGCAGCCTGTGTGACGAAGCTCTGCACGCTGACGGGCAATGCGCCGAAGGCAAAGCCCCACAGGGCTGTGGCGACGGCAGCCAGCGCCGGCGCCTCACCCGCAAAAGCGAGCAGGAAGGCGGTGACGGCAATGCCCGTGGCGGCAAGCGTTATGGCAAGGGTCGTGTTGCGCTCGGCGATCAGGCCGCCGGCGATATTGCCGAGGAAGCCGCCAATGCCGAAGGCGAGAAGGATGCCGGAAATCGCCTCGACACCGAAATGCGGCACCGTTTCAAGAAACGGGCGGATGAAGGTGAAGCCCGCGAAATGACCGGCGACGACGAAGAGCACAGTGGCGAGGCCGAGCCGGATGGCCGGTCGCCGCAACACCGAGGCCATCGTGCCGAGGCCCGCCGACCCTGTGGGCGCCATGGCCGGAAGCGTGAACGCCTGGACGAGGAATGCGACAACGCCGAGTGCCGCGGCGATCCAGAAGGCCGCGCGCCAGCCGAACGCCTCGCCGACCCAGGCTCCGACGGGTGCCGCACAGACGGTGGCCGCGGACACGCCGGTCATGACGATCGCCATGGCGCGCGGCATCAACCGCTCCGGCACGAGGCGCATGGCAAGCGCCAGCGACATCGCCCAGAAACCACCAAGCCCGACGCCGAGCAGCGCGCGCGACAGGAGCAGGGTCATCAGCCCGTTTGCAGTGGCGGCGATCAGGCTCGAGATGATGAGCAGGCTTGTGAGCGCTAGCAGCGTGTAGCGGCGATCGAAGCGGGCCGTGCCCAGCACGATGCCCGGCCCCGCCAGCGCACCCACCACGGCGGTGGCCGTCACCGATTGACCTGCCGCGCCGAGGCTGACGCCGAGGTCATGCGACATCGGCGTCAGAAGGCTCGCGGGTAGAAATTCCGCCGTCACGAGCCCAAATACGCCAAGCGACAGCGAAACGACGCCTGCCCATGCCGCAGGTGTCTCGCCCTTTGCGGCTGGACGGCTGATCTCCGAGTGAATGTTCATATGCATCTCCGTAATTTCTGCGGCGACGCTACGCTCTAGTGTCTGGCGCTTCTATGCTGTAAAAGCTATAAAGCATAACAATTCGTCCAAACCTGCCGGAGGCCAGATGACCGATCCATTGACCGAGATGCTGCGCGGGCTTCGGCTTGATGGCGTCGAATACGGTCGCTGCCAGCCTTCCGCGCCGTGGGCCACGGCCTATCCCGCGCAGGCCGAAGCGCGATTCCACTTCCTGGCGGCGGGCAGCGCCTATCTGCAGGCACCTGATGGCGCGTGGACGGAGATGCGCCCCGGCGACGCCGTGCTGCTGCCGCGCGGCGACGCGCATGTGCTGGCGAGCGAACCGGGTATTTCACCGACCCCTGTCGACTGCCTGCCCCGCAAGCCGCTCTGCGATGGCATCGTGGACCTGCAATGTCCATGCACCGACAGCAACAACCTCATCTTTTTCGCCGTCATGCGCTTCAATGTCGACAAGCGGCATCCGCTCCTCAACCTGATGCCCGATGTGATGCGCACGAGCGATCTTGCAAAGAGCGAGCCGACGATACCGCCGCTTCTCGACGCCATGATGCGGGAGGTCGAGATGAACCGCGTGGGGGCCGGAGGCATCCTGTCGCGCCTCGCCGACGTTCTGACGGCCACGATCATCCGCACATGGGTGGAGCATGGCTGCGGCGACGCGAGCGGATGGCTCGCCGCCGTGCGCAATCCGGAAGTCGGGCGGGTGCTCGCCGCGATCCACCTCGATCCCGCGCACGACTGGAGCGTGAACGAACTGGCGCGCCACATGGGCGCGTCGCGCTCCGGCTTCGCCCAGCGCTTCGTCAGCGTCGTCGGCGAAACGCCGGCGCGGTATGTGGCGCGGATGCGCATGCACCAGGCTCATGAGTGGCTGCGCGAGGGGCAACGGGTGGCAACGGTCGCCGAACGGCTCGGCTACGATTCGGAGGCCTCCTTCAGCCGCGCCTTCAAACGGGTGATCGGCGCTTCGCCGAGCCACTTCCGGGAGAAGCGGAATGGTGTTGCTGCGCCGATTGCCGGCTAAGGTGCTCCCATGAGTCGATTTGACGATACCGAAAACGCCTTGATCGGAAGGCTGCGCGCGCTCAAGGCCAAGCCTGACGTGACGATCAACTTGCTGGATGTCATCGACCGGCTGGGCGTCGATGGATTCACGCCAGGGGAGGTCAAGTCTGCGTTGCGGGCGCTTGAGCAGGACGGGGTTATTGCGTTCGCGACTGCGAACCGGATTCTGATTCTCAAGGCGTTGGCGTGATCGTCCGCTGATTGGCCGCCAGCCAGCGGGCGTGCAACGACAGTCGCTGCAGACATATGGATTAACTGGCTGCTCGCCCTAATTGGTTTCCAATAGATACGGCAGGTGCAAATACTGCCGCCTCCATTGTTCGACCAGCAAAGAGCGTTACGTGCAGCCTCCCGCCATAATCTTCGACAAGCAAAGACTTTCGGCCCTCGACATCTACAACGTCCTCGACACGCCACCGGAGCAAGGCTTCGATGACATCGTGTTGCTGGCGACGCAGATTTGCGAAACGCCGGTGGCGCTCGTCAGCCTTGTGGCGAACGACCGCCAGTGGTTCAAGGCGAGGATCGGTTTCGAGCCTTGCGAAACCGATCTCGACAGCTCGGTCTGCGCCCATGCGCTTGGCGAGCCTGACCTGCTGGTCATTCCCGACCTGACGGTGGATGAGCGGACCAGGGACAATCCGCTTGTCACGGGCGAGCCGCATATCCGGTTTTATGCCGGCGCGCCGTTGCGCACGCCCACCGGTGAGGTGATCGGTAGCTTGTGTGTCATCGATGGCGTGCCACGTCCGCAAGGGCTGACGGAGGTGCAGGCGAGTGGCTTGAGAAACCTGTCGCGGCAGGTGATGAGCCAGCTGGAACTGCGCCGGGTGCTTGCGGAACGGGACGCGGCGATTGCCGCCCAGCTTGCTCACCAGATGCGCGAAAGCGAAAGCGAGCAGCAATACCGGATTCTTTTCGAGGCGATCGAGGATGGCTTCTGCATTATCGAGATGAAATTCGATGGCGAGCGGGCCATCGACTATCGCTTCGTCGAGATCAATCCGGCGTTCGCCGGGCAGACGGGCCTTGTCGATGCGCAAGGGAAATGGATGCGCGAAATCGCGCCCGACCACGAGGAACACTGGTTCGAGATCTACGGCAAGGTTGTCGCGACGGGCGAGCCGGTCCGGTTCGAGCATTATGCCAATGAGCTGGGCGAACGGTGGTACGACGTTCACGCCTTCCGCATAGGCGACCCGGCTTTCAACCGCGTGGCGATCCTCTTCAACGACAAGACCGATCGCAAGGCGACGGAAGCCATGCAGAAACTGGCCGAGGATGCGCAGGAGGTTCTCAACCAGGAACTGAGCCATCGGATGAAGAACACCTTCGCCATGGTGCAGGCGATCGCCACCCAGACGCTGCGCGCCATCGAAGACCGCAAGCCTGTCGAGGCGTTCAACCAGCGCCTGCATGCGCTGTCGACAGCGCATGACGTGCTGCTGCGCGGGAGCTGGACGGCGGCAGACTTTGGCGATGTGATCACCAGCGTGCTTTCGACGCTGGTGGATCCTCAACGATTCGATATCGCGGGGCCGCCTGTCCGCCTTGGCGCGCGCGCGACGCTTTCCGTTTCACTGCTGCTGCATGAGCTTGCCACAAACGCGCTGAAATACGGCGCCTTGTCCGTGGAGGCCGGCCTCATCGCCGTCACCTGGGAGATCGCCGGTTCCGGCGATGACGCCGAGCTGCAGCTTCAATGGCAGGAATACGACGGACCCGCCGCGCGGGAACCGCAAACGAAGGGCTTTGGCTCGAAGCTGATAAAGATGGGTCTTGTCGGAACGGGTGGCGTCGAGCTTCGTTACCTCCCTACAGGCTTTCAAGGCAAGTTCAATGCACCGCTCGCTCAGGTGCGAAATTCCTAGAGCGACGGAGAATGAAACATGACATCCGCCAAACAGGTCGTCCTCGTCGTCGAGGATGAACCATTGCTCAGAATGGCAGCGGTCGACATGATCGAGGCCGGGGGCTTCATCGTCGTGGAAGCATCGGATGCCACGCAGGCGGTCGAAATCCTCGAAAGCCGACCGGACATCCGGATCGTGTTCACCGATATCGACATGCCGCGCGGCATGAACGGCATGAAGCTGGCGGCCCTGATCCGCGACCGCTGGCCGCCGATCCACATCATCATCACGTCGGGACACATGACGCCACCGGCCAACCACCTACCGGCCGACAGCGTGTTCTTTTCGAAACCCTATCGGGAACGGGACGTGATGACGACGATAAGAGAGATGGCGGCATAGGGCAGGTTTCTGCAGATATGCCAAGGGGCGCCGCAGCGCCCCTTTTTTGTTCTGAAACCAGATTTCCGCACTACCCCGCCGCGAGCGGCGCGCCCCAGCCGCCCCAGACGTAGATCGAGAAGAACAGGAAGAGCCAGACCACGTCGACGAAGTGCCAGTACCAGGCGGCGGCTTCGAAGCCGAAGTGTTGCTTGGGCGTGAAGTCGCCGCGCATGGCGCGGATCAGGCAGACGATCAGGAAGATCGTGCCGACGAGCACGTGGAAGCCGTGGAAGCCGGTCGCCATGAAGAAGGTGGCACCGTAGATCGAGTTCTTGAAGGCAAACGGCGCGTGAGCGTATTCGTAGGCCTGGACGCTGGAGAACAGCACGCCGAGCAGCACCGTCAACGTCAGACCCTGGATGAGGCCCTTGCGGTCGTTGTGCAGCAGCGCGTGGTGCGCCCAGGTGACCGTGGTGCCCGAGAGCAGCAGGATCACGGTGTTGTAGATCGGCAGGTGCCAGGGATCGAGGACCTCGATGCCCTTCGGCGGCCACTGGCCGCCGGTGAAGGCGAGGCGCGAGGCCTGGATGGCTTCATGCGGATAGAGGCTGGCGTCGAAATAGGCCCAGAACCAGGCGACGAAGAACATCACCTCCGAGGCGATGAACATGATCATGCCGTAGCGCAGGTGCAGCGACACGACGCGCGTGTGGGCGCCGTCATGGGCTTCCTTGACGGTGTCGGCCCACCAGCCGAACATCACGTAGAGCACGACGGCAAGGCCGATGAAGAACAGCCAGGGATGCGCCCATTCGATGCCGAAGAGATGCAGCGAACCGCCATTGACATAGCGCATGAAGCCGACGCCGCCGAAGGCCATGACGAAGGCGCCGATCGAGGCCAGAATCGGCCACGGGCTCGGATCTATGATGTGATAATCGTGATGTTTCTGATGCGCTTCGGCCATATGGACTCCCCCGGACCTATCCTCTCCGCTCCGGCTTAGCCGGAAACGAACCCAGTATCAAAGTTTCTTTTCAAGCTTCTCCGTTCCATCCTCGCGCGAAGCCACCGGCTTCGGTCCTTCCTTCGGATAGAACGTGTAGGACAAGGTGACCGTGTGGATATCCTTGGATTCCACGGCCTTCACGATGTCGGCATCGATATAGAAGACGACAGGCATGTCCAGCTTCTCGCCCGGCTGCAGCACGGTCTCGTTGAAGCAGAAGCACTGCACCTTATTGAAGTACACACCCGCCTCGCCCGGCGTGACGTTGAACACGGCCTGGCCGCGCTCCGGCTTGTCGGATTTGTTCACGGCGGTGAAATTCACCTGGATCGTCTCGCCGATGCGCGGATTGACCTCGCGCTCCACCGGCTTGAACTCCCATGAGAGGCCGGGCGCGACGTTGGCGTCGAAGGTGACGCGCATCTTGCGGTCGAGGATCACCGAGGAGGCCTGCTCGACGCGCTGCGTCGTGCCGTTATAGCCGGTCAGCTGACAGAACATCCTGTAGAGCGGCACGGCGGCGTAGCTTGCGGCGCCCATGCCGAAGACGAAGGCAAGACACATGAAAACAACGGCGCCATTGTTGCGCGGCTTTTTCGGTGTGCTTTGCGTTTCGCTCATCTCACATCCGTCCTCAGGTGAACTTCACGATGGTTATGGCGTAGAAAATCACGACCAGAGCGGCGAGCACGAGGCCGAGCGCGACATTGCGGTTGCGGCGGGACTTGCGCTGGGCGTCGGTGAGCTTGATGGTTTCGATCAAAGGCCTGCTCCCCAATGCGTCATCAGGAACGCGGCAAGGCGATCGAACATCAGCGCCGAGAAGATGGCGAAGAGGTAGAAGATCGAATAGGCGAAGAGCTTCTTGGCCGGCACCATCTTTTCGTCGCCATCAGGCATGCGCCAGCAGATGACGGACCAGTAGACGAAGATGGCGCTCAGCAGCGCGGCGGCGATGCCGTAGCCGGTGCTGGCAAAGCCGAGGAAGGTCGGCGCGACGGCGCTGATTGCAGTCAGCACGGCGTAGACGACGATCTGGTTCTTGGTGGTGCGCTCGCCCGAGACATTCGGCAGCATCGGCACGCCGACGGACTGGTAGTCGCGCATCTTGAACAGCGCCAGCGCCCAGAAGTGGGCCGGGGTCCAGAGGAAGATGATGAGGAAGAGAACCGTGCTTTCAATAGTGACGCTATCCGTCACGCAGGCCCAGCCGATCATCGGCGGGAAGGCGCCGGCGGCACCGCCGATGACGATGTTCTGCGGCGTCGAGCGCTTCAGCCACATCGTGTAGACGACGACGTAGAAGAAGATGGTGAAGGCGAGGATCGAGGCTGCGAGCCAATTGACGGCGAGCCCGAGGATCGACACGGAAAAGCAGGAGAGCACGAGGCCGAAGGCCAGCGCCTCGTTGGGGGCGATGCGGCCGGCCGGGATCGGGCGCTTGGCGGTGCGGGTCATCACCGCGTCGATATCGGCGTCATACCACATGTTGAGGGCGCCGGACGCGCCCGCGCCGACCGCGATGCACAGCACTGCGATGATGCCGATGACGGGGTTGATGTGGCCGGGCGCCACGATCAGGCCGGCAAATGCGGTGAAGACCACAAGCGACATGACGCGCGGCTTGAGAAGCTCGAAGTAATCGCGGGCGCTGGCTTCCGACATGCGAAACTCGCTGTCGTCTCCTAGGCTGCTGCGATCGTCGATGACTGTCATTGGTATTGTCCTGAAAACTGAACGGTGACCGCCGCGCTCCTCCGGCGGCGGTCACGATGTCTCGCATCCATTTACTTGATGCGCGGGAGCTGTTCCCATTGGTGATAAGGGGGTGGCGAGGAAAGCTGCCACTCGAGGGTCGTAGCACCCTCGCCCCACGGATTGTCTCCGGCGACGCGCTTCTTGGCGAAGGCTTCGAACACGCCGAAGAGGAAGATGAGAACGCCGACGGCCGAGATATACGAGCCGACCGAGGACACATAGTTCCAGCCGGCAAAGGCATCCGGATAGTCGATGTAGCGGCGCGGCATGCCGGCGAGCCCGAGGAAGTGCTGCGGGAAGAACACCAGGTTGACGCCGATGAACATGACCCAGAAGTGCAGCTTGCCGACGAACTCGTTGTACATGTAGCCGGTCATCTTCGGGAACCAGTAGTACCAGCCCGCGAAGATGGCAAAGACAGCGCCGAGCGACAGGACGTAGTGGAAGTGCGCCACCACGTAATAGGTGTCGTGCAACGAACGGTCGAGACCGGCGTTTGCCAGCTGCACGCCGGTGACGCCGCCGACGGTGAACAGGAAGATGAAGCCGATCGCCCAGACCATCGGCGTCGAGAAAGTGATCGAGCCACCCCACATCGTCGCGATCCAGGAGAAGATCTTCACACCCGTGGGAACGGCGATGACCATCGTTGCGAAGACGAAGTAGCGCTGCGCATCGAGCGACAGGCCGACCGTGTACATGTGGTGGGCCCAGACGACGAAGCCGACGGCGCCGATCGCCACCATGGCGTAGGCCATGCCGAGATAGCCGAAGATCGGCTTCTTCGAGAAGGTCGAGATGATGTGGCTGACGATGCCGAAGCCGGGCAGGATCAGGATGTAGACCTCGGGGTGACCGAAGAACCAGAACAGGTGCTGGTAAAGGATCGGGTCGCCGCCGCCTTCAGGCGAGAAGAAGGCCGTGCCGAAGTTGCGGTCGGTCAGCATCATGGTGATGGCGCCGGCGAGAACCGGAAGCGACAGCAGGAGCAGGAAGGCGGTGATCAGCACCGACCAGGCAAACAGCGGCATCTTGTGCAGGGTCATGCCCGGCGCGCGCATGTTGAGGATCGTGGTGATGAAGTTGATGGCACCCAATATCGACGACGCGCCGGCGATGTGTAGCGCGAAGATCGCAAGGTCGACTGCTGGTCCCGGCGTACCCGTGCTCGAGAGTGGCGGATACATCGTCCAGCCGCCGCCGGCACCGTAGGCGCCAGCCGGGCCTTCGACGAACATCGACATGATGAGCAGAATGAAGGCCGGAACGATAAGCCAGAAGGAGATGTTGTTCAGGCGCGGGAAGGCCATATCCGGCGCGCCGATCATGATCGGCACCATCCAGTTGGCGAAACCGCCGATCATCGCCGGCATGACCATGAAGAAGATCATGATCAGCGCGTGCGCTGTGGTGAACATGTTGAACATCTGCTTGGCGCCATCGATGGCGGCGTCGCCTTCGTAGCCGTAGACCATGGCGGCAAGGCCATGGAAGATCTGGATACCAGGCTCCTGCAGCTCCATGCGCATGGCAACGGAGAGCGCGCCACCGACGATGCCGGCCATGATCGCGAAGATCAGGTAGAGCGTGCCGATGTCCTTGTGGTTGGTGGAAAACAGCCAGCGGTTGACGAAGCTCGGCTTGTGCGAGTGGTCGTGGTGGTGATCGTCATGCGCGTGTGCGCCATGATCGTGATCATGCGAATGATCGTGTGCGGAAGGTCCAGCCATGTCCCGTTCCTCTTTCCTTATTGAGCGACGTTTTCGGCGACATCGAGGGTCTTTGCGGGACCATCGGTTTCAGCCATGAGGTTCTTGTAAGCACCGGGCAGGTCGGAGGCGGCGGACGCCATCCACTGCTTGTACTTGTCCTCGGAAACGACGCGAATTGCGATCGGCATGAACGCATGGTCCTTGCCGCAGAGCTCGGAACACTGGCCGTAGAACAGGCCCTCGCGCTCGGCGCGGAACCAGGTTTCGTTAAGACGGCCAGGAACGGCATCGATCTTGATGCCGAAGGACGGCATCGCGAAGGCGTGAATGACGTCGGTGGGTGCCGCGGTGACAAGCACGCGCACGGTCTTGTTGACCGGAAGCACCAGCTCGTTGTCGACGGCGAGAAGGCGCGGATACTTTGCCTTGTCTTCCTTGCCGGCAGCGGCGCGGTCCTGATCCTTCAGCAGGTAGCTGTCGAAGGCGAGCGGATTGTCGCCGGAGCCTTCATATTCGTAGTTCCACTGCCACTGCGTCGCGGTCGCCTTGATGGTGACGTCAGGGTTTTCGGGAAGCGTCAGCTGCGCGGTGAGCAGATTGAACGACGGTACGGCGAGAAACAGAAGCACCAGAACCGGTCCCACGGTCCAGGCGATCTCGATTGCCGTGTTGTGGCTCGTCTTGGATGGGACCGGGTTCGCGCTGGCCCGGAAGCGAAGACAGACGATGATAAGAAGAGCGAGCACGAACAGCGTCACGGGAACAATAAACCAGAGGGTATACTGTTCGAACCAGTGAATATCGCGCATGATCGGCGTCGCGGCGGGCTGCAAAGTGGCCTGCCACGGCATCGGTTGGTCGGCATAACTGCCGGAAGCAAAGAGCAGACAGACCATCGCGGTCACGCCTGCATAGGCCTTCTTAATCACGTTTCATCTCCCTCGAGCGCTGACCCGCGTGCACCACACGCAGAATCCTTGCCATCCTCATGCGCTTCAAACCACAGTTTAACACTTGCCGCAACAATCCAAAGCGTTTGGCCGTGCGGCATTTTCGCCCCGATGATCCCTCCTCCGGGCGCATCGAAACATGCCATGATTTTCCTTATGATACGGAAAATGTTGGCGTGGGCCAGCCACCCTTCCCAAGAATAATCAAGAAACGTCCCATTTCCGCCGTAGTCCCCGGCTTTTCAGCGGGTGGGGCTTTTCATTTTGGACGGCCCGCCCCAACTTAGCGGCACTGATTCGAACTGCAGAGGTTTTCATGGGTTTCCGTTCCCTAGTGCGGCCGTTCTTGCTGTCGGCTTGTGTCACTGCCGCGGCGATCGCTCCGGCTTTCGCACAGCAGCCGACACCGACACCAGCTCCGACCGCGCCAGCACAGCCAGCCCCCGGCGCCCCTGCCGCGCAGGCGACGCCAGGTCAGACGCAACCGCAGGCGCCCGGTACTGTCCGCTCCAATCACGGCGCGTGGTCCGTGGTCTGCGACAAGCCGGCCGGCGCCTCGGCCGAGCAATGCGCGCTGATGCAGAACGTCATCGCCGAGGACCGCCCGGAAGTGGGGCTCTCGGTCGTCGTGCTGAAGACCGCCGATCGCAAGTCGAAGATTCTCCGCGTGCTCGCTCCCCTTGGGGTGCTGCTGCCGAACGGTCTCGGCCTCAATGTCGACGGCAAGGATATCGGCCGCGCCTATTTCGTGCGCTGCTTCGCCGACGGCTGCTACGCCGAGGTCGTGCTCGAGGACGAGCTCTTGAAGACCTTCCGCAGCGGCGCCAGCGCCACCTTCATCGTCTTCCAGACGCCTGAAGAGGGCATCGGCATTCCTGTCGACCTGAAGGGCTTCGCCGAAGGCTACGACGCGCTTCCCTGATCGCCAGCGTCGCGCTCGACCTGATCCTTACGAATTCGACACTTGCTCGAAGCGTCCCTGGGACCTACATCGGCAGGAAGCATTTCCTGCCGCAGCGGAGCATAATGACATGAACACCGATCTCCTGACGCTTTTCGACGCCGACGAAGCGAAGATGCGCGCGCTCGTCGCCGAGGCGCTTTCCGGCGCTGATGACGGTGAGCTCTTCATCGAGCATGCGCAGGCCGAATCGCTGATGTTCGACAATGGTCGCCTCAAGGGCGGCAGCTTCAACACCGAGCAGGGTTTTGGCCTGCGCGCCGTTGCCGGCGAAGCGGTGGGCTACGCGCATGCGGGCGATCTTTCGGTTTCGGCACTGAAGCGGGCGGCCGATGCGGTCGGTGCCGTGACGCGCGGCTATAGCGGCAGCTATGCGGCAGCGCCGCAGGGCACCAACAAGAAGCTCTACAGCGACGAGAACCCGATCGGCTCCCCCACCTTCGAGGAGAAGGTCAAGGTTCTGCAGGACATCGACGCCTATCTGCGTGGGAAGGACGACAAGGTCAGGCAGGTGACGGCTTCGGTCGCCGCCAGCTGGCAGGTGGTCGACATCCTGCGCGCCGATGGCCACCGCGTCCGTGACATCCGGCCGATGACGCGCATCAACATCTCCGTCATGGTTGGCCAGGGCGATCGCCAGGAAAGCGGCTCCTACGGCAGCGGCGGACGCATCGGCTTCGGCGACTTCATCACCGAGGGCAGCTGGCAGTACGGCGCCGACGAGGCGCTGCGCCAGGCGCTGGTCAATCTCGAGGCTATCGAGGCTCCTGCGGGCACGATGGACGTGGTGCTCTCTTCCGGCTGGCCGGGCGTGATGCTGCACGAGGCCGTCGGCCACGGGCTGGAAGGCGATTTCAACCGCAAAAAGACGTCGGCGTTTGCCGGCCTGCTCGGCCAGATGGTCGCCGCTCCCGGCGTTACCGTCGTCGATGACGGCACGATCGACAACCGCCGGGGATCGATCACCATCGACGACGAGGGAACGCCATCGGCCTACAACGTGCTGATCGAGGACGGCAAACTCACCGGCTACATGCAGGACCGGCAGAATGCCCGGCTGATGGGCATGAAGGCGACCGGCAACGGCCGCCGCCAGGGCTATGCCCACGTGCCGATGCCGCGCATGACCAACACCTACATGCTCGGTGGCGACAAGACACCGGAAGAAATCATCTCGTCGGTCAAGAAGGGCATCTATGCCGTCTCGTTCGGCGGCGGTCAGGTGGACATCACCTCGGGCAAGTTCGTGTTCGGCTGCACCGAGGCCTATCTGATCGAAAACGGCAAGATCGGTCCGGCCGTCAAGGGCGCCATGCTGATCGGCAACGGGCCTGACGCGATGAAGCGCATTTCCATGGTCGGCAACGACATGAAGCTCGACACCGGCATCGGCAATTGCGGCAAGGCCGGCCAGTGGGTGCCCGTGGGCGTCGGCCAGCCGCATCTGCGGATGGATCAGGTGACGGTCGGCGGTACGCAGACGTAAAGCCGAGTGGACTCTATGGCGACGGAAACATTCATCCTGAAATTTCTGTCGCCGGAGACCTTGTGTTCCGCCCATGAACTGCGTTTCTCGGCTAAGCCGTCCGATGTCGCGGCCGCTATCGATGCCGAAGAGAGTGATCTGAAACATGGCCGGTTCGATCTTGAGCCGGTCGATGTATTGGCTTTGGCCGAGGCGTTCGATCTTTCGATGCCCGAGGATCAGCAAGGCGTGCGCCTGGAGCGACCGCATTCAATCGACACGGCGCCCTATCTCATCCACACCAATTTCGAGCTGCCGCTAATGCTCGACGGCCGAAAGCCGCTCGCCTATTTCTGCACTGAAAGCCAAGAATGGCTGACAGAGGTGCAGTCGCCATTTATCCCCTATGTCGCCTCCCGCCTGATCATTGAGAGAATTATCGAGCGGAGTGTGCCCCATCCCGCCACGAGCGGCGGAAAGCGGACGCTGCGGCTTTTCGATTTGCTCTATGTGCTGCCTGGCGAAGAGTGGAGGATCGGTCCGTTCATGTCGCTGCTCGACAGCCAGGCCTGGACAGAAGAGCACGAGCGCGAGCAAGGGCGGTTGTTCGGCTACAGCAAGGACGAGTGCGATTGGTGGATTTCCAATCGCTTTCGCAAACGTGCCGACGCGAACTCATCGTCGTAAGGCTTGCGCCTCCCCTCTACTTCTCATCCAGCGAAAACCGCCACTTGCGCTTGATGGCGGCCGCGAGGTCGAGATCGTTGCGGTGTGCGAAGAGCAGGATGTGGCCGAGCACGTCGGCGGTCTCGTCGGCGAGGTCGCGGGCCATGTCCTCGTCGGAGCGTCCCTTGCGGCGCCCTCGCCCGCTCACGCGGTTCCAGGCCTGGGTGAGTTCGCCCACTTCCTCCTGAAGCTTCAGCAGAAACCAGTCGTCGTCGCGCTCCAGGCCGTTTTCATCGGCATAGGTTTTTGACGCCTGCTCGAATTTGCGTGCGAGATTCAGCAGCATGATGTTCTCCTTTCGTTTATGCAGGAGAACGCTGATTCAGCGGCAATGTCCAGCCGAGTTGCAGGATCAGCCGTGCTCACCCAGCAGCATGCAGTCGTAGGAGCGCTTCTTCAGCGCGTCGCAGGCAGAGGTCGCCGCGTCGCGGCTCTGGAAGCCGGTGAAGCGGGCGCGGTAGACCTTGTTGGCGCCCTTGCCGACACTTTCGGTGACGGGGCTGGCCGTCTTCAATGCGGCGCCGCCTTCGGATTTGGCCTGGGCGAGCAGCGCGCGGGCGGCGTCTTCGCTCGGCGCGGCGGAGATCTGGATCTGCCAGTCACCCGTCGAGGCGATGGAACCGAGCGGCTTGGCGGACGCAGCAAGCTTGGCGGTCGGCGTGACCGCGTCGAGCGCCGACGGACGCTCCTGCGGAACGGTGTCGCTCAAATAGCCGAGCGCCTTCGGTGCAAGTTCGCTGCGCGCGATTTCAGGTGCTGCCGGGGCAACATCCTCGACGCGCGGCGCGGATGCGGGCACCGGCAGGTCGCTGGCGTCAGCCGCGGAAGCGACTTCGACCGGTTCGCGGGAATTGACGCTGGCCACCAGACGCGCGCCGCCCGAGGACGAGGCGCGGCCCATGGCCTTGTCGAGCAGGGCCGCCATCTTGTCGTCGCGGCTGCGAGCGGTGCGGCCGCCGAGGACCACGCCGACGACGCGACGATTGCCGTCCTTGACGGCGCTGACGAGGTTGAAGCCCGATGCGTTGGTGTAGCCGGTCTTGATGCCGTCCATGCCCTGGTAGCGGTACATCAAGTTGTTGTGGCCGCGGATCTGGCGGCCGCGGAAATTGAAACTCGCGGTGGAGAACAGGCGATATTCACGCGGATAGTTCTTCATCAGCGCGATGGCAAGCGTCGACATATCGCGGGCGGTGGTGATCTGGCGTCCATCCGGCAGGCCCGACGCGTTGACGAAGGTGGTGCGGCTCATGCCGAGCTGGCGCGCCCTTTGCGTCATCAGGCGGGCAAAATTGCTTTCCGAGCCGCCGAGCTTCTCGCCCATGGCGGCGGCGGCGTCGTTGGCGGACTTGGTAATCATGCCAAGAATCGCTTCGCGCACGGTGATCGACTGGCCGGGGCGCACTCCGAGCTTGGTCGGCGGACGGGAGGCCGCGTATTTCGACATGACGATCGGCGTATCCCAGTTCATCTTGCCGCGGTTGATGGCCTCGAAGGCCATGTAGATCGTCATCATCTTGGTCAGCGACGCGGGATGATTGAGCACATCGGCATTTTCAGAAGACAGAACCTTGCCGGTTCTCGCATCGAGGATGAGGGAGGCGCTGCCTGCCATTGCCGACAACGGCGCCGCAACGACCAATGTCGCGGTTATAATCGCGGCCAACAGCTTTCTCATGCACTTCCCCTCGATGAACGGCCGACCCTCGTCGCCCGAATTTTGTCCCGTTCTTGTACAGAAGGACACAATATGGCGCGACTTTGCGGCAACGTAGACCATTTTTGTCAAATTTTACCCTTTATGGTGAAAAAACCGTAAAGCCACAACGGCAATCATCAGCATTCAGCAAGACTTAACCCCCGACTTGATAGGTTTGCCCTTTTCAGAACCCCGCAAACGGAGCGGAGATGATGAACGCCAGAACGCTGGCAAAGCGGATCGCGATAACAGGCGGACTGGAGGTGGCCAACCTCTTGCGTTCGGTCGGGCTGATGCGCGGCGCACGCGGGATGGGCGCCATTTTCACCCTGCATCACGTTCGCCCCCATGAGCCTTGCGCCTTTTCGCCGAATGCGCATCTCGAGATCACGCCGGAATTTCTGGACGCGGTGCTGACGCGGCTGAAGAGTGACGGCTACCGATTCGTGTCGCTTGCAGACGTTCCCGATGCGCTCCTGGAGCCGAAGCCGTCGCAGCCCTTCGCCGCGTTTACGCTCGACGACGGCTATCGCAACAACCTCGTCTACGCCATGCCCGTTTTCGAGCGGCATGAGGCGCCGTTCACGATCTTCGTGGCCAAGGGGCTGGTGGAGCGGACGCATACAATCTGGTGGGAGACGCTGACGGCGCTCTTGAGGCGCGAAGACAGGCTGAGCTTCGATTTCGGCGCTGGTGCCGAACCGATCGACACCGCGACCCCTCAGGACAAGCACCGCGCCTTTGCCCGCTTTGCACGCTATATTCATGCGCACGAAGAAACTGCGGCGGTCGAGGCCGTGGATGCTTTAGCGCGGTCGCACGGGATCGACCCGGTCGAGATCGTCGACGACCTGGTGATGGGCGCGCCGGAACTCAACCTCCTGGACGCCAGCCCGCTGGCCTCGCTCGGCGCCCATACCGTCAGCCACCGTGCCGTCGCGCGGCTTTCAGACGCCGAGGTTCGCGATGAGATGACGCACTCTCAGGATTATGTCGAGGCGATCAGCGGCCGCCGTCCTGGCGCGTTTGCCTATCCTTATGGAACGCGCGAGGCGGTGACGCAGCGGCAGGCGGCGATCGCCCGTGAGCTGGGCTTTTCCATCGCAGTGACGACGCAGCCCGGCGTCATCGGCCGGCAATCGCATGAGCGCTCCACTTATCTGCCGCGCCTGTCGATCAACGGCCTCTATCAAAAGCCGCGCTATGTCTCCGGCCTTGCTTCGGGTATCCCGCTGAAGCTGGTGGGCAACCGGGGCTGAAGGTCAGACCTGCCCGCGAGCTTGTCCACCGATCACTTTCTTTTGAGACAGCGCGCATCGGCGGGCGGCACCGCGTCTCTATCGGCACGATCTTTTCAACCTAGGATGAAAATTCGAGCGGGGAGCGCCGCGGTTACGCGGCGCTCCCCGGCGAAGTCAGCAATGGCGATTTGTTCGCGTCTGCGCGCGGACAATCGTAGGCGGCCTGCCGGGATGCTCAGGGATACATCCGCACCTTGTCCCAGCCGCCATCGGGCGTGGCGCGGCGAAACTCGATGCGGTCGTGGAGCCGGAACTTCTGGTCTTTCCAGAACTCGATCGAGGTCGGCCGAATCCGAAATCCGGACCAGTGGGGCGGGCGCGGGATCTCGCCGATGGCATAACGGGCGGTGTATTCGGCAACGGCTTTTTCCAGCGCGAAGCGGCTTTCCAGCGGACGGGACTGCTTGGAGGCCCAGGCGCCGATGCGGCTGCCGCGGGCGCGCGTCTTGTAGTAGGCGTCGGCCTCCTCGTCGCTCACCACTTCAACCGGGCCGCGCAGCCGAACCTGCCGGCGCAGCGTCTTCCAGTGAAAGCACATGGCCGCTTTTTTCTGGCCGAGGACTTCGCGGCCTTTCTGACTTTCAAAATTCGTGTAGAACACAAATCCGTCCTGATCGAATCCCTTAAGGAGAACCATGCGGACATTGGGAAGGCCGTCTTCATCGACCGTCGCAAGGGCCACCGCATTCGGGTCATTGATCTCGGAAGCCTCGGCTTCCTTCAGCCAATCTGCAAACAGCTGGAACGGCTCGTTTTGCTCGGTGAAGTCACTGGTTGTTAACTCATTTTCCGACATATTAGCTCAAATGCCCCGGGTTTATTCGATAATTGCCCAGCCCAAAACTACTGGACAGGACACAGGGTGGAAGTCATAGCAAAGTCAGTTCGTCATACAAAGGGCCTCATGCGCCAATGCGCGGCCTTCTGCGTTGTCGGCATGGCAGTGCTTTCCCTCTCAGGCTGCGTCGCAGGCGGGCTCGACATGTTCTCGAACAACAAGGTCGATCGTTCCGTCGCGACCGGCACCGTGCCGCAGCCGGCGCCGACAAGCGACAGCATTTCCGATGAAATGACCGTGGGCAATGCCGTCACCTCGGCGGACATTCGCGGACTTGAGGGCCGCCCCCTTCCCTGGGCGAACGCTTCCACCGGCAGCGCCGGCGTGATCGACACCATCGTCGAGAACAACGAGACCGGCCAGGTCTGCCGTCAATTCAAGACGACGCGCCATTCCTATGTCGGGATCTCGAAATTCTACGGCAAGACCTGCCTCGTCGGCGGCGGCAACTGGCAGCTTCTGAGCTTCCAGCCGGAAAGCTGACCGGCCCTTTCGGGCAAGCGTTAACAGCCGGCCCGGCTTTGTTTCAAGATTTAGCAAAAGATAACCATTCCGCGTGAAACCGTGGCGTGTCCTGACCCGGAATAAGGACTGATTAGCAACTTTGCGGGACTGTGGTTCGCATATGTGTGCTGATTTTTCCGCTCGCGAAGCGAACTTCGGCGCACCAAATGAGTTGTATGGGGGCTTCGGAGTGCCGATCAGAAACGGACACTCCGCATTTGGACACCGGCGGTTTGGAACATGCGCGATCCTTATAAGATATTGGGCGTCAGGCGCGATGCGGGGCAGGACGAGATCAAGGCGGCCTGGCGCAACATGGCCAAGGTGGTGCATCCCGACCATAATCAGGGCGACCCTTTGGCAGGCGCCCGCTTCGCCGAGATCGGTCGCGCCTACGACACGCTGAAAGACCCGAAAAAACGCAGTCTCTTCGACAGCGCAGCTAGGGCGGCCGAAGCCAAGCATAACGAAAAACAGAACGAAAACACCATCATGGCGCAGCGCCAGGCAGCGCGCGAAGCCGCGATCCGCGCCAAGCAGGCGCAGGAAAACGCCGAGCGGGTGATGGAGGAACTGGCGCGGGCCGCCGCGCAGAAGGCGGCAGCCGAAGCCGCCAAGCAGCCGCAGCAGCAACAACAGCAGCAGGCCGGCGTGGCCGAGCCCGCGGAAGAGATGATCGAGCGGATCTTCGGCGCTCAGGCGCGCACCGCAAGCGGTGGCGGACGGACGCGCGGCTTTGCTTCCGGCCGGGCCAAGCGGCCTGAGCCAGACAATGCCGACGCCGACAAGGCGACAGACAAGCAAACCGAAAGCGCAAAGGCCGATAGTGCCGGCAAGACGGTCGAGGACGAGCAAAGCGCAGAAGAGACCGCGGCCGCCGCAAACGCCGCCGTTCTGCAGCCGCTCAGCCTCCTCACCTCCTTCGTACGCCGCTTCACCGGCGGCGCGGCACCCGCGCCCGAAAAGGCGCCGGATCAACTCGCCATCGCAACGGTGACCATCGAGGACATCCTGAAGGGCGCCTGGGTGAACGTCGATCTCGGAGATGGCCGCGATGCCGGCTTCACGCTGACACCCGGGACCACCGAAGGCCACACGGTGCGCCTCAAGGGCCAGGGCTACAAGTTGCCGGGCATGCAGCGCGGCGATGCGGTCGTCAACATTCATATCGCCCAGCACGCCGATTTCACCGTCGACGGGTTCGACCTGCACACCGTTCTCCCCGTCACCATCGAAAACGCCGTGCTCGGCACAGACGCGCGCATCGACGGGCCGACCGGACCGCTCACGGTCACTGTGCCGGCATGGTCGGGATCGGACAAATCAATCCGGTTCGAAGGTCAGGGATTACCCAAATCGGACGGCGGAAAGGGCGATCTGGTGGTCGAACTGCGCATTATCCTGTGGGAAAAACCCGACGATAAGGTCACGGATTTGATGAGAATTATGAAGAACGGCCTGTTTTTGTGAATTTTTGGTGACATTAGCACCCTTTGTTACGTTCCCTAACAGTTGATGATTGCTGCCAATCTTGAACCGGCTGGCCGGCTATGCCATAGGCAGGATCGATCAATTTACTTAAGGGGCGAAACATGGCTCAGGCACAAGGCCTCATGTCAGGCAAGCGCGGCGTCATCATGGGCGTTGCCAACAATCGTTCGATTGCGTGGGGCATTGCCAAAGCTATTCATGCACAGGGCGGCGAGATTGCCTTTACTTATCAGGGCGATGCGCTGAAGAAGCGGGTCGAGCCGCTGGCGGCCGAACTCGGTGGCATTCTTGCCGGACACTGTGATGTCAGCGATGAGGCATCGATCGACGAGGTTTTCGACAATATCGAGAAGACCTGGGGCAAGATCGACTTCATCGTGCATGCGATCGGCTTTTCCGACAAGGACGAACTTACCGGCCGTTACGTCGATACCACGGCGGACAACTTCGCCAAGACGATGCAGATCTCCGTCTATTCCTTCACCTCGGTTGCCCGTCGCGCCGAGAAGCTGATGACGGATGGCGGCTCGATGCTGACGCTGACCTATTACGGCGCCGAAAAGGTCATGCCGAACTACAACGTCATGGGCGTTGCGAAGGCGGCTCTTGAAGCCAGCGTGAAGTATCTGGCTGTCGATCTCGGACCGAAGAACATTCGCGTCAACGCGATCTCGGCCGGCCCGATCAAGACGCTTGCAGCGTCGGGCATCGGCGACTTCCGCTACATTCTGAAGTGGAACGAGTACAACGCGCCGCTGCGCCGCACCGTCACCATCGAAGAAGTCGGTGATGTCGGCCTCTACATGCTTTCGGACCTGTCGCGCTCGGTCACGGGCGAAGTGCATCACGCCGACAGCGGTTATCATGTTATCGGCATGAAGGCTGTGGACGCGCCGGACATTTCCGTCATAAAAGACTGATCGCACTCTTTCATGAGTCATGCTCGCGGCCCCTCCTCGCGGAAGCGATCAGGGGCCGTTTGCAATTTTGGAGCCGATCATTGCTTATCTACGTCATTCGTCACGGCCAGACAGACTGGAACGCGGAACGTCGCCTGCAAGGGCAAAAGGACATCCCGCTCAATGCCATCGGTCGTGAGCAGGCGCGCCAGAACGGCATCAATCTCGCGGAAATCCTGAAGGTCGAAGGCATCGAATTCGATTTCATCGCAAGCCCGCTCGGCCGCACGCGCGCGACGATGGAGATCGCCCGCGAAGCAATGAACCTCCCGCCCAAGGACTACCGCACCGACGAGCGCCTGGTCGAAGTGTCGTTCGGTGACTGGGAAGGCTTTACGGTCAAGGAATTGAAGGCGACCGCCAAGGACCGAATCGTCGAGCGCAATCTCAACAAGTGGGATTTCATCCCGCCGGGCGCGGATGCCGAGAGCTACGAGATCATGTCGTGGCGGGTGGCTTCATGGCTGAACGAGGTGGACCGGCCGACGGTCTGCGTCACGCATGGCGGCGTCATTCGCAGCCTGTTCAGGACGATTGCCAACGTGCCGAAGGATGAGGCGGCAGAGGGCGAGATTCCACAGGACCGGATTCTCAAGATCGAGACCGACACGAAGCAGATCGCCTGGATCTGAACCCGCTTCGCGGCAACCGAATTACTGTACGATATCGAGATCGTTGATGACGCGCTTTCCGTCGACTTCCGTATAGAAGACGATAACCTTCACGCCTGCCTTCAAGCCTTCGAAATTGAACTCCTCCGACGCCTGATAGGTCTTGCCGTCATCGAGCGTGAGGCTGAGATTGCTCATGTCGATGTTCTTGATCGTCGCCTCGACGTCCGCGCTTTCGGCAAAACCGCTGATGGGCGACAGAAAACTCGCTGTGGCCAAAAGTGTAGCAACTACGAAGCGCATAACGGCATTCCTTCGAAAACACGACTCAAACATCCAATTGTGCATAGATAGCCTCCCGAATATGGCGAAATTTGCCCTGAACCGTGACCATTCCCGCCCAATTGATGAAGCGCATTTTAACAACAATCAAGAGGGTTCGTTAATACAGTTGTACACTTAAAACGTGTCCCCAATACTATCTGTAAGAAATCGTAAATTAACCCCCGCTACTTACAGTCATAGGGAAACAGGGAGACTGGGGTTTTGCTATTCCGCAGGAAACATAACGAGGCAACGCGGAGTGCTTTGAGGAATACCCATATCTCGTTTCTGGTTTCCTGCCTGGTCGCCGTCGTCGTTATCATCGTCGGCTTCAGCCTGGATCGCGCCAATACGGCCGCTAATCTTCGCGAACTCACGATCCGCACGGAAAACGAGACCAGCCTGATCCGCGCCCGCGTGACCGCCCAGATCAACATGGACATCACCATCGTGCGCGACCTCTCCAACATGGTCGCGATCAGCTCGAAGATGAACGCCGAGGAGATGGAGCGTCAGATCAACTGGCTGCTCATCCAGAACCCGCATTTCGTGCATATCGCCGTCGCGCCCGATTTCATCGTGCAGTCGATCTTTCCGCCGACGGAGGGCAAGGAGCGGCTCGGGCACGACGTGCGCGAATTCCTCGTGGATCGCCAGTCGGTGGCGCGCACCACCGGCAACCAACAGGCGCGCTTCTACGGACCGATCCGCACGCTCGACGGCAAGGACACCTTCGCGATCTTCTTCCCCGTCTTCGTCAAGGAGAACGGCCAGCGGCGGGTCTGGGGCGCGGTGGAGGCCGTCATCGACGCCGACATGTTCTACGAGAATACCGGCCTGAAGCCGGCGCGCGACAGCGAGAACCGGGAGAAATACCCGCACCTCGACCACCTCTCCATTGCGCTGCGCGATCTCGGCACGACGGGTGCAGCGGCCTCCCCGTTCTTCGGTTCGCCCGAGGTGATGGGGCAGCGTCCGCTGACGCGCAAGATCACTTTCGCAGGCGGGCGATGGGAGATTGCGGCGGCGCCGAAGACGGGCTGGTCCGCCGCGCCGGAAAACCAGCAGACGCTGCGGTTCATCATCCTGGCCGCTGCCTGCCTTACCATCATTCCAGTGTTCTTTGCGACCCTTTTGCTCGGCGAGCGCAACAGCAACATCAGGCAGCTGGAAAAGCGCGAGGAGACGTTGCTGGAGCTATCGCAGCGGCTCAACCTGGCGCTGGAAACCTCCAATATCGGTATCTGGGAACTGAGGAACGGCGGCCAGAGCCTGTTCTGGGACGGCCGCGCCGCCGCGCTCCACGGCAAGCAATCGATCGAAGGCAGCTACTCGCTTGACGACTGGCTGGAGACGATCGTTCCCGATGATCGCCGGGTGGCGAAGATCCACCTGTTGAAGGATGGCCGATCCGGCTCGTCCTACACGACGCAATACCGGATCGAGCTTTCGGACGGCGGCACGCGCTACCTGCGCTCGGTGGGCTCTGTCTATAACGACGCGGCCGGCACGACCAGGACGATCGGCATCGTCTGGGACGTAACGGCCGATGCAGTTGCCGCCGAGACGCTGCGCCGGGCAAAGGATGTCAGCGACATCAAGAACGCCGAACTGGAACTTGCCCTCGACGAACTCTCGCACCGGGAAGCCGAACTCGCCGAGCTCACGGGCAAGCTCGATCTGGCACTCGATTCCTACCAGTGCGGCATCTGGGAGGCGACACTCGGCGAGGCCGGCTCCTTCTGGGACGACCGGATGCACGAACTCTACGGGCTGGAGCCGCGCGCAGGCTTTATGGACGAACAGACGTGGCTATCCTGCGTGCTGGAGGAAGATCGCCCGCTTGCGATCGAGAGCGCACGGCATTTCAGGAAGGTCGGCGATACGCATAATGTCGTCTGCCGCGTGCCGACAGAAGACGGGACGATGCGCTACGTGCGCTCGATCGGAAAGGTGCATGCGACGTCCAACGGCCAGCTGAAGATCATCGGTGTTGCCTTTGATATCACAGAAGATGCACTGATGACGGCCGAGCTGCAGGCGGCGAAGGACGAGGCGATCGGCAAGAACATCGAGCTCGAACTCGCCAATAACCGGATCGAGCACAACTCGCTGCACGATCCGCTGACCGGACTCGCCAACCGTCGCAAGCTCGACAAGGCGCTGGAGCAGCTGACCGAGGCCGGACAGGACGCCAGGCAGAAGTTCGCGATCCTTCACATCGACCTCGACCGTTTCAAGGAGATCAACGACACGCTTGGCCACGCGGCAGGCGACGCCATGCTCGTCCATGCGTCCCGCGTATTGTCGCGCAGCATTCGCCCGAGCGACATCGTGGCGCGCATCGGCGGTGACGAATTCGTCATCCTGGCGCTGAATGCCAATGACGCCGAGATGTCGGCGCTTTCCGGCCGGATCGTCGAGGAGATGCGCCAGCCCATCGATTTCCAGGGGTTTGCGTGCCGCTGCGGCGTGTCGATCGGGATCGCGCTGGCGAGTGGCATGCGCGTCGATGCCCGCAAGGTGCTGATCAACGCCGATATCGCGCTCTACCGGGCCAAGAGCCAGGGCCGCAACCGCTTCCAGTTCTTCAATCACAACCTGCAGGCCGACATCATCAACAACAAGCGGCTCGCCGACGAAATCCTTTCGGGCATCGAGAACGGCGAGTTCACCACATGGTACCAGCCGCAATTCAGCGCCCGCACCATGCAACTGACCGGCGTCGAGGCGCTGGTGCGCTGGCAGCATCCTTCCAGGGGATTGCTGACGCCTGACAAATTCCTGAAGATCGCCGAGGAAATCAACGTCGTGCAGACGCTCGACCGCATCGTTCTCGAGACTGCGCTCAAGGACAAGATGCGGTGGGCGGCGCTTGGCGTGTCCGTTCCCAAGGTCTCGGTCAACGTTTCGGCCCGGCGCCTGCATGACGATACGCTGGCCGATTCGCTCCGCATGCTGCAGATCAGGCCGGGCGAAATCTCGTTCGAGCTGGTGGAATCGATCTTCCTCGATGAGAGCGAAGACGTGGCCGCCGAGAACCTCGATAAGATCAAGGCGCTCGGCATCGACATCGAGATCGACGATTTCGGCACGGGCCATACCTCGATCGTCAGTCTTCTGAAGCTGAAGCCGAAGCGGCTGAAGATCGACCGCCAGCTCGTGCAACCAATCATCACTTCCGCGCAGGAACGCGCGCTGGTGCGCTCGATCATCGACATCGCCCGCTCGCTCGGCGTCGAGACGGTCGCCGAGGGTGTCGAGACCGTGGCACACGCCAGCCTGCTTCTCGAACTCGGCTGCGACCTGCTCCAAGGCTACGCCTTCTCGCGTGCCCTCTCCTTCGACGATTTCACCGAGGCGGCCAGCGGCACGGCCTGGCGCATCGCTTCATAGGATGGCTTTAGGCGATTGTTCTCGGATCTGAGGAAACACCGTTTCCCGATCACGACGGTTTGGCGCAAAGAAAGCCTTTTTCCGTTTCGGCTTTTGGCCTATGAGTGTCGCGCCTTTTTAAAGAATGGCGCGGCCCGGGGACGCCCGGCGGCGCGATCCGGTCGGAGCATATGTCACACAATACATTCGGTCACCTCTTCCGCGTAACAACCTGGGGCGAAAGCCACGGACCGGCGCTCGGCTGCGTCGTCGATGGCTGCCCTCCCGGCCTGCGCTTTACGCTCGCCGACCTGCAGGTATGGCTCGACAAGCGCAAGCCGGGCCAGTCGCGCTTCGTGACGCAGCGCCGCGAGGATGACCTCGTGAAGGTTCTATCCGGCGTGATGTACGACGCCGACGGCGAGACGATGATCTCGACCGGCACGCCGATCTCGATGCTGATCGAAAATACCGACCAGCGCTCGAAGGACTATGGCGAGATCGCCCGCCAGTACCGGCCGGGCCATGCCGACTACACCTACGATCTGAAATACGGCATCCGCGACTATCGCGGCGGGGGGCGCTCGTCTGCGCGCGAGACCGCGGCGCGCGTGGCGGCTGGCGGCATCGCGCGCCTCGTCGTTCCCGGCGTTCGCGTGCGCGGCGCGCTGGTGCAGATCGGCAAGCACAAGATCAACCGCGACAACTGGGACTGGGACCAGGTGGACCAGAACCCGTTCTTCGCGCCTGACGCCGAGATCGTTCCCGTCTGGGAAGAGTATCTCGACGGCATTCGCAAGAAGGGCTCATCGATCGGGGCGGTGGTCGAAGTTGTCGCTGACGGCGTTCCCGCCGGTCTCGGCGCGCCAATCTACAGCAAGCTCGATCAGGACATTGCCTCGCTGCTGATGTCGATCAACGCCGTCAAGGGCGTGGAGATCGGCGAGGGCTTCGCGTCGGCCGAACTCACCGGCGAGGAGAACGCCGACGAAATGCGCATGGGCAATGACGGCCAGCCGATCTTCCTGTCGAACCATGCCGGCGGCATCCTCGGCGGTATTTCGACCGGACAGCCGATCATCGCCCGCTTCGCGATCAAGCCGACCTCGTCGATCCTGACCGAGCGCCAGTCGATCGATGCCGACGGCAAGAACGTCGATATCCGCACCAAGGGTCGCCACGACCCCTGCGTCGGCATCCGCGCCGTGCCGATCGGCGAAGCGATGATCGCCTGCGCCATCGCCGACCACTACCTTCGAGACCGCGGCCAGACCGGCCGACTGAAATAGGAACTTCCCCATGGCTTATGATCAGAAGCGCGTCGTAGACGCTATCCGGGCCTTCGAGGCCGGCGAAATCGTGGTTGTCGTCGATGACGACGGTCGCGAGAACGAAGGCGACCTTATCGTTGCCGCCGTTCACTGTACGCCGGAAAAGATGGCCTTCATCGTGCGCCACACCTCGGGCATCGTCTGCACGCCGATGCCGAAGGAAGAAGCCAAGCGCCTCGGCCTGAACGCCATGGTCGCCGAGAACGATTCGGCGCATACGACGGCCTTCACCGTCACCGTCGACTTCAAGCACGGCACGACAACCGGGATTTCGGCCGACGACCGGACGCTGACGGTGCGCAACCTTGCCAACCCGAATGTCGGCGCCTCCGACTTCGTGCGTCCCGGCCACATCTTCCCGCTGGTCGCCCGCGAGGGTGGCGTTTTGATGCGCTCGGGCCATACCGAAGCCGCCGTCGATCTCTGCAAGCTCGCCGGCCTGCCGCCGATCGGCGTGATCTGCGAACTGGTCAACGACACCGGCAGCGTGATGCGCGGCCCGCAGGTATCCAGCTTTGCCGAAGAGAACGGCCTCAAGCTGGTCTCCGTCGCCGACCTCATCGCCTATCGCCAGCGCAAGGAAACGCTGATCCAGCTGCAGGCGAGCTTCGACGTCGAAACGCCGTTCGGCAAGGCCAAGGCCCACAGCTACTCGCTGCCCTGGGATCCGATGCAGCATCTCGCCGTCGTCTTCGGCGATATCCGCGATGGCATCGACATTCCGGTGCGCCTGCATACCGAAAGCGTCGTGGACGACCTGTTCGGCAAGCGCTCCGTCGATCACTACATGAAGAAGATCGCCGAGGAAGGCCGCGGCGTGATCGTGTATCTGCGCGAGGGATCGGTCGGCGTCGGCCACAAGGACAATGGCCGCAAGGCTCTGGGCCAGGGCCGCGAAGCCCATGCCGAGGCGCAGAACCGTGAAAGCGAATGGCTGGAAATCGGTCTCGGCGCGCAGATCCTGAAGGACCTCGGCGTCACCTCGATCAAGCTCTTGACCCGCAGCGAGCGCCACTATGTCGGCCTCGAAGGCTTCGGCATCAAGATCGCCGAAACCGAGATCTGCTGAGAGCGGAAAGAGCGGCCGGCGGGTTCAGGCTCGCCGGTCTTTTGCCCTTATTGGGCACGCAATGTCAGGCGGCGATGCGCCTGAAGCGGGTGCGCACGTTCTGCATGTAGTATTTGCCCGGCGATTCCGAGGTGACCATGGCGATGACGTGGGCCTCGTTTACGCCCTCGAACATGCGCTCTTCGCCGTTGTTCAGACAAACGCGAAGCTTGCCGTCTTCTTGACTGAAATAGACGGCGTCAATCAGGGCCGACCTGACTTCCACCGGCTTCATCCGCGCACGCTCTTCGCTGCGCGAGACGATCGAAGCAGCCGCGTCGCGGCGGTTGCGGATCAACGCCCTGACCTGCCGGCGAAGCCCGTTCATTGCCGACCAGGCGGCGTATCGGATAGCTCGTGTTTTCATGCGCCCAACCTATGCGGGCGGACCTTAAGAACTTCCCGACGAGCATGGTAAACCCGCGTCAAGATTAACAGGCGGTAATTGGTTAAAATCCTTTGTATCCAGTCTGTTAGCCGCGCCAACCTTGCTGCATCTCGACGCGCTCGACGCCTGCGAAACGAGCGACGCGATCAAGCTCGGCGGCGAGCTTTTCAAGACGGCCGGCTGAGGGCCTTACGCCCGGCTCCAGCCACAGGCGCCTGACGTCGAGCGAGCCCTTCCTGCGATCCGCCTTCATGTCGATGCGGCCAATCAGACGGTCGCCTTCGAGAAGCGGGAAAACGTAGTATCCATATTCGCGCTTCGGCTCGGGCACGAAGATTTCGATACGGTAGAAGAAGCCGAAGAGGCGTTCGGTGCGGTTGCGGTCGCGGATCATCGGATCGAAGGGGCTCAAAACGCGGATGCGCGGTGGTGCTGCGGGATATTCATCGAGCGTATCGAGGAAATCCGAAAATGCCCAGGAGGGGCGCGGCTTGCCGCCGAGCGACGGCTCGATCAGGATCTCGATCAGTTCGTCACGGTGGGCGACGACCCAGACCTTGGCCTCCTCGGGCGAGACCAGCGCCCAGAAAGCCGCGATCTCACCATGAGTGGCGAAGCCCAGCCGGGTCAGCGCACTGCGGCAGGCCCAGTCGACGAAATCCTCGCGGCTCACCTCCGGCTCGTGGAACTCCGAGGGGATGACGCGCTCGACGAGATCGTAGATCTTCTGGAAATTGGAACGGCCCGAAATGGCGAACTTGCCGGTGCGCCAGAAATATTCGAGCGCCGTCTTGTTGGGATGCCAGTTCCACCAGCCGCCGGAAACGTGGCCGTCCGCTTTGATCTCGCGGGCCATAATGGCGCCGTCGCGGCTCACCCGCTCGTAGGTCTCGTCGAATGCATCCTCGAAGCCCTCCCCGCGCCATTTGCGCCAGCGATCGACCAGCACCTCCTCCTCCCGCCGGAACTTGTGCTTCCAGTAGCGGAAGAAGCTGCTCGGCAGGATGGAGGCGTCGTGGGTCCAGTGCTCGAACAGCGCGCCGTCCTTTTCCAGAAGCGCCGTCAGATGCTCGCGCTTGTAGGTCTGGTTGCGCGAGAAGAGGATCTGGTGATGGGCGCGCTCGACCCACTGGATGCTGTCGACCTGCACGAAGCCGAGATCGTGGATCAGTTGCAGCAACCCCTCCTTGGTCAGCGTCCTGTTCGGCGGCGCGCTCAGGCCCTGCTTGGCCAGAAAGATGCGGCGGGCGTCGGCATTGGAGATCAGGTTCGTCATGACAGCGATGATAATCCGGAAAATGTTCCTAGCCACCCGAATATTTCAGGGATTTGCGGGATGATGCAATGGCTCCCAGCCGCCCACGTTTTGATCTTCCCTCCGGCCGGATTCGTTTATAGAACGGCGCTTCACCTCAGGGGGACGCAGTGAATATCCGTTTCGAAAGCGCCGGCGTCAGCTATGGGTCGCGGACTGCGCTGCAGCCGCTGACGCTTGAAATCACCGAAAAGCGCATCGCCATCATCGGGCTGAACGGCTCCGGCAAGACCACCTTCGCGCGGCTGATCAACGGCCTGACCAAACCGACGTCAGGCCGCGTCATCGTCAACGGCCGCGACACATCGGACGAGAAGGCAGCGCTCGGCGATGTCGGCTTCATCTTCCAATCGCCGCAGAACCAGATCATCCTGCCCGTCGTGCGCGACGATATCGCCTTCGGGCTGAAAAGCCGCGGGCTCTCGAAGGCCGCGATAGAGGCCAGGGTGGCCGAGGTGCTAGACCGCTTCAATGCCGGGCATCTGGCCGAGCGGCGCGCGCACGAGCTTTCCGGCGGCGAATTGCAGATGGCGGCCCTGTGCTCGGTTCTCGCCACCGGCCCCGATATCCTCATTCTCGACGAGCCGACCAACCAGCTCGACCTGCGCAATCGCGGCCTCGTGCAGGGGCTGATCGAGAGCCTGCACGAAAGCGCCATCGTCATCACCCACGATCTGGCGCTGATCGCCGACTATCCGCGCGTACTCGTCTTTCACCAGGGGCAACTGGCGGCCGATGCGCCGGCAGCCGAGGCGATCGCCCGTTATCGGGAGCTCGCGGCCTGATGCAATCGCTCTATGTCGAGGGCAACAGCCGTCTGCACCTGGTATCGGCGCGAGTGAAGCTCATCGTGCTTGCCGCGCTCGGCATCGTGCTGTTTGCCACCGCCAACATCGCGCTCCTTGCAGTTGCCGTCGTTGCCACCGGCGTCATCTATTTCGGCATCGGCATGCCCGTTCGCTCCGCACTCGCCCGGTTGAGGCCGATCCTGCTCACCATCGTCATCGTCGCGGCTTTCAGCCTCGCCTTCAATCCCTGGCATGGCGCGGTGGTGGCGCTGCTCAGGCTGACGGCGCTGATGCTGTTTGCCGCGAGCGTAACCGCGACCACGACGATCGCCGCCTTCATGGACGAGATCACGCTTGCGGCCCGGCCGCTCGAGCGGCTCGGTCTGGTGCGGGCCGACGATGTCGGGCTTGCCGTCGGGCTGGTGGTGCGCTTCGTGCCTGAGATCATCGGCCGCTACCAGGCGATCCGCGAGGCGCACCAGGCGCGCGGGCTCAAGGTGCGGCCGTCAACGGTGCTGGTGCCGCTGATCATCCTGACGTTGAAGGATGCCGATAACATCGCGGCTGCGATTGACGCGCGCGGTATTCGGCGGCATGTGAATTAGAATATGTTGAACCACGGAGCCATCATGAGCACCCGAGACCTCGTTCTTTCCGCCCTGTTTGCCGCCATCATCGTCGCGCTCGGCATTCTGCCGCCGATCACGCTCGGCTTCATTCCGGTGCCGATCACGGCGCAGTCGCTCGGCGTGATGATGGCCGGCGTGGTGCTGGGCGCCCGGCGCGGCACGGCGGCGGTTCTGATCGTGCTGGTGCTTGTCGCCATCGGCCTGCCGGTTCTCTCCGGCGGACGCGGCGGGCTGGCGGCGTTTGCAGCACCGACCACCGGCTTCCTGATCGGCTGGGTCTTCGCCGCCTTCACCACGGGCTATATCAGCGAGCGGCTGGTGAAGCACGGCCAGGCGGCCGGGATGCAGCTGACCGGCTTCTTCTTCGCGGCGATGATGGGTGGGATTGTGGTGCTTTACGCTTTCGGCATCATCTATCTCGCCTTCGCCGCGCAGATCGGGCTCAAGGCAGCGTTCACCGGCTCGATGGCCTTCATTCCCGGCGACGTGATCAAGGCCTTCGTGGCGGCGCTGGTCGGCCGCGCGGTCATGGCCGGCTATCCGCTGCTGCCGGTTAAAGGCTAAGGCAAGAGCTGAGCCAAGCGCTAGTTCATGAAACCGTAAAGCCAGTCCCGCGTCACTTCAGGGAGCGGGATCGGCGCCTTGTCCTCGCGCGTCTGCGCCTGCCAAACGATCTCGACCTCGGCTGCGCGCTCATCGCCAGCATCCACCGCGATGATGAAGCCGACAGAGCGCACGCCGATCTTGTCGACGGCGGTGGTAAACAGCACCATTTCATCATAGCGCAGGGGACGATGCAGGATGCAGGTGATCTTGCTCGCCACATAGAGCGGCTCGTCTGCCAGCTCCGGGCGCTCCGACCAGAATTTCGCCAGCGCGGATTCGGCATAGGAAATGTAGGAGCCGAGGAACATCTGGCCGTTCATGTCCACATCGCGGAACGGCACGTGGATCTGCACAATGTTGGAGCGCATCGCAGCGTTCATCGATTTCCCCACTCTCAACCCTTAGCGCCCCAAGAATAACCTTCCGCTAATATTATGTAAACGAACGCGAAAGGCGTATGACAGCGCCCGCGATTGTTGAAATCAGCCCACCCTACCCCATCTGCTGTGGATCATGACGAGGCAGGCAGATAGAGTGATTGCATGAGCACCCGCCTTTACGAACATCCGATCTTTCTGGAACACATCACGCCTGAGGGGCACCCCGAGCGATCCGACCGGCTGCGAGCGCTGAACGTGGCCTTGAGCCATCCGCATTTCGAGCGGCTGGACCGCCAGCAGGCGCCACAGGCCAATGAAGATGCCGTGCTTCTGGCGCATCCGGAAGAGCATCTCTTTGCCGTGATGCGGCAGGTGCCGGAAGAAGACGGCGAAATCAACCAGCTCGAGGCCGACACCTATGCCAGCCCAAAGAGCCTGCAGGCGGCGCTGACCGGGATCGGCGGGGCGATGGCGGCTGTCGACGACGTCTTCACCGGCAAGGCCGACAATGTCTTCGTCGCCTCGCGGCCGCCCGGCCACCATGCCGAGAAATCCAAGGCGATGGGCTTCTGCTTTTTCAACAATGCGGCGATTGCCGCCCGCCACGCCCAGCGCCGCCATGGCGCGGAGCGCGTGGCGATCGTCGATTGGGACGTGCACCACGGCAACGGCACCCAGGACATCTTCTGGGACGACCCATCCGTATTGTTCTGCTCGACGCACCAGATGCCGCTCTATCCCGGCAGCGGCGCCAAGACCGAGACCGGCGCGCACGACACGATCGTCAACGCGCCGCTGTCGCCCAATGTCGGCAGCGAGCATTTCCGCGAGGCATTCAAGTCGCGCGTGCTGCCGGCACTCAACGATTTCCGCCCCGACCTGATCATCATCTCGGCCGGCTTCGACGCGCATCACCGCGATCCCCTGGCGCAGATCAACCTTGTCGGCGAAGACTTCGACTGGGCGACCGGGCGGCTGCTCGAGGTGGCCGACAAAAGTGCCGGCAACCGGGTCGTCAGCCTTCTGGAAGGCGGCTATGATCTGGAGGGCTTGGCCGAATCGGCCGGGCTGCACGTTTTGAGAATGATGAAGGGTTGAGTATGACCGACAACGCCAAGCCTGAAGTATCGGGCCTCTCTTTCGAAAAGGCGGTCGCCGAACTCGAGAGTATCGTCGCGCGCCTGGAACGCGGCGACGTGGCGCTGGACGAATCCATCGAGATCTACGAGCGCGGCGAAGCGCTGAAGAAACACTGCGAGACGCTACTGTCGGCGGCGGAGAACCGCATCGAGAAGATTAGGCTGGATCGCGGCGGCAAGCCACAGGGCGTGGAGCCGCTGGACGGGGCGTAAATTCGGTCGGCGAAAACACCCCTTGCCCGCAACATTTCCCCGTCTATCATCCCCTCCAACACAACAGGGGAACCATGGGCATGGCCGACAGACTGAAGGGCAAGATCGCGATTATTTCCGGCGGGGCGACGGGCATGGGCGGGGCGGCGTCGAAGCTGTTTGCGGCCGAGGGCGCCAAGGTGGCGATCATTGACCGCAATGGCAACGCGGCGGCTGAGACGGTAAACGAGATTCGCGCGGCCGGCGGCGAGGCCGAGTTCTGGACCGCCGACGTGTCGGACGAGGCGGCGGTGAATGCGGCCGTCGCGAGCGTCGAGGCGCGCTATGGCGCGGTCACCGTGCTGTTCAACCATGCCGGAACGATCGTCATCAAGCCGTTTCTCGAAACGACGCTTCAGGAGTGGGACTGGCTGCATGCCGTCAACGTGCGCTCTATGTTCCTGATGACCAAAGCGGTACTGCCCAAGATGATCGACGCCGGCGGCGGGTCGATCGTCTGCACCTCGTCGATCTCGGCGGTGGCCGCCACGCCGATGGAGGTGCTCTACGATACCACCAAGGGGGCCGTGCACATGTTCGCGCGGGCGATCGGCGTCGAGTTCCGCGACCGCAACATCCGCTGCAACGCGGTCTGCCCCGGCTTCATCCGCACCCCGCACGGCCTGCGCGAGGTGGCCGACCTGCAGGCGCTCGGCGTCGATGTCTCGGATGCTGCTATCGCAGCGCAGCAGGGCCGCATCGGCGAGCCGGAGGATGTGGCGCGCGCGGCGCTTTATCTGGCGAGCGATGAATCCAGCTTCGTCAACGGCGCGCACCTCTTCGTCGACAACGGGTTTACGGCGATGTGAGGGGGGAACCCCTGCAAGTATGTGGGTCGATTCCGCGTCGGAAACCGTGTAATCTGCGGACATGGACAAGGACAAGGTGATAGCGCTGATCCGAGAGCACGAGGACGAACTGCGGGCTGCAGGCGTTCTCGGCCTATCACTGTTCGGTTCCGTAGCACGTGACGAGGCGACCGAGGAGTCGGATATCGATATCCTGGTCACACTCGAAGATCAGGTTCTCCAATCCGGCTTCGGCTACTTCGGGACACTTGGTCGGTTGAAAGAGCAGTTGGAAGAAATGACCGGCAAGCCCGTCGATGTGATCTCGGAACCTGTCGAAAAACCGCGTCTCGCGAAGGAAATCGAACGGGATCGCCAAGTTGCCTTCTAACAAGCCTTGGCTGCGCCTTGCCGACATTGCGGATAATGCCACGAAGATCATCGCCTATACAGACGGCATGACTTACGAGGATTTCAAGACAAATTCCCTGGTTTCGGATGCGACCGAGCGGTGCATGTCGCGGATATCCGAAGCTGCGATCAAACTCGGCGGCTTTGCCGAGGAATTGCTTCCTGCACATGACTGGCAATCCATTCGGGGTATCGGCAATATACTTCGGCACGATTACGACGGCATTCTGCTGGCCCGCCTGTGGGACACGGTAGAGAAAAGCATCAAGCCGCTTCTCGCCGATGTTCAAGACGCCATTGCAGATCATGAGGCAGCGGAGCGCTAATCAATGTCCTTCTTCCCCGGTACAGACCCCCTCCCCGGCGACGCGTTTGCCTGCGATGCCATCGAGAACCTGATCATCCCGCGCACCAGCGATATTGGCGGGTTCGAGGTCAGGCGCGCGCTTCCGACAAGGCAGCGGCGGCTGGTGGGGCCGTTCATCTTCTTCGACCGGATGGGGCCGGCGATCCTGAAGCCGGACGAGGCGCTGGATGTGAAACCACATCCGCATATCGGGCTCTCGACGGTGACCTACCTGTTCGACGGCGAGATCCGCCATCTCGATAGCCTCGGCACCGAGAAGGTGATCCGCCCCGGCGATATCAACCTGATGACGGCAGGGCGCGGGATCGTGCACTCGGAGCGCACGCCTGATAATCTGCGCGGCCATCCGCTCCTGATGTCCGGGCTGCAGACGTGGCTGGCGCTGCCCGATGACAAGGAGGAGATCGATCCCTCTTTCGCGCATACGGAAAAGAGCGCGATGCCCGTGATCGACGAGCGCGGCGTGCGCGGCCGGGTGGTGATCGGATCGTTCGAGGGGATGGCCTCGCCGGTGAAGGTGTTTTCCGACACGCTCTATGCCGACATCAACCTCGATGCCGGCACGAAGTTTCCGTTTGCCGCCGCGCATGAGGAGCGCGCGCTCTATATCCTGTCTGGTGAGGTTGTGATCGCGGGCGACCGATTCGCGCCCGATCAGCTGCTGGTCTTCCGTCCGGGTGATGCGATCACGCTCGAGGGCGGCAGCCAGGGCTGTCATCTCATGCTGTTCGGCGGGGCTGCGCTGAACTCGAAGCGCTACATCTGGTGGAACTTTGTCTCCTCATCGAAGGAGCGGATCGAAAAGGCCAAGGAGGAGTGGCGCACCGGCCGTTTCGACATCGTTCCGGGGGATGAAGAGGAATTCGTGCCTTTGCCGCAGGGCTGATATCCTTTAGAAAGGATCGTCGCGGTTCTTGAAATCGACTTCTTTCACCGCGACTTATGGCCTAAAGGCTATGTGCCCCCCGAGGTCATGTACCTAGGAACGCCAAGAAAACGACGCCAAAAACAAGAACGACAAGAAAGAGTGCCTCCCGTGACACAACCGCCGAAGACGCCGCTATTGGACAAGGTCACTTATCCGGCCGACCTCCGAAAGCTGGAGGATCGCGACCTACCGCAGCTGGCGCGCGAAGTGCGCGACGAGATGATCGATGCGGTGTCGATGACCGGCGGACATCTGGGCGCCGGGCTCGGCGTCGTCGAACTGACGATCGCCATCCACAATGTCTTCAACACCCCGGACGACAAGCTGATCTTCGACGTCGGGCATCAGTGTTATCCGCACAAGATTCTGACCGGCCGTCGCGACCGCATTCGCACGCTGCGCCAGGAAGGTGGTCTCTCGGGCTTTACCCGCCGCGCCGAAAGCGAATACGATCCGTTTGGCGCCGCCCATTCCTCCACGTCGATTTCGGCCGGCCTCGGCATGGCTGTCGCCGCCGATCTCTCCGGTTCGAAGCGCAATGTCATCGCCGTCATCGGCGACGGCGCGATGTCGGCCGGCATGGCCTATGAGGCGCTGAACAATGCCGGCGCGCTCGACGCGCGGCTGATCGTCATCCTCAACGACAACGACATGTCGATTGCTCCGCCGACGGGCGCCATGAGCGCCTATCTGGCGCGTCTCGCCTCGGGCCGGACCTATATGGGCATGCGCGAGGTCGGCAAGAAGCTGACCAGCTATCTCGGCAAGTCCGTCGATCGCGCCATTACCCGCGCCGTCGAGCATGCCCGCGGCTACGTGACCGGCGGCACCATGTTCGAAGAGATGGGCTTCTACCATATCGGCCCGATCGACGGTCACTCCTTCGAACACTTGCTGCCCGTCTTGCGCAACGTGCGCGATCACGCGCATGGGCCGGTGCTGATCCATGTGGTGACGCAGAAGGGCAAGGGCTACGCTCCGGCGGAAGCCGCAGCCGACAAGTATCATGGTGTCAACAAGTTCGATGTCATTACCGGCGCGCAGGCGAAGGTGAAGCCGAACGCGCCGAGCTACACCAATGTGTTTGCCGAAGCGCTGGTGCAGGAAGCCGAGCTCGACGACAAGATCGTCGGCATCACGGCCGCCATGCCGAGCGGCACGGGGCTGGACAAGCTGGCCGAGCTTTACCCCAAGCGCTGTTTCGACGTCGGCATTGCCGAGCAGCATGCCGTGACCTTCGCGGCCGGACTTGCCGCCGAGGGCTACAAGCCGTTCACCGCGCTCTATTCCACCTTCCTGCAGCGCGCCTTCGACCAAGTGGTGCACGACGTGGCGATCCAGGGCCTGCCGGTGCGCTTCCCGATCGACCGCGCCGGCTTCGTCGGCGCCGACGGGCCGACGCATGCGGGCTCCTTCGACACGACCTTCCTTGCGACGCTGCCGGGCTTCGTCGTCATGGCCGCCGCCGACGAGGCGGAACTGAAGCACATGGTACGCACCGCCGCCGCCTATGACGCCGGTCCGATCTCCTTCCGCTATCCGCGCGGCGAAGGCGTCGGCGTGGAGATGCCGGTTCGCGGCGAAATCCTGCAGATCGGCAAGGGCCGGATCGTCAAGGAAGGTACCAAGGTGGCGTTACTCTCCTTCGGCACGCGCCTGGCGGACTGCATGCTGGCCGCCGAAGACCTCGATGCCGCAGGGCTTTCGACCACCGTTGCCGATGCGCGCTTCGCCAAGCCGCTCGACCACAACCTGATCCGCCAGCTGGCGCGTCACCACGAGATGCTGATCACCGTTGAAGAAGGTGCAGTCGGCGGCTTCGGCAGCCATGTGCTGCAGTTCCTGGCGACGGAAGGCCTCATCGACAACGGGCTGAAGGTGCGCTCGCTTGTGATGCCCGATCTCTGGGTGGAGCAAGCGAAGCCCGAGGTGATGAACGCACAGGCCGGGCTCGACCGGGCCGGGATCGTGAGTACCGTGTTCAAAGCGCTCGGGCGGCCGGCTGTCGTGGGTGTGGCTGGGTAGGTTTATCGGCGGGCGTTGTGCCGTGGCCGCCCCCCTCTGCCCTGCCGGGCATCTCCCCCACAGCTGGGGAGATTGGCTGGGCTCAGCCGCTCGCGTCACTCTCATTGTCTGACACAAGCCTGACCACTTGCCGATCTCCCCCCTTNNGGGGGAGATGTCCGGCAGGACAGGGGGGTGCGCCACACCCTCCCCCAAGGAAACTCACAGCCCCGCATTTGCCGTCGGACGCACGACAATGTCGTTGACGTCGACGTCGGCGGGTTGGTCGATGGCGTAGAGGACGGCGCGGGCGATGGCGTCGGCCTTCAGCGCCACGGCGCGGTAGGCGACCATGGCCTCGGCGGCGAAAGGTTCGGTGATGGTGTCGGCGAGTTCGGATTCGACGACGCCGGGATAGATGCACGTGACCCGCAGGACCTTGTTTTCCTGCCTGAGACCATCCGAGATCGCCCGCACCGCGTATTTGGTGGCGCAGTAGACCGCTGCTGTCGGCGAGACCGCGAGACCGCCGACGGACGACACGTTGATAATCTGGCCCGATTGCTGCGCGTTCATGACCGGCAGCACGGCGGCGATGCCATGAAGCACGCCGCGGATATTGACGTCGATCATCCGGTCCCATTCATCGACCTTCAGCGAGGACATCTGCGACAGCGGCATGACGCCGGCATTGTTGACGAGAACGTCAACGCGACCGAATTCCGCGATGGCGGCATCGACGAAGGCCTGCATGTCATTGCGGTCGGTGACATCAAGCGCTCTCGACATCACGACGCCACCTGCGGCACGGATTTCCTCGCTCAAAGCGTCCAACCGGTCTGTTCGGCGCGCACCGATGACCAGTCTTGCGCCCGCGATGCCGAGTTCGCGGGCTGTTGCGGCGCCAATGCCGCTGCTGGCGCCTGATATCAGCACCACCTTGTTCTTCATATTGCTCATGTCCTGCTCCTCAATGATAGTTCGACCGGCACAGGATCGCGCTTTGGACGGCTGTTGCGGTAGACGGCTTTTCCGGATTTCTTGCACGATCCTCCGAAACGCCATGCCAGCCCCTTGGCAACGCGCGCAAGACGTCCGATGGTGGCCCAATGGAAACAATTGCCGATCTCGCCGCCCTGATCGACCGCCATGCCGGCATGGATGGAAACTTCGACACCGTGCTGCCGCGCCTCGGTATTATACGATCGTCGGCGACCACCGAGCCGCTGCATACGCTCTACAAGCCCTCCTGCTGCATCGTGGCGCAGGGGCGAAAGCGGGCGACGATCGGCGATGCCAGCTACATCTACGACGCCGCGCACTATCTCGTTGTTGGCGTCGACCTGCCCGTTATCGGCGCGGTGATCGAGGCCAGTCCTGACGCGCCCTATCTCTGTCTGCGACTGGAGTTCGACCGCGCACTTCTGAACGAGATGATCCCGGGTTCATCGGCGCGCGACGAGAACCCGGCGGCGGCGCGGGTGAGCGAGACGACGCCACGGCTGATCGATGCGGCGGCGCGCATGCTCCATCTCCTCGATACGCCCGAGGATGCGCCGGTGCTGGCGCCGCTTGTCGAGCGGGAAATCCTGCATAGGCTGATATCGGGACCGCAGGGAGGGCTGATCCGGCAGATCGCCAGCGGCGAGAGCCGGCTGAACCAGATCGGCCGGGCGGTGGATTATGTCTGCCGCAACTTCGGACGTCCGTTCGCGATCGAGGACCTGGCCGATATTGCCGGCATGAGCTCGTCCTCCTTCTACGAGCATTTTCGCGCTGCGATGGCGATGAGCCCGCTGCAGTTTCGCACACAGATTCGCTTGCAGGAGGCGCGGCGGCTGATGATCGTCGAGGGCATGACGGCGGCCGAGGCGGGCTTTCGCGTCGGATACGACAGCCCCTCGCAGTTCAACCGCGACTATGTGAGGGTCCACAAGGAAACGCCGAAGCGGGATGTAGCGCGGATGCGCACGCCCCACAGCCTTTCCGGGTACTAGCTGTGAGCTTTCATTAGGTTGTCCATTCGGAGCGGATTTAGGAGACTGGAGTTACCACATCTAGCTAGGAACCGGCGGGTGGCAGCAGGAATAGCGTCAGCCCGAATATGGCGTAGACGGCGAGCGCCAGCACGCCGACATACCAGGCGCCATGCCCGCCATTGGAGAGCAGCGCCGCCGCCATCATGGCGAGGAACATCATGGCTACCGCGCCCGGCCAGAACTGCAGCGACATCGGCTCGGGGCCGATGAAGTAGCTGAGGATCACCAGAACGGGGGCGACGAAAAGCGCGATCTGCGAGGCGCTGCCGAGCGCGATGCCGACGCTCAGATCAAGCCGGTTGGCGCGGGCGGCCGCGAAGGCCGCGGTCATTTCCGCCGCGGCACCAACGAGCGCCACGACGATGAAGCCGACGAAGGCGGGCGTCATGCCCATCTTCGCGGCGGCGGCCTGCACCGAGCCGACGAAGACCTCGCTGATCAGCGCGACGAAAAGCGTGACCACGATCAGCACCGTGATGCTGGTCGAAAGCCCCCAGCCGCCATGATGCTCCTCGGCCTCGCCGACGCTGGCGAAGAGTTCACGGTGGGTCTTCAGCGAGAACAGCATGCCCATTGCGTAGACCGCGATCAGGATCACGGCAAGGCCGAGGCTGAGTGCCTGCACCATCTCCGCCCCCTGGTCGGCGCGGCTCACCAGCGAGGGGACGAACAGCGCGACGGTGGCGAGAAACAGCAGCGACGCCTGGAAGCGGGCGCTGACGCGGTTGAACTCCTGCAGATGATGCTTGAGGCCGCCGAGCAGGAAGGAGCCTCCCAGCATGAACAGCGTGTTTGTGACGATGGCGCCGGCGATCGAGGCCTTGACCAGCAGATACTGCCCGGCATGCAGGGCGGCCAGCGAGATGACGAGTTCGGTGAGGTTGCCCAGCGTCGCGTTCAATAGTCCGCCGACGGCATCGCCGGTGCGGGTGGAGACGGCCTCGGTGGCGCGGCTGAGCAGGGCCGCGAGCGGTATGATGGCAAGAACCGATAGGATGAAGAGCAGCGTATGGGATTCCGGCGAGACGATATCCGTCAGGATGACCAAGGGCACGAAGACGAGGAGCACCAGAAGCGGCGCGGCGCGCAGTTCCGCCATTGCCGCCTCGACAAGTCCTGAAGGCCCGTGTTTGCGATGAACGTTCTGCACGGCGGGCTCCATCCGGATTTTCGCGCGGATGAGCATAGGGGCTGGGCGACCGTCCTGCATTGCGCGCGATCAACCATCCGCGGATATCGCGGCCTTCGCGCGCAAGATTGATCCTGCGCAATGCGGAACCCATGACGGCTGCTAGTTTGAGCGGATGAAAGCGAGAGGTGTGATTGCAATGCGGCCAGGAGCGGCGATCGGCGTGCGGTACAGAATTGTGCCGGGCCGCCTGGGTCTTGTCGATGTCATCGACCGGCAGACGGGCTTGCCTGTCGAAGCCGGGGTAACGGCGGTTCTGCTTGAGTCGCGCGAAGCCAGGGAGCTTGTGCGCTGGCTGCTCCGTCGGGCGGATGCCGAAGGCAGTGGAAATCCGCAGCGTTCGGCGCACGCCATTCAAGACGACCGTTTCGTCGGCTCGCGCACGGGCGCATTGAGACGGAGATCGTCGCACAATATTGACGTTGACCCACATCACCTGGAGGTCCGGTGCCTGTCAACTTTCTCCTCGCAACCACGCTGATCGCGGCAACTGTTGTCATACAGGCCGTCTTCATGGAAATCGGGCTTCGTGTGTTCCGGAAGGTCGATCCGCAGCATCTCAGCCGCCATGCCACGATCGCGACCGTCGTCTGGGTCAGTTACCTTCTGATCCCGATCGCGCTTGATATCTGCCTCTGGGCGCTTCTGTATCACCTCATCGGCGCTTTGCCGTCGCTTGACGATGCCGTCTATTTCTCGACGGTCACCTTCACGACGGTCGGGTATGGCGATGTCGTGCTCGGCAAAGAGTGGCGGCAGATTTCGGCTTTCGAGGCCGTCAACGGCTGGATCATCTTCGGCTGGGCGACGGCGCTGATGATGGCGGTCATCCAGCGCCTGTATTTTCGCGCGGACGGCAAATCGAACGATATGTGAGGCCTCAGCCGCGCGAGGTCATGAAGACGCCGACGAGGGTGACGCCAAGACCAACGAACATCGCCAGCGTCAGCGGCTCGGAAAATAGAGCCCAGGCCCATAGCATGGTGACCGGCGGGCTCAAGTAGATCGCGGCGCTAACCTTGGCGACCGGGAAAAGCCGCAGGCTGGTGTAATAGACGGAATAGGCCGCGAAGGTGGCGATCAGCACCAGCCAGACCATGCCTATGGCAAAGTTTTGCGTCATCGGCGGCGCGATGTCACCCTGCATCAGGGCGCAAATACCGAAGAGCACCGAACCCGTCAGCGTGTGGATGCAGAGGCTTTGATGCACCGGCATGTGGCCGACGCGCCGACGCTTGTGCAGCACGGAGGCGAGCGCGAAGATCAACATCGAGCCGACGGTCAAGCCATAGGCCCAGAGCGGCGCCGAGCCGAAACTCAGGCTGTCGAGCGACACAATCAGCACGCCCGCAACGGCGATCGCCGTGCCCAGCCACTGCCGGCCGCTCAACCGTTCGCCGAGCACCGGCTGCGACAGGGTGGCGATGGCGAGCGGCAAGAGATCCGAGATCAGCGCCACGAGGCCCGTCGGCACACGCTGCTCGATCGCCAGCGCGAAGCCGCCAAGATAGAGGAAGACCGACATGACGCCGAACCACATCTGCCCGGCTACCGCCTTCCACTGCATGCGCGGACCGATGGTCAAGGCGAAGGGGAGCAGGATCAGACCGGACAGCAGCGTGCGCCAGAACAGCACGAGCACGACGCTCGCCTCCTCGCTGGCATAGCGGATGCCGACGAAGCCGGAACTCCAGCCGATGATGAGCAATGCGGCCATCAGCGGCCATAGAAGGCGATGCTGCTGCTTGGTCGTGGCGCTCAGTGCCTGGTCGGTCATCGGTCATCCCTGTCATGCGTCTGCAATCGACCGCATAAGGCATCGCCGCCAGCCAGGCACATGACAAATTTCGATGACGGCATGACTTTCAAGCGATAGCCGTCATGAACATTTGCAAACGATGTCACGCCGATGCATGCTCTCATCAGTAGGCAACGACGAAGACCGAGACGACATGAGCGACCTGAACAACCGGCGGCTGGAGATCGACGCGCTGCGCGCCATCTGGGCTATCCGCCATCACGGCGGCATAACGCGGGCAGCGGAAGCGCTTGGGCTGTCGCAATCGGCCGTCAGCCACAAGATCAAGCGGCTGGAAACGAGCCTCGGCTGCGAGCTCCTGAACCGCAGGGCCGGCGCCACCGCTTTTACCACCGCGGGCGAGGAGCTGCTTGATTATGCTGGCCGCATTCTCGGGCTGCACGACGAGGCGCTGCTCAGCCTGTCGAAGACGGCGCTTGCCGGGCGGATCGCGCTTGGGCTGACGGAGGATACGACCTGCTCCGCGCTCGCGCATATTCTCGGCCGCTTCCGCCGCCTGCATCCCGATGTGACCGTGCGCACGCAGGTGCGCATGAGCCTGGTGCTGAGGGCGATGCTCGAGCAGGGCGAACTCGACGCGGCGATCGTGCAGGTCTTCGCCCACGAGGTGCGCCCGACCGACGTCATCCTGTTTCGCGAGACGCTGCACTGGGTGAAGCATCCGAGCCTGATCTTGCCCAATGGTGCGTCCGTGCCCTTCCTCTCCTTCCACGACGATTGCTTCTATCGCCACTGGGCGCTCGATATCGGGCAGGATGGCGGGATCATGTTGGAGACGGTATTCGAATGCGCAAGTGCTGCCGGCATCGTCGCCGCTGTGAGCTCCGGCATGGGCGTGGCGCTGCTCAACGAGCGGCATCTGCGGCCGGACATGCAGATCATCAACGACCACTTCCCTGTGCCGCCCGATCTCGTCTACGTGGTGCGTCGCGGCCGCAAGGTGCGAAACGCCGCGCTTGATACGCTGGTGGCCGAGATCGAAAGCGAGATCAGCCGGTACGGCGGACTGGCACTGGCAAGCTGAGTTTTTCGCCCGGAAGCAACCGGCGCCATCAACGCGAAAGGGGCCGCGCGATGCGCAGCCCCTTCCCTTTTGATCATCCGGCGCTCGATCAGAACTCAGACCATTCTTCCTTGACGGCCGCGGCACTTGCGCCGCCGCCGAAGGCCCTGGCAACGCTGCGCTTCAGCGCGTTGGCTGGCGACGCGACCGGGCGCGAGGCCGGGGTGGCGGTTGCTGCGCGCGGTGCGGCGCGGTCGTTGCCGAGGTTGAACTGGCGCAGCAGATCGTCCAACGCCATGGCTTCCTGGGCGAGCGAGTGGCTGGCGGCCGTCTGTTCCTCGACCATGGCGGCGTTCTGCTGGGTGCCCTGATCCATGTTGTTGACGGCGGTGTTGATCTCCTGCAGGCCGATCGACTGCTCGCGCGTGGCCGTCACGATGGCGCCGACATGCTTGTTGATCTCCTGCACGGCGCCGACGATCTCCGACAGAGCCTTGCCGGTTTCGCCGACGAGCGAGACGCCGGAATTGACCTGCGTACCCGAAGTGTTGATCAGCGCCTTGATCTCCTTGGCGGCATTGGCGGAGCGCTGGGCGAGCTCGCGCACTTCCTGGGCGACGACGGCGAAGCCCTTGCCGGCTTCACCGGCGCGCGCTGCCTCGACGCCGGCGTTCAGCGCCAAGAGGTTGGTCTGGAAGGCGATGTCGTCGATGACGCCGATGATGTTGGAGATTTCGCCTGAGGACTTCTCGATTTCCTGCATGGCGGTGACGGCCTTGCGGACGACCTCGCCGGAGCGCTCGGCGCCGAGACGGGTGCGCTCGACGAGCTGGCCGACATCCTCGGCGCGCTTGGCGCTGTCGCGAACCGTGGTGGTCACTTCTTCGAGGGCAGCCGCGGTTTCCTCGACGGCTGCGGCCTGCTGCTCGGTGCGGCGGGCCAGATCGTCGGCTGCGGTGCGGATCTCGCCGGCGCCGGCGTTGATGGCCGATGCATTGTGGCCGACCGACTGCAGGGCTGCCTGCAGTTTTTCGACGGCATGGTTGAAGTCGTTGCGCAGGCGGTCGAACTGGGCGGCGAACGGGGTCGTCAAGCGGATCGCGACATTGCCGTTGGCGAGGTCGGAGAGGCCGTCGGCCAGATTGTCGATGGCAAAGCGCAGTTCGCCTTCCTCGCGCGCCTTCTGCTCGTCGCCCATCTGGCGCTGGCGCTCGGCATCGCTGCGCATGCGATCGGTTTCGCCGGAAAGGCGCAGCTTTTCGATAGCCGCGTTCTTGAACACCAGCACCGACTGCGCCATGCGGCCGACCTCGTCGTGGCGATCGAGCGCGGGAACGTCGATATCGTTCTGACCACCGGCAAGACGGCCCATGGCCGAGGTCATGCCGACGATCGGGCGAACGATGCTGCGCGACAGCATCCAGGCAAGCACGACAGCGGCAAGCGCTGCGAAAATGCCGCCTAAGAGCAGCGTCATGTTGAGCGCGGCACTGGCATCGGCCTTGATGGCGGAAAGGGCTGCGGATTCGTCACGCGCGGCCTGCTTGATCTTGGCCGAAGCCTGGCGGAAGCCGTCCAACTGGCCCTTGGTTTCGTTGACGCCGATCTTGACGATCTGATCGATCGGCATGTCGGTTTCCTTGCGCGCCTTGGTCTGCGGCACGGCAAGCTGGTTGAAGTAGAGGTCGGCTGCCTTCTGCATGCCGTCGATCTGGGAGACGAACTCCGCGTTGCCTGCTGCCGTCTGCTTGGCCGAGGCGATCGCGTTCAGCATGCGGTCGCGGTTGTTGAAGAGATCGGCGTAGGTGCTGTCGCTCTTGAAGAGCAGGAAGCCGCGCAGATTGACCGCCTGCTCGAGCATGGCCTGCAGCGCGTCGTCGATCTGATTGACCAGAAGCTCCGACCGCTTTTCCTCGATGGCAGCTTCCGCGACGGCGCCGGCCTTCGAATAGACGAAGGCGGAGACGGATACAAAGATGAGAATGAGAGCCGCGAAGGTCGCGGCGAGCTTACCGTTCAGGGACATGTTTCTAGCAAACATCAGTCGGTCTTTCCTGGGCGCCTGGCGCCATGGCAAATCGGGCACGCGCGGGCGTGCAGGGGGCTATGAACGAGGGAAAACATGATCGGCGGGTGGATTATAAGCCATCATGGCGAACGCGGCTTTCGGCCGCTGCAATCGACCGTGACCCTAGCCACGGATAATTTAAAATTGTTTAAGTAAGCGCGGCAACGGGTCGCACTTTGTTTTCCAGAATCGCTGCATGGCCGCGTGATCAACCTACCTGAGAGCAACATCACCTTCTCATCAACCGCGCAGGTTGTAGCTCTTCGCAAACTCACACAGGACCGCCTAATTTCACCATTGCTTGGGCAAGCCGGTCGTGAACCGGCCGGGCGTGCATGGCACGCGACGACCGGCACAAGGCGACGGCTTGGCGCGCAAACCAACAAAAGGCTTGCAACGCGCCGCATTGCCCGGCATGGACAGGCCATGTCCGATCAAAATACACAACGTATCGACCAGCTCCTCGTCAGCCTGGGTCTTTTTGCCAGCCGTTCGCGCGCCCGCGACGCGGTAAGCCGCGGCACCGTCAAGGTCGACGGCAAGGTCGTCACCAAGGCCGGGGCCGTCTTCGGCGAGGATGTCTCGATCGAAATCGACGATCCCGCGCAGGACTATGTGTCGCGCGCGGCGCTGAAGCTCACGGCAGCGCTCGATCATTTCAAGCTGGATCCAAAGGGCCATCACTGTCTCGATGTCGGCGCCTCGACCGGCGGCTTTACCGAGGTGCTGCTCGAGCGCGGCGCGGCGCATGTGACCGCGATCGACGTCGGCCACGGCCAGATGCACCCTCGCCTTGCCGAAAACCCCGATGTGACCAACATCGAGGGATTGAATGCGCGCAATCTGGAGGCCGAGGACGTCGGCCATCCCCTCACCTTCATCGTCTCCGATGTTTCCTTCATCACGCTGAAGCTGGCGCTGGCGCCGGCGCTCGATCTGGCCGAACAGGGCGCGACGGCGGTGCTGCTCGTCAAGCCGCAGTTCGAGGCCGGGCGTGAGGCGATCGGCAAGGGCGGCATGTTGAAGGATCCGTCGACGGCGCCCGCAGTCGCTGCCGAACTGGAGCGCTGGTTCGTCGAGGACATGGGCTGGACCAGCCTCGGGCTCATCCCCTCACCGATATCGGGCGGGGACGGAAACCAGGAATATCTACTCGCAGGAACGAAGCCGTGAGCACTGAAACAGTCACCATCCAGAGGCTCGGCGCCCAGGGCGACGGCATCGCCAACGGCGCTGATGGACCGGTCTACGTGCCCTTCACGTTGCCGGGCGAGACGGTCGCCATCGCGCGGATCAAGAGCCAGGGCACAGTGATGTCGATCACCACGCCCTCGCCGGACCGGCAGGAACCGCACTGTCGTCACTTCGGCCCCGATGGCGTCAACGGCACCTGCGGCGGCTGCACGCTGCAGCACGCAGGCGACGCGCTCTATCGCGGCTTCAAGCGCCAGCTGGTCATCGACGCGCTGAAATCCAAGGGGCTGACACCGGAGGTCGGCGAGCTCGTGGCGGCCCATCCCGGCGAGCGTCGGCGCGTGACATTCGCGGCGCGCAAGACCGAGAAGGAGATGCTCATCGGCTTCAACCAGGCCGAAAGCCACCATCTCGTCAATATCGAGGAATGTCCCATCTCGTCGGCGAGCCTCATGGCGCGGCTGCCGGCGATCAAGGCGATCGGCGCGGCACTGGCCGTCAACGCTGAAGCGTTCCGTATCACCGTGCTCGAAACGGCGACGGGCCTCGACATCGCCGCCGACGGCCTGAAGAAGCTGTCGGACCAGCAGCGGCGCAAGGCGACCGAGACGGTGCTCTCGATGCGAGGGATCGCACGCGTATCTGTCAATGGCGAAATCCTGATCGAGCCGGTGAAGCCGATGCTCGATTTCGGCGGCGTAGAGGTGTCGCCACCGGCGGGAAGCTTTACGCAGGCGACCAAGCCGGCGGAAGAGGCGATGGCCGAGCTGGTGCTTGCCCATGTCGGCAAATCCAAGCGCATCGCCGACCTCTTTGCCGGCACGGGGACCTTCTCGCTCCGGCTGGCGCGGATCGGCCGGGTGCATGCGGTGGAAAGCGAAGACAAGCCGCTTGCCGCACTCGACCACGCCGCACGCAACACGCAGGGGATCAAGCCCGTCAGCGTCGAGCGCCGCGATCTGTTTCGCCGGCCTCTGATGACATCGGAACTGAAGGTCTATGACGCCGTCGTCTTCGACCCGCCGCGCGCGGGTGCCGAATTCCAGTGCCAGGAGCTTGCCCGCTCCACAGTGAAGAAGATCGCCGCCGTCAGCTGCAACCCGCTGACGCTTGCGCGCGACCTCGCCATTCTCGTCGCTGGCGGCTACCGCATCACCTCGGTGACGCCGATCGACCAGTTTCTGTGGACCTCGCATGTCGAGGTGGTGGCGACGCTGGAGAAATAAGCCGGGCACCGCGGGACCAGCGAGTAGCATGATCCGCTGGATTTCAGGCTCGAGCGCCATCTCGATATAGGCGATGCCTTCGTTGAGAAAGCCCTCCCAGGGCGTCTTGCCTTTCGTTATCGACGTGACGACATTTCACACCGATCCCGAAAACCAGTTCGCGGTTATCAACGATGTGCGGCTGAAGGCATTCGGTGAAGCGCCCTATCTGAACTGGACGGCCGTCGGCGTCAACTGGCTTGTAGGCTTCGATTTCGAGATCAAGGTGATTGCCCGCATCCCCTCGCCTGATGGAGCATAGAGCCTCGCGAAATTATGTTGACTAGGAAACTAAGGTCTTGTAGTTTACTAGTCAACCAATGAGGCATGCGTGACAGAAGCAAAACCAATCTCCGACATTGAAGCGCATCTCGGCTATTGGCTGCGAACGGTATCAAACGCCGTGTCGCAGAGTTTCGCGCGCAGCGTTGAAGCGGAGGGCGTGACGGTGGCGGAGTGGGTATTCCTGCGCATGCTTTACGACGTCGAAGGCATCGCGCCCTCGCAGCTCGCCGAGCGCATGGGGATGACCAAGGGCGCAATCTCCAAGCTTGCCGACCGGCTGGTCGACAAGGAGCTCGTAAGCCGCGACGCCAAGGCCGATGGACAACGCGGGCAGATGCTGATGCTGAAGCCTGCGGCTCGCCAGCTGGTGCCACGGCTCGCGGCATTGGCGGATCAGAACAATACGATGTTCTTCGGCACGCTTTCACCTGAAGAGCGCGATGAGCTCGAGCGGCTGTTGCGGCTGATCGCCCGCGAGCGTGGTCTGAGCGACATTCCGACCACCTGAGGACTTCGATACGGATCTCAGACATCAGAGAGGAGAGCGCCATGAACGCGCAACAAACGACCATTGCCCGGACCTGCCTCGATGGCGCCTATGACAAGACGATGAGCTTTCCCGAGATCGTCGCGACCCTGATCAATTCAGGTTTCGAGGGCTATACCGTCGACTATCGCCTGAACACTACGACCTACTTCCTGGCGGATGGCGGCATCGTGGTGCTCGACAACCGTTCTTCCGAGCATATGGTCGCCCTAGCCTTCGACGCGGCCGGTGTTGCCGCGCAGGTCAAATGGGCGCAGGCAAACCCACTCGATTACAGCTACGGCGCCTTTTGCAGGAATGTGAAGGCAATGGGCTGCGCCGGCTATATGGTGTCGTTTCCCGGCCGCCGCGTGCTCTACTTCGGCCGCACCGCCGAAACGCATGTCGAGCATTTCCCGTCGTGAACAAATGCGTGTATCGCCAGCAGAATATCAAAGCATATTCTCATATACTGAATATTGGTGATCTATAAATTCATCTATGATAAATAATCTACGTGTATCAATGGATAATACACGGAGGATAATATGTTTGTTATTTCCATTGATGATCATGGCGACGAACGGAACTTCCTGGCGACATCCTTCAATATTGACAGGGGCGTCGTCATTGCCACGATATGCGGCATGAAGCGCAAATTCGACGCTGCCGATGTGATCGATATTCTACCGGTGGAGCCGCTTTCGGCTCGCAACACCCGTTTCGTCGAGGAACAGCCCGAGCGTCAGCGGATGCACGGATAACGGGCTGCACCGTTTTTTCCAAGTGCTAGTGAAAACGCCCGCGACATGCGCGGGCGTTTTGCCTTTTGCATCGCCGAGATATCAAGCGGCGGCGTAGCGGCGCGCCATTGCGTGGTTGCCCGACTGCAGGTTGAACTGGCCGAGCAGGTGCATCAGCTTGGCGGCCTCTTGCGCCAGACCATGGCTTGCGGCGGTCTGCTCCTCGACCATGGCGGCATTCTGCTGGGTGCCCTGGTCCATGGTGTTGACTGCGGTGTTGATCTCGGCAAGGCCGGTCGATTGCTCGCGAGTGGCGGTGACGATCGCGTCGACATGGCGGCTGATGTCCTGCACCTGACCGACGATCGTTTCCAGCGACTTGCCGGTTTCACCGACGAGGCTTACGCCGGAGCGAACCTGAGCGTTGGATGCCGAGATCAGGCTCTCGATCTCCTTGGCGGCGACGGCCGAGCGCTGCGCGAGTTCGCGCACTTCCTGGGCGACGACCGCGAAGCCCTTGCCGGCTTCGCCAGCGCGTGCGGCCTCGACACCTGCGTTCAGCGCGAGCAAGTTGGTCTGGAAGGCGATGTCGTCGATGACGCTGATGATGTTGGCGATCTTCTGCGAGGATTGCTCGATCTCGGTCATGGCGGAGACAGCCTTGCGGACGATGTTGCCGGACTCCTCGGCACCGCCGCGCGTGCGCGACACCAGGCTACCGGCTTCCTCGGCGCGGCGGGCGGTATCCTTGACCGTGGTGGTGATCTCTTCCAGCGCAGCGGCCGTTTCCTCGATCGAGGCTGCCTGCTGTTCGGTGCGGCGGGCAAGGCCATCTGCGGCATTGCGGATCTCTCCGGCGCCGGCGTCGATGGCGTGGGCGTTGTGACCGACCTCCTCCAGCGCTTCGCTGAGATTGGCGACCGAGGCGTTGAAATCGCTGCGAAGGCGATCGAGGTGATCGGCGAAAGGCTGCTCGATGCGATGGGCGAGATCGCCTTGCGACAGTGCGCCCAGCGCCCCCGCCAGCGCCTCGACGGCGTGATTGATCTCGGCTGCCTCGCGTGCCTTTACGGCTTCGTTGCGGGCACGCTCGTCGCGGGCATGCGCGCGGTTGTCTTCGGCGCTGCGTTCGAGATCGAGACGCGCAAAGGCATTGGCACGGAAGACCGAGACGGCAGCCGCCATGTCGCCGATCTCGTCATGGCGGTTGGTGTAGGGCACGGCAGCGTCGAGATCGCCGTCGGCCAGGCCGGCCATGCGCGAGGCAATGGTTGTGATCGGCCGCGAGATGCGCTTCCAGGCGAGGTAGGCGGCGGCGATGGCGGCAACAAGCGCGACCGCAAGGCCGGCGACGATCGAGACCGTGCCAGCGTAGTAGTTTCCGGCGGCCGAGACGAGGCCCGCATCTGTCGACTGGCGGTCCTTTGCGATCATGCCGTCGATCAGCGTCTGGATGTTGTTCGCAGACATGGACAGCTCACCCCGATAAAGCGAATTGGCCTGGCTGCGCTTGTTGTCGAGCGCAAGCGCGATAATCTTGTCGGCAACCGCGGTGTCGTTATCGAGCGCCTTCTGCAATCGCGCGAAGTTCTGGCTCATGTAGTCGTTCTTCGGCTGCTTTTCGAAGGCATCGATGGCGGTGGCCAGCCGCTGGCGGCGGGTCTTCAGCGTCGTCTCGGCATTGCGGAAATCGGTCTTGCCTGAGGCCAGCAGATAGTCGGCATAACTGCGGCGCACATCGTTGAGGGTGGTGACGATGGCGTGCAGTCGCTCGGTGTTCGGGATGTTCCGGGCGCCGATCTCGCGCGTATTGGCTTCGAGACTGGTCAGTGCGACGGCGGCGATGGCGCCCTGAACGAGGGAGATGGCGACGAGGGACAGGAAGAGCACTGGAAGCAGCGTCTTGATCTTCATTTTGAACATAGCATTGTCTCGAATGCGGCTGCCCGACGACTTCAGCGATCGGGGGTCGATCCGCTGGCGTCCGCGCCATTGATTGTGCCGGAAAGGGGCCGGGCGCTCATGCCCGTGCTGCGTCATGCATTGCCGTTCACTAAACAAGCGAATCGGTAAAATTTGATTAAAAGTAATACTTTTTGAACATTCCGGTATCATCGCCGCCTCAACGGCGCATGAAAGCCTCGAAGGCGGCGCGGGCTTCCCTGCTCTGCAGGCGGGCTGAGAAGTGGCGGGCCTCCTCGTCAATGCGGGCGATGATTTCCTCACGGTCACCGCGGATGAGATCACGCGACAGGCGCAGCGCTTCCGGCGGCTTGGCGGCCAGCCTGGCGGCTAGGCCAAGCGTTTCCTCCTCTACTTGCCCGGGATCGACGACCTTCCAAACCAAGCCGGCCGCCCGCGCCTCAGCGCCCGAAAACGCCTCGCCGGCAGCGAGCAGGGCGAAGGCGCGCTGCGCGCCCATGATGCGTGGGGCGATCAGGCTGGAGGCTGCCTCCGGCACCAGCGCCAGATCGACGAAGGGCGTGCGGAAGTGGCTGCGGGCCGAAGCGATCGTGAGGTCGCAATGCAGATGCATGGTCGTGCCGATGCCGATCGCCAGGCCATCGACGCCAGACACGAGAGGCTTCGCGGCGCGCACCAGCGCGTAGAGGAATTCGATGACCTCGCGCGGCATGCCACCGCCCATGGCAACGGCCAGGAAATCGCCGAGGTCGTTGCCGGCGGAGAAGCATCCTTCGGTACCGAGAAAGACGGTCGCGCCGATATCGGGATCAGCGTCCGCCGCCTGAAGCGCCGACGTCATCGCGGTATACATCGCGCGGGTGATGGCGTTCTTCTTGTCCGGGCAGTTGAAGCGGATGATCTGGACGCCGGGATAGCCCGCGGGGCGCTCGACGAGAATGTGGTCGGCCATATCAGGGCTCCTCAGGCAAGAATGGATCTGGCAGCGGCAAGGCTGGCGGCGCCGTTGACCACACTATCCTTGAGGGCCGATGTCTCGGCCAGCAGGTTTTCCGCGGCGAAGCGGCAAAGCGCGATGCGATCGTTGGCCTTGCCGTCGGTTGCTTCGGCGAGCCCGCCCTTGGCGAGATAGCAGCCGGTCAGCGTCAGGCCGAACAGCCGCTGATAGGGCGTGGCGCCGGCAAGTGCTTCTGTGGTGTTGCCGGCCGCCAGCTGCGCCAGGAGCCAGTCGGTTGCCTCGGCGAGATCATCGATGGCGCGCCGTAGCCGCTCGGCGGTGCCGCCGAAGCCGTCGCGGTTCGACTGCGCCACGCCGTCAGCGATATCCCGCAGTTCGGCGATCAAGCCGCGCACTTCGTTGCCCTCGGAGAGCGGCAGCTTGCGGGTGACGAGGTCGATCGCCTGGATGCCGTTGGTGCCTTCGTAGATCGGGGCGATGCGGGCGTCTCGCAGATAGCGGGCGGCGCCGGTTTCCTCGATGAAGCCCATGCCGCCATGCACCTGAATGCCGAGCGAGGCGACATCGACGCCGATATCGGTGGCAAAGGACTTGGCGATCGGGGTGAGCAGGGCTGCGCGCTCCTGCCAGTGCCGCGTCCCCTTGCCGGCGCGGTGGGACATGTCGGTGGCGTGGGCGCAGCTATAGGCGATGGCGCGGGCGCCCTGGGTGAGCGCCTTCATGGTCAGCAGCATTCTGATGACGTCGGGATGCTCGATGATCGGGCTCATCGCCCCCGCTTGGCCAGAACCCGTCCAGCCCGGCGCCTTGCCCTGGGTGCGCTCGCGGGCATAGGCGACGGCCTTCTGCGTGGCCGCCTCGGCGATGGCGACGCCCTGCATGCCGACGGCAAGGCGGGCGTTGTTCATCATCGTGAACATGCAGGCGAGACCCTTGTTCTCCTCACCGACCAGCCAGCCGATCGCACCCTTTTCGTTGCCGAAACGGCCGTCACCGTAGATCATGGTGCAGGTGGGCGAGCCATGGATGCCGAGCTTGTGTTCGAGCGCGTGGCAGAAGAGATCGTTGCGCGGGCCAAGCGAGCCGTCATCATTGACCAGGAATTTCGGCACGAGGAACAGCGAGATGCCGCGGGTGCCCGCTGGCGCGTCCGGCAGTCGGGCGAGCACCAGGTGGATGATGTTGTCGGCGGCGTCGTGTTCGCCCCAGGTGATGAAGATCTTCTGGCCAAAGATACGGTAGCTGCCATCGTCGCGGCGTTCGGCTCGGGCCTTGAGAACGCCGAGGTCGGAGCCGGCATGCGGCTCCGTCAGGTTCATCGTGCCTGTCCATTCGCCCGAGACGAGCTTTGGTAGGTAGGTGGCCTTCAGCCTGTCGCTGCCATGCGCCGTGATCGCCTCGATGGCGCCCATGGTCAGCGTCGGGCAGAGCGCGAAGGCCATGGAGCCGGAATTCCACATTTCGAGCGCTGCGACGTTCAACATATGCGGCAAGGCCTGGCCGCCGAACTCCTCCGACGCGCTCAGCCCGTTCCAGCCGCCCGATATCCAGTCGTGATAGAGGTCGCGCCAGCCGTCCGGGGTCGTCACCTTGCCGTCGGCGATGCGAGACCCTTGCCGGTCGCCGATCTCGGCCAATGGGGCGATCTCGTCGCTGGCAAAGCGCCCAGCTTCGCTGAGGATCGCATCTACGAGATCCTCGCCGAGATCGCCGAGCAGGCCATCGTCGATCGCTTTCGCCAGACCGGCCACGTGCCTCAGGGTGAACGCGATTTCCTCGACGGGCGCCTTGTACATGCTTGCTCTCCTCGTATGCCGGGCGGCGGGGCACTCCTCCCCCTCGTCCGCTCCTTCGTCGGCAGAGCTAATTGATTTTTACGTAAACGTCAATTTTAAACTTGCGCTCGATGCGACCTGCATCGGCCGCGTCTGTCATGAAACCGAAGGATAAGTGTCATAGAGAAAGCCGCGGGCAGGAGCTGAAAGCTCTTGCCTTCAGAGGCGGCGGCATGCTCATTCTCTCGTGAGACGGCATCCGGTGCCCGTTCGTCACGCGGCGCCCCGCCCGGACGGCACCGTCAAGGCAACAGGATCGGCATACCATGGATACACTGCCCGTTAGCATGCCGGGGTTCGTCTGGGGCTATCGTTTCCCCGATGGCGGCGGCAAGCCGACGCGGCTTTCCAACAACGCGGTGCCGGCAGACCTGACCTGCGACGGCGGTTTCTACTGGCTGCACCTCAACCTCGCCGACGCCCGCGTTCCGGCGCTGCTCGACACGCTCGCCGGCCTCACCGACGACGCCAAGGCGGCACTCACGACCCACGACACGCATTCGGCGATTACCGTCGATGAGCAGATGCTCTACGGCACGCTGGTGGATTGCCAGCGCGAATTCGATCACGAAACCGCCGATCTCGGCTGGCTGCACTTTGCCATCTCCGACCGTTTCATCATCACCACCAGGCTACAGCCGCTGCGCAGCGTCGAGCGGGCGCGGCTGCTGATCGAGAAGAACCCGGCGAAGTTCTCGCGTCCGGTCGATCTCTTCGAATTGCTGGTGACGGAATTCCAGCGGACGATGATCGCGATCGTCATGGACCTCACCGAAGAGCTCAACATCATCGAGGACTTCGTCTACGACACCGGCACGCGCGACGAGCGGCGGCGGCTGGCGCCGGTGCGGCGCACGGTGGTACGCATCCACCGGCACCTGAGAACGGTGTTGGCGCTGATGCGCAGGGCGGCCGCTACCGACGACGACGAGATGCCCTTCGGCTTCGAGGATATTGCGGGGCGGCTGACGGCGCGGCTGGAGACTGTCGATCACGACATCTACGCGCTGCAGGACCGGGCCCGGCTGCTGCACGAGGAAATCGATTCCAAGCAGTCTTCCGAAACCAACCGGCATCTCTACATCCTGTCGATCATGACGGCCTTCCTGTTGCCGCCGACGCTGGTGACCGGATTTTTCGGGATGAACACGGCCAATTTACCGTTCACGCAGGGTTCCACCGGCACGGAATACGCGATCGCGATGATCGTCGCATCGATCGTGCTGGCGTGGTGGTTGCTGAAGCGGGTGAATATTTTGTGACGACCAGAAATGACAATGCCCTCCGGTCGCAAACCGGAGGGCATCCGTCACATCAGCTGACCACTCAACCTCAATAGGGCGAAACGCACTGCTGGCGCGGGCCATTATACGGCTGGAAGGTGTTGTCGTAGGCGCGGTAAGAGCGATAACGCTGCTGGCACCAGGCAACATGGCTGGATCCTGCCGGCGCGACGTAGCGCGGTGCCGGCTCCACATAGCGCGGCTGGCTGGCAATTGCGCCGCCAATGATGGCGCCAGCGCCGAAGGCTGCGAGCGGATACCAATAGCCGTTATAGTGGCGATAGCCGGGGCGGTAGTAGGTGTAGCCGCGATAGCCGCCATACCAGCCGGGGCGATAGGCCGGGCGGTAAGCGGGACGATAACCGGGATAGTAACCACCCGGTCGGCCATAATAGCCGGGACGCGGCGGGCCACAGCGACCATAGCGGCAATATTGCACGTTTTGAACATCCGCCGATTTTTCCACCTGTGGCGCAGACGGCATCTGTACTGCCTGCGAAGGCATGAAGCTTGTCACCAGCATCAGGGAAGAAATGGCCGCGACGACGAGTTGCTTGAACGACCTGGGCATAAACACTCCAATCTCACCATAAATGAACCCGAGATGTAACGTATTGATGGGGAAGATGTTCCTGAACGCATCTTTTTTCGCGACCGGTCACGATTTTTTGTTTATTCATAAAAACTGATAAGCAATTCGTTAACCAGTTTTCATCACTCTCGTTACATGAAGCAACGGCATGGAAGAGCTACTCTCCGTATTCTGCTTCTGGCGATCGCTGCCGGACTGTCTCATTACGCCACGGCTGGCGACACGCTCCCCTGGAAGAAGACGGAAAACGCGCTCGTCGTCGACGGCTATGAGCTGAACACGATCGACTGGGAGGCGCTCACCTCCGACAAGCGGATCGCCGGCTTTATCTCCAAGGCATCCGACGGACTGCCGGAAAGCTTTTCGTGCACCGGCGACCATGCCGGCGACACGGTCGGCCACTGCAAGACGATGTGGCGCAAATACGCGGTCAGCCGCGAACTCTTCCAGACACGACGGCTGGTGGCGCGCGCAGCGGGGCTGTTGTGGGGGGCCTATCACCTCGCCCGCCCAGGCAACCCGGTCGACCAGGCCAACCACTTCCTCGACTACGCGACGCCGAAGCCCGACGAGATGATGATCCTCGATCTCGAGGGCATCGATCCCCAGAAATTCATGTCGCTCGAGGATGCGCAGATCTTCGTCGGCCACATCAAGACGCGGACGGGACGCTATCCGGTGCTCTACACCAACCACGATACTGCCCGCTATATCGCCGCCTACCGCAACGACTATCCGGTGCTGGCGCGGCTGCCGATCTGGTATGCGCGCTACAAGCCGGATGTGAAGGGCGTGTTCCCGATGGGCAACTGGGACAATTACCTGCTCTGGCAATTCTCCGCCGGTGCCAATTGCAGCAAGCGCCGCTGCCCTTATCGCGTTCCCGGCACGCTGACCGATATCGACGTCAACGTCGCCGCCATGAACAGGGCGGACCTCGCGAAAATCTGGGCGCAGGGCAACCTTCTACCGGCGCGCGAGCCCGATCCGCCGCTGATCCTTGCCAAGATGGAGATGGAGCCGCGTGCACGCCCTGAGCCTGCCACCGTGGTCGCGGTCTCGACGCCGCATCTGCCGCCGATTACGCAGCTGCCCGCGGTGACGGCGCCGATCGCGCTCGCCTCGCAGGACGCGCTCGTCACCTCCTCGGTGCCGCCGCGGGAGATCAATGCGCTGAACTATCAGGATTTCTGACAATTCCCGAGAACGAAGACGGCCCCGACTTCTATCAAGCGCGAGGCCGTTCTTGTTTGAATGTCAACCTCACGCGACGACAGACAACTTTGCCTGGTCGCCCTGCAGGCGGCTGGTCATGAACAGCGAGTACCATTCGAGGAACTGCATGACGCCGCCTTCGTGCAGCATCGAATAGGGGCCGGGCTCGTAGGCCGGGGAATGGATGCCGAAGGCATTTTCCTCGACGATGCGGCGGTCCTGGTCGTTGGTTTCGGTCCAGACGTGTGTCAGTTCCTCGAGATCGTAATCGACACCTTCGACGGCGTCCTTGTGGACCAGCCATTTGGTGGTGACGGCCGTCTCGTTGGCGCCGAGCGGCAGGACGCGGAAGGAAATCGCGTGGTCGCCGAGGATGTGGTTCCAGGTCGTCGGATAATGGAAGAGCAGCATGGTGCCGATCCGGTCGATCGTCACGTCATCCGACAGCGGACGGGCGACGGCGCGCTTGCCGGACATGGTGTAGCTCTCGGCATCCTCGATCAGCGGCATGCGGGCGGCGCGGAACTGGCCATCCGGCGAGATCTGGAACTTGCTCGGCAGGCCGGCGGCCTCGCAGCGCGCCCAGTGACCCGAGATTTCGGGATCGTCGGCGCCGCCGTCGGTGCCGGTGACGCTCGGCGCCTCAGGATAGGTGCGGCAGAGTTCGGGATGGTTTGCGGCGCAGTGGTAGCACTCGCGGTTGTTTTCCCAGACGAGCTTCCAGTTGCCCTTTTCGATGATGGTGCTCTGGAAGGCGATCTTGGCGTCCTTCAGATGGTGCGGCATCATGTAGGGGGCGACCATGTCGCGGACGGGCTGGAAATCCGGCGCCTTGTCGGCGAGACAGATGAAGATGTAGCCGCCGAAGCTTTCGCAGTGGACAGGCTTCAGGCCGAAGCCGGACTTGTCGAAATCGTCGCCCATGTGGCGGGCAAAGGCGAGCTTGCCGTCGAGATCGTAGGCCCACTGGTGATAGGGGCAGACGAGACGAACGGAGGAACCGTGATCCTTGGTGCAGACGCGCGAGCCGCGATGGCGACAGCTGTTGTGGAAAGCGCGGATGACATTGTCGCGGCCGCGTACGATGACGACGGGATACTGGCCGATCTGCACCGTGAAGTAGGCGCCGGCCTTCGGCAGCTCGCAGTCATGGCCCATGAACAGCCAGTCGCGGTAATAGATCATTTCCATATCGAGCTTGAAGTAATCCTCGTCGATATAGAAGGGCTGCTCGAGGCTGAAGCCCTCGCGGCGGTTCTTGAGCTGCCGTAAAACGTTGCTGCGAATATCCATCTCATATCCTCGTCTATTCGGGCTGCCACATAACGGATGGCGAAAGCCGCGGGAAGCGTTCGCCCCCTCTCCCGAAGGAGATATTGCTTGTGATGCGTATTTAACCACCGCCCGTGCCGCCCGCGTGGTTGCAAAGCGACATCGGCTTCGAAAATGACGACAGGTGCATCGAGGCGATAGCGGCGTGACGGAGAAGGCGCATTTCCGCGTCGCTTCAAACAAATAGGACTATTTGCGACTTTGCCGGAATTACCAGAGATCAAGGCAGGCAAAGCCGGCCACGCCGACAATATTCTGTTTGCGACAGAATTTGTGGCGCTTTCTTCCCGACGCGATCGCAATCGACCCAATTTAACATCGCATTAAGCATGATTGCCTATCCTTCGGCCAAAGAGACAGGCAGCCGGAAGCAAGACCATGGCGAAACTTCGTTACTTCGACGCCAAAGCGAGCATCGACCCGCCGACTGCGCCGGTCGCGCCGCATTCCGAATTCCTGCGCACGGGCAAGATCACCCGCCATCAGTCGCACTGGCTCGCAGCCGAACGCCGCTATCTCACCCACGACGAAGTGGCCGAAAAGACCGGCCGCAAGCTGCAGACCGCCGGCGAAAAGACACACCAGCATATCAACGGCTTTCACCGCGCCATCCAGTTTCCGAAGATGGTGTTTCACCGCACGCTGGAAGACAGCCCGCATCTCGGCTACTGCCACGTGACCGCCGCGCGCACCAAATTCGCGCAATATGAAGCCGTCAGCTGGGCATTCTACATCGCCAACTTCTACGCCGACATCAGCGACAACGACAATGTCTTCGAGAAGATCGACGTGCGCTACTCGCGCATGTATTTCGCCGTCGCGATCCGGCCCGGCGAGCATACGCCGGAGAAGATGACGATCGATCGGAACGTCCGCGGTAACGGCCTGCTCTTTCGGACCGACGATCCGCAGGTCGCGATCAAGAACGTGCTCCTGCTCGGCGCCCGCAACGAGCAGCTCCGCGAGATCATTCGCCAACTCTGAGGTCATGAGCGTGCTCTAGCCGGGATCATGCGCCAGCTTTGATCGGGATCATTCGCCAGCTCTGATATTGATCGGATATATTGATCCCTGGGCCGCAAGGGCATAAGGACTGCCGGACAGACTATCCGGGCAGCATATGGCAGAGATCATCGACATCACCGAGAACAGGCAGCAGGCGTTGGACGCCGCACGCAGGGTGCTGGGCGATGGTCTGCCGATCGCCATTCCGACCGAGACCGTCTACGGCCTTGCCGCCGACGCTACCAATCCGGCCGCCATCGCCCGCATCTACGAGACCAAGGGCCGACCGCAGTTCAATCCGCTGATCTGTCACATGGCGGATCTCGCAATGGCAGAGACCTATGCCGATTTCGATCCGCTGTCGCGGGCGCTTGCCGAAGCCTTCTGGCCCGGCCCGCTGACGATCGTCGTGCCCCTGAAGCCTGAAAGCGGCATCCATGCGCTGGCGACAGCAGGGCTCGACACAGTGGGCATCCGGGTGCCGAAGGGATTTGCCGGCGAACTGATCCGCGCCTTCGGCCATCCGCTGGCGGCGCCGAGCGCAAACACATCCGGCAAGATCAGCGCCACCAGCGCCACCCACGTGCAGGCCGATCTCGGGGACAAGATCCAGCTGATCCTCGACGCCGGGGCAAGCGATGTCGGCGTCGAATCCACCATCGTCAAGGTCGAGGACGGCAAGCTCAGGCTGCTGAGGCCAGGCGGGCTGCCGGCGGATGAGATCGAGCGCGTGGCCGGCGTGAAGCTGGTGAGACCGAAGGTGGCTTCCGCCGCGATCGAGGCGCCGGGCATGATGGCCTCGCATTATGCGCCGGGCGCGGCGGTGCGGCTCGATGCCATCGAGGTCGGGGATGACGAGGCGCTGATCGCCTTCGGTCCCTCGCCCGTCGCCCACGCCGATAAGGCCAAGGTCGTGCTCAATCTCAGCGAGAGCGGCGATCTTGCGGAAGCGGCGACCAATCTGTTCGACTATATGAAGCGTGCCGATGCCAGCGGCGCAGCGACGATCGCCTTTAGCGCCATTCCCGACGAGGGTCTCGGCGAAGCCATCAACGACCGGCTGCGGCGCGCCGCGGCCCCACGGGAATAACAGAGGATAAAGCCCGATGAGCAGCGTTTCACCTGAGCTACTCGACCGTTTCGCAGCCATCGTCGGCGACAAATATGCGCTGCGCGGCGAGGCGGATCTGGCGCCGCACCTGATCGAGAACCGCGGCCTCTACCACGGCTCCTCGCCGATGCTCCTGAAGCCCGCCACCGTGCAGGAAGTCTCCGAGATCCTCAAGCTCGCCAGCGAGACCGGCACCGCCGTTGTGCCGCAGACCGGCAACACCGGCCTCGTGGGCGGTCAGACGCCGCGCGAGGGTAAGTCCGACATCATCCTGTCGCTGGAGCGGATGAACAAGATCCGCGACGTCGATCCCGTTGCCAACGTGCTGGTGGCCGATGCAGGCGCGATCCTCGCCGAGGTCCAGAAGGCGGCGCAGGCCGTTGGACGGCTGTTTCCGCTTTCGCTCGGCTCGGAAGGCTCCTGCCGGATCGGTGGCAATCTCTCGACGAATGCCGGCGGCACAGCTGTGCTCGCCTATGGCAACATGCGCCAGCTCTGCCTCGGGCTGGAGGTCGTCTTGCCCACCGGCGAGATCTGGGACGGGCTGCGCCGCCTCAAGAAGGACAATACCGGCTATGACCTTCGCGATCTCTTCATCGGCGCCGAGGGAACGCTCGGCATCATCACCGGCGCAGTGTTGAAGCTCTTCCCGCAACCACTCGGCAAGCAGGTGGCTTTCGCCGGCCTGAGCTCGGTGGAGGACGCGCTGTCCTTGTTCAACCTCGCTTCCAGCCTTTGCGGCACGTCGCTGACCGGCTTCGAACTGATGCCGCGCTTCGGCGTCGAGATCACGGCCCGCAATATCGAGGGCGTGCGCGATCCGCTGGAATCGGAACATGCCTGGTACGTCCTGATCGACATTTCCACTTCAGATTCGGCCGAGACCGCCGAGCGGATGATGACCGCGCTTTTGGAGCAGGGCTTCGAGGCGGGTCTGGTGCAGGACGCGGCCATCGCCTCGTCCGTCGCGCAGCAGACGGCGCTCTGGCACATGCGCGAAAGCATGTCGGAAGCGCAGAAGCCGGAAGGCGGATCGATCAAGCACGACGTTTCAGTGCCGGTCTCGACCGTACCCACCTTCATGCACGAGGCCGAGCAGGCGGTGATGGCGGCCATGCCAGGCGCGCGCATCTGCGCTTTCGGGCACATGGGCGACGGCAACATCCACTACAACATCTCGCAGCCCGTGGGCGCCGACAAGCAGGCGTTTCTCGATCGCTGGCATGAGATGAACGAGATCGTGCACGGGCTGGTGCTTGCGCATAGTGGCTCGATTTCGGCCGAGCACGGCATCGGCCAGTTGAAACGCGACGAACTTGCCGCGATCCGCCCGGCGATCGAAATCGACCTGATGCGCCGCATCAAGAAGGCGTTTGACCCGGCCGGCATTATGAACCCTGGCAAGGTAGTCAGCATAGACTGACGAAAAAGCGGCCGGATGGCCGCTTTGATGCTGCAAGGCTGCAACGCCTCTTAGCTCTTGCTGTTGATGGCGGCGGCGTTCGAGGCGTAGGAGCTCATGATCGTGAGCGCTGGCGAACTGCTGGTGTTGTTGCTGAGGTCATACATCGCGGTAAACCGACGCATCAGCTTGTCGACCTTGTCCGGGTCCTGGAAATCGCTGACGTCTATGAACTTCTTCAGGAGAGTGGCCTGCTTGTCGACATCCATGTTCGACATGCTCGTCGGCAGGCTGTAGGCAGTGGTGATCACCTGGAACAGCGCCTGGTCGCCGATCAGCGAATAGATAGAGGTGACGCTCGGGGCCTTGCGGGCGAAGTAGAGTGCGAGACGCACACCATCATTGCTCTCGCCCTGCTGGGTTTCGAGCGTCATTTGCAGATAGCCCTGCTGGGTCCGCTCTTCCGCACCGACATTCTGGATGGCGCCGATCTTCGAACGGGTCAGGTTTCCGGACGTATCGAAGTTGAAGTCGGCGACGATCTCCTTGAATTTCGAAGGCGCCGTCTTGTTCAGGTAGCTCTTGGCGTCCGTCGGGTCCGAGGTGAAGATCTTCTTCAAGGTTGCCTTGTCGTAGTCCTTCGGCTCAAGGCCGTTGGCTTTCAGGACGAAGTCAGTCAGCTCGCTGTCGTTCAGAAAATCGTCGAGCGACTTCACCGTCACGATCTTCTTGGCAAAATCATCGACTTCCTTGGTCGCGTCGTCGGACGCCTTGTCTCTCAGCGGCCCGGAACTCATGCCCAGTGTCGCGAGCGACTTGTAGGCCGTTGCGTATTTCGCCAGCACTGCGGTCGATACGGCCTGCACCTCGGATGTCGCCTTGCCATCGGTTCCAAAATTAAACGCGCGCACCATGTCGGTGATGCGGTCGTCCTTCAAAGAAGCGACATAACCCTCGGGGTCGTAAGGATCACTCTGCAGCAACTTGCGCATCGTGCTGCGCGGCACATCCTGCTCCGTCAATCCGTAGGAGCGAAGCGCCATCTGGTAAAGGTCAGGAAGGCTGTCGTTGCTGGCGTCTGTGTCTGCGGTTAGGTTCGTACGCAGGAAATCAGTGACGTTGGTCACCTTGTCATCGGTCATCCGCGCCTTGTAGTTGGCAACCGCGCTATCGATCTCGGCCTGCTGTTCATCGGCGTAATGTGCTGCGTAAAGCGTATCGACGCTCGTCGTCTGCTGCGTGCTCTGCGGGCCCGACATTGCAGCGGCAGAGCCGTCAGCCGCAAAATTGAATGCCGCATTGACGTTGCTGAATCCGCTAGAGGCCGCGAAGCTCGAGTCGGTCAGGATGCTTTTCAGATCGGCATCGCTCACGCTGGATGGCAACGAATAGGTGCTTCTCAGGAAGCTCGTCAGCTTCGTGTCGGCAATCAGATCGTCGACATTGGAGAGCGTGCTGATCTGGCTGCGGTAATAGCTGAGATTGTCGCTCGCGCTATAACCGGCGAGCCGCGTCTGGCTGGCCGTCTGAGCGCCATCCGACGTCACGCTGCCGTCGGCCTGGAAGTTGAAGGCGTCATGCACATCCTGAAGGCCGAGCAGCCCGGCATAGCTCGAATCGGTCAGGACGCTTTTGAGGTCCGCGTCGCTCAAGCTTTGCGAAACGCCATAGGCATCCTTGATGTAGGACGTCATCTTGGTATCGGCGATCAAGTCGTCGACCGTCTTGATGCTGGCGATCTTGGTGGCGTAGGCGCTCGACATGTTGCTGGCAGCCGTCGCCGTCGCGGCGATCTGAGCCGATGTCTGCGCGGCGTATCCCGCCTTCGTCGTGTCGACGGTGCCATCCGAATTGAAATTGAAGGCGGCATAGATTGCGTCAAATCCAAGCACGGTCGCGTAGCTGGAATCGGTCAGCACGCGCTTCAGGCCGGCGTCGCTGAAATCCTCGCCGGTGCCATAGGCGGCCTTGATATAGGACGTCAGCCGCTTGTCCGAAATCAGCTGATCGACGCTGGTGATCGAGCCGATATTGGCGTCGAAATAGGCCTTGTTGTATTCGGCTGCCTTGGTGGTGACGATCGACGGGACGGTGAGATTGTACTGCTCGATCACCGCGTTCTTCTGATCGGCGGTTTGCGCCGTACCGCTGACCGTACCGTCCGCGTTGAAGCTGAACTGGGCGGCAAGCGCCTTGTATTTGGCGTTGCCTGACGTGTTGACGAAGCTGTCCGGATCGTTGACGTCGCTGGTCAAGACCTTGCTGAGATAGTCGTTGGACACGTAGGTCGGGTCGATGCCAAAGGCGCCGAGCACGTAAGCACGAAGACGGGAATTCGACGTCAGTCCGCTTACGCTCTGAACCTTGTCGATCGCCGTGCTATAATAGGTCGATTCCGTGGCGGCATTGGCGCCTTCATCGGCATAGGACTGGGTGTAGAGCCCCAGCATGTCGGTTTCCTGGCTGTCGCTCTGCGGATCCGTCGCCGTCGTGCCGAAATTGAAGGCGGATGCGAACTCCTTGTAGCGGCTGTCCGAGAGCTTATTGGCAAAGCTGTCGGCATCCGTCAGGTCGCTCTCCAGAACCTTCTTCATGAAGGCCTTGGCGTAGGTCATATCCTCAAGGCCGTAAGCCTTCATCGCATAACTATAGAGCTTATAGTTGCCGAGGAAATCGTCTACATCTTTGACTTTATTGATGTTTTCTTCATAATATTGCGCCTCGCGCTTCACCGTCGTCTGCGAGGCGACGCGGTCCAGGCTCTTCTGCATATCGCCTGATATTATCGTATAGGCCAACGAAGCGGAGATCATGAGCGTCCTATTCCGACAAATGCTTAGATGAATGGCAGGCGGTTTCCGTTCTATTTTGCTATGAAAAGCTTACCCGAGACTTACCCGCGGCCTGTCGCGACTTGGCACACCCCATCGTTCACCTCTCGGAAACCCTGCCACGTTTGGTTTTGATAACCATCCAGGGAGGCAAGGTCTTCTTAACCGCGATTTTTAAGCTGTCTCGAACAGGCGGCGCCTATTGTCAGCCACAGAGGACGAAAAGTCCCGAGGAGAAGACCGGAAACCGGCTCTCAGGTAAGACAAGGGTAGAAATGAACATGAACAACACCGTTATGAAGCCCGCATGGGCTGGAGCGACACTTCGTCTGGATCCGTCGCGCTTTCCGCAGCAGGTCAGCTACGCCATCCACGATTCCACCAGCGATGTGAGCATAACGATCGATGAACGTGGCGCCATCCTGCGCAAGATCCTGCCGTCCAGCGGCCTGCCGCTCTCCATCGCCCTGCCGAAGCGCGCCTTCAAAGGCGTTGCCGCCCGCGCCATCGACCATGGCAACGGCGAAGTGACCGTGACGCTCGAACTGCACCACGAAGACCCCGATCTCTGCGTACCGCTTCTGGTCGCGCACGACCTCTCCGACATTGCCGCCGACTGGCGCGGATGGTCGGAAGCCTTCCGTATTCCCATGCTGATGGTCGAAGCCGACGGCGTCGCTCGTCCGCTGGAAGACCATCTCGGCGAACTGCGCACCAGCCACCTGAAGCCGCGCCGCCGCCATTCCTACTTCGCCAACCGCCGCCCACGCTTCCTCGTGCGCCGCTCGACCGGTACGCTCGGCGTCGCCATGAAGATCGAAGGCAAGGAAATCATCGCCCGCAGCTGAAGGCGATTTCTCTCGACGATACGGAAAGACCCGGCCGGCGTGCCGGGTTTTTCGTTTTTGGGTCTGCCTGCGACTACCGACGGTTTCATTTGGCCCGATTATCAAAAACTGATAATGTGAGCTTGATGACGCGAGGATTTACAATGCCATCCAGCTACAATATCGGAGCCCATTATGAGGGCTTGGTCAAAGAACTTGTTGAGAGCGGCCGCTACGCCAGCGCGAGCGAGGTCATGAGAGACAGTCTGCGTCTGCTGGAGCAACGCGAAAAAATCCGAGCGCTAGAACTCGAAAATCTTAAACGGGAATATGAAGCTGGAAAGGCGAGCGGAGAACCTGAGGAAATCGATCCCGTCGAATTCCTGCAAAGCCTGAAGGCAGAACGCGCCGCCCGTGGCTAACCGGTACCGGCTGTCGCCGCGTGCCAAACGGCAGATACGCGATATCTGGCACGATATCGCTGTTCACAATGAGACGGCAGCGGATCGGCTAATCCAGAGACTGCTGGAAAAGTTCGCCCGGGTTGCCGAATATCCTGAGATGGGTGCCGCTCGACCTGACATCAGCGCACTCGCCAGGATAATCGTCGAGGGGCGGTACATCGCCATTTACGAACCAACGAGTTACGGCGCCGAAATTGTCGTCGTTGTCCACGGCATGCGGGAGCCATCAAACTGGCTGGACTGAACCGCTTTAGGTGGCCTCGGTTGACAAATGGCGGGCGGGCCATAAGCTGCGTGCATAGCTTTGAGATCGCAACCGTCTTTCGGAGATGAGCGTCATGCCGGTGGCAACAAAGTGCATGAGACGGCTCCCGCTGGCGATTATCGCCCTTTCCCTTTCAGCCTTGACGGCAAGTGCCGCCACTCTCGACGGAATTATCGAGCGCGGAACGGTTCGCATCGGCTACATCGATGACGAAGCGCCCTTCTCCGCGGCCAAGGCGGGCGGCGAGCCGACAGGTTATGCGATCGATCTCTGCAACAGGATTGCCGACGACATAGAACACCAGGTTCCGGAACTGAAACGCGACTATGTGCAGAAGACGCTCGCCAATGGCTTCGATGCGGTGAAGAATGGTGAGGTCGACCTGCTTTGCGGCGCAATCACCGTTAATCTTGAGCGGCGGGAAATCGTCGATTTCTCGCAGCCGATCTTCCTGACCGGCGCAAGCGCCCTGCTTCGCAAGGATTCGCCAGGCTATCTGCAGTCGTTCTTCTTCGACAAGCCGGCCGTTAGCGCCGTCAGCCAACGTGCGGCGTTGCCGAGTGTTATCGGCGCGCGTGCGAACTCAACGACAGGGGCTGCGCTGCACAACGCCATGCAAGGCCAGGCATCGACGACGACGATCGCCGATTTCAAGACGCATGAAGATGGTCTCAAGGCGCTGGAGGATCGCAAGATCGACGCCTATATCGGCGATCAGGTTCTGCTCACCAGCCTTGCCACCCGGGCGCGGGATCCATCCGTGCTCGAGGTCGGCAATCGGCTCTTCACGCATGAGCCTTATGCGATCGCCCTGCCCCGAAACGACGCCGATTTCCGGCTGCTCGCCGATCGCGCCTTGACGGATTTCTATCTGTCCGACGATTTTCTGTCGGTGCTCGACACCTATTTCGGCACCGATGCACCAATGCTGCACACGCAAATCATCATGCAGCACGTACCGTAGGAATTGTGGCCTACGGCAGGATGAACAGCAGCGACAGGAACAGGCCTGCAAAGATGATCATGCCGACGCGGTTGTTCGACTTGAAGAGCACCAGGCACTGATCGGCATCGTTGATATCGAGCGTGATGATCTGCCAGGCGAACATGCCTGATGCAACGGCCAGGCCGAGATAGGCGAATATGCCGACGCCCGCGAGCAGGAAGGCCGCGAAGGTAAGGACCAGCATCAGCCCGTAAAGACCGACCAGCCATGGCTTGGTGTTGTCGCCGAACAGACGGGCGGTGGAGCGGACGCCGATCAGCTCGTCGTCCTCCTTGTCCTGGTGTGCGTAGATGGTGTCGTAGCCGATCGTCCAGACGACCGCGCCGATATAGAGCAGAACAGGCGCCAGCGAGAGACTGCCGAAGATCGCGGCCCAGCCCATCAGCGCGCCCCAGGAGAAGGCCAAGCCGAGGAAGAACTGCGGCCAATCGGTGAAACGCTTGGCAAAGGGGTAGAGGGCGACGATCGCGAGCGAGGCGACGCCCAATACGACCGAGAACCAGTTGAGCTGGAGGACGACCACGAGGCCGACCAGCGCCTGCAGCAGGATGAAGATCTTCGCCTGCATGCGGGTGACGCGGCCAGACGGTAGTGGGCGCGAGCGGGTGCGCGCCACTTCCATATCGATCTTGTGATCGACCAGATCGTTATAGGTGCAGCCGGCGCCGCGCATTGCGACGGAACCGATGAAATACAGCACCAGATGCCAGATCAGCTGCCCGCCGGAGAAAAGGCCGACATGGACAGCCGCATTGGCCGCCATCGCCGCCGACCAGAAGCACGGCCACAGCAGAAGCTGCCAGCCGATCGGCCGATCCCAGCGCGCCAGCTGCGCATAGGGCCACAGCCATGGCGGCAAGACCCGGTAGACCCAGTTGTTGGATGGCGCATCGGCGACGCGGCCGTTGATTCCGTCGATCTGTTGCATGGCGCCATCTAGCGACGTGGGGGATGGCGGGTCAAGCGGGGGATGGGGTGGGTGATGAGGTTGGAGAGGTTGGTGGGTTCTGTGTTCGAGGGCGTTGCGGGCGTGGCCCCCTCATCCGACCCTTCGGGCCACCTTCTCCCCTATGGGTAGAAGGGAAGATGGAGCGAGCGGCCGACCGAGGAGTTCCCTTCTCCCCTCGGGAGCCGTTGCAAAAATGCTTTGGCAACGTCGGCGAGGCGAAGAGACGACGCGCTTCTTGCCCCGCTCGGTGTTCTGAGC
>UCJD01000018.1 GCA_900472605.1 Hyphomicrobiales bacterium | reverse complement strand
GATTTTGCAACGGCCCCCGCGGGGGAGAAGGGGATGACGGCAAGCCGCCAGCCACGAGTCTCTTCTCCCCAGCGGGGAGAAGTGCCGGAGCGACAGCGAGGCGATGAGGGGGCCACACGGTAGAGCGCCAGCCATCGCCTGCGAGAAGCCGAGTCCTGCCACCATCACCCCTGCGACCTATCGCCATCGTGAACGCTTTGCCGCCGATCCGTCATTGTCCCGATGGCATCCGAACGGTAGCTATCGTCCCACGGCCCGCCCAGCCTTCCAGCAGGGGCCGGCCGTTGTTTTATCGATTAGGAGCAATCAATATGATCGAAGTCATTGCCGCCTTCCGTGCAAAGCCGGGCTGCGAGGATCAGTTGCGTGAAGCGACGCTCGCAATCGTCGAGCCGACCCGCGGCGAGGAAGGCTGCATCCAGTTTGTGGTCCATGAGGACAGGGATGCGCCGGGCACCTTCTTCATCCGCGAAAGCTGGCGCGACCAGGCAGCCCTGGCCGCGCATTTCGAGCAGCCCTACCTGAAAGCCCTCGTGGAACTCCACAAGGAAATCCTGGCCGAGCCGCTGAAGCTGCATAACCTCAAGGTTTACGCCTGAGGCATGTGAAAATATCGCCGTTGACCTCAGTCGACGGCGACCATCACGTCGGAGGCCTTGACCACGGCATAGGCGTCGGAACCGACGGTCAGCCCGAGTTCCTTCACAGCCTCGTTGGTGATCGACGACGTCACGATCGAACCGCCGCCGATATCGATGCGGACATGCGCCGTCGTGGCGCCGAGCGTGATCTCGATGATCTTGCCCTTGAGGCGGTTGCGTGCGCTGATTTTCATGAGATGTCTCCTCGTTTCGGTGACCGGACCCTATCCGGTCGCCGGCAATCGAGCAATCTCACTCGCCGCGCGGATAGCGCTGGTTTTCTTCCAGCACATTCAAGTCCATGTGGTTGCGCATGTAGCGCTCCGAGGCGCGTTGCAGCGGCTGGTAGTCCCAGGGATAATAGGCGCCGTTGCGCAGCGCCTCGTAGACCACCCAGCGCCGCGCCTGGCTTTCGCGCACGGCGGCGTCGAAGCTTTTCAGGTTCCAGCGCTTCTCTGCCTGCGCGGTCAGATGCGCCAGCGTTTCGGCATAGGCGGGATCGGTGGCGAGGTTTCTCAATTCCTTCGGGTCAGCGTCGAGGTCGAACAGCATCGGCGCGTCCTCGTCGCAGAGCGTGAGCTTGAACTTGCCGTCGCGAAGGCCGACCAGCGGCGCGATCGACCCCTCGGCCGCATATTCCATCGGCACCGGCCCGCGTGTGCCTGTTCCCGTGGCAAGCGGCGTCAGATCCTCGCCGTCGGTCCAGGGCTTCAGCTTGGTGATATCGATGCCGGCGAGAGAGGCCAGCGTCGGCGTCACGTCGAGCGTCGATACCGGCTGGCTGATCAGCTTCGGCTCCCAGCCGGGCGCCGATATAGCCAGCGGCACGCGTGCCGAGCCGTCGAAGAAGCACATCTTGAACCAGAGGCCACGCTCGCCCAGCATGTCGCCATGGTCGGAGACGAAGAGGATGACGGTATCCTCGGCCATACGCCCGCGCTCAAGCACGTCGATGAGTTCGCCGACCTTCTCGTCGATATAGGAGATATTGGCGAAGTAGCCGCGCCGCGCGTTGCGCACCTGCTCGCGCGTGATCTCGAAGGCATCGTAGTCGCAGGCCTTCAAGAGCCGCTGCGAATGTGCGTCCTGCTCCTCGAAGGGGATCGTGCCGACCTCGGGGTCGAGGTGAGGGCAATCCTCGTAGAGATCCCAGAACTTGCGCCGCGCCACATAGGGGTCGTGCGGATGGGTGAAGCTGACCGTCAGGCACCAGGGACGATCGTCCTGCCGGCGCGAGAGGTCGTAGAGCTTGCGGGTGGCGTTGTAGGCGACCTCGTCGTCATATTCCATCTGGTTGGTAATCTCGGCGACACCGGCGCCGGTCACCGAGCCGAGATTGTGGTACCACCAGTCGATCCGCTCGCCCGGCTTGGTATAGTCGGGCGTCCAGCCGAAATCGGCAGGATAGATATCTGTCGTCAGCCGCTCCTCGAAGCCGTGCAGCTGGTCGGGGCCGACGAAATGCATCTTGCCGGAGAGTGCGGTGTGATACCCGGCCGCGCGCAGGTGATGCGCGAAGGTCGGGATATCGGAAGCGAATTCGGCGGCGTTGTCATAGACGCGGGTGCGGCTCGGCAGCTGGCCCGACATGAAGGATGCCCGCGCCGGCGCGCAGAGCGGGCTTGCCGTGTAGGTGTTGGCAAAGCGCACGGAGCGCTTCGCCAGTGCTTTCAGGTGTGGCGCGTGAAGAAACTCGGCCGGCCCGTCGGGAAACAGCGTCCCGTTATACTGGTCGACCATCAGGATGAGAAAATTCGGGCGCGCCATGCTGTTTATATGTCCTTGAAGTATCAGAGTCCGAGAGACGCTTTTACTGCGTCCGCGGCAGGCTTGCCGTCAAGCGTGGTAACGCCGGAGAGCCATGGGTCGATGGCTGTCGGATTGGCCTTCAGCCAGGCGGTCGCCGCTGCCTTCGGATCCTTGCCGCCGAGGATCGAGCCCATCAGCGCGTTTTCCATGCTGATATCGAACTTCAGGTTCTTCATCAGCGCGGCCGCGTTCGGGCACTTTTCCGACCAGCCGGTGCGCGCCAGCGTATAGACCTGGGCGCCGCCATAGTTCGCGCCGAAATAGGCGTCACCGCCGGAGAGATAGGTGATCTGGAACTTTTCGTTCATCGGATGCGGCGCCCAGGCCAGGAACACCACGGCGCCCTTGTCCTTGCCGGCGCGCTCGACCTGCGCCAGCATTGCCTGCTCGCCCGATTCCACCAGCTTCCAGTCCTTGAGGCCGAAATCGTTGGCGTCGATCATCTTCTGGATGTTGCCGTTGGCGGGTGCACCCGGCTCGATGCCGTAGATCTGCTTGCCGAATTCGTCGCCGTGCTTCTGCAGGTCGGCGAAATCCTTGATGCCCTTGTCGGCCACGTAGGTCGGCACGGCGAGCGTGAACTTGGCGCCTTCGAGGTTCTTGTTCATCACCTCGATCGCCTTGGCGGCAGTGAGGTCGTCGATGAAGGCCTTCTGCGCCGGCATCCAGTTGCCGAGGAAGACGTCGATTTCGCCGTTTTTCATCGACTGGTAGCCGATCGGCACCGACAGCGTCTTGACGTCGGGCTCGTAACCGAGCGCCGTGAGGATCACGGAGGTCACGCCATTGGTGGCGGTGATATCGGTCCAGCCCGGATCGGACATGCGGATCGTCTTGCAAGCTGCATCATCGGCGGCGGCGGCCGATCCTACGGCCAGAGCGGAAAGCACAACGCCCGCGGCAAGACGGCGTATCATGGAAGCTGCTGTCATCTCATTTCCCCTTTTTTGTCATTTGATAGTTTTATTGAACAACACTAGCATCGTCCCTGTGAAGGCAGCTTTTTTCGATGGTTCCCAACAGGATTTTTTATGGCAGAGCGGCCGATCGATCTGGGATGGATGCGCATTTTCGCGGAGATCGGCGGCGCCGGCAGCCTGTCGGCCGCAGCCGGCGTGCTCGGGCTGACCCAGCCGGCCGTCAGCTACCAGATCCGCAGGCTGGAAGAGCAGATCGGCGTGACGTTGCTGAAGCGCCAGCACCGTGGCGTCGAACTCACGCCGGAGGGGCAGCGGCTCTTCGATCTGGTCGCGAGAAGCGTCGATGAGATCGACCAGCTGACGCGTAGGCTGCGCAGCGAAAAGGAGCGCCCGTCGATCCGCCTGCATACGGACTACGCCTTTTCCGCGCTCTGGCTGATCCCGCGCATGCACGCGTTTAGGCTCGTCCATCCGGATACGGATATCCAGATCATCGCCACGCAGCGCATGGAGCGCCATCGTTCTGCCGAAGGCGATGTTTCCGTCGTCTTCGGCACCCGCGCGGAATTCGGCAGGGACGCAAAGCTTCTGCTGCCGGAAAAGGTGGCGCCCGTCTGCAGCCCCGGTTTCATCGAGCGCAACGGCCCCTTCGAAACGCCCGACGATCTCGCCCGCAACAGGCTGATCCACCTCGATACCGCCGCACCATCGCCCTGGTTCGATTGGCGCAGCTACTTCGCCGCAATCGGTGTCGGGCGCGAAGCCTTTGCCGGGCAGGGCGATCTCAGCTTCAATACCTATTCGCTGGTGGTGCAGGCAGCCCTCGGCGAACAGGGGCTCGCGCTCGGGTGGATGGGCCTGGTCGATACGCTGCTCTCTACCGGCATACTCTCTCTGGCCGGGCCGACGCTGGAAGCGCCGGACCGCGGCTATTTCCTGCTGCAGCCGAAAAACCGTACGCCCGGGAGCAACGAACTCGGCGCCTGGATGCTGGCCGAAGCCGGTCTCTGACATCGCTATCGTCAGGCCGCCCAAGGTCAGGCGGCAAGGTCCTGCAGGAAGTCGTCGCACCAGCGCGAGACGTCGTGGACGATGAGATAGTCCATCATCCGCTGCCAGCGTTCCTTACGCTCTTCGAGCGACATGTTCAGCGCCCGCGCCAGCGTATTGGCCGTTCCCTCGATATCGTAGGGATTGACCAGCAACGCCCCCTTCAGCTCCCGCGCGGCGCCCGCGAAACGCGAGAGCACCAAAACACCCGGATCCTCCGGATCCTGCGCTGCCACATATTCCTTGGCGACAAGGTTCATCCCGTCGCGAAGCGGCGTGACGAGCCCAACCTTGGCGAGCCTGTAGAGCCCGGCGAGAATCGGTCGGCTGAGCGAGCGGTTGATATAGCGGATCGGCACCCAGTCGACGGTGCCGAGCGCCCCGTTCACCCGGCCTGCCTGTTCGGCCACCGTGCGCTGCATCTGTTCGTACTCGGGCACCTCCGAGCGCGATTTCGGCGTCACCTGCAGATAGGTGACATTGCGCTGGTGGGCGGGGTTGTTGAGCACGAAGCGCTCGAAGGCGTCGATGCGCTGTGTCAGCCCCTTCGAGTAATCGAGCCGGTCGACGCCGATGATCAGGTCGCGGCCGATGATGCTCTCCTTGGCCTTGTGCACCATGGCGTGGCCGACCGCCTTGCGCGCGAACTTGGCGAAGGTTTCCGTCTCGATCCCGATCCCATAGGCGCCGCCTTTGAAGATCTTGTCGCCGGAGTTGAAGCGGCCGTCGCCGAGCGCATCCCCCATCTCCTCTCGGCGCAGGCAGCCAGCGAAATTCTCAAGGTCGTGATCGGTCTGGAAGCCGACGAGGTCATACGCAGCCAGCCCCCGCATGATTTCCTCGTGCACCGGCATCGCCGCCAGCACATCGGCCGGCGGCCAGGGGATATGGTGGAAGAAGCCGATACGGTTCTTGACCCCCATCTGTCTGAGTTCGGCGGCAAGCGGGATCAGGTGGTAGTCGTGGATCCAGATCGTATCGTCGGGCTTCAGCATCGGCGCCAGGCGGTGCGCGAAGAAGCGATTGACGCGGAAATACCCGGTCATCTCCTTGCGGCCGTATTCCGCCAGATCCAGCCTGTAGTGGCAGATCGGCCAGAGTACGCGGTTGGCAAAGCCGAAATAGTATTCGTCGACGTCCTTTTCCGTGAGGTCGGTCAGGGCGTAAGTGATCTTGCCGTCTTCCTGGATGTGCAGCGCGCCCGGCTCGGTATCGCCGCTCGACTTGCCCGACCAGCCCATCCAGATGCCGCCGCGCTCCTGAAGAGCGGCCTGCAACGCCACGGCCAGGCCGCCAGCTGCCGCTGCGCCGCCTTTTTGGGGGACGGGGACACGGTTGGAAACGATCACAAGACGGCTCACGGGCAATTCCTTTCAAGAACGCAATACGAATAAAATGGCAATGGTGGTGCTGCGGTGGTCAAACGGCGAGATGCGCGATCAGTTCCCGCAAGGCTGCGGAATTGGGTAGCGTCAGTGTCGCGGCGGTGCCCGAAAGCGGCGCCCCGACGCGGATCGAATGCCCGCCCAGCCGGTTGGCGACATGGAACATCGCCTCGTCGGTGATGTCGTCGCCAATGGCGATCGGCAGTCGGCCCGCGAATGGCGCTTCCGAGAGAAAGGTCTCCACCGCATGCCCCTTGTCGGCGCTGGAGGGGCGGATTTCGAGCACCATCTTGCCGCGCTGCAACGTCCAGTCTTCACCGGCTTTGGCAAGAAATGCCTCCATCAGCGGCTCGAGTTCGGCCTGTCGCTGCGGCGCGAGCCGATAGTGGGCGGCAACAGCCGCTCCCTTGTCTTCGATCAATACGCCATCAAAACCCGACGTCTCGTTGCGCAACTCGGCCTTGAGCGTCTCGAATTGCGCCGTCGGCTCGGCCTGCTCTATCCGCCCGTCCGCGCGGCGCAGTTCCGCGCCATGCAGGCCGGCGATCGGAAACCGGTAGGGGGCAAACAGCTTGTCGGCATAGGGCAGCGCCCGACCGGTCACCAGCGCCACGGCGCCATCGAGCTTACGCGACAGCTGGTCGAGTTGCTGCGGCAAGGCAGACGGCACGACGATGCCATCCGGCGTGTCGGCGAGATCGAGCAAGGTGCCGTCAATATCGAGAAACAGCGCCCAATCGGCGGCCGAGGACCGTAGCAGATTGAACAGAAACGAGGTCCCTGAAACCTGCTGCGGCTTCAGAGGGAGGTGTGGCTGCGCTTGATAGGACATGTGGTCTAAATGTGGCAGCAAAGCCCGATGACAACCCTAAAAAGTCATCGAGGCTTCTGGGTGGCGCCTCCGCAGACGTCCGCGACAGCTCAATCTCCCGGCATGACGGGGACATTGGCCGCATAGAATGCTTTCGCGTCTTTGGTGAACGAAGCGCCCTGATCGCTGCGGGTGTAGAACATGTGCCCGCCCTGGTAGACCTTCAGGCCGACCCGTTTTGCGGCAAGTGAAGCCGGCAGATGGTCGACGACGTAACGGCTGACGCCATAGGGCGTGACCAGATCGCTGTAGCCGTGCGCGATCAGCAGGCGGAAGCTCGGAACGGCCGCGAGAAACTGCCTGATGTCGCCGGTCACACTTGCCTGAAGGCGCGAGCCGCCACCTCGGCGGCCCCATTCCCACTGGCGGTTCACGTCGCTATCGAGCAGCGAATAGGTCATCTCCGTCTTGAAGCCGAGCTCGTTGCGGGCGTAGTCGGCGAAAGCACCACCATAAGCGCGGGTGAAACCGTCGAGAATGGCGTCGTCGCCCCTTGCGTCCGAGGTCTCCGGAAACGCATCCGGCGTGGTAAAGGCCGCGTCATACGGGCTGGCGACCAACCCGTCGCTCTTGCCGACCTCTTTCGCGAAGGCGTTGCCGAGAAAGCCGCGGTTCTTTTCGACCACATCCACGGGGATCCCCGTCATGTCGGAAAGCTTGGAATAGAACGCCTTTGCCGCATCCCCCGTGGGCGGCGCCCCCGCCAGCGTCGTCAGATATTCGCCAAGCGCAAACCGTTCGGCTTCGCGCTGCTTGGTCTCGTCGAATGTCTTTCGCCGATCCATCTCGGCCGCGGCCAGCGACGGCAGTTCCAGCGCCGCGCCAAGCGCGAACTCGTCCGCGCCGAACATCAACTGCCCCTCGAGGAGCGGCGACAGCATCACCGCGCCCGAGACGATGATGCCCTGCGTATCCTTGAGCGCGCTCGCCACCTTGGCGGCCCGGAAGCCGCCATAGCTCTCGCCCAGCAGATATTTCGGCGAGGACGCCCGGTTGTTGTGCGTGACGTAAAGAGCGATCGCCTTAGCCACGCTCTCGGCGTCGGCATTCACATTGTAATATTTCGAAGCGTCGTCGGGCTTCACCGTCCGGCTCCAGCCGGTACCAACAGGGTCGATCAGCACGAGGTCGGTGAAATCGAGCCAGCTGTTCGGGTTGTCGACCAGCCGGGGCCCCGCGCCGTCATCGCCCTTCGGCCCAAAGTCGACGATCCTGGGACCGACGAGGCCGAGATGCAGAAAAGCCGAGGCCGCCCCCGGGCCACCGTTGAAGGCAAAGGTCAGCGGCCGGTTGGGCTCGCCATCCTTCTTGACGTAAGCGGTATAGAAGATCGCCGCCGTCTGGGCGCCATCCTGACCGAACATGTCGAGCGTTCCGGCAGTCGCGGTGTAGGCGAGCTTGCGGCCACCAAGGGTGATCTCATGCTCGGTGACCGAATCCGCTGGCAGCAGCTTCAGCACACCCTCGCGCGATCCAGCGGATGGCCGCGCGGCGTCTTGCGCATAGGTCACGGACGGGGTGAATGCGGCGGTGAGCCCGGTGGCCAGGATCGTGGCCAGGACAATGGATCGAAAGCGCACGACTGTTCCTCCGCAGATGCCGTCTTTGCGCGGAGCCTAGCATCGGCTGCGCTGAAGAGGGCATCAACAGATGGTGAAGGTCTCAATCGGCTGCTTTCTCGACCGTCCGTGCGTTGACATGGAGCGCCCGCCCGGCGTTCCAGCCGTTGATGGCGGCTCCCGTTCCGAGCGCCACGAACAGCACCGCGCACCATGCGAAACTCCCGGTCCAACCGCGGATGAGGCCAACGACGAGCGGCCCGATGGCGGCAAGCAGATAGCCAACGCATTGCGCCATGCCGGAAAGATGCGCCGCCACATGCGGGTCGCGTGAGCGTAGCACGATCGTTGTCATCGCCGCCGCGATCAGTCCGCCCTGGCCGATCCCCTGAAGCACTGCCCAGAGCCAGACCGTGGAAAGCGGCGCGAAGAGGAGCCCCAGCAGCGCGACCACGGCAATGCCGCAAAGCGCCGCGTTGATCACGCGCTGATCCTTGCCGCGCACCGCGATTTGCGGAGCGACCAGGCAGGAAGCGGCCTGCACCATGACCGACACGGAAACGATCGCACCGGCGCTAACACCATCCATGCCGCGCTCGCGCAGGATAGGCACCAGCCAGCCGAAGACGCAGTAGGCAAGTGCGGACTGCAGCCCCATGAACAGCGTAACCTGCCATGCGAGCCTGTCCCGCCACAGCCCCTCGACGGTGAAGCCGCTGCGCTTCACCTGCGTTTTCGTCGACAGCACCTGCGGCAGCCAGATCAGGCCGACGACAAGCGCAGGCAGCGCCCAGATCGCCAGCGCGACCGCCATCGAACCGCCGAAGGCGCGCTCCAGCGGCAGCGTGAACCCCGCCGCGCCGGCCGCGCCCGCGCAGAGAGCCATCGTATAGAAACCCGTCATCAGCGCCGCACGATCGGCGAAATCGCGCTTCACCAGACCGGGCAGCAGAACATTGCCGACGGCAATGCAGGCGCCGGCGAGCGCCGAACCGATAAACAGAAGCGGGATGGAGGAGAGACCACGCAGCGCCGTTCCAAGCGCCAGCAGCAGGAGCACGCCGAGCAGTGTCCGCTCGGCGCCGATACGTTGCGCGAGCTTCGGCGCCAGCGGTGAAAAGGCGCCGAGGCACACGACCGGCAGTGTCGTCAGCAGGCTGGTGCCAAGCGCAGACAGGCCAAGCTCGCTGCGGATTTCGGGCAGCAGCGTGGACGCGCTGGAAAACAGCGGCCGCAGGTTGAACGCGATCAGCACCAGACTGACGCCGAGCACGAACCGTCCCGTCGCGCTCGTTCCGATCGGCGGCTGCGGTTGCGGCACGCTGTCGGCTTCCGCATCGATCAGTTGCTCCTCGGCGTGATCGTAGAGATGGGTGGCATCGTGCAAAGGCGTAGTCATGAAAGGATCATCCGGTCGAGAGCTGTGATGACGGGAGCCATGAAGGCGCGCACCGCCGCATCCGCTTTTTCGGCGTCGCCGGTGGCGATCGCGTCGATGATGGCGGCGTGCGCCTGCATGTCGGGCTCGGGAATATCTTCGCCGAGCGTCGCCTCGATGGTCTCGGCGATCGAGGCGGAGAAGAAGTCGTAGATCTCGATCATCGCGCGGTTGCCGGAGGCGGCGATCACCGCCTTGTGGAAGGCAAGGTCGCGCTCGATGAAGGCTGCCTTGTCGCCGCCTTCGAAATTGCCGCGGCTGGCAAGCAGCGCGCGCAGCGTTACGATCGTCTGTGGCGTGTGGCGCAACGCCGCTAGCCGTGCGGCCTCGACGTCGAGAGCGCATCGCGCCTCGAACAGATCGCGAAGCCCGGCGCGCCGGGCCATGGTGAGCGGCAATGCGGCGTCGGTCGTCGAGAGCACATAGGTGCCGGACCCCTGCCGCGTCTCAAGCAAGCCTTGCGAGACGAGCACCCGCACGGCCTCGCGCACCGTACCGCGGCTGACGGAGAGCATGGAGGAGAGCGCGGCCTCGTTGGGCAGCTTCTCGCCGACGGCCCAGCGCTTGGCGAGGATCTCGGCGCGGATCGCCTCTGTCGCGGTTTCCGCGAGATTGGTTTTCGATAGCGGCTGCAAGGATGTCTCATAAAGTCATCAGATGACTTTATGACTATTTTCCGCCAGCGACTTCGTCAATCCCGCCGCGAAAGGTAAACCCGGAAACGGAAAAGGGCCGCGCGAAGCGACCCTTTCCATGAGTTCTGGCCTGTCAACTGGCCGGATCGCGCGAAGCGATCCCAGGAAGGCGGGTTTCAGAGCGAGGGCTGCCTCGCCTTCATCACCACTTCCAAGCCCGTTACGAGGTTCGAAATCTCATTAGACATTGGACCACCTTCCTTTCGTTCTGTTTCCGACAGAAGAAAGGTAAGAGCATTTCATCAGGATGCAAGGCCCAATTTCGGCGTAATGGAAATTGCAACCAAGGGATGATATTGCTTGCGCCGTGGGTAGCAAAGCAGCGTCCGCCGCGCCAGCCGGCGGGATCGGGGAAGATAGGCAACCCCGACCGCGGCGATCGGCCTCGCTATCCTGCAAGGAGGTGAGCTATGTGGTTTCCACTTGGCATCACGTTTAGGGTAAGAAAAACCCGGACCAGCTGGCTACTGGAGATCCGGGTCAATTTCCTTATCTGAAGCAAGCGAGAGGCGGGCGGGAACCTGCCTCTCACTCCTTCAACATAAGCTATTTCCCTCTTCTCATCAAGCACAGCGCATTAAGGTGCTTAAGTAGACGTTCTCACCGACCTATCTCTCCTCACGAAACAAAATGCTGCATTGCGGAAGTTGATCGCCGCCAATGTCAGAAAAACGTCATGTTCGCCTTGCAAGCCGCGCGCTTGTTTAGTTGTTATTAACCATCGGATTCGACAATCGTCGATGCGTTTCAGCATTGTCCCGCCACGATCGAGGCGGGTTGCGGAGTGAATAGCATGTGTCGCTGGGCAGCCTATCGCGGAGAACCCCTCTATCTGGAGGAGCTTGTCTCTTCGCCTGCGCACTCCCTCATCGAGCAATCCCACTGCGCCACCCGCGCCAAGACGGCGACGAATGGCGATGGCTTCGGCATTGCATGGTACGGCGATCACCCCGAGCCCGGCCGCTATCGAGACACGCTTCCGGCTTGGTCGGATTGCAATCTGAAAAGCCTGGCGCGGCAGATCCGCTCGCCGCTGTTTCTGGCCCATGTGCGGGCCGCGACGGGCGGCGGCACGCGGCGCGACAACTGCCATCCATTCGTTTTCGCCAACTGGTCCTTCATGCACAACGGCCAGATAGCAGGCTTCGAGCGGCTTCGCCGCTCGATGGAGGCGATGCTGGATGATGACCTCTTCAACGCGCGAGGCGGCACCACCGATTCCGAATTGATGTTCCTCCTGGCACTTCAGTTCGGCCTGCGACAGACGCCGATCGCGGCGATGTCGGAAATGATCCGCTTCGTCGAGGGCCTGTCGGAAAACATCCTCGGCTCCGCGCTGGTGCGCTACACCGCAGCCTTCTCCGATGGCAATGCCCTCTATGCCATCCGCTACGCGACCGATCGCAAGGCGCCGACGCTCTATGCGTCTCCTGTTGGCAAAGGCTATTGCCTCGTCTCGGAACCGCTCAACGATGATGTCGATGCCTGGACGGAAATTCCAGATGGCAGCGCCATCGCCCTGACGGATAGCGGCCTTGACATCACGCCGTTCCAGCCTGTCACCGCACCGGCCAAAGCCGCGCCCGTCGCTATCCCCGCCTGAGCCGTTCGGCGATCAGTTCCGCAAGTTTGGTCGCGACATCCTCCTTGGCCATGTCGGGCCATTGATCGATACCGTCGCGCGAAACGATCTTAACGCGATTGCGCACCCCACCCATGATGCCGGTTGCCGGCGAGACGTCGTTGGCGACGATCATGTCGGCGCCCTTGCGTTCCAGCTTCGCTCTCGCGTTGCTGTCGATATCCTGCGTCTCGGCGGCAAAGCCGACCACGAGTTTCGGCCGCAGCGTGTGATGGCCGATCGTCTTCAGGATATCCGGGTTTTCGGTAAGAGCCAGCGTCGGAATGGACTCTCCGGGATGCTTCTTGATCTTCTGATCGGACGCGGATGCCACGCGCCAGTCCGCGACGGCCGCGACCATCACCGCGATATCGGCGGGCAGCGCTGTCAGCACCGCGTCGCGCATCTCGTCGGCGCGCTCGACATGAACGGTCGTGACGCCAATGGGGTCGGCGATCGTCACCGGTCCCGAGACCAGCGTCACGTCCGCCCCAAGCCTTGCCAGCGCCGATGCGATCGCGTGGCCCTGTCGGCCGGATGAGCGGTTGGCGATATAGCGCACCGGATCGATCGGCTCATGCGTGGGGCCCGAAGTCACGATCGCCTTGCGCCCGGCAAGCGGCTTCGGGCTGGTATCGAGCAGTCGCTCCACAGCGGCGACGATCTCCAGCGGTTCGGCCATGCGGCCCACGCCAGCTTCGCGGCTTTCCGCCATCTCGCCGGACATCGGCCCGATGAAATGGACGCCGTCGCCGTGAAGCGTCGCGACATTCCGCCTGGTCGCGGCATTGCTCCACATATGCGGGTTCATCGCCGGCGCCAAAAGCACGGGCCGGTCGGTGGCGAGCAGCACTGTCGAGGCAAGGTCGTCGGCCAGCCCGTTCGCCATCTTCGCCATGAGATCAGCGGTCGCCGGCGCCACCAGCACGAGGTCGCAGTCGCGCGCCAGTCTTATGTGGCCGACATCCTGCTCGTCCTGCCGCGAAAACAGATCGGTGAACACATGGTCGGCAGCCAGCGCGCCGACGGCAAGCGGCGTGACGAACTGCTGCGCGCCCGATGTCATCACCGGCCGGACAGCGGCACCGCGCTCGCGAAGGCGCCGGATCAGGTCGAGGCTTTTATAGGCCGCGATGCCGCCGGAGATGATGAGGAGGATGCGTTTGCCGCTGAGAACCATGCCGCTTGTCCAAAGTGGAATTGACTGGGCAAAACCCTAAGCCTTTGGCGGATAATAAGCAATCGGCGCGAGTGGTTCGCACCGGCGCTCACGCGTGCTGCTGTTGCCTGACATGGCTGAAGATCGCGATCGCCATGCCGACGCCCGCAAGCTGCAGCAACGAGCCGCCGGCCTCGGCAAGTGTTGGAAGACGTTGTTCGAAAACGAAGCCGAAGATGAGCCCGAAAACGGTTTCGGCGACGATCAGCTGGGCCGCCAGCGCCAGAGGCAGCCTCTTGGAGGCGATCATCCACAAAAGCGTGGCCAACCACGCGCCGGCAAGCCCCATGATCAATGACCAGAGCAGGAAGCGCATGAGGTCGATATCGGTAAAGACGATCGGCGTGTTCAGCGATGTCAGCGGGATCAGCACAAGGCTGCCGAGCCCGGCGCCGATGCCTTGAAGGCCTGTCCATTGCAGGATGTCGGGCGCGTCGGGCGATTGCATGGTGGCGGTGCTCGCCAGTCCGTAGACGACCCAGAGAACGAGCCCGATCGCCGCCGACGCGATGCCGTAGGCGATCATCGCCCGGTCGCCCGTCGGCGTGGATGCAAAGACGGCGACGTTCACCCAGGCGATCCCGGCCGCGATCAGGATCAGTGGCAGCGCGAGCAGCCGCCAGGAAACGGAGCGGTCGCGGAAGTTGGCGATCATCGCCAGAATGACCGGCATGGTTCCGATCACCAGCGGCGGAATGGCGGCACCGGCGAACCGGACCGCATAGGCGACGCTGATGAAATAGCCGACATAACCGACGCCGCCGAGCAGCAGCGCTGTGATCATCGGCCTGAGCTTGATGCCGCGTGGCCGGAAGCGCGGATGCACCATCAGCACCACGCTGGTCAGCGCGAACAGGCCGTATCGTGCCACGGTGAGATCGAGCGTCGTGAAGGGCGCGATGGCGCGCGGCACGACAAAGGTCAGCCCCCACAGGGCGCAGGTGGCGATGCCGCAGAGAATACCGAACAGCATGGAGGTCTCCGGAACGAAGAGAGCCGCAGGAAATGGGAAGGAATCGGGATAGTCGAAGAGCTTCAGATGCCACTATGCCTGAACGCGCAACGGTGCAAGCGTCCACCTACGACACGCGGCAGGCGGGAAGGGGACAGCTTGGAAATGCAAATCGTCCGAGAGCGATCCGGTAGGGAGGTGGCTAAAGGTCGCATCTTCTGGCGCCGAACGCCTAAGTTGATGATTACATGGATGGAATGCATCCTTAGCGGTGTTAGCCTGCAGGCGTGACATTGCCCACGCGCTGTGGCATGCAGCGGATATGGGGATGATCAGGACAGTTTTGCGGGACAGGGTATCGGCAAGCGCCATCACGCTGCTCGTTGCCTTCCTGTTGCTGATCCAGGGCCTGCTGTCAGGCCAGGCGCAGGGATCGATGGCGGCCTCCGCCAACGATCCCCTGCAGTCGATCTGCGCGATGGCTGGCGAGAGCGTCGTCGATCATGCCTATCATGCCGAGAATAGCGATGGTGGCGCATCGCATGATCAATCCCATGGCAAGGCCGCCGATTGTCCCTGCTGCACGCTCTGCCGTCTCGCGGCCCACGCGATGCCGGCCATCCTCGGCGCCGATACCGCTACCCTTCACGTCGATGCCGTCGGCGTCGCCACTGTTGTCTTCACCGCGGAAAACGCCATCACGCCCACCCTGCGTGGCCTGATCGGCCAGCCGCGCGCGCCACCACAAATCTCCTGACGTCCGACTGCCGGCTCGACCATTGCCGGCTTCATTCTTCATCATCAGGAGACATATCATGTCCGATTTCACCATCGGTCGGGAAGGCGCGAGCGCTGCCGTGCGCTCCCCGTCCGATCTTTACCGCGCCGTCTGGCGCTGGCATTTCTACGCAGGTCTTCTTGTCCTGCCCTTCATGCTTTCGCTCGCCGTCACCGGCGCGCTCTATCTCTTCAAGGACGAGATCGACAAAGTCGTCCATGCCGATCTGAAACGCGTCGCAGTCAGCCAGCAGGTAGCGCGGCCGCCATCCGCAATGGTGGACGCAGCCCTTGCCGCCCACCCCGGCACCGCAATCAAGTTCACCGATCCAGTCGATCCCGGGGCATCGGCGGAGATCACCATCCACACCGCGGACGAGGGCAATATCGCCGTCTATGTCGATCCCTACAGCGGCAAGGTGCTCGGCGCGCTGCCGGATCGCGGCACGATCATGTGGACGGTGCGCTATCTCCACAGCCTCAAATATTTCGGCTCCTACACCCGCGCGCTGATCGAAATTGCGGCCGGCTGGGCGATCCTGCTTGTCGGCACTGGGATTTATCTCTGGTGGCCGCGCAAGCAGACCGGCGGTGTCCTCAGCATTCGCGGCACACCCCGCAAACGCGTCTTCTGGCGCGATACCCATGCGGTGCTCGGCGTCTTCGTGGGCGGTTTCATCGTCTTCCTGGCCGTCACCGGCATGCCGTGGTCCGGCGTCTGGGGCGCCAAGGTCAACGAGTGGGCGAATGGAAACAATTTCGGCTATCCGGCCGGCGTGCGCGTCGCCGTGCCGATGTCGGATGAACATGTCGATCATATCGCCAAGACCATATGGTCGCTCGAACAGGCGCAGGTCCCGCTATCCCCGGCCCATCAGCATGGCGCAACCGCAATCAGCCTGGACGAAGCCGTCGCCACGTTCGATCGCCTCGGCCTGCACCATGGCTACGCCGTCAACATCCCCACGGATGCGATGGGCGTCTACACCGGCTCCGTCTATCCGGATGATCTCTCGCAGCAGCGTGTCGTGCATCTCGATCAGTACACGGGAAAGCCGCTGATCGACATGAGCTATGCCGATTACGGCCCGCTCGGCAAGGCGATGGAGTGGAGCATCAACGTTCATATGGGGCAGGAGTTCGGGCTGGCGAACCAGCTTGTCCTGCTGGTCGTCTGCATCGCCATTGTGGTGCTCGCAGTGTCCGCCGGCGTCATGTGGTGGAAACGCCGCCCGGCAGGCTCGCTCGGCGTCCCGCCGATGCCGTCGGACAAGCGCGTGTTCCGAGGGCTGATCGCCATCCTCGTCATCGGCGGCATCATCTTCCCGTTGGTCGGCCTGTCGCTCGTCGTCATGCTGGCGCTTGACTGGATCTATGTGAGAACACGGCGCCGACGATCGATCTGACCAGCGTGAGGAGGCATCGTCCCTGCCTCCTCACCCCCTATTCCTGAACGATCGCGACGCAGAAATCGATAAACGCCCTGACCTTCGCCGGCACGTGCTGGCGCGAAGGATAGAAGGCGTAGAGCGGGAAGGTCTCGTCTGACCAATCAGGAAACAGGTCGATCAGCTGGCCGCTTTCCAGATAATCCTGCATCCCAAGCGAGAACACCTGCGCGATGCCGATCCCCGCAAGGCAGGTGGCAAGCGTCGTGCCGGCGTCGTTGACGAGAATGCGTCCGCGCGTCTCGATCGGCACGACCTCGGCGCCACGCCGCAATTCCCATTCGAAGGGGCGACCCGTCAGCGAATCCCGGAACTGGATGCAGGTGTGGCCGGCAAGATCGCCGGGCAAGGTCGGTCGCCCATGCTTGGCGAGATAGGCGGGCGCCGCGATGGTGATCACCCGTGTGCGCATCAGGAGCCGCGAAATCAGCGAACTCTGCGAGGGATCGCCGAAGCGCACCGCCACGTCCATGCCATCGGCGACCAGATCGCCGATCTCGTTGCGGGTGATGATCTCGATCTGCAGCTCGGGATAGAGATCGAGAAACGCGCCAAGCCTGGGCCCCAGAACCAGCCGCGAGAAATACGGATCGACATTCACCCTGAGCCGCCCGCGCACCGATTGCGCTACGCCCGACGCCGCCATTGCCGCCTCTTCGATGCCGCTCAGCAGCGGCGCCACCTGCGCGTAGAAGCGGGCACCGTCGTCGGTGAGGCGCATGGTGCGGGTGGTTCGGTCGAGCAGGCGCAAACCGATGCGGCCTTCGAGCCGGGCGATGGCGCGGCTGACGCCTGACGGAGAAAGCCCCATCGCATCCGCCGCACGCGCAAAACTGCCGCTCTCGATCACGGCCGCCAGCACGCTCACACCATTCAGCAATCGCCCGTCGAACATCGATACATCCGTGATCATGAGTCACCAATCCTATGACATATGCGCACTTCGATCAAAGATCGGAAACGATCATTTTGCGGGCGAACGCAAAACTGACCAGAGGAGTTTCCAATGTTCGCCATTACAGGAGTAACCGGACAGGTCGGCGGTATCGTCGCCACGCAGTTGTTGCAGGCCGGATCGCCGGTTCGCGCCATCCTTCGCAATGCAGAAAAAGGCAAGGCCTGGCGAGAAAGGGGCGCCGAACTGGCGCTGGCCGAAATGACGGACGCCGAAGCGCTGGCCGCCGCCTTTGCCGGTGCGCAGGGCGTCTTCCTGTTGATCCCGCCGACTTTCGATCCGACATCAGGTTTCCCTGAGGTCCGCGCCGTCATCGCCGCGCTGAAGACCGCGCTGCTGCGGACGCGGCCCGAAAGGGTCGTTTGCCTGTCCACCATCGGCGCGCAGGCCGAGGAGCCGAACCTTCTCAGCCAGCTGGGCTTGGTCGAGCGAGAGCTATCGACCCTGCCGCGACCGATCGTCTTCCTCCGCGCCGCCTGGTTTATGGAGAATGCCGCCTGGGATGTGGCGGCCGCGCGCGAGGACGGCGTCTTCGCCAGTTTTCTCCAGCCTCTCGACCAGCCCTACCCGATGGTCTCGGTCGCCGACGTCGGCGAAAGGGCGGCCTCGTTATTGCGGGAGGATTGGGCCGGAAGGCGCATCGTCGAGCTGCAAGGCCCGGAGCCGGTGACCCCCGCCGATCTCGCTGCCGCTTTCTCGGCTGCGCTCGGCAAGCCGGTCAGCGCGGAAATCGTCGCGCGCGACAGCTGGGAGGAACTGTTCAAGGGGCAGGGCATGCGCAACCCCATGCCGCGCATCCGGATGATCGACGGGTTCAACGAGGGCTGGATCAGATTTGAGGGCCAGCCCGAGAAGGGATCGACAACGCTGGAGACAGCCATCCGGCGGCTGGTTGAAGCCGCCTGATACAAAAGAAAGGCCGCGGACGAAACACCCGCGGCCTTCGATACCATTTCAACATTTTACCTTAGAGATTGCTCATCCCGCCATCGATGACGAGCTCGCTGCCGACGATGTAGGCGGCCTCGTCCGAGGCGAGGAAGATCACCGTCTTGGCGACTTCGGCGGCATCGCCGAACCGGCCGACGGGGATCTGCGACTGGATGTGTTCGGCCATCGCCTTCGAATCCGCTTCCGATGCGCCGAGCTTGCTGTAGAGCGGCGTGGCGATCGGGCCGGGGCTGACGGCGTTGACGCGGATGCCGCGCCCGATCAGTTCGCCGGAAAGCGTTTTCGCCAGTGTCAGCAGCGCGCCCTTGGTCAGCGAATAGACGCTGGAGTTCGGCATGCCGATATGCGCGTTGATCGAGGTGTTGAGCACGATCGCGGCCTGCTTGGAGAAGATCGGCAGAAGCGCCTGGATCAGGAAGAACGGACCCTTGACGTTGATCGCGATCGACTTGTCGAAGGCGGCCTCGCTCCACTGTTCCACCGGGCCGAACTCGGCCACGCCAGCATTGACGAACAGGATGTCGAGATGTCCGAATGCATTTTTGATCGCTTCGGCGACGACTTGCTGCCCGGCGACATTGCCGGCATCGGCCTGGATGACGATGGCCTTGTCGCCGAGTTCGGCGCGGGCGGCTGCGACGCTGTTGGCGCTGCTGCCGGTGATGGCGACGCGGGCGCCCTCGGCGATGAACTGGCGGGCGGTTTCAAGGCCGATGCCGCTGGTGCCGCCGGTAATGAGGGCAGTCTTGTTCTGAAGGCGTGACATGGATTGATATCCTTGTGGGGTGGGCTGCTTGCCCATGATGTGTTGTTGGGGGGGGCGGTCGGCAGAATGCCTTGCTGTTGGGTCGCGATCACCCCCTCCGAAAGGCGAAGGTGATCGAGCGGGTATGCGTATCAGGTGCGGGTGATCGAGGCGCCGCCATCGACCAGCGAGGCCGTGCCGGTCACGAAGCTGGAATCGTCCGAGGCGAGGTAGAGCACCGAGCGGGCCAGTTCGTCGGGCGTTGCCACACGCTTCAGCGCATGCAGGTTGGTGATGAAGCCCTGCTTGTCCGGCGTATCGTTCATCTCGCGGTACATGTCGGTATCGACGGCGCCAGGCAGCACCGAGTTAACGCGCACATTCTTCGGGCCATATTCGGCGGCCAGCGCCTGCGTCAGGCCGATCAGGCCGGCCTTACTGGCGGCATAGGCGGCTACTCCAGGGAAGGCGAAGCTGTAGCCGACGAAGGTCGAGGTGAATATCACCGAGCCGCCGCCATTCTTTTCCATCTGGCCGATCTGGTGCTTCGCGGCAAGGAACGAGGCGGTCAGGTTGATCGTCACCGCTTCGGTGAAACCGGCTTCGGATACGCCTGTGCTGGGGCCGGCCTCTCCGAGGATGCCGGCATTGTTGAAGGCGATGTCGAGCTTGCCGTAGCGCTCTACCGCAGCGGCGACCAGTGCCCTGTGATAGTCTTCCGAGCGCACGTCGCCGGCGACAGCAACGGCGTCTCCACCGGCGGCCTTGATCTCCTCGACCAGGCTGTCGAGTTCGGCCTGGCGGCGGGCGCCGACCACGACCTTGGCGCCTTCGGCTGCAAACAACTTGGCCGTTGCGCGGCCGATGCCGGCGCTGGCACCGGTGATGATGGCGACTTTTCCATTCAAGCGGTTCATTCTTCCATCTCCTTTTTGGGTTGGGGTGGCGTTTGCCGCCCCGTTCGATGAGTGGAAGATGGCATTTTCCTTTTGTTCGGATTAGTCTCCAAATAGCGGAACTCGAATTCGGAAATACCGAACGATGATCAAGATCGAAGGAATAACGGCGTTCGTGTCGGTGGTGGAATCCGGCTCGGTCAGCGAGGCGGCGCGACGCCTTCGCCTGTCGAAATCGGTGGTGAGCGAAAGGCTGGCCGAATTGGAGCGCTCTCTGGGCGGCATGCTGCTCCACCGCACCACCCGCAAGCTGACGCTCACGGAGGATGGTACCGCCTTTCTCGAGCGCGCCTCGCGCATCGTCCAGGAGATTGAGGAAGCCTCCGCCGAGATGGCCGAGCGGCGCGGCACGCTTTCCGGTCCTTTGAGGATCGCCGCACCCGTCACCTTCGGCCGCATGCATCTCGGCCCCGCGCTCTATCCCTTTCTGGCTAGGCATCCCGAGATCCAGCTGGTGCTCGATATCGACGACCGCCGCGTCGATGTCTCCTCCGAAGGCTATGACGCCATCGTGCGCAACGGGCCGATCGTCGATTCCCGTCTCGTCGTCTGGAAGCTCAGCCGCAGCCGCCGCCTGCTGGTCGCGTCACCCGATTATCTAAAGCGCCACGGCACGCCGAAAACGCTAAACGATCTCGATGGTCACAAGGGCATCTTCTATACCAATCGCGGCGTGTCCGACTGGCGCTTTCAGACGCCCGATGGCGCCATCGTCGTCCGCGCCAGCCAGGTGCTCGGCATGAACAATGGCGACATGATCCGCGACGCGGCGGTCGCCGGTCTTGGTATCGCGCTGCTCCCCGCCTTCATCGCCGGCCCGGCGGTGAGCGAGGGGCTGCTGAGCGAGATCGACGTCGGCTACAAGCCGGAAGCCGAGTTCATCTACATGGCCCATCCGGAGGGCCGCAATCCGTCGGCCAAGCTGCGCGCGGTCGCCGATCACCTGCGCAAGACCTTCGGCGATCCGCCTTACTGGGATCCATCAGGCTGAACGCTCGGATCAGATAAGACTCATCAGATTGCCGACGACGCGCGAGCGCTGCGCCTTCAGCATCGCCAGCCCCAGCCGCGCCACCAGCGGCGGCCCCTCGATCGGCCTGTAGGCAACGCCGTCGAGTTTGAGATGCGCGAGCGATCCCGGCACGATCGACACGCCGAGATCGGCGGCGACGAGATTGATCACGGAAGGGATTTGCGGCGCCTCCTGCGTCACGACAAGCTCGAAGCCCGCATCCCGGCAGCCGCGCACGATGTCGTCGTAAAGGCTGAGACCGACGGTGCGCGGGAAGAGAATGAAAGGCTCGCCCGCGAGTGCCGAGAGCGGCACGGTCTTGAGCTTCGCCAGCGGATGGTGCGCCGGCAGCGCGATCAGCATCGGCTCGTCCGCCAGCCGCTTCAGCTGCACGTCCTTGGGGTCCTCGAGACCGGGGCGGATGAAGGCGGCGTCGATCTCCTGACGCATCAGCTTTTCCATCAGCCAATTGCTGTTCATCTCGGTGAGCGACAGGCTGACATCCGGCCACTGCCCGCGAAACCGGCGGATCGTGCCGCTGACGGCGGTGTTGAAGGCGGATGAGGCGGTGAAGCCGAGCGCCAGCCGCCCGGTCTCGCCGCGCGTCGCCCGCTGGGCGGCAAGCTTGGCCTTCTCGGCCGATGTAATCGCCGCCCGCGCCTCCGGCAGAAACGCCGACCCCGCCTCGGTCAACTCCGCGCCATGCGGCACGCGGTGAAACAGCGCCGCCCCTATCTCGTTCTCAAGGTCGCGGATCTGCTGGCTGAGCGGCGGCTGGCCGATGCCGAGCTTGGCGGCGGCGCGGGTGAAATTCTGCTCCTCGGCCACCGCAAGGAAATAGCGGATATGGCGCAGCTCCATCGGTATCTCCAAAACCTATCAAGAAAGCCAGTTTCATATATTGGACAAATGATGGCCCGTTGGCTAGATCAAAGGGCGTGAAAGGTTGGTCCTCAATGCCACGCGCCGCAGACAAGCAGTCCGTCCCCTCGGAAATCCCCTCCCGTCCCTATCTCACCGTCATCGCCAGGGCCGACGCCGAGCCGCAGGAAAAGCAGTTTCTGCTGCGCGGCACGCCGGCCTACAGGCGGGCCAGCATCGCGCTGTTCCTCTCGGGCTTCGCCACCTTCTCGCTGCTTTACTGCGTCCAGCCGCTGATGCCGATCTTCGCCAGCGACTTCGGCATCAGCCCGGCGGCAAGCTCGCTCTCCCTGTCGCTGTCGACGGGCCTGCTCGCCTTCGCCATCTTCTGCGCCGCGGCCGTCTCCGAAAGCTTCCGCCGCCGCAGCCTGATGTTCGCCTCGCTGCTCGGTGCCGCCCTCTGCACCATCGCCTGCGCGCTGGTCCCGAGCTGGCATGCGCTTCTGGTCATCCGCGCCCTTGAAGGCCTGCTGCTCGGCGGCGTCCCCGCCGTCGCCATGGCCTATCTCTCGGAAGAGATCGATCCCCGCGGCCTCGGCGCCTCCATGGGCCTCTATATCGCCGGCAACGCCTTCGGCGGCATGGCCGGCCGGGTCGTCACCGGCACGCTGGCCGAGTTCTTCTCCTGGCGTATCGCGCTCGGCACGCTGGGTATGATCGGCCTTGCGGCGGCCATCGGCTTCTTCCTGCTCCTGCCCGCCTCGCGCAATTTCACGCCGCGCAAGGGCTTCAACGCCCGCTTCCACCTCGGTGCCTGGGCCGGCCATATCAGGAGCCCGGCGCTGCCCTTCCTGTTCGCCATCGGCTTCCTCGCCATGGGCACCTTCGTCACGGTCTACAACTATATCGGCTTTCGCCTCGTCGAGGCGCCGTACAATCTCAACCAGACCGAACTCGGCCTGATCTTCACGGTCTACATCTTCGGCATCGCCGCCTCGTGGATAGCAGGCCTGCTCGGCGACCGCTTCGGTCACTTCGTCGTGCTGCCTGCTGGCATCGCGCTCTCGGCGACCGGTGTGGCGCTGACGCTCTCGGCCTCGCTGCCGCTGATCATCTTGGGCATCGTACTCCTGACCTCGGGCTTCTTCGTCGCCCACTCGGTCGCAAGCGCGCTGGTCGGGCGGCTCGCCAAGGGCACCAAGGGCCATGCCTCGTCGCTGTATCTCTTGTCCTATTATATCGGCTCCAGCGTCGCCGGCTCGCTCGGCGGCTATTTCTGGGGCGCCGATGGCTGGAATGCGGTCGTCGTCTTCACCCTGACACTGCTGGCGATCGGCATGGTCGCAGCACTTGCCGCCGCAAAGCTGTCGCGTCGATAGGGCTATCGGCCGAGAATGGGAAAAGCCCGCGGCAGGGCGGGCTTTCTCATAAGTGGAGCAGGCTTCACCAGGCGGTCAGCTGACCGCCCAGGCGATATAGATCAATGTCAGCGCGATCAGCCAGAGCGCGAAGCGGCCGGAGCGGCTGTGGCGGGCTTCCGACTTGCCGATCGCCTCCGCCGTGTCGGCGTCGAAACGCAGGCCGTTTTCGCTCATCTTGAGCAGTTCGTGGTGGAACTTCTCGGTCTTGGCGGCGATCTCGGGTGCCGCCTCGGCAAGCTTGATGGCCGCCTTCAGGCCGTCCTTGATATCGGTCGCGATCCGCTTGGGTCCGAGATTGTTGCGAATCCATTCCCCGACGACGGGTTCGGATGCCTTCCACATGTTGAAGCGCGGGTTGAGGATGCGGGCGACGCCCTCGACGACAACCATCGTCTTCTGCAGCATCACCAGCTCCGGCCGTGCTGCCATGTCGAACAGCTCGGTCACCTCGAACAGAAGCGTCAGCAGCTTGCCCATCGAGATCGTCTCGGCCGGTTGCCCGTGGATCGGCTCGCCGATCGCCCGGATCGCCTGCGCGAAGCTCTCGACATTGTGGTGGCCGGGCACGTAGCCGGCCTCAAAATGCACTTCCGCGACACGAATATAGTCGCGGGTGATGAAGCCGTAGAGGATTTCGGCGAGGAAGCGGCGCTCCTTCTTGCCGAGACGCCCGACGATGCCCATGTCGACCGCGACGATCATGCCCTTCGGATCGACGAAGAGATTGCCCGGATGCATGTCGGCATGGAAGAAGCCGTCGCGCAGCGTATGGCGCAGGAAGGACTGGATCAGCGTGTCGGCCAGCGCGTTCAGATCGTGGCCGGCCGCCTTCAGCCCCTCGACGTCGGACATCTTGACGCCGTCGATCCACTCCATGGTGATCACGTCGCGTCCGGTGCGTTCCCAGTCGACGGTGGGAACGCGGAAGCCTGGGTCATCTCGCGTGTTCTCGGCGATCTCCGAAAGCGCTGCCGCCTCAAGCCTGAGGTCCATCTCGACCTTGGTCGTCTGTTCCAGCGTCTTCGTCACTTCCACCGGCTTCAGGCGCCGGCTGGAGGGCATGAAGCGCTCCTGCAGGTGGGCGACGAGATACATCGCCTCAAGATCGTGGGTGAAGCGCTGGCGCACGCCGGGGCGGACCACCTTGACGGCGACCTTCTTGCGTCCCTCAGGCGTCATCACCTCGGCAGGATGCACCTGCGCGATCGAGGCGGCGGCGATCGGCTCGCCGAAGCTGACGTAAAGCTCATCCACCGGCCGGCCGAGCGAGCCCGCGATATTGGCCTTCGCGGCGGCTTCAGGGAAGAAGGCCATCCGGTCCTGCAGCTGCGACAGGTCGTCGGCGAACTCGACGCCCACGACGTCGGGCCGCGTCGCCAGGAACTGGCCGATCTTCACATAGGAAGGCCCCAGCCGTTCGACGGCCTTGGACAACCGGTCGCTGCGCTTCTGGGATTTGGCGCGCCTGCGGGCAAAGAGCCCGACGAAGGATTTCGCGGTGGCGACCGAAGGCGGCAGATCGTCGGACGGCAGCGCCGAGACGACGCCCTCACGCACGAGGATCCAGCCAACCCGCCAGAGCTGGAAATAGGCCGATACGGTGCTCATCCCCGATCAGAGCTTCCAGCCGGAGTGAAGTGCCGCGATCCCGCCCGTATAGTTCGTATAGCTCACACGCGAGAAGCCTGCATTGCGGATCATCGCCGCGAAATTCTCCTGGTTCGGGAACTTGCGGATGGATTCGACCAGATACTGGTAGGGCTCGGCATCTCCTGTGATCGCCTTGCCGAACTTCGGAATGGCGTTGAACGACCAGCTTTCATAGACGCGGTCGAGCAGCGGCATGTCGACTTCCGAGAACTCGAGCACCAGCAGACGGCCGCCGCGCTTCAGCACCCGGTAGGCCTCCGAGAGCGCCACGTCGATGCGCGGTACGTTGCGGATGCCGAAAGCGATCGTATAGGCGTCGAAGCTCGCCGCCTCGAAGGGCAGTTCCTCGGCATTCGCTTCGACGAAGGTCAGATTGTCGGAGAGCTTCTTCTTGGCGGCGCGCTCGGCGCCCACAGCAAGCATCGATCCGTTGATGTCGAGCACGGTGGAGTGCGCCATACGGTTCGAGGCTTCGATGATGCGGAACGCGATGTCGCCGGTGCCGCCGGCCACGTCGAGCGTCTTGTAGTCCGGCTCCTTGCGCGGGTTCAGCGCCGCGATCATCGCATCCTTCCAGACGCGGTGCATGCCGACCGACATGACGTCGTTCATGATGTCGTAGCGCTTGGCGACCTTGTGGAAGACGTCGTTGACGAGGCCCTGTTTTTCGCCGCCTGCGACTTCGCGGAAGCCGTATGATGTTTCCATGCCGCCGTCGGCGGAGGTGCGGCTGTCTGACATCGAATACTCCAATCTCTTAAATCAACGCGGCGACCATAGCGAAATCAGGCAGGCGACGCTATCTGTGGGCAACGGTCCGGTCCGCGACACCATGGCGCTATAGCGCACATCGCGGGCGGTTGAAACATGTTCGATATAGATGGGTTAAGATGCCGGAATTGCCAGAAGTCGAAACCGTCAAGCGTGGTCTTGCGCCCACCATGGAGGGCGCGCGCATTGTCCGTTTGGAGCTTCGGCGAGGGGATCTGCGCTTCCCGTTTCCTGAGGCGTTTGGCGAAAAGGCATCCGGCCGCACCATTGTTTCGCTGGGGCGCCGCGCCAAGTATCTGCTGATCGATCTCGACAGCGGCTCCACCATCATCGCCCATCTCGGCATGTCCGGTTCCTTCCGCGTCGAGGCCGGCCCGATCGCCGATAGGCCCACCCCCGAAACACCGGGTGATTTCCATCATCCGCGCTCCAAGGATGAAAAGCACGATCACGTGATCTTCCATCTGGAAGGGCCGTCGGGAGAAAGCCGCGTCATCTATAATGACCCGCGCCGCTTCGGCTTCATGGACATGGCCGATCGCACGGCGCTCGACATCAATCCCTTTCTCTATGGGCTCGGCCCGGAGCCGACAGGCAATGCGCTGAGCGCCGCCTATCTGGCCGAGCGCTTCAAGGGCAAGGCGCAGCCGCTGAAGAGCGCGCTGCTCGATCAGAAGAACATCGCCGGCCTCGGCAATATATATGTGTGCGAGGCGTTGTGGCGCTCGCACCTGAAGCCGACGCGCCCTGCCGCCACCCTGGTGACCCCAACGGGCAAGCCCACCAAGCAGCTCGACCTGCTCGTCTCCTCGATCCGCGACGTCATTGCCGATGCGATCAAGGCCGGCGGCTCGTCGCTGCGCGATCATATCCAGACGGATGGCTCGCTCGGCTATTTCCAGCATTCCTTCTCCGTCTATGATCGTGAAGGGCAGCCTTGCCGTACGCCTGATTGCGGCGGTACGATCACCCGCATCGTTCAGGCCGGGCGCTCGACCTTCTATTGCCCAACCTGTCAGAAGTAACGGCCTGCCAAAAATAGCTGCCTGCCATAAATAGCCTGGGCATTGGCCCGACCGGGAGGAACGCATGTCTTATGAAACGCTGATCGTCGAAACCCGCGGCGCCGTGGGGCTGATTACGCTGAACCGTCCGCAGGCGCTGAACGCCCTGAATTCGACGGTGCTGAAGGAACTCCTGCAGGCCTATGCCGCATTCGAGGATGACGCCGCCGTCGGCGCCATCGTCTTGACCGGTTCCGAGCGCGCTTTTGCCGCCGGCGCCGATATCAAGGAAATGCAGCCGCTCGACTTCGCCGAAGTCTACGGCCGCAATTTCCTTGGCGGCTGGGACGATGTCGCGAAAGTGCGCAAGCCCGTCATCGCCGCCGTTAGCGGCTTCGCGCTTGGCGGCGGCTGCGAACTCGCCATGATCTGCGACTTCATCATCGCGTCGGAGACCGCCAGGTTCGGCCAGCCGGAAATCACCCTTGGCGTCATCCCCGGCATGGGCGGATCCCAGCGCCTGACGCGCGCCGTCGGCAAGGCCAAGGCCATGGACATGGTGCTGACCGGCCGCATGATGGATGCGGCGGAAGCAGAGCGGGCAGGACTCGTATCGCGTGTAGTCGCGCCCGAGCGCCTGCTCGACGAGGCCCTGGAGGCAGCCGCCAAAATCGCGTCGCTGTCGCGCCCCTCGGTGCTGATGGCCAAGGAGGCCGTCAACCGCGCTCTGGAGACCACGCTGGAGGAAGGCCTGCGCTTCGAGCGCCGCCTGTTCCACAGTCTCTTCGCAACGGAAGATCAGAAGGAAGGGATGACAGCCTTCATCGAAAAGCGTAAACCCGCCTTCCAGAACCGCTGAGCCCAAACTGATCCTTGGGAGAAAAGGCGACGGTTCCTTGAAAATGCGCGTTGACGCCGGTCGGCTTTAGGGTTATATGCCCGCCCAAGGTTCGGGAAGCCAGTCCGGTTTTCCGATAATACTCCCGCATTGCTGTGTAGGAAGTGGCTGCAAGGCCCGCGGCGGTAGCGGAATTTGTTCGAATTCTTGAGAGAGGCATCCATGGCCAATACAACTTCGGCGAAAAAAGCGACCCGCAAGATCGCCCGCCGTACCGACGTCAACAAGGCTCGTCGCTCGCGCGTTCGCACGTTCGTTCGTCAGGTCGAAGAAGCACTCGCAGCTGGCGATGCTGCCAAGGCCAAGGAAGCTTTCCAGGCCGCGCAGCCGGAACTGGCCCGCGCAGCAAGCAAGGGCGTCCTGCACGCCAACACGGCATCCCGCAAGGTCTCGCGCCTCGCAGCTCGTGTGAAGGCTCTGTCGGTCGGCGCGACCGCTTAAGCTTTCGTTAATAAAGACAGCTATATGATTAGCCCGGCAACTTTGTCGGGCTTTTTCGATTCCGCCGACTGCCCGAACTATGGTTAATTTGGCGACGATTTCGTGTCTGGCAAATGACACAAAAAAATGAGTAATTACAATGGCTTGTGTCAGGTTGCTATTGAGTGAAGAGACTCAGACCTTCCGTTGCGGGCTCTAAAAGGAGTCAAGAAGCTTTTTTCTTTTTTTCTTTTTATGCGTGTCAAAATTGCCGGTTTCCGGAATCTCCTTGATTCAAAAGCGATTCTTTTTTTGCTCTTGGGCGACGCCCTAAAAGTGCCCCCAGAGTCAACCGGCCACGCTCGTTTTTGAGCAAAATTCCCCGTTGATCTCCACCCCCGATCCTGCCTAAATGCCTCTCAACAAGGGGCTCGGACATCACCTGTTTTAAGGCTTGGTCTGAAACTGCCACGTCGGCAGGACGATGCTTTTGTGTCTTTTGTTGCGGAAGTTTCGACCTCCGGATTTTCACGCACTGATGCAGATTCGACTGCGGCTTGGCTGCCGCGGAACGGGATCATCTGTGCGCCTTTTTTGAGGGCTGCACGCTGTGCGTGCGACCTCGGTAAAAAGAAAAAGCATACGCAGGCAGGCTGGTGTTCGTTGGACGAGGAGCGGGCACCGGTAGGAGACGGGAAGCACAAGATCGCATGAAGCGGTCGGCTTCGCCTCCAACAGTCGCCTCTCGTTAAGAGGCACGCGTTTGAGTGAACCGGCCGACGGCAGAGCATGAGGGTGATGCTGTCAGGTCATAAGCGGGGAAATGATCGGGCGACCAGGATTAGGTCGGCCGATGGAACTATAAGGCGGCAAGATGCACATGAATTCGATGGCGGCGAGTGCTTTGGACAATTCGGACAAAGTATCTCAGACGTTAGGCTCTATTTGCCCAGACGCGGCGGGGGAAAAGGGAGACATGAAGAATGATGGCATACTTTTTGAACGAGTCAGTGCACGCCTGAAGGCGCAGGTCGGTCCGGATGTCTACGCAAGCTGGTTTGCCCGGCTGAAGCTCCATTCCGTCTCCAAGAGTGTTGTTCGGCTGACCGTGCCGACGACGTTTCTGAAGTCCTGGATCAACAATCGTTACCTCGACCTGATCACCGGCATTTTCCAGGCGGAAGACGCTGAGATCCTGAAGGTCGAAATTCTGGTTCGCACCGCGACCCGGGCTATCAGCAAGCCGGAAGAAACGGCGACCCAGGAGCCTGTATCATCCGTAGCTCCGATGCGTCGTCAGGTCGCTCAGCAGGCCGGCCAGATCGTCCAGCAGACCGTTTCGGCAGCATCCGCCGCGCGTCCGGTCACATCGGGCCAGCCGCTCTTCGGCTCGCCGCTCGATAACCGCTTCACCTTCGACACCTTCGTCGAAGGCAGCTCCAACCGTGTAGCCCTTGCGGCCGCAAAGACCATTGCCGAAGCCGGCCAGGGCGCAGTGCGCTTCAACCCGCTCTTCGTTCATTCCACGGTCGGTCTCGGCAAGACCCATCTGCTGCAGGCAATCGCCAATGCAGCCGTGCAGAACCCGCGCCAGCTGCGCGTCGTCTACCTGACGGCGGAATACTTCATGTGGCGTTTCGCGACCGCGATCCGCGACAATGACGCGCTGACGCTGAAGGATAGTCTGCGCAACATCGACCTTCTGATCATCGACGACATGCAGTTCCTGCAGGGCAAGATGATCCAGCACGAGTTCTGCCATCTTCTGAACATGCTGCTCGACAGCGCCAAGCAGGTCGTCGTCGCAGCCGACCGTGCGCCCTGGGAACTGGAATCGCTTGATCCACGCGTTCGTTCGCGTCTGCAGGGTGGCGTGGCCATCGAGCTTGACGGCCCGGATTACGAGATGCGTCTTGAAATCCTTCAGCGTCGCCTCGAGGTTGCCCGCGGTGAAGATCCGTCGCTGGAAATGTCGACCGAGCTGCTCAACCACGTTGCCCGCAGCATCACCGCCAGTGGCCGTGAACTGGAAGGCGCCTTCAACCAGCTGCTCTTCCGTCGCTCCTTCGAGCCCAATCTGACGGTCGAGCGCGTGGACGAGCTTCTCGCCCATCTCGTCGGCTCCGGCGAGCCGCGCCGCGTGCGTATCGAGGACATCCAGCGCATCGTCGCGCGTCACTACAACGTGTCGCGCCAGGAGCTGGTTTCGAACCGTCGCACGCGCGTCATCGTCAAGCCGCGCCAGATCGCCATGTATCTGGCCAAGACCCTGACCCCGCGCTCCTTCCCGGAGATCGGTCGTCGCTTCGGTGGCCGCGACCACACGACCGTGCTGCATGCCGTGCGCAAGATCGAGGAGCTGATATCAGGTGACAGCAAGCTGTCTCACGAGATCGAGCTGCTGAAGCGCCTGATCAACGAGTAGTCTAGATCATACCATGGAAATTAAGCGGCCGGGAGCGATCCCGGCCGTTTCCTTTTATGCGCTGTTTATTTTATACAGCCCTTTCAAGCATACGCGCGACGGGAGGAAAACGCCGCGCCTTGGGAGGACATAAATGAGCTTTACGAAAATCGCCGTACTCGGTCTGGGCAAGGTCGGGCGGCTGGCCGCCACGCTTCTGCATGAGGGCGGCTTCGAGGTTACGGGCGTCGACGCGCAGTTGCCGGCCGGAGAGGTGCCGTTCAATTGCCATAGCGGCGATATCTCCGATCCCGCTGTCATCGGTGAATTGCTGTCGGGTGTCGATGCGGTGCTGTCGTGCCTGCCCTATCACCTGAATATCGGGCTGGCGCGCGCCGCCCATGCCGCCGGCATCCATTATTTCGATCTGACGGAAGATGTGCCCACCACCAACTTCATCATCGAGCTGTCGAAGACCGCCCGTGGCCTGATGGCGCCGCAATGCGGGCTCGCTCCTGGCTTCGTCGGCATCGTCGGCTCGAGCCTTGCCGATGGCTTCGATCGTTGCCGGTCTATCCGCATGCGCGTCGGCGCCTTGCCGCAAAATCCGACGGGTTTGCTGGGCTACGCCTTCAACTGGTCGCCGGAGGGCGTCGTCAACGAGTATCTGAACGATTGCGAAGTGATCGAAGGCGGCGTGCGCAAGCTGGTGTCGCCGATGGAGTGGCTGGAGACCATCTATGTCGAGGGCGTCAAGCTGGAGGCGTTCACCACCTCGGGCGGTCTCGGCACCATGTGCGACACGCTGCTCGGCAAGGTCGAGAACCTTGATTACAAGACCATGCGCTATCCCGGCCATATGGACCTGATGAACTTCTTCTTCCACGAACTTCTGATGCGCGACAAGCGCAAGCTCGCCGGCGAAATCCTGACGGAGGCCAAGCCCCCCGTCGATGACGATGTCGTCTACGTGCATGTGGCGGCTGAAGGCACGGAGCGCGGCAGCCTGCGCCGCAAGGAGTTCGTGCGCGCCTATTACCCGATCGAGATATCAGGCGCCCGGCGCACGGCGATCGCCTGGACAACCTCGGCATCGGTCGTTGCCGTAATCGAGATGGTTCGCGACGGGCTGCTACCCGCAACCGGCTTCCTGCACCAGGAGCACATTCCGCTCGACATGTTCCTGACGACGCCGACCGGCAGCCTCTTCAAGACGGGTACGTCCCGCAGAGCCTGATCGACAAGCATTTCAAAACATCGCCGCACTCAGGGCGGCGATGTGATCCGCATCTATTGCGGATTGCGCTGGCTGGGCAGCGCGCAGCGACTGCCGCAATTCGCGACCCCGGGAAGCATGTAGCGCAGGCAGCAGACCTTGCGCCGCTGGATCATCTGCCCACCATCTTCCACCTGTTTGACGCTGCCGCACAATGGGTTCGGTCCGCCGTCCGGCAGGCACCCACGCACGAAAAGCGGCAGGTCGGGCGCGGAACGCCCGCCGCCCTCGCTATCGGTCAGCCGCAGCGTATAGTCGATGTAGACGGCGGCATTGTTCCACAAGAGCTTTGCCGAGAGCCCACAGCGCTTCAATCGCTCGACGGCCATGTTGAGATGGCCCGACATCAGCGGCCCGACCACGGAAAACTCGTCGCCGCTCGTCTCTTCGCCGATCATGCCGCGATGGGAGACGCCGAAGGCGCGCGGAAGCCCATCCTCGGTCAGCGCGATCGTCATCTCCTCGAACGCCACCGGCAGCACCTGGCCGGCCAGGCGGCGGGCGAGCAGATAGGGAATGGTGATCCCGGCGAAGTAATAGAGCGACCACATGGAGACGACGGCGCGGCGATCCGTGCCTTTGGTCACCTCGGTGTAGCGGTCGATCGCCCGCTCGAAACCGCCATCCTCGAAGAATGTAGCGAGAGCAACGCCACCGGCCAGCTCATCCGCCAGCATCATCTTCTCGCGACACCAGGCGTGATCGCCGGAAAATGCGTGGGACAAGCCAATCGGCTGCGGGAGCCCGGGCGCCGTCCGCGCGATCTGTTGAACTGCCATGACTGAGGTTCGGCCTTGCCCGTATGCGTCTTAATCCTGACTATGATAATCAGCAAATACGCGACAGGAAAGTCTTTTATGAGTTCGGGTGTCCAGTTTTTCTGTGTCCTGCTGAAACAGGCGCACATGCGTCGCGATCATCGCTGCGCTTCGGATAGCAACCATCGGCGGAAGGCGGCCGCTGCCGGCCGCTCCAGCGCCTGGCCGGGATAGACGAGATGGAAGGCGAGCCGGCTGGCGACGCCGACAGGGAAGGGGGCGACCAGCCGGCCCTCTTCCAGTTCCGCCGTCACGAAGGAGCGCCGCATCAACGCGAAGCCAAGTCCCGCCTTCATCGCCTCAAAGGCGCCGTTGCCGTGCATGAAGACAGGGCCGCGTGCGGCATCGACATTGCTCGCGCCCGCCGCTTCCAGCCATAGCTGCCAGTCGTGGCGGTAGACGTCGTGGATCAGCTGGAACGGTGCCAGTGCATCGGGCGATGGATCCGGGCCAAGCTCATCGGCGAGTTTTGGCGTGCAGACCGGCACCAGCTCGTCATCCACCAGCCGCTCGCTGACGAGACCATCATAGCCGCCGAGCCCGTGGCGGATGGCAAGGTCGATCCCGTCGCGCTGGAAATCCATCACCCTGTGCGAGGCGCTGATGCGCACATCGATCTCCGGATTCAGCGCTTCGAAGCGCGAAAGCCGCGGCACCAGCCAGTAGGTCGCGAAGCCCGCGGTGCATGTCACGTTGAGCACCGTGCCACGGTTTCTTGCTGTGATCGCCGCGGTCGCCTCGCGCACCAGTCGGAAGGCTGCCCGCAATGTCGTGAAATAGTCCGCACCCTCGGGCGTCAGCGCCAATGCGCGCGTCTTGCGCTCGAACAGGCGCACGCCGAGCGCCGTTTCGAGATCGCGGATCTGCAGGCTGACGGCGCCGGGCGTCACATTGAGTTCCCGCGCCGCAAGCGTCATGCTCAGATGCCGCGCGGCGGCCTCGAAGGCGCGCAGCGCCGACAGGGATGGAAGAAAATCACTCATGCTTTAGCTCAGCTCAATCATGAAACGAAAAAGACTCGTTTGTCGCATGGCTCCTATCGCAATAATATATGCATCAATGCGATCATTCAAAGTGAAAGCTCGGTCGCCATGGATAAGAATAACTCGACGGAAGAGAGTGAGCCAGCCGCGCAGGAATCGGGTGGCATCGATCGACGCCAAGCGCTAAGCCAGCCGTGAAAGCATAGGGAGAAAAGCAATGCAGCAGAAGCAGATGGGCCTTGCCGAATGGGGAATGTTGCTGGTGCTGTCGCTGCTCTGGGGCGGCTCATTCCTCTTCAACGGCATCCTGGTGAAAACCCTGCCGCCCTTCACGATCGTCACCGGCCGCGTGCTGATCGCGGCCGTCGCGCTGAACCTCATTGTCCGCGCCACCGGCCACGCCATGCCGCGTGATGGCAAGTCTTGGGCCGCCTTCTTCATCATGGGCCTGATCAACAACATGATCCCCTTCTGCCTCATCGTCTGGGGCCAGACGCATATTGCAAGCGGCCTCGCCTCGATCCTCAACGCCACCACGCCGCTCTTCGGCGTCGTCGTCGCGCATCTGTTGACGGCGGACGAGAAGATGACCGGAAACCGCCTGCTCGGCGTCCTCGTCGGCTTCGCCGGCGTCGCCTACATGATCGGCTTCGACGCGCTGCGCGAACTGGGGACCAATGTGCTGGCGCAGCTCGCGGTTCTCGGCGCAGCACTCTCCTATTCCTTCGCCGGCATTTACGGCCGCCGCTTCCGCCAGATGGGCATGGCGCCGCTCATCCCCGCCGCCGGCCAGGTCACCGCCTCCACCGTGCTGATGCTTCCCATCGCCCTCATCGTCGATCACCCCTGGACGCTCGCCGCACCCTCGGCCGAGACCTGGATGGCGCTCTTCGGCCTGGCGCTGCTCTCGACGGCGGTCGCCTACGTCCTCTTCTTCCGCATCCTCGCCACGGCTGGCGCCACCAACCTCATGCTGGTCACCTTCCTCATCCCCGTCAGCGCCATCCTGCTCGGCGCCGCTATCCTCGGCGAGCAGCTGCAGGCCAAGCACCTGATCGGCATGGCGATGATCGCGATCGGCCTTGCGGCGATCGACGGGCGGTTGTTCGCGCGGATGAGGAGGAGGGTGGTGTGAGTGCCTCTTGCTCCCCCTCTCCCCTCGGGGAGAGGGTAGGGTGAGCGGGCATTGGTTGTGATGTCAGTGATTTATGTATTTAAAACAATAGGATAGTATAGAGCCCGGAGCCCCCTCATCCGCCTGCCGGCACCTTCTCCCCGTTGGGGAGAAGAGACTTGGAGTGGGCCGCTCGCTCCATCTTCCCTTCGCCCCATGGGGAGCCGTTGCAAAAATG
>UCJD01000059.1 GCA_900472605.1 Hyphomicrobiales bacterium | reverse complement strand
AGGGGTTGGGGAGGGGACTTGATATAAATTGTTGGGGAAGGGGACTTTCCACCCCGCCTTGATTTCACCCAGCCGCATGTCTAGATTGCAGCCATCCGCAATACCAACAGGACGGTGCACCATGGATTTCACCCCGATCGCAATGCCGCTTTGCCTTGCCATCCGGGAAACCCATGTCCATGCCTGCATCCATTACCCTTTCCAATCTTTCGTGGTCCACGCCTGACGGCCGGCCGCTTTTTTCCAATCTCGATCTGAGCTTCGGGGCCGAGCGCACCGGCCTGGTCGGCCGCAATGGCGTCGGCAAGACGACGCTTCTGAAGCTGATCACCGGTGATCTCGCGCCGCAATCCGGCGGCGTCGCCGTCCGCGGGCGGCTCGGTATCCTGCGCCAGACGGTGCAGGTCGATGCCGATACCACGGTCGCCGATCTCTTCGGTGTTCGTGCTGCACTCGATATCGTCGCGCGCGCGCTCATTGGCGAGGCGTCGGCCGACGAGGTCGCTTCCGCCGACTGGACGCTCGAGACCCGCCTTGCCGATGCGCTTGATCGTATGGGGTTTGCGGCGGAACCCGATACGCTGCTCGCCTCGCTCTCGGGCGGACAGCGCACGCGCGTCGGGCTGGCGGCGTTGATCTTCGGCGAACCCGATTTTCTCATCCTCGATGAGCCGACGAACAATCTCGATGGCGATGGCCGCGAGGCGGTGATCGCACTGCTGGAGCGCTGGCGGGGCGGCGCGCTTGTCGTCAGCCACGATCGGGCACTTCTGGAGCGGATGGATGCGATCGTGGAGCTGACCACGCTTGAAGCCAAGCGCTATGGCGGCAATTGGAGCGCGTTTCAGGCGCGCAAGGCGATCGAGCTTGCCGCCGCCGAACATGATCTGGCGGATGCGGAAAAGCGGGTGGCGGATGTCGGCCGCAGTGCGCAGCTTTCGGCAGAGAGGCAGGCGCGCAGCGACAAAGCCGGCGCCAAGAAGGCGGCGCGGGGCGATATGCCCCGTATCGTCGCCGGCGGCTTGAAGCGGGCGGCGGAGAATACGAGGGGAGACAAGGTCCGGCTCGGCGAGAAGCGGCGCGAGGAGGCGATGCAGGATGCGAGTGCCGCCCGCGAGCGCATCGAGATCCTGCAACCTTTCTCCGCGAAGCTCGCGTCGACGCATCTGCTGTCGTCGCGGGTGGTGCTGCGGCTCGATGGCGTGACGGCCGGATACGAGCCGGATCGGCCGGTGATCACCGATCTTTCCTTTGCGATGACAGGGCCGGAGCGGGTGGCGGTCGAGGGACCGAACGGTTCGGGCAAGACGACGCTGCTGTCGCTCGTCACCGGGCGGATTGCGCCTTGGGCGGGCACGTTGTCGGTGCCCGTGCGCCTTGCCGTCTTCGACCAGAGCGTCAGCCTGCTCGACCGCTCGCTGTCGATCGCCGACAACTTCCGCCGGCTCAATCCCGGTGCGAACGAGAATGCCTGCCGCGCGGCGCTGGCGCGGTTCATGTTCCGGGCCGATGCAGCGCTTCAACAGGTTTCGACGCTGAGCGGCGGACAGTTGCTGCGCGCCGGTTTGGCTTGCGTGCTGGGCGGTGCGGAGCCGCCGCCGCTGCTTGTCCTCGACGAGCCGACCAACCATCTCGACATCGATTCCATCGCCGCCGTGGAGGCGGGGCTTGCCGCCTATGATGGGGCGTTGCTTGTCGTCAGCCACGATGCGGTGTTTCTTGAACGGATCGGGATCACGCGGCTGTTGCTGCCATCGGGCCAGGATGTGTTTTGATCGTGGGCATATTCATCTGCAACGTTACAGATTTGACATTTGAAACCTATACGTAGAGTAGAAAGCCGCCGGACGCGCGAGGCAGCCAACCGGCCGAGTTTGGAGGATTTCAGTTTGACGATTGATGCGACAACCATTGACGCGAAGGCCCTGGCCGCCCGTTTCCCCGGCGATTTCACCTTTGGCGTGGCGACGGCCGCCTTCCAGATCGAGGGCGCCTCGAAGGCCGATGGGCGCAAGCCGTCGATCTGGGATGCCTTCTGCAACATGCCGGGCCGGGTCTTCAATCGCGACAATGGCGACATCGCCTGCGATCATTATAACCGCCTCGACGAGGATCTCGATCTCATCAAGTCGCTCGGCGTCGAGGCCTATCGTTTTTCCATTGCCTGGCCGCGCATCATCCCTGATGGAACCGGGCCGGTGAACGAGAAGGGGCTCGATTTCTACGATCGCCTGGTCGATGGCTGCAAGGCACGGGGTATCAAGACTTTCGCCACGCTCTATCACTGGGACCTGCCGCTTTTGCTTGCCGGCGACGGCGGCTGGACGGCGCGGTCGACGGCCTATGCCTATCAGCGTTACGCCAAGACGGTGATGGCGCGCCTCGGCGATCGTCTGGACAGCGTCGCAACGTTCAACGAGCCTTGGTGCATCGTCTGGCTCAGCCATCTCTATGGCATTCATGCGCCGGGTGAGCGCAACATGCAGGCGGCGCTGCACGCGATGCATTACATGAACCTCGCGCACGGCCTCGGCGTCGAGGCGATCCGCTCGGAAGCGCCGAACGTGCCTGTTGGCCTGGTGCTCAACTCCATGTCGGTCATCCCGGGTTCCGACAGTGCTAGCGACCAGGCAGCCGGCGAGCGGGCGCACCAGTTCCACAACGGCGCCTTCTTCGATCCCGTCTTCAAGGGCGAATATCCCAAGGAGTTCCTGGAAGCGCTGGGGGACCGCATGCCCGTGGTCGAGGAGGGCGATCTTGCGATCATCAGCCAGAAGCTCGACTGGTGGGGGCTCAATTACTACACGCCGCTGCGCGTGGCCGACGATCCCACCAAGACCGGCGATTTCCCCTGGACGGTCGAGGCGCCCCGCGTCAGCGACGTCAAGACCGATATCGGCTGGGAGGTCTATGCGCCGGCGCTGAAGCATGTGGTGGAGGACCTCTATCGCCGCTACGACCTGCCGGAGTGCTACATCACCGAGAACGGCGCCTGCGACAATACCGGCATCGAAGCGGGTGCAATAGAGGACACGATGCGGCTCGATTATTACATCCAGCATCTCGATGTCGTCGCCGACCTCATCAAGGACGGCTATCCGATGCGTGGCTATTTCGCCTGGAGCCTGATGGACAATTTCGAATGGGCGGAGGGCTATCGCATGCGCTTCGGCCTCGTGCATGTCGATTACGACACCCAGGTGCGCACGGTGAAGACGAGCGGAAAGTGGTACTCGGAGCTCGCTGCGCAGTTTCCGAAGGGTAATCACAAGAGCGCCTGATCGCCTCAGTTCGAATTGTCTATGCGGCAGGTAGATTTTTTCCTGCTGCATCGCACAAATAAAAAACCATCCCTGTCCGGTTTCGACCACTGGCGGCATAAGTTGCAGCAGCAGGAAAGGCGGATCGCCCTTCTCTCCCGCCCGCAACGAAAGCCCGTGTCCATGTCTCGTACCCGTGATTGTCTTCGAATGTGCCGCCCGATTGGCTAATCGGCGCGATAGCGGTTATAGAACCGCCAGTTTTTGAAGACCAACACTTGGCGAGCATGAAATGACACTCCAACATCAGGCCCAACAAGACGCTGCCCAGGGCGCGTCCGGCGGCCATTCCGGGCGAGACCCAGAGGGCGCGGCGGGCGCGATCCCGATGGTCGCCTTCGAAGGCGCCGGCAAGCGCTATGGGCCTCAAGGCGAGGGCGGGTTCACCGCGGTCGAAAAGGTCGACCTCACCGTTGCGCGCGGCGCCATCACCGGCATTATCGGCCGCTCCGGCGCCGGCAAGTCGACGCTGATCCGCATGGTCAACGGGCTGGAGACGGCGACCTCGGGCAAGGTGCTCGTCGATGGCGTGGATGTCGGCGCGCTCAGCGAAGAGGGGCTTCGCGGCCTGCGCCGTCAGGTCGGCATGATCTTCCAGCACTTCAATCTGTTGTCCTCGCGCACCGCCTTCGACAATGTGGCGTTGCCACTGGAGATCGCGGGTGTCGACAAGCAGGCGATCCGCGCCAAGGTCGGGCCGCTGCTCGATCTCGTCGGTCTCGGCGACAAGGCGGGCAATTATCCCTCGGAGCTCTCCGGCGGCCAGAAGCAGCGCGTCGGCATCGCGCGCGCCCTGGCGACCGATCCGAAGCTGCTGCTCTCCGACGAGGCGACTTCGGCGCTCGATCCGGAGACGACGCAGTCGATCCTCGAACTGCTGAAGCGGATCAATGCCGAGCTCGGCCTCACGGTTCTCCTCATCACCCACGAGATGGAGGTGGTGAAGACCATCGCCAGCCACGTGGCGGTGATCGATGCCGGGCGCATCGTCGAGGCCGGTCGGACGTTCGACGTCTATACCAACCCGCAACACCAGACGACGCGCACGCTGCTCGCCTCGGCGCTGAAGCTGCCGGAATGGCTGCGTTCGGGCATCAAGGCGCAGCCGTCTGCGGGTGACCGGGCGCTGGTGCGGCTGGTGTTCTTCGGCGAGACCGCCTTCAAGCCCTTGACCGGGCGGCTGGTCGCGGAGCTCGGCTCCGACGTCAATATCCTCGCCGGCGCGATCGAGGAGATCGGGGGAGAGCCCTTCGGTTCGCTCGTCGTTTCCTATTCCGCCGATCCGGAAGTCATCGCGCGTGCCGACCGCTTCTATGCGGAAACACGCCTCAAGACGGAGGTGCTCGGCTATGTCGATTGATATGATCTACAACCTCCTCTCCAAGGCGCTGATGCAGACCCTGCAGATGGTGTTCGTCGCCGGTATCGTAGGCTCGATCATCGGCCTGCCGATCGGCGTTTTCCTTGCCACATCGGGCAAGGGCGAGCTGTTTCCGGCGCCGAAGACCAACCGCGTGCTCGGGCTGATCGTCAATGCCGCGCGCTCGACGCCGTTCATCATCCTCGTCGTTGCCATCGTGCCGTTGACACGCCTTTTGACGGGAACGTCGATCGGCACCTGGGCGGCGATCGTGCCGCTCACCATAGCCACGATCCCCTTCTTCGCCCGGCTGGTCGAATCCGCCATCCGCGAGATCGACAAGGGCCTGATCGAGGCTGCCCGCGCCATGGGGGCCACGCCGTTCCAGATCGTCTTCAAGGTGCTGTTGCCGGAGGCGCGGCCGAGCATCCTGATGGCGCTTACCATGACAATCGTCAGCCTGATCGGCTACTCCGCCATGGTCGGCGCCGTCGGCGGCGGCGGACTGGGCGATCTCGGCATCCGCTATGGCTATCAGCGCTTCAATCCCGAGATGATGGTGATGGTCGTGATCGTGCTGATCGTTCTCGTGCAGCTGGTGCAGAGCGCCGGCGACGGGCTTGCCCGCCGCTTCGACAAGCGCAACCGGAAAAACTGACCCTTTAACAACAAACCATAATTCAACTTAAGGAGACACCCATGAAGAAATTCATCATCGCAGCCGCGCTGGCTGCCTTCGCAGCCGGCTCGGCACTCGCCGAAGACATCAAGGTCGGCGTTACGCCGGGTGAGCACGCGCAGATCATGGAAAAGGTCGCCGAGATCGCCAAGACCGAGGGCCTCAACATCGAGATCGTCGAGTTCTCCGACTATGTGGTGCCGAACCAGGCGCTCAACGATGGCGACATCCAGGCCAACTCGTTCCAGCACCAGCCCTACCTCGACAACCAGATCGCCGACCGCAAGTTTGATCTCGTCAGCATCGGCACGACGATCACCACGCCCATGGGTGTCTATTCCAAGAAGGTGAAGAGCCTCGACGAGCTGAAGGAAGGTGCAACCGTCGCCATCCCCAACGACCCGACCAATGGCGGCCGCGCGCTTCTCGTTCTCGCTTCCAAGGGCCTGATCAAGTTCAAGGACAATCCTGGCGTCAAGGTTACCGTCGCCGACATCGTCGAGAACCCGAAGAAGATCGAGTTCGCCGAAATCGATGCCGCACAGCTGCCGCGCTCGCTCGATGACGTCGACGCCGCCGTCATCAACACCAACTATGCCATGGAAGCCGGCCTGCATCCGAAGACCGACGCCATCGCCATCGAAGGTGAGAAGTCGCCTTACGCCAACGTGATCGTCGTCCGCACCGCCGACAAGGACGCACCGTGGGCCAAGACGCTGGTCGAATCCTACCACGACGAGAGCATCCGCAAGTTCATCAACGAACAGTTCAAGGGCGCCCTGATCCCCTCCTGGTAAGATCTGGTCTTATCCTTGTCCGAGATGAAGCGGTCCGGCCTTGCCGGGCCGCTTTTTCGTTGGGGCGAATCGTCGTTTGACATAGACCAGTGTCATGGACGCCAAACCGCTCTTTCTTTATGCGCTCTGCGGCAGCCAGCGGAAGGTCTCGACCAATCGCCGGCTGCTGGAGGCGTTGCGCGATCACGCACCCGCAGGCGTGACGATCGAGATTTGCGATCTCATCGGTGATCTGCCGATCTTCAATCCCGATCGCGAGGGCGCGCAGACACCCGAGATTGTCGAGCGGCTGGGGGCGAAGATGCGCGCCGCCGATGGCGTTATCGTCGCCTGCCCAGAATATGCGCACGGGCTGCCGGGCGGCTTGAAGAACGCGCTGGACTGGCTGGTGTCGCGCGACGAGGTGCCCTTCAAGCCCGTGATGATCGCGCATGCATCGCACCGCGGCGACTTCGCGCTGGCGCAGCTGAGCGAGGTCTTGAAGACCATGTCGTTCGATATCGTCGAAGAGGCGCATCTGCGTCTGGGGTTGCTTGGCAAGGATGAGGCGGCGCAGGCGGCCGTTCTCGATGCGGCCGTGCGTAAAGGCGATATTTTGAACGCGCTTGCAAAATTCTGCGACCATATCAGAAAGAATATTCTTGATGAGCGCAGTTGAATGATTTCATCTATTTGAAATGCAAGGATTTTATCCGTGTAAACCGTTGTGCGGACGAGGCTGAAATGCTTAATCGTTCAATCGCGTTTTAACCGTTTTTTGAAGGCTTCCCGGCAGTATTCCCCGACAGGGAGAATGCATGCCGTCGATCTTCAGCAAACGAAGCGCGATTCTGGGAGCCGGTCGCCACACAACCGTGGCCGGCGTTCTGTTTTCGTTTGCCGTTGTTGTCGCTGTCGTCACGATGATGGTGCTGAACGCGCTGGATCACGTGGCGCAGAAGTCCAACGTTCTCGATGACGAGCGGTCTCGCGAGACCGTTTCCGGCGCGCTGCAGAATTTCGTCGCGCAGCTCGGCGCCACCCTCAACGATTACGCCGCATGGGATGATGCCGCGACCAATGTCTATGCCACCGACGGCATGGACTGGACCGTATCGAACTATGGCGAGATGTCGGTCAACAGCGCGTTGTTCGATATGGCTGTTGTCATCGATGACAACAAGACGCCGATCATGGTCTATCGCGACGGCAAGCCGATGGACGGCGCGTTGCAGGACTTCTTTTCGCCGGCGCTCTGGGCGTTGTTCGACAAGGTGAAAGCCGCCGGCCCGCAGGATCTGCCCGAGGCGTCCGGCTTCATCAGCACGACATCCGGCATCGCCGTGGGCGGCGTGGCGCTGGTGCGGGAAAAGTCCGGCGCGCTCACCGCGGCTCCGGGCAAGCACCGCTACCTCATCTTCATCCGCCATCTGGACGCCGCCAAGATCGACGATATCGGCAAGACCTATGTCATCGGTGGACTGCAACTCGTCGCCGCGGACCGCGCCGCGACCTACTCCGTGCCGATCGAGGACGCACTCGGCGTGTCGCTGGGCAAACTGATCTGGACTTCGCGCGCACCCGGCGATGTCGGCTATGCCGACGTGCGCCGCCAGGTGGTGCAGGCGATCTGCCTTGTCGGCCTGTTCTTCGTCGTGCTCCTGATCATCGGTTGGCTTGCCGGGCGCAGGCTGAAGAGCGAGGAGATCGTGGCGCGCGAGGAGGCGCTGCGTGATCGACTGAGCGGGCTCCTGAACCGCGACGGCCTGCGCGTCTCCGTCAATGCGATGGTGGCGCTCGCCAGGCAGACGCAGGATAATGTCCAGCTTCTCTATCTCGACCTCGACGGCTTCAAGGAGGTCAACGATTCCTACGGCCATGGCACTGGCGACCAGCTGATCCGGGCGGTGGCGGCCGGTCTGAAGGTGCTGATACCCGAAGGCGCCGTGCTGGCGCGCATCGGCGGCGATGAATTCGCCATCGTCTTTGCTTCACAGCAGGGGGATGCCGCAGCGTTGCAGCTTTCCGAGCATATTCTCGATTTCCTGGCCGAACCGCTGGAAATCGGTCGGCGCGTGGTCGTCATCGGCGCCAGCATCGGGATCGCGGTTTCGCCCGCGGGCAGCGTCGATCGCGAGGAGCTGGTGCGGCGGGCCGATCTGGCCATGTACAAGGCCAAGGAAGCCGGCCGCGCGCGCATGACGCTCTACGATCCCGCCATGGATGCCGATCGCGAGGAGCGCAACGCGCTGGAACTCGATCTGCGCCAGGCGATCGAAGGCGGCGACCTGACGCTTGCCTATCAGCCGCTGATCGGCGCCGACAGCAATGAGATGGTCGGCGTGGAAGCCCTGGTGCGCTGGAACCGCCCGGGCCATGGGCCTGTGTCGCCCGACGTGTTCATCCCGGTCGCCGAGACCAGCGGCCTGATCGAGGCGCTCGGCCTGTTCGTACTGCGCAAGGCCTGCGAGACGGCCAAGCAATGGCCGGAGCTCAGGATCGCCGTCAACGTTTCGCCCGGCCAGTTCCGCAACCCCGCCTTCACCGATTATGTGCGCTACGTGCTGCGGCAGACGGAGATCGAGGCCAAGCGGGTGACGCTTGAGGTGACCGAGGGTTACATGATCCAGAACCCGAAGCGGACGCGGCAGTCGATCGAGCAGCTGAAGACGCTGGGTGTCAAAATCGCGTTGGACGACTTCGGCTCGGGCTTCTCGTCGATCGGCTATCTCCGGCAATTCGGTTTCGACCGCATCAAGATCGATCGTTCGCTGATCATGGATATCGAGCACAGCGAAAGCCAGCGCGAGATGCTGAAGGCGACCGTGGCGCTCGCCAGTTCGCTCGACATTCCCGTGACGGCGGAGGGCATCGAGACGCCGGAGCAGGCCGATATCGCCTCGCAGTTCGGGTGCGATACGCTGCAGGGCTTCTTCTTCAGCAGGCCTGTCTCAGCCGAGAATATCACCGAACGGCTGATGGAAGCGCGCGCACGCAAGACCAGCGGACGGCGCGTCAGCGCCGCCTGATCACGAGACCGTCTTCCTGGACGATCTCAGGTGCCGATGTGCTTCTGTCCGCGCTTCTTGGCGAGCGCGATCTGCAGCTGCCGCTGGCGGTAGCGCAGACGGTCTTCCTCGGTGCGGCTGTCGAAGCAATGGCTGCAGGACACGCCTTCCTCGTATTTCTCCGAGGTGATCTCTTCCGCCGTGATCGGATTGCGGCAGGCGTGGCAAAGCTTGTGGCCGCCCTCCTTCAAGCCGTGCTCGACCGAGACGCGCTCGTCGAAGACGAAGCAGGCGCCTTCCCACAGGCTCTCTTCCTGCGGTACGTCCTCGAGATATTTCAGGATGCCGCCCTTGAGGTGGTAGACCTCGTCGAAGCCCTGCTCCTTCATGAAGGCGGTCGCCTTCTCGCAGCGGATGCCGCCGGTGCAGTACATAGCGATCTTCGGCTTGTTGTGCAGTCCGGTGTTGTTCTTCACCCAGTCCGGGAACTCGCGGAAGGTCTTGGTGTTCGGGTCGACGGCGCCCTTGAAGATGCCGATCGCCGTTTCGTAATCGTTGCGCGTGTCGATGACGATCGTATCGGGATCGGAGATCAGCGCGTTCCAATCCTTCGGCGCGACATAGGTGCCGACGATCTTGTTGGGATCGATATTCTCGACGCCCATCGTCACGATCTCTTTCTTGAGCTTCACCTTCATGCGCACGAAGGGCATCTTCGACGCGCGGCTTTCCTTGTGCTCGAGGCGGGCGAATTCCGGCATGGCGCGCAGATGAGCGAGCACCGTCGCGATCCCTGCATCCGGCCCGGCGATGGTGCCGTTGATGCCTTCATGGGCGAGCAGCAGCGTGCCCTTCACGCCATTATCTTCGCAAAGCTGCTGCAGCGGGCCGCGCAGGCTTTCGAAGTGCGGCACGGAAACGAAATGATAAAGCGCCGCGACGAGGAAAGGGCTCGTCGCCTGTTTTGTCGATGTGTCGGTCATGCGGCTGGAAATACAGCTTTCAGAGCCTGAGCGCAATCGTCCGCAGCGGAGGCTAATATTCACTCACCGAAGGCGATCCAGAGCACTTCGATCCTGATGGCCTCATCCTCGGCATCGGCGCCGAAGATATGCTCGGCGCGTTCCAGGGCGGCGTGCCGGTCCTGCTGCTGGTGGAAGATGATCGTGTAGAGCAGATGCGCGAGATCGTCGGCATTTTCAAAATGCTGGTGCTCGGTCTCGACGAGGTCGCAGAGAAGCTCGAGATCGTTGACGCGTCCGAGCAGCTCGATCAGGCCGCTCGCCTCCTCGTATTTGGCGCTCATCGCGGCGGGCCAGAGCGGGTTGAGGAGCTTGTGGTAGGCGCGATAGTCCTGCGTGCGCTTGCGCAGCGTATGAAAGGCCTCAGCCGACACCTGACCCTCGCAGGCCGCCAGCGCCTTGCGGGCCTTGCGGACGGTGTCGTTCCAGCCCTGCGCCAGCATTCGCCCCTGCCGGCGGTGGTTGCCCTTGAGCCTGACGTCGTCAAGCGCGCTCACCGCTCTCTTCAGGGCGGCGATCGTATCGGCTACCACCTTTTCGGGATCGCGCTGCGCGGCGGCGATCTTGTCTCGCCGGGCCGAGAGCGTCGTCACGATGCGGGATAGCGCCTCGGCCTCGTCACTGTCGCGAGCGTGGTCGTGGAGATAGGTCGCGGTTTCCACGAGGGCGGCCGCGTCGCGCAGGGTCGATAGCGACCGGGCGATCCCGCGCAGCCTGGCGTTCTCGCGAGCGGAGAATTTCGGAACCTGGCGCGATACCAGCCGATAGAGCGAACGAACGCGCTTCAGCCGCTTGCGGGCCTCATGGATCGCGTGGTCGGTTCCCTGCGGCCGCGTATCGAGTATGTCGATCGCATGGCGCAGCTGCCGCTGCGCCACCTTGTAGAATTGGGCTTTGAAGGATCGGTCAGGCCGTATGCTGAAGGGCATGCCGGTCGTGCTCAAATTCGGTTGCCAATGCCTGATTTGAGTACCGGAAATCGCCCGTCACCTCGCGCCCGAGCCAAGCCGGAAGCGCCGGCTTGTCGCTCTCGGTCTTCATCTCGACCTCGGCAATGACGAGGCCGCGGTGCCGGCCGGCGAAAACGTCGACCTCCCAGGTGTAGCCTTCATAGGGAACGCGATAGCGGGTCTTTTCGATGACAATGCCGATCGCCGCGTCGAGCAGTTCTTCGGCATCGGCGACCGGAATCTCGTATTCGAATTCGTCGCGGGTCATGCTGCTGCGACCGATCTTGGTGGTCAGCCGCGCGCTGGTCCTGTCGATGATGCGCACCCGCACGGAGCGGTCCTCCATGGAGGCGATATAGCCCTGCCGGAGTACCGACTTGGTTTCAGCGCCGACGCGCCAGCCATCGCTGCGTACCAGAAACTTCCGCTCGATCTCTTTCGCCATGACTGGAAGGACCTTTTTTGACGACCGTGCCAAGCTAGCGCAAATTGTTTCGGGTTGATACCCACCCTGTCCCAAAGATGGTACCAGTCTCGACAAAGTCCATCCGTCGCGTTATTCCGAACGCCGATTTCAATCGTTTCAAAGGACCCTCAGCCATGGGCGAAAAGACAGAGAAACTCCTTTCCATCCTGAAACTGCAGCCCGTCGTGCCTGTTCTTATCGTCGATGACGTGAAGTCGGGCGTCTTGCTGGCGCGGGCGCTGGTCGCGGGCGGCCTGAAGGCGATCGAGATCACCATGCGCACGCCGGCGGCCCTCGACACGGTTCGCGCCGTGGCCGACGAGGTCGAGGGTGCCGAAGTCGGTGCCGGCACGATCCTCAACGCCGCCCATTGGGAAGCGGCGGTTGCGGCAGGCTCGAAGTTTATCGTCAGCCCCGGCACCACGCAGGAACTGCTCGACGTGGCGCGCGGGTCTTCCGTGCCACTTTTGCCGGGTGCGGCGACCGCCAGCGAAGTCATGGCGCTGCGCGAAGAAGGCTACCAGGTGCTGAAGTTCTTCCCGGCCGAGCAGGCGGGCGGTGCTGCCATGCTGAAGGCTTTCTCCTCGCCGCTCGCCGGCACGCTTTTCTGCCCGACCGGCGGTATCTCGCTGAAGAACGCCCGCGACTACCTGTCGCTGCCCAACGTCATCTGCGTCGGCGGCTCCTGGGTTGCGCCGAAGGAACTGATCGCCGCTGGAGACTGGGCGGGCATCACCAAGCTCGCCGCCGAGGCCGCCGCGCTGAAGGGCTGAGCGGCTTTCATCTGACATTTTTGTGATCCGCATGGTGCGGGCGGCCTTGCCGCCCGCATTTGTATTCGTGCCGTGCGTACCTATCTTCCGTTTAAACTTAAAAGGGAGACGATCAGGTATGTTTGACGCGAAGAAGCTTCTTGAGCAGTTTCTGGGATCGCAGATTCCGGGCGTCGGCGGCAGTGTCCGCGACCGGGCGGGAGGTGCGATTGAGATGGCCAAGAACAACCCGTGGAAGGCCGGCGCGTTGGCGACTGCCGTGCTCGGCACCAAGACCGGCCGCAACATTGCCGGCAACGTCGCGACGATCGGCGGGCTCGCGGCCGTCGCCGGCCTCGGCTACCTCGCCTACAAGAACTACCAGTCGGGCAAATCCCCCGAGGCAGCACAGCAACCTGCACCCGCCACCGGCCAGCCGATCGCGCTTCCGCCACCGGATTCGGCCTTCAGCCTGGAGGGGCCGCAGCTCTCCAATGATTTCGCCCTGACGCTCATCCGCGCGATGATCGCCGCCGCCAAGGCCGATGGCCATATCGACGACGCCGAGCGCGCCAACATCATGGAGAAGGTACAGGCGGTCGATCTCGGCTCGGAAGCCGAGGCATTCCTGCGCCATGAACTTGCCAACCCCGTCGATATCGATGATCTCGTGGCCGCCGCGCGCACCGAGGAGCAGAAGGTCGAGCTCTACACCGCGACGCGGCTGACCATCAATCCAGATACCCGCGCCGAACGCGGCTACCTCGACCTGCTTGCCGGCCGGCTTGGCCTGCCGGACGCGCTGCTCGACCATATCGACGCGACCGTGTCGTCGGCCAAGGTCACGGCCTGAGCCTGTCGGCGCTTGCCGTCTGACGGCATGGCGCGTGTCCTATCGGGGCCGGTTGCCTTTCGCGGGCGGCTGGCCTAAGCCCTTTCTCCTCACCCGCAGGAGATTTTCGCATGGCCGACCCCAAATCCGAACGCCGTTCCCCGGCGATTGCCGCGGCGATCATTCTCGTCTGCGCCGGGCTCGTGATCTACTTCATGCCGTCGATCGTGCTGTGGATCGGCAATTACTCGCCGGCGCTGGCGATCGTCGTTGGGGTTTGTTTGGTGATGGCGTTTTTCGCGGTGTTCTGGCTGCGGGCGCGATATCAGCGGCGGCGGGGGCTGTAGGCGGGTTTTCGGTTAAGTTGGGGGATTAGGGGCTACACGGCACCACCTCGACGACTTAACCGCCAAACCCCACACCCTGCAGCGATGCGCCAAGCAGCAGCGCGCCCATGGCAATCACCAGCAGCGCGCCCAATATCTCTATGCCATTGCCGACCCATGCCGAAGCCCGTGAGCCGCGGCCGGCAAGCCGCATCGCCGTGCCCTTGGCGGTGACGGCAAGCGTCGCCAGGATGGCGACGGTGATGGCGGTGCCAAGCGACATGGCGAAGACAGAGAGAATGCCGCCGAGATAAAGACCGTTCAGCAGCGAGAAGGTCAGCACCAGCAGCGCGCCGGAGCAGGGGCGCAGACCGACGGCGACGATCGCCGACCAGGCCTCGCGGATGCTGAATTTTTCCGCGCCGAGCATCGCCGGATCGGGCATGTGCGACTGGCCGCAGGTCTCGCAGGCCATGCCGGATATGAACTTGTGGCCGGCCTTGGCGGCTTGGGCCTCGCCGAAGGCGTAGGAGGCGTTTTCGCCGCGCTGGTCGCTGTCCTGCCAGTCGAGCATCATGCTGACGGGGCCAGATACCAGCGCTTCCTGCCTTGGCTGGAAGGCCGGGATGATGGTGCGCAGTTTGCGCAACAAGAGCCACAGGCCGAAGAGGATGACCATGACGAAGCTTGCGATTTCCATCGCCTGCGTGGCCATGGTGAGCGTGATGCCGGAGCCGCGCAGCACCAGCCAGGCGCCGCCGACAAGCAGGATCGCCACCAGCCCCTGGACGAAGGCCGAGACGAAGGAGATCGCGACGCCGCGCTTCAGCTCGATCTCGTTGGCGATCATGTAGGAGGAGATGACAGCCTTGCCGTGGCCGGGGCCGGCCGCATGGAAGACGCCATAGGCGAACGACAGGCCGACCAGCGTGCCGAGATGCCATGGGTCCTCGCGCATCGCCTTCAGCGCGTTGGTCAGCGCGCGGTAGAAGGCCTGCTGCTCGTGGTTGATATAGAGAAACAGCGGCGCTAGCGGGCCGCCCGTAGGCTGGAAGCTCGGCTCCGCGGTGCCGATGCCGAGTGGCGATTGCGCATGCGCGGCGGCAAGGCCTGATATGAGAAGCAGGCCGGTGGCGTAAAGCATGAGCGTTGGCTTGCGCCTCAGCATGTGACGTCCAGCTTGGTGGCGAAGAGCTTCGACATGTTGGTGCCGGTCGGATCGTTGAAGAAGGCATCGGTCAGCGATTGCTTGTTCTGCGAGATCACCTGGTCGGCATCCGGCCTGACCACCTGGTGCTTGCAGGCCTTGAAGGCGTCGCCGACAAGGATCATCTCCTTGTCGGTCGGAAAGTCGATCGAGGTGTAGAGCGTCGGATCGTAGACGCCGAAGGTGAGATTGCCTTTGAGCGGCATCGTCTCGACCGGCTTGACGGCGAAGAACATCAGGAGTTGACCGTCGCGGTAGTCGACATGGATGATGTCGGGCTTCTGGACCGTGACGTTCTTCCCGTTCATCGTCAGGTTCATGTAGTAATCGTAGTCCGCAAGCGAATCCTTGACCGTCTTGCCGACTTCGGCGAGCTCGTTCGGCTCCAGCTTCAGGTCGGTGTTCTTGTCGAAATCCATGACGACGGAGGAGGTGAAGACCTCATCGAAACGCCAGACGTTGCGGAACTCCGCGACATTTCCGTCATCGCCGGCGACGACTTCAAGGCGGGCCTCCACGAAGATGTGTGGATGCGCGAAGGCGGCGGCGGGGACGAGCGAGAGGAGGCCGGCCGTCAGGAAAGTCGATGTCTTCATGCGTCCGATAACTTCATGTCTAGAGTTCGGGCAAAAGCTCAGGTGCCGGAAAGGCAATGTATCCGGGTGGGCGGCCCAAATCAGTTGCTGCGATCTTGCCAGTAAATGGGACCGAATTGGGACCGGATACCTAGCGTTCCCGCTTACGGATGCTTCTTGAACCAATTGTGAAGATAATCGACGAAAATGCGCACCTTTGCCGGCAGGTAACGGCGGTGCGGATAGACCGCGTAGATGCCGCGGTCGGTGGCGATATAGTCGTTGAACAGCGTGACCAGCTCGCCGCTCTCGATCGGCTTGCGGGCGATGAAATCGGGAATGAAGGCGACGCCGATGCCAGACAGTGCCGCGCGCAGCGTCGCGTGCGGGCTGTTAACCTCGATCGGGCCGGAGACGGCGACGGCAAAGGAGGTGCCATCAGGGTTTTGAAAGCGGATGCTGCCCTGGCTGCGCGAGTTGGTATCGATGATGAAGGGTACGTTCGACAGATCGGACGGGTTCTGCAATCCCGGGTGACGCTCCAGAAACTCCGGCGTGGCGCAGAGGTGGATGCGGAAATCCGAAATCTTGCGCGCGATCATGCCCGAGTCCTCAAGCTTCGTCACGCGGATCGCCACGTCGAAGCCCTCCTCGATCAGGTCGACGAAGCGATCGTCGGCGGCGATCTCCAGCGAGAGATCCGGGTTCTCGCGGGCGAAATCGATCAGCGATTGGCCGACATCGGCATCGACATAGGTGCGCGGCACCGAGATCTTCAACTTGCCCTTCAGCTGCGCGTTGTTCTCGCGCACGAGATCTGCGAGGTTGTCGATCTCCTTCAGGATGTCGGAGGCGGTGCGATAATAGGTGTGGCCGGCCTCGGTCATCGAGAACTGGCGGGTGGTGCGGTTCAAGAGAAGCGCGCCGAGTTCGTCCTCTAGCTCGCGGACATATTTGGAGAGCAGCGCCTTGGAGCGGCCGGTCTTGCGCGCGGCGGCGGAAAACCCCTCAGCTTCGACGACGTCGATGAAGGCGCGGATGCGGGTGAGGGTGTCCATGAGTGCTTTGCGGTCCTGATTTATATCCGGAATATCAATCAGATAATCCTAGAGCAAAGGCAAGGGCGACGTTCCGTGTCACTCCGCCTCATCGGGCCACGTCCACTTTTCGTCATTCCAAAACGCTACCGCTTCGATCCAGCGCATCGATTCTGCTTCATCTTCCGGGTCAAGTGACGCGATCTGTTCGGCAATTTTCCTGCGGATATCTGGGTCGTGTGGGTCCAGCATCTGCTTGGACTTCTCGATCAGCTTTTGACGCTTCTCTTCCTGCAATTGATTGATTTGATCCTCTGCCGTCGACATAGCCGCGCCTCCCTGACAGTATACAGAGTATGAGGTGTCTTGCGGCCATTCGCAACCAGAGCTAGCACTCCGCCCGCATCTTCGTTTTTTTGCCCCACCCCAAAAAAACTCTTGATTATGACGGCGAATATTCTTATCTCGACGTCAGCCCAAAGTCGCACGTGCCCATGGGTGTCCGCCGAACCCTCGAATTGGTGAGGAAATCGGTAAGGTACCTGGAATTAACCCCTCCAGTCGCTATTCCGGCCAACCGGAAAATGCGAGGACGCCTAAGCAACGACGGTGCGGGCCTTTTTGTTCTCTCCCTGCTTTCCATCAGCGGGGGTTACTGAAGAGGCACACCTTCATTGCCGGAAGTGCGGTAGGGAACCCCCTCCAATCCATGGCAGACAAAGCCGGATCCATGTCGCTCACGCGGCGTTGATTCATCATTCGCGCAATCGAGCGCTTGCTAAGGTTCCGGGGTCTCCACCGGCTGGTTCCTATGCGAGTGAGCGGCTGCCCTTTGTCCTCCGGTTTTTCCCGGAGCTCTGGAATTGGAAAAGGGATTGACATGACCACTCAGCGCATCCGCGACTTTCTCGCAACCCGACGTCCCGATGGTCCCTGCCTCGTGGTCGACCTCGACGTCGTGCGCGACAACTTCTCCGCTTTCCGTCACGCCATGCCTGACAGCGCGATCTACTATGCCGTCAAGGCAAACCCGGCTCCTGAAGTCCTGAAGCTGCTCGCCGACATGGGCTCCAACTTCGATTGCGCGTCCGTCGCGGAAATCGAAATGGCGCTCAACGCCGGTGCGACTGCTGCCCGCATCTCCTTCGGCAACACCATCAAGAAGGAACGCGACATCGCCCGTGCGCATGCGCTCGGCGTCAGCCTGTTCGCCGTCGACAGCCACGAGGAAGTCGAGAAGATCGGCCGTGCCGCTCCCGGCGCCCGCGTGTTCTGCCGCGTGCTGACGGATGGCGAAGGTGCCGAATGGCCGCTGTCGCGCAAGTTCGGCTGCGTGCCGCAGATGGCCGTCGACGTTCTCGTCTACGCACATCAGCTGGGCCTTGAGTCCTACGGTGTGTCGTTCCACGTCGGTTCGCAGATGACCAAGGTCGATGCGTGGGATTCGGCTCTTGCCGATGCCAAGCGCGTCTTCGTTCAGCTGGCCAAGCAGGGCATCCACCTGCAGATGGTCAACATGGGCGGCGGCTTCCCGACCAAGTACCTGCGCGACGTTCCGTCGGCGGAAGCCTACGGCCGTTCGATCTACCAGAGCCTGCGCGATCACTTCGGCAACAACCTGCCGAAGACGATCATCGAGCCGGGCCGCGGCATGGTCGGCAATGCCGGCGTCATCAAGACGGAAGTCGTGCTGATCTCGAAGAAGTCGGACAACGACACGGCGCGCTGGGTGTTCCTCGACATCGGCAAGTTCGGCGGTCTGGCCGAAACGATGGACGAAGCCATCCGTTACCCGATCCGCACCGAGCGCGATCAGGACGAGATGGAGCCCTGCATCATTGCCGGCCCGACCTGCGATTCAGCCGACGTGTTGTACGAAAAGAATCTCTACCCGCTGCCGATCACCCTTTCGATCGGCGACGAGATCCTGATCGAAGGCACCGGCGCCTATACGACCACCTATTCGGCGGTCGCGTTCAACGGCTTCGACCCGCTGAAGGCTTACATCATCTAGCACATGACCCTCGGATCGCAGATCCGAGAAAGGCTTATGTGCCAGTAAAGACTACGCCAGCCCCGTAGCCAGCCGGGGCGGCACCCTCACAATGATCTGACGATACCGTTTGAAACGGTTTTGAGTTCGGGAGGCCAAGATGGCCGCTGTTCTTGATTCTGTCCGCGCATTCTTTGCGCATTCCATTTTCACCATCGACGCCGAAAATGCCGGCGATGTCGTTGCGCGCGAGAACCTGCTCGATCGCGCCATGGGCCCGAACCGTCGCCGCAAGTCGTCGGAAAAGATCCGCCGCGGCCGCGTGCCGGCCGAAGGGCTGGCGCTGGTTGCGCGTGATCGCGACGGTCACGTGATCGGTACGGTTCGCCTGTGGAACGTCGAAGCGGGCGTCAATGCCGACGGCACGGCCGTCGATGCGCTGCTGCTCGGGCCGCTGGCGGTCGATTCCGGCTTCGAGGGCAAGGGTGTCGGCTCGGCGCTGATGCGCGCCGCCATGCTGGAAGCCAAGACCCGTGGTCACGGTGCCATCCTGCTTGTGGGCGATGCCCCTTATTACGAGCGTTTCGGCTTCTTTGCCGCAAAGGCGCAGCATCTCGTCATGCCCGGTCCGTTCGAACGCTCGCGCTTTCTGGCGCTCGAGCTTGTCGAGGGCTGGCTTGACGGTGCGGCCGGCATGATCGTGCCCACTGGGCGGATGCTGGCCAGCGCGCCGGTCCGCAGGGCGGCCTGACTGCCAGAGCCTCTCCCCGACGGGGAGGGGCTTTTTCATTGTTGCTGTTTTAAAACAATCGCATTTAAAGGGCGCCGGAAGAGCCGGCGGACTGTGTCCCTGGTAATCCCCTCATGCTACCGTTTGGGTAACGGCGCTTACTTCACGACCGTTGCGTCTACCAATTGGGTTCCGGCGGTCTGGACGATATTCTCGGGTATGGCAGCGATGAAAAACATCGTGAAAGCATAGACGGCGAATACGGTCGCTGCGGCTGTGGCCTTAAGAATCATTCATGCACTCCTAGTTCTCTGATGAACAATGTGGGCGCAAAAGGTGGCTTTCCCAAGAGTTTTCTGAACGCTAGATGAACAAAAATCTGTGACGGTAAATTTTAACGATATTTTAGCAACAGTGCAGCTTCGCTTTTTTGGGGATGAAATTCACTTTTCGTTCTAATAAAATGCAGAAAAAACAATCATATGGATGAAAATGTGGGCGAGAATCATCCCCATGAGGTAGGGCCGGCGCATCATGAACGCGTCATCGGGCAGGGAGCCGGGTTCATGAACCGGTTCGGTCTCCGTTCATAATTCGGCGCTCGATGACGGTCGCTAAGGGTCGAATCGGATGCCGTCAGGGCAGATGATTCGTCCGGGGACGTGAGATCGGGAGCCGTTCCTGCCGATCTGATGAAGCCGGAAAGCCTGAAACGATCGGGCAGGCGGACCAGCCTGACATTATCTATCCACTACGCAAGCCGCCTGCCTCTTCCCTCATGCCCACCGTCGCGGAAATCGTTCCGCGCGGCACCTCGTGCTGTTTGCTTACTCTTGCAGCGATCCGCGTTCTGTAGGATTGTATTTAAGTAATCACTAAACAAATGAGGGTGGGAAAATGAAACGATCGATGATCGCCTGCATCTCTGTCGCCTGTGCGCTGTCTATTGCCAACGTGGCGACGGCAGCGGGGGAAACCCCTGTCGTCACCGCGCAACCGACAATGAGTTCGTTGAAGTCGGGACAGTCGGTCTTCTACAACGACAAGAAATGCCCCGCTGGCCAGATCGCAAAATATACCAAGGGGCAGAGACGTGCCCAGATCACACGGAAATGCGTGAAACAGTGATCCCGCTGCCGGCGGTGTCCTATGGCTTCACATCCCTGTGAGGTATGCCGGGCGGCCGATGATTTGATCGGCTGCCCGCCATACATAGTGGCGCATGATCAAGCGCTTTGCACTTCTCTTCATCCTGTCGCTCACGCCTGTCATCGCCATGGCGCAGCAGCCGAACCCGGTTACCACTTTGCTTGACGGCGGCGCGTCGCGAGAGGAATTGCGGCCGCTGAAGGCCGTCCTCGTCGCGAGGGATGGCGAGCTCATCGCCGAGCACGGCTATCGCGGCCACTCGACCACGGAATCGGTCAATATCAAGTCTGCCTCCAAGTCGATTATTTCGAGCCTTGTCGGTATCGCCATCGGCAAGGGCTTGCTTGAGGGGCCGGACCAGAAGATCGCGCCGATCCTGAAGGCGGACCTGCCCGACAATCCGGATCCGAGGCTCGGCGAGATCACGATCGGCAACCTGCTCTCGATGCAGGCCGGGCTTGGTCGCCTGTCCGGTCCCGATTACGGGCGTTTCGTGTCGTCGCGCAACTGGGTGCGGCTCGCGCTCGCGCAGCCGTTCGCCGATAAGCCGGGCGGGCAGATGCTTTACTCGACAGCCTCGACCCATCTGCTCTCGGCGATCCTGACGAAGGTCGGCGGGAAATCGACGCTCGCCTTGGCGCGGGAGTGGCTGGCGCCGGTCGATGGCTTTCGCATCGGCGCATGGGAGCGGGATCCGCAGGGGATTTATCTCGGCGGCAATCAGATGGCGATGACCGCCCGCTCGCTGCTTGCCTTTGGTGAACTCTACCGCAATGGCGGTCGGGCCAAGGATGGAACCGAGGTCGTTCCTGCCGACTGGATCGTTCAGTCATGGGAGCACCGCACCAATTCGCGCTTCTCTGGCGACGACTACGGTTACGGCTGGTTCTCGCGGCAGATTGGCGGCGAAGAAGTGCATTTCGGCTGGGGCTACGGTGGTCAGATGCTCTATATCGTGCCGTCGCTCAAGCTCACCGTCGTGATGACATCGGACGAGAACGGCCCCTCGGCGAGAACGGGCTATCGCGACGCCTTGCACGGATTTCTGTCAGAGATCATCGCCGCCGCACGCCCTGTCTGAGCGGGGTTTTCGGCCCATTGATTAAAATGCGATCAAGCGCTCCAATCAAAATGCAATAGCGACCTCGTAAAGTGTCCGCGCCGGTCGATTGGAGGCGCGTACATGATTTTGGATCTACGGACGATTTACGTCGTCTCCGCCATGACGCTCCTGGTTCTCGGAAGCGCGCATATGGCAAGCTATTGGACCGGGCGGTTCGGCCGCTGGCCGGCTTGGTGGGGCGCCAGCTATCTGGTGCTCGGCGTCGGTACGCTGCTCGTCTGCCTGCGCAATCACATCCCCTATGTGCTGTCAATCCAGCTGGGCAACGTGCTGACCATTGCCGGCTACCTGCTGTCGTTCTTCGCCATTCGCGTGCTCGCCGGTCGGCCGGTGTCGATGCTTGCCTGCGCGCTGGCGCTCGTCTGCATCAGCCTCCCGGTTGCGGCTCTGCCTACCGGCGACATAGCCGTATCGACGCGGCTGTTCTATGTCTCTGCGGTCTGTTGCCTGTGCGATCTGGCGGTGCTGCGCGAGGGTATCGGCATCTACCGGCGCGAGAAGCTTTTCTCGGCGGGCCTGCTGGCATGGCTCTATCTGCCGACGGCGGCGATTTTCCTGGTGCGTACCGGCATGGCGGCGACGGGGGAGATCAGCGGTCCGGATCCTTACGGCGCTACCGTCGCCCATGGCTGGATGGCATCGACGGCGGTCATTTTCCTGGCGCTGCGCAGCATGCTGATCGTGCTGATGGCGGCCGAGCGCAACAGGAGCGAACTGATCGCGCTGGCGCATCATGATCCGCTGACGGGAGCGCTCAACCGCGGCGGGCTGGCGCAACGGCTGCCGGTGCGCGACGCCCATGCGCTGGCACTCTTGGTGGTCGATATCGATCACTTCAAGCAGCTGAACGACCAACATGGCCATCTCGTCGGAGACGACGTGCTGCGGCTATTTTCCAGCGCCGCGCGCAGTGTGCTGCGGCCCGATGATCTTCTGTCGCGTCACGGCGGAGACGAGTTTCTCGTGGTGCTGAAGAATACCGCCGAAGAGGGGGCGATCGCGGTCGCCGAGCGGATGCGGGCGGCGTTTTCGGAGCAGGTTTCCGCCATGGCGGTGTTCGTGTCGCTGCCAACGCTGAGCATTGGCGTTGCCGCCTGCAGCGGCCCGGATATCGATTTCACGAAGCTCGTGGGCCGAGCAGATACCGCGCTCTATGTCTCCAAGCGGCAGGGCCGCGACAGGATCGAAGCATCGCCGGCGCAGGAGCAGGCGGCCTAATTCAAGCTCAGATATTCTGATCCATGCTTTCGGCGGGGATTTCGCTCGCCGGATGGATGCGCACCACCGACGCCGGGACGCCTGCCACCGTGCAATGGGCCGGAACCGGCTTCACCACCACGCTGCCGGCCGCGACCTTGCTGTAGGCGCCGATCTCGATATTGCCGAGGATCTTTGCGCCGGCGCCGATCATGACGCCGCGGCGGATTTTCGGGTGACGATCTCCTGTCTCCTTGCCGGTGCCACCGAGCGTCACGTCCTGCAGGATCGAGACCTCGTCCTCGATAACGGCCGTTTCGCCGATGACGATACCGGAGCCGTGGTCGAGCATGATGCCGGAGCCGATCCGTGCCGCCGGATGGATGTCGGGGCCGAAGACCAGCGAGGCGAGATTGGCAAGCCAGCTGGCGATCTCGACGCGGCCCTCGTTCCACAAGGCATGGGCGATGCGGTGAATCTGCAGGGCGTGGAAGCCCTTCAGATTGAGCAGCGCATGCAGGCAGGTCGTGCAGGCCGGGTCGCGTTGGCGCACTGCCATCAGGTCGGCTTGGATATCGGCGAGGATATGCGCGGTCAGCGTCTCCTCGAGAAGGGCCGTCAGCGCCGCGGTATCGACGTCGGCGCGCGAGAGCCGGGCGGCAAGCACGCGGGCGACGATTGTGGCGCTATCCGCGGCATCGATGACTTGCGAGATCAGAAGAGGCCGCAGCACGGGTTCGCGCTCGCACAGAGCGGACGCTTCTGCGCGGATCGCCACCCATGCCGAGGCATCGTTGGCGGCTGCGGCGATGGCATTTCCGGTCTGCGGCATCTGGTTCCAGCTCTCTGTTTTCACGCCCATTGTTTTCAAGCACGTCCTTGTCCCGAAACCTATGACCGGTTTCGGGAGACTTGCCTTATGCAGCGATATCGACCACGCCGCAATCGCCGGCTTCCGAAGCGAAGGCCAGCAGCTTGCCGTTCTTGCTCCAGCTCATGGCTGTGATCGCGCCCTTGCCGGGGCGGCGGATCAGCGCTTCCTTGCTGTCAGCCAAGCGAACGGCGAGGATCATGCCGTCGATGAAGCCGATCGCGAGGATGTCTTCGGCCGGGTGGAACTTGACCGAGGTCGCCATGATGTTGGCGCGGGTTCCGAGCTCAAGCGGCGCCTTGCCCATCGGGCCGTCCTTGCCGGAGAACGGCCAGACGATGGCCGCCGGCGCACCGGAGGAGGCCAGCCATTTGCCCTTGGCCGACCAGGAGAGCGACTTCACCTTGGCGGGGTAGCCGGTCATGCGCATGTGGCGGGCTTCCGAGCCGGGCTTGATGTCGAGCTTCCAGCCGTGCAGGGCGTTTTCCTGCATCGTGGTGACGAGGAAGTTGCCATCCGGCGAGAAGGTGACGCCGGTATGGGCGCCCTTCCATTCGAGATCGACGGGCTTGGCATCGCCCGCCACCCAGTGCAGCGACACGCCATTATAGCGGGCGGCGGCGACGCGCATGCCCTTGGGCGCGAAGGCCAGGCCTTCGACCGTGCGTTCCTCGGTAAATTCGCGGGTGGTGCCGTCGGCGAGGCGGACGAGCGCGCTCTTGCCGTGAGAATAGGCGATAGCGCCCTGCGGGCCAGCGGCGAGCTGCGAGATCCACTTGCGCGGCGCATGCGCCAGCTCGGTGACGCTGCCGTCGGCCGAGATCCTCAGCACCTTGCCGTCCTCGCCGCCGGAGATCAGGCTTTCGCTATAGGGATCGCGGATGCAGGTCAGCATGCCCTGATGGGCTTCCGTCACCTTTTCGGCGCCATCCAGCCGGTGAAAGGTGCCGGTGGCGCTGGCGAAGAAGGGGGTATCACCTAAAAATTCGACGGCCAGGATATGGCCGTCGAGGTCGAACGGGGCAACAGTTGGCATCAGGCGGTGGCCTCGCACGCCTTGAAGGAGGCTTCGAGCTTTTCGCGGTCAAGCTCGCGGCCGATGAAGACGAGGCGGGTCTCGTGCTTCTCGCCATCCTTCCAGGCGCGCTGGTGATCGCCCTCGATGATCATGTGGACGCCCTGCACGACATAACGCTCGGGATCGTCCTTGAAGGCGATGATGCCCTTGAGGCGCAGGATGTTCGGGCCCTGTGTCTGGGTGATCTTCTGGATCCACGGGAAGAAGCGATCGGCAATCATCTCGCCGCCGCGCAGCGAAACCGACTGCACCGTCACGTCATGGATCGGGGAGACGGCGCCATGGTGGTGGTGATCGTGATCGTGGTGGTCATGGTCATGCCCGTGGTCGTGATCATGCGCATGGTGATGGTGGCCATGATCGTGGTCGCAGTCCGGGCCACAGACGTGGTCGTCGTGATCGTGGTCGAGGAAGTGCGGGTCGTTTTCCAGCGCGCGTTCCAGGTTGAAGGCGCCCTGGTCGAGCACGCGGGCGAGATCGACGCCGGAGCGGCTCGTCTTGTAGACGCGGGCAGACGGGTTGATGGCGCGCACGACATCCTCGATCACAGCCAGCTCTTCCGGGGTGACGAGGTCGGTCTTGTTGATCAGCACGACATCGGCGAAGGCGATCTGGTCTTCGGCTTCGCGGCTGTCCTTCAGGCGCAACGGCAGATGCTTGGCATCGACGAGGGCGATCACAGCGTCGAGCTCGGTCTTGGCGCGAACATCGTCATCCATGAAGAAGGTCTGGGCGACGGGAACCGGATCAGCCAGACCCGTGGTCTCGACGATGATGCCATCGAAGCGGCCTGGGCGGCGCATCAGGCCTTCGACGACGCGGATGAGGTCGCCGCGCACCGTGCAGCAGACGCAGCCATTGTTCATCTCGTAGATTTCTTCGTCGGATTCGACGATGAGGTCGTTGTCGATGCCGATCTCGCCGAACTCGTTGACGATGACGGCATACTTCTTGCCATGCGCTTCCGTCAGGATGCGGTTCAGAAGCGTCGTCTTGCCGGCGCCGAGATAGCCGGTAAGGACGGTGACGGGAATGGGCTTGGCTTGCGTCTGGACAGCGTCGGTCATGAGAACCTCGATAAGGTGGGGGCTTGCTCGGGGTGTTTCTCCCGGGCCTTTCAAATTCGTCGTCTCATATAAGGGGTGCGGCGCGGCAGTTCAAAGGGTTTCGTATGTTATAAGATCACATTAGGGCGTGGAGGCCGCGATAGCCGACGGGATATCGGTCTGGGCGAAGTCATTGCCGATGAAAAGCAGGGGGCAATTGAATTCCTTGGCCGTGGCGTAGGAGAAGCAATCGCCGAAGTTAAGCGAGGCAGAATGGAAGTTCTTGCCCCACGAACGGTAGGCGGCTGCCGCGAGTTCTGCGCGGGCTGGGGTGACATCGACAATCTTCACGGTGATAGCCGAAAGAATTGTGCTCATCTGGTTGGACATCCCTCTCCTGGCTGCAACGATTAGCGCCTCAAGCACCGTCCCGGCCGACACCAGGATCAGCTCCTCGCTTTCGAATATCTTGCGGCAGGAAGGTGCCTGCGGTTCGTTCGCCAAGATCGCGATCAATGCCGAGGTGTCGACGGCGATCACTTCGGCAGGCCGTCTTCGTCGTAGAGGAAATCCTGGCTATGAGCGGCGTCCGGGCCGGGTGGCAGGTTCAACTGCCGTACCTCTTCCTGCAGTCTGTCGATCAGCCGGGACTTCTCGTCACGGGTCATCAATTGCTTCACCCTGACTTCCTCCTGCAGATGCCGAATAAGCTCGCCCCTTTTGACCGGATCATCGATGAATGTGGTTGCCGCCTCAATGCGAGCGGCGGGCTGACCATCCTGCGTCAACACGATCTCTTCGCCCTGATTGGCAAGGCGGACCAGTTCTGTCAGCTGACCCTCTGCCTCTTTCACGGAAATGCGCATGCGGGCCTCCTTAGTGAGCCACTGCGATTGCAATCAATATGATGAAAACACCGGGCCGATACAAGCGGCCCGCTATGTCAGCGTGTCCACGTCGAAGGCGTCCACATCCTCCAGCAATTCTACCAAGCCCTTCACCGCATGGGCGATCAGCGCCTCGCCTTTTTCGGCGGTGGCCTTGGCGGCGTTGCCGGCGACGCCTTTATCGCTGAGGTCGGACATTTTCCAGCCGAAGGCGTGCGGGCCGTAGGCGCGCAGGTGCTTGTAGCGGGCGGCGAAGTCGGATTGGCGGGAGGGGAAGTTCTCGGCCTTGGCCATGTCCACCCCGTCCGGGTGCAGCGCCAGCATGACGGAGGTTTCGATGTCGCCGCCGTGGATGTCGATGGCTTTTTCCTCCGGCGAGATCACACCCTCGGGCAGGCCGAAGCGGGTCCAGCTGGTGGCTACCGCGAGCATCTTGAACCGCACCCGGGCCTCGGTGGCGACAACGGTCATCAGCGGCGCGTTGCCACCATGGGCATTGAGCATGACGAATTTACGGATGCCTTGTCGCGACAGTTTGCCGGCGATGCCGAGCCAGCGTTCGATCGCCTCGCCATATCCAAGCGTTTGCGTTCCTGTCACATCCATATGCTCGATTGAGTAGCCGACTGATTCCGTCGGCAGGAAGGTCACCGGAAGCGTCTTGGGGAGTGCTGTTTTGAGCCTGCTAACGATGCCGTCTGCAATCAGCGTGTCGGTCTCGAAGGGAAGGTGGGGGCCGTGCTGTTCATGGGCGCCGAGCGGCAGGACAACGATGTGCCGGTCGCGCTCCGCACCAGAAAATTGCAGATCGGGGTCGTCGAACTCGGTCGCTGGCGCGTTCATCCGGCTAAGGCCTCTTGTTTATGACGAGATCATGCGCAATGTCATAACGCAACGATCTCAATGCTTAATGCATAAGCCTTTAAATCAAAATGGATTTGGGGGAAGGCTTAGGCGCCAAATGAAACTGTTGCCGTCCCTCACAACCTCAATTGGGTGCAGGGCGCGGCAAGATCAAAGGGACGGCAATGGGTAAGAAGCACAAGGACGGCAAGAAGCAGAAGTCGAAGAAGAAGGACCAGACCGAGTATACGGTGGTCGATCTTTCGCCGGCTTTGACGCAGGCCGCCCGCTCGATGCGCACCGTGCTTTCCCGCAACCTTCTGGAGAGCGGGCTCTATGCCGGGCAGGATGGCGTCATCACGTCGCTCGCCGAAAGCGATGGCATGACGGCGGGGGCGCTAGCGCACAAGCTTGGCGTCAAGGCGCCGACCATGACGCGTACGATCGGCCGCATGGAGGCGCAGGGCTTTCTCGTGCGCAAACCCGATGCAGACGATGCGCGTCTGACCAAGGTCTATCTCACCGATCTCGGCCGCGGCAGTGTGGAGGCTATCGAGCAGGCCGCGTCGGCTTGCGACCGGCTCGCCACGCTCGACTTTTCCGAGAAGGAAATCCGCAATCTGGTGCGGCTCCTGAAGGCGATCGACGGCAACCTGCAGGCCGATGCCATCGTGCTCGACGAGCCGGATGAAATCTGACGGTTTTGTGAAATTAGAAATTGCCTGCTCCGGTTTAATCTTTTAATTAAACATTTTAAGGACGCTCGGCTCTCAGCTGGCCGGGTGCATATGTTCATCGCGCGTCACAGTCCTTCCGCGCGATCCGGGAGGCACAGTGGCGCAGAAGATCAAGCTTTCGACGATCGCCGAAACGCTCGGCATTTCCACCGCAACCGTATCCTTGGCGCTCCGTGACAGTCCGCTCGTCGCCGGCGCCACCCGCGACAAGATCAAGGAACAGGCGCGCGCGCTCGGCTATATCTACAATCGCCGTGCGGCCAGCCTGCGCACCTCGCGCTCGGGCATCATCGGCGTCGTCGTGCACGACATCATGAACCCGTTCTACGGGGAAATCCTGAAGGCGATCGAAAGCGAGCTCGACCGCAGCCGGCATACCTTCATTCTCTCCAACCATTACGATTCCGTCGAAAAGCAGCGAACCTTCATCGAGACGCTGCTGCAGCTCGGTGGCGATGGCGTCATCATGTCGCCGGCGATCGGCACGCCGCCGGAGGATATGCAGCTCGCCGAAGACAACGGCATGCCGGCCATTCTGGTCGCCCGCTCGATGGACGGCTCGGATCTCCCGACCTATCGCGGCGACGACAGCTACGGCATCTCGCTTGCCACCAATCATCTGATCGGTCTCGGCCATCGCTCGATCGCCATGATCGGCGGCACCGACCAGACCTCGACCGGCCGTGACCGTTACCAGGGCTATGTGAATGCGCTGCGCAAGGCGGAGATCGAGGTCGATCCCGGCCTGCGCATTCCTGGTCCCCGCTCGATGCAGGGCGGCTTCGAGGCGGCGGTGCACTTCCTGTCCCTGCCGCAGAAGCCGACGGCCGCCGTCTGCTGGAACGATCTCGTCGCCATCGGCCTGATGAACGGCATCGCCCGCGCCGGCCTGGTGCCCGGCACCGACATCTCCGTCACCGGCTACGACGATCTCGAGGAGGCATCGATCTCGATGCCGGCGCTCACCACCGTTTGGAACGGCCAGGCCGAAGTCGGCCGGCTTGCCGCCCGCGCGCTTCTCGATCGCCTCGCCGGCAGCCACGAACCCGACGGCATCCATCTCATCAAGCCAGAGATGCGCATCCGCCAATCGACCAGCCCGTATCGGCCGCGGTCATAACCAGAGCCCTCTGGGCGCGCTGAAATTAAAGAGGAAATCCCATGTCCCGTACCGCTGTTCTCGTTCCGGGGAAAATGCACGAGCGCGTTCTGGCGCGCCTGAAGGAAGGCTTCGAGGTCATCGAGGCGGACGCCACGTCGATCGATGCGGAGACCGCAAGCCGTATTCGCGGGGTTGCCGTATCCGGAACCTTCAGTGCCGCAGATATCGATGCGCTGCCCAATCTGGAACTGATTTCCAGCTTTGGCGTCGGCTATGACAATGTCGATGCCAGGCATGCCGCGACGAAGGGCGTGGTGGTAACGAACACCCCTGACGTTCTCAACGACGAAGTGGCCGACACGGCAATCGGGCTGCTCCTCAACACCATCCGCGAGTTTCCGCGTGCCGAACACTGGCTGCGCGCCGGCAACTGGAAGCCGGGGCAAAGCTATCCGCTGTCGCGTTTCTCGCTCAAGGGCCGCCATGTCGGTTTCTACGGCCTCGGCCGCATCGGCCAAGAGATCGCCAAGCGGCTGGAGCCGTTCAAGGTGAAGATCAGCTACCACACGCGCAGCCGCAACGAGGCGCTGCCCTACGAGCACTATCCGACGCTCGAAGGTCTCGCCGAAGCCGTCGATACGATGATCTCGATTGTCCCGAAGACGCCGCAGACGCACAGAACCGTCAATGCCGATATCCTGAAGGCGCTGGGACCGGATGGCGTGTTCATCAATGTCGGGCGCGGCTGGACGGTCGACGAGGATGCGCTGATCGAGGCGCTGTCCACCGGTGCATTGGGTGCAGCCGGTCTCGACGTCTTCTACGACGAACCATCAGTGCCCGCCGCCCTGATGGCGCTCCCCAACGCCGTGCTCCTGCCGCACATCGCCTCGGGCTCGGTTCCAACCCGCAACGCGATGGCCGACCTCGTGGTCGACAATCTGGTTGGGTGGTTCGATGCGCGCAAGCCGCTGACGCCGGTGGCCGAGACCCCCGTCAAGGGCTGATGGGTTTGGGGGCGGCGCTTCCTGCGAGCCGCTCACCTCTCCACCCTCATTCTCGCCCTTGTGGCGGGAATCCAGCCGACGCGCGCCCGCGCGGCGAGAGACACTTCCTGACACAGCACGGGTTGCTTATTCACGGCGCAGACGCGCCGTGGCTGGATCCCCACCACAAGGGTGAGGATGAGGGAGTTTGGCGGCGCCGTTTTCGCATAACGCTCGCCTCGGTCGTTTACTCAGCGTAGCGTAAATGCGCTCCGTGCCCGTTTGCCTCTGGCTTGCCATGGTGTGTAAGATGCAACGCACGAGGTCGTGCGGGGGGAGGCGAGGTGGCGGAGATTCCGGGTGAGACGCGGCGCAAGCTGACGACGATCTTTTCGGCCGATGTGCAGGACTATACGCGGCTGATGGGCGCCGACGAGGAGGGGACGCTTGCGACGCTGAAGCGCTACCGCGACCGGATGTCCAGCCTGATCGAGGCGCATGGCGGCCGGGTGGTCAATACCTGGGGCGATGGGCTGATCGCCGAGTTTCCGAGCGTGGTCGAGGCGGTCCGCGCCGCTGTCGACGTACAGAACGAACTCGCGGGGCTGAATGCCGCCCGCCCGGCCGATGGCCGCATGCTGTTTCGCATTGGAATCAATCTCGGCGACGTGATCGTCGAGGGCAGCGATATCTATGGCGACGGCGTTAACATCGCCGCGCGGCTGCAGGCGCAGGCGCCGGCCGGCGGCGTGGTGATCTCGAACACGGTTTACGATCAGGTGCGCAACAAGGTGGCCGTCGGGTTCGATTTCCTCGGGCCGCTTAACGTGAAGAACGTCGCCGAGGCGGTGCCGAGCTATGCCGTCAGGATCGGGGAAGGCGATGGCGACACGGGGCGGGTGGTGGCAGGCGATGCGCGTCCCGCCGGGTTGCCGCTCGGCGCTGCTTCCGGGTCGGTGGGGCCGGCGCCGTCGGCCAGTAGGCAGACGGGGCAACTGCCTGATCAGCAACGGAACCTTGCAGTGCTCGGCGTGATCGCCGTCGCGCTTGTCGTCATCAACACGCTGACGTGGCACGGGGTCTTCTGGGCGGCCTGGCCGTTGCTGGCGCTGGCCTATGTCGCGGCCATGCGCTGGGCGCATCTGCAGAACCGGTTCGATCCGCGGCTTGCGGCGCTTGCCATCTCGGCACTCGGGCTGATCGGCATCAACCTTCTTTCCTGGCACGGCACCTTCTGGGCGATCTGGCCGCTCCTTGCCATCGCCGTCGTGGCTGGCCTGCGCTGGGCGAGACGGGGTTAGGCTCTTGCCTTCACCGCTGCGGAGGGCAGTTTGCTCGTGGCGTAGTCGCGAACTGCGTCGCCGAAGGCGGCGAAAAGCTGGTTGGAGGGCTTGTCGGTCTCGGCCCAGTATTCGGGATGCCATTGCACGCCGACGGCGAACGCCTTGGCGTCGATGACGGAGACGGCTTCGACCGTGCCGTCCTCCGCCACCGCTTCCACGGCAAGGCGAGGGGCTGTTTCGGCGATCGCCTGGCGATGCAGCGAGTTCACCTTGATCTCACCCGCTCCGATGATGCCTGATATGCAGGAGCCTTCCTTGACGATGACATTCTGGCGGATGGCGTACATGCCGTCGCGGTCGACATTATCAGGCTTGCGGTGATCCCAGATGCCGGGCTGGTCCTGGATTTCGCTGGCCAGCGTGCCACCGAGCGCGACGTTCAATTCCTGTATGCCGCGGCAGATGGCGAGCAGCGGAATGGCGCGGTCGATGGCGCGGCGGATGAGCGGCAGCGAGGTCGCGTCGCGGGCGGGATCGAAGGGGCCGTCAGCGTCGGTTGCCTCTTTGCCGTAGCGCGCGGGGTGGACATTGCTTGCAGACCCGGAGACGAGGACGCCGTCAACGCGGTCGAGAATGGCGTCGATATCGTAGCCGTCCTCGAAGGCCGGGATGATGAAGGCCATGACGCCTGACGCGTTCAGCGCGGCGCGGACATATTGGTGCTGTACGGCATGCCAGGTGGCACCGTCAAAGATGCGGATATCGGCGGGAACGGCGACGATGGGCTTGGTCATTGTCTATCCTGAGGACGATCCTGTGTTGTTCATTTGAGAAACCAGAATGGGGCGGAAGTCAACGCTTCCTGGAAGGCTGGGCTTCCCGGAAGGCAGGGCTTCCTGGAAGACCGGGCTTCCGGAAAGGCAGGCTTGCGCGATACGCCCGGCGAAATTGCGGCAGGGCGACGGGGCTGACACCAATCATCCGACCAAGCTGTTGATTCCGATCGAAGTGCGCCGGTCGCCATATTGGTGTCGTGATCCCAAAGACTAATAACGCATCGCTTGTAACACCTGCGTCCGCATGCTTAGCTTCTCGTCGTTCTGCGAGTGGGGAGAGTTGGCCTCGCAGCACCAACCAAACGGGAGGTTTTTGATGGATCGTCGTTCATTCTTCAAGAAGGCAGGAACAGCGGGCGTCGGCGCCGTTGCTGCCTCGGCTCTGGCAGCACCCGCCATCGCCCAGGAAAATCCGAAGATCGCCTGGCGCATGACATCGTCGTTTCCGAAGAGCCTGGACACGATCTATGGCGCGGCCGACGATATCGCCAAGCATCTGGCCGCATCGACCGACGGCAACTTCACCATTCAGCCCTTTGCCGCCGGCGAGATCATTCCCGGCCTTCAGGCGGCCGATGCCGTCAGCGCCGGCACCGTCGAGGCGGCGCATACCTGCTCTTATTATTTCGTCGGCAAGGACCCGACCTACGCGATCGGTACCGCCATTCCCTTCGGCCTCAACGGACGCCTCACCAATGCCTGGTTCTACGAGGGCAACGGCAACAAACTGATGAACGAATTTTACGCCACGCAGGGCATCTATGGCCTGCCGGCGGGCAATACCGGCGCCCAGATGGGCGGCTGGTTCCGTAAGGAAATCAACACGCTGGATGATCTCAAAGGCGTGAAGATGCGCATCGCCGGCCTCGCGGGGCAGGTGATCAGCAAGCTCGGCGTCATCCCGCAGCAGATCGCCGGCGGCGATATCTATCCGGCGCTGGAAAAGGGCACGATCGACGCTTCCGAGTTCGTCGGCCCCTATGACGATCTGAAGCTTGGGCTGCACAAGGTCGCCAAGTATTACTACTATCCCGGCTGGTGGGAGGGTGGCCCGACGGTGCATGCCTTCTTCAACCTGGAAAAGTGGAACAGCCTGCCAAAGCACTACCAGGCGGCACTCACCGACGCCTGCGCGTTTGCCAACACCAACATGATGGCGAAGTACGACATGAAGAACCCGCCGGCGCTGAAGCAGCTGGTCTCCGAGGGCGCGACGCTCCGGCCGTTCAGCCAGGAGATCATGGAAGCCTGCTTCCAGGCGTCGCTCGGGATCTACACAGAGATTTCGGCGTCCAATCCCTACTTCAAGAAGATCTACGAGGACCAGACGGCGTTCAAGCGTGATGCGTATCTCTGGATGCAGCTGTCGGAGTATACGTTCGACACGTTCATGATGATCCAGCAGCGGGCTGGGAAGATCTGAGGAGCTGCTGCGGGGTTTCCCTTCTCCCCATCGGGAGCCGTTGCAAAAAT
>UCJD01000021.1 GCA_900472605.1 Hyphomicrobiales bacterium | reverse complement strand
CCGCCCAGGCGAATGCCCAGAACGGCGGCGGCAGGCCGATCTCGGCAAGCTCCTCTTCCGTCTTCAACCACAGCTCATGCGCTTCGCTTGCCAGATTGAGCCGGATCTCCGGCACATGCGGCGACGCCATCGGGCTGGTATTGTCGCGGATGAAGAGCGCGGGGTCGGTCTTCACGAGATCAGCGCGGCGGGTTGTCGAGCCCGCCCATGCGGCAGACCTCGGCCCATTCCTCGTCGGTCACCGGCTGCACGGAAAGCCGCATAGACGTCACCAGCGACATCTTCGACAACTTCTCACTCGCCTTCACATCCTTCAGCGTCACCGGCTTTGGCACATCGCAGACGGCGCGGATATCGACGCAATCCCACTTCGGATCGCCATTGGCGGTCGAATCGGGATGCGACAGCGCGCAGACCTCGACGATGCCGACGATCTCCAGCCCGTCATTGGAGTGGTAGAAGAAGCCCTTGTCGCCGATCTGCATGGCCCGCATGTTGTTGCGCGCCAGATAGTTGCGAACGCCGGTCCACTCCGTGCCCTTGTCGCCAGCCGCCTTCTGCTGCTCCCAGGACCATGCCGCAGGTTCGGATTTGTAAAGCCAGTGCGCCACGTGCTTACGCCTCCGGCTTGTTGAAGACCCAGTTGAAGGGCTTCACTTCGACGCTCTCGAACAGGCCAGCCTTCGCATAGGGATCGGCATTCGCGATATCGGTGGCCGCCTCGATGGTCTCGGCCTCGACGATGACAAGGCTGCCGCAGGGCTTGCCCTCGGCATCGAGAAACGGACCGGCCATCTTCAGCGTGCCGGCTTCGTTGAGCGCATTGAGATGCTCCAGATGCGTCGGCCGCGTCTCCATGCGGACGTTGAGGTGGCCGGGCTTATCCTTGCAGACAAAGGCGAAAAACATGTGAGGTCTCCTATTCGGTGGTGATCGGACGCGTCATCAGCTGGTCGATGGCAGCGGCAACGCCGAGCTTGCCCTCGATGATCGCGGATACCGCATCGGTGACAGGCATGTCGATATTGAGCGGCTTGGCCAGCCGCGACACGACCGCAGCAGCAAACGCACCCTCCACCAGCTCGCCATGCGATGGATCGCGCGTTTCGCCGCGCCCGAGTGCGATGCCGAAGCGCAGGTTGCGCGACTGGTGGCTGGTGGCCGTCAGCACAAGGTCGCCGAGCCCCGAAAGCCCCGGCACCGTATCCGCCTGCCCGCCCTTGGCGACGACGAAGCGCGACATCTCGGCCAGCCCGCGCGCAATCAGCGCCGCCCGTGCGGAATCCCCGATACCGGCGCCCTCGACGATGCCGCAGGCAATCGCCAGCACGTTCTTCAGGGCGCCGCCCAGTTGCACCCCGATCCGATCCGATGACGGATAAAGCCGGAAGGTCCGTCCCGAAATCGCTTGCGCCAGCCGCTCGGCGATCTCGCCATTCTCGGCAGCGACGACCATCGCGGTCGGCAAACCCTTGGCGATATCGGCCGCGAAGCCCGGCCCCGACAGCACCGCAATCGCATGCCCCGGCAGAGCCTTGGCCAGCATGTCGGTCAACAGATTGCCGGTGGCCTTCTCGATGCCCTTGGCGCAGGTGACGACAACGGTATCCTTAGCCAGGTAAGGTTCATACTGTCGCGCCGCGTCGGCCTGCGCCTGCGAGGGCATGGCAAAGAGCACGATGCCGGCATCACCGATCGCATCGGGCTCTGAAGAAAACTGCAATGTCTCCGGCAACGGAATGCCGGGAAGGGCCGCGTCGTGCAGATGCTCGGCAGCGAGATCGGCCATCAGAGCGGGATCTCTTCCGACCAGCGTCACCTTGTGCCGCCCCGTCAGCGCGATCACGGCCGCCAGTGCCGTTCCGAAGGCGCCGGCACCAATGACGGCGATCGTTTCGCTTTCTCCGCTCATGCCTTCGCTCCCCGCTTGCCGAAGCCCAGCAATGTCTCGGCACTCGAATCCAGCGGCCAGCGCGAGCGCGGCTGCACGTCGAGATCGTCGGGCTGAACGCCCTCAGCCATCCGCTCCAGCCCGGCCCAGGCGATCATGACTGCATTGTCGGTGCACAGGTGCAAGGGCGGGGCCACGAAGCGGAAACGGTTCTTGTCGCACAGCGCCTGCAGCGTGCCGCGAACGGCGAGATTGGCAGCAACGCCGCCGGCCACGACAAGCACCGGCTGCTCGACATCGGGATAGAGCGCCTTGAAACGCTCCAGCCCGCGGCCGATCCGGTCCTTCAGCGTCCGCGACACCGCATCCTGGAACGAGGCGCAGATATCGGCCACGTCCTGATCGGTCAGCGGCGCAATCTCGGTTGCCGCCTGCCGCACGGCCGTCTTCAGCCCGGAGAAGGAGAAATTGAGCTTCGCCTCGCCGACCAGTGGCCGCGGAAACTTGAACCGTTGAGGATTGCCTGATTTCGCCGCCCGCTCGACGGCCGGCCCGCCCGGATAAGGCAGGCTCAAGAGCTTCGCCGTCTTGTCGAAGGCCTCGCCCAGCGCGTCGTCGATCGTCGTGCCCCAGCGCTCGTAGTCGCCGACACCCTTGACCAGGATAAGCTGCGTGTGGCCGCCGGACACCAGCAGCATCAGATAGGGGAACGACAGCCCATCCGTTAGCCGCGCCGTCAGCGCATGGCCTTCCAGATGGTTGACCGCATAGAGCGGCTTGCCCGATGCCTTGGCGATCGCCTTGCCGGTCATAAGCCCGACCAGCAGCCCGCCGATCAGCCCCGGACCCGAGGTTGCGGCAATCGCGTCGATGTCGGACAGCGACACATTGGCGCGTTTCAAAGCCTCGTCGATCAGCGTATCGAGTGCCTCGACATGGGCGCGCGCGGCGATTTCTGGCACCACGCCGCCATAGGCGCTATGCTCTTCCAGCTGGCTCAGCACCACATCGGAGCGCACGGTCGGCACGCCCTTAGCATCCCGCTCGACAACGGCGGCGGCGGTTTCGTCGCAGCTTGTTTCGATACCGAGGATGCGCAGAAAGGGAGCCATGGAGCCTGATCGTTGATTGCGATGGGTCTGAAACCCGTTTACGAGAAACTCCGGTAACAACGGATCAATGCGGATGCAAACAAAACCTTTCCGGATCGGCACCAGAGGCAGCCCGCTGGCGCTCGCCCAGGCAAACGAAGCCCGCGACAGGCTGATGGCCGCCCACGGCCTGCCAGAGGAGATGTTCGAGATCGTGGTGCTCTCGACCAAGGGCGACCGCATCACCGATCGCTCGCTCTCCGAGATCGGCGGCAAGGGCCTGTTCACCGAGGAGCTGGAAGAGAAGCTCTCGAGCGGCGACCTCGACATCGCCGTGCACTCCTCCAAGGATATGCCGACGACGCTGCCCGAAGGGCTCTGTCTGTCCGCCTACCTGCCGCGCGAAGACATTCGCGATGCTGTCGTAGGCCGCACCGCCCCGAAGCTGATCGACCTGCCGCACGGCGCCACCGTCGGCTCCTCGTCGCTGCGCCGCCAGGCGCTGATCCGCCGCATGCGTCCCGACATCAACGTCATCACCTTTCGCGGCCTCGTCGACACCCGCCTGCGCAAACTGAACGAGGGCCAGGTCGATGCGACACTGCTGGCGCTGGCCGGTCTGAAGCGGCTTGGGAAGGTCGAGGTCATCACCGACATCCTTGATCCCGACACCTTCCCCCCCGCCCCGGCCCAGGGCGCGATCTGCATCGAGAGCCGCATCGGCGATGCGGTGACCGACGCGCTGCTCGCCCCGATCAACGATATCAGGACCTACGACACGGTCTCCTGCGAACGTGCCTTTCTAGGCGCACTCGACGGTTCCTGCCGCACGCCGATCGGCGGCTATGCCGTCTGCGAGGGCGACCAGATCCGCCTGCACGGCCTGATCATCACCCCCGATGGCCGCAGCCAGCATGCGATCACCATCGACGGCAATCGCCGCGACGCGGTGGCGCTCGGCACCCGCGCCGGCCAGGATATCCGCGCCCGCGCCGGAACCTCGTTCTTCGACAGCTGGAGCTGACGGCGCATGCGCGTGCTCGTCACCCGTCCACCGCATCCGGGCGAGCGCACCGCAAGACGGCTGGCCGAGATGGGACACGAGCCGATCATGCTGCCGCTGTCGGCCCCCGCCCATGACCCGGACGCCGCCTTCGCGGCGCTCGCCAACTCCGACGGCCCGATATCGGTCACCAGCGCCGAAGCCATCCGAGTTCTCACCGAACGCCCCGATGACCTCGCCCCATATCTCTCCCGCCCCCTCTTCGCCGTCGGCGACGCCACCGCCGAGGAAGCAAGAACCGCCGGCTTCACCGATGTCACCGCCTCCAGCGGCGACGGCGCCGACCTCGCCGACCGCATCGCGCAACTCGACCTCGTGCGATTGGGCGCAACCAACATCCTCTACCTCGCAGGCTCCCCCCGCGCCGAAACCTTCGAGGCCCGCGCCGCCGAACTGCACCTCACCGTCACCACCGTCGAATGCTACCGCATGCGCCGCCTCGATATTCCCGACCAGCTGCTCCGCGAGCTCTTCTCGGCCCACGAACCCGACGCCATCCTCTTCTATTCGCGCCGCACCGCCGAGGATTTCTTCGCGCTCAAGGAAATATCCGCCAACCTGGACGCCCTCATCGGCGTCCGCCTGTTCTGCCTCAGCCAGGCCATCGCCGACGCAATTCCCGTGACCCTGCAAGGCCAATCCGCCACGCCCGACAGCCCGGATGAGGCAGCCTTGTTGTCGCTTCTGTGAGCGCTGGCACCATCATTTCAAAAGTTGGGTTTCCGCCCAGGCAGCAAATTCCTCAAGCCGAACGAGCGCCCGCGCCGCATCGTCCCGCGACTTCGCGCGCGCTCCATATTGCACCTCGTCCTTCTGTTCCAGAAGCGCCCGAAGGTCTGTCTCCTGGTGCTTCGGAAATGCGTTTCCGAGTGCCGCGCGAAGCAGCTTGATCACCGCCCCATGGTCGCCCTGATTGATCTCGCCGCGATACTTCGCGGTGATGGCGTCGGCATAGGCGATCGCGCAATTGATTGACGTCGCGATGGATGGGTTTCCGAGATCGCCCAGGTCCGCCCACGCATTGCTGTTGCGGGCATCCTTCAAATAGGCCCTGGCCACAGCAAGCCGCGCCGAGACATAAGCCGCATCCGTCTTCTTGCCCGGCCTCGATCTAACCATCCGCATCGGCCCTTGCCAAGGCGGCAAGCTCCTCCGGCCGCCTGCCCGACAACACGATCGCATCCGCAACCGCATTGGCCCACCAGGGGTCACGATCACGCGCGAGCCGCTCGACATCGGACAGATCGAGACCGACGACGCTTGCGGTGAAACCGAGCCGCCCGGAATGCGCGGCCAGACTATCCCGGATGGTCTCGGCCACCGCCGCGAGGTCTCCGGCTTCGGCCACGACAGCAACGTCCAAGTCGCTGTCAAGCCGGTCCTCGCCGCGCGCGACACTGCCGTAGATCCATAGGCTTTTGACCAACGGCGCCGTGCTGCCGGCGCTATCCTTCACGGCCTCGACGATATCAGCAAACCGCCGATCCTCGGCGGCGAAGAGACTTCGTATCTGGTCGGCGAGATAATGCTCGGCATTCAGCCGATACAGCCGACTGTATCCCGTCCCCTCGGCGAAGATGACACCGATCTCCTCCAGCCAGAGCAGCCCAACGCGCGTGCTGCTCTTCGACAATGCCGCGCGGTGGCTGATATCGGCGGCGGACAGCAGCCCGCCATGGCGCGCCAGAACCCGCAGGACACGCACATTCGAATCCACCCCGAAGATGAGGTCGACAGGGTTCCTGATGGCGCTTTGCGCAATGGTTCTCACCACCGTTCAACACCTCCCATATCTCAACAGATGATCCGATAACGAACCGTTTGGCTCGATATTAAACCAATCGACCTATTATTAAACCTTTCCCTCGATCCTGACAACGCCACCCGTTTGCCACCACAAACCGATACAATTTCAGCCAAGGTCGCGACCTAATTTCGCAAATTTCATCTGGCCTCTTTCCTTCACCGGCCTCACTGACTACTTTCGAACCACTGTAAGAATTATGAGGGTCTCATGGCACCAGGAAATCCGCCCCGCCATTCGAAGAGCACCGACGAGCCGGTCACGATCGACTTGGATGCGCAGGAGATTGCCTCGGAAGTGAGTGCCAGTAAGGACATCCGGCATGACGCCGGCCCGGATATCGGCAAGGCAGCCGACGAGGTAGTCGAAGCGCCGCCGGAGACCAGCGAATCGATCGTTCCCGATGAGGGTATGGACGAGAGCAGCACCGCGAAGGCCAAGGCCGAAGACGTCGCTAAAGAGACGCCCGAGCCCTTCGCCTATGACAAGGCGCCTGATCCCGAACTGCCGCCCTATAATCATGCGCCCGAACCCGTTGAGCCCGCAAAGAGCGAGTCGTCGCGCCATCAGGGCGGCACCTCCGGGCTGATCGCCGCCGGCATCGTCGGCGGGCTGATTGCGTTGATCGGGGCCGGCGCCATTCAGTATGCCGGCTTCCTGCCCGGCTCTTCGGCCCCTGAGACGGCTTCGCCCGAGATCGCCAACCTGTCCGGCGAGATCGACGGCCTCAAGCAATCCGTCGCCAACCTTGCCGCCGCACCATCATCAGCGCCAGCCAATGACGCGCTCGAAAGCCGCATCGCCGCACTTGAAGCCGCCGCCAAGGCCCCTCAGGCGGCCGCGTCGGGCGCCGATAGCGCCACCGTCGATGCGCTGAACCAGAAGATAACGGATCTCAACGCCGAGCTCGACCAGCTGCGCGGCGCCGTCAGCCAGGCGACCGAGCAGCGCGCCAGCAACGGCGCGGAGCTCGAACAGCGCCTCACCGCCGCCGAACAGAAGCTCAACGAGCCGCGCCAGGATGTCGCCGTCGCCAAGGCGATCGCCGCGGCCGGCCTGAAGGCGGCGATCGATCGCGGCGGCCCGTTCGTCGCCGAACTCGACACCTATGCTGGCGTTTCACCGGATGATCCCGTCGTCGCCGACCTGAAGAGCTTCGCCGAAACCGGTGTGCCCTCGCGTGCCGAACTGATCCGCCAGGTGCCCGACGTGGCGACCGCGATCGTCGCAAGCGTCAACAGACAAGACCCCAATGAGAGCTGGTCCGACCGGCTGATATCAAGCGCCAAGTCGCTGGTCAGCGTTCGCCCGGTGGGTAACATCGAGGGCGACAGCGTCGAGGCGATTGCCGCGCGCATGGAAGACAAGGTGAAGAACGGCGACCTCCCGGGTGCGGCCAACGAGTGGACCACGCTGCCAGCCGATGCCAAGCAGGCCTCCGCCGCCTTCAAGCAATCGCTGGACGCCCGCATCCGCGTCGAAGAGCTGGTCGGCAGCGCGCTTTCGAAGGCTGTTTCAGGCACCGGCCCTGGTACTGGCACAGGCAAGGAGGGCTGAGGACATGGTCAGGCTTGTTGTCTTCGCGATTCTCGTTCTCATTCTCGGCTACGGCTTCTCCTGGCTTGCCGATCGCCCCGGCGATCTCTCGCTCATCTGGGAGGGTCAGCTCTACCAGACCCGGCTGATCGTCGCCGCCACATCAATCATCGCGCTGATCGCGGTCGTCATGGTCGCGTGGTGGCTGGTGCGCGTCATCTGGACCTCGCCACACTCCGTTACCCGCTATTTCCGCGCCCGCAAGCGCGACCGTGGCTACCAGGCGCTATCAACGGGCCTGATCGCGGCCGGCGCCGGCAACGCGCTGATGGCCCGCAAGATGGCCGCCCGCTCGCGCGGCTTGATCCGCGCCGACCAGGAGCCGCTGATCGCGCTGCTCGAAGCCCAGGCCGCTCTCATCGAGGGCCGGCATGACGAAGCCCGCGCCAAGTTCGAGGCGATGGTCGAGGATCCCGAAACCCGCGAGCTTGGCCTGCGCGGCCTCTATCTTGAGGCGAAGCGCCTCGGCGCCAACGAAGCCGCCCGCCAATATGCCGAAAAGGCTGCCGACAACGCCCCCTATCTTCCCTGGGCCGCCCAGGCGACGCTCGAATACCGCAGCCAGTCCGGCCGCTGGGACGATGCGATCCGCCTGCTCGAGCAACAGAAGGCCGCCCGCGTCATCGACAAGGCCGAGGCCGACCGCCTGCGCGCCGTGCTTCTGACGGCCCGCGCCGACGAGAAGCTGGAAAACGATCCTTCAGGCGCCCGCGACGACGCTACCCATGCGCTGAAGCTCTCGGCCGATTTCGTGCCGGCCGCGATCATCGCCGCCAAGGCGCTGTTTCGCGAAGACAAGCTGCGCAAGGCGGCCTCCATTCTCGAGCAGGCCTGGAAGACCAGCCCGCATCCCGAGATCGGCGCCACCTATGTGCGCGCCCGCAGCGGCGATTCGCTTGCCGATCGGCTGAAGCGCGCCGAAAAGCTGGAGAACCTGCGCCCCAACAACATCGAATCGCTTTTGATCGTCGCCCAGGCGGCGCTCGACATCAGGGATTTTGCCAAGGCCAGAGCGAAAGCCGAGGCGGCCGCCCGCATCGAGCCGCGCGAGGCCGCCTTCCTGCTGCTCGCCGATATCGAGGAAGCAGAGACAGGCGACCAGGGTCGCATCCGCCATTGGCTGGCCCAGGCGCTGAAGGCGCCGCGCGATCCGGCATGGGTCGCCGATGGCTTCGTCTCCGACAAATGGCTGCCGCTCTCGCCCGTCACGGGCAAGCTCGACGCCTTCGTCTGGAAGGCGCCGTTCGGCCAGGTCGAAGGCCCGATCGAGGAAGGCTCCGTCGCCTCCATCGACAGCGCGTTGAAGAGCCTGCCGCCGGTGCGCGACGTCACGCCCGAAAGTGCCGCCGGCGATCACCGCATCATCGAGCTGGAACGCGCCGCGACCATCGCCAGAGCCGCGCGACCGGCGCCGGAAGCGGTTCCGGCAGCCAAGCCGCCGGCAAAGCCGGTGAACGAACAGCCTGCGCCGGCACGACAGCCATCCGACACCCCGGAACCCCGCCCCTTCTTCGGCGGACTGCCCGACGATCCGGGCGTCAAGAACCCCAAGGCTGAGCCAGAACCCAAGACACGGCTTCGCCTCTTCTAGCCAAACAGGACCCGTATGTTCGAACGCTTCCAGGCATTTTTCCAGAACCTGACAAACGACCACCCGAAGAGCAGCTTCGCCCCCGATGATCCCCGCATCGCGGTGGCCGCACTCTGCATGCAGGTGATGGAGGCCGACGGCCAGATCAAGGACAGCGAGAAGAAGCGTCTGCGCACACTCCTGAAGGACCAGTACGGCCTCGATGGCAAGCAACTCGACGCGCTGATCGCCGCCGGCCAGGAAGCCGAGAGCGATGCAGTCGATTACTACCGCTTCACATCCGACCTGAAGCGCCATCTCGACACCGAGCAACGCCTCGAGCTGATCGGCATTCTCTGGGATATCGTCTATGCCGATGGCGAGCGCAGCGAGATGGAGGACGACGCCATCTGGCGCATCGCCGAGCTTCTCGGCGTCTCCGCCCGCGAGCGCATCCAGCAGCGCCAGGCCGCCGCCAAGCGGGTCACCGGCATCGATGTGGTGCAAGACGATGCCGACTGACAGTACAGGCGCAGCTGGCATAGGTGGCGCGGGCACCGGTGTGGCTGGCTCGGACGGTGCAGACCCAAGCATCGAAGGCAAACGCCCGGTCCTGATCGTGCTTCATCAGGAGAGCTCCAGCCCCGGCCGTGTCGGCCAGCTGCTCGCCGAGAAGGGCTACCCGCTCGACATCCGCCGCCCGGTGCTCGGGCAGACACTGCCGATAACGCTTGCCGAGCATGCCGGTGCCGTCGTCTTCGGCGGCCCGATGAGCGCCAACGATCCCGATGATTTCGTCAAGGCCGAGATCGGCTGGCTGAATGTGCCGTTGAAGGAGAAAAAGCCGCTGCTCGGCATCTGTCTCGGGGCGCAGATGCTGGTGCGCCATCTCGGCGGCAAGGTCGCGGCCAATACCGACGCGTCAACCGAGATCGGCTGGTACCCGCTGCGCGCGACGGAGAAGGGCCGGCAGCTGATGCACTGGCCGAGGATGGTCTACCACTTCCACCGCGAGGGCTTCGATCTGCCGCGCGGCGCCGATCTTCTCGCCGAAGGCGACGTCTACCCGAACCAGGCCTTCCGCTACAACGGCCACGCCTGGGCGCTGCAATTTCACGCCGAACTGACGCGCGCCATGATGCACCGCTGGGTCGTCCACGGCGCCCACCGCTTCATCCTCCCCAACGCCCAGCAGGGCCGCGAGCACCTCGAAGGCCGAATGCTGTTCGACGCGCCGCTCAAGGCCTGGCTCGACGAATTCCTGGACCTCGTCTTCGAGGGCAAGAACCCGAAATCGGCACCCTCGGCCAAGGCTACGCTGACGGCCTGATGCGGAGAACCGCGCGCCGTGTTATGATCAGCAACGCCATCTCGGCGGTATTTTAGTAGCAGAAACAGGTTCCGATCCACGATCCGGCCGTTTGGTCGCGCCCAAGCGCCGCCATGACCGCAGCCATGTCAGGGGAAAAGCATGTCGAACTACGAACAGAAGCTTGTCTCGCTGGGCCTCGTCCTGCCTCAGCCGCTGAAACTGCCCTCGCACATGACGCTGCCCTTTCCATGGGTCAATGTGCGCGGCGACCGAGCCTTCATCTCCGGCCACGGCCCGCAGAACCCGGATGGCTCACCCGCCGGCCCCTTCGGCGTCGTTGGCGACACGGTGACGATCGAGGAAGCCCATGCCTCGGCCCGCAAGGTCGGGCTCGCCATGCTGGGCAGCCTGAAGCGCGAACTCGGCAGCCTCGACCGCATCACCGGCTGGTGCCGCGTGCTTGGCATGGTCAACTGCGCCCCCCACTTCTCCAACCCGCCTGCCGTCATCAACGGCTTCACCGAGCTGATCAACGACGTCTTCGGCCAGGACGTCGGCCGCCACGCCCGCTCCGCCATCGGCGTCGCGGGATTGCCGCTGAATTTCCCGGTCGAGATCGAGGCGGAGGTGATGATTTCGGGGTGAGGGTTGAGCGGTGCGGCAGAACAACACCCCCTCTGCCCTGCCAGGCATCTCCCCCTCAAGGGGGGAGATCGACTCGTGGTGAGCGCTCGCCCAGCCAATCTCCCCNNCGGCAGGACAGAGGGGGGTGAGCCACACGGCACAACGCCCCGAAAACTACCCCCGCGTCACATGCTCCGGCGCATCCAGCGTATCGATCTTGCGCAACTGCGGAAACCCGCTCGCCCACAACGCCGCCACAACCAACGTCCCAATCCCGCCGATGACCACAGCCGGCACAGCACCGAACACCGAGGCCATCGTCCCGGCACGAAACTCGCCAAGCTCGTTCGACGCGCCGACGAAGACCATGTTGACGGCGTTGACGCGGCCGCGCAGTTGGTCGGGCGTCCAGAGCGCGATCAGGCTCTCGCGCACATAGACCGACACCATGTCGGCCGCCCCCATCAGCGCCAGCGCCGCGATCGAAAGCTCGACATTCTTCGATAGGCCGAAAGCGATGGTCCCCAGCCCGAACAGCGCCACGCCGATAAACATGTAGACCCCGGCGCGATGCTTCAGCGGATAGGTCGCAAGCAACACGGCCATGACAATGGCGCCGACGCCGGGCGCCGAGCGAAGGAGGCCGAGGCCCCAGGGACCGAGCGTCAGGATATCGCGCGCAAAAATCGGCATCAGCGCCGTGGCACCACCAAGCAGCACCGCGAAGAGATCGAGCGAGATCGCGCCCAGCACCACCTTCTCGCTGCGGATGAACTTGAAACCGCCGAGGATCATGTCCCAGCTCTTCGCCTCGCCGGTGGTCTTCTGCGCCGGCTTCGGGATCAGGAAGAGGAGCCCCGCGCCAAGCGCTGCGAACACCACCGCGACGGTATAGGCCGTATGCGCGTTGATCCCATAGAGAAGGCCGCCGATGACGGGGCCGGTGATCGAGGCGAGCTGCCAGGACGAGGAGTTCCAGGCGATGGCGTTCGAGAGATCGTCGGCCGGCACGAGGTTGGGGGCCAGCGACTGCACCGCCGGCGACATGAAGGCGCGCTCGATGCCGAAGACCAGAAGCACCGCAAAGACAGGGATGGGCGAGAAGGTGCCCGTCATGGTCATCGCCAGCAGCGTCAGCGTGCAGAGGGCGGCCACCAGCGAGCACAGCGAGGCGATGGCGCGCCTGTTGTAGCGGTCGGCTACCGAACCGGTGACGAGGATGAGCAGCAGCGACGGCAGGAACTGCACCAGCCCGATCAGGCCGAGATAGATGGCGCTGCCCGTCTGGTCGTACATCTGCCACCCGACCGCGACGCTGACGATCTGCTGCGAAAACGAGAGCAGAAAGCGCGCGAAGAAGAAACGGGTGTAGGAGGAGTGCCGGAAGGCCGCGAAGCGGTCGCCGTGAGCCGAGATGGACATGATGTCTTTCCAACAAACGGACCAGACATCGTTCCCCGACGCGCCCGTTGAGCATGAATTGCCGCAGCATTGCACACGGCTCTTGCCGGTTTAGTCGCCAATGTCTACATGTCTGTCAACAACGAACTGGAGACCGCGATGCTTGCGCTTTTTCAAACCATTGATTTGGCTTTGAATCTTTACACCTGGATCCTGATCGGAAGCGCCATTTTCTCCTGGCTCTACGCGTTCAACGTGATCAATTCCAGCAATCAGTTCGTCAATTCGGTCGGCATGTTCCTCTACAACGTCACCGAACCGGTGCTGCGGCCGATCCGTCGCGTGCTGCCGAACCTCGGCGGCATCGACATCTCGCCGATCATCCTGCTCCTCATCATCTTCTTCATCCGCTCGTTCATGTGGAACACCATCGTCCCGATGGTGTTGCGATAAGGCCTTGGCATGCCTTTAACGATCATCTCGTTCTCGCCGTCAGGCTGACGCCGAATGGCGGGCGAGATCAGATCGATGGTATTGAGCTGGATGCCGATGGCAAGGCCTATCTCAAGGCCCGTGTCTCGGTCGTTCCCGAAAAGGGCAAGGCGAACAAGGCGCTGATCGCGCTTGCGGCGAAATCGCTCGGCGTCCCCAAATCCGCCATCGATCTCCTCTCGGGCGACACGTCGCGTAAAAAAATCCTCCGGATCGATGCCGAGCCGGAGGATGTGATCAGAAAGCTGGAACTGCTTTTGGGCCTGTAATCAGGCCTTTTCCTTCTTGGCGCGTTCGATCGCCTCAAGGATCAGCTGACCGGCTTCCTTGGCGTCGCCCCAACCGAAGATCTTCACCCACTTGCCGGGCTCCAGATCCTTGTAGTGCTCGAAGAAGTGCTCGATCTGCTTGACGGTAATTTCCGGCAGGTCGGTGTAGTCCTTGACCTTGTCGTAACGCATCGTCAGCTTCGGCGACGGAACGGCGATGATCTTCTCGTCCTTGCCGGAATTGTCTTCCATCTTCAGAACGCCGATCGGGCGAACGTTGATGACGCAGCCCGGAACCAGCGGACGGGTGCTGGCGATCAGGACGTCGATCGGGTCGCCGTCCTCAGACAGCGTGTGCGGCACGAAGCCGTAGTTACCCGGATAGGTCATCGGCGTGTAGAGGAAACGGTCGACGACGAGCGTGCCGGCGTCCTTGTCCATCTCGTACTTGATCGGGTGGCCGCCGACTGGAACTTCAACGATGACGTTGACGTCCTCAGGTGGGTTCTTGCCAATGGAAATGGCGTCGATGCGCATGCGATAACTCCCGCGACGTGAAAACTTCGCAGCCAGATAATCGGATTTCTACCGCGAAGCAACACGCCACATCGGCGCAGGCACATGATTGTTTTATCATCCGGCCTTTAAAATGCCGGAAAACTGGGCAGAGCCGCACTTTCCGTCGAGAAAGCGCTCAGTTCCAGATGAAGCCGATCTTCTTCAGCGGCTTCTCGTCGAAGGTCTCGGTGCCCTCGCAATAGTCGATGCCGCCATGACCGCGATAGAACTCCGCGCCGCCCTCGTTCTCCTCCAGGCACCAGACCACCATGCCCTTGCAGCCGAGCGACCTCAAAAGTCGCCGTGCCTCGGTAAACAGCATGTGGCCAAGGCCGATGCCCTGATATTCCGGGCGAAGATAAAGCTCGTAGATCTCGCCTTCCTGCGGCAGCGCCCGCGCCCGGTTGAGCCCGAGCGTTGCATAGCCGGCAACCGTTCCGGCAACATCAAGCACCAGGAGCGTCGCAGGACCGCGCGTCGCCTTGCGCCACCACGTCTCGCCGCGCCGCTCGACCATGTGGTTCAGCGCTTTGTGCGGGATGATGCCGGCATAGGTATGCTTCCACGCAAGCCGGTGCACCTCCGAGATAGCTCGGGAATCATGCGGCTCGGCCCGCCGAACATCGATCGACAACGTCTTCATAACGCTTACTCTGGCCCGGTCGCGGACAATTAACCATATGCGCTAACGCATTCGGCGCGATTGCCCACAGGGTTAACATGTGGACGACGGCTGAAATTTAACGCTTTTTTAACTATTGCGACAAGAAGGATTCGGCGAAGCGCACAAAATAAAAACCCCGGCGCGATGGCCGGGGTTTCGAAGTCTTGGATGAGCCTGTCGACTTAGGCGGTCTTCGCCTTGGCGAAGCGCTTGCGGTCGTTGGCATCGAGATACATCTTGCGCAGACGGATCGACTTCGGCGTCACTTCCATCAGCTCGTCGTCCTGGATCCAGGAGAGCGCGCGGTCGAGCGTCATGCGGATCGGCGGGGTCAGCTTGACGGCTTCGTCCTTGCCGGCAGCGCGGATGTTGGTCAGCTGCTTGCCCTTGAGGACGTTGACCTCAAGGTCGTTGTCGCGGCTGTGAATACCGATGATCATGCCCATGTACACCTTTTCGCCGGGCTCGATCATCATCGGGCCGCGATCTTCCAGGTTGAACATGGCGTAGGCCACGGCTTCGCCGGCAGCGTTGGCCAAGAGAACGCCGTTGGTGCGGCCACCGATTTCACCCTTGTAGGGCTGGTAGTCCTTGAACAGGCGGTTCATCACGGCGGTGCCGCGCGTGTCGGTCAGGAGTTCCGACTGGTAGCCGATAAGGCCGCGGGTCGGAGCGTTGAACACGAGGCGAACGCGGTTGCCGCCCGAAGGACGTAGCTCGGTCATTTCAGCCTTGCGCTCGGACATCTTCTGCACGACGACGCCGGAATGCTCTTCATCGACGTCGATGACGACTTCTTCGATCGGCTCCATCGTGGTGCCGCTCTCGTCCTTGTGCATGACGACGCGCGGACGCGACACGGCAAGCTCGAAGCCTTCGCGGCGCATAGTTTCGATCAGGACGGCGAGCTGCAATTCGCCGCGGCCGGACACGTAGAACGAATCCTTGCCTTCGGCTTCTTCGATCTTCAGCGCGACGTTGCCTTCCGCTTCCTTGTAGAGGCGGTCGCGGATGACGCGCGAGGTGACCTTGTCGCCTTCGGTGCCGGCCAGCGGGCTGTCGTTGACGATGAAGGACATGGTAACGGTTGGCGGGTCGATCGGCTGCGCGGTCAACGCCTCGGTGATCGCGGGATCACAGAAGGTGTCTGCGACGGTCCCCTTGGAGAGGCCGGCGATCGCGACGATGTCGCCTGCATGCGCTTCTTCGATCGCGGTGCGCTCGATGCCGCGGAAGGCGAGGATCTTGGAGATACGGCCGGTTTCGATCAGCTTGCCATCCTGGCCGAGAACCTTGACGGCCTGGTTCGGCTTGATCGAGCCGGAATTGATGCGGCCGGTGATGATGCGGCCGAGGAAGGGGTTGGCTTCCAGAATGGTGCCGATCATCGTGAACGGGCCTTCGGCAACCGTCGGCTCCGGAACGTGGCTGAGCACGAGGTCGAGCAGCGGTGCGAGACCCTGGTCCTTCGGGCCTTCAGGATTGACGTTCATCCAGCCGTCGCGACCCGAACCGTAGAGGATCGGGAAGTCGAGCTGTTCGTCGGTGGCGTCGAGGCTGGCGAAGAGGTCGAACACTTCGTTGATGACTTCTTCGTGGCGGCCATCCGGACGGTCGATCTTGTTGATCGCGACGATCGGACGAAGGCCGACCTTCAGCGCCTTGGAGACGACGAACTTCGTCTGCGGCATCGGGCCTTCCGACGAGTCGACCAGAACGATCGCGCCATCCACCATCGACAGGATACGCTCGACTTCACCGCCGAAGTCGGCGTGGCCGGGAGTGTCGACGATGTTGATGCGAACACCCTTCCACTCGACCGAGGTCGCCTTGGCAAGGATCGTGATACCGCGTTCCTTTTCCAGGTCGTTCGAGTCCATGACACGTTCTGCAACGCGCTGGTTGTCGCGGAACGAACCGGACTGTTTCAGGAGCTCGTCGACCAGTGTCGTCTTGCCATGGTCAACGTGCGCGATAATCGCGATGTTGCGAAGTGCCATATGTCTAGATCTCTGAGGCTGGGGCGCCAAGCTGGGAGGGCGCCAATTGCATTTGGGCGGCTCATACAGTGTTTTTCGCCGTTGCGAAAGGGGGGAGCCCGCAATGATAGGGATACGGGCGATGAATGCATCGCGTCAGCTCGATATATCGGGGTCGAGAACGACCCGCCAAAGCTCCTGGTCGTTGCGATCCATCAGCCGCACCGTCAGCTGCTCGGTTTGCCCGTCGATGTCGACAAGCCCGAAGAACTGCATGCCATCCGATGGCGGCAGGTTCTGCTCGGCGCCGCCGGGCGCGGCCTTCATGAACCTGACCTCGGGGCCAAAGGTCATGTCCAGTTCCTGCGGCCCGTAGGTGCCCGAATGCAGCGGCCCGGCCACGAACTCCCAGAACGGCAGGAACTCGCGGAACTTGGCCCGTTCGGGACTGTAGTGATGCGCCGCCGCGTAATGCACGTCGGCCGTCAGCCAGATCATGTTTGATATTCCGGCGTCGCGAATGAAGCGCAGCAGGTCGGCGAATTCAAGCTCGCGACCAAGAGGCGCGCCATTGTCGCCATTGGAGACCGATTCCGATCCCTGTCGCTTGCCATAGTCGTCCCAGATGACGAGGCCTATCGGCAGGTCGCAGGCGATTACCTTCCACGTCGCCGTCGAGCGCACCAGCTCGCGCTTCAGCCATGCCACCTGCTTCGCGCCGAAAATCCGCGACTGCGGCGAAAGCGTAGCATCGAGCCCATGGCTGTTCGGCCCGCGATAGGAGCGCAGATCGACGAAGAACACGTCGAGCAGCGGCCCATAGGAGACCTTGCGGTAGATCCGCCCCGGCTCGGCCGCAACATGGCGCGTCGGCGTCATCTCGTGAAACGCTTGTGCCGCCCGCGCCGAAAGCACCGAGACCGATTTCTCCTTGTAGCGATCGTCATGGCTGAGATCGGTCGACGGCGACCAGTTGTTCAGCACCTCGTGGTCGTCCCATTGGTAAAACACCGGGCAGACGGCGTTGAGCGCCTTCACGTGATCGTCGAGCAGATTGTAGGTCCATTGCCCGCGAAACTGGTCGAGCGTCTGCGCGATCTCGCGCTTGGCCTCGGTAACGATGCGGTTCTTCCAAACCCCGCCGCCGCGCAACGAAATCTCGTCGGGAACCGGATTGTCGGCATAGATGGTGTCGCCGGAATGGATCATGAAATCCGGCCGGTGATAGGCGATCGTCGAATAGGTCCGCATCCCCTCCTCATCGATCCCCCACCCCTGCCCCACCGTATCGCCGGACCAGACGAAGCGGATGTCGCGGCGGGCCACGGGCGCGGTGCGAAACTGCCCGAGGATCGGCTCCGAGCGGCTGTTGATGTCCTGGAGATCGGCCGCCCGGAAGCGGTAGAACACATCCTGGTCGGCCGGCAGATTTTCAAGCAGCAGCTTGGCGGTCAGATCGGTATCGGGCGTGACGTCGATGGGCGGCAGCCTGATGGCGTTGGAGAACTTGTCTGATGTCGAATATTCGACGAAGAGCCGCGACGGCCGATCCACCCGCGTCCAGATCACCCCTGACGTCTGATCGACATCGCCCGACTGGACACCCGATGTGAACATCGGCCGGCTAGACGATCCCCGCGCATAATAGGGCATCGCCAACCCCGCCACGGCAAATCCGCCCACCGCTCCCATCGAGGATAAAAAACGGCGGCGGGTCGATTCCGTCAGGGTCATGAAGTGGCGCATCCGGCGTTGGCGAGCGGAACGATCTGCCGCGCCTTGCCTATGCGCATGGCTCATGTCAGTGGGGTGAAGGCGGCATGACGGTTGTCTGAAGGTTTGGCGACAGTTTTGTGTTGGGGTGGTTCGTTGCGGCCGGCGCTTGCGTCGATGGCACACCCCCCTCTGCCCTGCCGGGCATCTCCCCCTCAAGGGGGGAGATCGGATGGACGCAGCCGCTCGCTCCAACCTCAATTGTTTGGCGTAAGGACCAGCCACGAGTCGATCTCCCCCCTTGAGGGGGAGATGTCCGGCAGGACAGAGGGGGGTGCCACCGGCCCGGCCGCAGCGCCAGTTAAACCATCCAGCTCACCCCTCAGGCATCACTCCCCGCCAGTTCCTCGAACGTCGCCAGCCCACGCTTCACCAGCATCGCATCCGGGCTCGGCAGCTTGCCGCGGAACGCCCGGTAGGTATCCTCCGGATCGACGGACCCACCCACCGAATAGACGTGATCGCGCAATTTCCTGGCAATCTCGCCATTGAACGCATCGCCCGTCTCCTCGAAGGCCGAAAACGCATCGGCGTCGAGCACCTCGGACCACATGTAGGAGTAGTAGCCCGCCGAATAACCGCCGGCGAAGATATGCTGGAAGTGCGGCGAAGCATGGCGCATCACCATCGACTTCGGCATGCCGAGCTCTTTCAGCACCTCACCCTGCACCGCCATCGGATCAGCGACCGCGTCCCGTGTATGGAACGCCATGTCGACCAGCGCCGAGGAAGTGAACTCCACCGTGTTGAACCCGGCATTGAAGCTGCGCGCCGCCAGCACCTTGTCGAGCAATTCCTGCGGCATCGGCTTGCCCGTCTCGAAATGCACCGCGTACTGCTTCAGGATCTCCGGCACCGTCAGCCAGTGCTCGTAAAGCTGCGACGGCAACTCGACGAAATCGCGCGACACGCCGGTGCCCGATACCGAGGGGTAGGTGACGTTGGAGAGCATGCCGTGCAGCGCATGGCCGAACTCGTGGAACAGCGTGCGGGCGTCATCCAGCGACAAGAGCGCCGGCTTGCCCTCGGCCGGCTTGGCGAAGTTGCAGACATTGTAGATGATCGGCAGCTCGCCCTCTGCACCATTCTTCAGCGGCAGCTTGTGCTGCGACTGGAACGCGCTCATCCAGGCGCCCGAGCGCTTCGACGAGCGGGCGAAATAATCGCCGAGGAACATCGCCACCAGCCTGTCGTCGCGATCGCGAATCTCGAAGACGCGGACATCGGGGTGATAGGCCGCAATGCCCTTCTTCTCCACCGCGTGAATATCGAACAGCCGCCCCGCCACGTCGAAGCAGGCGTCGATGATCTTTTCCAGCTGCAGATAAGGCTTCAGCTCCGCCTCGGAGAAATTGAACTTCTGCGCCCGGATCTTTTCGGCATAGAATCTCCAATCCCAAGGCATGACCTCATGGTTCTTGCCTTCGTCGGCGATCAGCTTGGCGATATCCGCCTCCTCCTCGCCGGCGCGCTTCACCGCCTTCACCCAGACCTGCCTCAGAAGATCGTTTACCGCGTCAGGCGTCTTCGCCATCGTGCTATCGAGCTTCAACTCGGCAAAATTGCCGTAGCCGAGCAGCTTCGCCACCTCGCCGCGGAGCGCAAGCGTCTCGCGGATGATCCCGCGATTGTCCGACGGGCCGTCATTTTCGCCGCGCGCCACCCATGCCTTGAACGCCTGTTCGCGCAGGTCGCGGCGCTCGGAAAAGGTCAGGAACGGCTCGATGATCGAGCGCGACAGCGTCACCGCGAACTTCTGGTCCTCGCCGCGCTCGCGCGCCGCCGCCGCCATCGCGTCCTTGAGAAAATCGGGAATGCCCGCGAGATCGTCGCCGTCTGAAAGGATCAGCGCCCAGCCCTTCTCGTCGGACAGCACGTTCTGGCCGAACTGCGTGCCGAGACCCGCCAGCTTCTCGTTGATGCCGGCAAGCTTTTCCTGCTCTGCCTTTTCAAGCTTGGCGCCCGACTTGACGAAGCCCTTCCAGTGCCGCTCCAGCACCCGCGTCTGCTCCAGCGTCAGCCCGAGGCTCTCGCGCGTCTCCCACAATGTGTCGATGCGTTTGAAGAGCGCCGCATTCATGCCGATCTTCGAATAATGCCGCGACATCTTCGGCGAGATGTCCCGCTCCAGCGCCTGGATGGTGTCGTTGGTATGCGCGCCGGCGCGGTTCCAGAACAGGGCCGACACCCGTGAGAGATCGTCGCCCGCAAGCTCCAGCGCCACGATCGTGTTGTCGAAGGTCGGCGCTTCAGGATTGTCGGCGATCGCGTCGATCTCCTCTTCGTGACGGGCAAGGGCGGCATCAAAAGCCGGCGCGAAATCGCCGTCATTCAACGCCTCGAAGCGCGGCAGACCATTGAGGCCATTCCAGTCGGTAAGAGCGGGGTTGGTGGCGTTTGTGGCGGGCATACGGACATCCTTGTTTGACGGGCGTGTCGGGTGGGCATGTTGTCTCGGGAGCCAATATAGGAAGGCCGCGCCGCGATTGGTATCGCCACCATGGGCGAGCAGGCGCGCCACCTATACGAGAAGTCGATCCCTAAAAGTGCTACATAAGAATTAACTATTTGTTAACGATTGACGATGGTGCGACGCACACGGTATTTTCGCTTGATCTTTTTTAATCGTGGATGCGGGCAATGGAAATCACATCGCTGCGGTTTTCGCCGAATTTATCGTTCCGGAAATATTCCGATAATTCCCAATTTAACAATACTTTGACTGAAACGTTCAGCGCTTCGGCGACAGCTCCATCGACCTTTGGCATCGAAGAAGCGGCAGCCGCAGGGCTCGATTTTTCAGCCATCAGCGCCGCCGAACTGCGCAGTCACGCGCGACAGAACTTTGACAACGGCACTCTCGACCAGGACACCTATGCGGCGATCTCCGAACCGCTGCCGATGCGCACCATCGATCCCTCGGGCAACATTCTCGATCTCTCGGACGTCACCGACGCCACCAGCTTCAATTTCCGCGACTACTACAAGGACCAGCTGCAGATCGCCATGTCGATCGGCGATCCGGAGACGGTGAAGACGCTGAAATCGGTCGTCAGCTTCCTCGACGTCTGATCCCCGCTTGCGCGACGGGCAGGCCTCAAGCCTTCCGCCAACCCATCAGGCCGGGCGTCGCATGCAAGAGCGCCTGCGCGGCAAACCCCATGAACAGCACGCCCGAGCAGCGCACGATCAGCCGCTCATGCGCCCGATAGAAGCGCCGCACGGCTCCCGTACCGACGATCGTGATCAGGATCATGTCGGCGACGATGAACCCGAGGAACGACACGGCAAGCAGCACCGGCAGCGTCTGGAACTGCAGGGCGCTCGCCGACCCCGCCACCAGCGCGGTAAATGTCGCCAGCGCCACCGGATAGCCCTTCGGATTGGTGACGCCGAAGATCAGCCCGCGCCGGAACGGCCGCTCCACCACGACAAGTGCCTGCCCCTCGCCCTTCGGCTTGGCGCGAAACGCGTTCCAGCCGATCCAGGCGAGATAGAAGCCGCAGGCGAGCCCCAGCGCATCGAACACGAAGGTCCCGATCGTCTTGGCGCCGATGATCGCCACCAGCGCCAGCGACGCCCACAGCGTATCGCCGACCAGATGCCCGCAGACAAACTGCGCCCCCGCCTTTCTCCCCTGCCCGGCCCCGATTCCAAGCAAAGCCAGAAACGCCGGCCCGGGAATGAGCACATAGAGAAGTGCCGCCAGAAAGGCGCCCGCGAGCAACGACTGCGTCATGAAGAATCCCCCGTGAAAAGACGGAGATTATGCGGTGGGACGGGGACGTCAAGCGAGGTGCGAGAACCGAACCCTCAACATGCCGGCCTGCCCCGGCGAAATCGTTCAGTCACAGCCAACCGAAGAAAACGCGACCATGCGCCGACTACGATCGAAATCCCGCCAGTCGGCAGGCGCCGGCGGATACTGAAGACCGATGTCGCGGTAAAGGTGGATGGCAGGGGTTTGACCCGATCGCCTGAACCACCATTGCTTTAGTGCATGAATAAACGGCATGATGCAGTCGAGGCTCCCATTCACAGGGAGCCAGTTTCGCGGGCCCTGTAGCGCAATGGAAACAAAGGCTGATCATCGCAAGCATGATGAAAATCGATGGATGCAGCGCGGGTTGCCGGCTTGGCCCGTCTTGATCTCATTCGTTGAATTTGCCGATTGCGGGAGCGTCACCCGGGCCGCCGAACATCTGAACCTGACCCAGAGCGCCGTAAGCCACCACATCGCGCAACTGGAGCGCTTCCTGGGCGAACGGCTGTTTGAGAGATCAGCGAAGGCAATGAAGCCGACGGCGCGCGCCGAGATGCTGGCTGCCCGCTTGCGCGACCAGCTTCGGACGCTATCGGAGACCGTCGAAGCTGCCCGACCTCGCGCCGGGCAACATGATCTTCATGTCGTCGTCGCGCCGGAGTTCCACCGCTACTGGCTCGCCGACCGCCTGGGCGACTTCGTGGCGTCTCACGGACAGATAGCGCTTCGAGTGAGCCAGGATTATCGCCGCGATGTGTTTTCGGATGGCGACGCCGATCTGCAGATCCGGCTGGCGCGTCCAATGGCGGCGGAAGATGGGTTCACGTTACTGTTCGACGACGAATTCGTCGTCTGCTCACCGGAACTGGCCGACCGCCTGCCCGCGAGAGAGGCGTTCTCCGTGGCTCCGTTTTTGACCCACACGGACGCCTATCAAACCGGCCTCGACTGGCGCCGCTGGGTTTCCGAGTTTTTTGGCATGGAGGGCGGCAGCCAGATCGAAGATCGACTGGCAGGCATGATTGTCCTGCCAAGCATGGAAGACATGCTCGCCGCCTGCAGGGACGGCAAGGGCTTTGCACTGGTGCGAACCACACTCGCGGCAAACGACATAGCTTCTGGCCGCCTGGTGAAGGCTGTGACGGAGAAGCTATCGGCGGACGTCAACTATCACCTTGTCTATCGCAGCGACTTCGCCATGTCGCCGGCAGCGCAATTGTTCATCGACTGGCTTCGCGCTCAGACGGCGGCAGCGCCGCAAATCCTATCCGCCCAACCTCATTCAAACTATTGATGAACGCGTTCCGCCGCCGCAATGGATTTCGCGGATCGCGCGGATTAGCCTTGGCCATTGCTTGCCCTGGTTTCATGAGGAAAGCTGTTTCCCGATGCCCATTCTCGACGCGACCGCGGTCCACCCGATCACCCTCCCGGATGGCACGCTCTACGGCGATACCGTTTATCTGAAGAACGTCATCGACCATCCGCGCATGGAGGTCGATGACTACAGCTACTACACTCACTCCGGCAAACCGGAAGACACCGCCGGCATTCTCGCACCTTATCTTGGGCATGGCGTCCGCGAGCGCCTTGTCATCGGCAAATTCGTACAGATTGCTCGCGGAAGCTACTTCATCACCAGCTCCGCCAACCATCCGATGAATGGCTTCACGACCTATCCCTTCAGGATCTTCAAACCGGAAACCTTCGGCTATAAGGATTTGCCGGTGAAGGATACTGACGTCGGGCATGACGTCTGGATAGGCCACGACGCGGCGATCATGCCGGGCGTGCAGATTGGGGCGGGCGCCATCATCGCCGCTGGATCGGTCGTTGCCCGCGACGTTCCGCCCTATGCCGTCGTCGGCGGCAACCCGGCAGAGATTATCCGCATGCGATACCCAGCGGCGGTCATCGATGAACTGCTTGAGCTTGCATGGTGGGACTGGCCTCTGGACAAGATCGAGGCGAACTTGGCTGCTCTTGAAAGCGGTGACCTCGAGGCGCTGAAAATGGCATAACGCAAATGTCGAAAGGAGCGCGGCCCCGACCGTTCGCGCGCCTTGGCATTTTTGCATTGCCGGATTGCGAGCCTTGCGTCAGAAAGAATGAAATCCCGCCTTCCAGGCGCCGCGACCGCCACCAGCCAGTCGAGTACCAGCATGCCCCCATTTCGGATGAGCGCAAGGCGAACGAGCATGCTCGGCGCACTGCTTGCCACCCTCGGCCCGATCTCCATGTCGATCTACACGCCCGCCATGCCGGAGTTGGTGGGCGCCTTCCACACCACGGATGCGGCGATCAAACTGACGCTGTCGCTTTATTTCGCCGGTTTTTCCATCGCCCAGCTGCTCGCTGGCCCGCTGTCGGATGCCTTCGGGCGCCGCGCCGCGACGCTCATCTTCGTCGGCATCTACATGGTGGGAAGCCTTCTCTCGGCGTTTGCGCCCGGTATCGAATGGCTGCTCGCGGGCCGCCTGATCCAGGGCATCGGCGCTTCCGTCGGGATTACCGTGGCGCGCGCCATCGTCCGCGACCAGTTCACCGGCACCGATGCCTCCAGGATCATGAACCTGATCGGCATCATGATCGCCATCGGCCCGGCCATCGCGCCGACCGTGGGCGGCCTTGCGCTCGCCGCCTTCGGCTGGCAGTCGGTGTTCTTTCTTCTGATCGGCTTCGGGCTTTTGATCTGCCTGTCGGTCCTGGTCTTCATGCGCGAGACCAGCACGCCCGACCGCCGCCGCGCCTTGCCGGGACCGTTGCTGCGGGCCTATGGAGAGCTTGCCCGCGAACCGCGCTTCATCTCAGCCTCGCTGGTGCTCGGCGGCTCGATCGGCGCGCTCTACGCGCAGGCAACGATGCTGCCCTTCATCCTGATCAAGGTGGTCGGCCTCTCGCCGACAGCCTTCGGCCTCGGCATGCTGATGCAATCCGGCTCCTATTTCTTCGGCTCGGTTGTTCTCCGGATGACCTCAGCAAGGCTCGGCGGCGACGGCTCGGTGCGCGTGGGTCTCGGCCTGCTCGCCCTTTCCGGCCTTATGATCGCGCTCTCGGTTGCGCTGGTGACACCGAGCTACCTCTCGATCATGGGCCCGGTCGCGTTTCTGGCCTTTGGCCTGGCGTTTCTGACCCCGCACATGACGACCTCAGGCCTCTTCCCCTTCCCGCATATCGCCGGCTCGGCCTCGGCGATGATGGGCTTCATCCAGATGGGCGGCGGCTTCACCGGCGGCCTCATAGCCTCCCTTATCGGCGCGCCGCTTTTGGCCTTCGGCACCATCATCCCGATAATGGCTCTGATCGCGGTGGCGAGCTACGTCTGGTTTGTCCGTGCCTCGCGCCGGGCGGCGGCGGTGTCGCATTCGACGTTGGGAGAGTGAGCGGCCATCGGCACGGTCCCGCCTTCTTCTCCGCCGTTATTCCAGCGAATTAACCTGACCATTAACGCAAAAAGGCCCGCGCGAGGCGGGCCTTTCGTAACCGAGTGGCGGAAACCGCCTTACTTCGCCAGATTGCGCTTGCCGAGCGTGCGCAGGCGTAGCGCGTTGAGCTTGATGAAGCCGGCGGCGTCCTTCTGGTCGTAGGCGCCCTGGTCGTCCTCGAAGGTGACCAGCGTGTCGGAGTAGAGCGACTTGTCGCTCTCGCGGCCGATGACCATGACGTTGCCCTTGTAGAGCTTCAGCGTCACTTCGCCCTCGACATGCTCCTGGCTCTTGTCGATTAGCGCCTGCAGCATCTCGCGTTCCGGCGAGAACCAGAAACCGTAGTAGATCAGCTCGGCATAGCGCGGCATGATCTCGTCCTTGAGGTGAGCGGCACCACGGTCGAGCGTGATCGATTCGATCGCGCGGTGGGCGGTGAGCAAGATGGTGCCGCCGGGGGTCTCGTAGACGCCGCGCGACTTCATGCCGACATAGCGGTTCTCGACGAGGTCGAGGCGACCGATGCCGTTGTCGCGACCGTAGGTGTTGAGCGCGGCCAAGAGCGTCGCCGGGCTCATGCGAACGCCATTGATCGAAACCGCATCGCCCTTTTCGAAACCGACCTTGATGATCGTTGCCTTGTCTGGCGCTGCTTCCGGCGAGATGGTGCGCATGTGCACATATTCTGGCGCCTCGACAGCCGGGTCTTCCAGAACCTTGCCCTCGGAGGAGGAGTGCAGCAGGTTGGCGTCGACGGAGAACGGCGCTTCGCCCTTCTTGTCCTTGGCAACCGGGATCTGGTGGGCTTCGGCAAAAGCAAGCAGGTCGGTACGTGATTTGAACGACCAGTCGCGCCAGGGGGCGATGATCTTGATATCGGGGTTCAAGGCATAGGCCGAAAGCTCGAAGCGAACCTGGTCGTTGCCCTTGCCGGTGGCGCCATGCGCGATCGCGTCGGCGCCGGTCTTCTTGGCGATGTCGATCAGGTGCTTGGAAATCAGCGGGCGGGCGATCGAGGTGCCGAGCAGGTAGACGCCTTCATAGACAGCATTGGCGCGGAACATCGGGAAGACGAAATCGCGCACGAATTCCTCGCGCACATCCTCGATGTAGATCTCCTTGATGCCGAGCATCTCGGCCTTCTTACGCGCCGGCTCGAGCTCTTCGCCCTGTCCGAGGTCGGCCGTGAAGGTGACGACTTCGGCGTTGAGCTCGGTCTGCAGCCACTTCAGGATGATCGAGGTGTCGAGACCGCCGGAATAGGCGAGGACGACTTTCTTTACGTCTTTGTGCGATGCCATGATGATGAGGTCCGTTGTGCAAGGAGGGCCGCGGCAAACCCGCAAAACCCGGTGTCGCCGGGCACTTTTAGCGAGATTGGCGCTGGACGCAAGGGATGCAGCCTGGATCCGCGTCTAAAGATGCCCGTCGATATTCATTCGGCGGTGAAGAATACGGGCGATGATAAGTTCGTCGCGGCTCTCGGTATAGATGATGAAATGCGACCGGAATGTCAGCGCCAGATAGCCGTGCTTCTTGGATCTAAGTGGCCGCCCGTGCCTTGTCTGGTCCGCAAGGGCGACACAGCACGCCCGTAGCGCGACGACATAGCCTTCGGCTTTAGCAGAGCCCCAATTGTCTTCCGTGTAGTCGTAGATCTCGTCAATGTCGCCGACCGCCGGATCGCTGAAGACGAGCTCCTTTTTCATTGAGCGCGTCGCGCTCGTTTCGCCTCAAGGAACGCGTCGAAATCGAACGGCCTCGGAGGGCCGGATTCCTCGGCTTCCGTAATCGCAGCTTCGATCGCCTCAAGCTCCGCCTGATGCCGCAGCACCCGCAAGGCCGCGCCGACCACCTCTTCGACGGAATCATAATTACCGTCCCGCACCTGCGCATCGACGAACTCTTCCATCTGCTCATCGATGCGAATGGTTTCCACCCTGCCCATGCGAGGCTCCTGCCGGCTAGACTTGCGTCGTTTGACTTGGCCCTGGAGATTACCATATCTGGCTGCGAGCGAACAATCCCAGGCGAAAGGCCAGATCCGTGACTGATCTCAACGATATCATCAAGCCATCCAACGTCGCGGTCATCACCGGCGGCGCCTCGGGCATCGGCCTTGCCGCCGCCAAGCACTTTGCAGCCGCCGGCATGAGCGTCGCCATCGCCGATCTCGGCGGCGACCGCCTCGCCAAGGCGGCTGAGGAGCTGAAGGCGATCTCCGGCGAAGAGCATGTCATGGCGATCGAGACCGACGTTTCCGACAAGCAGGCGCTCGCAGCGCTCGAACGCGCGGTGATCCAGCGCTTCGGCCGCGTGCACGTGCTGATGAACAATGCCGGCATCGGCCCGGAGACCTCGATCTTCAGCGCCGACAGCGGCTGGGATGCGATCCTCGGCGTCAACCTGATGGGCGTCGTCAACGGCACCCGCGCCTTCGGCCCCAATATGCTCGCCCATGGAGAGCCCGGCCTGATCATCAACACCGGCTCCAAGCAGGGCATCACCACCCCTCCGGGCAACCCGGCCTACAATGTTTCCAAATCGGGTGTGAAGGTCTTCACCGAGGCGCTGCAGCACGAATTGCGCAATACCGAGGGCGGCAAGATTTCCGCTCACCTGCTGATCCCCGGCTTCGTCTTCACAGGGCTGACCAAAGGCGACCGCGCGGAAAAGCCTGCCGCCGCATGGACCTCGGAGCAGACGGTCGACTTCATGATCGAAAGCATCAAGAAGGGCGACTTCTACATCCTCTGCCCCGACAACGACGTCGCCCGCCCGGTCGACGAGCGACGCATGGCCTGGGCGATGGGCGACATCATCGAAAACCGCCCGCCGTTGTCGCGCTGGCATCCCGATTACGCCGACAAGTTCAAGGCGTTTCTGGAAGGCAAGTAACAGCGCAAGCGATCGGCTTCATGAGAAGGTTTGATTGGTGCATTCCCCGAAAGCCGGATAAGAGAAGCCTCATAGTCTCTTCCGCTTTCAGGGTGCGCCATGGACTTCCTGCCGTCTCTTCCGACGCTTCTTGCCTTTTCCGCCGCAAGCCTGCTGCTTGCCGCTACCCCCGGCCCCGACATGACGCTGTCGATCAGCCGGGCGCTGTCGCAGGGCAAGAAGCCGGCGCTTTATGTGGTGCTTGGCACCAGCCTCGGCATCGTCGTTCACACCATGCTGGTCGCCTTCGGCATCTCGGCGCTGATCACGGCCTCGCCGACCGCCTTCCTGATCCTGAAGACCGGCGGCGCCGCCTATCTGATGTGGCTGGCCGTGCAGGCGATCCGCTTCGGCTCCAAGCTGTCGGTCGAAAAGGTCGAGGAGATAAGGGGCACGCCGCTCTCCAATATCGCCAGCGGCTTCTGGGTCAATCTCCTGAACCCCAAGGTCATCATCTTCTTCATGACCTTCCTGCCGCAGTTCGTCACGGCCGGAGACCCTGATGTGACGCAGAAGCTGCTCTTCCTCGGCTTCTTCTTCATAGTCATTGGCATGCCGGTCAATGCATTGGTCGTGCTCGCCTCCGACGGACTGGCGACCTGGCTGCAGAACAACAGGAAGGTTCTGCGCGGCATGGACTATACCTTCGCCGGCGTCTTCTCGATCTTTGCCGCCAAGATCTTCTTCACCCAGTCCCGCTGACAGCAGAAGGCATCAGCCGATCAGCAGCGCGTCGTCATCCAGCGTCTCGCCGCGCATCTTGCGGAACATCGCGATCAGGTCCTCGACCTGCAGATCCTTGCGGCTGTCGCCGGAGACGTCGAGCATGATCTCGCCGCCATGCAGCATGATGGTGCGGTGGCCGTAATCCAGCGCCTGGCGCATCGAGTGCGTCACCATCAACGTCGTCAGCTTGCGCTCGGAGACAACCTTCTCCGTCAGCCCCATGACGAACTCCGCCATGCCTGGATCGAGCGCGGCCGTATGTTCGTCGAGCAGCAGCACCTCGGAGCCGGCAAGCGTCGCCATCACAAGCGAGATCGCCTGCCGCTGGCCGCCGGACAACAGGTCCATGCGGTCCTTCATGCGCGTTTCGAGCCCGAGATTGAGCTCGGCGATGCGTTCGCGGAAATGCTCGCGCCGGCGTGGCCCGAGCGCCGAGGTCAGCCCTCGCCGTTCGCCGCGCCGTGCAGCCAGCGCCAGGTTCTCCTCGATCGACAGCGCGCCGCAGCTTCCCGTCAGCGGGTCCTGGAACACGCGGGCGACGAGGCCGGCGCGCGCGGCGGTCGGCTTGCGGGTCACGTCGGTGTGGCCGATCATCACTTGGCCTTCGCTCGCCAGCACATCGCCGGCGAGCACGCCTAATAGCGTCGACTTGCCGGCGCCGTTGGAGCCGATGACGGTCACGAACGAGCCTTCCTCGATCGTCAGGTTGACGCCATTCAGCGCCTGCTTCTGCAGCGGCGTACCCTTGCCGAAGACGACCTTGATATCCTTGAGCGAAATCATGACGAGGCACCTCCGCGACGCAGGCGGGGAAGGATGAGCGCCACCGTGACCAGGACGGCGGTGACGAAATTGAGGTCGGAGGCCTGCAGGCCGATTACGTCGCTGGAGAGCGCCAGCTGGATGGCGATGCGATAGAGGATCGAGCCGATGACGCAGCCGATCAGCGCGATCAAAAGGCCACGCTTCCCAAGCAGCGTCTCGCCGATGATGACGGCGGCCAGACCGACGACGATGGTGCCGACACCGGAGGTCACGTCGGCGAAGCCGTTGGTCTGCGCAAACAGCGCGCCGCCGAGCGCCACCAGCGCGTTGGAGATCGCCATGCCGAGATAGATCTGGCGGTTGGTGTCGACGCCCTGGGCGCGGGCCATGCGGGCATTGGCGCCGGTCGCGCGCATGGCGAGGCCGGAATCGCTTTCGAGGTAGCGCCAGACGACGATGACGGCGATGACGACAAGCACGCCGACGAAGAGCGGCCGCACGTAGAAATCGCGCAGGCCATGGCCGAAGAACGGGCTGATCATCGTATCGGCATTGATCAGCGCCACGTTCGGCTTGCCCATGACGCGCAGGTTCACGGAAAACAGCGCGATCATCGTCAGGATGGATGCGAGCAGGTTGAGGATCTTGAAGCGCACGTTGAGCATGGCGGTCACCATGCCGGCAGCCGCCCCCGCCGCCATGGCGATCAGCGCCGCCAGCCAGGCATTGACGCCGGCAATGATCAGCACCGCCGTCACGGCGGCGCCGAGCGGAAACGAGCCGTCGACGGTCAGATCCGGAAAATCGAGCACACGGAATGCGAGGTAAACGCCGAGCGCGACGAAGGCATAGACCAACCCCAGCTCCACGGCTCCCCAGAATGCGATCTGACTCAAGGCTTTTGCCCTTTCTTGTGCTGTTTCCGTGGACAAGACCCTCTCTGGCCTGCCGGCCATCTCCCCCACAAGGGGGGAGAGGACCCGTGGCACTCGATTGCCTCAATTGGGGCTCGGCGGTGCGGCTGGGTTAGCCCTCCCCCTTGTGGGGA
>UCJD01000047.1 GCA_900472605.1 Hyphomicrobiales bacterium | reverse complement strand
ACTTCAGTCGGAGACAGGTCGGGCTTTGGTCTTACATCAAGAAGGTTGTGATGATAGCTGCATGCCGGCGCGTCATCCAACTCTGCGTGGACGATCGGCGGCAGTCTCAAGGCACCTTAAGTAGGTTCAATGGTGGAGTCCGCCGTCCCGACGAGGACCACCTTCGCCATTCCGCTTGCGGCCAGACAAAACCAAGCTGCGTAAGCGATTTGCCATGAGGGTCAGGAACAAGCGCATGTGCACCAGGCGTTGGGCTCGCTCCTAACGTGCCTCAATACTCCGCCCTAGCGGTCGGCGAGGGGGCGCACCGTTCGCACGATATCGTTCCGCACAAACTTGTCTCTCTTTTGAATAGTGTTGATTTTCCAATCCGTTGCCCCGCAAGCGCGGCCCAATTTCGGGTTCGAATCCACTCAAGAGCATTGCAACGAAGTCCGCTGCCACTTCCCTTATTCAGCTTCTTTGAAGCGCACGTCCCAAGGCGTCGGGTTTGGGAAGATCTCCGCCAGAAAGGCAACGAACGCCTTGACGTTTGGATTGCTGCGCCGGCTTTCGGGCCAGTAGGCACTGATATGGCTGCGGTCGACGGAAAACTCTTTCAGGATCGGCACGAGCCTGCCGTTTTCCAAAAACGGCGCCGCAATATACGTTGGAGAAATCCCAATGCCGCCACCGGCGGCAACCACAGATGCAACAGCATCACTGTTGTCCAGGATGGTGACCGCATTCGGAATGATCTCAAGAACCTTGTCGCCGATCTTGAAGGGCCAACGCAGGGTCTGGCCGCTGCTTTGATAGCGGAAGTTCACGCAGTCGTGGTCGATGAGGTCCTCTGGCTTTTGCGGTACGCCGCGCGCGGCAAGGTAAGCGGGTGAAGCGAACGCGCAGATTCTATTCGGCGCCAACTTCTTGGCGACTAGGCGGGAGTCTGCCGGTTCTCCGACGCGGATCGCAACATCAATCCCTTCTTCGACCAGATCGGTGAACCGGTCTCCAAGACGACAGTCGACGATAACCTTGGGAAACCTTTCCCTGAACGCGGGTAATGCCGGCGCGATCAGATGGACTCCGATCGGAAGCGGCGCCGTCACCTTCATGAAGCCCGACGGTTCCGCGCGTGCGGCAACAGCGGCCTGCTCAATGTCCTCAGCCTCCCGCAGCAGGCGCAAGGCCCGCTCATGCAGATCCCGCCCCTCCGGGGTCAGAGTTAGGGATCGGGTCGTTCGTGTGAACAGGCTTATGCCGAACTGCTGTTCGAGCCTTTGAACGCTCTTGCTGACTGCAGACGGCGAAACTGCCAACGATCGCGCTGCCGCTGCATAGCTTCCGAGCGAAGCCGCCCGCGCAAACGCGATAACACCCGTTAGTCTGTCGAATTGAATTCGTTCCACCATGGAAGGAGTAAAACGAATTCGAGCCTGATTATCAAGATTGATTACCCGGTCTACCTTGTTTCCATCGCGCTTAGAACGGCGCCAAATGGAGATCGAGATGTCTGATATGACTGAATTCAACCCCGCAAATATCCTCAAAGGCAAACGCGTCCTCATCGTCGGCGGCACGTCAGGCATCGGTCTTGCGGCGGCCATCCAAGCGAAGGGTGCCGGCGCACGCGTCACGGTGCTCGGCTCGGACCAGGAGCGCTCTCGAACTGTTGCCGCGGAGCATGGCTTCGAAGGCTGGCGTGCAGCCGATGTCACCAGCCCTGAAGCAATTCAGATGGCGCTCTCAGATATCGGCCACGTCGATCACCTGGTTCTTTTGGCCGGGACCTTCGTCGCCGGCAAGGTGCTGGAGGCCGACATGACCTACCTGCGTAGAGCCTTCGAAGAGCGCATCTGGGCAGCCATCCACATCTTGCGGACACTTGGCGACAACCTGTCTGCGGATGCCTCCATCACCTTCATCTCTGGGGCACTGGCTGACCGACCGAACGCCTATGGCACGGCTGTCCTAGCTGCCGCTTCCGCCGCAATGGAAGCTTTTGCCCGTGGGCTTGCGGTGGAGCTCGCACCACGCCGCGTCAACACGCTATCGCCAGGCCCAATCGACACGCCGATCCTTTCCAAGACGTTGGGTGATGGCCGCGCCGCCTATCTCGAATCCCTTGCGCAGAAGCTGCCCCTACACCGGGTCGGCACTGCTGAAGAAGCAGGTGCTGCCGTCGTCTTCCTGATGGCCAATGGCTGGATGAACGGCGCTGTGCTCAACATCGATGGCGGCTCGCGTCTCGTTTGAGCTCCGTATTGAAAGATCATATCCATGCCCAGTCTGTTCGACCCTATCCAGCTCGGCGCCATCAAAGCGCCCAACCGTATCCTGATGGCGCCCATGACGCGGGCTCGCGGCACAAAGGACCACCTGCCGACGCCAATTATGGCCAACTACTACGCGCAACGCGCATCCGCCGGCCTCATCATCAGCGAGGCGATCGGTATCACTCAGCTCGGCCTTGGCTGGCCATATGCGACAGGCATATGGTCACGCCAGCAGATCGCCGGATGGCGAAACGTCACCGATGCGGTTCACGAGCGTGGCGGCCGCATTATAGCGCAGCTCTGGCAGATGGGCCGGGTCGTTCATCCGGACTTCTTAGGCGGCCGCCAACCGGTGTCGGCATCCGCGACAGCCGCGCCAAATCATGCCCATACCTATGAGGGCAAGAAACCTTACGAGCTCGCCCGACCGCTATCGGTGGATGAGATCGCTGGCGTCGTGCAAGATTTCCGGCAGGCAGCTCTCAATGCGATAGACGCCGGATTCGATGGCATTCAGCTTCACGCTTCGAACGGCTACCTCATCGACCAGTTCCTGCGAGATAGCGCCAATCTCAGGGATGATCGATACGGCGGAACGATTGAGAACCGTGTCCGGTTTCTAAAGGAAGCAACACAGGCTGTCGCCGACGCAATCGGCGCCGGTCGAGTGGGCGTGCGCCTCTCCCCGAATGGCGAAACACAAGGGGTACGAGATAGCGACCCGCTCCCGCTCTTCACGAAGGCCCTTGAGACACTCTCCGAAATTGGCATCGCCCATGTCGAATTGAGGGAACCGCCGGTCGATGGGACATTCGGCGTCGGAGAGATCGATCCACTGGCGCGGTATCTGCGGCCGGCATTCAAGGGGACGTTGATCCTGAACTCGGATTTTGACGCGACCCGTGCCCAGGCAGAGCTTGATGCCGGAATAGGTGACGCGGTGGCCTTTGGCCGACCGTTTATTGCAAACCCGGATTTTCCAAGACGCGTGGCTGAAGGTCTGCCGCTGGCACAGGATGACCCCCAAACATGGTTTACACAAGGAACGGAAGGCTATCTCGACTGCACCAATTGAGCCGGTGATGTTTCTGCGGCGGCGACGTGCATTGAGGGGATCGAACGGCTCTTGCGTTGGTATGGCATTTCAGCCTGCGGGGTAAGGGCGGGCTCTTGTAGTGGAATCGTGATGTGACCGAGGACGCGCTGCTGTCGCTGACGGAATCGGGCTTCAGCTACTGAAGCAGACCATCGGCGTCGAACTCTTGCCAACCAGGCAAATCGCTGGCCTCGGCATCAGAAAGGCTCTCGGCCGTCTTTGGCTTCTTCACCGCCTTCTTGAGCGAACGGGTAATCTTCGCCCGGTAGGCGGCCTGCCTTCTATTCTCCGCTCTCGCGGCGATATCCTCTTCACGCCATTCATCGACGACGGCCCGGTCAAGCAGATCCTCCACAACACGGGGATCGAACACATGGAAGGTGATCTGCCTTGCGCGGCCGCTCAGTCGAACAGTGCGTGTTCCGGCGCTCGGAAGGCGGCCGTCCTTCAGCCAGCGATGCCGCTCGCTTGCGGAGATACCAAGTATGTCCTGGATTTCGCGCGGAATGACCGGCAGGTTTTCGATCCCCTCCAGCGCCCGGGTGACGGCTGCTGACGTCGAGGCGAACTCGTGCTCGCTGTCTTCCGCCATCCCAAGAACGAGAGACATGCCGCTTACTTCGAGAGATTTCCGAACGGCCACGGGCAGACGGGCCCGGACTTCCAGAAGAATACCTTTGGCGCGGACAAAGGAGCCGAAAGTGGCGGCGGGCGACAGTGTCCAGGTCTCCACGAGCGCGGGAGCGATGATGATCTTCTGTTTCGGCATCCAGCGTAGATGGGTTTGGCGTTGCTCGGGATCAACAAGGAAAACGCGGTAGTTCCGACAGGCGTTTTCGCAGCATCAACACCAGGGAACTTCGAAGAAGGCATATCAAGGTTGTCATCTTGAGATCGCCGCCGGCGTAACTATCTCGAGTCAAATCCTCGACCTGGAGCATCGAGATGGAAGAAGACACCCTACGCCTCTTCGAAGACGCCGAGATTGAGATTCTGCCGCCGCCGGAGACCCTTTCGGCTGATCCGGCGATTCCCTCATGCGCCTGTTGCGGAGGGCCCGCATCGACCGAAGGAGACTGCTACGGGATCTGCGAGGAATGTCTGTCGCCGTGATTTTCACGCGCCGGGCGTCATCGCCCGAAGTTGGCGATCGTTGATCGCTCTCCTGAAATTAGGGCGGTCACTAAGCTGATTTCATTGCGAAAAGACCTTGCTGCAACCATCTCACGCTATACATTGAGCACTGGGACGAACGTTTGCGACGTCGCAACGATTTAGAGTGGGCGCCGATGCAGAACGAAATGGGGGCAACTTTCTCAGGGCAAGACGAGATTTCTCGAATGCTTGAGCGAGGAGACTGGGACCAGTCCATGCTTGGCCCGCCTTCGGTTTGGCCTCCGTGCCTGAGATCCGCTGTCGACATTATGCTGCCTTCAATGGCGCAGATCGTTTTGTTCTGGGGGCCGGACTTCGTCGCCCTCTACAATGCACCCTATGCACCGTCGATCGGACAACGGCACCCGAAGGCTTTCGGTCGCCCGGCACGAGAAAACTGGAGCGAGCTATGGGACGACCTCGAACCGCTCCTGCGCCAGGTGTTGGATAGAGGTGAGACGGTCGCCGCCAAGGACCGCCCATTTTATATCGAGCGGCACGGCTACCCGGAAACTGTCTATTTTGATATTTCTTATTCCCCGATCCGCGATGAAAACGGGACGGTTTGCGGCGTCTTCTGCATTGTCAACGAGACCACAGATCGCGTCCGCGCCGATCGGGCGCTCCAGGCAAGCGAAGAACGGCTGCGGGCGGTAATATCGCAGTCGGCGGCCGGGATTGGCCAAGGGAGCCTTAATGGCGAGATCCTGCACGTCAACAAGCGGTTTTGCGAGATTGTCGGCTACGAGGAACAGGAGCTGCTCGGCAAGAACATCCGCGACATCACCTATGCCGACGATATGCCCGAGCAGACCCAATTGTACCATCGGCTTGCACAGACCGGCGAGAGCTTCGATCTCGAAAAGCGATATGTCCGAAAAGATGGCAGTCTCGTCTGGGTGAACAATACCGTCTCGCCGCTTCGAGACGATAGCGGCAGGATTCGCCAGGTTGCGGTCGTCTCGATCGATATCAGCGAACGCAAAAAAGGGCAGGAGGTCGAGCGCCAGCTGGCGTCCATCATCGCATCTTCCAATGATGCCATCCTGGGCATCGATCTCGATATGACTATCACGTCCTGGAACGCCTCGGCGGAGAGGCTCTACGGTTATAAGGCGGACGAGATCATCGGTCAGTCTGTACTGATCCTTGTGCCTGGTGATCGGATCGACGAGGAGCCGACGCTTTTGAACCGTGTCAGGGCCGGATCGACGGTGGAGCCTTACGAAACCAGACGCCGTCACAAAGATGGCCATCTCGTCGATGTTCTCCTCAGCGTCTCGCCAATCTACGACAGTGCCGGCCGGATTATCGGCGCATCCAAGATCGCTCACGATATTTCTGCGAAGAAGGAAGCGGATCGGCTTCAGGCAGTGCTAATTGGCGAGCTGCACCACCGGGTGAAGAATGTCTTTGCGACGGTCATGGCGATTGCCCGTCAGACCCTGGCGAAAGATGCTGAGGCAAGCGGTGCCGTTACCGCTTTCGAGGCTCGCCTTTCGGCCATGGCGCATGCCCACGACCTTCTTGCCGAGGGGCATTGGCAGAGTGCCGATCTCAAGGCTGTGGTAGAGCAGGCTATCGCTCCATATCCTTCAGAGCGGTTCGATGTTTCTGGCGATCCGGTCTTGCTGCCGCAAAAAGTCGTTGCGTCACTCTCGCTTGCTCTCCATGAACTCGGCACAAATGCTGCCAAATATGGTGCACTCTCCAATGCGACAGGTAGAATTGCCATCAGCTGGAGCTTCGCTAAAGAGACCGGAGATCTTCGCCTCGTTTGGAGGGAGATGGACGGACCGGAGGTTCTCCCTCCGACCCGCAAGGGCTTCGGGTCCCGCCTCGTCGAACGCTTGTTGGCCGCGGAGCTGAACGGCAAATCGACAATCGCCTATGATCCGTCCGGTGTGATTTGCGAGATCGAGGCGACGATAACGTCTTTACCCTGACAAAAACCGGAACCAATTCCCCAGCCGCGGCATTTGTTGCGGACAATACGATCAGGACCCCCATGCAAGAAAAGGATCAATATCGGACCGATGCCCGCAACGCCGGCGACCGTCTCGTCGCCGGACATGTAAGCGAGGATCCATTTGCGGCCGCGTTCAAGGCGACCCGGATGCCAATGATCGTCACCGATCCGAACCAGTCCGACAATCCGATCATCTTCTGCAACGAAGCCTTCCGAAGGCTCACGGGCTACAGAGACGACGAGATAATCGGGCGCAATTGCCGTTTCCTGCAGGGTCCAGAGACTGACAATGCAACGATCGCGAAGATCCGGGAAGGCATCGCGGCCGGCCACGATGTTGCTGTCGATATTCTTAACTACCGAAAAGACGGCACTACATTTTGGAATGCGGTATTCATCAGCCCCGTCCGGGACGAGGCAGGGACAATTATCTATTTCTTTGCGTCCCAGCTCGATTTCACAACGGTCAAAAGCCGGGAAGCAGACCTGGCGGCTGCGCGCCATGAGGCGGAGGCGGAGGTGGCAAAAAATACCGCCACCCTTAAGTCGGCACTGGAGGCGCGCACGCTGCTCGTCCACGAGGTGGACCATCGGGTGAAAAACAACCTGCTGACCATGGCTTCCATCGTAAAAATGCAGGCACGCATCACCACCGATTATCGGCAAAGGCAGACACTCATGTCGGTCCTCAACCGGATCGAGGCCCTCAGCACGGTTCAACGAAAGCTGTTCACGCTCGATGACGTGTCGAATTTCGATATCTCAGAGTTCACAAAGGAATTGGTGACAGATCTTGTCGATGCCACTGGCCGCAACGACATCCGTCTGTCTCTGGATCTTTCGCCGCTGCTCGTGCCCGCTGTCAAGGCCACGCCTTTGTCGCTGATCGTCAATGAGTTGGTCGGCGATGCAGTTCGACGGGGCCTCATGGACGGCGGCGGCGACATCCACGTGGTGGTCAAACGCCTCAACGGTCATTTTCTGATCCGTGTCGAGGACACATCCGAACCAGTTGAGCCGGATATTGAAAGCACCGAGCTTGGACGCATGTTGATCGAGGCGTCCGCTTTGCAGCTCGGCGCCGAAATCGAACGTACACAGGATGGCCGCAGGACGGTTGTCGACGTGGTGCTGCTTGTCGGCGACCATCAGGAGAATACGCATTGAAAGTTATGATCGTCGAAGACGAAATGCTGCTCGCCATGGAGCTTGAAAGCGAGGTGGAGATGGCGGGCCATCAGGTTACAGGCCTCGCCATGAGCAGCATCCAGGCGCGCGAGCAGATGAACGCGTCGAAGCCTGATTTCGCATTCGTCGATATCCATCTCATGGATGGCCCGACCGGGATCGACGTGGGTCGTGAATTAGCAGCGGCGGGCATTCCCTATGTCTTCGTGAGCGGTAATATTAAAAAGATCCCCGAAGGGTTTGCCGGCGCCCTTGGTGCAATTGAAAAGCCTTACACGATGAACGGAATGAAAAATGCCCTGACTTACATTTCCGCAATCGTCGGAGGCGACGAGAGTGGGTCGCCGCCCGCAAGTCTGGTTCTGGCGGATGATGCGAATGCAGGGAAGCGGTTTGGCTAAGACCCAGGAGGAGCGTCGGCCAACATGGAGCAAAAATGGGAGGAATTGATGAGTGACAACCAGAACATTTTGAAGGAGGTCAAACCGAGGCTGCACGCGTTGATCGGTGAGCTCGTCGCTAAAGGTGCCGAGAGATCCGCGGTGATCTACATGATCGAGAAGGAATCTGCCCAGCTTCGTGATACGATGGAGATCCCAGATCATCAGATCGACGAGCCCTCAAACGATTGGCCGTCGGCGACCAAAGGCCAGTAAGTCTTGCTCGCCGTCGAGGTAATGATGGCATCAGGCATCCTGGTGGTCGGTTGCGATTGCGCAGTTGCTAGCATCGGCATCCCTGGCTTGACGGTCTCGATCAGCGTAGGACGTCATCGTGTTAGATCATTTCGCGTATCGCATGAATCACACGTGACGGATCATAGGGCTTACTGAAAAAGCGGCCGACGATCGGAAGGGTATCATCGCTCATGTGGCGATGACCCGATGTCACGATGATCTTGACTGGTGGCCATCGATCTCGAACCGCGGCCGCAAGTTTCAAGCCATCCATGCTGCCAGGCATATCGATATCGGTGAACATAAGACGAACCTCCGGATGTGCGTCGAGCAGGCTGATGGCGTCGTCGGCGTTCGATGCTTCCAGCACCTGGAAACCTTCGTCCTCTAGCAATAGCGCAATATCCATCCGAACGAGAGCCTCGTCCTCCACGACAAGGACCGTTATACCGTTGCCACCCATCCCCAACGCTCCATCATGATTTCCAGGCAGATAAAATGGTCCAAGAGTATGATAACGTCTCTCGTACGAATATGATCCGCCAGGTTCGGGAATGTCTTCAGTAAGGTGTTTAACCCTTCCGATAACGGATACTGTATCAAGCAGCTTCCGCCGACTGCCGCACAAGTCTTGCCAGCGGACCAGCGGCGTGGCAGCGAAACCCATTACGATCGAACGTGATCGTCGGCGCTGCCCCCAACAGCGAGGCGAGAGCCGAGCGAACATATTTTGTGCCGTAGCCCTGCCGCGTCGGTTGAACGACTTTGGGGCCGCCCGATTCGATCCAGTTCATTGAAAACACGGGCGGATCTTCCTCCGAAACGGACCAGGCAATGTTGACGCTGCCGTCGCCCTGAGACAGGGCGCCGTACTTGATGGCATTCGTCGTCAGTTCGTGGAGGCAAAGGGCGATGGTTGTCGCAGCGATCCGTCCGACAAGGAGGTCCGGGCCGGCAATATTGATCCGAGTCAAGCTCTCACCGTTATAGGGTGCGACGGTTACTGCAATCACGGATAACAGTGAGATTTCGTCTCCGCCTGCTTCGAACACTGCGGTGTGGACGTCGGACAGAGCACGAAGCCGGCCTGTGAAATCTGCCGCAAGCTCATCAACCGTAGACGCGCCGCGTCGCGTCATTTGAAAGATCGAGGTGACGCTGGCAAGAATGTTCTTAATCCGATGATTGAGCTCCAGCCGCAGCTCGACCTCGCGCTCAATGGCATCGCGCACCTGTTTCTGGCGCAACCGGACGAGCAGATTGGTCTGGATGCTATTGGCCAGCTCCAGTCGCGCGACTGGGCGTGTATAGAATTGGAGGCGAGCGCTCGGCCAGGCGTTTTGAAGCTGAGTGCGGATCTGTCCAACGGGAGCCGCGCGCTCAAGCAGGACCAGGATTGGGACTTCGGACCAATCAGGCTGGCCGGCGAGATGATCGCCAATGGTTGCGACGACGGGCGGGCTCAGCGCCTCATGGGTGATGAGGATGACGCCCGGCGAAAGCGCCAGATTTTCAGTCAAATCCTCGCCAATCTGGCCTTGCCTGACTGCGACGTTTTGCTCCTGCAAGGACGCCGCGATGTAGTCGGCATCCTTGCGAAACGGGGCAAGTATGAGCACCCAATCCAGTTCACTCGGCGTTTCATTCATTTCGGGTCAGGAAGGGGGTTGTAGGAAACGACGCTGACGCTGCCGCTTTCTATCAGCAGTTCCTGGATGTTGAGGTCATGTGGACCGTGGCGCTTTTTGACAACGGTGATGTTGCGGCGCAGCCGACCCTCATGCTCCATGATCCGCAGCAGGAGCACGGTGTCGCCGAGGAAGCTGACATCTACGTCGATGCCGACATTCTGACCGATCAGGCCGTGCTGAGCGACAATCAGCATCGTCAGCACGCCCGAACGAGCCAGGAATTTGAGAAGGGATTGGATGTCGCGGACCGCCTTTTCCCGATGCGGTAGCGAGTTCAGATAGCCGGTCAGACTATCGATGACGACGACGCGGACTTTGTTCTGCGTCACCGCGTCCTGGACGATTTGACCAAATTCACCCGGTGAGATTTCGTTCGGATTGAAATCCCGCAGAATGAGCTTTCCATCCTTATGGAACTGCCGAAGCTGCATTCCCAGGCCTTCCGACCGGCGGAAGAACGTTTCCAGCCTCTCTTCGAACAAGAATAGCGCGACGCTCTCGCCGCGGTCGAGTGCTGCGGTCGCATAGAGTGACGACATGGTCGACTTGCCAGTGCCCGACTGTCCTATGACCAGCGTCGTGGTTCCAGCCTCCTGGCCGCCGCCAAACATGTCGTCGAGCGCTGCGACACCTGACTTGATCAGTTGCGGCTTGGTGGTCTCCGACGCAGTATTGGGCATAATGCGAGGAAAAACGATGACCCCTTCACCTTCCCGTATCGCCATGTCGTGATAGCCATCGGCAACGGGGACACCGCGCATCTTGGATACTTCCACGCGACGTCGCACAGCGCCGTACTCCTCCAGTGACTTGTCGAAACGGATGACCCCATGAGCAAGACCCTCTACTTCCTCGCCACTGCGGTCATAGCCGGTTGTCTGTGTGTCAAGGAGAAGTGCGACGACGTTGCGCTTGGCCAGAAAGGACTTGAAACCGATCAGTTCGCGACGAAACCTCGGGGAGTCACCGGTGATCAGGCGGATTTCGAGGAGGGAGTCGTAAACAAGGCGCCGCGGCTTGTGTTCTTCGATAGCTGCCTCGATCGCCTTTCGCGTCTCGTCGAGCCTGAGGTCGGCGGTCAGAAATATGCTCTGGTCATCGGCTTCGCTGACCGAGCCGGATGTCGACAGTTCTTCGACCCGAATGCCATCGAGTGTCCAGCCGTGTGAGACAGCAATGGCTTCAAGCTCTGCCGCCGTTTGCGACAGTGTCACGTAAATACAGCTCTCTCCCGCTTCCACCCCGGCGCGAAGGAACTGTAGCGCTGCTGTCGTCTTTCCGGAGCCCGGAGCGCCTTGCAGCATATAGAGATTGGATGCCGGCAGACCACCACGCAGAATTTCGTTCAATCCTGTGATGCCTGTGCTGACAACCGCTGGCGCTTTTCGTTTCGGCATAACTCATCTTTCAGAACTGTTAGCGTGATCCGGGCCGGAGCGCGCGCATCATCGTCGTTGAAAGATGCTTTTCCGTTATATTTGGGTTTCTCAAAACATCAATGACACGCTGGAGGTGTTGAAGCCGCAGGCCTGGCGAAAGGGAGTGTCACAGCTCTACGGCCGGGTCGGTCCCATCGCCAAAGAGTTCCGTGTCAGCAGCACGGTGTGCTTCAGCCAAAAGAACCTGCCGTTCGCGAATGCCCTTATTAAATAGCTTCGCGACCATGATGGTCAGCGTCGCAATCGCTTGGTGATTGCCCCTCAGCTGTCGCTGTTCAACGATCTCCCTCATCACGCTCGCGCACAGGCGCGCATCTTCTTTCGACGGCAAGCTCATAGTTTTCCTCGAGAAGGGCTCGCCTCTGGCGGCGAGGCGAGCCCCAATGATCATTTAGAAGTCCATCCCAGCGCCGGCAGGTAGGGCGGCGGCGGCGTCCTTCTTGGGCTTATCGGCGATCATCGCTTCCGTCGTGACCAAGAGACCGGCAACAGATGCCGCGTCCTGGAGTGCTGTGCGGACGACCTTGGCAGGATCGATGACGCCCTGCGCGTAGAGGTCACCGTACTCGCCGGTCTGCGCATTCCAGCCGAAAGAGAAGTCCGTTTTCTCCCGCAGCTTGCCGACGATGACGGAGCCTTCGGCGCCGGCATTCTCAGCGATCTGGCGCACCGGGGCTTCGATAGCGCGGCGGACGATCTCGATGCCAACCTTCTGATCCTGGTTGGCGGTTGCAAGATTGTCGAGTGCTTTGACGGCCCGTAACAACGCAACACCACCGCCCGGCAGAATGCCCTCTTCGACGGCTGCGCGCGTTGCATGAAGTGCGTCATCGACGCGGTCCTTCTTCTCCTTGACCTCGACTTCGGTCGAGCCGCCGACGCGGATTACGGCGACGCCGCCGGCAAGCTTGGCAAGCCGCTCCTGCAGCTTTTCGCGATCGTAGTCGGAGGTGGTTTCCTCGATCTGCGCCCGAATCTGGGCCACGCGGCCGTCGATCTCGGCCTTGGAACCGACGCCATCGATGATCGTCGTGTTTTCCTTCTCGATCGCCACCTTCTTGGCTCGGCCAAGCATGTTGAGCGTGACGTTCTCAAGCTTGATGCCGACGTCTTCGGAGATGACGGTGCCGCCGGTCAGGATGGCGATGTCTTCGAGCATCGCCTTGCGGCGATCGCCGAACCCCGGAGCCTTAACGGCAGCAATTTTTAGACCACCGCGCAGCTTGTTGACGACGAGCGTTGCGAGCGCCTCGCCTTCGACATCTTCCGCGATAATCAGCAGCGGCTTAGAGGACTGCACGACGGCTTCGAGGACCGGCAACAGGGACTGAAGGTTCGACAGCTTCTTTTCGTGAATGAGGATATAGGGGTCCTCGAACTCGACCCGCATCTTGTCCTGGTTGGTCACGAAGTAGGGCGAGAGGTAGCCGCGGTCGAACTGCATGCCTTCGACGACTTCCAACTCGGTCTCGGCGGTCTTGGCTTCCTCGACAGTGATGACGCCTTCATTACCGACCTTTTCCATCGCTTCAGCGAGATACTTGCCGATCTCCTCATCGCCGTTGGCCGATACAGTGCCGACCTGGGCGATTTCGGAATTGCTGGTGATCTTGCGGGCGTTGGATTTCAGCTCTTTAACGACTGCATCCACAGCGATATCGATGCCGCGCTTCAAGTACATCGGGTTCATACCAGAAGCAACCGCCTTGGCGCCTTCCTTGACGATTGCCTGGGCGAGGACAGTTGCGGTGGTGGTGCCGTCGCCGGCAAGATCATTGGTCTTAGACGCGACTTCGCGCAGCATCTGGGCGCCCATGTTTTCGAACTTGTCTTCAAGTTCGATTTCCTTGGCGACCGAAACACCGTCCTTGGTGATGCGCGGTGCGCCGTAGGACTTGTCGATGACAACGTTGCGGCCTTTTGGGCCGAGCGTGACCTTCACGGCGTTGGCAAGGACATCGACCCCACGAAGCATACGTTCACGGGCATCGGTGTTGAATTTGACTTCTTTCGCAGCCATTTGTTCACTCCTTCGATAGGCAGCTTTTTGACTGATAGGCTGTAATGCGTGATTACGCAGCCTGCTTCTGCTCGACCTGAGCTTCAATAATGCCCAGGACGTCGCTTTCCTTCATGATCAGCAGATCTTCGCCGTTGATCTTGATTTCGGTGCCGGACCATTTGCCAAACAGAATGCGGTCGCCAGCCTTGACGTCCAGCGCCTGGATCTGGCCGGCCTCGTTGCGCGCGCCAGGACCGACGGCGACAACTTCGCCTTCCTGCGGCTTTTCCTTGGCAGTGTCCGGGATGATGATCCCGCCCTTGGTCTTTTCCTGGGATTCAACCCGACGGACAAGAATGCGATCATGAAGCGGTCGGAACGACATGTTTTCCTCCATTGGACAAAAAAGATGACGCAAAATCTCCTGCCGGACCGGGTGACCAATCCGGATGGGGCGAACCTCATCGGAGCGTTCGCGTGCAAAATTTATTTTCGAGATTTTTCGATTTCAAGAGGGTGAATAGGAAAAATTAGCACTCGATCCAGCTTGCTGCTAACATGCTGAAAGAAAACGATAAAAAACTCCGCAAGCTTAGAAAGCCATTGATCACTGCAAAATTTTACGTCACCCTCGCAATGTCATGAAACGGAGATGAAGCATGCAATTCTCGTCGGATTTCGAGCGTCAGCTCAACGGCTATGGACTGACCACGGCGCATATCCTCTACCGCATTCCCGATTTTGAATCCGTCCTGCAGACCTACGTCTGGCAGGACTACGATCTCGCACCTGATTTTCCCGAAATGCGCAAGTTCCTGGACTTCTGGCGCGACAGCCTCGACGGACCGCTGCACTCCGTCCGCTATACACACCAGCGTCTGATTGGACCGAACGAATGGCGCCGTGTCGAGGGCGAGTTCAAGCCTCAATGAACTCTTGAATTTGATTTTTCCGCTTCCTAGCTCATCGACCGCCCGAGGCGTTGAACTCGGTGTGAGCGCCGATTGCGTATGGAGTGACGCCTGCATGGAAGAGAATATCAACATCATCAAGAGCGTTGGTATCGATCAACGGGAAGAGATCATCGTCGATTTCGCCCGATGGCTTGAAACAGCGTCCCAGGAGGCACTGGTTTATGGCGAAGATCGCTTTGCCATGATGTCGGCCAGCATGGCGGAAGCAATGCGGGTCAATGCCGACGAGCTTGCTCGCGATAATCTAAAAAGACAGAACGTGTGCTGCAGCAGGCCAGCGCGATGATGGCGCAGTTCAAGGCTGCATACCCTCACCGGGATATCAGTCGATCTGTCCAATGAAGGGGCGATGAGGCAGACTTGTCGGCGCGTAGTTAGGATAGGGCATTTCATCTGCAAAAATGGGAGCTGATGAAGTCGAAATTCGTCCGATCTTACAGGGGACAAAATTTTTTGCGCTGCGGATCTTGAATCCAGAATTCTCAAAAACCAAATCGTTTTCCGCCAGCTGCTGAACATAGAGCTGGCCTTGCTGGAAGCGCCGTCTTTCGGCGCTTCTGTACCCATGTTGCTTCAAGGAGGATATGGCTATGGCAACATCATACGACTACGCACCGCTGTTCCGTTCGAGCGTCGGCTTCGATCGGGTCTTCAATCTTCTCGAAAACGCCCAGCGCGCTCGCTCGATCAGCGACTGGCCGCCCTATGACATAGTCAAGACAGGCGATGACAGCTACCGAATCTCGATTGCAGTCGCAGGTTTTGCACAGGACGATCTCGATATTACCTTCCAGTCCAACCTGCTGACAGTCACCGGCAAGAAGCAGGAGGCTTCTGCCGACGCCTACCTGCATCGCGGCATCGCCGGGCGTCCGTTCGAACACCGGTTCGAGCTCGCCGACCATGTGCGGGTGAACGGCGCGGATCTCAGCAATGGTCTTCTCTCCATCGATCTTGTTCGCGAAATCCCGGAAGCATTGAAGCCGAGGAAGATTTCGATCCAGAGCACGCCTGCTCTAACATCAGTCGCTCCGGCTCAGATCGAAGCACAGAAGGCGGCTTGATCGTTAAATTCATCCAGCGAGTCAGGGGCGCCATTCCCGTGGCGCCCGTTAACATTCCGGGTTGGGAAGGAGAGAGCGATGAAACCCGACATGTTTAGAGAACCGGTCACCATCCTTGTCGGCCTCGGCTTTCCGGCCGAGGTGCGAAGCGCAACGGATGCATATCGCCATCTTTGCGAATGGCCAGTGCGGTTGAGGGACCATGCCCACGCCGTCGCATTGAAGGCTTGTGGTGCGGCACTGCGTGGCGAAATCGAGGCCGAGACGGCACGTGGCCTGTTTGCGGCATTCGCTGAGAAACACGATTTGCTGGCGCTGGAAACGAGCGCCATCGCCGCGTCTCGCCTGCGGCGAGATCGGGATCCGCACATCCGGTGAGGAGGCGGCCATGCACAGCGAACTACAACGGGCCGCCGACCAAGCCGCGGCCATGGGACCAGCCGTTCTGGTCCCCGGTGTTCGGCTCTGCCGACCGATCGATGTCGTCGGCGCGCCGTCCCTTTCGGTCGATGATCGTCGCGCAATCCTTGCGGCTTGGGCATCCGACCTTTACGCGGTGGATTCTCAGCCGTCCCTGCGACACATGCCGGGAACGCCCGGTCCCGTGTCGATCGACGAGGTGCAGGCGGCGTTAAGGGAACTTGATCGCCGATCTCATTATTGAGCGGAACGCTGGGGAGCAACCCATCGTTTGGGTGCTCTCGATGTAAGCCGAGTAACGGGGACGTTTCGCCGATTTGTCATCGATAGGCTATCTTGTCCGTGGCGTGCCGAAAGCCGGCTCCACGAGACGCAGGTAGTTCTTACTGGGCATACGGGGTCGATGGGGGAACCTTGCTCCCGGAATTTCGACGCTCGGTGGAGCCTTATCGAGCGATGTCACTTCTGGCAATGTCTTGGGCGCCGACCGGCTGAAAGCAGTGGCGCCCACATGCATTCAGACTGCCAACATCGTGCGGATCATCGTACCACCTCATCGGATACATAGGGCTTGGGCTTAAAGGGCGAGCCTTCTGGAAGCGTCTCTGCTCCAGGGAAACGGTGACCGGATGTCACAATGATCTTTATCGGTGGCCAGCGGTCTCGAACGAAGCCGGCGAGCCGAATGCCGTCCATCGTGCCCGGCATATCCACGTCGGTGAATACGAGCGAAACTTCAGGATGTTGTTCGATGATTCTTATCGCATCGTCGGCGGAGCCTGCCTCCAACACAACAAACCCCTCGTCCTCCAACTCGGCGGAGATTGATAACCGAAGAAGGGGCTCGTCGTCGACAACGAGCACGACTACAGGCTCCGTGGCATTTGCTGCTCGCTTCTTTTAAAGAGGATGCTCCCGAGATGTAGCGCGAGCTGTATGTCATTTGACGTAGCTATGCCTCTGTCCTGGAAAATCCTGTGGCGACCATCACTGTTGCTATGGGTAGCGCTACTTTTATGAGCGCCCCATTGGTGGCCCAGCGTCTATAACTTGGTACGGGCGCCGCTGGGCGAGCGAACAATCTCTGGACAGATAGAGCGCTATTGAAAAAGTGCAGCGTGCCACAAGTTGACACATTTACAATTCCGTGAGATGGGCGACCTATGGCCAAACGTCTTACACGCAATTTTTCGCTCACGCCCGAGCTTGAAAGTTTCATCTCTGAATGCCTGTCGTCGGGCGACTATGGCAATGCCAGCGAAGTCGTCAGATCGGGCCTGCGCTTGCTTCGCGAGGGTGGCAAACCCGCGATCCCATTTGCATCAACTTGGCCGATCGGAGGGGGGGACTGCGGAAAGATCATCCGGGAAAAGAACTGGTCAGAGACGACGCTCGGACCGATGAAGGATTGGTCCGTCGAGCTCCGCACGACGGTCGCCAACATCGTCAATTCGCCGGTCGCGAAAGTGCTGATGTGGGGACCGGGCCATGTGATGGTCTATAACGACACTTACGCGAAAATCGCAGGCGAAAAACATCCTGACGCTCTCGGCAGCAATGTCGCGGAAGTCTGGCCGGAAATCTGGGACTGGAACCGCGAAATGATTGAAGCCGGCCTTCGTGGTGAGCTTCGTTCCTATCACGATCAGAGCATGACGCTCATCCGAGATGGTCGGCCCGAGCAATTCATCTTCGATCTCTTCTACACGCCTGTTTACGAGGCCGACGGCAGGATCGGCGGCGTGATGTGCACGGTCGTCGACAACAGCGATCGCGTCGCGATGGAAAAACGAGTGAGCGATAGCGAAGACGAGCTCCGCCGCGTAACCGACGCCGTGCCGATGCTGATTTCCTACGTCGATCGTCAGCATATTTATCGCTTCGCCAATCATGCCTACGAGGCGTGGTTCGGTATGCAGCCGGGCGATATGATCGGCAAACACATTGCCGCGGTCATCGGTGAGGGGCCATACGAGAACCGGCGGCCAGACATTGATCGTGCACTGGCTGGCGAAGTCGTGACCGGCGAAGCCGACATGCCGGTGCAGGGCGGCGCGCCGCGCCGCCTCGAAATTCGATACGTACCGCACGTAGCGGCGGACGGATCAGTCCCCGGTGTCTACATTCTCGGCATCGATATCGAAGAGCGAGCGGTGCGGGAAGCCGAGCTCGAAATGAGCAATAATCGCTTCCACACGGCCATGAGGGCGGTGCACGGCGTCCTCTGGACCAACAGTGCCGATGGCAGAATGGTTGGCGAACAGCCGGGCTGGGCAGCACTCACCGGCCAGACGTTCGATCAATATCAAGGGTTCGGTTGGGCACAAGCCGTGCATCCGGATGACATGGACGCGTCAGTCGCGACCTGGAATGCCGCGGTCGAAGCGAAATCCATTTATGTGCATGAGCACCGGGTCCGCCGGCATGATGGCGCCTGGCGCCAGTTCGCCATCCGCGCTCTGCCGATCATCGGCTCAAAGGGTGACATCGTCGAATGGGTAGGCGTGCACACCGACATCACCCATCAGCGCGCGGCCGAGGCCGCTTTGCGCGACCAGGCGGAGGCGCTTTCGCGCCAGGTGCGTCACCGGGAGCGGGCCGAAGAGCAGCTCAAACAGCTGAACGAAAATCTGGAAGCGCGCGTCATCACCGAAATCGCCGAGCGCCGCCAGGCCGAAGTGAAGCTGGCGCAGGCTCAAAAAATGGAAACCGTGGGGAAATTGACCGGCGGGGTCGCGCATGACTTCAACAACCTGTTGCAGGTCGTGTCCGGAAATCTGCAGCTTCTGTCAAAAGAGGTTGCCGGCAACCAACGCGCCGAAGCGAAAATCGCAAACGCCATGGCCGGTGTATCGCGGGGTTCAAAACTCGCCAGCCAGTTGCTCGCCTTCGGTCGCCGTCAGGCGCTCGAACCCAAAGTGGTCAATATCAGCCGTTTCGTCCGCGACATGGACGACATGATCCGCCGCGCGATCGGCGAGGCTATCGAGGTCGAGACCGTGGTCGGTGGAGGGCTCTGGAACACCTTTATCGACCCGACTCAGATCGAGAATGCTTTGCTGAACCTTGCCATCAACGCGCGTGATGCGATGGAAGGGCAGGGCAAACTGACGATCGAGCTGTCTAACGCTCACCTCGATGATGCCTATGCCCGCACGCATGATGAGGTCATGCCCGGCCAGTATGTGATGATGGCGGTGACAGATACCGGGTCCGGCATGCCGCCCGAGATCATCGAAAAGGTGTTCGAGCCGTTTTTTTCCACGAAAGCCGAGGGCAAGGGCTCCGGGCTTGGTCTGTCGATGGTTTACGGCTTCGTCAAACAGTCCGGCGGCCATGTCAAGATCTATTCGGAAGTCGGCCACGGCACGACGATCAAGTTATATCTGCCGCGTGCAATGGAAGCGGAAGACGTCGAGGTCGCTGTCGATAACGGGCCGATTGTCGGAGGAAGCGAAACCGTCCTCGTTGTCGAGGATGACGCGGAGGTCCGTGAAACCGTCATCGCGATGCTGACCGACCTCGGCTATCGCACGCTAAAGGCGGTCGATGCATCGAGCGCGCTGACAGTGATCGATAGCGGCATTCCCATCGACATCCTGTTCACCGATGTCGTGATGCCAGGCACGCTCAAAAGCCCCGAACTCGCCCGCAAGGCGAAAGAACGGCTGCCCAACATTGCTGTGCTGTTCACGTCAGGCTACACCGAAAACTCGATCGTGCACGGCGGCAGGCTCGATGCAGGCGTCGAGCTGTTGTCCAAGCCCTATAGCCGTGAGGCGCTGGCCCGAAAATTCCGGCATGTTCTGGCCAATCAAGCTCAGCGTAAAAATCAAAAGCCAACGATCCATCCGCCGGAGCCACTACCAAAGCTGGACACGCCGCTGATGTCAGCCAAGAGCGCGGCGGCGGCGACTGCGGAAAAAGTCGGACGCGTGACGGTACTGCTGGTCGAGGACGATGCACTCATCCGCATCAATACGGCTGAGATGCTGCAGGATGCTGGACTGATTGTCGTCGAGGCGGGAAGCGCCGAGGAAGCCAAAGCGGCTCTGCAGACGATGGCAGTCGATATCCTCATGACCGACCTCAATCTACCAGGCGCGTCAGGATTAGACCTGGCTGCTGAGGCCAGGGCTCTGAATCCGTCAACGACAATTGTATTCGCCACCGGGGATCCGTCGGCGGTCCGCGGTGAGACAGGTGCCATCGTGTTGGCGAAACCCTATGACGCCGCGAAACTCGCTGAGGCCTTGGCCAGCACCGGGGCATATAGGTTTGCAGAAGGAAATCCGGCACGCAGTGGCGCCGGCAAAGCGGAAGAAGTCTAGGTGCGCGAGCGCTTCCGAGCCTGAAAATGACCTTGTGGTGATACTCGACTGGGCCGACGTGACGTTGCCCGCCCATGCTGATAATAGATGCAATCTGCGGATGACAGCGGCGGAGCGATGAATTGGACTTCATGAAACTGCTGAAGTCGCTCGAAGAACTGCTCTACGAGCTGGTGTCCTGGCTGTTATTTTATCCGATAACGATGTGGCGCTCGGTTTTGAGGCCACTCAACATGATGCGCTACGCCGATACCGAACTCGCCGGCAGGCCGGAAGACCAATACGAAGATACCCTGAGTCCGCCACTTTTCCTGCTCATAACGCTTTTGCTTTCCCAGGGCCTGTCCGGTTCGCTTCCGTCAGTCTTTGACCCGACTGGGGCTGCCAAGCAGCTCGGGTCTGGTTCCAACCTTTTGATCGCGAGAGGCGTGATCTTCGGTGTTTATCCCCTCTCGATGGCGGTCACGCTCCTTCGATGGAAGAAAGTGAGGATCACCCGAGATACGCTTCGGCCGCCGTTTTTCAGCCAGTGCTATGTTGCAGCACCCTTCGCGTTCATCCTTGTACTCGGCATTGATTTCTTCAGCATGCCACAAGAAAAGGGAATTCTGCCGGGCATCATCGCGGTCGCAGTTGCCTTGGTGTGGTACGCACAGGCGCAGATCCGCTGGTTCACACGAGATCTGGACATAAGCGCGATCAAACCAACGATTACCTTCATCGGGGCGTTCATCACCGCTACAGTCGCCGCGCTCTCGGTTGCCGTGATGATCTATCTCGATGCGCAAAGTTTTGCTACCGGGACAGGTTGATTTGTCGATATTGCCAAGCGTGCCGGAAAGATGGATGCCGGTCTTGTGGTCCGCGGCCGCGGAAGGGGTCTCAACGTCTTGTCGGGGTGCAGTCGGACAAGCTCGTCTTTTTGTTGGCATGTCTGGTTGTGTCAGAACGAATGCAACTCAAGGATTTACGCTAAAGTGTATCAAAACTAATCGTTGACGCGGTGCGATTATTCACCTATTCATGCAACATCGATCTTTTGCTTGCCGAGCTTTGTTCACCGCGCGATTGGCACCGCGCTTTAAGCGAACTTCCCTTTCAAAAACAGTCGGTTTTCGTCTGCGCAGCGCATGCTTCGCGGTTCCTCGCTCTATGCTTTGAAAGGGTTCATCATGACCACTGGCACAGTAAAATGGTTTAATTCCACCAAGGGCTTCGGCTTTATCCAGCCTGACAACGGCGCTGCTGACGCCTTCGTTCACATCTCGGCTGTCGAACGCGCCGGTATGCGCGAACTTGTCGAAGGCCAGAAGATCGGCTTCGAACTTGAGCGCGACATGAAGTCGGGCAAAATGTCGGCCTGCAATCTGCAGTCCGCTTAAATCGATATCTGCTTCCCTTTGACCACGGATGTACTGGCACTGCCGGAAGCGATTATCAGTTTGAGGCCAGGCAGTTCGCCTGGCCTTTTTCGTTTTGGCCTCATAGCCAACATCGAGGAAACTCAATGACAGAGACGTATAGCAAATCTCGCCAGCAGGCCGAGACCGCCTTCGGCAATCTCCAGACGCAGTTCTTCGCCAAGAACAATGCGGCGGAGGAGCTTCAATCCGTGGCGCAGGCACGTGATGCAAAGACCTTGAGGCTGCGCGAAGCGCGGCTCGCCAAGGAGCAAGCCGACAGGATGTCTGCAACATTGACGCTGCTTACCAAACGATCAAAGGCCAGTTGATCATCCCAAATACCAACATCAGGATAAAAATTTGAGACACGCTAGAAACAACGAACTTACAGACCGACGCTCCGCTGCCGCGGGCGCGAAGGCAGCTCTTCTCACAGCATACCGTGTAGCAAAGACGGCGGCAGAGCCATCTCAAGCCGCAAGACAGGCGGAGCGCATCTCACTTGTTGAAGCCCGCGAGGCGCGCCGCGTCGAACGGGAACAATTGAAGAATGAGGAGCGCACCCGGATCGCCTCTCTCGCGGCGCAAGAACAGGCAGCCATTGAGGCAGCCGCCGCGGCCGAGTTTGAGGCGCGACAGTCGGCAGAAAATGCTCGGATCTCGCGCGTCGTTGAAGACGAGGCCGCTCGCAAGGCCGAGCGAGACCAGCGTTATGCCGCCCGCAAAGCCCGGCAGGCCTAAGGTCCAAGCGCCCACCTGCTGGGAAATGGGCCGCGGAATAGATCGGGGCGTGACAGAAAGTTGCGCTCGAACTTACTCATCCCTTAGGAGCCTCTCATGGCACCGGACACGAACGAGCTTCAGGCCATCAATACCGCCTGGCAGATAGCGATCCAGGAGATCCTGCGCATGGTCATCCGTGACATGTACCATGGTGGTGGCGAAGCCGCCTTCAGCGCACATATCAAGCGCATCGAAGAAGCGGCCGTCGACAGCATCCAGACCGACTTGAGGCTTCGCGGCACCAGCGAATGGACGGAAATTCTGGTCAAGGAACGGGCCAGTAACTTCGTAACGACGCTCTTGACCTCCTTTACCTATGACCGTGCCTGACAGCGGTGGACGCTGATCGAAGCGTCAATCTGCTGCTCAGGCGCGCCCTGCTCGGACTTTCTTATGGTTTGCGAGGTTGACCTCTCAGGCGCCTGCCTAAATCATTCCAACGTCACAGTGAAAGCCGAGCAGTCGGGCATGGACGAACACAGCGCAGAACGCCTCGCAGCCATAGTCGAATCCTCCTTTGACGCGATCGTCAGTAAGGATCTTTTCGGCAAGATCGTAAGCTGGAATAAGGCGGCCGAACGCATGTTTGGCTATGTGGAAGACGAAGCGGTCGGACAGCCCATCTACATGATCATACCCGACGAGAAACGAGATGAAGAAACCAATATCTTACGTCGGCTGAAGCTGGGGGAGCGGATCGAGCCGTTCCAGACAATCCGATGCCACCGAGACGGGCGGATGGTCCCGATTTCGATCACGATTTCTCCGATCAAGAGCCAGGCCGGCAAACTTGTTGGTGCATCGAGCATTGCCAGGGATATCTCGGAAACTCTTGAAAACGACCGCCGGCTTCGCCTCTTGATGCGGGAAATCAATCATCGCGTCAAAAATCAATACGCCGTGGTCCTCGCCGTGATCAGGCAAACCGCAACACGCGCTCGATCAATCGAAGAGTTCGAGAAGCGGGTTCGCGAACGGGTCATGGCGCTCTCTCATTCTCACGATCTTCTGTCGCAGGTCGACTGGGCCGGTGTCAGCCTTGCCGATCTCGTCGCGCATCAACTCCAACCATTTGAGGTTCTCCAACCAGTCCAGGCCCTCGGTCCGAAGTTGATACTCGACGCCAATGCCGTCCTCAATCTCGGTATGGCCTTCCACGAACTGATCATGAATGCGATGCGCTTCGGCGTGACGGATATCGGCGGCATTTCCGTGACGTGGGGCCTGACGCACGGCGACAACGGGGACACTTTCGAACTCCTCTGGTCCGAGCCCGCGGTTGCTTATGCTGATATACTCGCACAGGGCGAAGGCTTTGGCGCTCTCGTTCTATCGCGGCTGGTGCCGTCCGCTCTGTCCGGTCAAGCGAAATGGACTTTCACGGACGGGCGGATCGTCTGGAAGCTGACGGCACCGCTTGCACGCATCCAGATCGGGCTTGGCTCTGCCGTTTCGTTATGACGAATCGGACCGAGGGCCTTCTTCGCAAGATTGTGCGATGGCTCGTTGACCAAGAGCATCGGAGAGATCCGCGCGTCTCATCGCTTCACCTTGCGGATAGTGGGTAGCAGGGCCCACTTAGGCCATTGATAACACTCAGGCCGCCCGCTAGTTGTGAATTCGGCCATTCTTGAATTTGGTATAGAGAGGTTCGAACATGAGCCAAGCAGCGCCGCAGCCCGAATGGAGCGCCGACGAACTGAGGCGAGCTATCAAGTCGGCGGGTGTCGCGCTTTGGACCTGGATCATCGATGACGACACTTTTGTGATGGATGCTAAAGCATACGAGCTTTGGGATATTGCTGTCGAAACGGACCTTACCTTCGAGCATCTCTCCGCCAAGGTCCATCCGGCCGACCGCGATCGCGTCAGAGCCGCGTTTGTAGCAACTCGGGCTATCGACGGGCCGTTTGAAATCGACTTCCGCATCCTGACTAACGCATCTGACGTCAGATGGATTTCCGCGCGCGGACAGGGCAACGACGGCGATGCCGCGACCAAGAAGATGACCGGCATTTTCCTGGACGTAACCGGCCGCAAACAGGCGGAGGAAGGTCATGAGCTGCTCGCGGGCGAAATGAGTCACCGCGTCAAGAACTTGCTGGCCTTGGCCGCCGGTCTGACGAACATGACCTCACGCGCTACCGAGACGAAGGAGGAAATGGCAAAGCAGCTGACGCAGCGCCTGACCGCGCTCGGCCGCGCCCACGAACTGGTTCGGCCGCTTCCGGATGGGCAGGGCAGTGCGGCGTCGGGGCGTCACTCAGCAACGTCGTTGGCGGCTGGCTCACGGACTTCGGCGGCTATGGCATGGCGTACTGGGTCCATGGCGGCATCGCGGCCCTCGCACTCGCCGTATTTCTGATCGGCCGAAACGCAATTGCGCCTTCACGAAACAAGGATATGGATGTCCCGGCTGATCGCTGATGCACCGGTTGGCGGCCGATCGCAACGGGGTTTGGAAGCTCAATGACTGCACTGACGATGACCTGGGGTATCGCCGCGCTAACTGCACTCGGTGTTATTACCAGGCCTTTCGCCTGGCCGGAGGCAATATGGGCGGTCGCCGGCGCAATGATTCTGGTTGGCCTTGGGCTGATCGGCCAGACTGATGCCTGGACCGGGATCGCAAAAGGGATCGATGTCTACCTGTTTCTGATCGGCATGATGTTGTTGTCTGAGCTTGCGCGTCAGGAGGGATTGTTCGATTGGCTAGCCTCGGTGACCACGGCGTGGGCGAAGGGCTCACCCAAACGATTATTCATCCTGATCTATTCGGTCGGCATCGTCGTGACCGCGTTCCTCTCGAATGACGCGACGGCTGTGGTCTTGACGCCAGCCGTTTACGCGGCCTGCAAGGCAGCGAAGGTACGCGATCCAATGCCCTATTTGCTCGTCTGCGCTTTTATCGCCAATGCCGCGAGCTTTGTTCTGCCAATTTCCAATCCGGCAAATCTGGTGATATTTGGAGGTGGGGACATGCCACCCCTGTCGCGATGGCTGGCGACCTTCGGCCTGCCTTCACTGGCCGCCATCATCGTCACGTTTCTGTTTTTGTATTGGACTCAGCGCTCTACACTGGCGGCCGACCGCGTCGCTTCGGAAGTTGAAACCGCGACCCTATCGGCAAGCGCGAAGTTGACTGGTGTGGCTTTGTGCGTGACCGCTGTCCTGCTGCTCGGCGCGTCGGCTTTGCACTTCGATCTCGGCTTGCCGACATTTGTCGCTGGTTGTGTAGCGACAACCGCGGTGCTTCTCTTGACGCGCAAGAGTCCTTACCGAACTTTGAAAGGCGTGTCGTGGAGTGTGCTGCCGCTCGTCGCTGGATTGTTTGTCGTGGTCGAGGCGCTATTCCGGACAGGTTTAATCGACATGCTTGCGGGCTACCTTTCCGCTGGTGAAGCCTCGTCCCCGACATCGACGGCCGTCAGCGCTGGGGCGGTGATCGCTCTGGTCTCCAATCTCGTGAACAATTTGCCCGCCGGTCTTGTCGCGGGAAGTGCTGTCCAATTGGGGCATGTGTCCGACACGTTAGCTGGGGCGGTGTTGATCGGCGTTGACCTCGGTCCCAATCTGTCTATCACAGGGTCGCTTGCGACAATCCTTTGGTTGACCGCGCTCCGCCGCGAAGGGCTGTCGATCGGAGCCTGGGCTTTCCTCAAGATTGGCTTTGTGGTGATGGTACCGGCGCTCGTCGCATCTCTTGCGATTCTGGCAATGCAATAGCGCTCGGCGTTCTGGCGTTGCGCATCTTTCATAACGGGCATTTTGACAACGCGCTCGCCAATCGGCGCGGGAAATCAGCGGTCTACGCGACCACATTTTTGAGGCGAGGCTCCAGCAGACCGAACTGACAGGAGCCGAGAAGCAAGTGTGTACGGTAAAGAATGGGATCACTCGCCCGCACGTTCAATCGGACCATTAACGCCGAACAACGTTGCCCTGCACTCTGACAGGTGATGAAAAGCTTTCCCGACGGCTCTGGGCCTCACTCAGGGGAGGGTTCAGCTGCTTCGGACCCGGGCGTCGACTGCCCTTGCTTGTCATCTACACTATCCCTGTTACCGTCTTTTCCGTCGGCCTTGGATCGCTCAATATTCCGCTCCGCGCGTTTTTTCAGCGCCTCCCGGTCTTGGTCGGCGGTCTCAGGATTGCTCCGAGCAGCATCGCTGCCGAGATCTTTGTCTTTCGTCATTTCGAGTACCTTTCGAATTATCGATCGCTGATCGACGGCAGGTGAACCATGATGTCCCGCTGCTCTCTTTCACTCAGAGGGGCAACGTGAGTCTGCCAATACGCGTCCGCTTCCGACGGGTCATCCTCCCAGCTTCTGGTGCTGACAATGTTGTCGTCTACCTTTGCCTGTCGCCGACCGCCCAGGCGCAGATATTCCGTCGCGATCTTCAGGGATCGCGTCTCCGTGTCATCAGGTTTCAGCTGTTCGTCTATTTCATCGCGAGATTGGCCGAGAACCTGGAGGAGTGCAGCGTGCTCCGGTTTGCCGGCTCGCTCGTTAAGGAAAGCGGCAAGTGCCGTGCGGGTCTCGTGGCCGCCGGACGGTTCGTTGGCCTTATGGATGACAGTCATCTCTCCGTCGATTGCCTCCAGAGACCAGCGGTCACCATTGCTGCTTACAGAAAATTCCTTTGCGTCACTCATGCATCGTTGCTTTCTTGTTGCTGAAACAATTGCGCCGGCATTTCGCCACGCCTCGAAGACGATTACTGACGAGTGTCATTGGCTCACATCGTTCATCCAGCGACCTTCATTCCAGCCGCTCCGAGGGGTTCGCCATCTTACATCAACAAAGCTTTCCCATGGACCTCTTTATTTTGCCGATGGCAAAATATCCCGCGGCTGAACGTGGTATAGCAGGTGGCGGCACGATCAGGTGCCCATGGGGATGGCCATGACCAAATTCGCACTTTACGTTCCGCTTGAAGCAAAGCCCGGCAAAGAACAGGAGGTCGCCGAGTTCTTGAGATCAGCAATACCTCTCGTCAACGCGGAGCCGGGCACGATTTCCTGGTATGCGATCCAGGAAGGCGCAAGCTCGTTTGCAATCTTCGATACGTTCGACGATGAGGACGGAAGGGATGCCCACCTAAATGGCCAGATCGCTGCGGCTTTGATGGCGAAGGCCGCCGAAGGCGACTCATTCGCCAAGCCACCACAGATCCACAACATATCCATTATCGCCGATAAGCGGTCGTGAGTGTCGGGCTGTTGTCGCGGTCATTCGTAGCGGCGCTTTTCTTGGCCGGAGAAGGCAGAAAGATTGAGCGCCACATCCGATCCCTTCAGTTCACTCTGAAGCGCTATTGCCCGACGCTGCTCGCGGCAGCGTCGTTAAGAAGAGTAGTCAATGCGGTGACAAGCTGGGCTTGAACGAAAGGCTTCTGAAGCAGAACGCTGTTGGGAACGCCTTGAGCTGCCCACTCCTTGGCGCTGTCCCCGGTCATGTAGATCACTGGCAGGAGCGGCTGCATTTCCCGCGCCCGGCGCGCCAAATCCTAACCGTCTGCTTCTCCCGGCATCCTTACGTCGGTTATCAGGGCGCAAAAGCGATCCGAGTCCTCCTCCAAAGCAAGGACAGCTTCTTCCGCGTTCGATACTGAAATGTGCTCGAAGCCTGCCTCCGTCACGACATTTTCGAGATTTGCTTGAATGAGGAATTCGTCTTCGGCGATAAGAACAAGCAGCTTGCTCCCGTCGCCGCTGATGATTTTCTGAGATGTCTCGGCTGAGTCATCGACCATGACCACGTCCTGCATTTGCAGGCGGGAGCTCTAAGCCCTCAGCCGCCAGCGCCTACGAATTCGTTTGCTGACGATGACGAACAGATAGAGCTTTGATGTGATAAGTCCATCCTCAATCCCACGGAGCTTGGGGATATTGGCCAGGGCATTAGGCAGCGTCCTGAGCCGCCCATTCTTCCGGCACCAGGTTTCGACACACGAGCGTAAACGGCGGCGACGTCCACCAAGGAGGCGGCTGATGGTTTTCGAAGAAGCGGCACAACGTGACAATTGAGCCACCTCAGTCCGATCATTCTATAAGCGCGCGGCTGCGGCTCGGTCCGCTACTTTGACTTCTACGGCTACGTTCATCGATAGGAAGGCGTCCGTCCCGCCCACGAAGCTTCCTGAAATCGGAACGGCCTGGGCGATGCCGCGGGTCACGGCCACCGGGATCAGGTTGGCGCCGCCCACACTGCGGTTCGTCGGATCGAACGTGATCCAGCCGGCGCCCGGAACGAATACTTCAGCCCAAGCATGGGTTGATCCACTGTCCATCGAGCCGGTGAGTGAACTGTCCGGGTTGAACAGATAGCCCGAGACGATCCGGGCGCCGAAGCCCAGACTGCGCACCGCCTCCACGAATAGTACGACAAAGTCTCTGCAAGAGCCCCAACCCCGGTCAAGAGTGGTCAGCGGCGATTGTGTGCCTTCTTCTTCCCGGCTTTGGTAAGCGATAGAAGATGCGATGCCCAGACTGATATCCTTGAGAAGGGACAGCGTATCCGTTGGCCTTCCCGCGACGAAGCCGCGCGCCCATGTCGCAAGCCGCTGCTCGACGTCCTCATACTGCTGAACCGTCAGCGCTCCGAGGTCAGTCCAGTCGTTGTCGGAGTACAGGAAAGGATAGTTGATTGCCGACGCCGCAATGTCAAACGGGCCATGCCGATGCCGTCAAATCGACGGTTGCCATGCTGTCCACCACCAAACTATCGCTTGGGGTCTGGAATGTCGCTGAGGCGATCGCATTGCCGAATACGTCGTTCGACCAGGTCAGCTCAGCCTCGGGGGAAATGGAAATCTCATGCCTCAGCAGTCTGAGCTCGCGGCCTTCACGTGGCCTGAGCATCAGGCGGTGAGGCGACAGCGACACGTTCTTTCGAAAGCTGTAGGTCGTAAGATGATGAATGTTGAGCATCGGCATGAAAAATGACCCTAAAAGTTGATGGCGAGGCCGCCGCCCCTGACACAGGACAGAGGCGTATCTCTCGCGCGCCGCGCCGGCTGATTAACGCATCAGGCCCGCTGCACGAAGCGCATCGTTGATCACCTTGCCGACGCCTCGATCGTCTCGACCTACGGCGTTGTGGGCCAAGCCGGGCTTTGCAAATGCCATTGCCTTGGCGATAACCGCTTCAATGCTTGACGGCGCCCTGCTATGCTCCAGGCCAAGCTCGAACGCCTCCTCGGCGATGGCGACATCGGCGTCGTCGGCAAGGCCCCATGACCTGGCAATACGTGCAGTAGAGGAAATGCCTGCCTCCAGCATAAACGGCCCCGAATTTCCCAATGGAGCTTTCGCTGTAAACGACAAGGGAACGCCATGGGCCATGGCCTTGATGAGATTGACCTCGATGACCGGTTTGCCGCTTTCGTCGAGCCAGACCTTACGACTATGGCGATTGATGGACCCGATCACATACGGTGTGTCGGAGACATGGTGCACGCCTGCCCATTGATGGACGATCTGCTCGGCATTGACTGGCTTTACCGTCTGATCGTGCGTGCCATGCCAGACAGAGATGCTTGGGAAAGCCCCCCAGCTGGACGCTGCGGTCGTGAGGGCCGACTGCATCTGACTGACGCTCGGGGCGTTCTGGCCCCGCATCCGCTCGAAGGCCTGCCCCACACCTGAAGCGGTCCCATAAGGAAGCCCGCCGATGATCGCGCCGGCCGCAAACAATTCGGGATAGGTCGCCAGCATGACGTTCGCCATCGCGCCTCCGGCCGAAAGTCCGGTGATGAAGATTTTGCCAGGATCGATCCCGTGCGCCTCGACGACGTGGCCGATCATCTCACGGATTGAAAGAGCCTCGCCTGCATCGCGCTGGATATCGCCCGGCTCAAACCAGTTGAAACACAGGTTGGCGTTGTTGGCACGCTGTTGCTCCGGAAAGAGCAGCGCAAATCCCTTCTCTTCCGCCATCTTCGACCAGCCGGTTCCATGGTCGTAGGTCGCCGCATTCTGCGTGCATCCGTGCAGGACGACAACGAGCGGCGTTTTGGGAGCAAGGATGGTCGGCAGGTAAAGCCAGCACTTCAGCAAGCCGGGGTTGGAACCGAAGTTTCTCAGCTCTATCAGCCGGCGCGAATTCATGTGCTCTGGCACATCCGTCTCCTTTGCCCGTCATGGGCACAAGATCATACATAGGTACGAATGCTGCACTGCACAATTTCTTTGCAAAGATTTCGTGATCGGTGCTGGAAAGATCTCAGGGAGCTTCCCGAGTGAGCCGTGCGATAGAGGCCGCTTCACGAAACGAGACCAATCGCCGGCTTCCTTCGTCCCACAGGACCAACTTCACGCATTGCAAACTTTGCCACAGCGTGATCCTGCCTATTTCGGCGAGTTCAGGATGGTTTCGAAGGACCTCCGGCAGGCGATAGTAGGGAACCTTGCTGGAGAGGTGATGCACGTGGTGGATGCCGATGTTACCGGTCAGCCAGCGCAGAGGACGCGGCAGATCGTAATGCGAGGCACCGTGCAGAGCGGCCCTTGGAAATTGCCACTCCGGCTCTTTCGACCAGTGCGTCTCCTCGAATTGATGCTGCACATAGAAAAGCCAGACGCCAATCGACCCCGCCAGGAGGACGATCGGCAGATGAACGACTAGAAAGTAGACAGGGCCGACCGCCCAGATCAGGAGCGCAGCGATCACCATCACTGCAGCGTTTGTGGCCATCGTTGACATCCAGGGAAGTACGCCATCGCGCATCATTCCCATCGGCAGCCGTTGCTGAAACAGGAAAAGCCAGGCCGGGCCGATGCCAAACATCACCAGCGGATGCCGATAAAGGCGATATCCAATCCGTCCCCACCGCGATCGTCCATAATATTCTGTCACGGTGAGAGTGGTGATATCCCCGACGCCGCGCTCATCGAGATTGCCGGCCGACGCGTGATGCGTGGCATGCGCCCTGCGCCAGTAGTCATACGGAGTTAGCGTGAGAACACCGAGAACGCGTCCTGTCCAGTCATCGAAGCGCCGCCGGGCAAAGAAGGAGCCGTGGCCGCAATCGTGCTGGATCATGAACAGCCGCAGCAGAAAGCCCGCCGCCGGGACGATCAGGATCAGGCCCCACCAGAAGCCGTAATGAACCGCCAACGAGGTCAGCGTCCAGAAAGCGGCGAAAGGGATCGCTGTGACGGTCAACTCGAACACGCTGCGGCCCGCGTGCGGCGTGCGATATTTGGCGAGGATTTTGAGCCAGGCTTTTTCGTCTGGGGCTCCCCCGACAGGGTAGGTCAATTGCACGTTCATTGTTGGTGGCCGACTTTCTGCAGGGCGGCCGTGCGATAAAAGTGTTCAGCGTGCTGATAAAGGTTCTCCGCCTCGACATGGTCACCGGATTGGGCGGCTTCTCGGGCTGAGACCATATATTGCTCATATCGTCTCATCAGGTTCTGCGGGCTCGATATTACCGTCGTATCCGCGGCGGCCGGAGCACGGCTGCTGGCAGACAGAGTAGAATTTCGGCGAGGTGATTTCAAAAGAACATTTCAAGCCGTCATAAGGCTTGCTCCATAAAGGTCGTGATTTCGGGATTGATTGACGGCGACTACCATTGGCAAACTCACCAATGGTATCGCCCTTTGGGGCGGCATCGCAGTACGGCTGCCATGTACCGCGCCATTGCGGCCGATTGATGTTGCCTGAACTCCGGCGTCGGCACCAAACGGTGATAACCCAATGCGGAGAGTCAGCCGGTCAGCGTGTCCAGTAGGTCGGCGATCTTGATCGTCGAGAAGTTTGAGAACGTGTCACAGATAGCGTAAGGTAGCACGATCCGATCGTTGTGGCGCATTGCGCCGCATGTGTAGACGACGTTTGGAACATATCCCTCCCTTTCCGACGGCTCCGGGTGAACGAGTGGCTCTTTCGAGCGGGCGAGAACTTTGGACGGATCGCGCTTGTCGAGAAGGGCTGCGCCGATTGCGTATTTTCGCACGGGTCCCACCCCGTGGGTCAGAAGCAACCAACCCTCGTCCAGTTCGATCGGCGATCCGCAATTGCCCATCTGCACGAATTCCCACGGAAATTTCGGCCCAAGAATGATCTCGCCGCCATTCCAGACGTGGAGGTTGTTGGAACGGATGAGATAAAGGTTTTCATTGTCCTGGCGACCGATCATCGCAAATTGGTCGTCGATCTTTCGCGGGAATAAAGCCATTCCCTTGCTCTTGGCGGCTGTCCCGGCGAGAGGCGTCATCCGAAACGACAGAAAATCTTTGGTCTCGAGGAGCTCGGAGCGAATGTCTCTGCCATTATACGCCGTATATGTGGCGTAGTAGGTTTTCCGCCCCGCCTCTTCGAACTCGACGAAGCGAGCATCCTCGATGCCGTTTGACTGAGCGGCGGTCATCGGAAATATCACCCGCTCACTGATTGGCTGCTCGGAGGAAAACGTCAGTTCCAAAGGCTCGTCGGGCGATGAAGGTGAGGGATTGTCGAACGAGGGAATGGACGCAAGCCGCGCCGTGGGTTCGATGTCCACGGTGCCATTCTGATCGACAATTCCCGATCTGAAGGTGAGAGACGAAACATGTCCTTCGCCGACTGCACGCAGGCTTAAGATAAAGCGCTTGCTGCCGCTCGGCACGCCCGACTGATCGGCGTGGGCGACTATGCTCGGGTTGAACAAAGCGGATGCCTCGAAGGAATATTCGTGCATGAAGTATGCGCCGACGAGTTGGCGTTGCACCTTGTTGAAAGTAATGTGGGGCGCGAACGCTTCCTCCATTTCGATAGCGCGCTTTTCGAACGTCGCCAGCAGATTGCGGTGTCGGCCCTCGAAGTTTTGAAGGATCTCGGCAAGTTGCTGCTCTGCGGCCTCGATCTCGAGGCCGAGCACACGATCAACGATGTGATTGGCCCGCGTCTTGTCTGTCGGTTTCAGATCTCGCGGTTCCGTCGGGGGTTTGAAGGGCCGCACCACGACGCGTGTGGGATCGGGTCGTAGGAAAAGTGCCTGGCGGTTGAGAAATGCTGTCTGTGACAAGATGATCTCGATCTGAGTTGAGGCTGCGATGCGTTACGCGGTGAGCGCGCGAAGCGGAGCGAGTGTCGAAGGATGACCGCTGGCGCGCGAAAGCTTACGAAACTCCACAAGGCCGAGGAGATAGCAGACCACGGATTCGCCGCCTCTGTTTTCATTGAGACGCGTGGGATGCAGACCGTCGCGGCAACTGCCTGTTTCGAGATCCACGACCGATAATAAGAGATCGTTGCTGCCGAGGAACCAGGCGAAAGTCTTTGCAGCCTCTTCTTTCCATGTGATGTCGTGGCTGACCCGCCATGCGGCATGACAAGCAGCGATCGTCGCTGTCGCCTCCAGGGGCTGTTGGTCGAAGACCTTCACCTTTCTCGTCCGATCTGTAAATCCATCCGTGCCGATAGGCCTGAATAGTCCTTCAGGGCTCGTCTGTATCGTCATCAGCCACCGCAAGGATTTGAGTCCTGCATCCACGTAATCGGGGCGTTCAGCACTCAATCCCGTCGCGATCAGGGCCTGAGACAGTCGGGCATTGTCGTAGGACAGTCCTTCCTCGAACCAGCTCCAGCCCATTCTCTCGACACGATGGAAGATATCCATCAGCCTGTCGGCCAGTGTCGAACGGATTTGCTGGGCGAACATGTCGTGAGGCGAGACTGCGCAATAGCCGTCCAGTCCCAGCAACGCAAAGGCCCAGGCACGTGGCGAGCCGAAACCTTCAACGGTCGGCAATGCCTGCGCAAACAGGCTCGCGGCCCACGCGCGCCGGGATGGGCTTGCGTCGCTACGGGCGCACTCTCCAAGAGCCCACAGCGTGCGACCGTGGCTGTCTTCCGATCCCTTGTATTCCAGCCAACGTCGGTCGAAACCCATGAAGTTTCGGAAATGTTTCTCGTCGGGGTTCCAGGCGTGCTGCACGAAGGACGCGAAGCGCGCGGTGAGGGCGTCGGGCAACAGTCTCTCGCCAGGCTCGTTCATGGCAACCGATAAGAGAAGCGCGCGGGCGTTATCGTCGACACAGTAACCATGCAAACGATCTGGCACAGAATAGACCGCATGCTGGAACAGTCCCGTATCGTCGCACATCGACATGAAGTAGCCAAGCTGCGGCTCGGGGAGGGCAGGGGTCTTTCGCATCACGACATTGATTGGCGGTGCGAGCTGCCGTGCGGGATTTTGAATTGCGACCTGTGAGAACAATGCGAGATAGCGCTCGGCGATCTTTTGCCATGTCATCGGTCGACTGGTTTGGTAGGCGCGCCGACGCATTGCGTCGCGTCTTGCGTCCTCGGTGAGGAGCGACGCGATCTCGCGTCCAATCGCTGTCGCGTCGCCGAATGGGACTAGCACGCCGCGTCCCTCGGCCAGCAGTTCTCGCGCATGCCAGTAAGGTGTAGAGACGACGGCTTTCCCGAGACCGAAGCTGTAAGCCAGAGTGCCCGATGTCATCTGGGCCGCATTGAGATAAGGTGTGGCATAGACATCGCACATGGAGATGAAATCCAGCAGGGTTGCCTTATCGACGAAGCGATCGAGAAACACCACGCTGTCCTCGATGCCCAGGTCATTTACCCGCGTCACGAGGCTCTCGCGATAGGCCTCACCTTGGTCGCGTACGAGATTGGGATGGGTTGCTCCGAGGATCAGGTAGACCGCATCGGGCCGACTTTCCAAGATTAAGGGCATGGCATCGATCATGACCTCGATGCCTTTGTTTGGCGAGAGAAGCCCGAACGTCAGGATCACCGAGCGCTTGTCGAACCCCAGGTCAGCTTTTGAGGCTGCCGGTTCCGAAAACGGCATGTCGGGAATTCCATGGGGAACGACCTCTATCTTGCCGGCCGGCACATGATAGACCTCCGACAACAAAGTCCTGCCCTTTTCCGCCATGACCACCACTTTGGCAGACAGGTCGATGATTTCGTTCAGGACGCGGCGCTGGCCGAGACTTGGCTCCGCCAGAACCGTGTGCAGCGTGGTGACGATCGGCATCTTCAACCGCGACAGCAGCGCAACGATATGATCTCCGTCCTCGCCGCCAAAAATTCCGAATTCGTGCTGCAGGCAGGCGACGTCGAAATTGCCGGCGTTCAGGATATCTGCGGCATGAATATAATCGTCGCGGTTGTTATCGGCTATCGCGAGACGGACCTCCGGCGGGTAGACGTAGACATGACCATGATCCGTCATAGCCACGATCGCCGTGGCGACACGGGCGGGAGATTTCGAAACGGCCTGCTGCAGATCCGTCGTGAAAGTGGCGATACCACAGCGGCGTGGTAAAGAATTGCCGATGAATGCGATATTTTTGAGCTGATTCATAGCGAAGCTCCTGACGAGCGGAATGGAATGACGCTTCGCCCTTGGCGACCACTTTCCAGCTCAGAACCGGGTTGCGATCGGCCTTCGGCCGGGAGCAGCCTCAGGAGCCCGATCGCGGGCGAGCTCGCTGCGGTGGCAATGAGCAAGACAATTCCGTCAGGCCCGACATGGATGTCGGCACGATCAGCTTCCGCGAAAAACCCATCGCCGATCCTCGCTGTCAGCAATCCTATTGTGCCGCCTCCCGCGACGACCAGAGCCCAGCTTTCGCGGCTCGCGGTCAACTCCCAAACGGTGTCGGCAGGGAGGTCCAACCGTTCGAGGGTGAAGAACGGACAAGACATGAGCTCGGCGCGCTCGACGGTGATATGGCGTGGTAGCTTCCTGCTACTTGCCGGTTCCAGCCGTGCCACGGCTATGGCTTGGTTGATGTGCAGTTCTCGCGAACGTCCATGATCCCAGATGCGAAACGTCGTCTCGTTGCGTTGTTGGATCTCAGCAATGACCAGACCTGCACCGATGGCATGCACAGTGCCAGCCGGAACATAAAACACGTCACCGGCCGCCGCCTCCTGCCAGTCGAGAAGGCCCTCGATTGATCCGCCGAGCGCAGCGTTCCTGAATTCGAGCTGTGTCAGTGGCCGTTTGAGACCTACGGCGACCTGCGCCCCGTCTTCCGCTGCCAACACATACCAGGCTTCGCTCTTGCCGCTTTTCATCCCCATCGACTTGGCGGTAGCATCATCGGGATGAACCTGTATCGACAGTGTTTCCCCTGTAAACAGGAGCTTCAGGAGGAGTAGACGGTCCGGCCCTCCCTCTTCGCCACAGTCAAACGAGATTTCGCCGACCGGGCTATCCTGATGGTTTTTCGATGCCCATGGCCCGAGATCAAGACGACCCCATGGCTTGAGAATTGTTCTCACACTGGCGCGGTCGATTGTCATGGTGGTCTCCTTGATCTCGCCGCTAAGATCGGGGTGACCTGAGATCGGAGTGTGTTATTGCCGCTGCAGCGCTGTCCGTACGGATCTTGGAAACAGCAAGGGCTGCGAACGTGTCTGCGGCGCCGTGATCTTATCCTGGCTCGGCTGCGACAATTACGCAGCATCCGTGACTCAGCGGGTATGCAGCGGCCTCATGGGTTTCGGCCCTTGCCGGTCGTATCCTGCCCTTGGTTGAGACAAACTTGGCTTGCACGATAAAATTTTCGACCGTTACCAGTTCGTCGGGTCTGACGAGTCTTGAGGTTGCTTAAGGAGCGATAGACGGCGCCAGCGTTTTTTCAAATTCCTCCCTCGACACGGGCCACGCCTCGGTGCGCCCGTTGGAGCTAAGGAGCAAGGTCATTGTCGTATGATAAGCCTCCCATGTGACGTCGATGGGCTCCTCATCAATCTGAAGCTCGAAGACGCCTGGTGGATGAGGTTGCGCCATCCCGGGAAGCTGGAACGGTCGAATGATAGCGATGCTTTTCACTGTTGCTTTCATGACGGCACCGTTCCTGTGGGGAGAATGCTGGAATGCTCTGTGGCGGGCAAGGAGAGCGGAAGCGGCGATAATACCGCCGATCCCTTTATCTGCCGGCATTTCTGAGGAGGTCTATTTCCTTAGCGATTGGGCCCAGGAGCTTCCGCAATCGGTTCTCCTCCACCTGACCGAGGCGAAATCTTTTTGCAAACTCGCTCACAAGCACAGTTTTCGCTGTTCCTGGTTGGAGCGGTGGAGCTGATTTGGCTGGATGATGCACGATCGTATCCTTCAGGATCACGGTATGCTTAACGAAAATGCGCGAGATCCAGCGTAATCGCGCTGGATCGAACTTTGGAATAAGCAGAGGTCGCAGCTTTCAGAATTCTTGGGCGCAACGCATCGAACGCCGTCAAATAATCTGCCTCGGTGGCATTTCGGTGCGATTTCTCGCAGGCCAAGACTTCAGTCGCCAGATAGAATTTGATCTCGAACATCCCGTCGTATCCGGTAAAACGGACACAGCGATTTCTGTCGTCAAAACTACGAGTTTCGTTCGGGAACGAAATCCCCATCAGCGCCCACCTTCATCTTGCCATCGATCAACAGCGCTACCGTCGGGTTGGGGATCAAGGCTTGCTCGCGTCGATGACTGTTGCCGCTTGGCGAGAGAACTCAGGAGAGCCGATTTTGTCCTCACACCCCTGCGGAACTCGGTTGACAGAAAGAACGAGGCTTCACGTTTCGTGTCGGAACTCGCGTCCGACTCAGATCCCCGGAGGCCGGCCGATCTTAAGACTTCCCTGACCAACTTGAAGCCGGCGGGTTCGACATGCGGTGCTGCTGGATTGGAAGACATGAAATCCTCCTTCGTTGGGGCAAGGTTTTGCACCCTTGGTGACAGCGCCCTGAAGACGAGCCGTCACTACCATCTAAATCGTGCTGAAATACTGGATTACAAGGGGAGGCCGGGTAAGGAGGTTCGGAGCCATCACCAAGGACCGTTAAGACCTAAGCTCGAAGACCAAAGAGGGAAAAGGATTTCTGGCATCGACGCGAACAAATAGCGGGCCGGAAGTCCAGTTCCCTTCAAGAGCGAGAAAGATATCGTCTGGAAATGATTGATCCTCGATTCCGGTATATGATGACTGGGACAAAGCCCCATAAGCGGGAAGGGGGCGACATCCGCCATCCCTACAGCCCTGACGACAAAGCTCGCCAGCGCACTCTTTCTATGAAGTCAGTTCTCTGAACAAAAACTTTCGCAACAACGGTGCGCTCTGAGAGTTTCGTCATCATCGGAACCACAGGAGGCCAGCATGCCAGACCACCGCACCCTCACCATCCGCGCGAATTTCGACACGCGTGAAGCTGCAGACCTCGCGGTAGAGCATCTCGTGCAGCAACTTGGCATTCCGCTGCCTGACGTATTCGTGCAATCCGCCGCAACGGCCAACACGTCCGGATCGAAGGCCTGGGGCGGCGACGCGGCGCACGGCGGCGGCACGCGCGATGATGCCCTCCTTGCAGGCGACGTCGTAGTCTCCGTTGACATCGCCGCTAGTGAGCTTCCCAAAGTCAACCGGATTTTCGGAGATCTGGGCGCGATGCGTGTCGCGAGGGATTGACGAATGAAGCGCGCTGCCTCTGTCGGACCTGCACGCAAGATCCTGATAACCGGGGCGAGTGTCGCCGGCAATGCACTTGCGTGGTGGCTTGCGAAACGAGGCTTCGACGTCACCGTCGTCGAGCGCCATCCCCATTTCCGTGAAGGCGGACAAAATATCGATGTTCGTGGCGCAGGCCGCGAAGTCCTCAAAAAGATGGGTCTCGAGCAGGCGGTAGCCGATAGCGGGACCGGTGAGACCGGCGTTCGGTTTGTCGACGCGGACGACAAGACTGTCGCGCAGTTTGACGTTGATGAGCTTGGCGCCGATGGTCCGACGGCCGAGCTCGAAATCCTGCGTGGCGATCTTGCGCGCATCTTCTATGATGCGTGCGGCCAGGGCGTGGCGTTCAGGTTCGATGATACCATCGAAGCCGTTGCAGAGACGGGGAACGGTGTAGACGTTTATTTCAAAAGCGGCGCCCGCGCGGAGTTCGATCTGGTCGTGGTCGCCGAAGGCGTCGGCTCCGCGACCCGTGAGCTTGTCTTCCCTAATGAGAACAAGCCGAGATGGCTCGACGTGACCATGGGCTACTTCACCATTCCCAAAGCTGAGGGGGATGGCAGCCTCTGCCGCATCTTCACGGCCGGCGAGGGACGGAGCATCTGGTTGCGACCTGACAACAAAGGCACGACACGAGCTATCCTCACCGTTCAAAAAGAGCCAAACGGAGACGATAGGCTCACCCGTGAGGCGCAGGTGTCGTTTTTGCGGGAGCGTTTCGACGGCGTGGATTGGGAAGCGGATCGTGTCCTGCGTGGACTGGAGACGACGGACGACCTCTATTTCGATGTCCTTCGTCAGGTGAAAATGGAGCAATGGTCAAAAGGTCGGGTCGTGCTGACCGGCGATGCGGCATGGTGCGCAACACCGATTGCGGGAATTGGAACCACCCTTGCGATCGTCGGCGCCTATGTTCTGGCAGGCGAACTGGCTCGGTCCCCTGACATTCAAGAAGCGTTGAAGCGTTACGAGGAAATTTTGCGACCCTACGTCCAGAAGGGCCAGAATGTGCCGAAGTTTGCTCCAAAAATGCTGCAGCCACAGACATTGCTAGGCGTCGCCGTGCAGCGAAGCGTCCTGCGCATTGTCGACACGCCCGGCATCAAGCAGCTCGTGACCAAACTGTTCGTATCCAGCGCTGACGACTTCGAGTTGCCCGTGTACGAACATGTTCCGGCATAGTGCAGAAGCTACGGGTTGCAACACCTTCTGGCGCAAATAAAACATTGGAACTTCTAGGTTTTCCGCGGGTTTCCGATTCATCCA
>UCJD01000049.1 GCA_900472605.1 Hyphomicrobiales bacterium | reverse complement strand
TTAGTGTAGGGATGGGTCGGGTGGGCGAATATCGAAGATCTCGAACCCACCTCAGCAACCTTGCCGAGATACATGACGGCCACCCGGTCGGCCAGGTGCTCCACGATCGCCAGGTCGTGGCTGATGAAGAGCATCGACAGTTTCAGCGTCTGCTGCAGCTCTACCAGCAGGTTGATGATCTGGGCCTTCACCGACACGTCGAGCGCGGCAACAGCTTCATCCAGAATGAGCAGATCAGGCTCCGGAGCAAGCGCGCGGGCAATGCCGATGCGCTGGCGTTGCCCGCCTGAAAATTCATGGGGGAAGCGCTGCCCGGCATCGGGTGGCAGGTGGACCCGCTCAAGGAGGGCCTCGACCCGGGCGTCCAGCTCCGCCCGCCCCTTCGCGATACCGAAGTTGACAAGCGGCTCGCCAATGATGTCGCGGACCCTCATTCTCGGGTTCAACGAGCTGAAAGGGTCCTGGAACACGATCTGGATGCGTTTCCTAAGCAAGCGGTACTTGGCCCTGTTCAGGCCGTCGATGCGCTCTCCCTCGAAGCTGATCTCGCCACTGGTCGCCGGAGACAGACCGAGGATCGCGCGCCCGATCGTGGATTTGCCGCAGCCACTCTCTCCAACCAGTGCAAGTGTCTCGCCGGGGTAGATTGCGAAGTCCACGCCATCCACCGCGTGGACGACCTTGGCTTCGCCCTTGAGAAAACCGCCGCCGACGTGGAAGTGTTTCTTGAGATTCTTGACCTCGAGTATCGGATTGTCTGTCCGGCTCATTTTGCACTCCTGTTCGCGGTCAGGTCGGTCTCCAGCGGATGGTGACATGCAGCGATGTGCCCGGCCTTCTTCTCCTCGGCGGGAGGGACCGTATCCAGGCACACCGAGGTGGCGCGAGGACAGCGCGGCGCGAAAGCACATCCTTTCAGGTCTTGAGTAAGCCGGGGAACGCTGCCCTTGATCTCGCTCAGCGGCACGCGGCCCTCGGCGGAAAGCGAGGATCCGAGCTTCGGCATAGAGTTGAGGAGCCCGCGCGTGTAGGGATGCAGGGGCTGGCGAAAGAGCGTATGGACGTCCGCCGTCTCCACGACGCGGCCCGCATAGAGGACTATCACGCGGTCCGCCATCTCCGCGACGACTCCCAGATCATGGGTGATCAGCATGATTGCGGAGCCGTACTGCGTCCTCATCTGACGCATCAGGTCGAGTACCTGCGCCTGAATCGTCACGTCCAGGGCGGTCGTCGGTTCGTCCGCAATGAGCAGCTTTGGCGAACATGCCAGCGCCATGGCGATCATCACGCGCTGCCGCATGCCACCCGATAGCTGATGGGGATACTCGTCCACGCGGCGTTCGGGAGACGAAATGCCCACTGTCTTCAGCAGATCGATGGCCTTCTCACGGGCCTGGCGCCTGTTCATGCCCTGATGAAGCCGGAGCGGCTCCGAGAGCTGCCGTCCAACGGTCAGAACCGGGTTCAGGCTCGTCATCGGCTCCTGAAACACCATCGAAATCTTGTTGCCGCGCAGCCGGCGCATCTCGCGTTCGGAAAGCTTCAGCAGATCGGTGCCGTCGAACAGAACCTCGCCAGTCACGCGAACGCCCCGGCTATTCAGAAGCCTGAGGATCGAGAGGGACGTAATCGACTTCCCGGACCCCGACTCTCCCACGATCGCGACAGTTTCGTTGGCGTCGATCTTGAACGAGACGCCGCTGACCGCGCGAACCGAATGAAACCTGGTGTGAAGGTCCTTGACTTCCAAAAGGGGCATCAGAGTTTCCTCGCCAGTCGAGGATCCATCGCATCACGCAGCCCGTCTCCGATCATGTTCACGGAGAGGACGGCCACGGAAAGAAAGATAGCTGGAATGAAGACGATATGTGGCTGAAGCTGCCATAGGGTCCTACCGTCCGACATGATGTTGCCCCACGAGGGCACTTCGGGGGGAACCCCTGCTCCGATGAACGAGAGCGCGGCTTCGGCGATCATGGCGCTAGCAAAGACATAGGATGCCTGAACAAGGATTGGCGCGACCGTGTTGGGCAGAATGTGTCGCCACAAGATCTTCAACGTTCTCGTGCCGCAGGCGACTGCGGCGTCGACGTAGGGCTCCTCGCGGGCCGTTAGAACAACGCTCCGCATCAGACGAACGACGCGCGGCGCGTCGGCGATTGTGAGAGCGATGATGACATTGCGGATGTTGGCGCCCCACAGGGCTACAAGCGCGATGGCCAATAGGATGGGAGGGATCGACATCATGCCGTCGACGATGCGCATGACGATCATGTCGACAACGCGGTGCGCTCCGGCGACAAGGCCGATGAGGACACCGAACACCGTCGCAAGAATGGCCACGGAGGCACCCGCAAGCAACGACACCCGCGAACCGTAGAGCACGCGTGAATAGATGTCCCGGCCAAGCTTGTCGGTCCCGAACCAGAACTCGGCCGATGGCGGCTTCAAGCGCTGTACGACGGACAACTGGTTAGGATCGACTGTTCCGAGGTAGGGCGCAAAAACCGCGACTAGCACCAGGACGGCAAGCACTGTAAGGCCGATGGAAAGAGCGAGGCCGTTGCCAAAGATCAGCCTCAGTAGCTTCCCTGTTGCGACAGAGAAACCTGATTGCCTCCTGGAAATCGGCGTCGATTGAATTGCTGCCATTTCGCTGACGTCCTCCCAAACCTCAGTTCAAACACGGGACGGAAGCCTTCAGCATCAGCGTGCAAAAATTGCCGCAACATAGCTTCCGAACTCCTCCGAGCCTTGATCATAAGCAGCCTGTGGACCGAAATTGAAGCCGCGGAAAAAGGGCATAGGCAATTCCGGTAGGAAGCAAGAACAGCCGCCTATATGGCCCCAGCCGACGACGAAACCGGTTTGAGAGAGGTGGAGGCTGGCGGATAAGTGGCACTTCGCAAGAGGAGGAGAAACGTTCATGCAGGCAGGCAAGGTCAACTACGAGCTCGAAAGCCGGATAGCGGAGCACATCGCCAAGACGAGATGGCTGGATCTTCCCCCTCGCGCTCAGGAGCAGGCCGTCAGAGCCATTCTCTGGTGGCTTGCAACCGGTCTCGAGGGGATGAGCGAGACAGATCAGTTTCGAGTCCTTGACTACGTCCGGATGCAGGGCGGCAAGCAGGAGGCGACCATCCTCGGAACCGGGATCAGGACCACTGCCGAACTTGCCGCGCTCGCAAACGGACGGTCGGGCAAGGCCCTGGAACAGGAAGACAAGTACTGGGTCGATGAAACCATCGGCTTCGCAGTCGGCTGCTGCGTTGTACCCGCTGCGATCGCCGCCGCTGAAGCGAAGGGAGGCGTCACAGGAAAGGAGATCGCGACTGCCGTTGCGCTCGGCATTGATCTGGAAGCGCGGATTCTTCGGCCGCTTGGACTCGGCTTCGTTCTTGGACGAAGCGCGGCGAACGCGACTTTCGCGATGGGCACCTATGGCGCTGCTGCTGCTGCCGCCAAGGTATTAGGTCTCGACCATTACCAGATCATGGATGCGCTTGGGATTGCGCATTGCAGGGCGGCGGGCAACTATCAGGGTCAGGTCGAAGGCCGCGGGGTGTCTCTGCAGGCCGGATTTGCGGTCCAGAATGGCCTAAGTGCCGCGCGTTTCGCGTCGATCGGAATGCCCGGGCCCAGGGCATGGCTGACAGGATCCGTCGGTCTCTATGCCGTGCACTATCCGGGTCAGACGGCAGACTTCGAGAACGTCGCCGCAGGCCTCGGAACGGAATTTCTGAACGTCAACCTGGGCTTCAAGGGCTATCCGTGCGGCGTTGTCGCCCATCCGGCCATCGATGCTGTCCTGGCCGCAAGACGAGACGTCAACGGACGGCAGATCTCCTCGATCGAGGTATTCGGACCGCCGAGCCTCAACATCATGGCTGTTCCGATCGAAGTGAAGCGCGCACCGAAGAGCGCCATTGAGGCGCAATTCAGCATTCCATGGGCGGCGGCGTGCGCGATGCGCGACGGCGAGTTCACGACGGACCACTACGGACACGCGGTGCTCGATGACGAACAGTTGCAGGACCTCGCCGGGAAGGTGACAGTCCACATGTCAGAAGAATATCGCGGAAACCGGGTGGTCGTCACATTGACCGATGGCACGACTGTCGAGCCGCCGCTGGTGACAGCGTCGAAGGGGCATCCCAACAATCCTCTGGCGACAGAAGAGATCGAGCAACTGCTTGCGAGAAACGCAAAGCGCCTGGACGTGCCGAATGGCGCGGTCGAGCAAGTCGTTGCGCTCATGCGCCGCTTCGAGGGGCTCACGGATATCTCCGAAGTCATGAATCTACTGAGAAGTCCGACTCTCGCGCGCTGAGATTCCATTCATGTCAGTCGCGGCCGTGGTTCCTGCACGGCCGCCCCTCCAAACTAGGCCTCCTCACTCGTCCGAAAATCCGAATGGCGTTTCCAGGCGCCGATAGTTGTCCGCGAGCAGATGTCGGCCGATCGGTGGCTCGGATCGCGAAGTGCAGTCGGTCCGGTGGCAAAGCCGACAGGTTATGCCGATGGGAGTGGGATTGATCTTCCGCTCTTCGCTGCGAGCATAGACGAGCCGCTCGGCATGCTGTGCCTCGCACACGAGCGCGACCGCCCTCAGGACCGTCCCCCTTCCAAACCCTCCTCCACCCGACGCCACTGTCCGGACAACCGAAAAGAACTTCTGTCCGTCAGGAAGCTCCAACCACTGCGTGATGATCTCCCGCGGCGTCCTGAACGCCTGATGGACCGTCCAGAGAGGACAGCCACCGCCGTGTCGAGCAAACGGAAAGGTGGTGGCGTTCAGCCTTTTCGAGACGTTTCCGGCCTGATCTACCCTGATGAAGAAAAACGGGATTCGCTCCTGACCCGGCCGCTGCAAGGTCGTCATCCTGTGCGCGGTCTGCTCGAAGCTCGTCCCGAACTGCCTCGACAAGGCTTCGATGTCGTACCGCTTCGTTTCGACCGCCTTCGCGAATGCGGCGTAGGGCATCGTGGTGGCCGCTGCGCAATATGCGGCCAGTCCTCTCGTGAGCAGCCTGCGACTGCTCTCTCCTTCGAATTTGCCTTCTTCGACAGTCGCTTCGATGTCCTTCGAAAACTCCAGATACGCCAGTTGCTGGGCAAGCTGAAAGTTCTCGCTCGAACGTTCCAACGCTTCGTCCAGCAGCAGCTCCCTCCGGTGCCAGTCCAGACGGCGCAGGGAACCGACCATCACGTCGGTCGGCATTCGACGGATCCGGATCTGATGCCTATCCTTGAAATAGCTCGCAAATCCGCCTGCATCGGCGACCCGGGTCGCCAGGGCTTCCGAAGCCGCATCGAGCAGCGGAAAGCAGTTCCGCCTGGCTGAGAGAAATGCCTGAACCTGCGCCACTGGATCGCTGGCAACTTCCAAACCGCCAACGCCCCGTTCCTGCCTCTGATCTGCAAGCACGAACTGCCCTTCGCGGTAAGCCGTGTGCAGCCGCAAGATCGCCTCGGCGATGCCAGGAAAGCTGTGAGCAACATCTTCGACTTCAAGCGGACCTATGTCGAGATCGGCCAGTATCGGGTCGCGTGTAATGGCTTTCAGGCGCGCGACGATGTCGACAGTCGAGTTGTCCGCGAAGGTGGAGAAATCAATCTTGTAAGCCCTGGAAAGCTTCAGGAGGATTTCGGCAGTCACTGGCCGCTGGTTCCGTTCCATCAGCGCAATGTAGGATGGCGATATCTCGAGGTCCGCCGCCATCGCAGATTGCGTGATGCCCATGTCGCGACGGAGACGCCGCAAACGCGGACCGAGGTATATTCCCTGCTTTTCCATTCCCCATTACAACATTACAAGACAACATTGTAAAGTTTGACAACCACACTCCGAAGCCTATGGCGCATCTAGGAGACGCACGACATTCTCACGTTGCAACTCGACAAACTTCGGAGGAAACATGTCGTATCAAACCTATATGGATGACGCTGAGAAGCTCATCGCGACCAACGCAAACTGGACTGGTGTCACGGCTGAAGCTGTTGGCCGGATGCGGCTGCAGAACCGTTTCCGGACAGGCCTCGACATCGCAAAGTACACGGCTTCCATTCTGCGGAAGGATATGGCGGCCTACGACAGCGATCCGTCCCGCTACACTCAATCGCTCGGATGCTGGCACGGCTTTATCGGCCAGCAGAAGATCATTTCCATCAAGAAGCATTTTGGCTCGACGCAGGGGCGGTACCTCTATCTTTCCGGCTGGATGGTCGCGGCGCTCAGGTCCCAGTTCGGCCCCCTTCCCGATCAGTCGATGCACGAGAAGACCAGCGTCCCGGCGCTGATCGAGGAACTTTACACGTTCCTTCGCCAGGCCGATGCCCGCGAACTCGGCATGCTGTTCCGGGAAATCGACAAGGCCCGGGCGGCAGGCGAAGGCGTCCGCGAAGCCCAGTTGAAGCATCAGGTCGAAAACTACCAGACCCACGTCGTGCCTGTCATCGCCGACATTGACGCGGGTTTCGGAAACGCCGAGGCGACCTATTTGCTCGCGAAGAAGATGATCGAGGCCGGGGCGTGCGCGCTGCAGATCGAAAACCAGGTCTCCGACGAGAAGCAGTGCGGCCACCAGGACGGAAAGGTCACGGTACCGCATGAGGACTTCGTCGCGAAGATCCGCGCCTGCAGGTACGCGTTTCTTGAACTCGGCGTCGACAACGGCGTGATTGTTGCTCGCACTGACTCTCTGGGCGCTGGCCTGACCAAGCAGATCGCGTTCAGCGCCAACGAGGGCGACATAGGCGATCTCTACAATTCGTTTCTCGACTGCGACGAGGTCGCTCCAGGAAAGAGCGCCAATGGCGATGTGCTGATCACTCGCGGCGAGAAGGTGCTTCGCCCGAAACGTCTGCGATCGAACCTCTACCAGTTCCGAGCAGGGACCGGTGCGGATCGATGCGTTTTGGACTGCATCAACGCTCTTCAGAACGGCGCCGACCTTCTGTGGATCGAGACCGAAAAGCCGCACATCGAACAGATTGCCGGAATGGTGGACCGCGTCCGCGAAGTCGTACCCAACGCGAAGCTCGTCTACAATAACTCGCCGTCCTTCAACTGGACCCTCAATTTCCGTCAGCAGGTGTTCGACGCTTGGAGCGAGGAAGGCAGGAACGTCACGGACTACGATCGTGCAAAGCTCATGAGCGAAGCCTACGACGGCACCGAACTGGCGGCCGAAGCCGATGAGCGGATCAGGACGTTCCAGCGTGACGCTTCGCAGCGCGCCGGAATCTTCCACCACCTGATCACTCTTCCGACATACCACACCGCCGCGCTCTCGACCGACAATCTCGCGAGAGAGTACTTCGGCGACCAGGGAATGCTCGGCTATGTGGCCAACGTCCAGCGCAAGGAGATCCGCGAAGGCATCGCATGTGTCCGGCACCAGAACATGGCGGGCTCCGATCTCGGCGACGACCATAAGGACTACTTCGCTGGCGAAGCGGCGTTGAAAGCCGGTGGCGAGCACAACACCATGAACCAGTTCGCGGCCTGAGAGCCGTTCGGGAGGCATGAACATGTCACAGGATTCCGGAAATCGGGAGACCAGCCAGCCTCACCGCTCGCGCGCGGTCTTCTCGCTCGAAGACTTCGCCTTGATCAAGGAGGCCGTCCGCCACTACATTCCTAGGCATTCGTCACAAACGGTGAAACGCGAATTTCGACCACGTGACGATTTTCAGTTCAGGAAGGTCTTCCTGGCACACGACCAACCCATGGGTCGCGTGACTGAAGCGGCATCCGGCGGGAACGTCCCACCTCCGCCGTAAGACCATGAAGCGGTGCTCCGCTTCGCCCGGGTGGCGTCTTGGGTCGCCATCCGGGTCGGGAAATTCCCGACGATCTCCGCGCTGCAAGCGCCTTCTGGTGGTACTCCTTGTTTAGCCCGGTCCACTCTGTCCACACATGCCTCGCGCCGACGCCGCTTGCGGCCCCGGGATCCTTCCTTGCAGGTAGTGCGAGGGTGACATGGACTGAGCCGTTCGTCGGCACGGTGATCGTGCCATCGGAGGAACGGGGCAGTCTCTCGGAGAATCCCATCGCCCGGCGGGCGATGGTAACGGATGCAGAGCGTGGACGCTCAAGCCGTAGCGGCGAGCAAACTTCACGCGACCAATGATGGACGTGTAGGCAGGATTGACGCGGCGATGCGCAACGCCGCGGCGATAGCAGGCCGAGGCCAGCGCCGAGTCAAAGGCCGAGTAGGCGAAAGATGACAGCATCCGAGCGTAGCGCGGGTCGTTCGAATCCTTCAGAGCGGCCTTCTTCTTGGCAAAGTCGAGTTTCTCGGAAACAACCGGTATATCGAGCCGAGCAGCGAGTTCGGAGATCTGCGCCGCGGCCGTCCTGATCGAGTCCTTGGCCTGATCCGGAGACCTGCCGTAGGTGACGCAGGGAATATCGAAGGATTCGACTGGATTCCCGGAAGCATCGATATAAGCGACAGACACATGCCCAGCGTTGAGATCCACGCCGATGGCGCCGCGAGAATAATCGGAAACCGTTTGCTCGACACAATCGTTGACGGTCACCGATACTTTCCACGACTTCTCGTCGCGGGCAAACTTCACGCAGACGGGCCTGCCGCTTGCGATGGCGCGCTCAATGACCGCATGGCCATGGTGGAAGGACAAGCCTTGAAGATCGACACAGTGCACGTCAGTCCCGCCGAGCCTGATCGAGCGCTGTGCCAGATGCGCCAGCGCCTTGGGCAGACGCAGCTCCATGTCGAACAGCCCGTCGTCCCGCACACGCAGCCGCACAAACTGGTTGCCGCATTCCTTGGAGCTGTTGCCGTCGAGCGTGAATTGAGCAGAGCGTGCAGCCGTCCAATGGTCGCGCCATTCCTTCCGGCTGGCGAAACCGTTAGCCTCAAGCCTATGCCGGGCGTGCATCAGTTTGCGCGATCCGAAGCAGAGGCTGGGATCAGCCGCTTGCGTGCGAGCCTCGGCCAGCTTGGTCTCGAGGACCACACGGCGACGCTTATGCTGGTGCAAGGCCGATCTGAGTGCTCTGATCCGGGTAGTGATCGAGTCCTTCGCAGCGCACTTTCCATGCAACTGATTTAGATAGACCTTGAGAGCGAACCTCTGTTTCTCTCGCATCGAATCCTTGGCGGACGCCAAGATGGCTCGGCACTTCTCAATTTTCTCGCCGGTCGTCGCGAGTTCGCCTGGGAGCTTGGCCCGTTCGGCGAACGCCTTTGCGACCGCCTTTTCCTTTCGGACAATGTCGGTTTGCTTGCTGTTGATCTTTTTCGTTAAATCCTTGACCCGTTCGGCAGCCAACTCGGATACCGACTTCAGCTTGCCCTGAAGCTGACGATAGGCCATGTCGAGATGCGTCGCAGACAGGCCGAGATGCTGATAGAACGAAACCTTCAAGTCTCCGGTCCACGTCCGCCCCGCCTTCAGCCTTGCGAGCAGCAAACGTTCGGCGCGGCTCATCACTGCCGCGTACTCGTCGAGAACGAAAGACAAGGCCGGGCCATGACCGTCGCGCAAATCCAATCTCGTTTCGAACGCCCTGATCAATGAAGTGATGCCCCGAGAACCATTCCCTAAACAAATGGTCCGGGCAATTTCGATCGGCGACAAGAGCCTTGATAGGAATTTGTTCAAGACTGCCGATGGCGGATTTCAACCATTTGTGACGAATACTCACTTCGTTTGCTCGTCGAATACAGATTTTGCGATCTTGAAGCAGTTGAGTCCTGCTGGCATGCCGAGGTAGACGGCCACCTGAAGAAAGCATTCCTGGATCTCCGCCTTGGTCAGTCCGTTCTTGATGCCAACGCGGATGTGCCCGGCCAGTTCGTCGGGCCGATTGGCAGCAGCCAGCATTCCGAGATTGAGCAGGCTTCTGCTCCGGCGATCAAGACCCGGCCGGGACCAGATCGTTCCCCAGCACTGCTCGGTCACCAGCTCCTGCATCGGTCTTGTGAACTCATCGGCCTCGGCGAGGGATTTGTCCACAAGCTCGGCGCCGACCAGCTCGCGGCGTATCGCGAGCCCCTGTTCGTACTCCGCGCGGCTCATCCGACCTTACCCTTTGCGGGCAGATCGTTTTCGGCGGGAACTACCGAAGTCCCTGCAATGCGATCGAAATACTGACCGACGGTGTCGACCTGGTTGTCCCGTCCCATCTCCGCGATGCAGGACTGATAGAGTTCGCGGGTGAGATTGCCGAAAAAGAGCGGAACTTCCGAGTCGATGCCCAACTGGCATGCGAGCCGCGCGTCCTTGTGCGCCAAGCCGAGGGTGAAGCCGACGTTCAGTTTCCCCTGGAGGATCCGCGGGCCCATCATCTTCTCGAGATAGGCGTTCCGTCCGCCGCTTGCGACAAGGACTTCGACAGCCTTCACGGGATCCACGCCGTTCTTGGCCGCGAGCGTCATCGCCTCGAACGAGAGAAGCCGCTGAGCGGTGGACATGAGATTGTTCACGAGCTTGATGACATGCCCGGCGCCTACGTCTCCGGTGTGGAAGAGGTTCGAGCTGATGGCATTCAGATATGGCAGCGCGCGCTCGTATTGAGCGTCGCTCGCGCCCACCATGATGGCGATCGTCCCCGCCTGTGCTCCCGCGATGCCACCGCTGACTGGTGCGTCGATCAGATCGATGCCCCGTTCGCGCAGCGTTTGCGCCATCCGTCTGGTCGTCTTCGGATCGCCCGTCGTCTGGTCGACGATCAGCGTACCGGGTTGAAGTTTCGCACCGAGGCCGCTGTCGCCGAAGAGGACCTCGTCGACGTGGTCGGACGTCGGAAGGCAGAGGAAGAGAACGCTGCAGGCTGCGAGGTCCTCAATCCGCGCTGCCCTCGCCGCGCCACTCTGGACCAGCTTCTCGACGGCGCTTTCGGACCGGTCATACACTACGAGGGGGTGCGAACGCTGTAGCTGCGTAGCCAGAGCGCCACCCATGCTCCCGAGACCTACATATCCAACTGTCATAATCTTATGCCCATTCTGGTGAAATCAAACGACGCCATCGAACCAGCACTGCCAGCTCGTTGCAAACACTACGGGACTGGAGACACGTGCAATAGAGTTCTCCTCTCGAAAGCATAGCTGCCGTCTATGACGACCCGCTTGTGCTCGCGCGACCCTGCAGATTGCTCAAAATCTGTTGACCGACTTCAGCATAGGTCTAACCTATGGCCAGATCATTTTCTCGGAGGAGGAGACTATGGCACTGGCTGACAAGAACTACGCACTGATCAACTTCAAGCAGCTCTCGTACTTTCTCGCCCTGGCCGAACATGGCTCGATCTCGTCGGCCGCCAGTGCGATGAGCATGGCCCAGCCGTCCCTGTCGGAGAACATCGCCAAACTCGAGAAGGCGCTGGACGTGCAACTGGCCATACGCGGATCGCGCGGCATCCAGATGACGGAGGCTGGCATGGCACTCGTCAAGCGCGGTGGCGAGCTACTGAGAGGTCTCGACGGCCTCGTGGAAGAGATACGGAGCCTGAACGGCGAACCCCGCGGCCCGGTATCACTGGGTCTGCCGCCTTCATTGAGCATCCTGCTGAGTGTTCCCCTACTGGAGACGATCCACACGGAATATCCGGAGATTCGTCTCCATATCGCCGAGGCGATGTCCGGCGACATCCTCGAGTGGATCAGCTCCGAGCGGCTCGACGTCGGCTGCGCGTACGAAGCATATGACAGCGTGCCATACTCCTTCGATCCTCTGCTGACCGAAGAGCTTTTCCTTGTGACGGCACCGGATAACTGGAAGGGAGAGATCGGGCCTGACGGAGTTGCTCTCGAACCGATCAATGCCGCTACTCTGTCGGAACTGCCCTTGGTGCTGACAAGCCCGACCCATGGAGCGCGCAAGCTGCAGGAGAAATTTGCCCGCTCAATCGGCGTGCAGTTGAACGTCGTGGCGGCGATCGACGCGCTGCCGCATATCGTTGAGATGGTGAGCCGCGCAAGCGCTTATACGATCCTGTCGCATGGTGCCGTTGCGAGCCAGGTTGCCGATGGCACCCTGGCGCTCGTCCGGATCGAAGAGCCCACTATCCGTCGAACGGCTTACGTCGTCCGCAAGCGTTCAAAGCCCGTCGGAAAAGCGTCTGCCATCGTAGAGGCATGCATCTTCAAGATACTCGATGAGATGGTCTCCCGCTACGATATCAAGGCGGAGCTTCACAAGCGGGATGGCAAGGAAGACATCCAACCGGCGCCTCTGGCGGTCTGAGTTTGAATCCTGCGCCTATAAAGCGACAAGCGGTCGACACGCCAGCGAATAGGCATTCCCTGTGGCTCGCACAGGAAATGCCTTTGGCAGCACTCGAGCTTCGTACGTTAGACAGTCTCGATCGACGACTTCTTGAGCATCAGACCAGTCCGGCGGAGCGTGACTACAGTTTCGCCCCGCTGGTTCAGACCCCTTGTCTCGAACTCTACTAGGCCAGCATTCGGGCGCGATTTCGATTCCCGCTTCGAGATAACCTCTGTCTCCGTGTAGATCGTGTCACCGATGAACACCGGGTTCGGAAACTTCACCTCGGAGTATCCCATGTTCGCAAGCGTCGTTCCCAGTGTGAGATCCATCACCTGCACCCCTGCCACCAGCGACATCGTGAAGTTGCTGTTCACCAGCCGCTGGCCGAACATCTGAGTTTTGGAGTACTCCTCATCCAGATGCAGCCACGCCATATTGTGGGTCAGTGCCGAGAACAGGAGATTGTCTGTTTCGGTCACCGTCCTCGTTATCGAGTGCTTGTAGACGACTCCAGGCTCGAGTTCCTCGTAGTATTTCCCCGATGCCAACTGCTGATAGTTCACACTCATTTTCCTGCCTTCCAGTCCTCAATCACCCAATCCATTCGATGCGCCAGCGAGCCCGCTGACACATCTGCACTAGCTACTATGGATTGACTTTCTTCGCGGGGAATCAAGGCGCAATCACGGATGGGAGCCATAGGCAAAGCCTCGATTGACGCGCGGTCGCACGCACGCCTACTGTCACCTCTGACCACTTGAGGAGGATAACTGGTCGGGAGCGCTCGTCACAATGTTCGCGCTGCAATGACAACGTCGCACCCGCGGCGCTGCGTCACTCCGGGCAGAACTTCACTACCCTTTTCACGAACTATCGCAGGGATACGAGATCGAAATGAATGATGACGCTCTGACAATCGAACGTGCCGCGGCCAAGTTCATTGTAAACTTCTCCGCCAACGATATCGACGAGCGAACGCTTGCTACGCTCAAGGGTCTGATCAAGGACCAGTTCGCGATCCAGATCGGGGCCTCCCAGCTCCCATGGTCGAAGAAAACCCGCGAATTCCGCAAGCCCCATGCGGGCAGGTCGACGATCGTAGGGGAATCCACGAAAGGCTCCGCGGTCGATGCCGCTTATCTGAACGCCACCTATGGCCATGGCTTCGAGTATGACGACTTCTTCGACAATGCCCATCCGGGCTGCGCCGTCGTCCCGGCGGCCTTCGCAATCGGCGAGGAGCTCGGAGCAACGCTCGAAGAGACGATCGTCGCGATGGTCGCGGGCTACGAAGTCTATGTCAGAATCGGTCGCCTCGGCTCGCCCGCCGTTCTGAACGTGGGCTGGCAGCCACACTCCCTGTTCGGCAACTTCGGTGCCGCAGCTATCGCCGCGAAGCTCTATGGGCTAGACGAGGAGCAGACGTTCCATGCACTCTCGATCGCTCTCAGCCATGCAAGCGGCCCTACCGAGTACGCTTCCACGGGTGGCTCCATCAAACGCGTTCACGCTGGCATCTGCGTGCGGAACGGGATTGAATCGGCAGAGCTTGCCAGGGCTGGCATCACAGGTCCGCGTCGCTTCCTCACGGGAAACCGCGGCTTCTATCGAATGTTCAGCCAGAAGGAGGTAGGCGACGAAGCGCGTGAGATCTTCGCTCCGGAAACCGCGAACTTCCTGCCGGGCCTCTCCTACAAGCCCTACTGCTGCTGCGCCGGGACCTTCCCGTTCATCGAAGCCATGGAGCGTTTCAAGGCACGGGCTGCGGACATCGACTACGTCGACACCAAGATCCAGACGATGACCGACGCCATCGTCGGCACGCGCAACGCGCAGATCTACAATCCGCGCAACATCGAGGAGCTGCAATACTCCCTTCCCGCCCAAATGGCGCTCGCCGTCCTTGGCGAAGGCAACGGGTACCGGTCACACCGGGCATTTCTCGAGGGACGTCTCGACTTCGGACCGAACTCCGCCGCGATGGCCATGACCCAGAGAATGAAGCTTCAGATCGAACCATCGTTTGACGGAAAGTATCCCTACTTCGTCGCCGATGTGACGGTGCACTTCAAGGACGGATCTAGCGAGCACTACTTCCAGGAACGTGCCAAGGGCTCGCCGCTCATCCCGTACACCCCGGAAGAGCACCAAGCGAAGTTGGACGAGCTGACTATCGACGTGATCGGGAAGGACCGTTCCCAGGAGATCTTCGCGCTTGTTGACGAAATGAAGCCTGATCGGCCCGCGGCGGACGTGGCATCCCTGCTGGCATTCGACGCAGCGTAGCAGACAGCGAATCTCCGCACCGCAGTCCGTATCGAATAACTTTAACGACGAGCGGCGTTCGCTGCATCGCGACGGCACCGTCGTGCCTGCGGCACTTCGAAGTCGCACCATCCACCTGGAGGAAAGACAATGTCGGGTATACTTGAAGGCGTGCGGGTGCTGGACTTCGGACGATACATCGCCGGGCCCTATTGCGCGTCGCTCTTGGCCGATCTTGGCGCCGATGTCATCCGCATCGAGCAGCGTGGGGGTGGCGACGACCGCTACTTTGCGCCTGCTACCCATCACGGCGAAGGGGCCCAGTACCTGCAATGCAACATGGGCAAGCGCTGCCTTTCCCTCGACCTTCGATCGAAGGACGGACGGGAGGTGATGCGGCGTCTCATCTCTCAAGCAGACGTGGTGGTCGCGAACTTCTCGCCTGGTGCGCTCAAGCACTTCGGTCTCGACTACGAAACACTGCGCAAGATCAAGGACGACATCATCCTCACGACGGCTTCCGCCTATCATTCGGAGGGACCGCTCGCCGAGCGCATCGGCTTCGACGGCGTTGGCCAGGCAGTGAGTGGCGCGATATGGCTGACAGGCCTTCCCGGACAGCCGTTCCGATCCGCGACAGCCTACGTGGACTTCAGTACCGCCCTCTCATGCGCCTATGGAACACTGGCAGCGATCATTGCCAAAATGAAGACTGGCAAGGGTACGCACGTCCAGGCATCGCTGGTCGGAACGGCATTGACCGTGATGAACCAGATCCTCATCGAACAGGCCACGGGGTTCAATTCGCGCATCGCCACCGGTAACAGAAGCCCGGTGTCGGGACCCTCCGACATCTTCTCGGCAGACGACGGGCCGTTCGTCATGCAGGTCATCGGCAACAAGATGTTCCAACGCTGGACGGAGATCGTGGGACGACCCGAACTCGCCAAGGACGAACGTTTCGCCACCGACATGCTGCGCGGAGAAAACGGGGTCGAACTCAGTGCCGTGATGGCCGAATGGTGCAAGGGAAGGACCAGGGAGGAATGCCTCTCGGTCTTGGTCGCGTCCAACATCGGTTGCGGCCCCGTGCTCTCCCCGGCCGAAGTCGCCGAAGGAGACATGGGACTTCTCGAGACGTTCATGGACAAGGTGCCCTTCCCCGGCTCGGACGGGATCTTCGTCACCCATGCGCCAGCGCAGCTCTCGAACGGGCAGACGGACATGTCTCGACCACCACTGCTTGGAGAGCACAACGACGAGGTACTTGCCGAGTTCGGCTTCTCCAACGACGAGATCGCCGAACTGCGTTCTGCATCCGTCATCTGAGCGCCACACCGGAGCGGGGATCGAGATGGTGAATGCAGCGGTCATCACTGGAGCGGCATCTGGAATTGGGCGCGCATGCGTCGTGAGATTGCTGGCCGGGGGATGGAAGGTATGGGCGCTCGACCGTAACCATGATGGACTGGCGTCGCTTTCTGAAACCGATCGGCGACTACATCCGCTTGACTGCGACATCAGCGATCCGCAGTCCGCCAGCGCGGCGTTCGCTCACATCTCTCAAGGCATGGATGATGTCCGGGCGCTCGTTCACTGCGCCGGCGTTATCCGGAAAGGGAAGCTCTCCGAGATGACCGTCGAGGAGATCGACCTGATGTCTTCCGTGAACATTAGAGGGACCTGGCTGACGGTGACCACGGCAGTGCCGCTGCTCAAAAGGACAGGCTCGCTGGCGGATCCCAGTCGCGTGGTCGTCGTCGGCTCTGTCGGCGGGATCCGGCCGAGGCTGGGTAACGGCTTCTACAGTGCCTCGAAGACCGCCCAGCACGTTCTGGCGTCGGTCTTCGCGGCAGAACTCGGACCCTTTGGCATTACTGTGAACGTCGTTGCGCCTGGCCGTGTCGACACACCGATGATCCGCGTCCCGGGCCCGGGAAACGACTTGGTCCTACCACCAGTGATCACGCCGAACCCGCTTGGACGGATCGGTCAGCCGAACGACATCGTTGATGTAGTTGAGTTCCTTCTCGGCGACGGGGCCCGCTACGTCAACGGCGCGGTGCTTCCCGTCGATGGCGGCGAGCGGGCGGCGTTCTGACACGCTCGCTTTAATCCCGCATCTCCAGACATTCATGGCGCATCAACCGAAGCAGCGGACAATCGCTCCGACCTGTATGCATAGGTAAGTGCCCCGCCAATTGGCGGGGGAACGACGGATTTCAATTGCTGCGAAGCAATCCGCGACCGATCACCTGTGCTTGGATCTCGGCGGCGCCTTCGAAGATATTCAGGATCCGAGCATCGCAGAACACGCGTGAAATCTCATATTCCTGAGCATAGCCGTTACCGCCGTGGATCTGAAGCCCGAGATCCGCGTTCGCGAAGGCCACCCTGGCGGCAAGGAGCTTCGCCATCCCGGCCTCAATGTCGCATCGAAGGCCCTTGTCCTTCTCGCGGGCCGCGAAGTAGGTGAGCTCGCGCACCATGATCGTCTCTGCCAGCATCACCGCAAGCTTGTCGGAAATGCGGGGAAACTCGATAATGGGGCGTCCGAACTGGCTGCGGTCGATGGCATAGGTGTATGAGAGCTCGAAGGCGCGTCGTGCGACCCCCACGGCGCGCGCAGCGGTCTGGATGCGGGCGCCTTCGAACGTCTTCATCAACTGCTTGAAGCCCTGCCCTTCTTCACCGCCGAGCAGCCCATCGCTCGGGACGGTGAAATCGTCGAAGGCAATGTCGTACTCCTTCATTCCGCGGTAGCCGAGGACGGGGATTTCACCGCCCTTCATTCCTGGCGTCGGGAACGGGTCAGCGTCGCTGCCTCGTGTCTTCGGAGCCAGGAACATGCTCAGACCCGCATACCCCTCGGCGTCGTTCGACCGTGCCAGTAGCGTCATGAGGTCCGAACGCGCTGCATGTGTAATCCAGGTCTTGGCTCCGTTCACACGCCAGGTGCCGTCGGCCGAAGACGCAGCGCGGGTCCGCACGCTTCCCAGATCGGAACCGACGTTCGGTTCGGTGAAGACGGCCGTTGGGAGCACCTCGCCGCTCGCGATGAGAGGCAGCCACTTCGACTTCTGGTCCTCGGTGCCTCCGTTGGCGATCAGCTCGCCCGCGATTTCCGAGCGGGTCCCCAGAGAGCCGGCGGCGATCCAGGCGCGGCTGAGTTCCTCGGTCACGACGCACATTGCCAGCTTTCCGAGACCGAGCCCGCCATACTCCTCAGGGATGCAGACCCCGAACGTACCGAGCTCGGCCATCTCGGCCACGGTTTCGTCTGGAATCAGCGTGTCCTCGAGGTGCCAGGAATGGGCGTCCGGAAGAATTCGCTCGTTTGCGAATCTCCGGAACTGATCGCGGATCATATCGAGCGTTTCGTCGCCGAGACTGTCGTCAATGTGGTCGCCGGAACGTATGCTGGCGATCAGTGCGGACCGGTTTGCTGGCGTATTTCCTTCACGAAGAAAGTAGCACGCCGCTGGCTCGCGCCTGAGTTCCGCCGCCTCTTCCTCCAAACCGAGCTCGTCCGGTCTGAACAGCTCGTTCTGGCTCATCGGCAGTGCTGTCGTGAGCTGGTTCAGGTACTCGCCAACTCCGATCCGGATCAGCAGCGATTCAGCGCGGTGCAACCGCCCTTCCTTGGAGAGCCTGATGCCCCATTGCGCCGACTGGCGGATAGCCTCGGCGACCGCGCCGACCCATGCAAGGCCGTGCAGCGCCCTCTGCTCGGTCTCACTGCGCTCCCGGTCAACCTTGCCGTTGCGGATTACCAGGCGGCTGGCTGCCAGTCGCACCGCGTCCGTGTAGGTCGTCAGTGCGGGGTTGAGCGCCTTGAGCATACCTATGAGGTTTGCGTCGTCGCGTGTTTCTTTCATTGGAGCGTAACCGTCTGATCTCATTTTGACACCATATCGTCGAAAGGGCGCTGGATGCGGCCGGGCTATCGGACAAAGTTGGGCTTGCGCTTTTCCTTGTGTGACGCAAGGCCCTCACGGATATCGGGACCGCCGACTCCAAGGAACTCGAGGGCGAGCGAGGCTTCGAAGATTGGCGCCGTCTGCTTGAACCAGAGGTTCAACGAAAGCTTCGTCCAAGCGATTGCCTCCTGCGCACCATTGGCCAGGCGGCTCGCCGTTGCGCGCGCGGTCTCCAACAGCTTCTCCTCATCAACGGCGAGCGAGACGAGACCGATGCGCTCCGCCTCCTCCCCGGAAATCCGCTCGCAGGTCAGCAGCAGGTACTTCGCCTTCGCCATGCCGCACAGGATCGGCCACACCGAAGCAGCATGGTCGCCTGCCGCGATTCCGAGCCGTGTGTGGCCGTCCACGATCTTGGCGTCCTTCGCCGCGATGGAAATGTCAGCCATCAGGGCGACCACCAGACCCGCGCCCACTGCCGGGCCGTGAATGGCGGAGATGATCGGCTTCGAGCAGTTGATCATGTTGTAGTACAGATCACGTGACTCCCTGAGAACCTTGGTCAGGGTCGCGTAGTCCGCCATCTGCTTGTCAATCAGGTCGAAGCTGCCACCCGCGGAGAAGGCTTTCCCGGCGCCGCGCACGATGACGACCCGAACGTCAGGGTCGCTGTCAATGACATTCCAGACATAAGGAATGTCGGAATGGACGCGCTCGTCGACCGCGTTCAGGTTTGGTCCGTCGAAAATGAGTTCGAGCACGCCCGGCTCGTTCATCTCGAACTTGAATGCGAATCCCTTGTATTTTTCCAACATATCGATCTCCTTGAGCGCCATCAGTTCGTGCGCTCGAAAATTGCTGAAAGCCCCATGCCGCCGCCCATGCACATTGTCTCCAGCGCGTAGCGGCCGTTCCGGCGCTCAAGCTCGCGCAGCATTGTTGCGAGGATGCGAACGCCGGTGGCGCCGACGGGGTGTCCGAGCGAAATGCCCGAACCGTTAACGTTGAGACGCTCGTAGTCGCTATCGGCGAAGTTCCATGACTTCGTGCACGCGAGCACCTGCGCGGCGAACGCTTCGTTGAGTTCGACGAGGTCCATGTCAGACATCTTCAGGCCAGCGCGCTCCAACGCCTTTGCCGTGGAAGGGACCGGGCCGATGCCCATCCGCGCGGGCTCCACGCCCGCCACACCCCAATTCACAAGCCTAGCGAGCGGCTTCAGACCGAGCGCATCGGCCTTCTCGCGAGTGGTGACGATGCATGCGGCCGCGGCATCGTTCTGTCCGCTCGCGTTTCCTGCGGTGACCGTCGAGGCCGGATCCGACTTCAGCATGATCGGCGCAAGCTGCGCCATCGATTCCGCTGTCGCATCGGGGCGGATGTGCTCGTCCTTGGAGAACACCAGTTCTTTTTTCCCGGCCTTCACCGTGAACGGCACGATCTCGTCGTCGAATTTTCCGTCACGTTGGGCCGCCGCTGCTTTCTCGTGTGAGTGTGCCGCAAAGGAGTCCTGCTCCTCACGAGAGATGGAGAATTCCCGTCGTAGGTTTTCGGCCGTTTCGAGCATGCCGCCCGGCACCGGATAGTTGCGCCCTCCGGCCGTCACCCGGCCTCGTGCGATGCGACACATGAAGCCCGTATCGGCTCCCTTCAGTCCCCACCGCGCACCCATGACAGAGTATTCCGCCTGGCTCATGGACTCGGCGCCACCGGCGATGATCAGGTCGGCAGCGCCCGTCTGGATGCACATTGCGGCGTTTATCACCGCCTGCAGTCCGGAACCGCATCGACGATCGATCTGGATGCCGGGAACCTCGACCCCCAGGCCAGCGTCGAGCGCGGCGATCCTGCCAAGCGCTGGCGCTTCACTGTTCGGATAGACCTGTCCAAAGACGACATCGTCGACATCCTTGCCGGAAATGCCTGTCCTGCGCACGAGCTCGCGCACCACGGCAGCGGCGAGATCGGCGGTTGGGACGTCCTTCAGAGTGCCGCCGTAACGGCCGACAGGAGTGCGGATTGGCTCGCAAATCACCGCGTCGCGCATGGGTGGATTGCCTTTCATTTTCGATCGATCAATAGGATTTCGGGAGGCCCAGGACCTTGTCCGAAATGAAGTTCAAGACCATCTGCTGGCTGATGGGCGCAATCTTCAGGTGACGTGCCTCCATCCAGAAACGTGACACGTGATACTCCGTCGACATGCTGAAGCCGCCATGGAACTGCATCGCCCTGTCCGCTGCCTCGAAGGCCGCATCGCTGGCCAGAAACTTGGCTGCGTTAGCTTCCGGCCCGCACGCCTTGCCCTCGTCGAACAGCCTCGCCGCCTTCTGAGTGACGAGATCGGCCGCCTCGAGCCGGATCCAGCTCTCAGCGAGCGGATGCGCGACCGCCTGGTTCTTTCCAATGGGCCTGTCGAAGACAATCCGGTCCTTCGAATACTGGACGGCGAGGTTTAAGGCACCTCGTCCAAGTCCGATGCAGGTCTGGGCAACGGCAATCCGTTCCGGGTTGAGTCCGTCGATCAGACAACGGAACCCTCTGCCCTCCTCGCCGACGATTTCGTTCTCGAAGACTTCGAAGTTCTCGAACACCATCTCATTGCTGTCGACCGCGTTCCGCATGATCTTGTCGATGCGATTGATCTCCACACCCTTCTTGCCCTTGAGGTGGGTGAGGAACAGCGTCATGCCGTCGAAGGGACGTTCCGGATCCCTTGGTCTCGTGCGTGTCAGGAGAAGAATCCGATCCGCGTTGAGCGCGTTCGATATCCACACCTTGCGCCCGTTGACCAAGTAACGACCGCCATCCTTCTTGGCGAAGGTCTTGAGCCGCGAAGTGTCGACGCCATTGTCAGGCTCGCTAACGCCGAAGCACATCATTTCCTCGCCACTGGCAAGCCTCGGCAGGAATTCCTTCTTCATCTCATCAGAGCCGTGATGGATTACCGGGCCAGGAGGAAAGACGTAGTACTGGAAGACGGAGTTCGCATTGAACCCGCAACGCTGGCCTAGTTCGTCGAGGACGACACCGACTTCGGTGAGCCCGAGCCCCATGCCGCCGTATTCCTCCGGCATGAGCATGCCCAACCAGCCCCCGGCTGCCAGCGCATCCTTGAAGTCCCAGGGATATTCCTTTTTCTTGTCCTTCAGCCGCCAGTACTCGAGGTCGAAGTCCTCTGTGATCTTGCGGATTGAATCTCGGATCAGGTCGAGTTCAGACTGTTCCAGTGCCATGTAGATTACTCCATTTCCCGGTCAGCTTCGGACCGGAATGAGATCGAGGGGCGTAGCGGCGTCGAGCGCCGACATGTCGCCTGCGGGATCGCCGAGAAACTGTGCGCGGATGGCGCGTCGCATGATCTTGCCGTTCTTTGTCTTAGGGAGGCCCTCGACCACGATCATCTCGGACGGCACCATTGCCTTTCCGACGATCCGTGAGACCGCGCCAGCCGCTGCCGCCTGATCGAGCGGCCAGAAGCCGTCCTTGAGTGTCACGAAGGCGACAATCCGGGAACCCTTGTCAGCATCCGGCACACCGATGACGGCTGCCTCCGCAATCCCGGGGTGAGTGACGATGGCGGACTCGATCTCGGCCGGGCCGACCCGGCGGCCAGCGACCTTGATCGTGTCGTCCGAGCGCCCATGGATGTGCCAGAACCCATCCTCACCGATGCTCGCGAGATCGCCGTGAACCCAGATCCCGTCCCAGCGCCGCCAATAGGAATCGAGGTACCGTTCCGGATCGAGCCAGAATGAGTGAGTCATTCCCGGCCACGTGTTTCTGACTGTCAGTTCACCGATTTCGTTGGTGCGGTTGCCGTCGGCATCGAGCACATCGACATCCTGTCCGAGCAGCGGGCCGGAGAAGCTCGCAGGCGCCTGCGGAGCGATGGTGTAGTTCGATAGGATACCACCACCCGTTTCCGTGCCCCCGGTGTAGTTAAGGATGGGAAGCCTCTTGCGGCCCACGTCTTCGAATAGCCAGTGCCAGGTGACAACGTCCCATGCCTCGCCCGTGGAAGCGAATGCCCGGAGACTGGAAATATCCTGCGAGGGCGCCGCACCGTCCGTGGCGGCCCGCAGTCCGCGAGCCGCAGTAGGCGCAACGCCGAGCAACGTGACCTTGTTTCGCTCGACAATGCTCCAAAGGCGGTCGTTGTCAGGGTAGTTTGGCAGTCCTTCGATGAAGACGATGCCCGCGCCGAACTGGAGCGCCCCCACGATCATGAGTGGGCCCAGCATCCAGCCCATGTCGGCGATCCACCCCAGTCGATCATCCGACTGGACGTCGAACGCGTAGCCGAAATCCAATCCCGACTTGACGAGGTACCCGGCGTGGCTGTGGACGATGCCCTTCGGCGCGCCCGTTGTTCCCGACGTATAGATGATCATGAAAGGATCATTGGGATCGCAGGCCACCGTTGGGACGGGATCTGCGCCCTCCGCGAAGGTGCTCCAGTCCTTGTCACGGGAATTGTCCCAGGCGACCTGACTGCCATCGTTGCGGATCACAAGCACGTGCCTGACGGTGTCGACCATAGCTACCGCGGCATCAGCCGTTTCCTTCATCGGCACCCGCTTGCCGCGCCTGGTCGTCCCGTCGACCGTGACCAGTGCTACCGCTCCGGCAGCTCTTAGGCGGGCGGCCAGTGGTTCTGGCCCGTATCCGGAGAAAGCAGGCACCGCGATAGCCCCGATCTTCGCACAGGCCATCAGCGCCACGGCTGCTTCGGGGATGACAGGAATGAACAAGCCGACGCGGTCGCCGGACTTTATACCGAGCGCGACAAGGCCTGCGGCCACACGCTCGACCTCCTTGCTCAGTTCCCCGAACGTAATCTCGCGCCGCGCACCCGAGTCCGCCTCATACACGACCGCGGACCTCTTGCTTGCGTCGGGATCGCGTGCGTGTCTCTCCACGCAGTGACTGGCGACGTTCAGCTTTCCTCCGACAAACCAGCGTGGAAATTCGTATCCGGCAGTTGTGTCGATGTAGTCGGTCCAGGGCGTGGTGAATTCGACGCCCAGGTCGTCGAGTGCAACACGCCAGAACCAGGTCGGATCGTCGACCGAAGCCTTGTGAAGCTTCGCCAGGGAATCATATCCCCAACGCTTCATGGCACCCGCGAGACGGCTGCGGGAAATCTCCCTGTCCGATGGAAGCCATGCCGCTGCCGAAGCGTCGCCGAATTCAGCTCGTCCCTTCATTGCTGGCTCCTCAAACCCTGTTGCGCTCTTGCAGCGCCGCGTGCAGGCCGATGACCTCGTGGGCCGTCTTCACATGGGCGTAGTCGATGTGCATGCCCTCGTAGTCGATGGCGGCAAGCCCCTTCTCCACGGCGGCCTCGAACGCGTCGATCATGCCCTGATAAAAGCTCACGTCGGACGATGACGGCGAAAACACCTCGTTGGCGATCGCGACGTGGCTCGGGTGGATCGCCACCATTCCGCGGAAGCCGAGCTGCTTGTTCTGCCGGGCGAACGTCCAGGCGCCATCGATGTCCTTGAGGTCCTGCCACAAGCCGACGATCGGGAAGTTCTTGCCCGCCGCCCGAGTTGCAAGAACGGCCCGGCTGCGGAGATAGATGGTTTCGAGACCTTCCGGTGTGAATTCGAACCCGATGGAGCGCGAGACGTCGGCATCACGGGCGGTGCCCGCGAAGAGCGTGGCGCACCGTGGCGAAGCCTTGATCATGTTCTCGCAGTCGGCGTAGGCCTGCGCCGTCTCCAGCGAGAGGACGAACTCAAGCGTGCCGGGCGCCACGCCGTTGCGGCGTTCGAAATGGGTGACCAAGGCGTCCATCGAGACGACGTCGCGGGCGCCGTAGGTCTTCGGAGGAAGGAAGCCATCGCAGCCCTCAATCGCCACGACTTCGAGATCATCCCCCGTCATTCCGGTCTCAAGGGCGTTCAATCGGACGTAGACGCTCACGTGAGGATGATTGTTTGCGAGCTCGCGTATCGTCTCCGCGACCATGTGGCGGGTTTCCGCCTTCATATCCATCGGCACGGAGTCTTCCAGATCCAGGATGACAGCGTCGGCTCCGGACGCGACAGCCTTTTCCGCCCATCCCTTGCGGTGGCCGGGAACGAATAGCAGTGAGCGTGTGGGCTTCATAATTTCCTCCAGACTTTCTCAAGGAGGTGCCGTATGAGGTCACGCTAGTCAACGCGATCGGGCACCTCGAAGGCCTCCAAAAGGGAAAGGCTGGAGGGGCCATAGGCGGGGCAGTAATCCCGCTGCATCGCGCAAAAATCCATAATCAGCGCTCGATTGAAGCGGATTTCAGGTCGGGACCGACTACAGTAGTCCCGACTTTGCCAGAGAAGGAGAACACAAGGTGCGCTTGAAGGAAAAGGTCGCGTTGGTGATGGGTGCTGGAAGCGCCGGGCCGGGATGGGGCAATGGAAAGGCATGTGCCGTCCATTTCGCTCGAGAGGGTGCGAGCGTGGCTTGCTTCGATCTCGACGCCAAGGCGGCCGAGGAAACGGCCGATATCATCCGGAGCGAAGGCGGCCAGGCAATCGCCGTAACGGGGGACGCAGCGAAGTCCGCAGACGTCAAGGCAGCAACCGACGCTTGCGTTGCATCGTTCGGCCGTATCGACCTCCTGCACAACAATGTCGGGATTGTCATCAACGGCGGCGTCGTCGAACTCTCGGAAGAGCAATGGGACCGCGCTTTCGACATCAACCTCAAGAGCTGCTATCTGGCCATGAAGCACGCAATTCCGGTGATGCTCGAACAGGGAGGCGGCTCTATCGTCAATGTCTCCTCGATTTCATCTCTCGCCTATCTGGGTACGCCCTATGTCTCCTACTACACGACAAAGGCGGCCATGAACCACATGACTAAGGTGACGGCGGCGCAATACGCCTCGAAGCAAATCCGGGTAAACGCAGTCCTTCCGGGGCTGATGGATACGCCGATGGCCAAGCTCTCGGCCATGAAGAATCATGGCGTTACCGAAGCGGGGTTGGACGAGGCGTGGCGCAAGCGCGTGGGTCGCATACCCATGGGGTGGATGGGCGATGCCTGGGACGTTGCCAAGGCGGCGACATTCCTGGCCAGCGACGACGCCCGCTTTATCACCGGGGTCTGCCTCACCGTCGACGGCGGCATGACCCTCAGCCACTAGGCTGCTGCTTCAGGCGGCCGATCAACTATGTTGGTCCGCCGCCTGTGAACAATCACGGCCGGCGCCTCCAGCCAGACCGTCGGCGAATGATTTGGGGATCCCAATGGACTTGATCTCCAGATACGGATCGAATCCTTCCTGCCCGCCTTCCCGCCCGATCCCGGACTGCTTCACGCCGCCGATGGGCGACTGAAACCCCACTCCTCCGCCGTTAATTTCAATCGTCCCGGTCTTGATGCGTCCGGCCATGTCGATCGCCTTGTCGACATCCGAGGAGAAGATCGCTCCATTGAGGCCGTAGACGGAGTTGTTGGCGATCTGAACGGCCTGCTCTTCGCTTTCGAATGTCGAGACTGCTAGGACGGGACCGAATATCTCCTCCTGCGCGATCGGGGCATCCGGGTCGACGTTGGCGAAGAGGGTGGGCCTCACGAACCAGCCGTGGTTCAACCCTTCGGGCCGACCGCTGCCGCCCCTGACTGCGAGAGCGCCATCCTTCAGCCCCTGATCGATGTATCCGCCGACCCGCTCCATCTGCCTCCTTGTCACCATCGGTCCGATCTGGGTTGCCGGATCGTTCGGATCGCCGACAGGCATCGAGTCGAAAAGAGCGCCGAAGTGGTAGAGAAGCTCGTCACGACGGTCTTTCGACACGAGGATGCGGGTCTTCAGGCTGCACACCTGTCCGGAGTTCCGCAACGAGCCCATCCGCAGGGCCTCGACACCCGCAGCAATGTCTGCGTCGTCAAGGAATACCGCAGCCGATTTGCCGCCAAGCTCCAGTGTGATCGGGCGGAGCAGCTCGCCGCACTTGGTAGCCAGATGACGACCTGCACCCGTCGATCCTGTGAACGTGACCTTGTCTACTCCCGGATGGAGAGCCAGGTACTCGCTTGCCTCCCGCTCGGCGGGCAGGATAGAGACCACCCCTTCCGGAATGCCAGCCTCCTGGAGCATCTCGCCTAGGAGATAAGCGGACAGCGGTGTTTCGGGCGCAGGCTTGATGATTACCGTGCAGCCTGAGAGAAGTGCAGGCGCGAGCTTCATGATGGTCGTCATCATGGGTACGTTCCAGGGCACGATCGCCACAACGACACCCTTCGCTTCCCGCGTGACCAGTGCGTTTCCTGTCGCCGATCGTCTCAATTCTCGGAACGGATATTCGCGCGCGATATCGATGAAGGCTTCCAGCATCAGGATTGGAACGCCCGCCTGCAGATTTCTCGAGAAGGTTATCGGACTTCCCATCTCGTCGGTTATCACTTGAGCCAGGATGTCGCGGCGCGTGATGAAGGCGTCACGCAGACGCGATACGACCGCTATCCTTTCCTCGAGAGGCATCCGTGGCCATGGTCCTTTGTCGAACGCATGGCGGGCCGAAGCGACCGCGCGATCAACATCGCTGAAACTAGCGCTTGGAACCGCCGCTATCGCCTCTTCGCTGACTGGAGAGATCACCTCGACTGTCTTGCTGCTGTCGGGAGAAACCCATTCCCCTCCGATGTAGAGCTTGTCGTACTGTCCTTGCCAAACCATGCTGACTACCTTTCGAATTAAACTTGATCGACGCGCCCATCGCGCGGGGGGCTACTCGCCACCGAATGTGAGAACAACGCGCCCGCGCAGACCTGTGCGCTCCGCCAGTGAATGCGCAATGCTTGCTTGCCGGAAATCGATGCGGCCGCCCTGCGCGACGCGACCGGAAAGAACGCCTTGGTCGAAGAGCGACCCGACCTGACTGATGAGATCGTTTCGTTCCATTCCAGCGAGGACCGACACGTATGGCGTCGAGAGCCTCGGATCGCGGATCGGGTGCGACATCCGCAATGACACCGCGGTGCCACCCGTCCTGACGAGATGTGCAAGCTCGGAACCGATTAGAGCGCCATCTATCAGTGCATCAACGCCTTCTGGAAATATCTCGTGCACGAATCGGCTCAGTGCAGGAGCATCACGGGGAACGACTACGGCGGCGCCAAGGCTATGCAGAAGGTCCTCATCGGCCTCCGCTCCGCTGGCGATCGTGTGCAAGCCGATGTGGCGTGCGAGCTGCAGGACTGATCCGCCAAGCATTCCCGTACCGCCTGTGACCAGAACGCTGTCGCCGAACTTGACGCGAGCCAGTTCGACTGCCAGCAGCGCAGTGAGTGCATTCATCGGCACGGTTGCGGCTTCAACGAGATCCGCCGTCCTTGAGATCGCAACGACCGATGCCGACGGGACACGGATGTACTGCGCGTGAGCGCCGCCATCAGGTCGGCGTGGGTTGACCACTCCGAACACGGCCTGTCCAACAGGCAGCTCCACCCCCTCGCTCACGCTGTGAACGTGCCCTGAGAATTCCATTCCGGCGATGAACGGAGGGGAAAGATCCGACATCAGTTGCGCCTGCTTGCCGGAGCGCATCATGAGGTCGGTTGGATTAACGGTGGATGCTGCGACACGTATGATCGCTTCGCCCGGTCGGGCCACAGGCATCGGCAGTTCCGCCACCGACACAACCTCCGGGCCGCCGAATTTTGGAAAAATAACCGCCTTCATTCGCGCGACCTGATAAGGGCAAGGTATGCATCACGGCGAGCCGGGTCGACGACAAGAGGACGGTCGTAAGATGGGTCACTCCGGTCTCGCGCAGGTCCTCGCCCGAGGTTCATGAACTGGCGTACCTTCTCACTCAAGTGCGTTCGCGTGGACGTGAAGGACGTGAGATCGGCCATGTCGGCGATCTCGTCAGTCATCGCCCAGTCCCGCACCGTCACGCGGGCCGAAATACGCCATTCGCCCGACCTCTTTTCCAAACGGTCCACGTAGCGCCCGCCACCAAGTGTAAGGGGCTTGCCTTCCCGGTTCATGGAAATGAACATGAAGTAGGTCTCGGCATGCGCCGTGCTCCCATCGAGTTCGCAAGTATGATTGAGCAGACAATGCTGATGCGAGAGGTGGGCTTTCGCATGCTGTCCGAGCGCCCAATCCGCAAATTCGTCCCCCGTTCCCACGAACTTGCCGTGCTCGTCCAGGAAATCAGGATGAAAGGCGGACATAATGAGATCTCTGTCGAAGCGATCAACTCCACGGCAATAGCGGTGCAAGCATTCGCGGATCTTTTCCCTGTCCCAAAGTTCCTCGACTTTGGACGCCAGATCTTCAGTCACGCCGTCTCCTCCCAGGTCTACGTGCGATGACGATATCTATAGTCCTTTAGATCGAGCACGGCCCATAGGAGAAGCCTATCCGGGTGGAAGGGCACGCGAATGCGCGTTTGAAGAGCGAGCCCGAAAGGAGTCATGTTTCGGGGACGGCAGCAAACGTCACAAGGCGTTTCCCGTCATCAAAGAATTCCCAAATTGCCTACCGGAGGAAAACATGCTTCTCGACGGAAAAGTAGCGATCGTCACAGGCGCAGGGGGCGGCATCGGCCGCTCGATCGCCGTAGGCCTCGCCAAAGCGGGGGCGCATGTCGTCATCAACGACATAGGTGTCTCCCTCTCCGGCGAAGGCGGCTCGGCAAGTCCCGCTGAGGAGACACGCGACGAGATCCATTCGTTCGGCGGCCGGGCGGCGATAAGCAACCATTCGGTTTCAGACTGGGAATCGGCTCAGAAGATCGTGGGGACCGCTATCGATGAGTTCGGTCACCTCGACATCGTCGTCAACAACGCCGGAATTCTACGCGATGCCATCTTCCACAAGATGGAGCCATCGGAATGGACGTCGGTGCTGTCGGTTCACTTGAATGGCTCCTTCTTCGTCAGCCGGGCCGCTGCCCCGCTGTTCAAGGAACAGGGCAGCGGCTCGTTCGTCCATATGACGAGCGCATCCGGGCTGGTCGGCAATATCGGTCAGGCGAACTACTCGGCCGCGAAACTCGGAATCGTCGCCCTGTCGAAGTCGATCGCGCTCGATATGGCTCGCTTCAATGTTCGATCGAATTGCATCTGCCCTTTCGCCTGGGGAAGGATGACGAGCAACATCCCCGCTACGACACCTGACCAGATCGAGCGGGTCGAGCGCTTGAAGCAGATGACTCCGGAAAAGAACGTTCCCCTGGCCGTCTACCTCGCTTCCGACGATGCGGAATCCGTCTCGGGCCAGATTTTCGCCGTGCGCAAGAACGAGATCCTGTTGATGGGCCAGAGCCGACCCTTGCGATCGGTCCAGCGCGAAGATGGGTGGACGCCGGAGACTATACGGGACCACGGCGTCCCCGCGCTCTCCCCTAGCTTCTATGCCCTGGATCGCAGCCAGGACGTTTTCTCGTGGGATCCGGCATGAAGTCCGTCGTCATAGGGGATGCCTATCAGGGTTCAATGCGTTTGCGCGTTACCCGAACGGAATCTGTTCGACTAGAATTTCGGGATGAACGGCGACGCGCGCTCTGACGCGTTCGCCTCAGGACTTGGCTTTGTTCCTTACTCGAACAATTTGGTGGGGGAAACGTGGATAAATTCGCCGAACTCATAGCGAAGAGCGAAATCGAGGATACGCTTTTCCGCTATGCCAGGGCTGTGGACCGACGCGATTGGGACGCCCTTCGAGCCTGCTTCCAGGAGGATGCGACAGACGAGCATGGCGAATTCGCCGGCGGCCCCGGACAGTTCATCGACTGGGTCAGCAATCGTCATGCGAATGTGCCGTTCTCGATGCATTTCCTTGGCAACTGCCTCATCGAGTTCCTGGACGATCGCAGCGCGGTCGCGGAGACCTACTTCGTCGCGATCCAGAGGCGCGAAGCCCATTCCACGGCCGAAGACAAGAACGGTTCAACCGATCTCGAAGTCTTTGGGCGCTACTGCGACCGTTTCGAGAATAGAGACGGAGCCTGGCGGATTGCGAAGCGCAAGGTCGTTTACGATTCAACGCGCAATCAGCCAAGTTCCAACCATCTGCGGGCTCTGGTGGGCGTCATAGGCCGGCGCGATCTCGACGACCCGCTCTTCGCCATGCTGCGCAAATCGTAGTCTGGACAAGCTGGGGTCTGAACATGCGCGCGGTAAACGCAAAAAGAATACCGGGAACTCCCGAACCCATGCATCGCTGGATCGGAGCAGATGGGGTCACCATCGCTGCCGACAGTTTCGGACAGTCCTCCGATCCGACGCTCGTCCTTCTGCATGGTGGCGGGCAAACGCGTCACTCATGGCGCTCTACCGCCGAGAAGATGGCAGCGCGCGGATTCCATGTCGTCACAGTCGATGCCCGAGGGCATGGGGACTCGGACTGGTCGCCCGCAGAAGACTACGACGAGGCAGCTCTCGTACGGGATCTGGCTCTGGTCGTCCAATCGGTTGGCAGTGCAAAGCCGATCATCGCGGGCGCCTCTGCCGGAGGCGCGACCGCCCTGGCGGCAGTCGGAATGAAAGCGGTAGATGCAGCCGCGTTGATCCTCGTCGATATCGTGCCGCACACGGAAGCAAAAGGGTACGAACGGGTGCGTTCGTTCATGCTCAAGCACGAGCATGGCTTCGGCTCACTGGAGGAAGTCGCGGAAGTTGTTTCCGGTTTTCGCAAATCCACCCGGCCCGCAAAGCTCGACGGCCTCGTCAAAAACCTCCGGCGAACTCCGGACGGCCGCTATCATTGGCACTGGGATCCTAGCTACCTTGATGCGCGTCACAGGGACCTTCTGGACCGACACGAACGCCTTGCGCGCTACGCTCAATCTTTGACGGTGCCGACGCTCCTCATTCGGGGAGGGAGTTCGGACGTGGTCAGCGAGGAAGGCGCGAGGGAGTTTCTGCAACTCTGTCCGCATGCCGAATATGCCAACGTGCCTGAGGCCGGGCATATGCTTGTCGGGGACGACAACGACGTTTTTGGGAGCGCCGCAACACCCTTCCTGAGGAAGCTTGCGCTTTGATAGCCGCAAGAGATGCGCCCGACGTTAGCACGGCGCAGGCAGCGGTAGGTAGCCCCACCCCAAGTCTTCATGCTCGGAGGATCCGTTGCGGACATGGCGCGAGCGGATCTGCGATTTCCAAGGGCACGGCCAGACAACGTTCGACTGTTCCTAGGTGATTTGTGCAAGACGTTAAAAGGCCGTGACAAACCGATCACTATCGAGCTTTCAACTTTGAATGGCCCAGTGTAAGAGCATATCTACTCAAGCTTGATTTGGGAGCATTCGTGACTGATCTCTCTGCCGACGAGCCCTTCCGTGTCCTTACTTTGGACGGAGGTGGAGCAAAGGGTTTTTACACCTTGGGAGTGCTTCGAGAGGTCGAAGCTATGCTCGGCAAGCCGATCCATGAAGCATTCGACCTGATATTCGGGACTAGCACTGGAGCTATTATCGGTACGCTTCTGGCCATCGGCACACCTGTTTCCAAAATCCAGCAGCTTTACCGGGAACACGTGCCCAAAGTAATGCGCCCGACGAACAAGGCGCTTCGTTCGGCAGCACTGAAAGAACTAGGCGACGAGATTTTCAAGAAGCGAAAGTTCAATGCGGTTAAAACCGGATTGGGTGTGGTCGCGACCAAGTGGGTGATGGAGACGCCGATCATTTTCAAGGCGGACGCAAAGCAAGCTCACGGTCGCGCGGCAACCTTCGTTCCTGGTTTCGGCTGCACTCTGAGCGACGCGGTGCAGGCGTCCTGTTCTGCCTACCCGTTTTTCACGAGGCAGAAGATCAAAATCAATGGCGACGAGCTTTTGTTATTGGATGGCGGGTTCTGCGCGAACAACCCGACGCTGTACGCGATCGCAGATGCAGTTCGCGCGTACAAAGTGCCACACGACCGCATCAAGGTACTGAACGTCGGTGTGGGCGACTATCCAGTTCCACGCTTGAAGAAATTCACGAAGGCATGGTTCATCTCCTGGACCGAAGAAGCCGAACTCATTCAGAAAACCTTCAACTTCAATGCCCAGTCGATGGAGCAGCTTCGCCGCATTCTCTTCCCGGACGTCGAGACTGTTCGCGTGAGTGAGGCATTCACCGAACCGTCAATGGAGACCGACCTCCTCGAATACGACCTGTCAAAGCTCGACCTGATTCACACGCGCGGACGGGAGTCATTCGGAAAGCAGGAAACAGCCATCAGAACGCTTTTGCTCTAGCGGAGACCTCATGCCTATTTCGGAGCAACAATTGCAAACGTGGTCCCATCAAGGGTCCGTGACGCAATCCAAGGCCACTCACGAGACTATAAGAGCCGTTCTGAACAGCACCGCATCTCCGTATTACCTGCGGTCTTTCGACGACTTCCTTCAGGGATCATACGCGAACGACACGAACATTTATGCGGACAGCGACGTCGATATCGTGATCCGCCTCACCTCGACTTTCTACCACAATACCGATGACCTCCAGCAGGGCGACCTGGCAGCATATCAGCGCGATCGCATTCCCGCCGACTACGAGCTTTCAGATTTCAAGGGAGACGTGGCCCTCTGGCTGCAACAACATTACGCCGGAGTAACGATAGGCAATAAGGCGATTTTCATTCCGGGAAGTGGCAACCGTCGGGACGCAGATGTGCTCGTTTCAGCCGAGCACAGGCATTACCGGTCCTACTCGGGTTTACTGGGGCCGCAATTCAATGAAGGGCTTGTATTCGAGACAACCACTGGCCGTCGGATTGTAAATTACCCGCGCCAGCATCGGGAGAATCTGTCGAATAAGAACAAAGCAACGGGTTCATGGGTGAAAAGTACGGTTCGCATTTTTAAGAACATGCGAAACCGAATGATCGAGGAAGGCTACCTGGAAGCCGGGGAAGCGCCATCGTATTTCATTGAGGGACTTCTCTACAATGTTCCGAACAGTTACTACGGCGACGACCACCTGACTTCAGTGACCAACTGCCTCAACTTCATTCAGAATGCAAACCGGGAAAACCTGACTTGCGCAAACGAGCTTCACTGGCTTGTGCGCGACGACGAGGACGTTTGCTGGTCGACTGCGGATTATGAAAGCTTCCGCATCAGCCTCAGACTTTTCTGGGCTAACTACTGACAGTTTTAGAATTTGGGCCTTCGATGCTATGGGTTTGTTTTTTTGGGAGAGCTAATGAAGCCGGGCACTATGAGTGACTTCATGTGGGAATACCAATCTCATTTTCGCTTCAGCCTCGGATACCTGGCTAAACGCGTCTTCGAACTGATTGGCGCCGAGATCGAGCCAAATGCGTTGCTGGTGGGCCTCAGGCATCCTGAGGTTTCGACCGGAAACCCCGTCTGCATAGAGTCCGAGGACGGAGAATGGCCGGTGGCACTATTCGACCGGATCATGGACGACGTGACAGCTGCCATCCCCAAACATCCCAAGCAGCGAATGTACTATGGCGACGAAGCGTCCATGCGGCAAAAGCCGCATGATATTCGGCGTCTGGCGATTGCAGAGCAGGTGCAGCTTCGGCTTGAGGCCGAGGGACTTAGGACGGGCCGACGAACATTCTGCAGCACTCCTCACGCCGTCGGCGACTTTGATGTGGTTTGTGCACTCCAGGTGCCTGAGGACTTGTTCCGTCGACATCCGGTATTCAACGCAGTGTTTAACCAAGAGGCCTTTGAGACGAGCTTTGTCCTTTGCTGCATCAGGCAGATTCTTGAAGAGGGTCAGCGTGGGCTCATGCAGCCGGATCCTGGACGACAACTCGCTAGTAATGCGATGCGCTCCGCGCCCGAGGTGATCAAAAAGGCCGCTGCAAGTTTCATGCGAACGCCGTTCATCGAAGGCAGGTATGCCGGATGCGACCTCTTCGATGCTATAAACGATGTTTCGCAGGCGCAGTATGAGGGCGAAGTCAGGCCGGGAAGACTGATATTTGCAGCATCGGACGATCCGAATCTGAGCTTCGTGCTGAAATTCGATCAGCCGGCGGAGCTGACGCAAACGCGCTGGGCACGAAAGTTGTTGCAGATGTCGACATCCGGATCGGCGCTGATAGCCGACTACAACCGTATTGTTGGGCTGGGAAATCTCTCCGATGTTAGTGTGCCGCCCGTTGCCGTAGACTTTTTAGGTCACGGTCAGTGGGATCTCCGGCGCGGCGATCAGGTGCTCATGAGGTCCCGCTTCGGTGACGCGCGCTTGCCACAGGAAATGATCGGCAAGGAACGATTCATTGACAATATTCGTCGCGTGTTCGATTCAATTGAGGAGACCGCAATCGGCAGGTTCCGCGGCGTCCTCGATGTCCTGGCAAAGCTTCCTCATGGTAGCTCGCTAGTGATAGCGAGCGATGCAGCCAGTGAGGCCGAGCGCCTTCACCGCCAAGGCACCGTCATCAGCCCGACCCCGCTAAGCGGGGCGCTGATCGAGAGTGCGACCCTGATCGACGGCACCATCCTCGCCGACACTAACGGTATCTGCCACGCGATAGGCGTGATCCTCGACGGTCCCGCCTCGAGCGAAAGCACGCCGTCGCGCGGGTCGCGATACAATTCCGCGGTCCGCTACGTTGACGCGGCCTCAGTCCCACGCATGGCGTTCGTCATTTCCGAGGACCGCACTCTTGATGTGGTTCCGCTTCTGCGCCGCACTGTCGTGCGGAGCGCTATCGAGCAGGCAGTGGCTGCCATCGCGACGGCTACCAGTCACAACTTTCACAAGGTACGAGCTTTCCTTGATGACCGCCGTTTCTACCTGGATGAGGAACAATGCTTGAAGGTCAATAAGGCACTGGATCGCATCGAGGCGGAGCCGCTGAATTTGGGCCAAGTGATGATTGTCACCGAGCGGTTCAAACCGCATCCCGCCTTCAATCAGAGTTACCTGAGAGACTGAAAACGAGGTACTTTTAGGGTCTGATCATTTGACGGGCGATCTTTGACACCTCGCGGACTCATCGCCGGGCCTCAGCATTCGCTCGATGATTTTCGACGGCCGAGCGCGAAGCCCGGCCGAATGGTCGTCAACGGTGGCTTTCAGTCAATTAAGAGCGAAACCTAAAGCGTGGTGGCGGTGCCGCCATCTACCGGTACGACAGTTCCCGTGACATAGGAGGAGGCGCGCGAGGCAAGGAAGATAGCGGTACCCGCCATGTCGTCGCCGTTCGTCAGCCGTCTCAGCGGAACCTTTTCCACCGTCTTCTGCTCGCCCTGCCGTTCCAGCGTGCCGGACATCATTTTGCTCGGAAACATTCCCGGTGCGATGACATTCACAGTGATGTTCCTGGAGGCAAGCTGATCAGCGAGGTGGATCGAGAGTTGATGCGCCGCTGCCTTCGAAGAGGAGTAGGCATAGGTCTCATGTTTCGGGATGTGAAAGCCGTCGATGGATCCGATGTTGATCACCCGAGAGGGATCCTCGCGCGAGGCAGCCTTGGCAAGCATCGGCACGAGATCGCGGATGAGGAAGAAGAGGCCCTTGACGTTGAGATCGTAGACCTTGTCCCAGCCGGACTCCGGATACTCGGCGAGCGGAGCCGCCCAGAGAGCTCCTGCATTGTTGATCAGGACATCGAGCTTTTCGACCCGCTGGGACATTTCCTCGACTATCGAAGCCCTGCCCTCGGACGTTGCGATGTCTGCGCCGATCGGAAGAGCCGTGCAGGATCCGTACTTGGAAAGGCGCTCGGCCGTCTCCACGCAGGTCTCGGCCTTGCGCGAGCAGATGAAGACCTTGGCTCCTGCTTTGACGAAGCCTTCTGCGATCGACTCGCCGATGCCCCTGCCGCCACCAGTCACAAGCACGGTCTTTCCGGCAACGCCGAACAAATGAGTCAGAATATCCATGCGTTACTCCTTCACACCGCGACCGCCGCCAAAGGGATCTGGCTGCGTTCCATTACCGACTGATGGATGACACCATCCTTGAGAAGCTGCTCGACCTCCTGAACTGAATGCACCTCGAGAGAAACCTCCCGGCTATGCTCGCCGATGTAAGGGGCATCGAACTCGCGGCGCGGGCGCTCTCCCATGAACCTCCACGGCGGCCGCACGAGGACATTGCCGTCGCGCTCAGGCTCCAGAAGGTCAAGCCACCTAGTCTGCGGATCGGTGGCCAGCTCCTCCATCGTGAGGACAGGCGCGAAAGGCACATCGAAACTGACAAGGAGCTCTTCCCATTCAGCCTGGGACCGCTTGAGGAACTCGGCTTCGAGGATGGGCTTTAGCTCGAAATAGCTTGCCATGCGATCATAGTACTTGCGAAACCTCGGGTCATCGATGAGATCCGACCGTCCCATGGCGTTCGCAAGGGCCTGCCAGAATTTCTCCGACGATGAGAGATGAAGGGTTATCGAGCCTCCGGACGCTGTCATCAGGCAGAAGTTCTGCGCCTGCGGATGTCGTGACTGTCTCGTAGGCGTCGTTCCTGTTTCATGGAACTGGGTCATTGCATCGATGGTGATCGTTGACATGGCTTCGAGAAGCGACGTCTGCGTCAGTATCCCCTTGCGATCTGGATCGAGCCCGCGCCCGACGAGTCCGGCCAGGACGCCCATGGTCGCCGTCACGGCTGTGATGAGGTCCGCGATGCAGGTACCGGTAAGCCGCGGTGCCCCGTCATCGTTCATTATGGAATAGTATCCCCCCATGCTCTGCCCCATCGAGTCATAGGCGGCGCGGTCGCGGTATGTGCCCCCATCACCGAACCCGGAAGCGGACGAATAGATGAGGCTGGGGTTGACCGCGATGCAATCCTCGTAGGAAAGGCCGAGTTGCGCCATCTTTCCGGGACGGCTGTTCTCAATGAAGACGTCGAAGCGCGGCAGCAGCGCCTTCACCAGGCGTATGCCCTCTGGCTTCTTCAGATCGACCGCCAGGCTACGCTTGCCCGCATTGTACTGCACGAAGTAGCGGCTATCGACCTCGACGCCGCGACGGAATGCATCACCGCCCTTGATCGGTTCGATCTTGACGACATCCGCGCCGAGCGAGGCGAGCATCGCGCCCGCGTACGGACCCGAGATGTAGGCGCCAGCCTCAAGGACCCGGATCCCCTGCAGTGGAAGCTTTCGGCTCATTGGCCTCTCCTGTTTTTCAATTCCCCGCTCTGCATGAGAGCCCTTCCCAAATTCATGGCAAATCTCCTCCGTTCCGAGCGGCGCCTGGCACGCGCATCGGCCTTTCCGAGGTCCAACTTCGGACCCCTTCTGCTTTGATTTCGTGGCCGCTCGAGATCGGCGCTGCTTGCTTTTTTACTCTGCGTCAGGACCCGCGACCACCCCAGCGGAAGCCCTGGAGGCGAGCGATTGCCATTGGCTAGACGGCATATCGGAAACAACTCTGACACGGATGCCGTTCATCGACAGTGTAGCCTGGCACGAAAATCTCGGTGCCCGCATGGAAAGCGAAGCACTTGCGTCCACCTGGGCGTCTCAGCGCGCAACGCAGCCTGCCACCCGCTGGCTAGTTCTCGGCTCTCGTGCCCATGAATTCTTCGTCACTCACAGGCTCCATCCAATCGGTCGTCTTGCCATCCTCTGACTCGACGAGGGCAATGTGGCTCATGCCGCATTTTGGCGAGGCGCCGTGCCAGTGCTTTTCTCCGGGAGAGAACCACACGATGTCTCCAGGGCCGACCTCCCTGACTGGGCCACCCCAGGTCTGAACTCTTCCAAAGCCCGCCGTGACGATGAGGATCTGGCCGACCGGGTGCGTGTGCCAGACGGTCCGCGCGCCAGCATCAAAGGTAGCCAAGCCACCGACCATTCGGGAGGGTGCCGGATTTTGAAAGAGCGGATCCCGGCGAACATGACCTGTGAAGTTCTCTTCGGGGCCGAGCGAGGACGGCTGCGAGCCGTTGCGAATGATTTCCATTGGTGTCTTCCTTTGAGGTAGTTCGTTACAAGCCGTCTCCGAAAGCTGAAGTCGTTTCGGAAAGCAGTCCTTCAGGCACGCGCCCGGTGGACTGCCGCATCGATGCGTTCCTTCGGAAGCTCGATCTGGACACCAGCGCGTTCGATCTGAAGCTTGAGGAAGGATCGCGAATCCTCGTCGCCCTGCCCCCGCGACACGGCTGCCTCCATGTCTTCCTTGGTCATCCGCGAGAGCCGCATGGGAACGTCGAGCTCCTCGGCCATCTGCGTTGCCAGGCGCACGTCTTTCAGCGCAAGCTTGAGTGCGAACGCAGGCTTGTCGTAGATATTCGGCAGAAACTGCTGCGTGAGCATGAACAGTGGCGATTGCTTGCCGACCATGCCCATCCTCAGCGCTTCCCAGAAATTCAGCGGATCAAGCCCGGCCTTCGTGGCGAGGGTGAACGCTTCCGCCAAGGATTCCATGATCGTGTAGCCGAGCATGTTATGGGCAAGCTTGGTAACGGTGCCGGACGTGATCGGCCCGACGTAGCAGGGCTTGGAGAACGTCTCGAGAAGCGGTCGGTGAGCTGAGAACGTGCTTTCGTCGCCGCCAATCCAGAGAACGAGATCGCCGCTGGCCGCGCCCGCCGGACCACCGCTGACTGGCGCGTCGAGAAAGGCCGCGCCCTTGGCGGCCATCGCCTCGCCGACCTCGCGAACCATCGCTGGAGAGTTTGTCGAGAGGTCAAACAGCACGAGACCTTGCCGCATGTTTGCGACGATGCCCTCCTCGCCAAGCACGACCTCCTTGACCTCGGCTGGCCCAGGCAGGGAGGTAAATACGATGTCAGCTTGTCGCGCCACATCGGCCACCGACGCGGCCGCCTTTGCGCCGCTTTGGACCAAGGTGTTCATCGCAGCCTCCACCGGATCGAACACAAGCAGGTCCGCGCCTCCCTTCAGGATGTTGAGGGCCATTCCCTGCCCCATGCGGCCCAGGCCGATAAAGCCGATTCTAAGCGTCATTATTCCTCCCGCGACGATGCCGCCTGTATCCGAACTGTCGGCTTGCAAATCGCCATGAGGGTAGAGGGAGGCGTCGATCCACTCCAGAGCGGGGTCACCAATCGCACCCAAAGGCTATGCATATGACCGGGCTGTTCGAAGTCCTTTTGCCTTGCACACCGCACCACTTCCGGAAAATACGTTCGATTGCGGAGAAGCCGCGAGGGACCCGAGTTACCGACTTGGCCCGATCAGTATCTTGTAGGCTACGGCCTCGCAACGAGAGTGGAGCTAGCAACAGTGTACGATCTCCTTGACGGACTAACCGTTGTCGAAGGCGCCTCCTTTATCGCTGGCCCATCCTGTGCCCTGCACCTGCATCAGATGGGAGCCCGCGTCATTCGGTTCGACATGATCGGCGGCGGGCCCGACTACCGTCGATGGCCGCTATCTCCCAGCGGAGACAGCCTCTACTGGGAGAGCCTGAACAAGGGAAAGCAGTCCGTCGCGATCAACCTGTCCGCCCCGGAGGGACGTGAGCTGGCGGCGGCCATTGTCACCGCGCCCGGCGAAGACCGCGGGCTGTTCGTCACGAACTATCCCGTCAACGGCTTCCTCTCGCACGAGAGGCTGGTGGAGCGCAGACCAGACCTCATCACGCTGCGGATCATGGGCTGGCCGGACGGACGGAATGCCGTCGACTACACCGTCAACGCCGCAGTCGGCGTTCCGTTGATGACTGGCCCGGCAGGCCTCGCAGCGGACGAGCCTGTGAACAGTGTCCTGCCAGCCTGGGACATTGCCAGCGGCGCCTATGGCGCTTTCGCCTTGATGGCGGCGGAACGCCGTCGGCGGCAGACAGGAAAAGGCGGCGAGGTAAGGGTCGCTCTGAGCGATATGGCTATCGGGATGCTTGGACACCTCGGCCAGGTCGGCGAAGTTGCGAATGGTGGAGATCGCAGCAGGTCAGGCAACGCTCTGTTCGGGGCGTTCGGCGAGGATTTCCTGACAAGGGACGGGCGTCGGATCATGGTCGTCGCGATCACCAGTCGCCAATGGACTGGTCTGCTCGAGGCTCTTGACCTGAAGGAAGAGATTGCCAGCCTGGAGCGAGAGCTCAACGTCTCATTCGTGAAGGACGAGGGAACACGGTTCACGCATCGCGAACTTCTCAAGCCTCGGTTCGCCCGGGCATTTGCCAAGTTTGACTACGCGGACCTCCATGAGCGTCTCGACCGCGAGGGCGCTTGCTGGGAACTCTATCGTTCACTCAAGGAGGCCGTCACAGACGACCCGAGGCTGGTGCGGCAGAACGAAATCTTCGACAACGTCGCCAATCCCGGCGGTCTCGCGTATCCGGCTCCCGGCGCCCTCGCCCGACTGCCAGCAGAAACACGTGGCCGCGTATCGGCAGCGCCGCGCCTCGGCCAGCACACAGAGGAAGTACTGGCCGACTATCTGGGTCTACCGCAGCACGAGGTGTCTCGGCTGCACGATCAGGGAATCGTCGCTTCGTCCAACTGAAATTGCGGTGCTGGCGCCCGGTGTTCGACCGGGCGCCAGACGACTCGGTTTGAGCTAGGCCGACCGCCTGACACCCCAAGGAATTGGCACCACGCTCTGGATGTATCCCGTCAGATCCCCTCGGTAGCCCGTGTACTGGGAGTAGCTCGCCAGCGGGACCAAAGGCACTGTCTCCCACAATCTCTCGTGCACATCGTTGAGTTTCTGCAGGCGCTCCTCATCGGACGGCGCGGCGATCCAGTCGGAAATCCGCTGCTCGAGTTCAGGATCGTCGTTATCGCCCGGCCAACCCTTTTCGCCGAGCCCTCGCGCGACGACGGCGGTAAGTGGGCTCGCCAGGACGGGTGTCGAAGCCAGAAACGCAAACATGCTCCACCCACCCTCGCTGAGCGGTTTGTTGGTGGCACGGCGCTGCGAAATGGTGTTCAGATCGCCCTGGTCCATCCTTGCGTTCAACCCGATCTTCTTGCACATGTCCAAGAGGATCGGGCCCATCGGAGCAGTCCAGACATTGTCGGTGGCGTTCAGAATGACGATCTCTGTTCCGTCGTAACCAGAAGCCTTCACCTTTTCGGCGATCGCTGCCCAGTCCTTCTCGCCGCCAATCAGCTCCTTGCCGAGTTCCTTCACGCCAGGGAGGCGGCAAGGATAGATCGCCGCGCAGGTTTGAATGTCGCCGGAAGTGACAAGCGCTCTCGTGTAGATCGTCTGATCAACGGCGGATGCGACAGCCCGTCGGAGTTCTACGTTGTTAAACGGAGCCTGGCCGTTCTGAAAGCGAATGAAGTTCATCAGGCTGGGATCCGAAACCTCGACCTTCAGGTTGGGATCACTGCGGAGAAGATCCAGCAGATCGAAATGAACCGTATCCCACCAGTCGATCTCTCCAGCCTGCAGCGCGGCCGCAGCGGTCGATGCATCGGGCAAAGCCTTCCACTGAATGCGATCGAAATGGATGACCTTGCCTCCCGACAAGCCACTGTTGGGGTCCTGGCGTGGCACATAATCCGGATTCTTTTCAAAGAGCGCATGCTCGCCTGGAACGAACTCGTCACGGACAAAACGCAATGGGCCGGAACCAATCGTCTCCGTCACTTGCTGCGAGATCGGCGTCGCGGCAATCCGTTCGGGCATAATGACACAGGGCGAGGCAACGGGATGCGCCAATGCGTCGGGCAGTACCCCAAACGGCTTTTTCAACCGGAACCGGATCGTGGTGTCATCCGAGGCAACCACTTCGTCCGTATAGCTCAACAGCGCTGCTCCAAAGCCGTCGCGCTGTCCCCAGCGCTTGATGCTCGCCACGCAATCCTGCGCCCGCACTGGCTCGCCATCGTGGAACTTCAGTCCCTTCCGAAGCTTGATTTCCCAGGTAAGCAGGTCCTGCGAGACAGTATGGCCCTCGGCCATCTGTGGCCGCGCACGATAGTTCGCATCTACGCTATAGAGCATGTCGTAGACGTAGTGACCGTAGAACGAGACGTTGTTCAACGTCGTGAAGTGCGGATCGAGGATCTGCAGTCCCTGCGGCGGAACGTAGGTAAGCACCCGAGACGCTTCGGACTGAGCCATGGCGGGAGCCGCCAGCCCCGAGGTGGCGGCCGACGCGGCGATCCCGGCCAAAAAAGTACGACGCTGCATGCGCATTTGTGTTCTCCTCCCTTTAATTTCATGGCGGACGACAAGGAAACCGCCAATCGACGTGAGACCAGCGACGATCCCGGACCGGGTGTTCCATCCGGACCGCGTCCTAGCCGTATTCTCCCTAGCTATCTCGCGGTTATGAATGCGCGTGCCGATCGACGTACGGCCGAGTCAGTCGTGACAGCGCAAAACTGAGACGGCGGACTTTCGCGGCGATCGCTTGAATTCCCCACTTCTTCATCCTCCCGACAAGAGTGCGGCTTCCGGCTGTTCAGGATCAGGAGACACGCCCTGCCACCAAAAGAGCAACCCTGTTGAACGGAGCAAAGGCCCGACCTATGGGTTCCCTTGGCGTTGGGCTCTGGCAGGGCCACTGCGACATTCCAGCCTTGTCAACAGCCCTTTCGTTGGTGGTACGACAGTCACCGAGGAAATGGCCGTTGGAGGACGGCGGCAAGCATGCCTCACCATCCGAGGCATCTGTCAACATTGCGGAGGAGCAAGAATGGCACTGCTGGAATTTCATAGTCCGTCTGGTTCGACTGAAGTCTCGCACTCTCACGCGACGCGCCTGTCCACTCTCGAGAACAAGCGCGTGGGCCTTCTCTCGAATGGCCAGTGGCAGTCCTTCCGTTCTCTTCCCATTCTGATGGAATTGATGCGCGAAGACATTCCCGGCATCGAGATCCTCCCCCCTGACACATACCCGCAAGGGACGGAATTCATCTCGCTCGACAGCACGATCGACGCGATCAAGGAAAGCGGCGTCGATGCGGTGATCATCGGAAACGCCGCATGCGGCGCTTGCTCGACCGCTTGCGGGGTGGCTGCCGGAAAACTCGAGGCTGCAGGCATTCCTACGGCGATCGTCACGCGAGAGGATTTTGTGGGCGTGGTCCGGAACGCCGTATCGGGACTGGGCTTGCCCGCCGACGCGCCCATGGTGACATTCCCGATCGACCTGTTCCTGCCTGATTCCGACCTCACGCCCCTGAAGTCCCGTCGAAAGGAGATCTACGAAATTCTCACGGGATGGTCGCCCCGCCTCGGAAACGAAGGCGAAGGCGCGATGATGGTGGTCGAGGGCGTGGACCACATCGATGCCATGGCGAAGGCCAACGATATCTTTCTGGTCAACCGATGGGGCGATGGCCTGCCACTCTGGCCAGCAACGCGGGAGCGCGTCAACTGGATCCTCCGTGGCACAGACCTTCCGCGGGACCATCTGCTCGGAAAGTTCCCTCCAAGAGGCGGCCTCGCCACCGTCGAGGCCTGCGCCATCGCGCTCGCGATGTCAGGCGGGCGTCCGGAATACCTGACCGTGCTCCTTGCTGCTGTCGAGGCGATGCTGGATCCCGCTTCCACTGGCGACCAGATGCAGGCGACGTCCGCCGCAACGTTTCCTGTGGTCATCGTCAATGGCCCGCTTGCCCACTACATTCGGCTCGGCAGCGGCTTCGGTTGTCTCGGACCCGATCCTCAACACCCGGCAGGAGCGGCGATCGGCCGTGCTCTCCGACAACTCCAGCAAAACCTGGGCGGCGCTCTCCCGGGTACCGGAACGATGGCCCCGTGGGGCGCTCTGCGGCAGACAAACATCGTATTTGCCGAGGACGAGGAAGGCTTACCTCAGGGCTGGCTTCCGCACGGAACGGAACGCCACGGCTATAAACCCGGTACGGACTCTGTCTCGTTTTTCTGGGCCACCGGCGCGACCAACATTCTTCGCCGCGGCGCCATGAAAGAGACGCTCGAACAAGATGTGAAGGAAGGGCTTCATCGCATGGCCGACTACATGGCCGTGCCGAACCCGCATTACACCCACGGCTACGAAAGTGGCACACCCGGCGCCATGCTCCTGACCCGCGTCGTCGCCAACTATCTGGCTTCGACGGGTTGGACGCAGAAGAGGATACGCGAATTCCTCTGGGAGAACTCGCGTGTTCCGATGAAGAAGATGCGGGATAGTGGCGGAATGGCTTGGATCGAAATCTCGCCTACGGAAGTGGCCAGGAAAAGCATCGGCATCGACCCATGGCCGATCGCTGCAAAGCCCGAAAACATCATTCTACTGGTGGCAGGAGGCGGTCACCCGACGCATTCGTACTGGATGCAGGCATATTCGCCTGCGGTTGTCGGTCGTAAGATTGCGGCGCCTGCCAACTTCGACGAGCTGCTCATGGCCGCAGACCGGGATTTAGGCAGCGGCGGTTCGGCCTGTTTGATTTGATGCAGGCATCAGGCCCGGACAGCGACAGGGGAGAGCAATGAAGCCACACGAGCTTGGCGCCGTTCAGGCCTCGAAACTTATCGCAGCGAAAAAGCTGTCTTCCGAAGAGCTCATCCGGTCCTGTCTGGAGCGGATTACAGATCGTGAACACGAAATTCGGGCGTGGCTTCATCTCGATCCGGATGCAGTGCTGAAGCGAGCAAGGGAAATCGACAATTCCGGTTGCCTTGGACCGTTGGTCGGCATTCCCGCGGGGTTCAAGGACATCATCGCCACCCGCGACATGCCCACCACATATAACTCCCCCCTGTACCGCAATCATCAAGTTGGCCGCGATGCCGCCTGCGTGAGTGTGGTTCGCCACTCGGGTGGCGTCGTCATGGGAAAGACCGACACGGTGGAGTTCGCCACTTCTCAGCGACGCGCCCTGTCGCGCAATCCCCGCAATACCGCCCATACGCCGGGAGGCTCGTCATCCGGCTCCGCCGCCGCTGTGGCCGACTTTCACGTCCCCATCGCCTTCGGCACCCAGACCGGGGGCTCCATAATCAGGCCTGCCGCCTTCACGGGCATCTACGCATTCAAGCCGACCCATGGGCTCGTGAGCATCGAAGGGGTGAAGCCCGTCGCACCGAGCCTCGACACCATCGGCTGGTATGCCCGTTGCGTCGAAGATCTCACAATGGTGGCTGAAGTGTTTCGCATGCCGCGAAAGGCAGAGACGGCAAGCTTGGGCATCAGGAACCTCCGCATCGGCTTGTGCAGAACGCCGATGTGGCAACACACGCAGGTTGGCCAGAGGCAGTTGTTGGAAGAGACGGCCGACCGCCTCGCTGCGGCAGGTGCCGAGATAGTGGAATTCGACCTTCCTCCCGCGTTCTCGGATTTGACAGAGGCTGCCTACAGAATTGTGGATTGGGAGATCCGTAGCTGCTTCCTGTCGGAGCACCTGGAATTTGCTTCGGCACTCGATGCCAGCATTGCCGTCAAGGTGCAGGGCTCGGTGACTTCCACAAGTGATATCGTCGCCGACTACGATCATGCATCGTTTTGCCGGGCTGAGTTCGGCAGAATTGTCGATCGCCAGCGTTTGTCATGCGTTATAACCCCGGCGGCGTGCGGAGAGGCACCTGCTGGTCTTGCCGACACAGGGAGCTCGGTTCTGAACACGATGTGGACCCTGTTGCACGTCCCCTGTGTGGCCCTTCCCGTGGGAACGGGGACTGGTGGCCTGCCGCTCGCAGTGCAGCTTGTCGCACCTCGTTTCCGGGATGCCGAGCTGCTCGAACTCGCAGATTTGCTGGCGTCTGTGACATGCCATGTCTCCGGGAGATGTGAAGCGGTGCAATGACGGTGACCAACATCGCCTTCGGGTAGACCGCATGAGCGCGATAGGCGAACGACGATTGGCATGCAGGCGCAGCGCGGATCGCTTCAGCGCATTTGTCGAGAACAACAAAGAGAGGCGGGCAATATGTGCCGCCATGTTCGATCGTTGCCGCGCTGCATATCGGCCGCATCAATCCCGACCACGCATTGTCAATTTGCGCTGAGATTCGACCCGGGGATGCAGACGAGAATTAGGACTGATTTGGACGCAACGCCGAGCCCGGGCAGCCAATGATCGTGGCGAACGAAACGGCGGGAGGTGCGGTATTCCACGCATGTCCCGCCGCCCTGAGCGCTCTCGCGGCCGTCCGACCTTGCGATCGACCCGGTTATCGCGATTTCATGCCTCTTCGTAGCCCGCTTCCGCAGAAAACGCAACCTATGCCTTCGCTACGTTGCGAGATCACATGCCATGATCGTGGGAAAAGCTCACCGGGCAGGCTTCACATCGTCGCCGCCTTTCGCAGGCCAACTTGAATCTTTCAAGGATACACCGATAGCGGCGACCACCTCCGATACCGGGCGAGATTTGTCGATCAGCCAGTTGGTCGCGACGCCTGCGGGGGGATGCACGCCTGCCGAATAGATGATTGTCCGGCATTCCGGATGGCTGAACAGCTTCCACGCGATGCTTTCGGATCCCCCACCGGAAAACGTGGGATCGACGACGGCAAAGTGGGGTGAGATCCGCTCCATCAGCTCCCTGAGCCCGTCATCGTCTCGGGCGAAAAATGTCGTCGCGCCAGCTTGTCCCAAGGCAAGTTCCAATTGTCTTGCTGTGTCTGCGGCGTCGATGACAACGACGACGACGCCTTCCAGTGGAGCTGCTGCTTGTTCCATGTCTGCCCTCTTCAGATCGTTGGCGATCTATCCCCCGGACGCGGTTTCGGTGAGGTTAAGTTTTACGGCCCGCAACCGAAAATCGCGATGCCTCGGATTTTATCGAATCCTTTCCCCGGGGCTTAACGGCCGTGCCGATATGGAACACCCGGGCATAATGGAGTGGCGGAAATGGATCTGGAAGCATTCGGGGAAGCGAAAAGCAAAATCATGTCGCTGCAGCGAGATATGATAGCTCTCGCAATGCGAATGTCCGATGCGTTCGACGAACTCGAGAAGGCAGCGCCGCTCAAGGAAGTGAGGGAGCAGCTTCGCGTCGAGTGCGGGCTCACTCCTGCGGACATCAAGTTCTATGCTGGGCTTCGCTCAAAGCTCGATGCACGACTTCCGAAGAATGCTCGCAAACGCTTGTCGCTTTCATCGATGCGCTCACTCGCGACGGCCAGTACCGCAACGCGCGACATCGCGCTTGCGACGATTGCGGCCGGAACAGTTGTCACGTCGGTTGATATTGCCAACATCCGCAAACAGCTTCGTCTCGATCGGATGTCCGAAGCGGCCCAATGGGAAGCTGAACGGGCGCGGGCTGTGGCCAAAGCAGCGACGGCACAAGCCCTCGCATCCGTCGGAGCACTGGACGCTCGCGTGACAAAAATCATGAATGCGCTGCTGGACCTTGATGCGAAGTCGAAGCGGAATGAGCGCTCCGCACGGGAACTTCAACTAAAAGCTGATGGCAAGCTGATGTTGCTGGAATTCGACAGATTGTTCGGGCGCAATCACCCCGGTCCGGAAGAATGGAAAGACCTAGCAGAAGAGGACCCGGCGCGACGCCTTGGCCGAGCGCGCTACGCTCTCGTGCGCATTTCAAACGGGCTTTTTGGCCGTGGCCGCGGCTGGGCTCTCGACGATCGCAAAGAATCGGACGCCTTTGGCCTCTTCCGGGCTCTCTTCGTTCTCTCCGGGCATGTAAGCCGATCGCCAATGTCCCGCCCCCTTGCCAAAAAGACAAACTTGGCGACCAGGTTCCGAAAGCGCCTGACCGCCGTCGAGTTATGCGCGGGCGCAGGCGGGATGCTTCTCGGGATGCACGCTGCCGGATTCGACCATCTGGCAGCCGTCGAGATGAATCCGAGAGCCGCCGCCACACTACGCCGCAACGTGCCTGCTCTAAACGTGATCGAGGCCGACATCCGCGACGTAGACTTCACCCCGTTCCAAGGAGTGGACGTCGTTGTCGGAGGTCTGCCATGCCAGCCCTTTTCCATCCTCGGAGTCAGGAAAGGCGAGGACGACGACCGCGAGCTGTTCCTTTCCGGTGTCCGAGCGGTCCGCGAGATGGGTCCGAAGATGTTCGCATTCGAAAACGTCTCGGGCTTTGCGCAGGTGACCCATGCTCGCTATCGGAACATGTTGATCCGCCTGTTCGGACGCGCAGGCTATGACATACACATCGTGAAGCTCGACTCTCAGGACTGGGGCGTTCCGCAGAGACGGGAACGGATCATCGTTGTCGGCATTCGCAAGGGTCTGAGCGCTCGGACGTTCAAGCTTCCAGACCATTCCCCGGATTTCAGGCTGAACATTGGTGACGCCCTCGTCGACCTGCTGCAAGCAAATGGCTGGGACGGAGCTGAGGCTTGGGCGGAACGGCGTCGATCCACGAACACGTTGCGAGACGGACACATTGATCGCGGAGTCGTTGCGCCGACCTTGGTTGGATACCGCAGCAACGCGCCGAAGAACTTCGCAAATGGTTGGAAGACAATCGAAATCGACGCGGGCCGGAGGCCGGAGAAGGCTCCGACAGCAGCGGAGGCGGCGATGCCAGGATTCATGCCGGGGCTGACGGAACGCATGCGGGCAAGGATTCAGGGCTTCCCGGACGCATGGATGTTCGAAGGGGGCTTGGGCGCTCGTGATCAGCAGATCGCGAATGCGTTTCCGCCCCGCGCGGCTCAGGCAGTCGGGCTCGCCCTTTACAGCGCGCTTGAGGATGTCGACTTCGATATCGATGTGATGATGCGAGCTCCCCTGCTAAGCAGCGAAAAAGTCATACCTTCGAGGAAGGTTGTCTCCGCCCCACCAATAGCTCCCGAACTGATTGCCGGGGAGCTGACGCCTGTTTTCAACTAATGGATTTCAGATGAGAGTTGCCTGGCATCCCGAGCGCGATGAGTTCGTTAAGGCGAGCGATGTTGAAGAAGAATTCGGTAAGAGGACTTTAGCTGCGGGCGACAAATTCGAACAACCGCCTGCCAGATGCCGTGTGTGCGGCCGTAATCTGACATTGGTGAAAGGCACTCCCAAGATAGTTGCCCACTTTCGCCACCCGGCTCTCTTGTTCTGCCCCACGAAGGAGACGGCAAGAGCGCCGTATCTTCGCTTGCGGCCCGTCGATCCGGATCCCGAAGCTGGCAAACGCTTGCGGCAGATAGTGGCTGACCGTTGGCAGGATCTGTACAGCGAGCTGCAACTGTTAGTTCCGTACTTCTCACTGCAAGAGTTTCGAGCACTCTTACGCCGGGCCTCGAGTCAGCGACTCTGGGAACATCGGGGACTGGAGTTCGAACAGCTGGCGCGAACGCTGGTGATGCTGGCCGACTATCCACCGTGGACCGGCTACCAAGGACGAAAGCTCTGGTTTCGTTTTTGGTACGACCATGGGATTCGAGATGTTGCAGATCTTTGGATTCGCCCGAACGATCCTCCGAGGCTCTTTCGGGCATCCTTCGAGCCTCCTGCAAGCATCGGTGGCCGTCCCGCCTACGAGGACGTAGTTGCAATCAAGGACGAATGGAACCAACCAGATTGGGTTCCCCGGCTCGGTAGCCGCCAGATCGAGCAAATCGACAACTGGCTAGCGAAATTCCTTTGATGTTCGGCTAATACGTTCCCACAAAGATGCCGCGACTTGAGCGGCATCTTCGTCCCTCCTGATCACGCCGGTGATGATGGGAACAATCTCTGACCTGCTCAGACACCTCGCCGTGCGTCCTATCATTTTCGGTCCAGCCGCTCGGCATCCGATGTTGAGCAGATCGTATCGGATACCCTCTGGCGGCACCACATAGGGTTCTCCTTCCTCCCAGTATTCGATGAGCTTTCGTTCAGCGAGATCGCACCGGAGGCTCCGCTCAAGACATTCTGACAGTTGCTCTCGCGCTGAAGGCGACCGCAAGAAGTTGAACCGATCGTTATCGTAGCCACCCGGCCAAGACAGCCCTTCCGACAACAGTAACCACATAGCTCCAACTCCTCGAAACGTCTGTTCAATTGTGGAGTCGGATTTGGCCGGCGCAACACATCATCGGCCGTGCGCCGACCCACAAGGTCACATTCATGTAGACTTCCGCCCCGTCAGGTACACCTACAGAGCGTCTGGCATGCGTCGCTCCCGTCGTTTGCGCATCTCCTTTGCCGAAGTGAGCGTCGGTTCAAAAAGTATTGACCGAACCTCGTCACCCCCAAGGACCTCGATCGTCGCCAGAACTGCCACCACTCGGTCGACCCCTGCCCGGTTCCGATCCACAATCTCGCAAGCTCGCGCGAGCTGCTCTGACAGCACCCGCTCCACCTGCTGGCGCACACCGAGATCGTTTTCCCTGAGCCTCTGCAGGAGCTCCGGTGTCGGGGCGTGCGTATAGGCAATTGTCTCTCCCATCCCGTATGCCGCCACCATGAGCGTCGCGAGATCTGTCGCAAGCTGTAGGTCGGATCCGACGAAACCGCCCGCACCGTCAAAGTGCCCTCCGAAGAAGACCCTTTCAGCGGCGATGCCACCGAGAAGCATGGCTATCCTGTCGCAATAGGAATCCCGATTGCTGAAGGTTGGTGCGGGGATGTTCCATTCGACATATCCCTGGGTCGCTTGGCCAGCCACCTTCTGCCGGACGATGACCAGGAACTTTATCTCCGCGACTGAAAGCTCTAGGCCGACGGCGGCGTGCCCAGCCTCATGGATGCTTGCAATCCGACGCTCGTCGCCGTCCAACGCCGTCACAGGTGGAACGATTCCTAGAATGTCGGCAGCCTCGACTGGTCTGCGCTGTCGTCTCGCCTGCCGTCTAGCGTCCGCGACATACTGCTTCAGGTCCGCCCCGGAGCGTCCGACAGTCGCCATTGCAATCGTCCGAATGTCATCGTCACTAATTTCGTGGATACCAAGATGAAGTCCGACAATCTGTGCTCTCGTCTCGATATCCGGAAGCTCAAGCGCATAATGCCGGTCCAGACGACCCGGCCGCCGGAGTGCGGGATCGACTTTGCCAGGGAAGTTCGTTGCGCCAATCACGACGACGCCCGTTCTGCCCTCGGACCCGTCCAGTAGCTCCAGCAGCGCGTTCACGACTTCAATGTTGTAATCGACGTTCTGCCCGGTGAACGCGGATCTATCGCCGATGGAGTCGATCTCGTCGATGAGCAGGACAGTCGGTCCCATCAGTTCGGCTTCGCGGAACGATCTTCTCATGGCCTTGAGCATATCGCCAAGATGCCCTTTGCTCTGCCACTGTGCGCTTGATGTGGCGACGAAGTTGACGCCACACGACCGGGCGAGCGCCGCCGCGAACATGGTTTTCCCTGTGCCGGGTGGGCCGCTCAGCAACAGGCCTGACGACACATCGTCCCAGGTGATCTTATTCTGGCGCCAGTCATTGAGATCGACGATCAGATCGAGCCCCCAACGCTTGGCTTCTCCATAGCCTTCTAGTTCTTCCAGGCGGGGCTTCCAAGGTTTCGCCTTTTCAAACTTCACCTCCTTGCTCGCTTCCAGCTTCTCGAGAACGACATCCAGCGAACGCCCCGGCCGCAGCGCCAGAAACAATGTGCGCGCGGGATAGACGGCGAGCTTCCTGGCAATATCGAGCGGCATGTCCAGAGCGACCGAGGATTTGGCCGCTGCAACCAGATGCCTCGGATCGATATCCGCTACATCGATAATGTCGTCGAGGCCGACCTCCAACTCTTTGGGAATTGTCGCCCCGTCCTGGATCAGGACGACCACTGCCGCCTTGAATGTGGTGAAATAGATTGCGTCCGTGGCGTCTGCCTCGCCCGGCTTGGGAGCGGCTGAGAGTGTCGTGATAACATATCGGTCCAGCCCGGCCGATTTCAGGATCGTTTCGGTGGCATCCTTATATGCGTCGATCCATGCCCCGCCCGGCAGCCTCAGTCCCAGCAGACGGTTGGCGCCGAGAAAGATCTTGCCGCGCCTGAGTGCGGTTCGGACGGCGCAGGCATAGGTATGCACTTCGAGCGTTGAAGCACGCTCGCTCAGTGGAATGCTTCGCATTGAAGTCCCCTATAAACGTCGAACGATGGTGTCGGGAGTTATGAGAGCGTCATCGAGCTCTATCGCGAGCATTCGTTGGAGGATCAGGGATGCGAGACCTGCCATGGGCGCTACTTCCCTGAAGAGGCCGAGGGCTTCGGCAACAGACAGTGACCCGACTTCGTCGAGAGTGGCAATTATCCGGATGCGATCACCGAGAGGGCATCGATAGTTACCATACCGGAGCAGGTCGCGAGCGTTCCGCAGCCGGAACCCGCTCTCCCTTTCCTCGCGCGGAATGAACCGATGCCGGTGACCTTCTCGGATTGCTGCCTCGGTCACCGCGGGATCGCCCTCCTCTTCGCTGGCATCGACCAGCCATTTCACTCCGCCGAGGTAGGTAATGAGGAAGTCGGGGGCGTGCCAACGATCGTTGACCCGTAGCCGCACAGCCTGGCATTCCCATCCTTCTATATCGAGGTCGACATCGAGAAGGCAGCCCAGATCACGAGCTGCACGTGACCGAAACACTGGCGTGCCTCGGCAGAAGATGGTGGCTCTTGGCGGGTGGCTGATCTGTTCGGCGCGCGTTTCATCGCTTGCGCCTGGCTCGAAGCGTTCTGAACTCATGACAATACCCATTACAACGGAGGTCGTGCCGCCGGAGCGGCGTTCACATCAGCGTTGTTGGTGTTGTCGATGATCTAGCTTCATGCGAGAACATATAGTGAACAAAATTGTGGTCGTCAATGGAAAATTAAAAGGCTCTTCTCGTGAAATCCACCAACGGTTTCCTCGCCCCGATACGCTGTCATCACACGTGTCGCGTAAGTTCATAGCCGTAGCTTCGAATGCTTTCGATCAGTGATCTGGGGATTACTTCAGAGAACGCTAAATAACGAGTTGTCTGAGCGAAGCCGCTTGGTAAGCTGGCTCATCCTTCCTTGGATCAAGACCTCCTCGCTACGTGTCCCGCTCCAGCGGGGCTTCCTTTGTCAGCCGCCTTCTTCATATTTGCGATGTCATCAAGGCGCATGTTTCATGTCTGTAGCATGTGCGGCCGCAGCAAACGCATCTCTGGAAACGTCCGGACCACGCGCGGGCTGCATAGAGCGACCAACGCTTGGCTAGCAACAACTCGTGATGCTAGAAGCGCGCTTCCACACGAGGATCGGATCCGGATATGTCAAAGGAAATCAGCAAACTCATGAGCTTGGTCCTACGCCACGATCCCGGCAGACTAGGCCTGACACTGGATGCAAATGGCTGGACCGCGATCGAGCCACTGATCAAACGGATCCGTGGAGCAGGATACCCTGCCTTCGACCGCCCGACACTTGATGCCGTCGTAAAGAACAACGACAAGCAGCGGTTCACGGTTTCCGACGATGGACAGTCGATCCGTGCTGCTCAGGGTCATTCAATCCAGATCGACCTCGGCCTGCAGCCTTCCAGGCCCCCAGCGCTACTCTATCATGGTACGGCAGCCGGATTCATTGAGTCGATCCGGGAGCAAGGCCTGATCCCGGGACGACGGCAGCACGTCCATCTCTCGATGGATCGCGACACCGCGGTCAAAGTCGGCGGCCGACACGGAAGTCCGGTCGTGCTGACTGTCGAAGCCGGAAAAATGTTCGACGTTGGCATCTCTTTCTATCAGGCAGAGAACGGTGTCTGGCTCACAGATTTGGTCCCCGTCGAGTATCTGGGTTTTGCCTTGGCCCCGGAAGACTGACGCCCAACGCGACGCTCTACATACGCGCCCTCAGGGGAGCGAGCTGAAGCGTCATCTCGACCATCGTCGGTGCGAAGCCCGCCGAGGCGAACAGACGCTGTCCCTCCGCATTCCGATGCGCGCTAGACAGGACCACTTGGGTAGCCCCGAGATCAACGAGACGCTCGACGCCGGCGCAGAGCAGCGTGCGTCCTATGCCCTGCCGTCTTCGGCTTTCGTCGACGAAGATGTCGTGGATCACCCCGGCAGGCCCTCTGAGAGCCATGTAGTCCGGCCCCTCCAGACCGGCGTAGACGTAGCCTGCGACGGCGCCGTCGACCTCCGCGGCAAGGACGATCACGTCAGCCTTGCCAAGCTGGCTTCGAAAGTAAGTAGAATACATTGCCGGCGTTCGAGGACCGGGTGCTATGAAGCGTTGGCGGTCCCAGTCGTGATGGAGTTGCATCAGAGCGGCCCCGTACTGACCGAGCAGGTTCACATCTTCCGCCGTGGCGGCTCGTATCCTCGTTCTCATCGTTTCGAACATGGCCCGCAGTTATTCCCTGTACCTCAATGCATCCACCAGAACCGAGAAAGCTGCAGATGGTTGCCGCCTGCTCGGGTAGTAGAGATGATAGCCCGCGAACGGCGGGCACCAGTCTTTTAGCACGCGCACCAGCCTTCCGGCCGCGAGATGGTCGTCTACGTGGTCTTCCATCACAAATCCCAGGCCGAAACCATCGACCGCGGCCCGCACGATCATGTTCGTGTTGTTGAATGCAAGCTGACCCTCGACGCGCACACGCAGCTCGCGTTCTTCCTTCTCGAGTTCCCATGCATACAGACCGCCGCCGCTGAGCATACGAAGATTGATGCATCGATGAGCAGCGAGATCTTGAGGAGTGATCGGCGCGGGATTTTCCGCCAGATAGGCAGGTGAAGCGACGATCGCCATCCGCAGCTCCGGTCCGATACGAACGGCCACCATGTCCTTCGCCAGAGCTTCCCCCAGACGCACGCCAGCATCGAACCGCTCGGAAACGATGTCGGTCAGGCTGGAATCGATCACGAGCTCGACGTTGATCTCCGGGTAGTCCGGCAGCAACTTCCTGAGCGCGGGCCACAGGACTGTCGTCGCGGCATGTTCCGAGGTCGTTATGCGGATGTTTCCAGCCGGCCGCTCCCGAAGTTCACCGAGCGAGGCCAGCTCGGCGCCGATGCTGTCGAGAGCCGGCCGTAGGGTCGAGAGTAGCCGCTCGCCCGCCTCGGTCGGCGCGACGTTGCGCGTGGTCCGCGTGAGTAGACGGACGCCGAGCCGTGCCTCAAGACGTCGGATCGTATGGCTGAGGGCGGACTGCGACGTCCCCAGCCTGGCGGCTGCGCGCGTGAAGTTCTGCTCCTCGGCAACGGTCATGAATGCGTTGAGATCGACCAGTTCCTCGCGTCTCATTGATGAACCCCCGATATCGATAGCTGGCGATTGCGCGAGTTGAAGCAGGCAATCGACGAGACGTCAACGCCCCGCACGAGGCAGCAGGGCCAGACTTGCGAAGCATCCGAGACCCGCAACGCCAACAACCCCGGCAAGCGGGAGCGGCGTGCCGTCGGCGAAAGCGCTGACCGCCGCGGAGCCCAATATCCCACATCCGTAGTGCAACGCCCCGACGAGGGCGGAAACGGCCCCTGCCCGTTCGGGGAAGTCCTGCAACGCACCTCCGATGGAGTTGGCGACGATGAGCCCGGACCAGGAGACGAAGAGGAAGAGCGGGATGGCCAGTCCTGCAAGGCCACCCCACCCGGTCGACCCGGTGACGAGAAGGACGACGCCGCAGACCGCAGCGCCGGCCGCGCCGACCTGCAGAAGGCGACGCCCGCCCAGACGCGAGACCAGCCTGGCATTGACGACGTTCGCAAGCATGATGCCGACGATGCCGAGGGCGAACAGCAAGCCGTAAAATCGTGGTGGAACATCGTAGTAGTCGATGAACGCGAACGGCGTTCCTGCGATATAGGCGTAGACGCCACCGAAGAAGAAGCCGCCGACCGCTGCGAAGCCGATAAGACGTCGATCGACAATCAGGCGACCGTAACGGCGAAAGGCGGACAGAAGCGATTCCTTGCTGCGCTTTTCTGGTGGAAGCGTCTCGGGAATAGTGAAAAGCGCCGCGAGCGTGGCGAGGCCTACGAAAACGAGGACGCCGAAGATCGCGCGCCAGCCGGCGATGGCGAGAACCTGCCCGCCAATGATCGGACCAAGGAGCGGCGCGACGGCCATCACCGTGATGAGTGTCGACAACATCTGTGCTGCGCGGCTCCCTTCGTAAAGATCGCGAACCATGGCGCGGGAAAGGACGACGCCTGAGCAAGCTCCAACAGCCTGCACCACACGCCAGAAGATCATCTGCGCGGAGGTGTCGGACAAACCACAGCCCGCAGATCCAATGACGAACAGCAGCATGCCGATCGCAACCGGAATCCGCCGCCCAAAACGATCTCCGAGTGGTCCCCAAAGTAGCTGCCCAAGGCTGAATCCTATTAGGAATCCGGAGACGGTGAGTTCCATCGATCCTGTGTCCGCGCCCAGATCGCCGGCCATTGTCGGCATGGCCGGAAGGTAGAGGTCGGTTGAAATCGACGCGAACCCCATGAGGGCGCTTAGAACAGCCAGAACCCGGAGACGGGGCGGGTGAGCGACGGAAACGTCTTCCGCTGTAAATAAGGGCGCGAGTGTATCTTGTGACATCACCATGGCTTTCAGAGAAGAAAGGCGCCGAGAGGCGCCTTTGGAGGGTTCAGAGACCGGTGGTCTTCATGAGCTGTTCGGGGTAGCGTTCGCCTTCGACCTGGATCTTGGCGGCGGCGGTGTTCAGCTCTGCAAGCTCGGCCGGGGTGAGTTCGACTTCGGCCGCGGCCAGGTTCTCTTCGAGACGGTGCAGCTTGGTGGTCCCAGGGATCGGTACGATCCACGGCTTCCGGGAGAGCAGCCACGCAAGCGCGATCTGCGCGGGTGTCGCGCTCTTCTCGTCACCGACGCGGCGAATGAGGTCGACCAGCGCCTGGTTCTTCTCCATGGCTTCGGACGTGAAGCGCGGCAGCAATCTGCGGAAGTCGTTCTCCGCAATCTTGCTGTCCTTGCCCATCGCTCCGGTCAGGAAGCCCTTGCCGAGCGGGCTGTAGGCGACGAGGCCGATGCCGAGTTCTTCACAGGCCTCGAGGATGCCGTTCGTTTCCGGACCGCGGGTCCAGAGCGAGTACTCGTTCTGAAGCGCGGTCACGGGCTGCACGGCGTGAGCCTTGCGGACAGTGTGGGCACCGGGCTCCGACAGGCCAAAGTGCTTAACCTTGCCTTCGGCGATAAGATCCTTGACCGTGCCGGCCACGTCTTCGATCGGTACGTTCGGGTCGACGCGGTGCTGGTACAGGAGATCGATCGTCTCGATCCCGAGACGTTTCAAGGAACCTTCCGTCGCTTCGCGAATACGCTCCGGCCGACTATCGACGCCCGCCGCCTTGCCGTCTTCGTACTTGAAGCCGAACTTGGTTGCGATAACGACCTGGTCTCGAACAGGGCGAAGCGCTTCGCCGACGAGTTCCTCGTTGGTGAAAGGGCCGTAGATTTCTGCCGTATCGAAGAATGTGACGCCGCGCTCATGGGCGTCCCGGATCAACTTTACGCTGTCCGTATTGGCAAGCGCATGGCCGTAGGAGAAGTTGAGGCCCATGCAGCCAAAGCCGAGCGCCGTTACCTCGAGCCCCTGCCCAAGTGTTCTCTTCTTCATGTTCGATACCTCTTTGATTTTGATGGGGAGACCATACGCCGATGGTCGCCCGTGAATTAGTCCGTTAGATCGGCATGCGGTCATGAACGACATTCATGGATCGGCGACCGCTTTCCCGCCAATTCAGCCGTAGACTTCATGCCCGGTACCACGACCGCCCACGACTTCCAGCTTCTGCAGAGATGTCGCGATTTCATCGAGCTCCTGTTCGGAGAGCAGCAATTCCGCCGCAGCCAGATTTTCTTGGAGACGATGAAGCTTTGTCGTGCCTGGGATAGGAACGATCGACGGATCCTGAGCCAGCAGCCAGGCGAGCGCCACCTGCGCGGGCGTTGCCTGCTTACGGGCGGCGATCGATTTCACCTCTTCGACGAGGGCCATGTTTGCTTGCATGGCGTCGGGCGCGAAGCGTGGGAACCAGGAACGGACGTCACCCTTGTCGAACGAAGAAATGGGGTCCACCTTGCCAGTCAGGAATCCCTGCCCGAGCGGGCTCCATGGGACGAAACCTATCCCGAGTTCCTTGCAGGTTGGCAGCACGTCCGCCTCCGGATCGCGGGCCCACAGCGAGTATTCGCTTTGGACGGCTGCTACGGGCTGCACGGCATTAGCGCGCCGGATGGTGTCGGCTCCCGCCTCAGACAGGCCGAAGTGCTTAACCTTGCCCTCGGCGATCAGATCGCGCACCGTCCCGGCGACGTCTTCGATCGGGACGGACTTGTCGACCCGGTGCTGGTAGAACAGATCGATGCGATCTGTCCGCAGCCGCTTCAGCGACGCCTCGCACACGCTCCGGATCCGGTCCGGTCGACTGTCGAAACCGTTTCGTTCCCCGGTGGCGTAGTCGATGTTGAAACCAAACTTAGTTGCGATGACGATCTGGTCGCGCACGGGCTGGAGCCCTTCGCCGACCAGCTCTTCGTTCACCAGCGGGCCGTACACCTCCGCAGTGTCGAAGAAGGTGACGCCTTCGTCGACCGCAGTGCGTAACAGTGAGACCATCTCTGCTCTGTCTTTGGCAGGACCGTAGTTGGTGCTCATGCCCATGCAGCCGAGGCCGATGGCGGAAACTTCCAGTCCCCCTTTTCCAAGAATTCGCGTCTTCATGTAGGTTATCCTTTGCTTCAGTAGGTGGACGTCAAAAGCTCCCTGAGCTTCCACGCACCGTCCTTTTGGACATAGGTTTCTGTGAACTGGAGACGGTAGACGCCCCGATGGCGGCCCATCCGAACGGTGAAGACGGCCTTTCCGGACAGCACGGCCCTGTCCCCCGCTAATTCCACCGATGCGCTTTGCGGTTCGATCGTCTCGTAGACGAAGCGGCCAGACCTCAGCTCCTCGATCCATTCCTTCTTGGATGAGACATGCCCGGTGATGTGGACGAAGAGGAGGTTGTCGTCGAAGAGGTCCTCGACACGATCAATGTGGCCCGACGTCTTCCATCTGAACTTTGCCAGCGAGAGCGCGAGGATCTCGCGCTCCGCCGCGTCGTCGCGGATCTTTGCCGTCATTTGTAGGAGAACTGCAAAACGCTCTCTGGCAGCCGAGCGCCTTTCACTTCTATCGCCGCCGACCTCTTGTCGAGTTCGGCAACCTCTTCTGGAGAAAGCGCCAGCGCCGAAGCCCCGACATTCTCAACCACCCGCTCGAGTCGCCGAGTACCTGGAATTGGCACGATCCAGGGCTTCCTTCCGAGCAGCCAGGCGAGCGCGACCTGAGCCGCCGTCGCACCCTTTGCGGCCGCGAACTCCTGTATGAGATCAACCAGCGCCTTGTTTGCCGCCATCGCATCCTTTTGAAACCGCGGCGATCCTGCGCGGAAGTCAGAGGCGTCGAAATCGGTAGCCGGGTCCACCTTGCCCGTTAGGAAGCCCGCCCCGAGCGGACTCCATGGGACGAACCCGATGCCAAGCTCTTCACAGAGCGGAAGAATTTCCGGCTCCGGTTCGCGCGTCCACAGCGAGTATTCGCTCTGGATAGCCGTCACCGGCTGAACTCCATGGGCGCGCCGGACCGTCGATGCGGCAGCTTCCGAAAGACCGAAGTGCTTCACCTTGCCTTCGGCGATCAGGTCCTTGACGGCGCCCGCAACGTCTTCGATCGGCACGTTCGGGTCGACGCGATGCTGGTACAGCAGATCGATCACGTCGACGTCCAGTCGCTGCAGCGATTTTTCGACGACCAGTCTGATGTGGTCAGGACGGCTATTCAGGCCACGGCGCTCGCCGGTTTCGAAGTCCACATCGAAGCCGAACTTGGTCGCGATGACGACCTCGTCCCGGATCGGCGCAAGCGCCTTGCCAACGAGAACTTCATTGGTGAAAGGACCGTAGACTTCGGCTGTATCGAAAAACGTGACGCCGTGGTCGAACGCGCTACGGATCACTCCGATCGCTTCGTCGTCGTTGGGCGAGGCGCCGTAGGTGGAGGCGAAGCTCATCGTGCCGAAACCGATTTCGGACACTTCGAGGCTGCCAAGTAGACGGGTTTTCATGGTCGAATCCTTTGTTGGAGTTGCTGCGAACTAGCGATCGATCGCCGCGTCTAGCCCTTCGGAAAGCGGCGCGCCCTTGATGTCGATGGTCGCGAAGGCGGCGTCGATCTGCTCCAGGTCATCCTGGGAGAGCTCGATGTCGCTCGCACGGAGGTTGTCGTCGAGATGTGCGACCGCGGTGCCGCCGGGGATCGGAACGATCCAAGGCTTGCGCGACAGCAGCCATGCTAAGGCGATTTGCGCAGGCGTGAATCCTTTGCGTGTCCCCAGATCCTTGAGGAAATCCACCACCTTGAAATTCGCCTCGAGCGCGTCCGGCGTGAACCGCGGGAAATCCTTGCGCAGATCGTTCGGGTCGTCGAACTTCATGTCCTTCGTGATCTTGCCGGTTAGGAATCCCTGTCCGAGCGGCCCCCAGGCGACGAGCCCGATGCCAAGCTCCTCGCACAGTGCGAACTTCGTCGTTTCCGGTTCGCGCATCCAGAGCGAATAGTGGTCTTGTATCGCGGCCACGGGATGTACCGCGTGAGCTCTCCGGATGTTGGCGGCGCTCGCTTCGGAAAGACCGAAGTGCTTCACTTTCCCTTCGGCGACGAGGTCCTTTACCGCGCCGGCGACGTCTTCCATCGGCACCGATGGGTCCACGCGGTGCTGGTAGAGCAGATCGATGCGATCCGTCCTCAGGCGTTTCAGCGATGCTTCGACGACTTCGCGGATGTGCTGCGGCCGACTGTCGAGGCCGACGATCTGTCCGGCGTCGTCGATCTTGAATCCGAACTTGGTTCCGATGAGAACGTCGTTGCGGATGGGTTCGAGCGCCTCGCCGACCAGTTCCTCGTTCACGAACGGTCCGTATCCCTCGGCAGTGTCGAACAGGATCACGCCCCGTTCGGCCGCTGTTCTGATGACATTGACCGCTTCGGTCTTGTCGGTCGCCGGTCCCAGCCCGAAACTGAGCCCCATGCAGCCCAGCCCCAGGCTTGAGACTTCAAGGCCGTCTCCAAGCATTCGCGTCTTCATGTCAGCTCCTTGGACGGCCGCGCCGTCGCTCGTTTTTCTGACTTGGAAGATAGCGCGGTTGTCCGATTTTCATTAGACCGTATAATCCGCATTCGGTTTTGAGAAAGATTCATGAATGCCAAAGGGCAACATCAACGACATTCAGGTGTTCCTCGCGGTGGCCCGCGAGCTAAGCTTCACCAAGGCCGCCGCACAGCTTGGCGTTTCGCCCTCCGCAGTCAGCCACGCCGTGAGGCTGCTAGAGGAACGTCTGGGCGTCCGGCTTGTAGCGCGCACGACCCGAAACGTCTCGCTCACGGAAGCCGGCGAGCGGCTTCTCCATTCCGTCGAACCCCACTTCGCAGGCATCGACGCCGCCCTGACCGCCTTGACGGAGCTTCGGGACAAGCCGGCTGGCACCGTTCGCATCAACAGCAGCGAGCATGCCGCGACCTCGATACTCTGGCCTACCATCGAGCGGCTTCTGCCTGATTACCCCGACGTCACGTTCGAAGTGACCGTCGACAATGCCATCACCGACATTGTCGCCGAACGGTTCGATGCGGGCATTCGCCTTGGAGAGCGGCTCGACAATGACATGGTGGCGGTGAGGATATCACCGGAGATGCGGATGATCGTCGTCGGTTCGCCGGGATATCTCGACAGCCACCCGGCGCCGGCAACGCCTCAGGATCTCACGGCCCACTCCTGCATAAACATTCGCCTACCGACCCATGGCGGCTATCTGGTTTGGGAGTTCGAGAAGGCGGACAAGGAATACAAGCTCCGGCCGGACGGCAACCTGGCTTTCAACCATGCGGGAATGGCGAAGACCGCCGCGCTTTCAGGCAGCGGCCTCGCCTATCTGATGGAGAATTTCGCGGCAGAGGAGATCAGGCACGGACGTCTTGTCCCGGTTCTGGTTGACTGGAGCCCGCCGTTCGCAGGTTACTACCTCTACTACCCAAGCCGCCGGCAGATGTCCCCTGCCCTTGCTCTGCTCGTGGACGCTCTACGATACCGCGGAAACTAGGTTCTCACAGGCCGTCGCCACGACAAGGCGGCATCCGCGAGACGGGCGCAGACGGCGGCCAACGCAACGACCCCTCCCCATCGCAGGAAGAATGGCAGCACGCTTGCCTCGAAGTCCCAGAAATCCACGCTGTAGCCGAAGGACAGCTTCGTCCCGACATCAAGGACCGGCAGGCTGGCGAGGCCGAACAGCGCCGCCGCAGCCGCCAGTGTTCGAAGCGCCCACTTGCCGACACCCCTGGTCGTCGGAAGATTGAAGGCAGCAACAAAGACGCCAACGAACCGTGGCCACTGCACTCCGAAATGGACGCCGACTGCGACGATGACCCAGTACGCCGAGAACCAGTGGATTTCGCTCAGGAGAGGACCGTTCGAAAGTCCGAAGATACGGAAAAGAGATTTCGAGACGAAAAGGCTGGTTACAAGAAGGATCACCATGTTTGCGAGCAGCGCCAGATGAAAGGCCGCGATCAAGGTCCGACGAAAGCCGTAGCGCCCTCTCGCAAGGTTTCTGAACCAGTTCCGGTTCGTGAACAGGTGCCACCCGAGTAGGATGAACATCGCTGTCCCGAACAACTCGTGCGCCAGGTTTTCAAGCCACCAATAGCCGAGCGCAAGTAGAAGAAGGACCGACATGGCGAACGCAACCGCTATGCGGAGTTTCAGAGAGCGCCGCGCCACGATCACCTCAAATACGCTCACGAACCGAACGCCTGCGCTTCGGGAAGCGTGAACATGAACTGGCTGTCCGCGCGAGACCTGTGGCACGAAAAGCAGCGTGCGGTGTTCTCGTCTACCTTGATCGAGCGGTCGGGGTGAAACCACTGGAACGCCCATTCGTCCGCGCCGACGCCTATCTTCTGCGACACGAAATAGCGGAAGACCTTTCCCTCGCGGTAGTCGACCAGGACCATATGAGTGCCGACCGGAACCGAAGTTCCGGCCTTGAGGGCCGCGAGCGCCTCGCGGCTGGTCATCATGTGCTCGGTGGACGCGCCGCGCTCCACGGTCGTGTAATGCTCGAATTCTTCGATAGGAGGAAAGGTGACGGCATTCGCCTCGGCGCGTGCGCTTCCGCTTTCTCCGCCCAGCAGGATCAAGGTGGCCAGCGATATCACCAGCGCCACTCCGGACGCGGCCAGGAACAAGCTCAAAACCTTCTGTTTCAAATCGAAGCCTTTCGTTCATGGAGGGCAGCGTGTGATCGTCGCCGGCGAGGAACGCAACATTCCGCGCACCTGGCGATTAGCCGTCGAGATCTGCATGTCGTTATGACGGGAGATCATAAGTGGAAAGTCGCCGGGCTGCGCTGGGCAGTCCGGCAGGACATGTCAGTCCAGCTTCTTTTCCGAAAGCCACTTGGTTACGAGATCGGCGATCTGAACGTTGTTGAGATCCGAGAACGCGAAGTGCGTGTTGCCGCGAATGCCGACTTCAGGAAGGTGCACGACCGACGCGTCGCCCCCGTGCTTGTTGATGGTCGCGGCGAACTGTCGAGCCATCGCCAGCCGGACGCGCCAGCTATCCTGGCCGGGAAGATCGCTTGGCGCGTCGGGAATGTTGTCGCCGTAGTAGATGACGATCGGGAACTTCGTCAGCTTCTCGAAGTCCGCGAGCGGTACAGAGACGCCCTTGATTGTGTCGAAGGAGCTCGGCATGTCTGCAGGCACTTCGCCCTCGGGAAACACGAAGCTGCTGCCAGGCTCGAACGAGACGATCGCCTTGACGTGTTCGCTCTTCATTCCGATCTCCCAGCCCGGCCCTCCGCCCTGCGAATGCGTGAAGAGGATTCCGTCGCCGATCCTGTCGAAGAGCTTTGCGCCGGCGTCGGAGATCGCCTTGGAATCGAACGGGCCGGTGTTCGGCGTCATCTGCCTGAAATACTGGTCCATCGCCTGCGGGTCCTGATCGAACTGCACGCCATCGAAGAACTTCGGCCAGACGCCTAGTCGGAACTGGTTGAACCACATCTGTTCGTCGGCAGTCGGCTTCACGGTGGACTCGACCATGCTGCGACCTGCGTCGCCACGACGCGGCTGGTCGACCACGTACGTCTTGAAACCTCTGCGCAGGAAGATGGTCTGGAATCCTTCCCGTCCATCCGGGGTCGCTTCCCAAGTCTTGGAAAACTGTCCGGCCCCATGCCACATGACGACTGGATATTTCTTGGGATTGGCCGGGGTCTGGTAGAACGCATATCCGTGATCGCCATGATATGTCTGGCCGGCCGGGTTCAACGGTTTTTTTGGATCGAAAGTGCCGGGCTCGGTCCTGACACTGCCGCCAAATGCGAAGCTTCCCTGATCGATGAGGGTTATCGGATCCTTGGCGAAGTCCGCGGCTTTTGCAGAAATGGTTGCGCCTTCGAAGGCCGCAGCAACGACGAGCATTGCCAGCGCGGTATATACCTTGGTGTTCATCTTGGTCTCTCGGTTGTCGATACCGGAAACTTAGGGGCCTTCCACCGAGAGGATTAGCCGTTGGCCGTCGATAGGGCCTATAAGCCGACCTTATCAATCACTGAACATTTCTTTGTCAGTCGCGGAAACGAATCGCGTCGACGAAGAGGCTGAACGCCAACGAATGATGGCGTCGGCTCGGATAATAAAGGTGATAGCCCGCGAAGGGTGCACACCAGTCCTCCAGCACGCGCTCGAGATGACCCGCCTTGAGGTGCGGCGCCGCCTGGTCTTCCGGCATGTAGGCAAGTCCCACTCCGCCGAGGGCGGCGACGTTGCGAAGTGCGACGTTGTTGAAAACGCTCTGCCCCTCGACACGAACCCGAATCTCACGGCCTTCCTTCTCGAACTCCCATGCATACAGGCTGTCATGGGTCGGAAGACGCATGTTGATACAGTTGTGTCCCGTCAGATCCTGCGGAACGAGCGGTTTCGGACGATCCTCGAAATAAGCCGGCGAGCCGACGACCGCCATCCGCATTTCCGGTCCGATGCGCACCGCCACCATGTCGTTGGCGATATGCTCGCCCAGGCGCACTCCGGCGTCGAACCGATCTGCGACGATATCCGTGAGACCGTAGTCGACGACGACCTCCACGTTGACGCCAGGATTTTCAGGAAGGAAGCGAGCGAGAAAGGGGGCGATGATGGAGACAGCAGGGTGCTCCCCGGTGGTGATGCGGATTTTTCCTGCCGGTGTATCGCGCATGTCTCCCAACGCGGCGATTTCTGTGTCGATCTCCTCGAACCGGGGCCCGATCCTTTCGATCAACCGAAGACCGGCGGGCGTCGGGGAGACGCTTCTCGTGGTACGGGTCAAAAGCCGCAGGCCGAGACGCGCCTCGAGGTTCTTGACCGTCTGGCTGAGCGCGCTCTGGGACACCCCGAGCTTCGCGGCCGCCTTCGTGAAGTTCTGCTCTCGGGCGACGGCGAGAAACGCCGCAATGTCGTTCAGGTTTTCCGGCATTCATTAGCTCATCTTATAGGGCTTTCCCGATTACAGCATCTAATCGCTTCCTATCACCCGATCTATAGTCGCATCAGAAATTCGTGTCGTGGCCGGCGTTATGGGAGGAGCGAAGGCCAAGTAGCCTATTAGAAAGCACTCCACATGTCCGTCACCGATGTCAGTATCCCGCGAGAAAGCCGGCCGGTCCTTTGGATCATACTCGTCAGCTTTGCAATGATCGTGGTCGACAACTCGATCGTATTCACAGGCCTCAACAAGATCCAGCAGGAACTCGGGTTCACCGACGAAGGCCTGTCGTGGATTTCCAGCATCTACGCGCTGACCTTCGGCGGCTTTCTGTTGATAAGCGCACGTGCAGGCGACCTCTTCGGTCGACGTCGGGTGTTCTCGCTTGGTCTCCTCATCTTCTCGTTGGCGTCGCTCGCGATCTGCTTCGCCCCTACTCCGGCAGTCCTCGTCGTCGCACGGGCGGTGCAGGGACTGGGCGCCGCGATAATCGCGCCGTCGACACTGTCTCTTCTCCAGGCGGAGTTTGCTCCGGGGCCAGTGAGAACCCGCGCAGTGTCCTACTACGCCGCTGCAGGCGGAGTGTCGGCCAGCGTAGGGCTCGTGATCGGGGGTATCTTCGCTGGATGGCTGACCTGGAGGCTGGGCTTCTTCATCAACGTGCCGATTGGCCTCGCCCTCATGTGGGCGCTGAAGCGTTACGCCCATGCATCCAACAGGCAGGAGGGACGGATCGATTACGTCGGCGCGGTAACGTCGACGGGTGCCATCGGGCTTCTGCTTGTCGCCATCGACAGGTCCGGGACTGCAGGTTGGCAAGACAGCATTACACTAAGTCTCCTTCTTGCCAGCATCGTTCTCCTGGTTGCGTTCGTCGTGGTCCAGACGAGGGTTTCCACGCCGCTCATGCCCCTTCGCCTGTTTGCAAGCTCCGAGCGGGCGGGAGCTTACGCGGCCCGCGCGCTTTTCATAGGCGCGAACATGAGCTTCTATTTCTTCATCAGCGAGTTTCTTCAGGGCGTCCTCGGCCTGAACGCATCGGCTGCTGGTGCTGCGTTTCTACCTTCGACAATAGTCAACTTCGCCGCCGCGATGTTCGTATCGCGACTGATCGGCCGCTTTGGCAACGGACCAGTACTGCTCGTGACCGTTACCTGCGGCCTGGTCGGCATGGTCTGGCTGTCCATGGTTTCGCCGGCGTCAGGCTATTGGAGCGCATTGGCAATCCCGATGATCCTTGTCGGGATCGGTCAGGGCGGATCTCTGGCCCCACTGACAAACGCCGCAATCGCCGGAGTAGAGAAGCAAGACGCGGGCGCCGCGTCAGGCGTTGTGAACGTCGCCCATCAGATGGGAGCTTCCCTAGGAATTGGCATTGTCACCGCCTATGCGGCCAACGCGGTCAACTTTACAGGAGGCGCGGAACTTCTATCAGAAAGGGTTCACCTTGCCATGCAGGCGGCATCAGGCATGATGGTGATAAGCCTCTTGATCGTCATGTTCATCGCCTTTAGACGCCGGGTGTCGGTCGCCGTGTGAGCCGGCTGTCGCGCCGGCGACTGTGTCGGCCACATGCCGAAAGTAAAGCACTAGACCACGCCGCCCTCGGACAGAACTTGCTCGAGGGTGTCAACGTCGACGAGGGCAGCCTCGCCAAGCTCGACGTCGATGAGTGGCAAAGTGGCGCGCCTGATTAGCGAGCGGGCGCCGGTGTCGCCGGTCAGAGTTTGCAGCTCTCCGTAGAGGATGCGAGGGAAGATTACGGGATTCCCCGGATATCCGTTTCAGTTGCGCGCACGATCGCGTTCCCATCGGACTTGGCAAAAGCACCGATCAAAGCATCGAAGTGCTCCGTGGCTAGGCGCGGCATGTCTGCAAGGGCGATCATGATACCGTCAGGATCGGCTTTTGCTGCGGCAGCCACACCGGTTCTAATCGAACTGGCCATGCCGGACCCGTGGTCGGGGTTGTGCACAACGGAAGGTCGACAATCTCCGTGAGTACTGCCTTGTTTCGGTGTCCTGTGACCACCACCACGGTTTGACCGATAGAGGCAAGGGCTGTGGAAACCGTTCTGCGGATCAGCGACCGACCATCGAAGACCGCGAGCAGCTTGTTACTGGCTCGAATAACCATCCTGCTGGAACGCCCAGCCGCAAGAACCACGACGACGACTAAGAGTGCTCTTTCATATCCCTTGGAAGTCATAAATGAACGGACAATCGCGTCGCCGCCACGTCCGCCAGAACGGACAGCGCTAGGGAACTTGCGTCCCTTGTCGGGCCGAAGAAGCCGATCGGTGCCTTTATGCGCTCGATCTCGAAGCGTTTCCAGCCGAATGCTTGAAGGCGCTCCTCTCGGCGTCTGTGCGTGCGCGTGCTGCCAAGCGCACCAATGTAGAACGCCCGCGAACGGAGAGCGGATCGAAGCACCTCCTCCTCCGCGTCAAGGTCATGGTGCAGGATGACGACTGCGGTCCACTCGTCGATCATCTCGTCGAAGTCGGTGGTCGGGCCTTCCCACCTTACAACGTCGTAGCCGGATGTCCGCGCAAGCGCTTCAACCGCCTGGGCCTCTAAAGGATTCCCGGAAATCACAAGCCGGGAACGGGGGTGATAGACAGTTACGAATTCGTCTTGGGACCAACCCGCTTTCGGCACGACCGGGCCGAGATCAAGACTTTGCTGATCGGGCAGGTAGCGAAGCGACGTCGATCGCCGATGGCGAAGATAGTTTATAGTCGCTCGCAACGCGCCTGCGTCGGCCAGCACGTGGATGGCGACCGTGATGCCGCCACCGCACGGAAGGACGATATCGAAGTACGGAGAGCCCTCCCCGTACCTCACGATCCGGTCCCGCCCCTTCGCGATGGCGGCAAGAGCTTCGGTCGCGACCGCGGCCTCGACACACCCTCCCGAAACATATCCGCAGAAACTGCCATCCGACGAAACGGCAACATGGGCGCCGAGGGCTCGTGCGGCTCCGCCGCGGATTTCGACGAGGGTCGCGATTGCCGCCCCACCGCGGTCCGCGGCGTCCGCAGCGAACAACAGGATTGCCTCGGGATCATCGGTCGCAAGCGCTCGCACTGGAGCGGGAAGCGCGAGGTCGAACTGATCCATCGCCATAACCTCAGGCCACATCGGGCAGTTCGCCGAGCAGCTTGTCCAGCGTGATCGGGTAATGCCTGACGCGGACGCCGGTCGCATTGTAGATCGCATTGGCGATGGCTGCAGACACGCCGCAAAGTCCCAGCTCGCCGACACCTTTGGCCTTCATCGGCGACGACATCGGATCTGTTTCGTCCAGAAATATTACTTCTTGATGCGGGATGTCTGCATGGACTGGCACCTCGTAGCCCGCCAGATCGTGGTTGACGAAAAAGCCGCGACGGGTGTCGACAGCCAGCTCCTCCGAAAGCGCTCCGCCCGCGCCCATGGTCATCGCCCCGATGACCTGGCTGCGGGCAGTGATCGGATTGAGGATCCGGCCAGCCGCACAGACAGCGAGCATTCGACGGATGCGCGTCTCTCCCGTGAAGGCGTCGACGCCGACTTCGACAAAGTGCGCACCGAAGGTCGACTGCTGGTGGGTCTTGGTGAGGTCGCCCCACTCTATCGTGTCTTCCCCGACAAGACCTTCCTCGCCTGCGGCGTCGGCAAGCGGCACTGACCGGTTCCCGGAGCGAACCTCCCCGTCTGCGAACACCGCATCTTCCGAGTTGAAGCCCAACTTCGCCGCGACCGCCTCGCGGAGCTTGACGCAGGCTGCATAGACGCCAGAGGTCGACGAGTTGGCACCAAACTGCCCGCCGGAACCTGCGGACACCGGAAAACGGGAGTCGCCGAGCTGAACTGCGACCTTGTCGATCCCGACGCCCATCATCTCAGCCGCCGTTTGCGCAATGATCGTGTAGCTCCCGGTGCCGATATCGGTCATGTCTGTCTCGACGGTGACGACGCCATCCTTGGCGAGCTTCACCCGCGCCCCAGAGGGCATCACGAGGTTGTCACGGAAGGCTGCGGCCACTCCCATGCCGATCAGCCAGTCGCCGTCCCTGCGCGACGCCGTCTTCGGTCGCTCGCTCCAGCCAAACTTTTCCGCTCCGAGCTTGAGACAGCCTATCAGATTGCGCATCGAGAATGGACGCTCAGGGTTTTCGGGATCGACCTGCGTGTCATTGAGAATACGGAAATGGATCGGGTCCATCCCGACCTTCTCGGCGATTTCATCGATGGCGATTTCCAGCGCCATCAGGCCGGGAGCCTCGCCTGGCGCGCGCATGGCATTGCCTTCCGGAAGATCGAGCGTCGCAAGATGCATCGCGGTCATCCGGTTTGCCCCTGCATAAAGAAGCCGGGTCTGGTTGACTGCCGTCTCGGGTCCACCCCCTTCAAGGTCGCCCGACCAGCTCTCATGAGCGATGGCCGTGATTTTGCCGTCTCGTCCGGCACCGATACGGATGCGCTGGATGGTCGCCGGGCGATGGGTGGTGTTGTTCGGCATAAGCGGGCGCGGAAGTGCAACCTTAACCGGACGGCCGGCGGCCTTTGAACCGAAGGCTGCAAGCACGGCGTCGGCCCGCAGGAAGAGCTTGCCGCCGAAGCCCCCGCCGATGAAGGGCGACATCAGATGCACCTTCTCCTTGTCGACCCCAAGTGTCGTGGCCAGATCCGTGCGCCACCAATCGATCATCTGGCTCGACGTCCAGACGGTTACTTCGTCACCGTCCCAGACGGCTATGGAGGCGTGCGGCTCCATCATCGAATGAGACTGGTCAGGAGTAGTGTAGGTCTCTTCCAAGGTCACGGCGGCGGATTTGAACGCACTCTCGAAGTCGCCCACCGCGGTTTCAGGCTTGGTCGATTCATCGGGCTTCTGAGCCGACGGCATGGCAGCTCGGAGGTCGTAGGAGCCCTGCTCGCTCTCGTAGTCGACCTTGATCAGCGCGGCCGCAGCACGCGCCTGTTCGAAAGTCTCGGCAACGACTACGGCGACGGCTTGATGGTAGTGCTGGATCTCGGAACCGCCGAACAGCTTTGCGGTATTGAATTTGCCCTTCTCAAGGTCGCCCACGTCGAGCGTGGTGACCACGGCGAGAACGCCGGGCGATTTCTTGGCTGCGGCGGTGTCGATCGACTTCACCTGGCCTTTGGCGATGGCCGCACCTACGGGATAGCCGTAGACAAAGGGCATGTTCTTGTCGTGCCATTCGTAGGCATACCTCGCCCGGCCGGTAGTCTTCAGCTCGCCGTCGATGCGATGGATCGGCTTGCCGACAACCTTGAGCTGGTCGATGGGGTTTATAGTCGCTGGCTTGTCGAACTGCATGATTAATCCCTTGCCTCTGCGATCACGGCCCCGAGCGTGCGCTCGACGAGGTTGACCTTGAAACGGTTCTGCTCCGTCGGCCGGGCGTCCGCCATGAGGGCGGCTGCCGCGCCTTTTGCGCCGTTCGGAAGTTCTGCGTCCGCCTGATCGATCCGCCAAGGCTTATGCGCAACGCCACCAACCGCGACCCGGCCTTTGCCGTCCGGTTGGATGACCGCGCCGATGGATACGAGAGCGAAGGCATAGGACGCGCGGTCCCTCACCTTCTTGTAGATATGCTTGCCACCGATAGGTCGCGGCAGCACGACTGAAGTGATGAATTCTCCTCGATCGAGGGCAGTCTCGATATGAGGGGTTTCTCCTGGGAGTCGGTGGAAGTCTGCAATCGGGATCGTACGCCTGGAACCGTCGGCTTTGACCGTCTCCACAACCGCGTCGAGGACACGCATCGCGACCGCCATGTCGCTCGGGTGGGTCGCGATGCACGCATCACTGACCCCTACGACGCCGAGCTGCCGTGTGACGCCGCCGATCGCCGAACAGCCGCTGCCGGGTTGGCGCTTATTGCACGGCTGGTTCCGGTCGTAGAAGTAAGGACAGCGCGTACGCTGAAGCAGGTTGCCTGCCGTCGTCGCCTTGTTGCGAAGCTGGCCGGACGCGCCCGCCACCAGCGCCCGCGACAAGAGCCCATAGTCTCGACGCACAGTCTCGTTGGCTGCCAAGGCTGTGTTGCGTACGAGGGCGCCAATTCGCAGACCGCCATCGCTTGTCGGCTCGATCGTGTCCAGGCCGAGACCGTTTACATCGATCAGATGTGCGGGCCGCTCGATCTCGAGCTTCATCAGATCGAGAAGGTTCGTCCCGCCGGCGATGAACTTTGCTTCCGGGTTCGAGGCCACAGCCTGTGCTGCTGCTTCGATGGTCGTCGCGCGTTGGTAGGTGAAGGCTCTCATGCTTCGATCCCTCCTACGTCGGAAATGGCTTCCAGGATGTTCGAATAGGCTCCGCACCGACAGATATTTCCGCTCATGCGTTCGCGCACCTCCGCAGCAGTGAGTTTGGCCGCTTCTGTCAGGTCCCCGGTGACATGGCTTGGAATGTTCGCCTTGATCTCCTCGAGAACGGCGATGGAGGAACAGATCTGGCCGGGGGTGCAGTAGCCGCACTGGAAGCCATCGTGCTTCACGAAGGCCGCCTGCATCGGATGTAGGTCGCCGGGCTGGCCGAGACCCTCGATGGTCGTGACTTCATCGCCATCGTGCATAACCGCGAGGGTCAGGCAGGAATTGATCCGGTGTCCATCGACGATCACAGTGCAAGCGCCGCATTGTCCGTGGTCGCACCCCTTCTTGGTTCCTGTGAGATGTAAGTGTTCCCGGAGAGCGTCGAGAAGCGTCGTTCGGTTGTCGACCTCCAGCTCCTCGCGCTCGCCATTGACGGTGAACGCCACAGGCGTCGTAAATTTCATATCGTCTCCAGATGACTGGGCGGCCGCTCTCCCTGTGGCGGTCCCCGTGACCACGACCGTGACGGCTGACGATATAAGGAGCTCCCGCCGAGAAAGTTCCAGTTGGTTGAAGTCCGACATTTTCCGCTCCTTCTGGTGGCGCGTTGGCGGAACGAAGGCGAAACAACCTTTGATCCGTCATGGGAAGATAGGGTCTTGGATAACGCTGATTAGATGCGCTTGTTCGCATGTAGTTATCGCCGCAGTTCATAAATGCGTGCCGCGAGCAACCTCTGTCCCGCTTGCATTTATGAACTGCAGACATAAGCGCATGCCATCCATGCCGACTAATCAGATCAATCCGAAGGCGTTATCTTCGGCGCACTGAAGAAGGATGGCTTAAATGGCACAATTGAAGATGCTGGTGATCGGGGGAACGGGAAGCGTCGGCCGGCTCGTCGTATCCGAGGCTGTCGCGAAGGGTCATGCTGTTCGCGCGCTCATCCGCAGTGCCGCTCGTGCCAGCCGTCTGCCACCCGTCGAGACCGTGGTCGGCGACGTCACCAAGCCCGAAACGCTCGTGGCCGCGCTCGAAGGGATCGACGCCGTCGTCTTGACCGTGAACGCCGACGGCCAGGGCAGGCAAGCGGCTGAAGCCGTCTACTACCGCGGCGTACGCGACCTCATTGCGGCGATTGGCGGCCGTCCGGTTCGGATCGCCCTGATGACCACGATCGGCGTCACCGAACGCCGTGGCAGCTACAATCGGACGAACGAGGGGCACGACTGGAAGCGTCGAGCGGAGCGGCTTCTTCGCCGCAGCGGTCTTGACTACACGATCGTCCGCCCCGGCTGGTTCGACTACAACGACGCCGATCAGCACAGGCTGCTGTTCCTTCAGGGCGACCGACGACATGCCGGAACGCCGGCCGACGGCGTTATCGCCAGAAAACAAATTGCGCAGGTGCTGGTTGATAGCCTCACCTCGGAAGCGGCCAATAGAAAGACGTTCGAGCTGGTCGCCGAAACAGGCGCCGGCCAGACCGATCTCGATCCGCTGTTTGCAGCATTGCGAGCTGATCCGAAGGATGCGCTCGACGCCGCCCTTGACCTGGACAACATGCCTCTTAACGGCGAGCCGGACCGCGTAAGGCACGATCTCGAAACGGTGACGAACAGCCGAGCCGCAGAAGCAACCAATTGAAGGAAATCGTCATGACCAGCGTAACAGTCGTTATCGGGGCCGGCTCCATCGGCCAGGCCATCGCCCGCCGGGTAAGCTCGGGCAAGCACGTCCTGCTTGCGGACCTGAAGAGGGAGAATGCCGACGCAGCGGCAAAGGTGTTCAGCGAGGCTGGCTTCGATGTGAGCACGACTGCCGTGGACATTTCCTCGCGGGATTCCGTTCAGGCGCTCGTAGCCGCGGCCACCGCGATCGGCGACGTGACGGGCGTCGTCAACGCCGCGGGCGTCTCGCCGTCCCAGGCGCCGCCGGCCGTCATCCTCAAGGTGGACCTTTACGGGACCGCCGTCATCCTCGAGGAGTTTGGGAACGTCATCGCTCCAGGCGGGTCTGGCGTCGTCATCGCCTCGATGTCCGGCCACCGGCTTCACGCCTTGACGGCGGAACAGGACAGGCTTCTCGCCACGACGCCTGCGGAAGAGCTTCTCGCCCTGCCGATGCTGCAACCGGACAAGGTCGTCGATCCGTTGAACGCCTACCAGATCTCCAAGCGCGGCAACGCGCTGCGTGTCAAGGCGGAAGCCATTCGTTGGGGCAAGCGCGGAGCGCGGGTCAACACCATCAGCCCCGGCATCGTCATCACGCCTCTCGCCAAGGACGAGCTGACCGGTCCTCGTGGCGAGGGATATCGCCGGATGATCGACCTTTCCCCGGTCGGCCGGGCCGCGACTCCCGACGAGATCGCTTCGCTCGCCGCCTTGGTCATGGGACCCGATGGTGGGTTTATCACCGGAAGCGACTTCCTCATCGATGGCGGCGTCACCGCGTCATACTTCTACGGCGAACTGCAGCCGAAGTAACGGCGCAGTCCTCCTCCAAACTCTCTCGAAGGACAACGAAAATGCTAGGAACAGTTCTCTACGGACCGGGCGACGTGCGCTGCGAAGAAGTTGCCGAGCCAAAAATCCTCAGGCCGACCGACGCAATCATCAAGCTGTCGGCGAGCTGCATCTGCGGCTCGGACCTATGGCCCTTCCGGGGCGCGAACGACACCAGCGAACCAAAGGCCATGGGCCACGAATATTGCGGCGTCGTGGTCGAGGTTGGCAGCGAGGTGAAGACGGTGAAGCCCGGCCAATTTGTGGTCGGCTCCTTCTGCCTCTCCGACAACACCTGCCCGCACTGCCGCTTCGGCTTCCAGTCGTCCTGCGAACAGCGCGAGTTCATGGTCGGCGCGCAGGCGCCCTACGCGCGCGTTCCACTCGCAGACGGCTCGCTCGTTGCGACCGCCGAGATGCCTTCCGACGACCTCATCCCCTCGCTTCTCGCCGTTTCCGACGTGCTTGGCACGGGCTGGTACGCGGCAGATGCTGCCGGGGTCCAGGAAGGCTCGACGGCCGTCGTCGTCGGCGACGGTGCGGTCGGACTCATGGGCGTCCTTGCCGCCAAGCGGATGGGTGCGGCGCGCGTCATAGCTATGAGTCGTCACAAGAGCCGACAGGACCTCGCGCTGGAATTCGGAGCGACGGACATCGTCTCCGAACGCGGCGACGCCGGAATCGCCCGGATCAAGGAGATGACGAACGGCGTCGGCGCGGACTCGGTCCTCGAGTGCGTGGGCCTGGAGGAGTCCATGTCGCAAGCGATCAACTGCGCGCGTCCGGGCGGCAAAATCGGCTTCGTCGGCGTTCCGCATGGCGTCACGTTCGACGGCCAGAACCTCTTCTTCCAACAGAAGAGCCTGCTTGGTGGTCCCGCTCCCGTCCGTCGCTACCTCCCCTATCTGATGGATCTCGTCCTCAACCGCGAAATCAATCCGGGCAAGGTCTTCGACCTGGAGATTCCGCTCGCCGACGTCGCTGAAGGCTACCGCGCCATGGACGAACGTCGTGCGATCAAGACGCTGCTTCGCGTCTGAGGACAACCGGCTGCCCTTTCGGGCGGCCTTTCGCTTTTTACAGATGATTGGAGCTTCCCATGAACAAGATCGCAGCCACCATCGCCGCGTCCGCCATCGCAGCGACCGGCGTTGAAGCAGCCGAAGAGCGTCGTCCTCGTGTCGCTCCCGCCGCCGTCTACGAGACGGCGCCGGGTCTAGGCCACTTCACAGACGAGGTACTCTTCGGCGAGGTCTGGGAGCGCAAGGAGCTCTCACCGCGCGACCGTAGTCTCGTGACCATCTCCACCCTCGTCGCGACCGGAAAGATCGCTCAGACTGGAAGTCACGTCCGCCGGGCGCTCGACAACGGCGTGAAGCCGGAAGAGATCGGCGAGCTCATCACCCAGCTCGCTTTCTACACGGGGTGGCCGAACGCTATGTCGGCGGTGACCGAGACGAAGAAGGTGTTCGAAGAGCGTGGGATTGGGTCTATCTCTCACAGCGACGCCGCTCGCATCGAGCTTGAAAAGGCGGCCGAGGCTGCACGCTCTGCGACCGTGAACGCAAACGTCGCGCCGACCGCCCCCGCCCTCGCCGACCTGACAAACCGCGTCTTGTTCGGCGACCTGTGGCAGCGGCCGGACCTGTCGGCCCGTGACCGCAGCCTAGTGACCATGACCGCCCTTGTCGCCGTTGGCCAGCCGGAGCAGCTTCCCTTCCATGCCAACCGGGCCATGGACAATGGCCTGACTTCAGCCGAGGCTTCCGAGGTGGTGACGCATGTTGCCTTCTATGCCGGATGGCCACGCGCGATGTCCGCAGTGCCGGTCCTGAAGAAGGTGCTGGAGGCCAGGGCGTCCACCACGGAAACTTCCGAGACGCCTGTCGAGATCAAGGTGACGCGCGCCGGCGACGGCAGGGCGGCCGCGTCGGAGCAGTACTTTAGCGGCTCCGTCGAGACGTCTGGCTTCTACAAGAGCGATGCTCCCGCTCGTATCGGCGGCGCGACCGTCTCCTTTTCCGCCGGCGCCCGCACCGCCTGGCACACGCATCCGCTTGGCCAGACCCTCTTCATCGTCTCCGGCAAAGGCCATGTCCAGAAGGAAGGCGGCCCCATCGAGACTGTCGCTCCCGGCGATGTCGTCTGGATTCCGGCGCATGTGAAGCACTGGCATGGCGCGTCGAAGGATGAGCCGATGTCTCATTTCGCCGTGGCCGAAGCGCTCGACGGCAGCGTCGTGACATGGATGGAGAAGGTGTCGGACGAGGACTATTCGCAGGCCGGCCAGATCGACTGATCTGGCCGGTCCACCGGAGGAAAGCATATGCGACGTCGAACATTCCTACAGGGCGTTCCAGTGGCGGCAGCCGGCCTGACTATGACTGCCAGACGGGGAGCCTCACAGGGAACCGACGCGGGCTCGTCTCTGGTCGCCTTCTTTACGAGGACCGGGAATACCCGCGTCATTGCTAGCCAGATAAGGAGGGCGGAGGATGCGACGCTGTTCGAGATCGTCCCGGTGACGCCTTACCCCGAGGACTACGAAACCACTGTCGCGCAGGCAAGCAGAGAAACCGGATCCGGCTATCTTCCGCCGTTGACGGCGTCCGTTGGCGACCTGGCGCGATACGCCACCGTATATCTTGGATTTCCGATCTGGGGCATGACGGCGCCGCCGGTCATCCGTTCGTTTCTGAGGTCGTACGATCTGTCCGGGAAGGATGTCCGCCTATTTATCACTCACGGCGGATATGGGATCGGCAACAGCGTCGACATTGTTAGGTCTCTCGCTCCAGGCGCCCGGTTTTCCGAGCCGTTCTCGATGGAGTGCGACCAGGAGCGGCGCACGCTCGAGCAGGTCACCGGCTGGCTCGCCGGCTGACCCATAAGCTGAAAATCAAGGAGTAAGGACATGCAAACGCGCAAACTTGGCCAACGCGGCCCGGAAGTCTCGGCACTTGGATTCGGATGCATGGGACTGAACTTTCACCGCGGTAATGCAATGCGAACCGAGGACGCGGTCGAGCTTCTCAGAGCAGCATTCGACCGTGGCGTGACCTTCTTCGACACAGCCGAAGCCTACGGTCCGTTCACCAACGAGGAGATCGTAGGCGCAGCCCTTGCCCCGATCCGCGACGAGGTGGTGATCGCGACCAAGTTCGGCTTCAAAGACGGCCGTCCCGACCTCGGCATGGACAGCCGTCCGGAACGGATTCGCCGCGTTGTCGACGAGGCGCTACAGCGCCTCAGGACAGACCGGATCGACATCCTCTACCAGCACCGCGTCGACCCCCAGGTTCCGATGACGGACGTCGCCGGGACGGTCAAAGAGCTGATCGCAGAAGGTAAGGTCGTTCATTTCGGGCTCTCCGAGGCGGATGCCGATTCCATTCGCGAGGCGCACTCCGTCCAGCCCGTCTCCGCATTACAAAGCGAGTACTCGCTCTGGTGGCGTCGTCCTGAGGAGACGGTCCTATCGACGGTGGAAGAGCTTGGCATCGGCTTTGTGGCGTACAGTCCTCTAGGCCGTGGGTTCTTGTCAGGAACCATGGATGAGAAGACAAGCTTCGACGGCGACAACGACCACCGCAAGTCCAATCCACGGCTCTCTGCGGAAAACCGGGCCGCGAACCAGCCTGTCATCGATGCAATCCAGTTGGTCGCGAAGGAGAAAAATGCCACCGCCGCGCAGATTGCAATCGGATGGCTTCTCGCGCGCAAGCCATGGATCGTTCCCATCCCCGGGACGACGAAGCTACACAGGCTCGATGAGAACCTTGGAGCCTCATCCGTCACCTTTGACGAGGAAGACCTGGATCGGATCGACGAAGTGTTCTCCGGACTTACAATCCATGGCGATCGTTACTCCGGAGCTTCGGCATCAAGGGTGGTGCGGTAATCTCTTGCCTTCCTTGTAACCGTTGACCTGCCCGATCGTCATTGACTTCGTCGCGGTTCCTTGTCTGAACAGCGCTTCTTGGTGGGTGTAGTTGAACCCGTGTATGAAGATGCCAGCCCTCGCAGGGCAAGGAGTGCCAGGAACGCCTGTCATACGCCGTGCGTCCACCGTTCTCATGCTCCGGAACGTTCAACAGATCATCGATAACGGTCAAGGCTCCGCCCAGCCCGAAAGGAATCGAGCACAAGTCTATCGAACGCACTCTATTGGTGCCTTCTTACCTCGAAAAGGTTTAGTGTATGCGTCTCAGAATACTTAAAGTCGAATCCTACGTCAGAATTTGACGACAAACCCCAACGAGATCCGATGCCGGCCATTTTCATCGACGCGAACATTCTGCTTGGCTTCTGGTGTCTGCGGGAGGGGCGGCTGCCATCCGAACTGCTGCTTCCGCTTGTGGAGCTAGGCGGTCACGTTCTCATCACGAAACAAGTCGCTGATGAAGTGCAGCGGAACAAGTTGACGGTCTTCCTGAAGAACGTCGGCGAGATGTCGATGAAGACGCCACCACTTATTCCCGACCATCTGGCCAAGCGTAAGAGCTACCATGACCTGAATAACGAGCTGAAGCGGCTCGACGAGATGGCGACGTCCGCAAGAAAGCAATGGAATGCCTCCACGTCTGAACTCGCCGCCGCCATCAGTGAAGGGTCGGACCTCGTGTCGGAAATGCTAGCACCGCTTTTCGAGCAGGCAGTCTCGCCGACTCGGGAACAGCTGGATGCCGCACGGCATAGAAAAGAGCTTGGCAATCCGCCTGGCAAAAGAGCCGATCCGCTTGGCGATCAGATTTCGTGGGAACAACTCTTGGACGCGTCGAAGAAAGAGAAAGAGGTCTGGATCCTGACAAAGGACAGCGATCTCGCGCATGTCGTTGATGGAACGCGCCATCTGAATCCCTTCCTCCGGCAGGAGTTGCTCGCGCGGGGCGTCCAGAAGATTCATGTTTTCGACAATCTTTCAGCGGCAATGAAATCGCTGAAGGATGCGGGTATCGGCGCGAAGAGACTGGGCGATGGCGAGTTAGTCAGGCTCGAAGAGATGGAGACCCGCGACGCACACAAAATCGTCCATCAAGCCTTTTTCCCCACCGAGGGCGATTGGATTTGCATGATGTGCTCGCGCTGGAACAAGGATCGCGGCCTCACCGCACATCCATCGAACTTCGGTGGCTGGAGCTATTGGATCACCTGCAGTCACTGCGGCGTGAGATACGATACGGGTGAACCCTATGACGACTGACCTCGGTCAGCGCCGATCCGAGTCTTTATGACGTTTTGATTTGGGAGATTTGGGCTAATCGCGAGAAGAACCAATCTACTCGTCGATGTGACCGTTCACGAGGAAGTCGACGATGCTGGGCTTCTGGCCCGAGTCCACCTGCGACACGAGGAAGACGCCTCGAACAGGATCTACGATCTTCTGCGGCCCGTTCGAGCGCACAGCCTCAAGCAACTCCTTGATGTCGAGTCCCGCTTCCTGAACCGTCCATTCTTTGGCTTTGCGAGGCATCAAATTCGAATCCTTTCACGCAATCACACGATACCGCATCTAATAGGATGCTGCTAGACCCGTTAATCCTTCGTCAACCCTCTTCCGGAACGATCTTCCATGGTTGCTGGGGAAACGGGCATGCACCTCTTGTTGGATACGAGTGTCTTGAGCGATGCGAGAGGGCCGAACCCGGTTAGGGAAGTCCAGAATTTCCTGGCATCCCTCCCCGATCATGTGGTGGCTATTCCGGCGCCGGTCATTTTCGAACTCGAGCGCGGAGGGTTCATGCTCAGCCAGATCAATCCCGATCGGGCGAGGCCGCTTCTCTTCTGGCTGGATAAGATGCTCGAGACGAATGTCCACATCGCGCAACTCGACTCCGCGGCCTCTCGGTTGGTAGCACGCATGGCGACCGTTCCGCGGTTCCGGCGCTTCTGGGCATCGGGACACCCCGGCGACGACCTTCGCTTCGGGTGCGACCCGGCGATCGCTGCCATCTCCATTCGGTATCAGATGCCGCTCGTCACGCGCGACATACAGGACTTCATGACGATACACGCGGAGTTCCCCCTGCCCGGCCTCTACGAGCCGGTGAAGCGGAGGTGGTTTGTCGAGCCGTCACGCTCATGGGATTTTGCGGAAAAGGAGGACGCGACCAACTGCCTCGTATTTAGATGACCACAAGGGCTTGGCCGCTCCTCAAAACCAAAAAAGAATGGGTCGGCGTCGGTCAAATTTTGCAGTGCCACGGTCGTGAACGGGACGCACGCCACACGCGGTCCGGCGCCCGAAGACGATTTTTTGAACCTCTCCACTAAAAAAATGTCTCTTGGTCGAAAAAAATCGCCACTCCAGACCGTCGATCGGCTCTCTCTCTTGGCCTTCATCTGCCTAGATTTCGGTCCGTGCCAAAGCGGGACCAACTTTACAAATCATGGCCAGGCTCGACGAAAACCCCGGGACCTTGCTAGTTAATATTCACTGAAAAAGCATGTTTCACTGTAGTATTAACCATATTTCCAAGTGAATCGTTAAGTTTAACAAAATATTAAAAGCCTGATAAATTTAGCTTTTTCTAAAATCCGGTGGCTAAAAACTCGAAAAATTCGAGCCTATACCTGTTGCAATCCAAATCGGGATGGTGTTGGATTTGGTCATCCCAAGACGGGACACGGAAACAGGAACTAGACGACATGCAACAAGTCACATCGACACAAACGGCTCGGAAGGGCCAACAAGCCAACTAAGGCATCGATGCGACTTCGGTGACCTCTAGCAGGCCACCCCTTCCCTCAGCAAGACGATTTTCGGCTTTGAAGAATTGAGGAATAGCATGTCACAGTCTCCGAAAGATCCCCTCCAGCATATCCGCAGCACGCGACAATGATGTTGTCGTGTCGTCGCCCTCGGTGACGGCACGAGGTTCCGTCGAAGTCAGCTTCGCCAGAACCTTTCCGGTTTCTCCGAAACGCATCCGACCGATGGCCTCGTACGAGGCTTGAGGGTGCCGACCACTGGTCGGCAGTCGGATTGGACCTCTGTGGGTCCGCTCCGTCCAGCGGCTGCCGTCAGTCTCGCCTCGAGCCGACGAAATCGCGCTGGCCTCTCCGCAAAGACACGAACTTGAAGGAACTGCGCAATGCTGCAGAAGAACGACGACGCACGCCTTTTAGTCCGGAACCGCATCCCGGACCTCTTTCTCCCCGAACTCCAGCATTGGGCGCGCCGCCATCAGTACTACTTCGCGTGGAACGAGATCGACCTCTACCGCATCGTGGCACTTGCATACGCCGACGCGGCCCGACCGAGCATCGCCCAGGTCTACCGGATCCTGTGCGAACTCGTCGATGAGGACGCGGCTCGCAACACGCACCCCGTCCGCAAGCCGTCGCTGACGACTTTCCGTCGCATCGTGAAGTCGATGCCGGCTGATTTCGTACGGTACATGCGCCTCGGACAGCGCCGCAAGATGGACACCTTCGAATTCGTATCGACCGCTGCGGCAGCGCTCGGAATCAATCGCCACTGACCACACCCCGCACAAAAAGGACGACAGACATGAAATATCCCCTCTTATCCGCACCGACCACCAAGCCCAAGATCGAAGCGGTGTTCCAGAAGATGGCCGCTCACTTCGAGGAGGAGCGCCGCTTGCGCGAGCAGCTCGGCTATCTTGAAGTCGAGCGCGAAGGACTGGAAGCCGCGCTTCAGATGGCACGTGAGCACCCTGAATCAAAACATGAAGTCTGGAACTGGTTGTCGTACGAATTCAAAGGCATGAACCAGCGGCTAGCCGAGATGGATGCACCTCCGCTCCGTTGCGTGTCGCTGGAAACCTTCGTCGCATTCCTCCGCGCTGAAATCGCCAAGGACCCTGCTCAGTGAGCGACACGGTTTCATTACGTTCCCCAGGCTAGAACGCATCATCCGTAGAAGGAGACCACCAATGAAGTACCACAATGCAATACAGGCGATCCAGGACGCCATCGAGATCCTGGGCCACACCCTCCAGATCGCCGACGTACAGCGCAAGTACGGGTTCGAGGAACTGCGCGGTCAGGCTCTGGAGGAAGTGCTCTCGCTCGCGGCGGAGTGCCCGCAGCACGAACGCTCGGTTTGGAGCAGTGCCATGTTGCACTTCGCCGACCTGAACAGTCAGCTTGCCGAATTGGGCGTAGCTCCGCTGGCTTTGCCTTCCTACGAAGATTTCATCCAGCTCCTCGAAGATTGGCGTCTTCGTGCCTCTGACGACGCCACGGTCGGAGAGAGCGAGGTCGACGAAACCGTTGAGACAATCGAGCGCGACTTCTTCGCGACCTTGCTGGATCCCGAGCTCGAATACGCGGAGCGTGCCAGCCGCGTGATGGCCCGCATTCGCCAGCAGAAGCAGCAGGTGGCCGCTCTTCGCAAGCCTGCTCCGGTCGGCGTCGTCCTGTCCGATGAGGATAAACCCATCGTCGAAGAGTTTGTACGTCTTGCACTCAAACTCAAGGGCTTCGAGGAACACGTCTTTCAGGTTCTCCTCGAGCAGATCGGTGAGAACCACTCCTGGCGCTTCGACGAAGCTGCCGAAACCGCTTGGCGTGATTTCTTCTGCGAGCGGGTAACCAACGCCTTTATCGCCGACGCGGCGTAACAACGACAGGCTACGGCGGTCACCGCCGTAGCCACCGCCCAAGGGCTTCACCCCGCTTTCCAGCGGACTAATCAACCGAAAACGAAACCTGCCGAGCGCGGGTGGCATCGCCACCCCGAACGGACCCCCATGCCGATTTTTCACGACAAACCAAAGGAGCATCTCGTGCGTCGCGAACATCTCATCAAGCACCACCTGGTCCGCGTCCGCCTCGGCGACAAGATCGACTACACCATCCCTGCATCCGCCACCTACGGCAAGCCTACGGAAGCAATCGAGTACCCGGAACCGCTGCCTGCAAATGGAGACCGCTCCCCGGCCGAGAAGTCGCCGTTCAACTACCGTGGCACCCTGGTGGCGAACAACAACGCTCCCCGCGTGCTCGAATTCGAGAGTTCGGTCGAACGCAACGCGTTGCTCGTCCTTCAGACCAATCGCAACATCGTCGAGTTGCAGGCGCAGCAGCCCACGTGCTTCTACGAGGACGACTATGGCGTGGAGCACAGCCACACCTTCGACGTCTGTGCCCGCCTTCGGAATGGCAAGCGCATCGGCATCGCCACCAAGCCCATTTTGAAGCTCATTGAGACCGACCTTGTCGGCACTCTGCTGCGCATCAAGCAGCAGGGAATGAACGGCCTCTTGGACGACGTAAGCTTTGTGACAGAGAAGTTCGCCTCCGACGATGCGGCTCACAATGCCCGCGAAATCCTTCTCTCGCGTCGCCTCCGCAACGAGGAAGAATACCAGACGGCTCTGGAAATGCTGAAGGGCGTCCGCGGCCCCGTCCGCTTCCGTGCGCTTTTCGCCGGCGCCGATGTTCCGGCTCACCGCCGCACGGCCCTCTGGTGCCTCATCGATGACGGGCTTCTTCGCCCGATGGCACCCGGCCGCATCGAAGACACGACCATCATGATCGTCACGCTCTAAGCCAAGGAGAACAGAGCCATGAACATGCACAACCCCTTCGCCCTCGCACCCAACCGCAGCCACAACCCCATGTTTTGGCTGGGCGATGCCAAATCGGTCAAGATCGAGGGCGTCGACTACACTGTTGTCAGCCAGACCAAGGACCACAGTGAACTCCGCAACAAGGACGGCGTCGTTCAGCGCTTCTCCCATGCGACGCTGTACATGTACCACCTGCAGAACCTGCTCGAGGTGGAACGCGACACCCTTGAGCTCTCCAAACTGAAGCTCGGGCGCGACATCATCGATGTAGACCCGGAGAAGGCTCGCCGCGCCCTGGTATTCGCCGACGCGTTTGACTTTGTGATGTCGATCATCGGCAAGAAGGATCCCCGCCTCGCTCAGATGGGTTGGAAGCGCAAGGCGACCCTCGGTCACGACTGCTTGGAAAAGTACCTCCGTCCGCTTGCTGATGCCCACGTCTTTTCGAAGTGGGCGGGCAAGAAGGGGGGGAAGGACCGCAAGGTAGTCACGCTTCCGAACCCTCGTCAGTTCCGTCGCCTTTACAATCTCTATGTGGCAGGCGGCTGCGACCCGGCTGTGCTCGTCAGCCGCCGCAAGGGGCCGGGCTCGTATTCGAAGGCAAATCCGATCGACCTCCAGCTCTGGACCGAATTTGCCCAGATGTACGCCTCCGAACTGCGCCCGTCGATGCGCGCGTGCTTCGGGAAGCTGAAGGCGGAGATCGACAAGCGCAACAAGGCCAGTTCGAAAAAAGACTTCAAACACAAGATGCCGTCGCGCAACGCCTTCGAGGCGCTGATCAAGGGCATGGGCGAATTCTTCCTTCATGCTGCTCGCTATGGCGAGGACGCCGCCAAGAAGAAGTTCGCGCCAGTCCGCGATGGCCTTCAGGTGTTCGCTCCGGGCGAACGTGTCGAGATGGACGAGTGGAAGGTCGATCTCCACGCCTGGTTCGTTCTGACACCCATCTGGAAAGAGATGACGGTGAAGCAGCGCGAAGCGCTGAAGAAGGTGCGCATCTGGGTGACTGTCGCGATCGATGTCGCCACGCGTTGCATCGTTGCGCTCCGTTTCAGTACCCGCGCCAACTCCGCACACTCGTCGATCGCTGCACTTGAAATGATCGTTACCGAGAAGGAGCACATCGCGGAAGTAGCCGGAGCCGAAAGCCGTTGGATCCACTCTTTCGTGCCGCGTGAACTCGTCACCGATGCCGGAGCGGGATTCATCGACACGACGTTCCGTCAGACCTTGGCTGCACTCCACTGCGTACACACCATTCCCCCGGCCGGTATGGCATCGGCACGCGGCACGATCGAATCCGTGTTCCGCACGTTCGGTCAGCGCTTCCTGCACTATTTCCACGGCCGCACGTTCTCCAGCGTATACGCTCGGGGTGACTACGATGGGGACGGAAACGCCGTACTTAACGTTGACGAGGTCTGCCGTACTCTGACCCGTGCGATCGTTGATATCTACCACAACGAACCCCACACGGGCTTGGGCGGTGAAACCCCGGCAAATGCGTGGCTTCGCCTGTCACGAGAATACGCAATGCTGCCTCCGCTGAGCCAGCGCCAGCGCCGCGTCATGTTCGGAACCCTTATCAAGCGCAAGGTTTCTGCCCGCGGCATCGTCTTCCTCGGCATCCATTACCAGTCTCGCGAGCTCGAGCGCCTGTGGGCCGAACGCGCGGCGTTGCCGAACTCTCCGAGCGTCGAAGTGAAGGTACGCATCGATCGCTTCAACCTTCGCACCGTTTCGTTCCACAACGGCATCAAGTGGCTCGACCTCACTGCGGAGCATTTGCCGGAAGGCATCAGCGTCTGGGAGTGGTCGGAGGCGAAAGACAACCTCGCGGCCATCCACGGGAAGAACGCCGAGATTAACCTTTCGGCAATGCTCAACGCGGTCAACCACTTGCGCGACGTAGGCATCGCCGCAGCAGCCCGTGCCGAACTCGGAACGGACATCCCCAGTGAGGCTGCCTACCGCAAGGTCGAGCACGAGCGCTTCGCTCGGGAAATCACGATGGACGTCTTGAGCGGCAAGGAGCTCGCACCACTGGCTATCGCGCACGATCCGCTCACGACATCCATCGAGGAATTCCGCTTCCTCGCCCGCAACAAGAAGGAGGTCAGTGAGTACTTCGGCGAAGCCGAAGCCCCCTCGGAACCGGAAGAGTCTGGCCTCGAATATGGCGGCGAGGAGAGCGGGTTCTCCTTCTCGATCGAGGACTGACGCTTCGAAGAAACGGCCCGCACCTCTGATGTGCGGGCCCGCAAAAGTCCAATTCGTCCAACTCCAAAGGAGCACCACCATGACTACGCAGTTCCTCGAAAATACCGCCCTCGCCTCTCTCTCCAACAACAGCCTGCCCGTCTCGCCCACTAGCGAGGCCGGCATGGACCCTATCGACGATGGCATGCCGCAGTTCCACGAGGCAGCCCTCGCCCTGCTTGCGACCCTGAGTCCTGAAAGGCGGATGCGTGCTGAGCGCCGAGGCAAGAAGCAGGCAAGGTACGTGACGATGCCCAAGGATGCGTTGATCGCAAATGCGCTTGATGAACTCTGCGAGAACGCCGCAGCCGCAGCATTCGGAGAATCCGGCAAGCGGCGCGCACTGTTCCTGATCGGAGAGTCCGACAGTGGAAAAACCCGTGCAATGGAATTTCACATTCCGAAGCGCGAGGAGTTCCTGCCCTATCGGCGGCCGTCAGGAGAACTGGTCAAGCCGTTCGTCTCGTTTGAATGCCCCCGCCCGATCACGTTGAAGGGGTTCGCGCGAAAGGCGCTGGAGGCGTGCGGGTACCCGAACGTCTCCCACAAGCTCACCGAACAGGAGCTCTTCGAGCTGTTGAAGGAGACCATTCGGAACAATCGAATTCTTTTCATGCACATTGACGAGATGCAGCATGTGATGAAGGGGACGACGACCAACGAAATCCAGAACGTTTCCGACATCATCAAAAGCCTCTTGCAGATCCCGGGATGGCCCCTGCACATGATCCTTTCCGGTGTGCCGTCTCTCGGCCTCTTTTTGTCGCCGGAAGATGGCGATGCACAGCTCCGGAATCGTAGCTTCGTAGTGGAGCTTAAGCAGATGACACGGGCGGATGGCGACGCGCTGCTGACCCTCCAGCGTTACATGGTGCAGGACGAGGGCTTCGTACTCGGCGAAACGGACAACATCGATTTCGCGCACCGCCTGATCCACGCCTACCAGGGTGCTTGCGGCACCATTATCCAGGCTATCCAGGGAGCTACGGAACGTGCCCAGACTGAGCATGAAAATCGTGCTCCCGATACCGGATCGAGACCCGAAGTCAAGATCAAGCACTATGCCGCCGACTATGCCTTCAAGTTCGGTTGCCGTCCGTCAGCCAATGTGTTCCTCGTCCCTGACTGGGACAAGGTCGACCCCCGCCAGTCCTTGGCCCACGTTATCGCTAAGGCGCCGCGCGAGACCAAGCCGTCGAGATCCAGAAAGAAGGAGGCTTGAACATGGCTCGTCTCGCTCACGTGCCGGTCCTCGCGGATTCGGAACCCTTGCAGATGTTCGTATCCAGGCTTGTGGCAGCAAATGCCGCTCCAAGCATCCGCGACTTTCTCCGGCACATGAACTTCCGGCAGGACCACCACCTTATGCATCCCAGGACGCTTGAGGGCCTCTCCGCCCTCAGTGGGATCGATACGCAGACGCTGGCCTCACGAAATCTCCATGTGCGAGGTACGGTAGTTGCTTACGGCGATCGTGAGTTCAACGGTTGGCATCTGAACCTCAGCAATCCGCGTTTCTGCCCGCGTTGCATTGAGAGCGAGATCCGTGGTGGATCCGGACGCTGGGAAGCTCGACCGCACGTCCGTTGGGATTGGCTTCTGAGTTTCAACGAGATCTGTGTGGAACACCGCACGCCGATCTTCACGTCCTCATTCAAATACCCCAACAGCGATCGCTTCGATTTCGCAATGTATCTTCGCAAGAGAAAAGCGGAGGTGGAGCATGCCATCGCGAGCTGCTCGGAAGCGCAGCTCCATGCTTATGACCTGTATTTCGCAGAGAGCCTGGCTGTCGGATCGGCTCAGTCCTTGGAGTTTCTTCATGGCCTGTCATACCCTATGGCCCAGAAGCTCTGCATTGTCGCCGGGCGCATCGAACGACTAGCGCGCAGTCCTGATCTCCGGCTCGCTGCCAGAGTGCCGGTGTCGCGCGCCCTCCGGCTTAGCGGGTTCGAGCTGTTGGCGGACAGGGGCAAATTCCGCGAGTGCCTTTCGAGACTGAATGAGGATTTCATCAGCCGCAGCAAGTTCTCGAAGGGATACGCACTCTATGGAGAACTCCAGGACGTACTTACCGACCACGTTGAAGTGCCGGCGCTGCGTCCGCTCATCGATTTCGTGCGCAAGTGCGCGATGTCGGAGGTGCCGATCGGCCCCGAGGATCCATTTATCGGTGGCGGCGGCGTCCGCAACTGGCATACCGCGCACACTGCAATGCGTGAGACAGGTATCGATAGCCGGACACTGCGTCGCATCCTCGAGCAGCGTGGTGTCCTGAGCAAGGCCGATCGTCGGAAAACGGACAACTATGTAATTTGCGCCGCTGCGGATGTAGCGGCGGCCGTAGCCGAGTACCATGATGAGATCGATATCGAAGCGATCACCCGGCGCCTTGGCGTTACGCTGCCTACGGTGCAGAAGATGATCAAGGCGGGTCTGCTGACGCAGAAGCCGAAGCTACTGAAGAAACACAAGCCGAAGTTCTCTCGGAGAGCCGTCGACGAGTTCATGGAAAAGCTGGTTGGAGGTCTTGAAGTGCGTGACGAGTCTGCGGAACTGGTTCACGTTGGGGCGGCGGCCCATAAGGCGGTTTGCTCGATCGTCGAAGTCTTTGGAGCGATCCTGGAGGGCAAGGTATCGACGAGATACCTCTGCAAAGATTCTTCGCGCATCGGAATCGATCGGCTGCTGGTTAGCGCGAGCCAGGTGAGGCTCGTCTTCGCACCGCCATCGCTTGGTGTTAAATGCCACGAATTCCTGCGCGAGCTCAGGTTGACATATTCCATCGGCAAGCCGCTGTTCTACTCGGGCCTTTTCGAACTGAGGGAAGTCACCCAGAGCTTGAATGGCGTTCCTTATTACGTGGTCGAGCACAAAGCGTACGCTGCGTTTCGTCGCGAATACGTGACTCTCTCGGAAGCGTCGGATGGTTGGATGCCGCATCGGAACCTGAAGGTCGCACTGGAAAATTCGGGCATTCACCCGGTATGGGCGATCGGTCAGAGAAGGAACGGAACCTTCTACCGCCGAGCTGAGATCGAGAGATATAGGTCCGAAGTTCGCAAGTCTTAGTCAGCCAAAATCGTAGTGCACACCACGCCCCGGCATCGCATGTCGGGGCTTTTTTGTGCCTTGTTTACAGCGATTTTTCCGAAATCGTGTCGTATCTGACACCACAGGAATGACATCTACTCGGGTATGATTTGGAAATTTCTCAATGTTTTCAATGGAAGAATTTGAAAACGTGCCGTTTCTGAACTGTCTTCTCAGCGAGATTTGAATTATACACACGATTGTGTATAATTCAGCCCGATGAAGAGCGCCGACGTCATTGCTTTGCTGCAGAAAGCCGGCTGGTTCGAGGTCGGCCGGAAAGGCAGCCATGCCCAGTTCAAACATGCGGAGAAATCGGGCCGGGTGACTGTGCCGCATCCCAAACGGGACATTCCGATCGGGACGTTGCGAAGCATCGAGAAGCAGTCTGGCCTGAAGTTGAGGTGATCATGCGCAACTATATCGGACTGATCCACAAGGACGCCGAGAGCGATTACGGCGTCTCCTTTCCGGATTTTCCCGGCGCGGTGACAGCTGGCTCGACGCTGGATGAGGCGCGCGAAATGGCAGAGGAAGCTTTGGCATTTCACGTAGAGGGACTGATCGAGGACGGCGAGACGCTTCCGCAGCCCTCCTCGCTCGAAATGGTCATGGCCCACCCGGAGAATAAGGACGGCGTTGTAATCCTCGTCTCGCTGAAAGCCGCGTCCAGCAGAGCCGTGCGCATCAACGTGACGCTGCCGGAAGATGTTTTGGCCCGCATTGACGCGGTCGCTGCCGCGGCCGGCCTTTCCCGTTCGGCCTTTCTCGCCAAGGCCGCGAAGCACGAAATCGAGCGCAACGCGGCGGCCTAGCCTACCGCATCAAGCAGTTCAAGCGCTGATCAATAGTGCAGACGGCATTGGAGGATTGTCAGCGTCTGGCGCTCAGCTTCTCCTTCGACAAAATAGATCAAACGGTGCTCTTGGCTGATGCGTCGCGACCAGAGACCCTTTAGCTGCCGGCGCAAGGGTTCAGGCTTTCCCAGCCCTTCAAAGGGATGACGCATCGTGTCACGCAGCAACTCGTTAATGCGCGCCAGCGTCTTGCGATCGTGTTCCTGCCAATAGAGATAGTCGTCCCAACCGCGCTGATGCCAGGAGAGTAACATCCGGCCTCACTTCGGGTCGATGAGATCGTGATGAACGATATTCCGGCCGCTCTTGACGTCCTCGAACGCTTCCATCAACCGCGTCGCGTTGGCCGGTGTGGACAGGAGATGCAGCGTCTCCATCATCCCCTCATACTCGTCCTTGTCGATGAGGATCGCCGAGGGCTTATCGCGGCGAACGATCTCCACGGCGACTCGGTCCTGCGAGACTTCATCGAGAAGGCTGGCGAGTTCGTTTCTGGCTTTTGAAAACATGACCGTGCGCATGATGATCTCCCGCAACGACTTGTGCGATATATGGTACAAGTCCGCGGAAATGTCAATTTGAGCGGCGACATCGGCGCCTGCGTAGAACGCCTACCGCACCCACCCCGTCGCCAATGCGCCCGCCCAATCCGGCCGGCCGTTCTCTCGGGCCAGCCGCGACATCGCCATATGGTCGTAGGCAACTGTGCGGAAATCAGGCACGAAGCCGGACGCAGTCTTCTCGATGACGCAGTATGAGGCCAGCGGATGTCCTGCCTCGACCTTGTGCTCATAAGGGGCGTCATCGCTATAGGCGGGGCAACCGACGCTGCCGGGATTGACGATCAACCTGCCATCGCTGAGACGAACCATGCGCGGCACATGGCTGTGGCCGCACAGGATCAGCGGCTTATCGATCCCCTCGGCCAGCGCCTCGATCTCTTCGAGGGGCTTCAGGAAGACATGACCGTCCGGCGAGACGGATTCCAGCCAATAGGTTTCGTCATGCCCGGGCGTGGCATGGCAGAGATAGACCTCGTCGCGATAGACGGCGCTGAAAGGAAGGCTCTGCAGCCAGCTGAGATGCTCGGGCGATAATTGCCCGTAAGCATGTTGTTCCCAGGAGGGCATGGCATCGGCGGGGCTCTCGATCAGGTAGCGGTCGTGATTGCCGCGCACCGTCAGCGCATCAAGCGACATCAGCCTGTCCGCCGCCTTGCCGGCTTCGAGCGGTCCGCTCAGGCAATCGCCGAGATTGACGATCTCGGAAATCCCGAGCGCTTCGATATCGGCAAGCACGGCCTCCAGCGCCAGATGGTTGCCATGCACATCGGCAATCGCGGCAAAACGCATCGCTCAGCTCCCGCGATAGGTCGAGTAGCCATAGGGCGAGATGAGCAGCGGCACATGATAATGCGCGCTCTCGTCGGCGATGCCGAAGCGGATCGGCACGAGGTCGAGGAAAGCGGGATGCGGCAGCGCCGCACCAGTGCCGCGCAGATAATCGCCGGCATGAAAAAGAAGCTCATAGGTCCCGGCCTTGAAGCTCTCGCCGACAAGGATCGGCCCGCCATCGACGCGGCCATCGGCATTGGTAACGACGGTCTTCACGTGCCGACGGACATCGGCCTCGATGTGAAACAGCTCGATCTTCAACCCCTCGGCCGGTTTGCCGGAGGCGGTGTCGAGGACATGGGTGGTCAATCCGGTCATGAAATGGGCTCGCTGATGATAAAGGGAGTGTCGAAGAAATATTCTTCCAGATTGTTGCCCGATCCGTCGCGATCGACAACCAGGAAATCGCTGGTGGCGCCCAGCGACATCAAGGGATGATGCCAGACATTACGCCGATAATTCACCCCCTGGTCGCCGCGCGCCAGAAACACCTGCGGACGCCCCGGCTTGCCGCCCTCGTCCTCGGACACGACGACCAGGAACGGTCGCCCCGAGATCGGCGAGAAGCTCTGGCTGCCGAAAGGATGCCGCTCCATCATGCCCACTTCATAGGGAAAGCCGCGCGGCTGCCCGCGAAACAGGTTGATGATGACACGAGCACCCTCACCCACAACATCGGCCGAAGCCAGCGCATGAAACCGCTCGGTGGTGCCGTTGTTGATATAACGCATCGTCGCCGGATCGGCTTCGATGACCTCGCCGAAGGGCGCGAAGGCGGCTTGGGTCAGCGGCTGGATATCGAGGAAGTCTGTCACGTCATTCGCCTTGTATGCGCCAGTGGCGCAGCATGTGCAGTGTATCGATCAACTCGGGAATGTTGTTCGTGGCCGTATCCCAAACCGTCTCGAGGTCGATATTGAAATAACCGTGCGCGATCCGGTTTCGCATCCCGCGCATCTTGGTCCAAGGGACTTCAGGATGAGCCGCGACGACCTCGGGAAACTCCTCGGACAATCGCGTGACGACCTCGCCGATCATCAGCAGGTTCATGCCGACGGCACGCTGCTTCATCACGTCTCCAAGAAACGCATCCTTGGACGTTCCCTTCACGAAATCGCCGATCTCGTGGGCAGCCTGTTCCATCTGGTCGAGATAGGATCGCAGCCAATCCGAATTCATATCGGCTTGGCCTCGCTGAGAACGCTTGCGCGTACCCTCTCGGGAAAATCTCCGGGAACCATGAGATGGATATCCGTTCCCTGCATGATGTCCTTCAACTCTTCCAGCAATCCACCGAGATCGAAAAGAGACGTCCCCGGCAGCGTATCAACCAGAATATCAAGATCGCTATCCGCCCGATCCTCCCCCCGCGCTACCGAGCCGAAGACACGCGGGTTCGCCGCATTGAAGCGCTTCGTCGCCTCGCGGATCGCCTGCCTGTTCTGCTCCAGCACCTCGGATGGTCTCATCGTCTTTGCTCCTCGGCGACGACTATAAGCGGCAGACGAGAAAGAAAAAAGCGGGCTCTCTGCCCACCGGCTATTCACCCTGAATTCGCCACTTGCGAACAGAATCGAGCGCGGTCAGCAGATTGGGAACATCGTCCTTCGCGGTTGCCCAAACTTTGTCCAAGTCGATATCGAAATATTCGTGAGCAATGCGGTTGCGCATTCCGCGCATTGCCGCCCAAGGGAACTCAGGATGTTCCGATACAAACTCCGGATGCGCTTTTAGAAGTTGCGATGCGATTTCCGAAGCCATCAACAGGCTCATGCCCACAGCCCGTTGCAGGACAAGATTATCGATGAATTCCTCCCTGCTGATGTTTTCGATCATGCGATGGGCATCGGCCGCCGCCTGCCTCATTCGATCGAGAAGCTTGGCGATCCGCTCCGGGCTCATATCGGCTTTGCTTCGTTCAGAACCTGACGGCGCACATCTTCCGGAAAGTCACCGGGGGTCAGCAAATGCACCTCGGTACCCAGCATCATCTGATCTAGTGCATCCTGCAAACCACCCAGCGTCAGCAACGTGCTTCCTGGCAACGCATCAACCAGAATATCCAGATCGCTATCCAACCGATCCTCGCCACGCGCCACCGAGCCGAAGACACGCGGGTTCGTCGCGTTGAAGCGTGTCGTCGCCTCGCGGATCGCCTGCCTGTTTTGCTCCAGCACTTCGGATGGTCTCATCGTCTTTGCTCCTCGGCGACGACTATAAGCGGCGGGCGGACAAGAGAAAAGCGGTGTCGCTTAGCGTGTCGGCAGCAGTGCCTCGAGCCTCAAGAGCGCAATGCGCTCCACCTGCGCGGTTGCCGTTTCGAATTCCTCGTCGCGGCCATTGTCGATGCGCTTTTCAAAGGCAGCGAGGATCGCCCGCTTGTCGAGACCCTTTACCGCGATGATGAAGGGAAAGCCGAATTTCTCGACATAGGCGCTGTTGAGTTCCGTGAAGCGCTGGTGCTCTTGCGCGCTCAAGCGGTCGAGGCCGGCGCCGGCCTGTTCCTTTTTGCTGTCGTCGGTGAGATCACCCGCGATCGCCAGGCGGCCGGCGAGGTCGGGGTGGGCGCGCAGCACGCCGAGGCGCTCCTCAGGGCTCGCGGCGCGGAAGATCGCCACCAGCGCGGTGTGCACGCGATCGACATCGAGCGTCTCGCCGACGAAACCGTCGTCATAGGCCCGCTCGGCGATGAAGGGCGAGTGCTCGAAGACGCCGCCGAAGCGGGAGATGAATTCGTCGCGCGCGATCATCAGATGGCCTCCGGCTTGTGGTGCTTGTGCCAATGCTCGGCGATCTCGATGCGGCGCGGGATCCACACCTTTTCGTGGTCGAGCACATATTGCATGAAGCGCTTCAGCGCCGCGGCCCGGCCGGGACGGCCGACGAGGCGGCAATGCAGGCCGATCGACATCATCTTCGGGCTGCCCGCAGCACCCTCTTCATAGAGCGTGTCGAAGGCATCCTTGAGATAGGTGAAAAACTGGTCACCCGAGTTGAAGCCCTGCGGCGTGGCGAAGCGCATGTCGTTGGTTTCGAGCGTGTAGGGGATGATCAGGAACGGCTTGTCGTCCACGCCCTTCACCCAGAAAGGCAGATCGTCGGCATAGCTGTCCGACGAGTAGAGGAAACCGCCCTCCTCCTGCACCAGCCTCAGCGTGTTGTCGGATGGCTTGCCCTGATACATGCCGTAGGGCCGCTCGCCGGTAAGCTCGGTGTGCAGCCGCACGGCTTCGAGAATATGCTTGCGCTCCAGGTCCTCTTGGAAATCCTTGTATTCCAACCAGCGGTAGCCGTGGCTGGCGATTTCCCAGCCGGCTTCCTTCATCGCCGCCACCGCCTCGGGGTTGCGCGCCATGGCCTGCGTCACGCCATAGACGGTTGCCTGCACCTTGAGCTCGGTGAACAATCGCCACAGCCGCCAGAAACCGGCCCGCGAGCCGTATTCGTAGATCGATTCCATGTTGAGATTGCGCTGGCCGGGCCAGGCCGCAGCGCCGACGATCTCCGACAGCAGGTTTTCCGACGCGGCGTCGCCATCCAGAATGCAGCTCTCGCCGCCCTCTTCGTAGTTGATGACGAACTGCACGGCGATATTGGCGCCGCCGGGCCATTTCGGGTCGGGGGTGTTGCGGCCATAGCCGACGAGATTGCGCGGGTAAGTCTCGGATACCATGAAATCACCTTCCAGAAAGTCGGCGAACGGTAACACCTCGAGAGCGAATGTCGAGACGGAAACGACGCAACGGCGTTTTGCACTTATCGCACAATCGTTTAGGCCGGAACCGGAACCCGTTCGCGCCGCGCGCTGACCTTGCCCATCGGATGCAGCGAATGCACTCTGAACGGCCCGCCATTGCCCTCTTCGACCATCAGCGCCACGTTCGATATCTTCACCGGATCGATGAGAACCGGCTCGAAAACGCTGCGCAGCGAGCGCTCGATGCGTTGCATGTCGATCAGGCTGACCGGACCGGTCAACGGCATGTGGAAACGGAACTCGTCCATCACATAGGGGCATCCCCAGCGATGCAGATTGGCGAATTGCGCCGCCGAGAGCCCATCGGGATCGCTGCGCTCGATGTCCGCATCGCTGAGCGGCGCCCGGAACTGATCGAATTGCTGGACGATCGAGGACGCCAGATACTGGACGTTTTCGCAGGGCAATGACGGCACCAGGCTGAAGATGCTACCACTGCGCGCAACCTCAAGCCGCGGGATGGAAAACGGCGTCAGCGTGCCGCAGAAGCGCATCAATTCCCGCAGGAGTTGCGGCTCCGACATATCGGCCGCAAGCCGAAATGGTGCCTTCAAAGCGCCATGAAAGCCGTAGCGTCTGGGCACCGCCGTGTGGAAGGCGACCTCGTGAATGCTGAGACCGCGGATCGCCGTGGGCTCCACCATCTCGCCGGAAAACACGTTTCGGCCAAGCCAATTGGCAGCCGCATGCGACAGCGGGTCATTCGCGGCAGGCGTGAAACAAATGGCGTATCGCATACAATTTTCTCCGTCGGCATCAGGCGCGACTCGTCAGCGCGCCGCCGTTTTGCAAGCAGATAGGCGATTTGCATGACAGATTGACGAAGGGTAGCGAACGCTAATTCACGTTTAACGTGAACTAGCGTGAAGCGACGTGAATATGATTGATCAGGTGAAAACTCTCGGGCACCGCAAACGGGATCGGGTTGCCCGCGGCCATCTGCACCACCGCCTCGGCCAGCCGGTGCGCGAGGCCGAAGCTGACCTTGAAGCCGCCGGTCAGCGCCAGCAACTTCTCATGCGCAGGATGCGGGCCGATCATCGGGTCGCGGTCGATCGCCTTGGGCCGCAGTCCTGCCCACCGCTCGATAACGGGCGCGTCGCGCAGCAGGGGCACCAGCGCCCGCGCCTTCTCGACCAGCACATCCAGCTGCCCATCGGTCGCAAACGGTGCGTCGAACCGGTTCTCGCTGGTGCTGCCGATCGCGACATGCCCGCCCTCATGTGCCACCACATAGAGCCCGTCGCGAAAGATGGTCGGCAAGCCAGGATCGACATCGACCTTCAAGAGCGCCGACTGGCCCTTCACCGGCTGGCCGAGCGGCTGTGTCAGTCCTGATGTCTCGCGCGCCAGAAGCGGAAACGACTGATGGCCGGCCGCGATGATGCAATGTCCGAAGGCAATCGCCCCGGCAGCGGTTTCGGCGATCCCGCGCCCGGCATCGATATCCCGAACGACCGAATTCTCGACGATGCGGACGTATTTGGCGCGGCGGAGAAAGGCAGCGAGCACACCCGTCAGCGATCGCGGCGCCACCCGGCCGGCCAGCGTGTCATGCACGAAGCCGCCCTCCATATCGGCAGCATCCGGCCAGCCGGATACGTCAGGAGTATCGATCACATGCCAATGAAAGCGGCGCTCTCCGCTATGCCAATGGCTGTCTGCATCGGCAGAGTGCCCGAGCGCGATATCGCGCAGATGCGGCTTGGGAAGCGGGATCAGGCGACCCGAACGGCGGTAGCCCGTCGAGAGGCCCGTCTCATTTTCCAGCCGCGTGACCTCCGCCTCCAGCGCCACCAGCGCATCGAACTGAAACTGCTTCTTCGGGTTCCATTTATCCGGCATGTGCGGCATCAGCGCGCCGAGCAAGCCGCCGCTGGCTCCTTGGCCCAGCACGCCGGCATCGATCAGCACCGCGTCGATCCCCATCCGCTCGGCGTAGACGGCCGCCCAAAGCCCCATGATGCCGCCGCCGACGATCAACAGATCAGTGGACGATTGACCCGAGGGCAAGGCCGGACTATCGGCTGTTGACATGACAGACATCGATCCCGATCAGAGTAATTCGGCGCAGGCTGAGATGGCGAACCGGCCGCTTGAATGGCGCGACGGCGATATGCCCTATTCGCCGGCCTTTGGCGACCATTTTTATTGCCAGACCGACGGCCGCCTCGAATGCGGCCACGTCTTCCTCGCAGGAAACGGCCTGCCCGAGCGATGGGCTGACGCGCAAAGCTTCCTGATCGGCGAGCTGGGTTTCGGCACCGGCCTGAACTTCGCCGAGACCTTCAGGAACTGGAAGCTGAGGCGCACCGAAGGCCAGCAGCTGCACTTCATGTCCTTCGAGCTCTACCCGATGCGGCGCGCGGAAATCGACCGCGCGCTGTCGCACTGGCCGGAGATCGATGCCGAGCGTATCGCGCTCACCGCCGCCTGGCCGAATGTGCCCGAGGGCATCGTGTCCTTGAAGCTCGACGAGCAGACCACGCTCAGCGTCGTCTGCGGCCGGGCGCTCGATGGCGTTGCCGCCGCCGAGGCGGGTTTCGATGCCTGGTATCTGGATGGCTTCGCGCCATCGCGAAATGCTGACATGTGGTCGCAGGAGCTGATGACGCTGGTCTGCGAAAAGACAGCACCAGGCGGGACTTTCGCGACCTATGCCGCCGCCGGTTTCGTCCGGCGCAATCTGGGTGCCGCCGGCTTCGTGGTCGAGCGCCGTCCCGGCTTTGCCGGCAAGCGCGAAATGCTGTGCGGCGTCAAGCCCGCCGAGAGCTAATCAAGCGCCGGATCAGCTCAGCGAAATGCCGCTCGTGCGGCCTTCCTTGCCGAGCCAGAGCGCGATCTTTTCTTCCAGCAGCTCCGGGCTGATCGGCTTGGCCATGTAGTCGTCCATGCCGGCGTCGAGGCAGAGATCGCGGTCGGCGTCGAGCGCATGCGCGGTGACGCCGATGATCGGCACCCGGTGCCCTTGCCCGCGTTCGAGCTCGCGGATACGCCGCGCCGCGTCGTGGCCGTTCATGATCGGCATCGACACGTCCATCATGATGATGCGTGGCGTATAGGCCTCCCAGGCCTCGACGGCCTCCTCCCCGTTCTTGACGACGAGGAAGTTCAGACCGGTCGCCTGCAGGATTTGCGTGAAGACGATCTGGTTGACCTCATTGTCCTCGGCGACGAGCACGTCGATGAAGGACGGCAGCGCTCTTTCGCTGAGTGCGCCCGGCAGCAATTCAGGTTCGAGCGGCGGCGCCTCGATGACTGCACGGAGCGTCGGCGCCAACCTGATCCGGTTGGTGCGCACGACATCGACGATGGTATTGCGCAGCACATTGGCCCGCGCCGGCTTCATCAGATGCGCCTGGCCGTTCAGCGCCGCGAACTCCTTCTCGGTGCCGGAAATATCCATCGACGTCAGAAAGATGATCGGCAGGTCGCTGAACCGTTCATCGGCACGCAACAGGCGGGCGATGTCGGCGCCGTTCATCCCCGGAATCTGGTAGTCGAGCACCAGCGCATCGATGGAAACGCCGAGCGCAAAGGCCTCCTCGAGAATGGCGAGCCCCTCGACGCCGTCCTCGGCAGCCGCGCCATCGAAGCCCCATTGCGCAAGCTGCTCGGTTAGGATTTGACGATTGACCGCATTGTCGTCGATGACAAGCACGCGTGCGCCGCGCACATTGACCGGTAGCGGCCGCGGTTCCGCCCGCTTGGCGCCGACGGTGAACGGCAGGGTGACGGTGAAGACCGAGCCTTCTCCGACAGCGCTGTCGACTTCTATATAACCGCCGAACAGATCGACGAGACCCGCGGTGATCGCCAGCCCCAGCCCGGTGCCCTCGTGGCGCCGCGTCGAGGAGGAATCGATCTGCGAGAACTTGCCGAAGATCTGGTCCAGCCGATCTCTCGGCATGCCGATCCCGGTATCCTCGATACGCAGCGTCGCCATGATCTCGTCGGCCGCCCCCGCGATATAGCCGAGCTCGACCAGCACATGTCCCCGCTCGGTGAACTTGACGGCATTGCCGACAAGATTGGTGACGATCTGGCGAAACCGCCCGGCATCGCCGATGATGGCGGCCGGCATGTCAGGCGTCACGCGCACCAGAAGCTCGATGCTCTTTTCCGCCGCCAGCGACGACAGCAGCATCACCACGTCCTCGACGGCCTCCACCGGATCGAACGTCACACGGCGCAGGGTCATCTGCCCGGAATCGATCTTCGAGAAGTCGAGAATATCGTTGATGATGGTCATCAGCGCGTTGCCCGACTTGGTGATGATATCGATGAAGGTCTTCTGGCGCGTATCGAGATTGGTCTTAGAAAGCAGTTCGGCCATGCCGAGAACACCGTTCATCGGCGTGCGGATTTCATGGCTCATATTGGCCAGGAATTCCGACTTCACCCGATCGGCGACTTCGGCGCGTTCGAGCAGGTTCTCAAGATCGCCTTCGCGGATCTTCATCACTGAAATGTCGGTAAACAACACCACCCAATGCCGGCGCGCGCTGACCATGACGTCCATCTGCACCCAGCGGCCATCGGGCACGCGAAACAGACGCGACGCCGGGCGGCCATCGGCAAGTGCCTGCCCGATATCGTTGAGCACCAGATCGGCACCCTCAGGGAAATCCCCACGCGCAGCGCAAAATGACAGCATCTCGCGCCAGTCGCGCCCGACCGCGACGCGTTCGGAGGAAAGGTCCAGCATACCGGCCAGCGCATCGTTGCTGAGCAGGATTTCACCGTCCTGCAGCACGAGCAGGCCCTGCGACATCGCATGCGTCGCATCGCCCATCAGCTCGCCGAGGTTTTCGAGTTCCTCGCGGGCGGCGTGGATTTCGCGCTCATGCCGACGCACGGCCGAAACGTCGGCATAGGTCAGCAGAATGCGGTCCGTGGAGATCTTGCGGCTATCGACCAGGAGGAACTTGTCGCCCCAGTTGATCTCGGCCGCCGCCGGCTGCTCGGAGCGGAACTGATCGGTGCGCCGCGCCAGGATCTCCTCGGCCGTCACGCCGGGCGGATAGCGCCCCAGCGTGTGATTGTATTCGACAAGCTCGGCAAAGCCCTTGCCGTCGAACAGGCCCTCGGGCAGCTCCGAGATCGTATAGAATGCTTGGTTGCCATAGCGGATCGTGAGATCGCTCTCGAGGATCAGAACACCGACGGGCAGCGAATTCAGCACCCTCGCCATATCGCGATGGAGAATTTCCGTATGGGCCTGCGCGGCGATGAGCGCGCTTTCGCGCTCCTTCAGCAACGAGACATCCGAGAAGGACCCGACGGTATAGGGCCGGCCGTCGTCGCCATTGATCCGGTTGATCTGCGCGAGGATCGGGTAGACCCCGCCTTTGGCACCGGGAACCAGGCTCTCGATATCGCGAGCCTCCCCCTTGGCGAGCGCCTGCACATGGCCACGGCTCACCATGTCGCCGGCCGCCTTGCCGAACATCTCGCGCTCGGTCTTGCCCAGCGCCTCTGCCCGCGGCAGACCCGTCAGCTGTTCGTAAGACGCATTGGCATAGACCAGACGGTGATCCTCGTCGCGCACGAAGGCGGCGACCGGGAGCGCTTCGATCACATGGCGCAGAAAATCGATATCGGTGCTGTTTTCACCGAGCGCCCGCGTCGCCGGCCATTTCGGCCGCGCCGCCTTGCGCGCCTCTTCGAACATGCCGAGCACGTAGATCCGCTCCTCCGACAGCGCGAAGCTCTCGATCCGCACGCGGTCATGGACATCGCCTGTTGCGTCGAAACACAAGGTGCTTTCCTCGCTGCCGAAAACCAGCGCGCGACGTTCCTTGTCCTCGCGGTCCTGCTCTTCCGGGCGGTCGAACAACTCGCGGCTGCGCCGGCCGATGAAATCCGAAATCTCCTTTTGGAAGAAATCCGCATAGGCTTGGTTGACCGCGACATAGCGCAGTTCGCTGTTCTTGACATAGGCAGGGTTGTCCAGATCCGCGATCCGGCGGCATGCCAGTTCGAGAATGTCCCCGTTCGGTCCCAAAAACACCTGCTCCACCATGAAAACACTAGGCAAATTGCTACGTCCTCGACCATAGCCGACAGGCGTTTAACAACGCATTAACCATGACCCGGCGAAACAAAAATAACGCTACAGATTGAGAAGTGTAGAAGCAGCGCATGCGCGGTTGCAGCTCTGGTGCTCCATGTCATGACCAAGCAAAACCCTGGAAATCGTGCTAAAATCGCAGCCATTTCTTGGCGCCACCGCGATCTTCTGCTGCCGACGCCAAGAAGAACTTATCCGTCACAGGAGGCGAACATGCCCGTACTTCACAAAAGCATGGCGACCGGCTCTATCCTATTCACGCTCGCAGCGGCGACGCTGGCATCGGGCCAGCCGGCGATGGCGCATGAGCATTACGCCTGGGGTGGGGCGGCCGCCGGCTTCGTGGGCGGCGTGCTGCTGTCGCAGGCGCTGCGCCCCTACCCATACACCTATGGCTATCCCGATGGTTACGGTTATCCCTATGCCTATGGCTATCGCTACGGATACCCCTACCGGGCATACCGGCCCTACCGCGCCTATCCGGCTTACCGCGCATACTATGTCCAGCCGTACCGCCGCTGCCATGTCGAATGGCGACGCAACGGGTGGGGCGAAGCCTACCGCGTCCGCGTCTGCCCTTACTGAAGCACCGCGCCTGCCGCGCCGCCTTTTCCGTCCCGGCCACTTGACTTTCCGGCCGAACTAGACCAAATGCAGGCCAGCTTTCACCTTCCGGCCGCCGCGTGAGCGTGCCCCTGCCAGCAAATAGGATGCAGGAAGAAGGACAAAAGCGCATTTCGAATAGACCGCATCCAGGATGCGGCAGAAGCGCTGGAAAGTTTTTCCAACAAGACAAGTTCCCACTTCACGCGGGGTGCTTGACGCCAGAACAACACCGGACCGCAACCCGCGCTCCGGCGATTTTGATTTGGCGCGCCCTAAAAAGGTTATGACTTGACCAATTTTGAATCGCTTGGTGTCTCCAAGCCGATCGTCGCCACATTGTTCCAGCTCGGCATCGAGACGCCGACCCCTATCCAGGAAAAGGCGATCCCGCTTCTCCTCGAAGGCCGTGACCTCATCGGCCTCGCCCAGACCGGCACCGGCAAGACGGCCGCCTTCGGCCTGCCGCTGATCGAAAAGCTGATCCCGGAAGAACGCCGCCCCGACAACCGTACCACCCGTACGCTGATCCTGGCGCCGACCCGCGAACTGGTGAACCAGATCGCCCAGAACCTGAAGAACTTCCTGCGCAAGTCGCATCTGCGCATCAACGTCGTCGTCGGCGGCGTATCGATCAACAAGCAGCAGCTGCAGCTTGAAAAGGGCACCGACATTCTGGTCGCCACCCCAGGCCGCCTGCTCGACCTCGTCAACCGCCGCGCCATCGGCCTGACCGCCGTGCGCTATCTCGTGCTCGACGAAGCAGACCAGATGCTCGACCTCGGTTTCGTGCACGACCTGCGCAAGATTTCCAAGATGGTGCCGAAGCGCCGCCAGACCATGCTGTTTTCGGCCACCATGCCGAAGGCGATCGCCGACCTCGCCGCCGACTTCCTGACCGATCCGGTCAAGGTCGAAGTGACGCCTCCGGGCAAGGCTGCCGACAAGGTCGAACAGTATGTTCACTTCGTCAACGGCAAGAACGACAAGACCGACCTCCTGAAGAAGTCGCTCTCCGAGAACCCCGATGGCCGCGCCATCGTCTTCCTGCGCACCAAGCACGGCGCCGAGAAGCTCATGAAGCATCTCGAAACCGTCGGCTATTCCGTCGCCTCGATCCACGGCAACAAGAGCCAGGGTCAGCGCGAGCGCGCGCTGAAGGCCTTCAAGGACGGCGACATCAAGACGCTGATCGCCACCGACGTCGCTGCCCGCGGCATCGACATCCCTGCTGTCAGCCACGTCTACAACTACGACCTGCCCGAGGTTGCCGAAGCCTACGTCCACCGCATCGGCCGTACTGCCCGTGCCGGTCGCGACGGTATCGCGATCGCCTTCTGCGCACCGGATGAAACCCGTCTGCTGCGGGACATCGAGCGCCTGATGAGCATCAACATCGCGGTTGCCAGCGGCGAAGCGCCGGCCAACATGAATGCGGCGCCGAAGCGCGGCAATGGCAACGGTCACCGCGGCCAGGGCCAGGGTCGTGGCGGCGAAGGCCGTAACGCTGAAGGCCGTGGCGGCGCCCGCGCCGGACGCCCGGAACGTCGCCCGCGTCCAGAAGCCGGCAACGAAGTCCGCGCCAACGAGGAGCGCCGCGAACGCGCTCCCCGTCCGGAGCGTCGCACCGAACGCAACGAGGACTTCCGCGGCCAGCGCCGTGGCGAGGCCGCACCCGTAACGGCGGGCCCCGACAACGATCTCGCATCGACCTCGGATTTCCGTGGTGCCGGCCCGGCTCGCAAGCAGCAGCGCCCGCAGCATGGTAACCACGCCCATGGCGACGCCAACCGTCACCAGCCCGGCGGCGGCGCCCGCAATGCGCCCCGCAACGGCCAGGGCCGTCCGGCCCGCAAGCCTGGCGAAGACCGTGGCGCGCAAGCCAATGCCGGTGGCGAACGTCGCGAAGGCAACGGCGGCAACCGCCGCGGCGGCCCCTCGCGCGGCGGCAATGGCGGCCAGCGCCGCGAACGCGCGTAATTCTTAGACGCGATGGAACAGCAAACGGCGGGAGAGATCCCGCCGTTTTTTATTGCGCCTGTTCGCGCATCGACGCGGCCGCCTGCCGGTTGGTCAGGTAGACGCCAGTGACGACCACGATGGTGCCGACAACAAGTGGCACGGTCAGCGGTTCGCCGAAGGCGCTAAAGGCCTCCAGCGCCACGGCCGGCGGCATCAGGTAGATCAGCGACGCCGCGCGCGACACCTGCCCGCGCCGGATCAGATAAAGCAGCAGCCCGACCCCACCCATCGAGAGACCAAACACCGACCACACGAGGGCAGCAACCGCCGTTGCCGACCCGTCGAAATGCATGCGCTCGAAACCAAGCATCAGCGGCACGCTGACGATGAGCGCTCCCACATATTGCAGCGTCGCGATCGCGGGCAGATTGCCTGTCTGCAGGTGTTTCTTCTGGTAGAGCGTTCCATAGGTCACCGAAGCCATCGCCAGGAGGTTGATGGCGAGCGGCACGAGGGCATGAGCGAGACTGGCGTTTGCGGGATCGAAGAGCTTCGGGGAGATGGCGATCGCGATGCCGACGAAGCCCAGCAGCAACCCGGCCTTCTGCATCGGCTGCAGCCTTTCGCCGATCAGCAGCGGTGCCGCCAGCGCCGTCAGAAGCGGCTGCAGCGCCGCGATGATGCCGGAGATACCGGCCGGCACGCCCTTGGCGATCGCCCACCACAGGCCGCCGAGATAAAAGCCGTGCAGGAACAGCCCCGAATAGACCGCTCTCCACATCACGACCCTATCCGGCCACTGAACCCTGAGCACGAGACACAGCGCGAGGAAGGCGAGCGCGGAGAGCGCGAAACGAATGGCGAGAAAGGTGAAGGGCTCGGAATGGATGGCCGCGTATTTCGCCACCACCCAGCCGGTGGACCACAGCAGAACGAAGATGGCGGGTGCGAGGCGATCGAGCGACATTGGCGGCCCTCTGAAGCATATCTCTCGAAGGTGGCCGACACTTTCGGGATGAAGACATGCTGCAAAACAAACACAGGAAAACGCCGAAATAGCCGCACGCCTGCCGGCAGTCAAAGGCGAAGCGCTGATGTTTATTGTCAGTTTCATTGAAGCCGTCGAGAAACCGCTTCAGCATTGCGATCGCCCGAAAATGAATCGCGTCGCGCGTGGAAAATAATCACATGCTCATGTTTTGAGCGGCGAGATACAATTGCCGTTCGAAGCTTCGGCGCTACCTTCTCGGAAATGCTCAGTTTTTCGGCTCTTTTCGCCGATAGCTATGATTTTATAAATCTTCCGCGTGAACTGAGCATGGTTCTTGCATTGCTTCCTGCGTTGTACTCAAATGAAGAAAAAAGGGGAGCCACACCTTTGGCATTTGACGAAATGATCACCGGGGACGAAAGCCCTCGACAGCCATATGGAAAATACTTTGAGTGGTACAATAATCAGGATCGAGCCCATCTGATCGCCAAGTCCCGGGACGCGGAAAACATTTTCCGCAAGACCGGCATCACCTTCGCGGTCTACGGCCACGAAGACTCCTCCGAAAAGCTCATCCCCTTCGACATCATCCCGCGCGTCATCTCCGGCCGCGAATGGCGCAAGCTGGCCCAAGGCATCGAGCAGCGGGTGATCGCGCTCAACGCCTTTCTCGACGATATCTATCACAAGCAGGAAATCATCCGCGCCGGCCGTATCCCGCGCGAATTGATCGAGAAGAACGACGCCTTCCTGCCCGAGATGATCGGCTTCCGCCCACCGGGCGGCGTCTACACCCACATCGTCGGCACCGACATCGTACGAACAGGCGAAGATCAGTTCTACGTTCTCGAAGACAATGCGCGCACGCCGTCGGGTGTCAGCTACATGCTGGAAAACCGCGAAACGATGATGCACATGTTCCCGGAGCTGTTCCACGAGAACAAGGTGCGCCCGGTCGAGGACTATCCCTATCTGCTGCGCCAGTCGCTCGCCTCGCTTGCCCCTCCCGGCTGCAAGGGCAAGCCCCGCGTCGCGGTGCTGACACCCGGCATCTACAACTCCGCCTATTACGAGCACTCGTTCCTCGCCGACACCATGGGCGTCGAGCTGGTCGAGGGCTCGGATCTGCGGGTCATCGACGGCAAGGTGAAGATGCGCACCACGCGCGGCTACGAGGCGATCGACGTGCTCTACCGCCGCGTCGACGACGACTTCCTCGATCCCCTCACCTTCCGCCCGGATTCGGCGCTCGGCATTCCCGGTATCATGGATGTCTACCGCTCCGGCAACATCACCATCGCCAACGCGCCGGGCACCGGGATTTGCGACGACAAGGCGATCTATTCCTACATGCCCGAGATCGTCGAGTTCTACACCGGCCGCAAGGCGCTCTTGGAAAACGTGCCCACCTGGCGCTGTTCCGAGGCGTCCAGCCTGAAATACGTGCTGGAGCATCTGGAAGAGCTGGTCGTCAAGGAAGTCCACGGTTCCGGCGGCTACGGCATGCTTGTGGGACCGACGGCATCCAAGAAGGAGCGCGCCGATTTCGCCGACAAGCTGCGCGCCAAGCCCAACAACTACATCGCCCAGCCGACGCTGGCGCTATCGACCGTGCCGATCCTCGTCAACAAGGGCATCGCGCCCCGCCACGTCGATCTCCGCCCCTACGTGCTGGTCTCCGACAAGGTGCAGATCATCCCCGGCGGCCTCACCCGCGTGGCGCTGAAGCAGGGATCGCTGGTGGTCAACTCCAGCCAGGGCGGCGGCACCAAAGACACCTGGGTATTGGAGGATTGATCTGATGCTCGGAAGAACCGCAAACGGCCTCTACTGGATGTTCCGTTACATCGAGCGCGCCGAAAACATCGCGCGCCTGATCGACGCCGGTATCCGCATGTCGCTGACACGAAGCAGCGGCAGCGACGACAATTGGGACGGCGTGCTGCAAAGCGCCGGCGTCCGCGAGGCCTTCGACGAGGGCCATGCCAAGCTGACCGGCGCCGACGCGATCGACTACCTGCTGCGCGACCGAAACAATCCATCGAGCGTCATGTCGTGCGTCGATTCCGGCCGCAACAACGCCCGCATGGTGCGCACGGCGCTCACCCGCGAGACCTGGGAAGCAACGAACGAGTTTTGGATCGAGCTCAAGGATCTGCTCTCGAAGCGGCTGAAGCCTGCCGACCTGCCGCAGGCGATCGACGTCATCAAGCATCGCGCAGGGCTGATCCGCGGCGCGCTTCACGGCTCGATGCTGCGCAACGAACTCTACAACTTCGCCCGCATCGGCACCTTCATCGAGCGCGCCGACAACACCAGCCGCATCTTGGACGTCAAGTATTACGTGCTGCTGCCGGCCGTCTCCGCCGTCGGCACCTCGATCGACAATGTGCAGTGGGAATCGATCCTGCGCTCCGTCTCCGCCCACCGCTCCTACAGCTGGGCCTATGACGGCGAGTACCGTGCGATGAACATCGCCGACTTCCTGATCCTCAACGGCCAGATGCCGCGTTCGCTGGCCTATTGCTATGAGAAGATCACCAGCGAACTCGGCCACCTCGCCACCGATTACGGCGAACGGCTGCCGGCCCACGAGACCGCGGATGCGATCCGCAAGTCGCTGAAGAAGCAGGCGATCAAGGATATCATGGATCAGGGCCTGCACGAATTCCTCGAGGACTTCGTCTCACGCAACAACCAGCTCGGGCAGCAAATTTCCGACGGTTACCGGTTTTACGTATAGGCGGGTCGAGACATGAAACTGAAGATTAGCCACGTCACCGAATACCGCTACGACGAACCGACGGCCTTTTCGCTGCAGCGCCTGCGCCTGACACCGCCGACCGTGCCGGGCCAGACAGTGCTCAACTGGTCGCTCAACGTCGAGGGCGCCAAGCCTGAAGTCGAGTATGACGACCAGTTCGGCAACCACGTCAACCTCGTCTCGCTGCAGGGCGAGCAGCAGGTGACACGCATCGTCGCTGAAGGCGAGGTCGAGACGGAGGATCGCAACGGTGTCATCGGTGTTCACACTGGCTTCTGCCCGCTCTGGCTGTTCCTGCGCGACACGCCACTCACCAAGCCCGGCAAGCTGGTGAAGGAGCTGATCAAGAGCGTCAGCGGCGAAAACGAGCTTGGTCGCATGCATGCGCTGATGGAAGCCATCCACGAGACGGTGAACTACCAGCCCGGCACCAGCGACGTTGAAACGACGGCGGAACAGGCGCTGGAAAAAAAGACCGGCGTCTGCCAGGACCATGCCCACATCTTCGTCGCCGCAGCCCATGCGCTCGGCGTTCCCGCGCGCTATGTTTCGGGCTACCTGATGATGGAAGAAAAGATCGAGCAGGCGGCAACCCACGCCTGGGCCGAAGCGCATATTCCGGGTCTCGGCTGGGTCGGTTTCGATCCCGCCAACAAGATCTGCCCGGATGAGCGCTATGTCCGCATCGCCACCGGCCTTTCCTACAAGGACGCCGCCCCTGTATCCGGCATGCGTATCGGGACACCAGGCGAGAAGCTGCAGGTGATCGTCAAGGTCGCGGACCAGGGACAATCTCAGAGTCAGTCCCAGAGCTAGAGGCAGTGACGGACTGAGGACTGAACGGCCTCGGCGGCACCGTGTCACCGGCAGCGATATCGCTGGCGGAGATCTCGTCGGTGACGACCTCGAACTGCGCCAGCCGCGCCGGACCGAATGCGGTTGAGATCGCGACATCGGTGGCATCACGCCCGGTCGCCATCAGGATGCGGCCGATGCGCGGCGTGTTGTGGCGAGCATCCACCGTGTGCCAGTGGCCGCCGAGATAGACCTCGAACCAGGCGCTGAAATCCATCGGCGCCGGATCCTTGGGAACCCCGATATCGCCGAGATAGCCGGTGCAATAGCGCGCCGGGATGTTCATGCAGCGGCAAAGCGTGATCGCCAGATGCGCGAAATCCCGGCAAACGCCGGTTCTGTCCGTGTAGCCGCCATGCGCGGTGCGCAGGAGATCGGCGTTCATGTAGTCGAAGCGGATATGTCCGTGCACGAAATCGGCGATCGCCTGCACGCGGGTCCAACCCGGCTGGGTGGCCGAGAACGTCTTCCAGGCGAAATCGGCAAGCCGGTCCGTGTCGCAGTAGCGGCTGCCGAGCAGGAACACCAAGACTTCGTCGGGTAGATCCTTGATCTCGTGTTGCACGGCATCGTAAGGCACGACATCCGGCTGACCGCTGTCGTAAATGTCAAAGCTCGTCGAGATGGTGGTGATCCCCGCCGGCGCCACGATACGGGTGCAGGCATTGCCGAAATCGTCGGTATAGCCCCAAGCGTCGATCGGCTGATTGAAGGTCAGAACCTGCTCGGTCAAGAGATCGACACGCCGCGAGGGATGGATATTGAGAACCAGAAGCATCGGCGTTGGTTGCACGCATTCATAGCCTATCGTGAAACCGGCATGGATCTTCATGGTGCATCCTTTGCAAAGCGGGGTGAAGCCGAAGCTGTCGGCCATGAGGGAACGCCATGGACACCGATCGGTTCCAACCGCAACCGCCAGACCATAACATCAGGTTTTGGTGGTCACATTGACCTGCACGACCATGTCGCCGAAGTCGTCGCTGCTGCCATCATAGCTCCCCCAGAGCGGGATCGCCTGGCGCGGGTCGCGGGCAACGCCGACACGGATGAGGTCCTGATTGCCGACGATGCCGTTGGTCGGGTCGAACTCGACCCAACCTGCTCCCGGCAGATAGACCTGGCACCAGGCATGCGTCGATCCGCCACCAAGCGTGCGCGATCCGTCGCGATCGGGCACATAGATGTAGCCGGTCACGAAACGCGCGGCGAAGCCGAGAGACCGCGCCGCCTCCATCATCAGAAGCGCGAAATCCCGGCAGGTCCCCTGCCGCAACTGCAACGTCTCCAAGGGCGTTTGCGTACCCCTCTCGACGCGGCGCGCATAGACGAAGCTCTGGCGGATCGAAAAGCAGAGCGTCATCAGGATATGGCCGGTCTGCACGGAAGCGCCTGCACTGGTGAACTGCCGCGCCCATTGCGCCACCGCACCATCGGGATCGTCATAGGAGCGGGCTATGGTACAGCTGAGATCGGGAAGCTCGTCGGCGTCATAAGAAAACGGATAGGTCAAAGCCTCGCTGTCCATCTCGAACTCGACAGGCACTTCGGGCGTATGATCCAGCCGGATATTCGTTTCGAAACGGAGATGATCGGACGCGCCCGCCATATCGACGAGCGCGATGCAATTGCCGAACACGTCGTGGATCCAGCGCACCCGCGCCGGCGTCGGCTCGATCACCATTGTCGCGTCGAGCAGTCGCTGATCGAAGCTGTCGCGCGGGCGAAACAACACCCGATGCTGGCCGAACGTGACCGGGCGCTTGTAGCTGTATTGAGTGATATGCCTGACGGAATAAATGGTCATGCTGCCCTCGCCCGTCGCGGTCTGGGCGGACGCCCTGCTATCGAATTCTGCTAATCGAACTCCGGAACTTGCCCCGACTGAAAAAGAATGACCGATGGCCCCTGCTCGCCGACCGTGACATTGGCCTCTCGGCACCAGACGACCACGCCGGCATAATCGTTGACCATCGTCTCGGCCACATAGACAGCCGTATCCTCGCCCTTCATCCGGCGAGGTTCGAACGCATGAACAAGAGCGCCGCTATCATCGATGTTGAACGCGCTCAGCACAATCAATTTCCGCACTCCTGGCATTGATGCTCTCCTGCGGCGATAACGGCAGGACGCCCGATTTCGTTCCTGAGAGCGGGCGGTCTGGAGAAGAAATATGGCCGAGATGACTCAGCAATCGCTCAGCCCCTGCGGGCAGCCTCGATCGCCGCAACGTCGATCTTGCCCATGTCCATCATCGCATCGAATGCGCGCTTGGCCTCGGCGCCGCCGGCCGCCATCGCCTCCGTCAGCACACGCGGCGTGATCTGCCACGATACGCCCCACTTGTCCTTGCACCAACCGCAGGCGCTCTCCTCGCCGCCATTACCGACGATCGCGTTCCAATAGCGGTCGGTCTCTTCCTGGTCCTCGGTGGAAATCTGGAAGGAGAAGGCCTCGCTGTGCTTGAACGTGGGGCCGCCATTGAGGCCGATGCAGGCAACGCCTGCGACCGTGAACTCGACAACGAGCACCTGGCCCTCCTTGCCTGAGGGATAATCTCCCGGCGCACGGGTGATCGCGCCGACCGAACTGTCGGGAAACGTCTTCGCGTAGAAGCGCGCTGCCTCCTCCGCATCCTTGTCGTACCATACGCAGATCGTGTTCTTTGCCATGACGCGCTCCTCCCGCATTCGTTTCCTATGCCAGGACACATAAGGCAGCGACGCGAGTTGACCAGCGCAACGGTCTCTTCGGAGCGGATCGTGAAGGCGGGTTCAGAGGCTCTCGTAGTTTTCCGCCGTGCGGCGGGTCGCCAGCGAATAGAGCCAGTAGAACGGGATGAAGCAGACGAGAACGGCGATTTCGAGCATCGAATGGCGCATCTCGCGGACATCTTCGACAACCACGGGCACCTCCGCCCTCACCTCACGCTGCGCGTTCTCGAGGAGACGATTCACCAGCTGGCGATTGTCTTCCGTCTCGGTCCCGTCGGCGTCGTGGTGGGCGGTGTTCGGCGCGGGCTTGCGCATGTCTGGCCTCGTCGTCGTTGCAGTGCGAGGCAAAACTAACACGATTTTATTAAATCTTTAACTATAAGTTCCCACCCCGCGCCCGAAACGCCGGTGCCCTCGCATACGAAAAAGGCGGAGCTTTCGCCCCGCCTCCTCGTCAATTCACCCGATCGAAACGACCGCTTAGTGGCTGTCCTTGCCAACCGCGCTGCCGCGACATCCCTTGAGGAAGTCGAGGTCGGCGCCGGTGTCGGCACCTTCGACGTGGTTCTGATGCAGGAAGGCGTAACCGGAGGTCGGCAGCTCGTGCTGCGGCTTCCACGCGGCCAGGCGGCGCGCCATCTCTTCGTCGGAGATATCGACGTGCAGACGGCGGTTAGGCACGTCGAGCTCGATCATGTCGCCATTCTGGATGACGGCGAGCGGACCGCCGACGGCAGCTTCCGGCGAGGTGTGCAGGACAACCGTGCCGTACGCGGTACCGGACATGCGGGCATCCGAGATGCGCACCATGTCGGTGATGCCCTTCTTCAAGACCTTCGGCGGCAGACCCATGTTGCCGACTTCGGCCATGCCGGGGTAGCCCTTGGGTCCACAATTCTTCATGACCATGACGCAGGTCTCGTCGATGTCGAGATTGTCGTCGTTGATCTTCGCCTTGTAGTCGTCGATATCCTCGAACACCACGGCGCGGCCGCGATGCGTAAGCAGATGCGGCGAAGCGGCAGACGGCTTCAGAACCGCACCCTTCGGCGCCATGTTGCCGCGCAGAACGACGATACCGCCCGACTGCGTGAGCGCCTTCTCGGCCGGCAGGATGACGTCTTCGTTCCAGTTGACGACGTCCTTGACCTCGTCCCACATGGTCTCGCCCGAAACGGTCAGCGCATCCTTGTGCAACAGACCGGCTTCGCCGAGGCGCTTGATGACGACAGGCAGGCCGCCGGCATAGAAGAACTCTTCCATGAGGTACTTGCCGGATGGCATCAGGTTGACGATGGTCGGCACGTCGCGGCCGCAACGATCCCAGTCGTCGAGCGTCAGGTCGATGCCGACGCGACCCGCCATGGCCAGCAGGTGGATGACGGCATTGGTCGAACCGCCGATCGCCGCATTTGTGCGGATGGCGTTTTCGAAGGCCTGCTTGGTCATGATGTCGGAGGGCTTCAGGTCGTCCTTGACCATCTGCACGATGCGGCGGCCGGTCAGCTGCGCCATCACCTTGCGGCGGCTATCGACACCGGGGATCGCGGCATTGCCCGACAGCGCCATGCCGAGCGCTTCGGCCATCGACGCCATCGTGGACGCGGTGCCCATCGTGTTGCAGGTGCCAGACGAACGGCTCATCGAGGCCTCGGCCTCGAGGAATTCGGCCTGCGTCATCTCGCCGGCCTTCACCATTTCGGAGAACTTCCACAGATGCGTGCCGGAGCCGACGCGCTCGCCGCGGAAATAGCCGTTTAGCATCGGGCCACCGGTGACGACGATCGACGGCAGATCGACCGAGGCGGCCGCCATGATCAGCGACGGCGTGGTCTTGTCACAGCCGACCATCAGCACGCAGCCGTCCATCGGCTGGCCGCGAATGGTTTCCTCGATCGAGAGCGCCGCGAGGTTGCGGTACATCATCGCCGTCGGACGGAAGGTGTTTTCGGAGGCCGAGAACACCGGCACTTCCATCGGGAAACCGCCGGCCTCCCAGATGCCGGCCTTCACCTTCTCCGCCAGTTCGCGCAGATGGCCGTTGCACGGCGTCATGTCCGACCAGGTGTTGAGAATGCCGATCACGGGGCGTCCGTCGAACAGGTCGTGCGGGTAACCCTGGTTCTTCATCCAGCCGCGGTGATAGATGACGTCACGGCTGGTACCGCCGTACCATTCCTGCGATCGAAGCTTGCGCGGCCATTCCGCTTTTTTAAACATTGTCTTCTGCCTTTTGAGGGATGCCGAGCCGTCCTCGCGACGGCCCGTATCGCTATTTTGACGTCAGGCCAGCGTGTAGCTGGTCTTGACGGATGTGTAGAATTCGGCGGCGTACTTGCCCTGCTCGCGCGGGCCGTAGGAAGAGCCCTTGCGGCCGCCGAACGGAACGTGGAAATCGACACCCGCCGTCGGCAGGTTGACCATCACCATGCCGGCTTCGGCGTTGCGCTTGAAGTGCGTCGCATGCTTGAGGCTTGTGGTCGCGATGCCGGAGGACAGGCCGAACGGCGTGTCGTTGGCGGTCGCCAGCGCTTCCTCGTAATCCTTGACGCGGATGACCGAGACGACGGGTCCGAAGATCTCTTCGCGCGAGATGCGCATCTGGTTGGTGGCCTCGGTAAACAGCGTCGGCTGCAGATAGAAGCCGGGCGTATCGCGCTTCAGGAGCTCGCCGCCGAAGGCAAGCTTGGCGCCTTCCTTTTTGCCGATCTCGATATAGTCGGTGTCGGTCTTCAGCTGCTTCTCATCGACCACGGGGCCGATATGGGTGCCGGATTTCATGGCGTTGTCGACGATAAGCGTCTCGAGCTTGGCCGTAAGCGCTGCCACGAACTTGTCGTGGATGGCTTCGGTGACGATCAGGCGCGAGGACGCGGTGCAGCGCTGGCCGGTCGAGAAGAAGCCGGAGTTTGCGGCGGCTTCGACGGCGACATTGAGGTCGGCGTCGTCGAGAACGACCATCGGGTTCTTGCCGCCCATTTCCAGCTGGAACTTGCGGTTATGCTCGAGCGAAGCGGCAGCGACCCGCTTGCCGGTCCCGGTGGAGCCGGTAAAGGTGATGCCGGCGACATCGGGGCTGTCGAGCATGGCCTGGCCGACGACCGAGCCCTTGCCCATGACGAGGTTGAGCACGCCCTTCGGCAAGCCGGCGCGGTGGAGGATATCGACGATCGCCCAGGAGCAGGCCGGAACCAGCTCGGCCGGCTTGAAGACGATGGTGTTGCCGTAGCAGAGCGCCGGCGCGATCTTCCAGGCCGGAATGGCGATCGGGAAGTTCCAGGGCGTGATGATGCCGATGACGCCGAGCGGGTCGCGGGTGATTTCGACGCCGATGTTCGGGCGAACCGACGGGATGGTCTCGCCGGCAAGGCGCAGGACTTCGCCTGCAAAGAATTCGAAGATTTGGCTGGCGCGGATGGTCTCGCCGATCGCTTCCGGCAGCGTCTTGCCTTCCTCGCGCGCCAGCAGCGCGCCGAGCTCGTCCTTGCGGGCCATGATCTCGTCGCCGGCCTTCTTCAGGATGACGTGGCGTTCCCAGATGCCGGAGCGCGACCAAGCCGGGAATGCGGCCTTGGCGGCGGCAATGGCGTTCTTCGTGTCTTCGGCCGAACCATCGGCATAGAGGCCGACGACTTCGTTCGTATCCGACGGATTGATGTTTTTGGTCGCGTCCGCGCCGATCCATTCGCCGGCGATCAGGTTCTGATAAATGGTCATGGGCCCTACAAGCCTCCTTTACCGCTTATGAAAGAATGGCCCGACCGCGAAGCTGCCGGGCCATGAGAGATTAGAGTTGCTTGACGACAATCTCTTCTTCGGCGTCGATCTTCAGCGGATTGCGCAGCGGCAGGCCGAATTCGGCAACTTCGATTTCGAACACGTCGCCCTCTTCTGTCTTGATGCCTTCGGCAAACGACAGCGTCGCCGTGCCGAACATGTGGACGTGAACATCGCCGGGGACGCGGAACAGGCCGTACTTGAAGTGGTGGTATTCGAGGTTGGCGAAGGTGTGCGACATGTTCGCCTCCCCCGACAGGAACGGCTTCTCGAAGATCACCTTGTCGCCGCGCTTGATGCGCGAGGTACCGCGGATATCCTCCGGTGCCGCGCCGATCCGGATCTCGGGGCCGAAGCTTGCCGGACGCAGCTTGGAATGCGCGAGGTAGAGATAGTTCTGGCGCTCGGTGACGTGGTCGGAAAACTCGTTGGAGAGCGCGAAACCGATGCGGAACGGCGTGCCGTCCTCTGATATCACGTAGATGCCTGCCATTTCGGGCTCTTCGCCACCATCGAGCGCAAACGAGGGGGAAACGAGTGCAGCGCCCGGAGCCGCCGCGCCATAGCCGTTGCCCTTGTAGAACCACTCGGGCTGAACGCCCTTTTCGCCGGCTTTCGGCTTGCCGTTCTCGATGCCCATTTTGAACATCTTCATCGAGTCCGTCAGCGTCTCTTCGGCGGCCTCGGAGGTCTTCTTGTGCATGCTGTCACGCGTCGCGGCGGAGCCGAGATGCGTCAGGCCCGTGCCGGTCAGATGCAGGTGCGCGGCGTCAGGATGCGTCATCGGGGCCAGGAAGCGGCCTTCGGCATACGCCTTTTCGAGATCGACGGCCTCACCCAGGCCATGCGCTTCGATGACCGATGCTAGCGACTTGCCGCCGTTTGCGGCTTCCATGGCGAGCGCATAGACGCTGCCGGCATTGTTGACGGCTTTCGCGGTACCGCCCGGCTCGCGCACGGCGACGACGATCTCTCCGTTCGAACCCTTGATCTGCGAAATAAGCACGGTCTTCATCCTTTTTCGATTGCGCGGAATGTGCTCCGCCATTCCGGCTCCCGAGGGAGCCGGATTACAAGTTCATGTGACTGCGAATACGTGGGTTAGCGCCGAAGCGCTTAGCCCTTGTTCTTGTTGTAGACGTCGAAGAAGACGGCTGCGAGCAGCACGAGACCCTTGACCATCTGCTGGAAGTCGATGCCGAGACCGACGATCGACATGCCGTTGTTCATGACGCCCATGATGAACGCGCCGATGACGGCACCGGTGATCTTGCCAACGCCGCCGGATGCCGAAGCTCCGCCGATAAAGCAGGCCGCGATGACGTCGAGCTCGAAGCCGACGCCGGCCTTCGGCGTTGCCGAGTTCAGGCGAAGCGCGATGATCATCCCGGCAAGACCGGCCAGAACACCCATGTTGACGAAGGTGAAGAAGCTCAGGCGCTCGGTGTTGATACCCGAAAGCTTGGTCGCCTTTTCGTTGCCGCCCATGGCGTAGATGCGGCGGCCGATCGTCGTCTTGCGGGTCACGAAGCTGTAGATCGCGATCAGCACCAACATGACGATCAGAACGTTCGGCAGGCCGCGATAAGTCGACAGCAGGTAGCCGAGTGCAACGATCGCCAGCGAAACGATGACGTTCTGCGCGATGAAGAAGCCCATCGGCTCAACATCGATGCCATGGCTCTCGTTCACCTTGCGGCGACGCCATGCGAGATAGAAAAGGACCACCGGCAGGATGACCGAGAGCACCAGCGAGGTGAGCTGCGTCGGAACACCGAAGATATCGACCATGTCGCCGGGAAGGAAGCCGGTGGAAATGATCTGGAATTCCTTCGGGAAAGGACCGATGTTCTTGCCGCCGAGAACCGTCAGCGTCAGGCCGCGAAACACCAGCATGCCGGCAAGCGTCACGATGAACGACGGAATGCGGTGATAGGCGATGAAATAGCCCTGCGCGGCACCGATGATGCCGCCGACAATGAGACAAAGCACCGCCGCGAGCCAGAAGTTCATGCCCCAGGAGACGGTGAAGATTGCCGCCAGCGCGCCGACGAAGGCGACGATGGAGCCGACGGAAAGGTCGATATGCCCGGCCACGATGACCAGCAGCATGCCGAGCGCCATGATGACGATGAACGAGTTCTGGAGAACGAGGTTCGTCAGGTTGACCGGCTTGAACAGGATGCCGCCGGTGTAGAACTGGAAGAACACCATGATCGCGACGAGCGCGATGAGCATGCCGTATTCACGAATGTTGCCGCGGATGTAATCGACGACGGAAACGACGTTGCTTTCCTCGTGACTGGTCGGGTTGACAGGAGTCATTGTTTCTTCTCCCCAGAGCGCATGATGGCGCGCATGATGGTTTCTTGGCTCGCTTCGCCCTTCGGCAGTTCAGCGACGATGCGACCTTCGTTCATCACATAGATGCGGTCGCAGTTGCCAAGCAGTTCCGGCATTTCCGACGAGATCATCAGAACGCCTTTTCCATCGGCAGCAAGCTGGTTGATGATAGTATAAATTTCATATTTTGCACCCACGTCGATACCGCGGGTCGGCTCGTCGAGGATCAGCACGTCGGGATCGGAGAACAGCCACTTGGACAGAACCACCTTCTGCTGGTTCCCGCCCGAGAGATTGACCGTCTCCTGGTAGATGCCCGACGAACGGATGCGCAGCTTCGACCGATAGTCGGTCGCAACCCGGCTTTCCTTGATGCCGTCGATGACGGTGCTGTTCGAAATACCCGCCAGGTTGGCGAGCGACGTGTTGTGCATGATGTTGTCTGCGAGCACGAGGCCCAGATGCTTGCGGTCCTCGGTCACATAGGCAAGACCGGCATCGATCGCCTTGCGCACGGTGCTGGTGTCCACCTGCTTGCCGTCGACATAGACTTCGCCGCTGATCTTGTGGCCATAGGCCTTGCCGAAAACGCTCATCGCGAACTCGGTGCGGCCGGCACCCATCAGGCCGGCAATGCCGACGACCTCGCCCTTGCGGACGTTGACATTGATGTCGTGCAGAACCTGGCGGTCGCGATGCTGCTGGTGAAACGCATTCCAGTTCTTCACTTCGAAGATGGTTTCGCCGATCGGCACCGAGCGTGGCGGATAGCGGTCTTCGAGATCGCGGCCCACCATGTTTCGGATGATGGTGTCCTCGCTGATCTCTTCCTTGTGACAGTCCATCGTCTTGACCGTCATGCCGTCGCGCAGAACGGTGATCTGGTCGGCGACCTTGCGGATCTCGTTGAGCTTGTGCGAGATGATGATCGACGTGATGCCCTGCTTGCGGAACTCCATCAGGAGGTTCAGCAGCGCATCGGAATCGCTTTCGTTGAGCGAAGCGGTCGGTTCATCGAGGATGAGCAGCTTCACGCTCTTCGACAGAGCCTTGGCGATTTCGACGAGCTGCTGCTTGCCGACGCCGATGTCGGTCACGAGCGTGTTCGGGGATTCGCGCAGGCCCACCTTGGCGAGCAGCTGCTTGGTGCGGTTGAAGGTGGTTTCCCAGCTGATGACGCCGCTCTTCGCATTCTCGTTGCCGAGGAAGATGTTTTCCCCGATCGAGAGCAGCGGTACGAGCGCCAGTTCCTGGTGAATGATGACGATGCCGATTTCTTCGGAGTCCTTCAGGACTTTGAAATTGCGGACGTCGCCGTCGTAGAAGATCTCTCCATCATAGGTGCCCGAGGGGTAGACACCGGAAAGAACCTTCATCAGGGTCGACTTGCCGGCCCCGTTTTCCCCCACAACTGCGTGAATCTCACCCTGGCGAACCTTGAGGTTCACATTCTCGAGCGCCTTCACGCCCGGGAACGTCTTGGTGATGTTCCGCATTTCGAGGAGTGTATTTTCCATGATCAAAATCCAGCGCCGTGGCCGTAAGATCGGCCTGGCGTTCTAAAAATCGGAAACCGGAACCCGCGCGCAGAGGCGCGGATTCCGGCGTTCGTCAGATTACTTCAGCTGGTCTTCTTTGTAGTAGCCGCTGTCGATGAGGACGGTCTTGTAGTTGTCCTTGGTGACGGCAACCGGCTTCAGCAGGTAGGACGGAACGACCTTTACGCCGTTGTCGTAGGTCTTGGTGTCGTTGACCTCAGGCTCCTTGCCGGACATGACGGCATCAACCATGGCAACGGTAACCTTCGCCAGTTCGCGGGTATCCTTGAAGATCGTGGAATACTGCTCGCCTGCGATGATCGACTTGACGGAAGGAACTTCCGAGTCCTGGCCGGAAACGACCGGGAGCGGCTGATCGCCAGAACCATAGCCTACGCCCTTGAGCGAGGAGATGATGCCGATGGACAGACCATCGTAAGGCGACAGAACGGCGTCAACCTTGGCGTCGGTGTAGTTAGCCGACAGCAGGTTGTCCATGCGAGCCTGGGCCGTTGCCGGATCCCAACGCAGCGTGCCGACCTTGTCCATGCCGGTCTGGCCGGACTTTACGACGAGCTTGCCGGAGTCGATGTAAGGCTGCAGGACCGACATTGCGCCGTCATAGAAGAAGAAGGCGTTGTTGTCGTCCGGCGAACCGCCGAAGAGCTCGATGTTGAACGGGCCCTTGCCATCCTTGAGGCCGAGCTTGTCGACGATCGTACCGGCCTGAAGAACGCCGACCTGGAAGTTGTCGAAGGTTGCGTAGTAGCTGACATTGGCCGAATCGCGGATCAGGCGGTCATAAGCGATGACCTTGATGCCGGCGTCAGCAGCCTTCTGCAGCACGTCCGACAGCGTGGTGCCGTCGATCGAAGCGATGACGAGAACCTTTGCGCCCTTCGTGACCATGTTCTCGATCTGAGACAGCTGGTTCGGAATGTCGTCGTCGGCATACTGCAGGTCGGTCGTGTAACCGGCGTCCTGGAGCTGCTTGACGATGTTGTTGCCGTCGTCGATCCAGCGAGCGGACGACTTGGTCGGCATGGCAATACCGACGAGACCCTTGTCAGCGGCAACAGCCGGCATAACGAACGAAGCAACGCCGAACGCGGCAGCTGCCATCAATGAGATAATGGATTTCATCTCTCTCTCCCTAAGTTAATAAATGCGCGGGCGACTCCTCGCCCACCCCGAACTGTGGCGGGTTTCGTATTGGATAATACTTCAATAGCGAGAAACGAAGTAGGTCTCCTCCACGCTCTCACACGTGTTGAGTGCCAACCAGCACACGGCGGCAAACTGGTATGGATTCCTATAACTGTCAAATAGAATAAGTGGCAAAAGGCATAACAAATTTGGTATATCGTTAAAAAGTATTACTTTTGATGGAGAGCAGTGGGGAGGTTGCAACCATGTCGAGCAATTCAGGGCATGTGGCATTAGAAAACGTGGATATACAGACCGAGATTTTTGGGGATGACGGCCTTCTGCGGGCGGGACTCAAGCTGAATCACCTGCGCATGATCGTCGCAATCGAAGATAGCGGCCAGATTTCGGCCGCTGCCGAGGCGCTCAACATTTCGCAGCCCGCCGCGTCGCGAATGTTGTCGGAAATGGAGACCATTGTTAAGACTCCGCTTTATGAGCGCGTCGCTCGCGGCGTGGTGCTCACCACCTTCGGCGAAGCACTCGCAAGGCGTGCGCGCAAGATCATGTTGGAACTCAGGGAGGCAAGCCGCGAGATCGCGGAGCTGAGATCCGGCAAGGGCGGATCGGTGTTCATCGGCGCGGTGACGGCGCCCGCCATGAGCCTCGTCGTTCCCGCCATCAAGCAGATTCGCACGGCGCTTCCCGGCATCGAGGTCAACATACAGGTCGAGACCAGCAACGTGCTGGCCCGCGAGCTTCTGGCCGCCCGCCACGACTTCATCATCAGCCGCATCCCCGACGACCTCAACCCGCGGCTTTTCGAGGTGCAGGAGATCGGCGTCGAGCGCGCCTGCCTGATCGTGCGCAGCGGCCACCCTCTATTACAGAAGGGTGTGGCTACCATGGCCGACCTGACGGAATATGATTGGGTCTTCCAGCCACCCGGCACATTATTGAGACGCACGATCGAGGATCTTTTCCTGTCGCGCGGCGTTGCCGTGCCTGACAACATCGTCAACACCTCGTCGCTGCTGCTCACCTGCGCGATCATTTGCCAGACCGACGCGATCGCCCCCATCGCGATCGACGTCGCCCACTTCCTGGCGGCGCAGCGCTCGCGCGCGTCGGATGTGCGCGTGCTGCCGATCGAATTCGAGATCAATGTCCGGCCCTACAGCCTGATCACCGCAAGGGAGCGCGCCCTGCCCCCGAGCGCGCGGCTGCTTTATGATCTTGTTCTGGCCGAGAGCAGGAAGGTCGGGACCTGATTGTCTGGCTGGGGCCTCACAAGCCCCACGCCATCTTGGTCGCGTCATATGCGCATTCGCGCAAGGGAGGCTCCATGCTATTCGGACAATCGGTGTTCCAGTCTGTCCTCGATCGCCTGAAGGAAGAGGACGGCGACACCGCTGAGGACGCCGCTCCCGTCTTGCATCGTATGCCGGGCTTCACGACTGGCCTCGCCTTCGACGTGATGGAGGGCGTGTCCGCCCCATCGGCGCGGCCCGGCCAGGCCTATTTCGACAATCTGGACTTCGCACCGCCTCGCGAGACAACCGATGCCGCTCTACCGCCCGAGCCCGCGGCCGAGCCAATCCCCGAGATCGAGCCTGTCATGCCTGAGCATCTCGCCCGCACGGCACTGTCGGAGATCGCCGCGGAGCTGGCCATTTCTCCAAATGACGCCATCCAGAGCCTTAGCGACAAGCGCCGCGGCTTTGCGAAGGCGAATCACCCCGATCGCGTCCACCCGCTGTTTCGCGACAACGCCACCAAGCGCATGACCCTTGCCAATCAACTGATCGACGAAGCCATCCGCCGCAAGACGAGATTTTCCAAGCGCTGATTACGCGTCGTTCTTGGGAGCGTCCTGCGTTTCGGAAGCTTCAGCAGCCTTGTCCTCGACAGCCGCTTTTTCCTCGGTGGGTTCCGCCGGCTTATAGGTCCACAGCAGCACGTAGGCAGCGTAGGCGCCGGCACCGGCCGCCAGCACCGCCCAGAAGGGATCGCCCCATAAGGCCTCGATCCCGGTCCAGCCAAAGCAGACCGCGACGATGAGAACGCGCACCCACAGCGCGCGGTAGGCCGGATGGTTTGGATCGATCAGCTGCATCTCATTCCCACATGTAAAACTGTTACACGTCTTTAAGGTGGTTTCTTGAAATGTGAAAGGCCCACGGCCTTGACGACGCGCACATAAAATGGAATGAAAATTCCACAAGGAGATAAATTTGGCTCATACATTCCGTGAGAAGGTGGGCCGAATTCAAGGGAGGAAGTCATGACAGTCAGATTTGGTCTTCTGGGCGCCGGTCGTATCGGCAAGGTTCACGCCAAGGCGGTCAGCGCCGATGCGAACGCGACGCTCGTCGCCGTCGCCGATGCCTTTCCGCAAGCCGCCGACGCCATCGCGTCCGCTTACGGCTGCGAAGTCCGCACCATCGAGGCGATCGAAGCCGCCAAGGATATCGACGCCGTCGTCATCTGCACGCCGACCGACACCCATGCGGACCTGATCGAGCGTTTCGCCCGCGCAGGCAAGGCAATCTTCTGCGAAAAGCCCGTCGATCTGAGCGTGGAGCGCGTCAAGGCGTGCATCAAGGTGGTGGAGGAGACCAAGGGCAAGCTGATGGTCGGCTTCAACCGCCGCTTCGACCCGCACTTCATGGCCGTGCGCAGCGCGATCGACGACGGCCGCATCGGCGACGTTGAGATGGTGACCATCACCTCGCGCGATCCGGGCGCCCCGCCGGTCGATTATATCAAGCGCTCCGGCGGCATCTTCCGCGACATGACGATCCACGATTTCGACATGGCCCGCTTCCTGCTGGGCGAAGAGCCGATCGCCGTCACCGCAACGGCCGCCGTCCTCGTCGACAAGGCGATCGGCGAAGCCGGCGATTACGACAGCGTCTCGGTCATTCTGCAGACCAAATCGGGCAAGCAGGCGATCATCTCCAACTCCCGCCGCGCGACCTACGGCTACGACCAACGCATCGAGGTGCATGGGTCCAAGGGCATGGTCTCGGCCGAAAACCAGCGCGCCGTCTCGATCGAAGTCGCCAACGGCGAAGGCTACACCCGCCCGCCGTTGCACGACTTCTTCATGACCCGCTACACCGAAGCCTATGCCAACGAGATCGCGAGCTTCATCGCCGCCATCGAAAAAGGCGCCAAGATCTCCCCCTCGGGCACCGATGGCCTCGCCGCCCTGGTGCTCGCCGACGCGGCTGTCCAGTCTGTCAAGGAAGGCAAGCTGATCAAGATCGGCTAACGGTTTTCTCCCGACCGAAAGCCGCATAAGAGATGGCCGGGCCCGAACCCGGCCATTTCTCTTTTTGGCACGATCCACGTCGCCGCCATCACGCCTGCCGCCTCCAGCCGCCTGTAACATTCCCTCGTTCCGATCACAAAGACGTCTGGTGCACGCACCTCGCAAGTGTGTTGGTTGCGCTGCAATATTAGCGATTTTTTCGGACGCTTGGCTTGTGTTACAAAGCCTGCGACCTCCGAATTGCCATTGGATTCCTTCAGCTTTCGGGCCATTTATGCCACCTCCGATGAACCAGGTGATCAATGGATGGCGGACGGATCGGGCTCTTCGGGGCGAATTGGCAGTCTCGACGGCTTGCGTGGCATCGCCGCTTTATGGGTGCTGATCGGGCACGCAATGCTGCTCACCGGATGGCATCTGCCGCTGATCGGCGACCCCGATCTGGGCGTCGATCTCTTCATCATGCTCTCCGGCTTCCTGATGGTGTTTCACTATCAGCTACGCCAGGACAAGGAGCCGTGGTCGGAGATCTCGACATGGTCGAATTTCTGGACCCGCCGCTTCTTCCGCATCGCCCCGCTCTATTACGTGATGCTGGCGATCGCCATCGCGCTCGGCCCCGTCATTTTCGAAAGCAGGATGGTGATCGACCACTTCCTTGAGGTCGCGCCGCAGCAGCCCGAACGCTATCTGGACGGCAGCCTTGAGAATGTGCTGCTGCATGTGAGCTTCCTCTTCGGCCTTTCACCGGCGCACGCTTTCCGCACGCCGCTGCCGGATTGGAGCATCAGCCTCGAGATGCAGTTCTACGCCGTTCTGCCCTTCCTGATGCTCTTCATCCACAGGCTCGGATGGCTGCGGGGGAGCATCGGCGTCGTTGTGACAGGCGTTGCGATCGCCATGGCGTTGCGCCTCGTCGGCATCAATTTCCCGATGCCGGCCTTCCTGCCGCTGAAGATGCATGTTTTCGCATCAGGCATGCTGCTGGCCGGCGCGCTCAACGCCTCGACCCCACGCGCCCTGGTGCACTTCCTGCTGGCGCTGGCCTTTGTGGCACTGCCGATCGGCGGCGGCATGACTGTTTTGCGCGAGGTGGTACGCCTCGGACTTGTGGTGGCCTTCTTTGCGCTGATCTTCCACGCGCATCTGCCACGCCCGCTGGCAAACCCGCTCAACCGGGTTTCCGATTTCATGGGCAACAAATTCTGCCACGAGCTCGGCGAACTCTCCTTTGGCGCCTACCTCATCCACCTGCTGGTCATGCAGCCCGTCATCGCCTACCTGATCAGGGCGCATGGCCACGACATCAGCGACTTCCAGCGCTTCCTGCTCTCGATAGCAATCACCATCCCGATCACATATGCGCTGTCGGCGGTGGGGCACAAACTCATCGAGATGCAGGGGCAGAAGATCGGCAGGACGCTCACCCGGCGCAGGACATCTGCCGCTTAGCTAGCCCAGCCCGCCCTGAACAATATCGCCGTCCATGACCGACAGCGCCCGGTTCAAGTGCCCCTCGAACACCAAAAGCGGCTCGTCGAACACGACCCGCAGCTCCGGCATGCCCTGCATCCTGACCATGTGCGACTGGGCAAGCCCCTCCTCGATACCGGGCCTCAGAAGGTCGTAATAGCGCGTGCCGGGACCGGTGATCGCGACCGGCATCCGTTCGGTGAGGCTGAGCAGCCGCGACAGCCCGTTTCCGAGCGCCAGGCCCGCCTGCCGAAACGCAAAGGCCGACATCCGGTGACCCTGGCGCGCCCGTGCCGCGATCTTGTCGAGCTCGCCGACGGGCACGAACTTCGCCGGGATCGTATCGTCAGGCACTTCGAAGGCCATGCGCAGGATCGCGTAGAACCCGGCATAGGCTTCGATGCAGCCCCTGCTCCCGCACCGGCAAAGCCCGCCATTGGCCACATGGAGCATATGCCCGAAATTGGGCGCCGAGATCTCCCGTTCCGCCGGCCCGGCGTTTCTCACGATCCCGAGCCCGATACTGTGGCCCAACGACAGCGCCGCCAGCGACCGCAGCCCGTCCGGACTGCCCGCATCCTCGCGCGCGCCAAGCGCTGCGGCAACCAGCAGCGTCTCGTTGTCGAGAATGATCTTCGCCTGCCATGCGGGCCTCAGCGCCGCCTCGAAATCGATCCGGTCGCTGCCGAAGATCGGCGACCACAGGAGCACGGCATCATCGGAACTGACCAACCCCTTGCTGCTGATCGAGATCAGCTTGATCTCGGTCCGCGACAGGCGCGAGCGTTCGAGCAACCTTTCAAGTCCCTCGCCGATCGCATCCACGAATCGCGCCGCGCCGTCGGGATCGTGCGACCGGTCCTCACCGAACCGGTCGATCAGCGTGCCGGCATAATCCACCAGCGAATATTGCACCCCATCGGACGAAATGATGACGACGATCAGATAGCCGCTATCGCGCCGCTGGCGGAACTGCACGCGCGGCCGTCCTCGGCCGCTCGCCGCCTGCTGCTCGGATTTTTCGATGACCCCGCCCTTCTCGAGATCGGCGGTGATCGCTGAAATGGTGGCCGAGGAAAGCCCGGTGAAATCAGATATTTCGGTATGGGACAGTGCGCCGTGGCGCCGCAGCGCGGCAAGCACCAGCACGCTGTTGCGCTGGCGCACCAGTTCCGTGCTCGATCTGGTCAGCATGAAGGCCGCCCTATTCCCGCGTGCATTCCACCCCTCGTTCACACCGCATCTCCAACAACCTCCACGTGAGAGATCATTCACAGGTAGTGCGGTGTTGACAGTTGAAAAAATCTCTGACACTTAATTTCTCGACTGTCGAGAAAATAATCAAAACCTTTTCTGACAGCACATCGCGGCGGCCGGAGGAACCACTGGCTGGGGCTGGCCGCATTCTATTCGGGAGGATATTATGAAGCATGTTATGAAGCTGATGGCAGGTGCTGCCATCCTCGTGTCGGTGCATACGGCCGCAATGGCCGCCGACCTCGTCGTCGGCGTGTCGTGGTCGAACTTCCAGGAAGAGCGCTGGAAGACCGACGAAGCTGCCATCAAGAAGGCGCTCGAAGCCAAGGGCGCGAAATACATTTCCGCCGACGCCCAGTCGTCCGCCGCAAAGCAGCTGACCGACGTCGAATCGCTGATCTCGCAGGGCGCCAACGCACTCATCGTTCTCGCGCAGGATTCGGACGCCATCGGCCCGGCCATCGAAAAGGCCGCCGCTGAAGGCATTCCGGTCGTCGGCTATGACCGCCTGATCGAAAACCCGGCTGCGTTCTACATCACCTTCGACAACAAGGAAGTCGGCCGCCTGCAGGCTGAAGGCGTCTTCAAGGTCAAGCCCGAAGGCAACTACGTCTTCATCAAGGGCTCATCTTCCGACCCGAACGCGGACTTCCTGTTCGCCGGCCAGATGGAAGTTCTGAAGGCTGCCGTTGACGCGGGCAAGATCAAGAACGTCGGCGAAGCCTACACCGACGGCTGGCTGCCGCAGAACGCGCAACGCAACATGGAACAGTTCCTGACCGCCAACAACAACAAGGTCGACGCCGTTGTTGCTTCCAACGACGGCACCGCGGGCGGCGCTGTCGCGGCACTCGACGCGCAGGGCATGGCGGGCACCGTTCCGGTTTCCGGCCAGGACGCCGACAAGGCGGCGCTCAACCGCATCGCGCTCGGCACGCAGACGGTTTCCGTCTGGAAGGATAGCCGCGAACTCGGCAAGCGCGCAGCTGAAATCGCGCTTGACCTCGCTGGCGGCAAGACCATGGACAAGATCGACGGCGTAACCGCCTTCGAAGGCGGTCCGAAGAAGGTGAAGATGCAGTCGATCTTCCTGAAGCCGCAGGCCATCACCAAGGACAACCTGAACGTCGTTATCGACGCAGGCTGGATCACCAAGGCTGAAGCTTGCCAGGGCGTCAAGGCCGGCAGCGTCAAGGCTTGCGACTAATCCTCGCTGGCTGAACCAACACACCGGCGCCGTGGCGATTTCGCCGCGGCGCCGGATGCGGATGGAGCCCTCCTGAAGCGCTCCCCGCCTCGCAACGCACCGCGAACGCTTTGATTCCCTGCCGCAACGATGCCGCACCCCACGCGGCCGCTTCGGAAGTCTCTCGGTGGTCGATTTGAAGAACAGGGCACCTCGGCAAGGGCTTTCGGGCGCCCGCGCCAGAGCCCAAACAATGGGGGAAACGGCAAACCCATGGCAAACATCACGCAATCCTCATCGAGCCATCCGCGCTCGGCGGAGGGTAACGCTTTCACGCGCTTCCTGCGCGCAACCGAGATCGACACGCGCCTGCTCGGCATGGTCGCGGCGCTGCTGGTCATCTGGATCGGCTTTCATCTCTATACCGGCGGGCTCTTCCTGACCCCCCGCAACCTCTGGAACCTCTCGGTCCAGACCACCGAGATCGCGGTTCTCGCGACCGGCATGGTGCTCGTCATCGTCACCCGCAACATCGACCTGTCGATCGGCTCGATGCTCGGCCTTGTCGCCATGATCATGGGCGTCGTCCAGGCGAAGTTCCTGCCGCAATATCTCGGCTTCGACAATTCCTGGACATGGCTGATCACGCTGATCGCGGGCCTGGTCGCCGGAACGCTGATCGGCCTCTTCCAGGGCGTCATCATCGCCTTCCTGGGCGTCCCCTCCTTTATCGTCACGCTCGGCGGCTTTCTCGCCTGGCGCGGTCTTGCCTGGTACGTCACCTCGGGCCAGACGGTCGCCCCCCTCGACACCACCTTCCGCATCATGGGCGGCGGTGCTGAAGGCTCCGTCGGCGCGACATGGAGCTGGATCATCGGCCTGGTCGCCTGCGTGCTGATCATCGTCGGCATCATCGGCTCGCGCCGCCAGCGCAAGCGCTTCAACTTCCCGCGCCGGCCGCTCTGGGCCGAATACTTCCTTGTTGTTCTCGGCTGCGCGCTGGTGCTCGGCGCCATCTGGGTCTCGACCATCTATTACTGGCCGGTCGCGATCGCCAAGAAATACGCCGAAGCCAACGCTATCGCCTGGCCGGAAACGGGGCTCTTCATCTCCTATGGCATCGCCGTGCCTGTCCTGATCGCCGTTCTCGTCGGCATCGTGATGACCTTCATCGCCACCCGCCTGCGCTTCGGCCGCTATGTCTTCGCGATCGGCGGCAACCCTGAGGCGGCCGAACTCGCCGGCATCAAGACCCGCTGGGTCACGGTGCGCATCTTCGCGCTGATGGGCTTCCTGGCAGCCGTGGCCGCGGCGATTTCCACCGCCCGCCTCAACGCCGCCGCCAACTCGCAAGGCACGACCTACGAGCTCTACACCATCGCGGCAGCCGTCATCGGCGGCACGTCGCTTGCCGGCGGTACCGGCACGATTGCCGGCGCCATGCTCGGCGCGCTCGTCATGCAGTCGCTGCAGTCGGGCATGGGTCTCGCCAATGTCGATACCCCCATACAGAACGTCGTCGTGGGCGCGGTTCTCGTCGTTGCCGTCTGGCTCGACACCGTCTATCGCTCGCGGTCGAAGTAAGAGGAGCCTGGATATGACTGATCAACGCACTTCCCCAAGCCCGAACACTCCTCTCGTGGAACTGAAGAACATCTCGATCTCCTTCGGCGGCATCCACGCCGTGGACAATGCCTCGGTCGATCTCTACCCCGGCGAAGTCGTGGCATTGCTCGGCCACAACGGCGCCGGCAAGTCGACGCTCATCAAGATCCTGTCGGGCGCCTACAAGCGCGACAGCGGCGAGATCCTGATCGAAGGCGAACCCGCCGATATCAGAAACCCGCGCGACGCCAAGAAATACGGCATCGAGACGATCTACCAGACGCTCGCCGTCGCCGACAATGTCGACGCCGCCGCCAACCTCTATTTGGGACGCGAGATCCGCACCAAGTGGGGCACGCTCGACGACGTCGCCATGGAGGCCTCGACGCGCGAAGTGATGGGCCGCCTCAACCCGAACTTCCGCCGCTTCAAGGAGCCGGTGAAGGCGCTTTCGGGCGGCCAGCGGCAGTCGGTGGCGATCGCCCGCGCCATCCTCTTCAACGCCCGCATCCTGATCATGGACGAGCCGACGGCAGCGCTTGGACCGCAGGAGACCGCGCAGGTGGGCGAGCTGATCAAGCAATTGAAGAAGGAAGGCATCGGCATCTTCCTGATCAGCCATGACATCCACGACGTCTTCGACCTCGCCGACCGCGTATCGGTGATGAAGAACGGCCAGGTCGTCGGCCATGCCCGCACCGAAGACGTGACCAAGGACGAGGTGCTCGGCATGATCATCCTCGGCAAGGTTCCCCCCAAAGCCATCCCCGGCCCCGGCGCCATGCAGGTGTAGATGCAGGTCTGAGCAACAGAAACCGACGACAATAAAGTCCGCCGCGCGAGAGAACGGCGGACTTTTCATTTTGGTCATTGAAGCCGGCCACAAGCTAGGCTAAGAACCCTTCATCGGACAGGCGATTCAAACCCGCCTCAGGCATGCACCCGTAGCTCAGCTGGATAGAGTGTTGGATTCCGATTCCAAAGGTCACAGGTTCGAATCCTGTCGGGTGCGCCATAATTCTCAACTAAATGCCTGAATTTGTTATATAACTCACCTTAGCACTTAATCGCATCCTCCATTTTTCCCCCCAATAACTTTCGGAATGTGTCGGACCTTGCAGGACACCTCACAACTTTTTCCTCCCGGTGGTTCGCGCCGATCATCGGCGGGCCCTGGGCAAAATTAACTGAAAACGTGGCTCCAGAGGGTTGAATGAGAAGTAAGAAAAAATCATCGCGCACCACGAGGCGGGTCACGCCGTGGCCCACTGGCTCGGGAAAATCCCCCTCGATTCAATCACCATCGATTCCAACGACGATGAAAATCCTCAGGTCAAGACAGATGGGGTAAGCTCTGTCTGGCCATTCGCTGCGCGCTGGCTTCGTGACATCGGCTGCCGAAAGCCGCGCCTCGATCAACCGTATAATGGAAGTGGCCAGACACCGGGATCCGCGGACTGTTGAAACCTATGTTCGCCGAGCAGATCGGTTCAAAGACCATGCTGGCGACGGTTTTCTTTGAGTATCAAAAGGGTCTAGAGGAGCCCCAAAGAACACCATAAGCCGACACCTTCAAGCCTGCCGCTTCCGGATCCGCCCTGATACCCGAGATCATCGCTACCACGCAAAACGGTAACAATTGAAACATTTCTCGGCAGGTTCGCTAATACCCCACGCCGTATATCCCGGGTATTGTCAACGACCAGGATCTATTCCATGAAATTTCTGCTGGCCATAAGTGCCGTCGCCCTTCTCGCTGCACCTGCATTTGCTGCTGACATGAGTGATTCAGAATATCGCGACCTCCTTGATAAAGTACAGCAAGCGCCTCAAGACGCCGACCCAATGCAGCCGGGCTGGCTTCAAGACGCGTGCGGGGTGATCAAAGAGCGAGAAGCCAAAAAGCTTGCTCGGGAAGAGGCTTCAGGCGGCAGCTATATACCACCGGTACAATCGGTCCGGTGCGGCAAGCTAAGATAATTTCCAGAGGAAAAGCCGGCGGGTTCTGACCCGTCGGTTTCGATTTGTCATTGGCGATGATGACCGTTATCGCTAGCTATTGATGGATCTGCAAATATGCGGCGTTTGTTGTCTGATGCCGTCCTGACGCTGTAAAACCCGCCAGCGCAGTGCGGCACGACGTTTGATTGTGAAGGGCTCTGGGGCTCCAAGTCCAATCCGGTGAATACCTCCTCTCGCGCATTGTGATCCGCGTCTCTGTGTAAGCCCTATAACTCGCACACTACGTCGTCGGCCTTCTTTGCTAGGGTTTTTAAAATTATTTTTCTATTTCAATAACATATGTGTTTTCATTTTCATCCTGATTGGTGCGCCACCGCCTCAAACCATCAACCCGCGCACATAGCGCCGCAACTCACAGTCCTCGCGCGGCACGCGCTTGACGCTGAAGATCCCCTCGAAGGTCGAGACGCCGATATGCGGCGAGCGCATCGATCTCGGTACGCGCTGCGCGTAGACCGTACCTTTTCCCGATCGGATCTGGTCGATCAACTCCGGCGTCATCCTGATCGCCGTCGAGTAGTCGCAGAAGGTGATCGGATGCGCGTAGCTGACCCCTGCCATGGAAAGGCTGGCCGCGACGGTGGGCGGGATCACCTCTTCGCTGTTGAACCCGCAAGGCGCCATCGGAAAATTCTCGACGAACAGCCGAACGATGCGGGCGAAGATGCGCTCATTGAAGAACTGCCCCTCCGCCTGCCCCGCGAAGTAGGATGTCAGCCCGAGGCTGGCGACGAATTTGCGCACGGACCGGTCGCTCGCCACATCGGTGCGAAACCCTCCCCAATCGGCAGCAAGGTCGTAGACCTGCACATGGCTACCCATGGCGAACTTCGACATGTATTCCGCAAGGCCGGGTTTTACGAGAAGCTCGTTGGAGGATAGCAGAACGATGCGATCGAAGGCCACGCCGCGCTCAAGCGCATAGAGATAGTTGCTGACGTGGGTATGGAAGATGCCTTCATTCCATCTCGTCTCGTAGGAGCTCGGATTGATCAGGACATTCGGAAAATCGCACTGCCGCCGAAATTCGTCTTCCAGCGCAGACGCACCCGCCGATATGTGGATGGCGATCGTGGAATTGGGGCAGAAGTAATTTATGTTTTCGATCTGGTCCCGCACGATGGCGGGCATTTCGTGCACTGGCAAAGAAAATAGAACATTTGTCATGAACAGGCCCAGGCTTGGAGAATTGACGGCGTGGAATGAAACGAGGGGCGGCTCAGCTGTTTTCCAGCGGCCCCATGACCTTGCTCCAGGTTTCATATCGGTCGGCCGGCAAACTGACGGCGTATACATTCTTCAGCACGCATGCGCCGAGATGAGCCGGCCGCAGCGCACCTGGCCTTGCGCGTGCGTGGAGCGCGCCATCGCCTCTCTTGAGCTGATGAAGAACCCCTTCGGAAACCTCCAGCTGGGCGTTGCCCGCCGTGAAGGTGATCGGCAGGGAAATATTCATGCCGGCAAAACCGTGGCGCATGGCAAGCGTTGCAGGCACGATCTGCTCGGTTGGAAATCCGCAAGGCTCCATCGGAAACGCTTCCGTGAAGACGCGCTCCAAATGGGCGAAGACATCACGGCTGAAGAACTGCCCTTCCGCCTGCCCGGCGGCAAAAAGAGGAAGCCCGAGAAGCGAGAGGACGCGTTTGACGCCGGGGAAATTCAAGACCTCCGGCCGAAACCCGGCCCAATTGTTCGCCGTCTCGATATTTTCGTATAGCTCGGTTTGCGCACCGATTGTGAACCGCTTTGTGTACTCGCCCAATCCTGGCTTTATGAGCAGTTCCTGCGCAGAAAAAAGCACGATCTTGTCGAACTCGACGGACTGGGCAACGGCATGTTGAAAATTACCGACATGGGCGTGCAAGACGCCTTCCTGCGGTCGGATCACATAGGAATTGGGATTGATCAAGACATTGTCGGCGCCGCTGCGATCGAGGAGCTCCACTTGCGAAGACATCGCATCCTTTGGATGATGGATGCAGACAACAGAACCCGGCGCGAAACGATTGATTGCCGAAATCTGGCGTTCAAGCGTTTCCGAGCTGCCATCGGCGATGATCGAGAAAAGTAATCTGTCCATTTAGACACCAGCTTGTTAGACGGCAATTGCGCGCATTCGACGACTAAAACGGGCATCGTAGCTGCGCTTGCCTTAGCTGCCTAAGCTGTCCCGAGGCTGTGTTGCATCCGGGATGCATATCGTGAAACTCAGCCCCCGGGCTTCGGCATTGGCGTAAAATGCCGCCCACGCGGCCTGCCGTTTACGCGCCCGTTACACCGCCATTTACTGTTACGTACTTACCCGCGCCCGCATAAAGCGAAAGGCTCCCCACGCGTCGGCTGACGACGATCGAGATCCGGCGGCACCGGCCGCCCGGCACAAGGGAGACCGCAATGTTGAACGATCCATCCGTGGGGAGGCCGTCATGACAAACTTCCTCCCAAAGAAGCTGTTCTCGGCAACGGTCGCGGTCGCGATGGCGCTGACATCGACCACATTCCTCTCTCCGGCCAGAGCCCAGCAAGCAACGCCCGCGCCCGCCGCGGATTCTGCGGCTACACAAGACACATCCAAGCCCAATATCCTGGTCATCTTCGGCGACGACGTCGGCCAGACCAATATCAGCGCCTATTCCTTCGGCGTGCTCGGCTACAAGACGCCGAACATCGATCGCATCGCCAAGGAAGGCCTGATGTTCACCGACTATTACGCGGAGAACTCCTGCACCGCTGGTCGCTCGACCTTCATCACCGGCCAGGTGTGCCTTCGGACCGGACTCTGCAAGGTTGGCATTCCCGGCGCCACCGTCGGCCTGCAGGCGCGCGACATCACGATCGCCCAGGCCCTCAAGCCGCTTGGCTACGCCACCGGACAATTCGGCAAGAACCACCTGGGTGACCGCGACGAATTCCTGCCGACCAAGCATGGCTTCGACGAATTCTACGGCAACCTCTACCACTTGAATGCAGAGGAAGAGCCGGAGCGGCCCTACTATCCTTCAGACGACGAGGAATTCGTCCGCACCAACTCGCCGCGCGGCGTGCTTAAGGCGTCGGCTGACGGCAAGATCGAGGACACCGGTGCGCTGAATGCCAAGCGCATGGAAACCATCGATGACGAGACGACCGATGCCGCCGTCGATTTCATCAACCGCCAGGCCAAGGCCGGCAAGCCGTTCTTCACCTGGATGAACACGACGCGCATGCACGCCTTCACCCATGTGCGCGACAGCATGAAGGGCCAGAGCGGCATGAAGGGCAACGATTATGCCGACGGCATGATCGAGCACGACGGTGACGTTGGCAAGCTCTTGAAAGCGCTCGATGATCTGAAGATCGCCGACAACACGATCGTCGTCTACACCACCGACAATGGGCCGAACCAGTGGTCCTGGCCGGACGCCGCGACGACGCCGTTCCGCAGCGAAAAGGACACCAACTGGGAGGGCGCCTTCCGCGTGCCGGCGCTCATTCGCTGGCCGGGCCACGTCAAGGCCGGCGAAGTCTCCAACCAGATGGTATCCGGTCTCGACTGGTTCCCGACCCTGCTCGCGGCGGCAGGCGACGCGGATATCAAGGACAAGCTCGCCAAGGGCACGACGATTGGCGGAAACCAGTTCAAGGTCCATCTCGACGGCTACAACCAGCTGGCCTACCTGACCGGCAAGGACGACAAGTCGGCGCGATCCGATTTCTATTATTTCGACGATGACGGCAATCTCGTCGCCTATCGCTACAATGACTGGAAGCTGGTCTTCTGCGAACAGCGAGAACCCGGCGGCTTGCAGGTCTGGGCCAATCCCTTCACCTGCCTGAGAGCGCCGAAATTCTTCAACCTTCGCATGGACCCCTACGAGCGGGCCGACATCGTCTCCGATCAGTATTACGACTGGTACGCCAAGAACGCCTACATCTTGCAATACGGCGTCTGGCGCGTGGCGCCCTTCCTGCAGACCTTCCGCGAATATCCGCCAAGCCAGCGCGTGGCGAGCTTCAGCGTCGACCAGATGATCGAGGCGCTGATGCGTTCGCTGGACCAGACACCCGCAGGAGCGAAGTAACCTTACGAAGGAAAAGGCCAGCCACGATCGGGATCGTGGCTGGCGTCCATTCAATCGCGGAGCGCAAATGACGGCACGTGACGATATCCTTGCGCTTGGCCAGCGCATCGGCCAATCCATCATCGGCCAGGACGCCATGGTGGAACGGCTGCTGCTCGGCCTTCTGGCCAACGGCCATCTGCTTGTCGAGGGCCTGCCGGGCCTGGCAAAGACACGCGCGATCAAGAGCCTGGCAAAAAATCTTCAAGCCGAGCTATCGCGCGTGCAGTTTACGCCTGATCTGCTGCCCGCCGATATCACCGGATCGGAAATCTATGTCTCGGACGCCGGAAAGGGCGCGTTCACGTTTCAGCAGGGCCCGATCTTCGCCAACCTGATCCTTGCCGACGAGATCAACCGCGCGCCGGCCAAGGTGCAATCGGCGCTGCTGGAAGCAATGGAGGAGCGGCAGGTCACGGTGGGCGGCAAGAGCTATCCCCTTCCCGAACTCTTCATGGTGATGGCGACCCAGAACCCGATCGAACAGGAAGGCACCTACCCGCTTCCTGAAGCCCAGCTCGACCGCTTCCTGATGCATGTCGAGGTGGGCTATCCCGACGAGACGTCCGAGGCCGCGATCATGCGCCTCAACCGGGATGAGGAAAACGCGGTAGACGGGATCGCTTCGCCCACACCCCAGGAGAGGCTCGATCCGCAGGCCGTCTTCGATGCCCGCAAGGAAATCGGCGCCGTCACCGTGTCCGAACCGGTCGAAAAATACATCGTCGCACTCGTCTTCGCCACGCGCTATCCTGATCGCTATGACAAGGATCTCGCCAGGCTGCTGCAGGTCGGCGTCAGCCCGCGAGGGGCGATCGGCATCGACAAGGTCTCGCGCGCCTATGCCTGGCTCAAGGGCCGCGACTATGTCACGCCCGATGACGTCAAAGCCGTGGTTCATGACGTCTTCCGCCACCGGCTCATCCTCTCCTACGACGCACATGCATCGAGCACGAGCGCCGATCAGGTGATCGATCGGATCATCTCACTGGTGGCCGTTTCATGAAACCGGGCACGACAAGCGATGGCATCCATGCGACGACGGAGCAGCTGGTCGCGCTCGAAGCCCGTGCCCGCGATCTCTCGTTCGTGCAGAAAACCGCCAGCCATCAACAGCTTGCCGGGCGCATGCAATCGTCGATGCGCGGTCGCGGCCTGATCTTCGAGGAACTGCGCGACTATCTCCCCGGCGACGACATCCGTTCCATCGACTGGCGCGTCACGGCGCGAACCGGCAAGCCGGTGGTGCGGATCTATGGCGAGGAGAAGGAACGACCGGCTCTGCTTCTTGTCGACCAGCGCATCAACATGTTCTTCGGCAGCCGCCGCGCCATGAAATCGGTCGCGGCAGCGGAAGCCGCCATGCTCTGTGCCTGGCGTATCCTGGGCTCCGGCGATCGCATCGGCGGTTTCGTCTTCGGCGACGATGGGATTGACGAGATCAAGCCGCACCGCAGCCGCAACGCCGTGATCGCGCTTGCCGACAGGATATCGAGAAAGAACGAGGCCCTTTGCGCCACCTACGCCACAAGGCCTTCGCCGGAGGCTCTCAACGATGTCTTGCAGCGCGCCGAAAACATCGCGCACCATGACAACCTCATCATTCTCGCCAGCGACCTGAACGGCCACGATGCCATCACCCGCGACACGTTGTTGCGGCTCTCCGCCAACAACGATGTCATCTGCCTGCTCATCTACGATCCCTTTCTGCTGGAGCTTCCGAAATCGGGCGAGATTGTCGTCAGCGGTGGCGACCTGCAGGCGGAGCTTTCCTTCGGTGAACGCTCTGTTCGCGGTGCGATCGACAGCTTCGCACGGGAGCGCGGACGGGAGTTGCGCGCCTGGCAGCTGGAGCTAGGCCTGCCCATGCTGCCGGTCTCGGCTGCTGAAGAAACCGCCCCACAGCTCCGCCGCTTGCTGGAGCAATCGGCGTGGCGGCAACGGAGGCGCTGATGGACCCGGCCCCGAAGCTCGATCCCGCGACTGAATCCGCGCTGCGCAGCCTGCACGACATCGTCGACCCAGCGCCCATATCCTGGTTCCCGCAGACCTGGGGTTGGGTCGCCGTTGCCGGCATCCTCGCCTGCGCCCTCATCGCCTGGATCGCCGTCGCCTTGCGCAACTATCGCCGCAATGCCTATCGCCGCGAAGCACTGCGCCTGCTGAATGCCGTTCAAGAAAACATGCACGCGCCATCGTCTCGAACCGAAGCCTTGCGTACGCTTGCCGAGTTGATCAAGCGCACCGCGCTGGCGGCCTGGCCTCGCGCCGACGTCGCCTCGATGACGGGCAGGCCTTGGGCCGCCTTTGTCGAGCACGCATCCAAGGACGAGGCGGATCGGGCGCTCGAGGCCCTGCTGGCCGACAGTGAATATCGCGACAGGCGAACCCTCGACACACTCGCGTTGAACAGCGGAGATGAGATGATCGCGGCCGCGCGGCGGTGGATCGAGAGGCATCATGTATCGCCTTGACCTGCCCTGGCTGCTGATCCTTCTCCCGCTGCCGCTTCTCGTCTGGTGGCTGCTGCCGCCACGCCGCGAAGTTTCCGCCTCGATCCGCCTGCCCTTCTTCGATCAGGTGGCGCAAGCCGCTGGCATCGATCCGACCGAGGGGTCGGTGATCGCGCGCCGCTCGTGGCCGCAAGCCGTGGTCGAGGCGCTGGCCTGGGTCCTGATCGTGCTGGCGCTCGCACGCCCGCAATTCGTCGAGCCGCCGATCGAGAAGCATGAACCGCAGCGCGATATCCTGCTCGCGCTCGATCTCTCGCAATCCATGGAGACGAAGGATTTCCGCACGCCCGATGGGGCGACGCAGGCACGCGTCGATGCGGTGCGAAGCGTGGTCTCCGATTTTGTAGCCAGGCGTGCGGGCGACAGGATCGGCCTGATCGCCTTCGGCGACGCCCCCTACCCTCTGGCGCCATTCACCATGGATCACGCGCTGGTCCGCTCGATGATCGACAACCTGTTGCCCGGCATCGCCGGGCCCAGAACCTCGCTCGGCGATACGCTTGGCCTTGCGCTCCGCATGTTCGAAAAGACGTCCGTTCCCGAGAAGGTGATGATCGTCCTGACCGACGGCAACGACACGGCAAGCAGGATGCCACCGCTGAAGGCAGCGGAAATCGCCAAGGACAAGGCGATCGTCGTCCACACTGTCGGCATCGGCGACCCCGCCGCCACCGGTGAAGACAAGCTCGATGTCGCGACGTTGCAGAAGATCGCCTCCGATACCGGTGGCCGCTACTTCTTCGGCGGCAGCCAGGAGGAACTCGCGGCGATCTATGACGTGCTCGACGCGATCACCCCCGAAGATCAGAAGGAGCTCTCCTGGCGGCCCCGGATCGAGCTGTTTCACTGGCCGCTGGCGGCGGCCATGGCGCTCCTCGGCGCCTGGTATGCTCTTGCCGGCATCGTGGGCTTGATCGAGCGACGGCGGAGGACGGCCGCATGATGTCAGATTTTCACTTCCTCCGCCCCTGGTGGCTGCTGGCTTTGCTGCTCCCGCCTCTGATTGTCTGGCTCTCGGCGCGCGCGGGCGACATCCGGGGGCGATGGACAGGGATGATCGCGCCACACCTGATGGAAAGCCTGATTGTCGAGCCCGATCATCGCAACCACATGAAACCGGCCTGGCTTCTCGCGCTCGTGTTGACGATCGCGGTCATCGGTGTCGCCGGACCAACGTGGCAGCGCGAGCCGCCGCCATTCGTCTCCGACACCGCTTCGCTCGTCATCGCCGTCGATCTCTCGCCCTCCATGGACGCGACCGACATCACCCCAAGCCGGATCGAGCGCGTGAAGCTGAAAATCCACGACATCCTTGCCGCCCGACCGGGTGCCCGCTCGGCCGTCGTGGCCTATTCCGGCACGGCGCATCTCGTCGTGCCGCTGACGGACGACGCGGCCCTCATCCAGAGCTACACCGACGCGCTGGCGACACCGCTGATGCCGAAGCCCGGCAAGGACACGGCAGCGGCCCTTCGCCTCGCCGACCAGCTGCTGAGATCGGATGGCGCGTCGGGCACGATCCTGCTGATGACCGACGGCGCGGAAGAGCAGGCCATACAGGCTGCCAGCGACATCGGCAGCCTCGTGGTACTCGGCGTCGGCACGGAGCAAGGGGGCGCTATCAAGTCGGCGAATGGCGGCGGCACGGCCGGCGTCTCGAAGCTCGATCTCACCGCGCTGAAGGACTTCGGTAGGCAAACCGGCGCCGCTGTCGCGACCATCACCGACGACGATGCCGATATTCGATGGATAACTGAGCGCGTCGCGACGAATTTCACCCAGCAGACGGCATCGGATGGAGATCGCTGGCGCGATCTCGGCTGGTGGCTGATTATACCCGTCGCCCTCTTCTTCGCGCTCTCGTTTCGGCGCGGCTGGGTGATGAAGGTCGCGGTGCTCATCTTCGTCCTGCCATTCTTCTCGCCGCCATCAGCCCAAGCAGGCAGTCTCGCGGACATGTGGCTGACGGCGGACCAACAGGGCCGGCTTGCCTTCGAGCACGGCGAGTTCGCTGCCGCCGCCACCCTTTTCCACGATCCGATGTGGAAAGGCACGGCGTTCTACCACGCCGGCCGCTTCCAGGAAGCGGTCAATGCCTTCGCGCTCTCCGACACCGAGGAAGGCTGGTTCGATCAGGCGAACGCGCTGATGCATCTCGCCCAGTTCGAGGATGCCATCACCGCTTATGGCAACGCTCTCGCCAAACGCCCGGACTGGCCGGAGGCGCAGGCAAACCTTGCGCTGGCGAGAACGCTTCTCAAGCAGCAGCAGGACGAGGAAAGCCAGCCGGAGCAACCGAACGAGAAACCCGACAGCATCCAGTTCGACGACAAGGGCAAGAAGGGCAAGGCCGGACAGATCGACATGGCCGAACAGACCTCCGAAATGTGGATCAAGAACATCCAGGCGAGCCCGGCCGACCTCATGGCCCGGAAGTTCGCCATTGAGGCGGAGAGACGAGCGCCATGAGAACAGTGCTGGCGCTTCTTGCTATACTCGTCTCGCTGCCGGCTGTCGCGGCGGAGCCATTCGCCCGCGCATCGCTGGAGGAAGGCGGCCAGCTCGTCCCCGGGCAACAGCTTCACCTTACCGTCGACGTCTTTGCGCCCGGCTTCTTCACCTCCCCACCGCAACTGCCGCTGTTCGACATCCCCGACGCACTCGTCACCCTTCCCGAGGAGCGCGCGAGCAACCTCACGCAGACGATCGATGGCGTCGAATTCACAGGCATACGCCGGCAATACGCCATTGTACCGGAGCGTGCGGGTTCCTTTGCGGTGCCGCCGATCGTGATCGCGTTCTCCTATTCGTCCGGCGGTGCGGCGGCAAAGGCTTCTGTCTCCACCGGGGCGACGAACTTCGAAGTGACAGGTCTTGGCGACGGCAGCATGCCATTTTCCGCCCACCAGCTGGAGATCGCCCAGTCTTTCGATCGCGATCCAAAAAGCCTGCACGTCGGCGATGCGCTGGTCCGCACCATCACCATCACCGCACGGGAAACGCAGGCGATGCTGATGCCGCCGGTGCAGGCGGGGAACGCGCCGGGACTGGCGCAATACGCCAAGCCGCCAAAGCTGGAAGACGGCATCTCCGCGGCAAGAGGCGATATGCTCAGCCGGCGCACCGACACGGTCGTCTATACGGTCTCGCAGGCCGGAAGCTTCGTCCTGCCCGCGATCCGCTACCCCTGGTTCGACATCGACGCCGCAGCGGCGACCGCTGCCATGTTACCCGCCACGTCGGTCGAAGCGGCCGCAGCAGCCGCGCGCAACGGTATAGCGCCGCAGCAACCAATCTCGCGATCCACCACTTTCGAAGGCAGGCGAAAACTCTCGCTGGCGATCCTGCTGGCGCTAGCCGCCATCGCAGCCACATGGAGCGCCCGTCGCCTTCCTGCCGCAGCACTGCGGCATCTCCGCGCCGCGATCGGCCGCCTGCGAAACGCCCGCCGGTTCCGCCTTCATCGCCTACGCAAGACGATCCTGACGGCGGCGCTTCCCGAGGTCTATGCCGCCCTGCAGGCTTGGGCGATGTCGGAGGGTTTTCGCACGCTGGATGCTTGGGGCGACACGCGCGGCGCCATCGCAAAGGACGTCATTCGCGATCTGGAGGCTTCGCTTTTCGCCGCGACCGGCGAGCAATCGTTCGACCGAAAGGTGGCAGCAACCGTGCTTACACAAGCAAGCACTCCCCTGCGCGCTCCCCCAGCTTCACCGCTGCCGCCGCTAAACCCCGCCCACGGGGCGTAAATTTACGCGCTGATTTACCGTTGCGTACTTACGCACGCACGCGTGACCAGCCTCTAGTGCAAAAGCAACAAGTGCGGGGCTACGTGCGATGAGATTTCTGGCGATCGCCTTCTTCACGCTCCTTCTCGCCACGCCTCTCGCGGCGGCCGACAACCGCGTCCGCAAGATTTTCGACGCGGAGTTGGAGCGCGCTGCCGTTGAGGCGGTGATCTGGGGCATGCCTGCCGTCAACTATGATCTCATGCGCCAGGAAATGCTCACCAAGACACCCGGCAAGGTCGGTGGCGTCATCTATTGGGGACATCCGCTGGATTGGAAGAACCAGACGCTGACGCCCAATCCCGATGCACTCTACTTCATGGCCTTTTTCAACACGAAGGACGGACCTGTCGTTCTAGACCTACCCGCAGCCGATGGCGGCGCCTCGTTCAACGGCAACATCGTGACGGCATGGCAGATTCCGCTGGAGGATGCGGGATTGCTCGGCGCCGACAAGGGCAAGGGCGCCAAGTTCGTGATCCTGCCTCCCGACTTCACGGGGGCCGTTCCCGATGGCTTCACGCCACTGAAGTCGGAGGTCTACGGCGGCTACATGCTCCTGCGCTCCAACCTCGCCAGCCATTCCGATGCGGACGTGGAAGCCTCCATCGCCTACGGCAGGAAGATGAAGGTCTATCCTCTGTCGGCGGCTCAAAACCCTCCTGAGACCGTGTTCTCCGACGTGAAGGACATCATGTTCGATAGCACCATCAAATGGGATGCGAGCTTCTTCGACAATCTCGACAGGGTCGTCCAGGAGGAGCCGTGGATCGAGCGCGACAAGATCATGATCGACAAGCTGAGGACAATAGGCATCGAGAAAGGCAAGCCATTCGCCAAGGGCGCACGCACGCAGCCCCTGCTCGACAGGGCTGCGAAGGAAGCCCATGCCCTTCTCGCTGCCAGGTATGATGCAGGCCTTCCGCCGTTCTTTTCCGACAGGAGCCGCTGGACACTGCCGGCCTATCCAAGCCTGGTAAAGGCGGCTTCCGCGGACTTCAAGGAGCCAGATGCCTATCCGGTGGATGACCGCGGCGTTGCGTATCACTACGCCTATATCGGCATCAAACGACTGGGTGCCGGCCAATTCTACTCGATCTCGATTCGTGACAAGGACGGCCGCGACTTCGAGGGCGGCAAGTCGTATCGCTTGCGGGTGCCGGCCAACGTTCCCGTGCAGCAATACTGGTCGGTGACCGCATACGACCGTGAGACCCATGCGCTTATCAAGAACATGCCACGGGCCAGCCGCTCATCGCAAATCCCAGAGCTCGCGAAAAACCAGGACGGCTCGATCGATCTCTACTTTGGTCCGAAAGCACCAAAGGGCAAGGATGCGAACTGGATCCCGACGGATGGCAAGCGCAAGTTCGAGCTGATGTTCCGGGCCTATGGGCCAACCGAAGAATTCTTCGCCAAGAAATGGGTGCTGCCCGACGTCGAAGCCGTGAAGCAACGTTGAGGAGGAAGGCATGACGCTTGCGTTCAGCGATACGATCGATTGCGAGGCGGCGCCGGAGGGAATGCGCTGGATCGAGGGCGGTACCTTCGCTATGGGCTCGGACCACCACTACCCCGAGGAAGCGCCAGCGCATCCGGTGACGGTGGACGGGTTCTGGATCGATGAAGCGCCGGTCACCAACCGAAAGTTCATGGAATTCGTCAAGGCGACCGGCCATGTGACAATGGCGGAGAAAGCGCCTGACCCGAAGGACTATCCCGGCGCGCTGCCGCACATGTTGCGGGCAGGCTCCCTGCTCTTCACGCAGCCGAAAGCGGTCAATGGCAACGACATCTCGCAATGGTGGACATTCAAGTTCGGCGCCAATTGGCGCCGCCCGCTTGGCGGCATCAGCGATTTGCGCGGCAGGCTCGACCATCCCGTCGTTCACGTGGCCTGGTCGGATGCGAAAGCCTACGCCGACTGGGCGGGCCTTGATCTCGCCTCCGAAGCCGAATGGGAGTTCGCCGCTCGCGGTGGATCGGAGAGCGAATATGCCTGGGGCGAGGAGTTCGCCCCCGGTGGCAAGGCGATGGCGAACACCTGGCAGGGCGTCTTCCCGACGCGTTCCACCAAGCCGAAGGGCGAAGAGCGGACATCGGCGGTTCGTTCCTTCCCGCCCAATGGCTACGGCCTGTACGACATGATCGGCAACGTCTGGGAATGGACATCGGACTATTGGACGACACGTCATCCGGAGCCCGCGCGGCACTCCTGCTGCATCCCGAACAATCCGCGCGGCGGCGACGTTGAAGCGAGTTACGACCCGCACCTGCCCGACATCCGCATTCCGCGTCGCGTGCTGAAGGGCGGCTCGCATCTGTGCGCCCCCAATTACTGCCGGCGCTACCGCCCCGCCGCCCGCCACGCAGAGCCCGAGGACACATCGACAAGCCATGTCGGCTTCCGATGCGTGAAAAGAGTCGCGCGCCACGGAGAGACGCAATGAACATGATGGAAACATTGTCACGCGCCCTGTGCACCTTGCTCCTCGCAGTCGCGCTGCTCGCTGCGCCCGCGCTCGCGCAGGAACCGTTGGCCTCGTGGAACGACACGCCCGCCCGGCAAAGGATCATGGATTTCGTGAAAGCCACCACCACCGAGGGCAGCGATGGTTTCGTTGCTCCTGATGATCGTATCGCCGTCTTCGACAATGACGGCACGCTGTGGACTGAACAGCCCTTCTATATCCAGCTCGGCTTCATGCTCGACCGGGTGAAGGCGCTGGCACCCGAGCATCCGGAATGGAAGACGAAGGAACCCTTCGCCAGCATCTTGAATGGCGATTTGAAGGGAATCGCCCGAGGCGGCGAGAAGGGTATCGTCGAACTCGGCATGGCAACGCACGCGGGCATGACGACGGATGAGTTCGCAAAGATCGTGACCGACTGGTTCGCGACCGCGAAGCACCCGAGATCCGGCCGGCTCTACACGGAGATGACCTTTCTGCCGATGCGCGAACTACTGGATTATTTACGCGCCAACGGTTTCGCGACCTACATCGTCTCCGGCGGCGGCGTCGAGTTCATGCGACCGGTGACGGAAAAGCTCTATGGCATCCCGGCGCAACAGGTTGTCGGCAGCACCATCGCCACGCAGTATGCCGTCGTCGGCGATGTGCCGGTGCTGAAGCGCCTGCCGAAGATCGATTTCATCGATGATGGCCCCGGCAAACCTTCCGGCATCAACAGGTTCATCGGCCGCAAGCCGATCTTCGTGGCCGGCAATTCAGATGGCGATTATGAAATGCTGCGCTGGGTCACAGCCAGGAAGCCGGGCTTTGCCCTCATCGTCCACCATACCGATGGGACCCGCGAATATGCCTATGACCGCCAATCAGCTTTCGGCAAGCTCGACAAGGCGCTGGATGAAGCCGAACGTCGCAACTGGCTCGTCGTTGACATGAAGAGCGACTGGAAGAAGATTTACGCCTTCGACCAGTGATCCAAAGTGGCGATGACCGCCCTACTGCACCGCCACCGGCTTGGTGATCGAGAGCGGCATGGAGATCGTCAAAAACACGGAATCTCCCTCCGCGCGGTTCTCGGCGGCGAACTCGTGAAAATACTTGATCCGGGCCGAGATTGGCAGTTCGCCAGCCTTGAAGTTCCAGCCGATCGTCGCGCCGATCGCGGCCACCCGTCCCTTGAACGGACCAATCGCGCCCTCGCCGCTATCCCCTGTCAGCTGGTCGTAATAGTAGCCGACCAGACCCGCATCAAACTGCTCGTTGAAGTGCTGAACGGCGGCCCATTCGAAATGGAATTCGGTGCCGGTGCGATAGTTCGTGTCCGGGTTCTCGCCGTTGAAGGTCACGCCGATCGCTGCCGAGAGATCGAGCCCTATCTCCGGATCGAGCCATGTTCCGGCAGCGCTGACATCGGCGCCCCAACGGTGGAAGGCGATATTCGAAATCTCGCCGTCCTGATAGTCGCCGATCGGGATGTTGACGAGAACGCCCGTGCTCCAATGGAAGTTGCCGGCGTCCCAGCCGAGCGTGCCGCTGACGAGCGGATCGCCGATGGTGAAGACCGTGTCCTTCGTGGCGCCGGAAAGCACGCCGCCGCCCGCACCTGAAAGCGTGAGATCGGCAATGGTCTCCTGCCAGCCAACGGGGATGGTCACGCCGAGCCCAAGCCGTCCGCCCATCACCTCTTCGGGGAGAACCCAGAGAACCGTCGGGGCGGCCAGAACCACCTTGCCCTCGACGCCGACGGCGACGCGGCCGCCGGTCGGGAGCTGCTTGCCGCCGCCGAGGTCGCCGTTGTAAATCCAGATGTCGTTCTGCAGGAAAACGCCCGGTGGCGGCAGAATGCCCGCGGCCGGCCCCTTGGAACCGAGCAGGTAGAAGCCGGCTCCCCGTTCGGCAGCAGTGGCCATCTGAGTGCAGGCAAGCATCAATGCGCCGGCAACAAGCGCTCCGGTCGAAAATCTCAGTCTCATGCTCTTCCCCTCATTCGTCCCCGACCGGCCTCTCGGCTGCCCTGGCACCTTCAATCCCCCCATTCGCCGTCGCAAGTACGCAACGGTAAATGCGCCCGTAAATCACTGCCCCGCGATGCTCGCTACGGCCTCGAAACTAGCATCCGCTTTTCCAAGTCCCGTCTCCAGGCTGGCGACGAGTTCAGGCCGAAGCTGTGCCATTTTCGCCGCCTGCCGGAATGCGGCAACGAAAGCCACCCGGTCCGGCGCCGCCTCTCCAAGACGCTGCCTCGCGCCATCCGCGCCGAGCTCGCCAAGCGCGGCCACGCGAATGGCAAGCGTCAGCATATCGTTGCCGACGGCCTGCTCGGCCGACAGGGACGCCTCCGACCACCGCCCGTTCCGGTAAGCGTCCAGCGCGATCACCAGCGAGGCGTCGCGCGGCGGCGTTTCCTCCATCGCGACAGCCTCCCGCGCAAGATCGTTCGCCGCCTTGAAGTAACCGGCGGCAAACAACACCAGGCTGAGCGACGCAGCATTCGCCGAATTGTTAGGATTAAGCGCCATCGCCCTGTTTCCGGCATCGATCGCCGCGTCCAGCCGTCCGTTGGCGAAGCGCGCCACCATCAGCGCGCCCTGCGCGCGATCTGAAAGTGGCGCAATGGACACCGCAGCCTTCGCCATGTCGAGGGCCTGCGGGACCGTTGCCGTATCGCGGGCATAGAGCCGTGCCAGCATCGCGGTCGTATCGGCGTCATCGGGATCCCCCGCCAGCGTCCGCTCCAGGCATCCTGGCAACCCCTGTCCGCCGCCGCTCTCACTGCCGTCGAGCATGAATTCTGCCTTGGCAACGCAGGCATTTCCCAAAGCATCTGGGGGAGCAGATCTCGCCTCCAGCGCGTTGATCACGCCCCGCGACGACGCAATCTGCCGTGCCACCGCGCCGGCGATTTCGAGCCTGATCGTGGCCGGTTCCTTACCCTCGGTCTCGACCCGCTCCAACCCCGATTTGAGCAATGTGCCACTCGCGCTATCGACAACCTGCCACCACACCGAGCGATCATCGCTATCCGCATAATATTTGAGATCGACCTCGTAGCCTCGGCGCTCCGGCTGCGTCGGCGAGCCGGGCCTTGTCACCACGATCGTGTTGAACGCGGAGAGAGCGGTAAGCAGCGTGTCCCGGGCGACGCTTGCCTCGCCCGCCATGTCAGGCGAGGCTGCGCTCATAAGAATGGTCACGGCGGGCTTCAGCGTCACGATGGGACGATCGATGGATTTCCAAGCTGCCACGCCAGCGAGAACGAGCAGAGCGACACACAGAGCCGCCGGCATCCACCGTCGCAACGTTGGCGGAAGCGACGCCGCCACCATGGCGGGGCCTTCCAGCGCCCCATCGGCAAGTGTTGGATCCGGACGATGAGCAAGCGGCGATGGCGAAACCTGTCCGCTGCCGCTGACATCGCTCTGCAGAAACAGCGCGACGTAGCTGCCCTTTGGAATATGGACGGAGACGCCGAGTTCGGCGCCGAACGCGGCATAGTAGCCATCGAGCGCCGCTCTGAGACGGCTGATCTCGATCCTCACGATCGGATCGATGGATGCATCGAAATTGCTGGAGCGCCCGAGCACGTCTATCGCGATAGAGTAGGCTTTTATGCCTTCGGTGCAGCCGCCAAACCGTCGTTCGGCGAGATAGCGCAATATGTCGCGCTGCCGGTCCGATACCCTGAAGCGACTATCCGCGAGAAGCCGTTCCAGCTCCGCCTCGGCGTCGTCAAGGCTGACTTCACATGCTCCCTCACCGTGTACTTCAGCACTCATGGGCCGCCCCCTGTACGCACTGGTCACTAAAGCAGAACAGGAAAACTATCACTCACTTAACATTAAGTTGCAACACGAAACGCTAACAAACCCAATAAATGATAGTTTTCGAGACAGGCGCGCGTCATTTTCGTTTAGGTGAATTCGTGCGTAGGATGTGCTGGGTCACATCATCCTCGATCCCGGTACAGAGCCCTTCATATTCGCCGGTCCGCACCCGGTCACCACCTCTGCGAAATGTCTCAAGCGCAACGGCGGCGATTTCGTAAGCTTCGAAGAGTTCGTCCAGGGCACGCGACTGCGATGCAGCGTCTTGCAATCCCGCGCGCAAGGCGGGCAGCTTCAGCATCAACCGCGCCAGCCCGCGTCGCGCCGTGTCGCTGGTCGTTCCGCCTGCCGATCCCTGCCTGCTCATCGTCGTGAAGACCTCCGCGCAAGGGTAATCGAGCAAGACTAGAGACAGCGATCCGCTGGCGTAAGTACGCAACGGTAAACGGCCCGCCGTTACGCCCGTGGGCGCACGTTTACGCTTCCGTTTACCGTTGCGTACTCCCGCGCACGATGCCCGCATCGGCTTCGGTGTCGGCAAGGTGATCCCGCTCGAAAAGCGCATAACCATGAACGCCTTCATCGAGCCGCAATACACCGTGTGGCACGCCGGGGCCGGCGCGCCGCACTGGCAAAACTTCGCGGGGATGAACTTTCAGTTCCCGATCCAGAAACCGACGGAATAGCGAAACGCCGATCCAAGCAGGCCACAGCAACGCCATTGGGCGCTGATGTTACGGCGCCGTATCGGCCGGGCTGGCGTGCCGAACAGTCTCTCCGTTGCGTCCTGAAGGCTGGACAACGCGCTGTTGCGCCGCCCCCATCCGGTTCCACCAGGTATTGGACAAGACGGGTGGGACGAGCGCGCCGTCGTGCGGATTGACCTTGATGACGTCGCGAACGGAAATCATGGCGCCCGGCGGCGTGCGTCCGGCCGCTTTCTCCTGCGCCAACAGCGGCGATGCCTGGCCCGCGATCGCGGCGGCGATGACGAATGATGTAAGCGATACTGTCCTATTGCACAGCATGAGCATTCATCCAGCGGGAGATAGACAAACAGTGTAAGGCCGAAAGCCCGAGGAAGGGAAGTGGTCGCTGAAAATACTGTTGCCAACGGCTGGGCGACAATGCGAGATCGGTGGGTCCCGCCAGCACTTGCAGGCGTCGACATACGAACAGCAAGGACGCCTTGAATGAAGACCAATCCGCCGCTGCCGATGGGCTATTCCGAGCTTCCGCGTGGCAAGCTCGCCAACGTCGTGACCTGCCTGGAGATGCGCGAGAAGCCCGACGTCAGCGTGCCCGCCCCGCGGGGCTTGCGTTTCGAACGCTGGCATGTCCCCGCGCTCGACGACTATCGCAAGCTGTTTCGCGAAGTGGGTGAGAATTGGCTCTGGCTGTCGCGACTGCTCATCAGCGACGAAGCGCTCGAAGCGATCATCCATGATCCGGATGTCGAGATTTACGTGATCGTATCGGAAGAAGGCCGCCGGATTGGCCTGCTTGAGCTCGATTTTCGCGAGCAAGGCGAATGCGAACTGGTGTTCTGCGGCCTTGTCCCTGATGCGATCGGCCAGGGCGCCGGAAAGCTTTTGATCACGCAGGCCGTTGCCCGCGCATGGGCCCGCCCAATCAGTCGCTTCTGGCTGCATACCTGCCACTTCGATCATCCATCGGCCATCTTCTTCTACCAGAAGGCGGGCTTCAAACCCTATGCATTTCTGGTCGAGGTCATCGACGACCCACGCCTATCCGGCCATATGCCGGAGACAGCCGCTCCGCACGTTCCCCTGTTGCGGCCCTGACCTCAGCACCATGGAATAGCGTCGCTAGCGGTCGTAGCGCCGACGCATTTCGGCCGCCGCCAGAGGCAGGGCAGCGCTCGCCACCGTGCCGAGCGGCAATCGCCGCAGCAATCTGGTTGCAACGAAGGCAAAAGCCATGGCGCCGGCAAGCTTCGCCCATGGATAGGCGCCGAGTTGCTCATGAGCGCTGGCATCCGCCCATTTGGCGTTTGCGCTGACAACGGTACCCGCCTGCTCTCGGATGACGTGAAGCCGCGCACGTAGATTGTCGATCTCTTCCTGCAGCCGCCGCAGCGATCCTTCTTCGTCGAGGATGTCTTCCTCGACGACGTAATCATCGTCGAGCACATAATCGGCCGGCGGTCCTTTCGAATCCTCTTCGGCGGGCGCGTCAGCGTCGAGCGCAGCCAGGTGTTCCTGCAACTCTGCCTCCGTCTCAAGCCCTTTCGGCTTGCCCGTCTTGGCTCCGATGACCTCGCTGGTCTTCGCGGCAGCAGCCGATGACGCGACGACGGAGGGATGCTCGCGAAGTTCTTCAGCCGCGATAAACACATCGGTCTCTCCCGCCTCGTGATCGGGATGCGACACCTCGACATCGACGCTATCGGCAAGCTCCAGCGCCTGCTCGGCGTTCATGATACCGACAGCCACGCGTCCTTCCTCCGATGTGACGGCGACTTCGACGATCGGGGGCTTCGACTTCTTTTTCATGCGGGTCTCCTTTGGCAGGGAAACACCTGCAGGACTCGATGAGTTCCATGCCAACGCCATCAAATTCGCTTCAACCCGCCCTCTCTGGAACCCGGCCCCGGCAATCCCCATATATGTCTGGACCACGGAGCAGATATCGCGACCGGCTCGCGATCCGCGTTCCGCGAAAACCCTCACAACGAATTGGAGACTAAGGATGGCTCAAGCCACACGAACGGCTGCGTCAGAAGGACCCTATGATGCGGTCACGCTTGCCAAGAAGCACCGCATTTCGGTCGAAGATGCCAAGAAAATCATCGAGCAATACGGCGACGATCGCAAGGCGTCCGACAAGGCCGCGCGGCGTCTCGCGGCATGATACGCATTGCGGCGGCCAGAACCCCCGGCCGCCGCGCACGTCAAAAATAGCTATTATAGATCAATGGATTGCCGATAATTTCGGAATCACGTTGGTAAGCGATTCAACAAACGCTCGAAGTCATCAGCAAAGCTCAGTCGAAACGCAGCTTGCTCTTCTGCTGCCCGGCATCGTCGAAATTGTCGGGATCAAGCCAGGCCTCGTAGCCCGCCTTCAGCCTCGGCCAGTCGGAATCGATCATCGCGAACCAAGCGGTATCGCGGTTTTCTCCCTTCGCCACCATATGTTGGCGGAAGACCCCTTCGAAGGTAAAACCGAACCGCTGTGCGGCGTTCTTCGATGGCTCGTTCAAACTGTTGCACTTCCACTCGAAGCGGCGATAGCCGAGCGTGTCGAACGCGAGCTTCGCGAAGAGATAGAGCGCCTCGGTGGTGATCCGCGATCGCGCGATCGCCGGACCCCACAGGATGCTGCCGATCTCGATCACCCCATTCGCGGCATCGATGCGCATCAGCGCTTGACGCCCTTCGGCTCGGCCTGTGCGCTTGTCGATGACCGCGAAGAATAGCGGATCAGGCGATGTCTCGGCCTTGTCAAGCCACGCCGCGAACGCCGCCATGTCGGCCGGCGTATCCTCGAAGAGATAGCGGAAGCGATCGTCGGCACCGGGCTGCTGCGCCGAGGCAAGCAGGTCGCGCCCGTGGCGGCTGGCGTCGAGTGGCTCGAGTCTGACATATCGCCCCTCAAGAACAATACGCTCCGGGCGCTCCACGCCCTTCCACTTTGAGAGATCCATCGAAAATTCCCCATTGTCGACATGAAGCGGCCCTGCCTCCTCGGCTGAGGGGGCAGCTGTACGGATATGTTGTTTTAGAGTCTGGCGAATTACATTGCGAGGTCTAATTTGGTCAAGCGCGACCTAAGAACGGCCGCCGTCACAGCGTGGGAAGAAGCGTGAAAAGCTCCTGGGCGCGGTTGACGCCGCGCAACGCGTGCTGACCGATCGACATCAGGTCGATCTGCGTCGAGGGAACGATCGCCGCGAAGCTTGCCGACATCAGCACCTTGCGCTGCAGCGATCGACAGAGCGACACGATACGGCTCACCTCGTTGACCGCAGGCCCGATAACCGTGAAATCGAGACGGTCCTTGCTTCCGATATTGCCGTAGAACACATCGCCCATGTGCAGGCCGAGATAGACATCGGTTACCGGCCGGCCCTCGATGCGGCGCTGCGCTGTCAGGTCGGAAAGCCGCTTGTCGAGAAGCGTCCGCGCCTTCAGTGCCGAAAGGCAGACGTCGCTCGGCTTTTCCCCCTTGAAGATCGCAAGCGTGCCGTCCCCCATCAGTTTCAGCACCTCTCCGCCGGCCTCCTGCACCGAGGAGATTACCGCGTCGGCATAGTCATTGAGCATCGGGATGATTTCTTCCGGGTCGACCGTATCGGAGATGTGGGTAAAATTGGCGAGGTCGGAAAACCAAAGTGCCGCCGAAATCCGATCGCTGCGTCCGCGCGTGATCTTGCCGTGCAGCACCTGGTTGGCGGCGTCGTCGCCCAGATACACCTTTGCAATCGTTCCGGCGACACCGCTGACGGTCACGCATTTGACGGCCAATGCCAAACACGGAAGCAGCTCGCGCAACGCCGCCAGATCCCACGCCGAAAAGCCGGCGGCGGCGCGTGTGGCGAAATGCGAAAAGAAACAGTCGATCTCGCCGATCGCACCCTCATCGCCGAAGCGATGTGCCATGGCGACGAAGTCGGTGAAACCGGCGGCTTTCAATTCGTCGAGAAGATAGAAATCGGCAGCATCGCCCCGGTTGAAAGAGCGGCGAACCTCGTTGCCGCCCTCTACCTCGAGATAGTGAAACGCCGATCGCAGCCAGTTGTCGGCGAAGTTGCCCGCCCCGGCAACGCCATAGGCCGAGACACGCTCCACGGCCAGACAGGAATCCCACCGGAATGCACGTCCCTCGTACAGTGGATGAAGCGTGTCGATGACGGCGACGGACCGGCCGATCGGAAGGCCGTTCGCGACGCAGCGCTCACAGAAGCCATCAAGCAGGTCAGCCTCGGAGAGGCCTTTGAGCCCGCTCTGCATCAGCCATGTGGTAATTTCGATAACGTGGCGATCGTCCACGGATGTCTCCTGATCCCAGTTACTCGTCGAATACCGGGCATTCGTAGGTTCAGGCATGCGCGGACGGGCTTAATCCGCGCATGCCTCGTCACGGCCCTTGAAGGACCCGTGGGCCGTAACGTGTTGGAATAATGTGCGAGGAGCCGAACCGGCTGCCTCGCGCGCTTGGTCGATCACTCGATGATCGTCACGCTTGCCGTACGGCCGGCGACCAGCGCCGCACCCTCAAGCGTTCCGTCGAGCGTCACCCGAACCGGTACGCGCTGCGCCAGGCGAACCCAGGTGAAGGTCGGCGTGACGTTGGCAAGCTGCGCACCCGTATCGCTGCGCTCGCGGTCTTCGATACCGCTGGCAACACCGGTGACGCGACCTTTGAGCGGCTTTTCGCTGCCCATCAGATAGACCAACGCTTCATCGCCGATCTTGATGCGATCGAGCTTGTTTTCCTCGAAATAGCCGGAGATGTAGTAGGAGTCGGTATCGATCAGCGCCGTTACGGCACTACCCGCCGTGACGTAGTTGCCGGGACGCATCGAGAAGTTGGTGAGCACCCCGTTGACCGGTGCGCGCACGACCGAGCGGTCAAGGTTGAGCTGCGCGGTGTCGCGGCTGATGACGGCCTGGTTATAGGTCGCCTCGTCCTGCTGAACCGTGGTCTCCGCCTGCTGGATCTTCTGCCGGGTCACTGAACTCTCGCCGAGCTTGCGATAGAGATCGAGATCGCTCCTGGCCATGTCGAGCGCGGCCTTGCTGCTCTCCATCTGGGCCTCGGCCTGGCGCAGCGCGAGAGCAAATCGAGCCTGGTCGATACGGAAGATTACGTCGCCCTTCTTGACCGTCTGGTTGTCGGTCGCGTCGACTTCGCTGACGATTCCGGAAACGTCGGAGGCGAGGTGCACGACGTCAGCGCGTACCTTGCCGTCACGTGTCCACGGGTCGTTCATGTAGTAGTCCCAGAGATGCCAGCCCAGCACACCCGCCAGCGCCACGACGACGCCGGTCAGAAGGAAGCGGCCGGAATAAGCAAGAAGCGATTTCATAGTGACACCTTGTTCAAAGATAGCGCGAGCGCGCCGAGCAGGCAGAAGTACATGGCCGTATCGAACAGTGGCCGATGCCACACGAGACGATAGAATCCGATGAAGGCCAGGATCCGCCGCAGGATGGAGTTGAGAAAGAAAGCCGCAACGGCGATTGCCGCCAGCGTCGGTATGAAGACGCCATAAAGATCGAGTTCCGGTCTCATGCCGCATTCTCCTTTGCGAGTTGTTCGCCGGTCTGAATGGTCGCGCCTGGCATCACGAAGTGCGCATCCGGATACAGATTGTAGCGAAGCGACGTGATGGCCCGGCGTGCGCCCTCGACGGCCGATGACGGGTTTTGGTGAAGAAGGTCGGCCAATGACTTATCGATCGCCTTCAGCAGGCCCTCGCCCGGCTGGGCGTGGCCATGCCTTTGTTTCTGCTGATAGAACCCGGCAATACCCGACAGGACCTCGTTGACATCCTCGCGGCTGTCGCGGGTCAAGAGTTGACGGTGGCGCTGCAGTTCCATCGTGTTCAGGCCATTGCGCAGATCGCCCAAGATATCGTTCTGGGCGACGGCCGATTCGACCGGGATGCGCGCCAGGCGCGGCGCGACCAGACCGAAGCGATCCACCATGCGGTAGAGCATCCGCGCGAAGTCAGGTGCATCCGACTTGCGTGCCACGGCGACGATATCTGCCCAGCCGGCGCGCAATACGCGGTAGGCCGTCCACTCGGCGCCGACGGAGCGCACCAGGACCGTGGTGCCGCAGGCAATGACCAGGCCTATCACCATGGCCATGTTGGAATTGAGGAACGAGCTGAGGTCCAGGTTCAGCCGGTCCTGCAGGGCAAGCATGTTGGGAAAATTGACGCCGAAACCAAGGCCGTAGATCATCAGCGAAGGCTTTGTCATCAACACGCCGGCAGGAATGAGCAACAAGCCCAGAGCGGCAGCCAGCGGCAGGTAGCCGTGAACGAGCGGCAACAGACCGAACTGGAAGACGAAGGCAACGGCGACCGCGAAGATCGACACATACATGAACTTCAGCATCATCGGTGCCGGATCGTCCATCGTCGCGAAGATGCAGCAAAGCACACCTGCCATCATCGCCGCTGCACTGCCCTGTGACCATCCAGTGAAGATCCAGAGCGCTGCGGCGATAAAGGTCGCCAGCATCACCGAGAGACCCGAATGGATCGCCATGCCGTAGTCGCGGTGGATCGGCGCGCGATCGAAGAGCGTACCGAAACGCTGCCAGCGCAGCTCGCGGCGGCCACCTGTTTCGATATCGTCACGCAGCGCCAGACAGTCGCTCCAGATCTGCAGGAGGTCACGCAGGCGGGAGGTGAAGTTATGGGCGAGAAGGCCGTTCCATTCCTGCTGCTCCCTGCCCTCCTTCTCGGTTTTTTCCATCAGCGCGAGAATTTCCTGCCGCTCGACCTCTCCATAGGAGGCCTCGTTCGCCAGGAGTTCCGTCACGCGACGGATCAGTTCGTTGGCGGAAGCGGTCAGCTTGCCGTCGGTCGCCTTGCGGAAGGCGTGAAGGAGATCGGCAAGGCCGGAGACGACGGGCAGCATGGCGACCATACGCTGCTGCAAGGTGCGTGTGCGTCCGACCATGTCGCGCAGACCCGATGTGTCGTAGGCGACGTGCGTGGTGAAGCTGTGCAGATCGACGGCGTCGGCGGCCAGCTTGCGGGCGGCAGCGTGAAGCGCGTCGCTCTTGTCAGTGCTGTTGAGCGTGCTCGTTGCAAGAGCCGCGACATCGCGAACCCAGCTGTCGATACGCGCGGCAAGCACGGGACCGGCATGGCGTGGAAAGACCAGACGACTGACAAGCGCGGCGCAGATGATGCCGAGCGCGATTTCCTCCACGCGGGCAACGGGATAGGTGAACGCGGTTTCGGGGCTGGCGACGATCGGAAAACCGGTAAGCGCCGTCGTGTAGCCGGCCAGCATGAAGGAATAGCTGCGCGGTGTGCGGTCGAGCAGGCTGACACCGAGACAAAACGCCATCCAGAGCGCGATCGCCAGCGTCAGCAACTCGGGCGAATCGACGAGATTGGGCACCAGGATGATGGTCATGGCGCCGCCGACAGCGGTACCGATCAGCCGGTAGATCGCCTTGGATGTGCTTGCGCCCGACAGCGGGTGCGCAACGATATAGACCGTGCCGACGGCCCAGTACGGGTTCGTCAGATCGAAGCAAAGCGCGATGAGAAGCGCCAGCATTGCTGCGATGAAGGTTTTGATGGAGAAAACGACATCCCAAACGCTTGGGGCGATCGTGTTATGGCTGCTCGTCATTATCCTGCGTTCCGGTTATCGCCGCGGTCCTATCCGCGACGGCGCGCAAAACCTCGATAGCGGCATCGACCTGTTCGGGATCGAGATCGCCAAGGATTTGCTCTCGCAACTTTGCCGCACAACGTTCGGCGCGCTCGGCGACCGTTGTGCCCTCTCCGGTAAGCTGCACCAGCTTGATCCTCCGGTCCGCCTCATCGGCGACCCGGCAAATCAGGCCATCATTCTCCAAACTGTCGAGCACGCGCACCAGCGTCGGGCCTTCCACGCCTACCCGCTCGGCCAGCACATTCTGTGGAATCCGGTCGCCGTGGCGCAGCAACGCGATAAGCGGTGCTGCGCTGGCATCGGATAGTTTGTGGTCGGTCAAAACGGCGTTGAGCGCACGGCGCCATCCACGCCCGCAGATCATCAGCAACGGTGCGAACTCGGTCCAGCTCTTCTTCATGTTCGTTGTCATGGAATTAGATAACATCCTATCGATTTGAATTCAATGATATTGCTGCATAGCTGCCATTCGATAGTTAGCGAACTCTTATCCGCCCATGATCCGGTGCTCCCCTTCCAAGCACCGATCCTCTCTCGGCAACGCCTGCCATGCGAACTTGCTATGCGACATGGAAAGTAAAAATTAACCATAAGCGATAATAGTTTGTTAGCGAACCGCCTTGCGGTTATCGCCTATGGAGATTTTATGCGCCGCATAGCAATTCTTGCCGGATTATCCGTTCTCGCGGGCTGTGTGAGTGG
>UCJD01000088.1 GCA_900472605.1 Hyphomicrobiales bacterium | reverse complement strand
AATCCTGCCCCCGCAACCAATCTTTCCCCCAAACAATCACATCGATCCTGTCGGCGGCGACAAGAGTGCATCTTCCCTGGCGATGGTCGCTCCTCTGCCTGCGGACCATGGCTTCAAGGCGCAGGTCCAATCCCTGACCCTGAATCTCTTTCCCAAAGACACCCTGCATGGACGTGAGCATTGTCAGCGCGCGGACTTGCCCTGCAATTGCAAAGACATAAGACAAGGACGAACCAAGCCCGCTTCACGCGGGCGTTCGGCGTTCGCGTCACACGCCCGGACAATGCCGGCACCTGACGCAGCGATCGCGCTTCGTTCGATGACCGATACCTCCGTGCCTTCGAAAACGATTGCCCAACTGCCGCCCCAGCATCGCCGTCACTGCGTCAGCTGCTGTTCCCTAAGGTCGCCCTGCAGCGTCTCTTTCGCGGTGACCGGCTTCTTCTTCGGGTGCATCATCGGCGCCTCGATGATCGTCGCGGGGGCGGCGACGGCGGTTGCGGCCACGGTACCGATATTGGTGACCGTTCCGCCGATGACGGCCGTGATGCCCTGGCCGAGCGTGACATTGCTGTCGGTCAGCGGTTGGCCGGTCATCAGGCGTTGACCGATCAGCTGCACGATTTCGGGACTCTCGGCGAACTTGCCGTGGTTCAGCCGGTCGTTGCTGCTGACTTTCGTGAGGTCGATCGCCGTGATGCCCGCCTCTTCCAGTTTCGTGCGATAGGGCTCGACCGTCGGATCGATCGCCCCCAGCCGCGAGACGCGCCCGGTGATGAGGCTCGAGAAGGCCAGCGCCCGGTCGTCCTGCGACACGAAGATCGTGAATTTCGGCCGCGGCGTACCCATCTCGGCATATTGCTTGGCGAAGACCTGGATGTCGATGTCGGGCGACGCCAGGATGACGTCGCGAATCTTGCCGTTCAGGTGCCCGTCGCGAATGCCCATCTGCCTGAGCGATTCCATCGTCAGCCACGTGCCCATCGAATGCGCGAGAATGGTGATGTCCTTGACATTGGGATCGTTGACCAGCGTCCGCAATGCCTGCTCGAGCGCCGTGCGAGAATAGTTGGTGCTTTCCTTGTCGTATTCGTAAGCCGTCAGCTGTGCCCGTGACGGCCAGGTGAACAGGATCGGTGTCGCGTCCATGCCGCTATCGTTGACGATCTGCGCCAGGCGGAACACCGAATCCTCATACTTGTTGTTGAAGCCGTGCACGAAAACGAGCGCGTGGCCGTTGTGCATATGCTGGCTGAGCCAGGAGCGTCCCTCGGTCACCGTGTCGACCTGCCGAACGCCGGTGACGGCGAAGTCGGTCGCCGGGTTCGGCGGCAGGCGCTTTGGCCATTGCACGGTGCCCGGCTTGCGGTTCGGCGGAATGGAGACTTCGACGGCCGTCAGCGACGGCTTGGGGCTGCGTTCGCCGTTGAACAACGTGGCAGGATCGCCCGATGGTTCGCGTGTGGTCGCGACCAGCATGTCGACGCGCGTGGTCTTCGGCGTCGCCGCGGTCAGCGCCACGGGCGTCATCACGCCACTCGGATGGCCACAGCTGGTCAGCAGCAGCATGACAACGAGAAACCGTACGCGCATGAAACCCCTCCGGTCCGATGGACGCACCATAGCGCAACCTGCGCTGGAGGGAAGCCCGGAACACGACGCAACGGACACAGTCGCGTCCGTCAGCAGGTGATGATATGCGCGCTGTTGCAGGACTCACACGTTTTGCGGGAAGCAGGCGGCCACGGATGGAGGTCGTGGCCACCTGGATGTCAGCGCTCGATATGATAGCAGGCGGCCGTCTGGCCGGGCCTGACCTCTTCGCTCGGTGGCATCTCGGTTCGACAGATGTCGGTGGCCTTCCAGCAGCGCGGGGAGAAGACGCAGCCCTTCGGCGGGTTCAGCGGCGATGGCGGATCGCCCTGCAGGCGGATGCGCTGGCGGCCGCGCGCCAGTTTCGGATCCGGGATCGGTGCTGCCGAAAACAGCGCCTGCGTATAGGGATGCGCCGGCTTGTCGAACACCGTCGCGCAATCGCCTGCCTCAACCACCTTGCCGAGATAAAGCACCAGCACGTCGTCGGAGATCAGCCGCACCACCGAGAGATCGTGGCTGATGAAGATCAGCGTCAATCCGAACTCCTTGCGCAGCCTGCGCAGAAGCGTGATCACCTGGCCCTGGATCGACACGTCGAGCGCCGAGACCGGCTCGTCGCAGATGATCAGCTTCGGCCGCGTGATCACCGCCCGGGCAATGCCGATGCGCTGCGCCTGGCCGCCCGAGAACTCGTGCGGATAGCGGTTGATCATTTCAGGAACGAGGCCGACGGCGGCCATGATCTCCTGCACCCGCTCGGCGCGCTGCGCCCGGTTGAGCTTGGGTTCAAATACCGTCAGCGGCTCAGCGATGATGTCTCCGACCGTCATGCGCGGATCGAGCGAGGCGATCGGATCCTGGAAGATGATCTGCATGTCGCGCCGCGCGGCCCGCATCTCCTCGTCCGAGAGGTCGAGAAGGTTGCGGCCCTGCCAGAGGATGCGACCCTTCTGCGCCTTCAGGAGCCTGAGGATCGAGCGCCCCAGGGTCGACTTGCCGCAGCCCGATTCCCCCACGATGCCAAGCGTGCGGCCCTCGCTGAGATCGAAGCTGACATCGTTGACGGCCGTCAGCGTCAGCGGCGGCTTGAAGAAACCCTTGGAGGGCACGTCGAATTGGGTCGTCAGGTTCTCCACCCTGAGAAGTGATCGTTCAGCCATTGGTCAGAACCTCCTCGAGGCGTGGAAAGGCATGGAAACAGGCCGCGAGATGGCGTGGCGCCTGCATGTCGAGGTGTGGCGAGGCATCGATGCAGTCGTTCTGCACGAGCGGACAGCGGGGCGAAAAGCTGCACCCCTTGGGCAGATGCTGCAGGTTCGGCGGGCGGCCGGGGATTACGGCGAGCTGGTCGACATCCTGGTCCGGGCGCGGGATCGAGGCGTGCAGTGCCGCCGTATAGGGATGCGCCGGGTTCTCGAACAGCTCATCGACAGGCGCCTCCTCGACGATGCGGCCGGCATACATGACCGCCACCCGGTCGGCGAGCCCGGCGACGACGCCGAGATCGTGGGTGATCATCACGAGCGCCGTGTTCATCTCTGCCGTCAGATCATTGAAGAGATCGAGGATCTGCGCCTGGATCGTCACGTCGAGCGCGGTGGTCGGCTCGTCGGCGATCAGCAGCTTCGGCTTCGTCAACAGCGCCATGGCGATCACGATGCGCTGGCGCATGCCGCCGGACAGTTCGTGCGGATAAAGGTTGAAGCGCCTGGACGGATCGGGAATCCCCACGCGTTTGAGCATGTCCAGCGCTTCTGCCGAGGCCGCGCGCGCCGTAAAGCCGCGATGCACCTCGAGCTGTTCCGTCAGCTGTCGCGAGATCTTTAGCGACGGATTGAGCGCGGTCATCGGGTCCTGGAACACCATGGCCATGTCCTTGCCGCGCACATGGTCGAGTTCGCGTGGCTTCAGGGCCAGCACGTCACGCCCTTCGAGAAGCGCCTGTCCGCTGGTCCGGCCGTTTTTCGCCAGCAATCCCATGATGCCGAGAAAGGTCTGGCTCTTGCCGGAACCGCTCTCGCCGACGATGGCGATGCGCTCGCCGCGTTTGACGGTGAGGTTCATGTTGGAGACGGCCCTCACCTCGCCCTCGGGCGTGCGAAAGCTGATCGAGTAGTCCTTCAATTCCAGAAGGGTGTCGTTCTTGATGTCTTGTGTCATGTCAGCGATCCCTTCACCGGTCCCTGGGGTCGAACGCGTCGCGCAGGCCGTCGCCGATGAACAGCAAGCTGAGGAGCAGGGCGACGAGGAAGCCCGCCGGGAAGACGAGCAGCCAGGGCATGCTCTCCATGGCATCGGTGCCTTCGGAGATCAGCGTTCCCAATGAGGTCAGCGGTTCCTGCACGCCGAAGCCGAGATAGGAGAGAAAGCTCTCCGTCGCGATGATCTCGGGCACCGTCAAAGCCGCGAAGATGACGACGGGACCGACGAGGTTGGGAATGATGTGCCGGCTAATGATCTTGAAGGGTTTCTGGCCGGAGGCGCGCGCCGCCTCGATGAATTCGCGTTGCTTGAGCGATAGCGTCTGGCCACGCACGATGCGCGCCATGGTCAGCCACTCGAGCGCGCCGATCGCCGCGAAGAGCAGATAGACGTTGCGGCCGAAGATGACCATCAGCAGGATGACGAAGAGGATGTAGGGGAAGGCGTACATGATGTCGACGAAGCGCATCATGACGGCATCGACCCGGCCTCCCATATAGCCCGAGACGGCGCCGTAGAGCACGCCGATGACGACGGAGACGAGCGTCGCCGTCAACGCCACGGCGAGCGAGACGCGGGTGCCGTAGAGCACGCGGGCAAGCAGGTCGCGGCCATTTGGGTCGGTCCCGAAATAGTGGCCGTCGGCGAAGGAGGGCGGTGAGCGGAAGGCCGCCCAGTCGGGATCCTCGTAGCCGAAGGGGATGAGGTAAGGGCCGATGAAGGCGACGAGCACGAGCAGCGTCAGCACGATGATCGAGGCCACGGCTGCCTTGTTGCGACAGAGACGGCGCAGCGCGTCACGGGTGAGCGAACGGCTGACGGGGCTGAGACCTTCGGCCTCCAGCAGTTCGGCCGCCAGCAGCTCTCTCTTTGCGGGGTTGAGGATCATCGGTTTCTCACTTTCGGATCGAGCCAGGCATAGGCGATATCGACGAGAAGGTTCAGAACCACGATCAGCACCATGTAGAAGATGACCGTGCCGAGAACCATGCCGTAGTCGCGGTTCAATGCGGCGTTGACGAAGTAGCGGCCGATACCGGGCAGGCCGAAGACGCTTTCGACGACCAGCGAGCCGGTGAGCAGATAGCTCGCCGCCGGGCCGAGATAGGAGACGACGGGCATCATCGCCGGCCGTAGCGCGTGCCGCATGACCGTCAGCCGCGGGCCGATGCCCTTGGCCTTGGCGGTGCGGATGAAATTTTGGCCCATCACCTCGATCATCGAGGCTCGGGTGATGCGCGAGATGCGGCCGGCATGCGGCAGCGCCAGCACGACCACGGGCAGAACCAGGAACTTCAGCGATCCATTGCCCCAGCCGCCGACCGGCAGCCATTGCAGGTGAATGCCGAAGACCAGCTGCAGGATCGGCGCGATCAGGAAGTTCGGCAGCACGACGCCCACCAGGATCAGCGCGCCCAGGATGTAATCCGGCGCCTTGTTCTGGTAGAGCGCCCCGAGACAGCCGACGGCGACGCCGATGACGATGGCGAGCAGAAAGGCCGCGGTGCCGATGATGAAGGTGTAGGGCAGGCCGATCATGATCTGCTGCGCGACGGTGAAGTCTTCGGACGCAAAGGAAGGGCCGAGATCGCCCTTCAGGAGATCGCCGACATAGTAGAGATATTGCTGGATCAGCGGCTTATCGAGATTGTAGTGGGCCGCCAGATTCTGAAGGATCACGGGCGGCAACGGCCTCTCGCCATCGAACGGTCCGCCAGGGGCCAATCTCAAAACGAAGAAACAGGCTGTCACGGCGATCCACATCACGGGGATCGTCGACAGCAATCGACGGAATGCATAATTGATCATGGTGGTGACGGTCTTTCCTGCGCCGGGTCTTTCGCATCATCGCGACCAATCGAAACTGGTTCGGGCGGATGCGAAGGCAATAGTTTTTGAAAAGACCCCTCCCAACCCTCC
>UCJD01000050.1 GCA_900472605.1 Hyphomicrobiales bacterium | reverse complement strand
GAGATGCCCGGCAGGGCAGAAGGGGGGGCCTGGCTGCAGCGCCGACGACTACTGATCAGCCCTTATCTAGCGCTTCCAGCTCGTCGATCAGCCCCTCGATCATCGACAGTCCCTTGCTCCAGAACGACGGATCGGTCGCATCGAGGCCGAAAGGCTTCAGCAGTTCGGAGTGGTGCTTGGTGCCGCCGGCCTTCAGCAATTCGAAATACTTGTCCTGGAAGCCCTGCTCGGCGTTCTGGTAGACGGCGTAGAGCGAGTTTACCAGGCAGTCGCCGAAGGCATAGGCGTAGACGTAGAAGGGCGAATGGATGAAGTGGGGGATATAGGTCCAATAGGTCTCGTAGCCCTCCGAGATCCTGATCGCCGGGCCGAGGCTTTCGGCCTGCACCGAGAGCCAGAGTTCGCCGATCTGCTCGGCCGTGAGCTCGCCTTCCTTGCGCGCGGTGTGAACCTTGCGCTCGAATTCGTAGAAGGCAACCTGGCGCACGACCGTGTTGATCATGTCCTCGACCTTCTGGGCGAGCATCGCCTTGCGCTCCTTCTTGTCCTTGGTCTTGTCGAGAAGGGCGCGGAAGGTCAGCATTTCGCCGAAAACGGAGGCGGTTTCGGCGAGCGTCAGCGGCGTCTGGCACATCAAGGCGCCCTGGCCGCCGGCCAGAACCTGGTGGACGCCGTGGCCGAGTTCATGGGCGAGCGTCATCACGTCGCGCGGCTTGCCGAGATAGTTGACGAGCACATAGGGGTGGGCGGACGGCACGGTCGGGTGAGCGAAGGCGCCCGGCGCCTTGCCGGGGCGAACCGGCGCGTCGATCCACTCCTCGTCGAAGAAGCGCCTGGCGATATCAGCCATCTCTGGGGCGAAGTCGCCATAGGCCGAGAGCACGGTGTCCCTGGCCTCGGACCAGGGGATAATGGCGTTGGAGGTTTCCGGCAGCGGCGCATTGCGGTCCCAGAATTCCATCTGGTCCATTCCGAGCCACTTCGCCTTCATCGTGTAATAGCGGTGCGAGAGGCGCGGATAGGCGTCGCGGACGGCTGCGGCCAGCGCATCGACCACCTCGCGCTCGACGCGGTTGGCGAGGTGTCTTGAATCGGCGATGTCCTTAAAGCCGCGCCAGCGGTCGGAAATGTCCTTGTCCTTGGCAAGCGTGTTGGTGATCAGCGTGAAGATGCGCAGATTGTCCTTGAAGGTCTCGGCGAGCGCCATTGCGCCCTTGCGGCGCACCTCGGGGTCGCGGTCCTGCAGCATGTTCAGCGTCACCTCGATCGACAGCTGTTCGCCGTCGACCTCGAAGCGCAGCTCGGCCATGGTCTCGTCGAACAGGCGGTTGAAGGCGGCGGCAGACGTCATCGACTTCTCGAGGAAGAGCTGTTCCAGCTTGTCGTCCAGCTGGTAGGGCTTGTCCTTGCGCAGATCGATCAGCCAGGGGCGATAGTGGCCGGCATCCGGATCGTTCGCCATGCAGGCGTCGATCACGGCGTCGTCGATGCGGTTGAGCTCGAGCGTGAAGAACAGCAGGTGACCGGAGAAATCGGTGATCTTTGCCTGTACGTCGCCATAGAGCTTGCCGTTAACAGGGCTCGACGTGTCGGAGAAATAGGTGAGGCCGGCAAAGGAGCCGAGGCGGCCGATGATGTCGTCGAGCGCTTCATATTCCTTCAGCGCCTGGCCGATGCCATCAGCGTCCTTCTTGGTCGCGGCATCCGAAAGCTTGCCCTTCCACTTTGCTTCGAAAGCAAGCGAGTCCTTTTCGGCTTTCGCCATGTCGGCCTTGAAGGCATCGGAGGTGGAGGAGGGATAGAGGTCTTCGAGCTTCCAGGTCGGAAGGTCGCCAAGACCCGCCGTGCCAGCCGCGCCGGTATTTGTTACCGAAAAGTTGCGCGGAGTGCCGGGGAGCAGGTTTTTCATGGTCGGGATCCTCTTCCTATTTTACGACAGGTTTCCTGATCTATTCCCCCAAGGCCTTGGCATCAAGGGCTTTTCCGCCGCGCGAAAGCATCGTTTCGAGGCAATCCACCTTCGTCACAAACGTTAAAATGCGATAGTTTCTCAAAACTGGATGTTCAAGCCTTCATGCGACATTGCCATTCAAGGTTTCGCATGAAGTGAGGCAGCAATGACCGGTTACAACGAGCACAAGGGTGCAGCGCAGATACTTGTCGTCGAAGACGATCCTGTACAGCGCAGACTGCTGAAGAACGCCATCGAGCGTCACGGACACGTTGTCCATCAGGCAGAGAATGGCCGGATCGGTCTTGAGATGGTGAAGAGGGGCAGTGGCCTCTACAACGTCATCGTTCTCGACTTGATGATGCCCGAGATGACGGGCCTCGAGTTTCTCGAGGCGATCCACGAATTCGGCACGCAAATTCCCGTGATCGTCCAGACCGGGCAGGGCGGCATCGAGACGGTGGTGCAGGCGATGCGCGCCGGCGCCTTCGATTTCGTCGTCAAGCCGGTCTCGCCGGAGCGGATTTCCAATTCGATCGCGAATGCGCTGAAGCTCGATCAGCGCGAGGTCAAGGCGCGTGCCGGACGGCGTTCGCGCTCCGGCGCCGTCGGCTTCGACGATATCGTGTCTGCGAGCCCGGCGATGATCCGGGTGCTGGATCTCGCCCAGCGCGCGGCGCAATCCAATATCCCCGTCGTGCTGGAGGGTGAATCCGGCGTCGGCAAGGAACTGGTGGCGCGCGCCATCCAGTCCGGCAGCGACCGTTCCGGCAAGCCGTTCGTGACCGTCAACTGTGGGGCCATTCCGCACAATCTGGTCGAGAGCATTCTCTTCGGCCACGAGAAGGGCGCGTTTACCGGCGCCACGGAGCGCCATGTCGGCAAATTCATGGAAGCCGATGGCGGCACCATCTTCCTCGACGAGATCGGCGACCTGCCGCTCGACGTGCAGGTGAAGCTTCTGCGCGCCGTGCAGCAGGGAGAGATCGAGACTGTTGGCGCGCGCACCGCGCACAAGGTCAACGTCCGTCTCATCTCGGCAACCAACAAGGATCTGATCGAAGAGGTCAAGAACGGGCACTTCCGCGAGGATCTCTATTATCGCCTCAACGTGTTCCCGATCACCATCCCTGCGCTGCGCAAGCGCAAGGAGGATATTCCGCATCTGGTGCGGGTGTTCACGGAACGCTTCTCGAGCGAGCAGAAGAACGGCAACCGCATGACGGTGAATTCAAGCGCGCTGGCGCTGCTCACCGCCTATGACTGGCCGGGCAATATCCGCCAGCTGGAAAACGCGATCTTCCGCGCCGTGGTCCTAGCCGATGGTCCGGAGCTCACGGAAGCAGACTTCCCGCAGATCGCGGCGCAGCTTCCCGAATACGATGTGGTCGATCATCTGGCGCTCGTTGCCGATAACAGCAGCAATGTTCGCCTCGGCGAGATCGCCGCGGCCGAGTTCGGCGTTTCGCAGACGGTGGCTGACAATGTCGCGGCGCGGATCAACGACGCACCCGACAACGCGATTTCGAGCACCAATCCGGCCGGCGACGTACGCAAGCTTGCTGATGTCGAAGAGGAGCTGATCCGATTCGCGCTCAAGTTCTATCGCGGTCAAATGAGCCAGGTCGCGCGCAAGCTGGGCATCGGACGTTCGACGCTTTACAGAAAGTTGAAAGATTACGGGATCGACCCGGACAACCCGCAAAAGGACGCTGCGTAAGGGTTTTCAGTTAAGATTCCGGCAATCATCTTTTGTTACCAATCATAAACCACTTGTTAGTGGCCTGTTCACTCTATAAAGAAAAGGTTGATCATGTGTGGCATTTTTGCCATCGTGTGACCGCATTTCACAGTCAAGGGTCAGATTGAGGGACCATCGGCTGTCTGACGGGGATTGAGTTTGCCGGATCTGAATTGGAATACGAAGCCTTCGCGCCCGACATGGCGCAACAGGTGCGCAGACCTTTGCGGAAAGGTGACAAGGACGGTTATGGCCGCCCTTCTCGCAGTTGCAGTTTCGTCCCCGGTGCTCGTCGGCTCCAGTACGCCGTCGCAGGCGGCGGGCGAAACGCGTAGTCTCAAGCTTTACTTCATTCACACGGGTGAAAAGGCGGTTATCACCTATAAGCGCAACGGCCGGTTCGACCCCAAGGGTCTCGAGCAGCTGAACCGCTTCCTTCGCGACTGGCGCAAGAACCAGCCGACGAAGATGGATCCGCGCCTGTTCGACCTGATCTGGGAAGTGTACCGCCAGAGCGGCTCCAAGGACTACATCAACGTCGTCTGCGGCTTCCGTTCGCCCGGCACCAATGCCATGCTGAAGTCGCGTTCGCGCAATTCCGGCGTCGCCGAGAAGAGCCAGCACATGCTCGGCAAGGCGATGGACTTCTTTATTCCTGACGTGAAACTGGCGACTTTGCGCGCGATCGGCATGAAAATGCAGGTCGGCGGCGTTGGTTTCTATCCGAAATCCGGTTCGCCCTTCGTGCATATGGATGTCGGCGGCGTTCGCGCATGGCCGCGCATGAATCGCGACGAACTCGTCCGTCTCTTCCCGAACGGCAACACGATGCACATCCCGGCCGACGGGAAGCCGCTGCCGGGTTACGAGCAGGCGGTCGCCGATTACAAGCGCCGCGTCAGCGACAGCTCGGTACAGATGGCAAGCTCCGGCGCCTATACGGGCTCGGCCAGCGAAGAGCGCAAGAAGCCGAAGACCTTGTTTGCAGCCCTGTTTGGCGGTGGCGCGGATGAGGAAGAGGATAACTCCGACGACAGCACGCCGGCAGTCGCCGTTGCCAAGGCAACACCGCCGAAGGCCGCCGATATGCCGAACGCAGCTGATCCGAGCCAGGGTGCCCCGGCTCAGGCGAGTGCCGAACAGCAGACCGAAGTCGCAAGCGTCAACGCGCCGATCCCGCAGGTGCGGCCGGCGTTTGCCAATCAGCCTGCTGGCAGCGAAGTGGCCAGCGCCCTTGTCGCTCCACAATCCGGCAATGCCGCACAGGATGCACTTGCCGCTGTGACCGATCAGGGCCAGCAGGGTTTTGCGGATCTCAGCGCGTATAGCGTTCCCGTACCGTCACTCCTCGGTGCACGTCGTTCTCCTGGAGACGCGGAAGTCGCTTCAGCCGATCCGGCTGCCGCGATGACGGGGAATCTCGCGGCCGTGCCGACGCCGGCTGAGCGTCCGGCTCTGGCAGAAAAGCTTCTGGCTGCGGCGAATGCCGACCGTGAAGCTATCGACGATGAGGCGGATCAGCAGGGTACGCTGTCTCCAGCCGTTGCCGATGCTCTCAACCAGCAGAACACTGCCAATAGCGGCCAGCTTGCAGCCAACCAGCCGCCGGTATCGAGCGTCGAACAGGCTATAAACGCAGCCATGCCGCAAAAGGTTCCGGCCGAAAAGCCGCCGGTTCAGCTGGCAGCGCTTGCGCCGGCGACCAAGTCGGCAAGCTTCGGCGATGCCTTCGATGCGCCGAAGCCGGCGATCGAACCGAGCGCCGCTCAAGGCCTTCCCTCCAAGGGTGGCCGCCCGACGAAGCATGAGGCCGCAGAAGCCGATGCAAGCCGTGCGACCGTTACCACCGAGCCGAAGCTGACGCAGAAGATCATCTCGCAGTGGGCGCTCAGCAATGCGCGCATGGAAATGGTCACCAAGCCGGTCAAGGCACCGCGTTTCGTCAGCCAGACGCTGCGCGCGCAGCCAAAGGCTGTCTATGCCGAGGGCTTCACCAAAACGGCGTCGATCGATACGGGTCGCTTCAGCGGCACGGCGGTGAACTTCATGGAAGTGCGCAAGTTCGAGGCGAACTGAGCCATTTTCCAGATCAGACAATCAGAACCGTCGGAGCGATCCGGCGGTTTTTTGTTGGTGGCGCAGGGTGCGCGGCAGATGGAGAGCGGTGATGAAGATTGGGTTCGTGGGTACGGGGACGATCACCGAGGCCATGGTGAAGGGGATGCTCGGTTCGTCGCTTCACGTGTCGCGGATCACTGTCTCGCCGCGCAATGGCGAGATCGCCGCACGCCTTGCCGCATCGTCGCCGCTCGTCAGGATCGGTGCCGATAACCAGGCCGTGGTGGATGCCGCCGATATCATGTTCCTGGCCATCCGGCCGCAGATTGCCGAAGAGGTGATCAAGGGCCTTCGGTTCCGCGCCGGGCAATGTGTCGTCAGCGTAATCGCCGCTACCGACCGGGCGAAGCTCGAGGACTGGATCGATGCGCCTGTCGAGATCACCCAGGCCATTCCGCTGCCCTTCGTTGCCGAGCGCGCCGGGGTGACGGCGATCTATCCTGGGAATGACACGGTCGCCGCTATCTTCTCGGCGCTGGGCAGTGCCGTCGCCTGCGAGACGCGCGGGGAATATGATCTGCTGGCGGCCGTGAGCGCGTTGATGGCAACCTATTTCGGCATTCTCGATCGCACCACCGGCTGGCTTGCCGATCGGGGGATGCCTCAGGAGAAGGCACGGGCCTATCTGGCGCCGCTGTTCCTCAGCCTGGCGCAGACGGCGGTCACGCATGGCGAAACGCCGCTCACGGACCTCAAGGAGGAGTTCTCCACCAAGGGCGGCTTGAACGAGCAGGTGTTCGAGGACTTCGACCACAAGGGCGGCAGCGGCGCGCTGATCGCGGCGCTCGACCGCGTCTTGGCGCGGATCAAGGGGTAGGGCGTCACGCCGGCTTCAGGGCTTGCCGGGATTGTCGTTGGCGGTCGTGCGAAATTGTTCGTCCTCGAGCACGCGCGCGCCGGTATCGAGCACCCGGATGACCATCTCGTAGATGTTGAGCGCGCGTTTGCTCGAGGGCATACCATTGTCGAGAATATCGAGCGCCTGACGCAGACGCTCGGCGAGTTCCTTGTCGGTGATCGTTTTCACGAAATGCGCTCCGCAAGTTGCCCCTCTGGCAACGCAATCTACCGCGAATTGCGCGGTGAAACCACTATCCGAAGGTTGGATGCGCGCCGCGTTATCGTCAGTCGGCGATCTCGGACATGACGTGTTCGGCGATCGCAAGGGAGGAGGTGAGACCCGGGCTCTCGATACCGTAGAGATGAACCATGCCGCTGACGCCGTGCACGGCGGGGCCGTGAATGGCGAAGTCAGCGGCGGGTTGGCCGGGGCCGGAGAGTTTTGGGCGGATGCCGCTATAGGCCGGCTGCAGGCAGTTGTCGGGCAGGCCGGGCCAGTAGCGGCGGATCTCGTCATAGAACCGTTCGCAGCGCGTGGGATCGACCTCGTAGTCGATCGCGTCGATCCACTCGACATCAGGCCCGAAGCGGATGGAGCCGCCAAGGTCCATGGTGAGGTGCACGCCGAGGCCGCCATCTTCCGGCACCGGATAGATCAGCCGCGAGAAGACGTTGCGCGTCGGGGCGGCGAAGTAGTTGCCCTTGGCGAGATGGAGCTTGGGCACCGTGGCGTGGCCGAAGCCCGAGACGAGGCGGGCGAGATCGTTGGCGTGCAGGCCGGCGGCGTTGATGAAGTGGCGCGAGGATACGTCGTATTCCTCGCCGCTCGTCTTGTCGCGGGTGCGCAGGACGAAGCGGTTGTCGGCGGCCTCGCCTGACATGATCTCGGTGTTGAGGGCGATGAAGGCGCCGTTCTCCTCGGCATCTCCGCGCAAGGAGAGCATCAGCGCGTGGCTGTCGATGATGCCTGTCGAGGGCGAGACGAGGGCGGCGACGCAGCTGAGGGCCGGTTCGCGCGCCATCGCTTCCTCGCCTGAGATCAGCACGAGATCATCGACGCCGCATTCGGCCGCCTTCATACGGATCGCCTCGAGTTTCTCGACCTGTAACGGGCTGGTCGCGACGATGAACTTGCCGCAACGGGCGTGGAGGATATGCTTGTCGTCAGCGTAGCGATAGAGCCGTTCGCGGCCTTCAATGCAGAGCCGCGCCTTCAGCGATCCCGGCGGATAATAGATGCCGGCATGGATGACTTCGGAATTGCGGGAGCTGGTTTCCATGCCAATCATCGGATTGGCCTCGATAACCAGCGTCTCCAGACCGCGCATCGCCGCTTCGCGCGCGATCGCCAGCCCGATTACGCCGGCACCGGCGATGATGCAGCCGACCTCATCCATTCCATTTCTCCTGCGACGTCTCGATCACTACCGCAATCGGCGGGATGATCAAAGTCCTGCAATCGTAGAGCTTTTGGCTTAGAGCTTTTGACATAAGTGGCATGACCGATTGGGGGGAGACACAGGTCTATTTCGGCTTATAACGTCGCATGCTCTGAGAAACAGCATGCGTGCGGCCTATATGAAGGACGTGCGGAGCGTGCCCCCGGCTCGCCGTTCGCTGTCCGACAAATTGATTGATGAAGACGACAAGGAATAATCATGCAGACCTATCCCGATGTGAAGCTGTTCATCGACGGTGAATGGAAGAATGCCGCCTCCGGCAAGACGCTGCCCGTTACCGACCCGGCCACGGGTGAAACCATCGGCACCATTCCGCATGCCTCCCGCGAGGATCTCGACGCGGCCTTGGCCGCAGCCGACAATGGCTTCCGCGTGTGGCGCGACACCTCGCCCTTCGACCGCTCGAAGATGATGCGCCGCGCCGCCGACCTGTTGCGCGAGCGCAAGGAAACCATCGCCTGGATGATGACGCGCGAGCAGGGCAAGCCGCTGGCGCAGTCGCTGGTCGAAATCGCCGGCGCCGCCGACGTGATCGACTGGTTCGCCGAAGAGGCGCGCCGCACCTACGGCCAGGTCATTCCGTCGCGCGCGCCCAATGTCACGCAGCTGGCGATCAAGTCTCCCGTTGGTCCGGTCGCGGCATTCACGCCGTGGAACTTCCCGATCAACCAGGTGGTGCGCAAGCTCTCCGCCGCCATCGCCGCCGGCTGCTCGATCATCGTCAAGGCGCCCGAGGAAACCCCGGCATCGCCGGCCGAGCTGATCCGCGTCTTCGCCGATGCCGGCATTCCCAATGGCGTCGTCAACCTCGTCTATGGCGTTCCGGCCGAGATTTCCGAATATCTGATTTCGCACCCCGTCATCCGCAAGATCTCGTTTACCGGCTCGACGCCTGTCGGCAAGCAGCTGGCGGCGCTTGCCGGCCTGCACATGAAGCGGGCGACGATGGAGCTCGGCGGTCACGCGCCGGTGATGGTGTTCGATGACGCCAATGTCGATCAGGCCGTGTCGATCATGGCCGGCTCCAAGTTCCGCAACGCCGGCCAGGTTTGCGTCGCGCCGACGCGCTTCCTGGTGCAGGACGGCGTGATGGACCAGTTCACGGATGGCTTTGTGAAGGCCGCGCAGGCGGTCAAGGTCGGCAACGGCCTGGAAGAGGGCGTCGAGATGGGCCCGCTCGCCAACGAGCGCCGCATCCCGGCTCTCGAAGAGCTGATCAACGATGCCGTCTCGAAGGGCGCCGAACTGAAGACCGGCGGCCGCCGCATCGGCAACACCGGCAATTTCTTCGAGCCGACGGTTCTCGCCAACGTGCCGCTTTCGGCGCGCGTCATGAACGAGGAGCCCTTCGGCCCGCTCGCCATCATCAACCGCTTCTCGACGCTCGACGACGCGATCACCGAGGCGAACCGCCTGCCGTTCGGCCTGGCCTCCTTCGCCTTCACCAGCTCGAGCGCCACCGCGCAGGCGCTTGGCCGCCGCGTGGAAGCCGGCATGCTGTCGATCAACCACAACGGCCTTGCCCTGCCGGAAGTGCCATTCGGCGGCATCAAGGATTCGGGCTACGGCACGGAAGGCGGCTCGGAAGCGATCAACTCGTATCTCGACGTACGCTACGTCACGCAGGCCGGCTGAGCTGCCAGCGACAAGATAAAATGAAAAAAGCCGCTGGGGCGACCCGGCGGCTTTTTCGTTGAGTGCGATCGTAACAGGAAATCAGGCTTCTGCCGGACCTTCGATCATGCCGAGCGCGGCCAGATAGGTGTCGAGGATGGCTTCTTCCTCAAGACGCTCCTGCTCGTCCTTCTTGCGCAGCGCGATGACCTTCTTCAGGATCTTGGTGTCGAAGCCGGTACCCTTCGCTTCGCCATAGACGTCCTTGATATCGTCGGCGATCGTCTTCTTTTCTTCTTCCAACCGTTCAATGCGCTCGATGAAAGCGCGAAGCTGGTCGCGGGCAACGCCGTGGGCATCAGACATCGTGTTCTCCTGATAGGGGGATAAAAAATCGGATGGCGTTGACTGCCGTGAACATCGGCCGGGGTCAAGCCTATTCGACAGAGCGGGGCTCATTTGTGCGGGTTGTTGCTTTCGAATGCGGCTTTTTGTTGAGGCGTCGCTTCGGCCTGATGGCGGTTCTTCCACTCCTCGAAGGGCATGCCGTAGACGATCTCGCGGGCCTCGTCCTTCGTCAGTGCGACGCCATCGGCATCTGCCGCGTCCTTGTACCAGTTCGACAGGCAGTTGCGGCAGAAGCCGGCCAGATTCATCATGTCGATGTTCTGCACGTCGGTGCGTTCGCGCAGGTGCGCGACGAGGTGGCGGAAGGCGGCGGCTTCGAATTCGGTCTGCTGTTCTTTGCTGAGCTCGGTCATTGCGCTCTCCTTAATCAGTATGGGCCGGTGCGCGAGGCGTGCACCTCGTAGCGGTGCAGCGCCGGGTCGGCGTTCATAGTCTTGAAGATCGGCGCCAGCCGGTCGGCCCAAGCGGCGATGCCGGCGTCGTCGCCGATCAGGTCCTGGCGCACCTCCAGCAGCGCATGCGGGATGCCTGTGACCATGCAATGCCGGTACATGGTGTCACCCTTCAGCGCGCCATCATAAGGCTCGTTATCACCGATCACCAGATCGGGGTCGGCGCGCAGCAGGTCAAGAAGCGGGCCGACGGCGCGGTGGTCGCTGTCCCACAAGACGGCGGCGTGCCATGGGCGCGGCACGTTTTTCCAGGCGGGCGTGAAGGAATGCAGCGAAAGCACCAGCGGCGCCTGCCCGGTGGCTGCGGCGACCGCCGCGATCGTCTCGCTGACGGCATTGTGATAGGGGCGGTGGAAGGTGGCGATCCGGTCGTTCCACTCTTGCCCTGATATGGGGTGATTGCCCGGGATGATGGCGCCGTCGGAGATCTTCATGATCAGCGTCGGGTCGTCCTCGCCCCGGTTCGGGTCGATCAGCAGACGGGAAAAGCCGCCGAGCACGGCGGGCACGCCAAGCTTCTCAGGCAGCGCCCGCGCCAGCCCCTCGATGCCGATGTCATAGGCGATATGGCGGGCAAAGGCGCTCTCGGGCAGGCTCAGGCTGCCATAGCGTTCCGGCAGGCTGTTCATCGCGTGGTCGCCCAGGAGCACCATACCCCTGTCATGATGTCCGCCTAGAATTTCGAAGGATTTGAAGTCGTTCATCGAGGACAATGCCGTTGACTGTTTTCAAGCGTGTCTCTGATCGCACGGTCAGGGTATGGGTTCAAGCGCACTCCGCAACCAATAGGTTGGCAATAGGTTGGCGATCGCTTGGCAATCTCCGCGCGATCCCTGGCCGATCGCCGGACAATCGCTGCGGCAGCGAGCACGCCTCTTGTCGTATGTCAGAAATATAATCGATTAGCATTGCGTTGACTTTCGCCGGGAGGCAGCGCAAGAAGGCACGACAACGAATAATCGGGAGCCAATTGGAAGTCGTGTTGATCCAGACCGCGCCTTGTTTCCTTACGCGTTCCGGGCCGCTTGCCCGTTTTGCTCTTTTTGTTCTCGCGGCGTTCTCGCCGTTCTTCATCGCCGACGTGGCGCGCGCGGATTTCCGCGTGTGTAATGGTACGCAGAATCTAGTCGGCGTGGCGATCGGATACCGGGCCAAGGACGGCTGGATGACGGAGGGCTGGTGGCAGGTCCCGGCAACGACCTGCGCGACACTGATCGAGGGAGAGCTTCAGTCTCGCTACTATTATCTCTACGCCGAAGACGCCGCCCGGGGAGGACGATGGACGGGCGACGTGCAGATGTGCGTAGCGGAAAACGAATTCAAGATCACGGGCGTCAATGATTGCTACGCCCGTGGCTATCAGAAGATGGGGTTCAAGGAATATGACACGGGCCGCCAGGGCAGCTGGATGGTTCAACTTTCCGATACCCCAGGCACCCAGGAAAGTCCGAACTGATGAAGCGTAACCGCAAAGTAAAAATCCTCGCAACTCTCGGACCCGCCTCGTCCGAAGAAGCGATGATCGAGAAGCTGCACCAGGCCGGTGCCGATGTCTTCCGCATCAACATGAGCCATGCGAGCCATGACACGATGCGCACGCTGATCCAGCGCATCCGCGCCGTTGAATCGCGCAGCGGCCGCCCGATCGGCATTCTCGCCGACCTTCAGGGCCCGAAGCTGCGCGTCGGCAAGTTCGCCGACGTCAAGGTCGATCTGAAGCCAGGCGACACGTTCACGCTCGACAACAATGACACGCCCGGCGACAAGAACCGCGTGTTCCTGCCGCATCCGGAAATCCTCGAAGCCGTGAAGCCTGGCGACCGCCTGTTGATCGACGACGGCAAGCTGGCGTTGCGCGCCGAAAAGTGCGACGGCAAGAGCATCGTCACCACGGTGGTCTCCGGCACCAAGATTTCCGACCGCAAGGGCGTCAGCCTGCCCGACACCATCCTCACCGCCGGTGTCCTGACCGACAAGGACCGCGCCGACCTCGACGCGGTTCTGGCGACGGATGATGTCGACTGGGTGGCACTCTCCTTCGTGCAGCGTCCCGAAGATCTGGTCGAAGTGCGCAAGATCGCCCGCGGCCGCGTCGGCCTGATGGCGAAGATCGAAAAGCCGCAGGCGATCGAACGGATTGAGGAAATCATTGAGCTCTCCGACGCGCTGATGGTTGCCCGTGGCGACCTCGGCGTCGAAATGCCGCTCGAAGCTGTTCCCGGCATCCAGAAGCAGCTGATCCGCGCCTGCCGCCGTTCGGGCAAGCCCGTGGTCGTTGCCACGCAGATGCTGGAATCGATGATCACCGCGCCGGTTCCGACCCGCGCCGAAGTCTCCGACGTCGCGACCGCCGTGTTCGAAGGCGCCGACGCCGTCATGCTGTCGGCCGAATCGGCGTCCGGCGACTATCCTGTCGAGGCCGTATCGACGATGGCGTCGATCGCCAGCACGATCGAGCGCGAGCCGCACTATCCCGGCATCATCTACGCCCAGCGCGCCCAGGCTGAAGCCACCGGCGCCGACGCGATTTCGCTGGCTGCCCGTCAGATCGCCGAAACGCTGCGTCTGTCGGCCATCGTCTGCTACACCTCGTCGGGCACGACGGGCCTGCGCGCCTCGCGCGAGCGTCCGCAGGTGCCGATCCTGGCGCTGTCGCCGGTTATCCAGACCGCGCGTCGCCTCGCCATCGTCTGGGGCCTGCACTGTGTGGTCACCCATGACGCGACCGACCTCGACGACATGGTCAACCGCGCCTGCCGCATCGTCGCCGATGAAGGCTTCGGCAAGCCGGGCGACCGCATCATCATCTCGGCCGGCGTGCCGCTCGGGACACCGGGCGCGACGAACATGATCCGCATCGCGTATATCGGGTCGGACGGTCAGAGCGGGTTCTGATTGGGTTGATTGGTTGAAATTGGAAAAGGCGCTCCGGTTGGGGCGCCTTTTTTTGTTTGAGCGCCGAGTTCGCGGGCACCCCCCTCTGTCCTG
>UCJD01000090.1 GCA_900472605.1 Hyphomicrobiales bacterium | reverse complement strand
CACGTTGACCACGGCAAGACGTCTCTGACGGCAGCGATCACGAAGTATTTCGGCGAGTTCAAGGCGTACGACCAGATCGACGCTGCACCGGAAGAAAAGGCCCGCGGCATCACCATCTCGACGGCCCACGTCGAGTACGAGACGGCCAACCGTCACTATGCCCACGTTGATTGCCCCGGCCACGCCGACTACGTCAAGAACATGATCACCGGTGCCGCACAGATGGACGGCGCGATCCTGGTTTGCTCGGCTGCTGACGGCCCGATGCCGCAGACCCGCGAGCACATCCTGCTCGCCCGTCAGGTTGGCGTTCCGGCTCTGGTCGTGTTCCTCAACAAGGTCGACCAGGTCGACGACGCCGAGCTTCTCGAGCTCGTCGAAATGGAAGTTCGCGAACTCCTGTCGTCCTATGACTTCCCGGGTGACGATGTTCCTGTTGTCAAGGGTTCGGCTCTGGCTGCTCTCAACGACAGTGACAAGACGATCGGTGAAGACGCGGTTCGCGAGCTGATGGCTGCTGTCGACGCTTACATCCCGACGCCTGAGCGTCCGATCGACCAGCCGTTCCTGATGCCGATCGAAGACGTGTTCTCGATCTCTGGCCGTGGTACGGTTGTGACCGGTCGCGTCGAGCGCGGCATCGTCAAGGTTGGTGAAGAAGTCGAAATCGTCGGCATCCGCGCCACCTCGAAGACGACGGTTACCGGCGTTGAAATGTTCCGCAAGCTGCTCGATCAGGGCCAGGCTGGCGACAACATCGGCGCCCTGGTTCGCGGTGTGAACCGTGACGGCGTTGAGCGTGGTCAGATCCTGTGCAAGCCGGGCTCTGTCAAGCCGCACAAGAAGTTCATGGCAGAAGCCTACATCCTGACGAAGGAAGAAGGCGGTCGTCATACGCCGTTCTTCACGAACTACCGTCCGCAGTTCTACTTCCGCACGACGGACGTGACGGGCATCGTTTCGCTGCCGGAAGGCACGGAGATGGTTATGCCTGGCGACAACGTCACGGTTCAGGTTGAGCTGATCGTTCCGATCGCGATGGAAGAAAAGCTGCGCTTCGCTATCCGCGAAGGCGGCCGTACCGTCGGCGCCGGCATCGTTGCCTCGATCGTCGAGTAATC
>UCJD01000051.1:20034-61264 GCA_900472605.1 Hyphomicrobiales bacterium | reverse complement strand
CCCCGCAACCAATCTTTCCCATAGACTTTACACACGCAACACCGGCTCCGGCATTGCCGGGTCGCCGACTTATCCTGTAATCAGACCGGCATGAGCACCTCCTTCCTGTTTTCCGGTCCAGACAATGCCCCCGTGACGATCCTGCTCGCGCATGGCGCCGGCGGTGCCATGGATTCGCCGGGCATGGAGCGGTTTTCCGGGGCTCTTGCGACGGCAGGGATGCGGGTTGGTCGGTTCGAGTTCGCTTACATGGCCGAGCGGCGGAAATCCGATCGACGTCCGCCGCCGCCGAAGGCAGAGACGTTGATCCCTGAGTATCTGGCGGCTGTGCGTGAACTTGCCGCCAGCGGCACGGTCGTGATCGGCGGCAAGTCGATGGGTGGGCGGATTGCCAGCATGGTCGCCGATGATCTTTATCGCTCGGGCGACATCGCCGGACTGTTGTGCCTTGGCTATCCGTTTCATCCGATGGGAAAGCCGACGCAATTGCGCACGGCGCATTTGACCACGCTCAAGACGCCGACGCTGATCTGCCAGGGGACGCGGGATCCGTTCGGAACGCGTGAGGAGGTCGCGGATTGTCCGCTGTCGCCTGAGATCGACATCTTCTGGCTTGAGGATGGCGACCACGATCTGAAGCCGCGCAAGGCTTTCTCCGGCTTCTCGGTGGCGGACCATATGGCGGCGATGGCATCGCGGGTGGGCGCCTGGGCGGCGGGCCTGCGACGTTGATTTGTTCCCCCTAAAACACTCTAGGCTTGACTAACTGCGCCCGCTTCCGCATCCTGGCGTTGAAATATCAGCATGCGATCCGATCAGTGTCTGCCGAGGGGGAACATTGTGGGAGATGGTGCCGGTTGCGGCGTGTTCGTCGTTTTGTTTTCCGTCTTGTTTTCCGTCGCTGGGGCGATCGCGCCTGTCTTCGCGGATGACCTCAAGATCGCCATGCCGAACTGGCCATCCGGTCAGGCGACGGCCTTTATTCTCAAAGTCGCGATCGAGAAAGAGTTCAAGCAGCCTGCTCTCGTCGAGGAGATGGGCACGCTCAACGCTTTTGCCGGGCTGGAGAAGGGGACCGTCGATATCCATCCGGAGGTCTGGCAGCCCAATCTGACCGATGTCATCGAGAAATTCGTGACCGAGAAGGGCGTGGTCGTTCTGGCCAAGCATACGGTTCCGGCATGGCAGGGTATTTGCGCGACGCCGGCCGCGGCCGAGAAGGGGATCACCGATATCGCGGATCTCAGCGATCCCGACAAGACCAGTCTTCTCGATACGGATGGCGACGGCAAGGGCGAGATGTGGATCGGCGCGCCGACCTGGTCATCGACGGGGATCGAGCGTGTCAGGGCCAACAGCTATGGTTACGCCAGGACGATGACGCTCGTCGAGGCCGAGGAAGAGGTAGCGATGGCCGGCATCGATGCAGCGGTCGCGACCGGCCAGCCCGTGGTGTTTGCCTGCTATGCGCCGCATTTCGTCTTCGATCTGCACAAGATCGTTCGGCTTGAAGAGCCAAAGTATGATGCGGCCAAGTGGTCGTTGGCAAGTGCGACCGATCCGCTCTGGATCAAGAAATCGTCGGCCTCGACGGCCTGGGACACGGCGACCTTCCGCATCGCCTATTCAACAGCGCTTGCCAAGAAACACCCTGAGATCGCGACCTTCCTTGAGAAGGTCGACTTGACGCCTGAGGAGGCGACGGCGATGAGCTATGCGCTCGAGGTGGAGCGGCAGGCGCCGCTTGGCTATGCCAAGGCGTGGGTGGAGCGCAACGCGGCGCGGATCGATGGGTGGGCGAAACCATGAGGGCGCGATTTTCTCGTCTGGCGGGATGGCATGGGTTGCGCGCGTTGGTAACCCGGCGCTCTCGAATGGGGCTGGCGTTTGGTGCGGCCGCGCTGCTGTTTGCGCCTGTCATCGTGCTAGCGCAAACGCAGATTTATGACGCCAAGACGCGCACATGGGTCGACTACGATGCCAAGAAGGCCCGGCAATATTACGCGCGCAACAAGCAATCGCCGGAGGCCTTTCGCAGGCAGATGGTGACGTTCCGGACAGCGGAGCCGCCGGGGACGATCATCATCGATGGCAACCAGCATTTTCTCTACCTCGTGCAACCGGGGGGACAGGCGATCCGCTACGGCATCGGCGTCGGTCGCGACGGGTTCGGCTGGGCGGGGATCGTGCGGGTCGGGCGTACGGCGGAGTGGCCAGTGTGGACGCCGCCCGCCGAAATGGTGGCGCGTGATGCGAATGCGGCCAAATGGGCGGCCGGCATGCCCGGCGGGCCGGAAAACCCGCTCGGGGCACGGGCGCTTTATCTCTACGCCGGCGACCAGGACACGATCTACCGCATTCACGGCACGGCCGAGCCGTGGACGATCGGCCTCGACGTGTCATCCGGGTGCATCAGGCTCAACAATGACGACGTGACGGATCTGCATTCGCGGGTGCAGATCGGTGCCAAGGTCATCGTGCTCATGCAGGGTGCCGCGCTCTACAAGGGTATCTGATCGGTCGCGCCGACATCGGCCAGGGATCGATCAAACCTGAAATTGTCAACGTCTGGAGGGGACAGATGTCGAGAGAAGACTTGAAGCAAGGCGGCCGGGCATTCTTGGGTCTGGCCGGACTGTTGTCGCTGGGTGCCTGCACGCCGGCGCCGCCGCCACCTGACGCCATGGCGCGCACCACGTTGATGACGGCGCCGGCCGATCTGCAATTGCTTTGCGCCAATGCGGTAACGAGCAGTGCCGGGGCCGGCGTCAAGGTTTTGCCGACGGGCTCGCGGTTGCAGCCTGATGGGACGTTCGCCGTCGATCTCGACGCCGGGGGTAAGAAATTCTCCTGCATCGTCGACAATAATGGCAGCGTGCGTTCCGTCGCACCTGTCTGAGCGACATGGGTGGAACGATCGAGCCTTGGCCTGTGATCGCCAAGGCTCTGGCCGCCGTCAGACGGCAGCGAGCGCCAGCGTGACTTTACCGAAGCGGGGGCACGTTGCCTCAAGCGCGATCTCGCCTGTTAGCCCCGTGGTCTCGATCCACAGACCGGCCGTGCCGCTCTGGAGCGGGATGGTGCTGGGGCCGACGATCTTTGCCGGGCCGGAGAGTGTTATCGTCACCACTTCGTTCAGGAAGGGCAGGCGCTGGCCCTGCTGGTCGAGCGCGCGCAGCACGATACGGGTGGTGTCGCGTTCGCGTGCCTTCAGCCTGACGCTGTCGGCGACCACCTGCAGCGTCGTCGGCAGCGGATCGGCGACGAGCGTCAGATGGGCCACCGGCGCGCCGCCGACATAGCCGGTAAAGCTGCCGTCGATCCACTTCATGCCCCAGAGGCCGAGTTCGTCGGACGTGAAGTGGCGGTGGTCGAAGACGACGGGGGGATGCGGCAGGTGCGGGAAGTTTTCGTAGTCGGGGCCGACGCGCTTGGTCACCGAGCCGTAGGTCAGCTCGACCTCGTCGCAGTTCGTCAGCACGATCAGCGGCAGTACGCCGCCAATGTTGCGCTCGCCGCGCGCCCAGAAGGTCACCGGCTTCATGATGACTTCATCGGAGGGTTCGCACTGGCTGGCATAAGCATAAGCGGCGAATTTGGGTTCGCGGAACATGTCCATGACGCCGTGATAGCAGATGCGGTCGCCGGAGCCGAAATCCTTGTGGGTGTTGTAGTCGAACATGCACCAGCCGATGGCGCCCGAAATGTCGGGATCGCCATAGGCGGCGTTCAGCACCTCGAGGTGGCGGCGAACATGTTCGGCCTGGCGCGCTTCCTGGTCGTAGATTTTGGTCGGGTACATGTGACCGCCGAATTCGGTGATCATGTAAGGCACCTTGTAGGAGAGGCCGGTGCTTTCCTGCTGCGGGCGCAGCGGCGTGCGCGGGCGGTTGACGCCGGGCAGTTCCTCGTTGCCGAGGATGAAGTCGTTCATCGTGTAGACGTCCTCGAGCAGCTCGCTATCGGTGATGTAGCGAACACCGCCGGTCGGGCGGGTGGGGTCGAGCTCGCGGGCAAGCCGGTTGGTCTCGGCGTAGAAGTGGTGGCTGTCCTGGCTCTCGTTGATGCGCACGCCCCAGATGACGATCGACGGATGGTTCCAGTCGCGCTCGATCATCCGGCGGACGTTGCGGATCGATTCATGCTGCCATTCCTGGTCGCCGATATGCTGCCAGCCGGGGATTTCCTCGAAGACAAGGAGGCCGATCTTGTCGCAGCGGTCGAGAAACCACTTCGACTGCGGATAGTGCGAGGTGCGGACCATGTTGCACTTGAGCACGGATTTCATGATGTCGGCGTCGCGTTCCTGGGCGGAACGGCCGGCGGCATAGCCGACATAGGGGAAGGACTGGTGGCGGTTGAGGCCGCGCAGCTTCAGTGGCCGACCGTTCAGCCTGAAGCCTTCGGGCGTGAACTCGGCGGTGCGGAAACCGAAGCTGGTCGTCAGCCTGTCGGAACCGTGGCTGGTCTTGAGCTCCACCGTCATCTGGTAGAGTTCGGGATTGTCGATATCCCAGAGCGCGATACCGGTGAGGCGGCTGAAATCGAGCGTGACGTCGTCGCCGGTCGTGTCCATTGACGCGGTGGCGAGCACATTTCCGTCGATATCGGCCAGCGAGGCCGTCAGCGTTCCCAGGAAGTGCACGTTGCGGGGATTGGCGAGATGGACGCGGACAGAGGCGGTCTTTTCCTCTGCCAGCACATTCGCAGTTTCGATCTTGACGTTGCGGATCGAGACGGGATCGGTGACCTTGAGCCAGACCTCGCGATAGATGCCGGCATAGGTGAGGTAATCGATCGCGCCGCCGAAGGGCGGGATTGCGGGGTTCTCGCTGCCGTCTATGGTCACGGTGATCAGGTTGTCGCCGCGCTGCAGGCCGTTGGTCAGGCGGGCCTCGAAGGGCGTGTAGCCATCCTTGTGGGCGATGACCTCTTCGCCGTTCAGATAGACAACGGCGTCGGCCATGGCGGCGTCGAACACCAGCGAGACCTCGCGTCCTTCGAACTCCGGCATCCAGCGCAGCAATTTCTGATAGGTGAAAGCGCGCTGGTAGCTGGCTTCGTCGAAATAATTGAACGGGAGTTCAACCGCCGTATGCGGCAGGTTGACGGTGAGGCGACCGTCGAAGTCGCGCAGAAGATGCTGGTCGACACCCTCGTGGAAAGCCCAGGATTCGTTATAGGGAACGATGGAACGCATATCAGCTTCTCGCGGCAATAAGGGTGTCGGGTAGGGAGGCGCCTTGATAGGCGGATCTGGAATCGAACATCGTCTGTTCTCCTCGAATGTAGGCTGGTCGCGCAGCAGCGTCGCAACAACGGCTGCGCGTTCAATGTCGGTTTTGGCTTACGGGTACTGGGCGCCGTTGGTCGTCGTGTAAATGGAATAGAGTGATTGCGTCGCGGTTATGAACAGGCGGTTCTTCTTCTGGCCACCAAAGGTGATGTTGGAAACGGTCTGCGGCACCTTGATCTTGCCGATGAGGGTGCCGTCAGGCGCGAAGCAGTGAACGCCGTCGGCGGCACTGCTCCAAAGGTTGCCGTCAACGTCGAAGCGGAAACCATCGGGAATGCCGTTGTCGATCGAGCAAAAATAGCGGCTGTTGGTCAGCTTGCGGTCATCGATGACGTCGAAGACGCGGATGTGGCAAGGCACCTCGTGGTTCGACGAGCCTGAGTCGGCGATGTAGAGCTGCTTTTCATCCGGCGAGAAAGCGAGCCCGTTGGGCTGGATGAAGTCGGTCGCGACCGCTTCGATTTCGCCGGTTCCGGCATCGATGCGGTAGACGTTTCTGGTTTCCTGCTCGGGCTCGGCCTTGTGGCCCTCATAGTCGGACATGATGCCGTAGCTCGGATCGGTGAACCAAATGGAGCCGTCGGAGCGTACGACGACGTCGTTGGGAGAATTCAGGCGCTTGCCCTTGTAGCGATCGGCGAGCACGGTGATGCGGCCATCGGGTTCCGTGCGGGTAACGCGGCGGCCGCCATGTTCGCACGATACCAGTCGGCCCTGGCGATCGCGGGTATTGCCGTTCACATAGTTGGATGGGGAGCGGAAAATCGAGACGCCGCCATCGGGCACCCAGCGCATCATGCGCTCGTTGGGAATATCGCTCCAAAGCAGGCAGTTAAGATCGGAGAACCAGACGGGGCCCTCTGCCCAGCGGCATCCGGAGTAGAGTTCCTCCAGCCTCGCGCTGCCGGCGATCAGCCGATTGAAACGATCGTCAATGACATCATAAAGCGCATCTTGCGACACAGGCTGCTCCTCCCAAAGCGATTTGATCTCCTTCGTAAACGTAAACGACGCTGCTTGCCAGAGCCCGTCCGTGCAAAAGGTAGAGCTCCAGCTTTTTTGGCTCCAGCATTTTTCAGAGCGGAGCTTGCGGGTGGGGCGAGCCGTCGTAAGCACCCCAGATCGATTGGTCGAAACAGATCATCGAGCCGGTCATCAGGCCGGATTCGGCCGATGAGAGATAGGCGCAGGCACGGGCCACTTCCTCCGGGTCGACGAGGCGACCGAAGGGCTGGGCGGCGGCGGCTTTGTCCAGCCAGTTGGCGGCTGCGCCGTGGAACTCGCGCTGGATGCGGTCCTCGCCTTCCGAGGCCATCCAGCCGATGTTGAGACCGTTGACGCGGATGCGGTTGCGCAGCAGCGCATAGGCGGTGTTCTTGGTCAGCGTTTCCAGCGCACCCTTGGAGGCGCAATAGGCGGCGATGAAGGGCTGGCCCGCCTTGGCCGACATCGAGCCGATATTGACGATGGTGCCTTCGGTGTTTTCGCGGCGCATGATTTTCACGCTTTCCTGGATCAGGAAGAAGGGCGCGCGCACGTTGATCGCAAACATGGCATCGAAAAGTTCCGGGCTGGTGTCGAGAATGGTGCCGCGATCGGTGGTGGCCGCGGCGTTGACCAGCGCGTCGACGCGGCCGAAAGCCCTGTCGCAGGCCTCTGCCACCTTCCTGGCATCCTCCACCTTGGCGAGATCAGCCTGGACATAGACAACTTCGGCGCCGGTGGCGCTGGCGATCTCCTCAGCCTTCGCGCGTCCCTTCTCGGCGTTGCGACCGCAGATGACGATGCCTTTGGCGCCGCGCTCGGCAAAGAGCCGGGCGATGGTGGCGCCAAGGCCCTGCGTGCCGCCGGTGACGATGGCGATCTTGCCGTCGAGACGGCTATGGTCCGTGCTCATTGACCTTGCCCCGTTGACCTAATCCATTTTGAAGTAAGCTCTGGCCCATCGAGAGGACCAGAGAATGAAGCGCAACCGTTTCACGGACGAACAGATCATCGGCATTCTGAAGGAGCATGAGGCTGGCACACCGGTCTCGGAGCTTTGCCGCAAGCACGGCGTCAGCGATGCCAGCATCTATAAATGGAAAGCCAAATTTGGCGGCATGGACGTATCCGAAGCCAAGCGACTGAAGACGCTGGAGGACGAGAACGCCAAGCTGAAGCGGCTCCTGGCAGATGCGATGCTCGACAATGCGGCTTTGAAAGACCTTTTGGGAAAGAAGTGGTGACGCCCGCAGCAAGGCGGAAAGCTGTCGCGCATCTGATGGATCACCACCGGATGAGCGAACGGCGGGCGTGTAAAGCCATCGGCTTTTGCCGGATGATGATCCGTTACGAAACCAGGCGCAGCGATGACCATGACCTTCGCGAGCGGATGAAGGCGCTGGCGCATGAACGCCGCCGCTTTGGCTATCGACGCCTTCATGTGCTGCTCCGGCGCGAGGGACACCATGTGAACCACAAGAAGCTTTTCCGGCTCTATCGGGAAGAGAAGCTGACCGTGCGCAAGCGCGGCGGTCGGAAACGAGCGATGGGCACACGCGCACCGATGCTCATCCCGCTTGCCGCCAATGATCGCTGGTCACTGGACTTCGTGTCGGATCAACTCACCGATGGGCGCAGGTTCCGGGTGCTGACCGTCGTCGACGATTGCACCAGGGAATGCCTGGGCCTCGTCGCCGATACGTCTCTATCCGGCCTGCGGGTTGCACGTGAGCTGGACCGGATCGTCGAGGGACGAGGCAAGCCGAAGATGATCGTCAGCGACAATGGCAGCGAGTTCACCAGCAATGCGATCCTGCAATGGGCGGACCGGGGCAAGGTGGAATGGCACTACATTGCGCCGGGCAAGCCGATCCAGAACGCCTTCATCGAAAGCTTCAATGGGCGGCTGCGAGACGAGTTCCTGAATGAAACGCTCTTCTCGTCACTACCATATGCCCGATCAGCGCTTTCAAACTGGCGCACCGATTACAACAATCATCGACTGCATTCCGGCCTCGGCTGGCTGACACCTGCCGAGTTCGCTCAGACAATCAACCCGCGACGTGATGCGGTGCTGCGTAGCCGGAACGGCTACGCACCGCAACCCGCCGCTACCGTGCCAAATACAGCAACCCAAAACCGCTGGAGCGAACTCAAGACTGGATAAAACTTGGGGGCAAGGTCATCATCTATGTTCCTCCCTATAGCTTGGCCTATGATGCGTGGCCCATGATCCTGGCCCGCGATGCGCGAATGGCCCCTCGCGATGCGAGAGGCCTTTTGTGGGGCAGTGCTGCGGTACTTACCTTCAGCTCAGCTTCTTCTCCGCCTGTTTCGCCAACGCCTCGGCGAACATCTCGTCGCTCCAGCCGGCCGCCAGCGCCTCGTGCATCAGTTGCGCCTGTGTCTTCGGTGCGAGGCCGCCGAGCGGTGGGTCGCGGTCGAGATTGGTGGGGAAGGAATAGCCCTCTGCGCAGGCCGCCACCGCATTGGCGATTTCTGATTGCGAGAGCGTGTCGGAGAGCCGCTTCAGGGCCGGGAAGAGGGTGGCGCTCATGCGCTGGCGATCGACCGTTTCCATGGCGCGGCCGAAGGCGGAGGAGACCTGCAGCAGGTTGGCGACGCGCTTGATATCGGCCGAGCGGTTGGTGCCGGCGGCATGAAAGAGTGCTGGGTTGAAGAAGACGACGTCACCCTTCTTCAACGGCAGCTGCACGTGGTTCTTCTCGAAGTAATCGCGGAATTCCTGACGTTTAAGGGCGAGGTATCCCGGCACGTAGGTCTGGCTGTTGGGCAGGAAGAGCGTCGGCCCGCTTTCGAGCGGCATGTCGCAATGGGCGACCGCGCCCTGCAGCGTCAGCACCGGCGAGAGCCTGTGGACGTGGACCGGAAACTGTTCGATCACCTGAGAGGATTGGAAGCCGAGGTGGTAATCGCGGTGCGCGGATTGGGCGGCGCCGCCGGGGTTCACGCGGTTGACCTGCGCGGTCATCTGGTAGCTCGGGCCGAGCCACGCCTGGCTTGCGAGCGCCACGATCGGGTTGGCGTAGTATTCGGCGAAATTCTTGGGGTCGGCGAGGCAGTGTTTCTCGAGCGAGTTCCAGATGCGGTCGTTGGCGCCCGCCTTGGCGAAATGGTCGCCGCCGCCCGTCGATGTGCGGTGCTGCTCGGTGATGATGTCGTCGAAGATTTCGCTGGCACGGTCGATGACGCCGGTGTCTTCATAGGCGCCGGTGAAGACGACGACGCCGGGTCCTTCGGCGAAGACTTCGCAGATCTCGGCCAGCAGCGCGCTCTTGCCTTGAGGATCAGCGATGACAGCCCTGACATTGCGGCTGTCGTAGATCAGCACGTTCTTTTCGACAGCAGCGGCGTTCGGATAATCGGTCAGCGATGTCGTCTTTTCGGCCAGCGCCCGGAAGTCGTCGAGATCGCAGGCATCCTCGGTGAGCCAGACGCGGTCGGCGCGCAGCTTCTGCAGATTGTCGGTTTTCATCAGATGCTCCTCCATTCCTGATGAAGGCACTATACGGCGCACCGAGGGGCGTGATAGATCAGGAATCCATCAAAAATACATCAGATTGGATCGGAGCCTGACGGTATGGCACACGTCTTTCTCGTCAAGGATATCGCCTTTCAGGCGGGGTTGAGCACGGCAACGGTGGACCGGGTGCTGAACGGCCGGCCGGGTGTGCGGCGGCAGACGGAACTGCGGGTGCGGGCGGCGATCGCCGAACTCGAGAAGCAGCAGATAGAGGTGGCGGCAGGTGGGCGGACGATCGCGATCGACATCGTGATGGAAACGCCCGAGCGTTTCAGCACCACGGTTCGCGCTGCCTTCGAGGCCGAAGTCGCGACCTTTCTGCCGACGGTGTTTCGCTGCCGATTTCACTTCGCCGAGGTGATGAAGCCGGCGGAAATCGTTCAGCTTCTCGACCGGATACGGCTGCGCGGCACCAAGGCGGTCGTGCTCAAGGCGCCTGATGTGTCCGAGGTCGACGCCGCCGTGTCGCGGCTGGAGGAGGCGGGCATACCCGTGGTGACGCTGGTGACCGATCTGCCCAATTCGGCGCGGATCGCCTATGCGGGGGCGGACAACCGGGCAGCGGGCGAGACCGCCGCCTATCTGATCGGCGAGCGGTTCGCTGGCGCGCCGGGGCGGGTGCTGGTGACGCTCTCAAGCGGGCGGTTTCGCGGCGAGGAGGAGCGCGAGATCGGATTTCGCCGCGTGATCCGCGAGCGATACCCAGAGATCGGCGTCACCGAGATCAGCGAAGGGCATGGGACGGATGCGGCAACCGGCATTCTGGCCGCTAGGGCGATCGCTGCCGACGAGACGATCGACGCGGTCTACTCGATCGGCGGCGGAAATCGCGCTGTGCTGGCCGCTTTCGAGGCGGCCGGCCGCTCGATCCGGGCGTTCGTTGCGCATGATCTCGATGCCGATAACCGCGCGCTCTTGAAAGCCGGCAAGATCGGTTTCGTGCTGCACCACGACCTGCGATCCGATGCGCGTACGGCATTCCGCGCGGTGATGAGCCGCGGTGTTTCCGGGCGTATCGCGCCGGCATCCTTGTCGGCTGTGGAAATCATCACACCTTACAATATGCCAGCATGAGATCGCGGCGGGACATGACGTTTGTCAGCTTTGCCGTTCCGTCGGCCGTCAAACCACGATAAGGCTTGCGTATCAGACAAGGTGACTATGGCATGGAATACAGTGATATCGGTACGGTTGCGACGTGGCTGACGGAGCAGGGCTTGAATGGCGCGACTGAAACCGAGTTGCTGACCGGCTTCTGCGATACCTGCCGCAGGCTTGGCCTTCCGCTCGACCGCAGCCTGGCGCTTATGGACACGCTGCACCCGGTGCATGAGGGGCGCGCTTTTCGCTGGGATAGCGAGCAAGATGTCGAGCCCGAGTTTGCTTATGGCCCGATGGGCGGCGATGGGAACTCGCTGGAAAACTGGCAGCGCTCGGCATTCTTCCATCTTTGGACAGGCCCTGAGAACGAGGTTCGCCGGCGGCTGGCATTCGGTGATCCGGCCGATTTCTACATGCTGGATACGATGCAGGCCGAAGGCCACACCGATTTCGTCGCAATGGTGCGCAAGTTCGACAAGGCCGGCACGATCGGCGAGATGGATTGCTTTTTCGTGCATTTCGCCACGCGCCATCAGGAAGGGTTTTCCGATCAGCACATGATGGTGCTGCGCAAGCTGGCGCCGGTGCTGGCTCTGGCGATCAAGTGCATCGCGCTCGGGCGCATCGCTCGCACGATCGCCGAGGTCTATCTCGGCGAGGATGCGGCGCGCCAAGTGCTGGACGGCAAGATCAGCCGAGGCAAGTCGGAGCGGATTTCGGCGGTGCTGTGGTTCTCGGATTTGGTGAACTACACGAAGATTTCCGACAGCGCCTCGCCGGAGGAAATTCTGCCGATGCTGAACGCCTATAGCGATCTGGTCATCACGGCGGTGCATGAGGCCGGCGGCAATGTCCTGAAGTTGATCGGCGACGGTGTCCTGGCGATTTTCAAGGCGGATGCCCCTGGCGATGCCTGTTCGGCGGCGCTGAATGCGGAGCGGATGCTGCACGAAAGATTGGTGACACTGAACAACGAGCGCGCCTTCGAGGAGCGGCCGACCACCGATGTCTATATCGGCCTGCACATCGGCGACGTGTTCTACGGCAATATCGGTAGCCAGGAGCGGCTCGACTTCACGGTGATCGGTCCCGCCGTCAATGAGGTCAGCCGCATCGCCTCGCTCTGCCGGTCCGTCGATTTCAACGTGCTGATGTCTTCGGATTTCGCCGCCGCCGTTCCGGAAGAAGAGCGCGGCGCGCTCGCCTGCGTCGGTCGCTACGCGCTTCGCGGCGTGCAGCGGCCGCAGGAGCTCTTCACGCTGGAGACCGCGGGCACCATCCGCTGATCAGCGCAGCAAACCCTGTCCGCCATCGATCCAGACCGGCGTGCCGGTGATATGGCGGGCGCGGTCGCTGGCGAGGAACAATATGGTTTCGGCCACATCCTCGCTGCGGCCTGCCTCGCCGCCGGTGATCGGGATTTCGCCTTCAGGCCAGACGACGGGGATGCCGCTTTCCTTGCGATGGCGGGCGCTGGTATTGTCGCTGATATCGGTGTCGATGGCGCCTGGGCAGACGGCGTTGACGCGGATGCGGTGTTTGCCGAGTTCCAGCGCCAGTTGCTGCACCATCGCGACCTGGCCCGCCTTCGTCGCGGTGTAGGCCGTGGCGCCCGGTGTGGTGAAAGTGCGGGTGCCGTTGATCGACGACACGACGACGATCGCGCCGCCGCCGGCCGATTTCAAATGCGGTACGGTCAGATGCAGCGTCAGGTACGTGCCGCGCAGGTTGACCGCGATGGTCTTGTCCCATTCGTCGGGCTTGAGGTCGTCGATGGGTGCCCAGACACCATTGATGCCGGCATTGGCGACGACGATGTCGAGTCCGCCGAAGGTGTTGACGACTGTGTCGACGGCTTTGCACATCGCGGCCTCGTCGCTGGTGTCCGCTGTGAGCGCGATCGCCTCGCCGCCGGCCGCCAATACCTCGTCGCGTGTTTTGGATATCTCGCTTTCGGTACGGCTCAGCACGGCAACCTTTGCGCCTTCGGCCGCCAACGCTAAAGCGGTCGCTTTGCCAATGCCCGAACCGGCGCCGGTCACCAATGCGATCCTGTCCTGTAGTTCCATGTCGGCGCTCCCTTTTCCGTGCCTGAAAACCCAATGTCCCAACTTTGACTTGGTTCCGCATTGCCGCGGGGCGTGATGATGGCGACCGCCACAATCAAATTTTACAAGACTGTCGCCTTCCTGGATTAGAGGCTTATATGCTTCGGCGAAGAGGTTTCGCGCCTCTCGACGGGATGACGCGGCGGGTCGCTGCGTTGGAGAACACTCAGTCCAACAGGAGAACGGCATGCAGATCAATCGCACAGGTTCGGCACAGTGGTCGGGCGGTATCAAGGACGGCAAGGGTCAGATCTCGACGCAGAGCGGCGCGCTCAAATCCTACCCTTATGGCTTTGCCAGCCGCTTCGAAGGTCTCCCGGGCACCAATCCCGAAGAACTGATCGGCGCTGCCCATGCCGGCTGCTTCACCATGGCGCTGTCGCTGATCCTCGGCGAGGCCGGCTTTACCGCGACCAGCATGGAAACGACGGCGAAGGTCACGCTCGAAAGCGTCGAGGGCGGCTTCGCGATCAGCGCCATCCTCTTGACGCTGCGTGGGACTGTGCCGAACTGCGACGAGAAGACCTTCATCGAGCTTGCCGGCAAGGCGAAGGCTGGTTGCCCGGTCTCCAAGGCGTTGGCTGCCGTTCCGATCACGCTGGATGCGCAGCTGGCCTAAGCTTGTATTTTTCGACGGTTTGAGATGCCGCGGTGCTTTTTGCCGCGGCATTTTTTTGTGTGTGGTGAAGACCCCTCCCCAACCCCTCCCCACAAGGGGGAGGGGCTAAACCGTGGCACCCACAGCGCCCAACACTCAAGGTCGTTGCTGTTGAGAGGTTGCGGCTTTCGGCAAGACATCGCGCCCAGCAAAGCCCCTCCCCCTTGTGGGGAGGGGTTGGGGAGGGGACTTTCTTCACCAGAGACACCTCTCCACCCCACCCAATCCCGCAACGCAAAAGATTGACTTTCACCTCCTGATGTCTTACGACTGACGAAATTCGAAAATCGTCAGTCGTAAATCAACACGGCAGAAATCATGAGCGACACCGCTGAAAGCATTCTCGAAGCGACAAGACAGGAGAATGCCACCCGCATTCTCGACGCGGCCGAGCGGCTGTTTCGTCACTACGGGTACTCCAAGACCACGGTTGCCGATATCGCCCGTGATCTCGGCATGTCCCCGGCCAACGTCTATCGCTTCTTCTCCTCGAAAATAGAAATCCACCAGGCGATCTGCGGGAGGATGCTGGCTGCCAGCTACCAGCAGGCCTACGAGATCTGCCATCTGCCGCTCAGCGCTTCCGAGCGGCTCAGCCGCTTCGTGCGCGGACAATACCAGATGACGGTCGAGACAATGCTCGACCAAGAGAAGGTGCACGAAATGGTGGTCGTCGCCATCGAGCGCGACTGGCATGTCATTGAGAAGCATGTCGACAGCATTCAAGATCTGCTGGCCGAGGTGATCCGCGAGGGTATCGATGCCGGTGAATTCGTCGACCAGGATCCCGCTGCCGCGTCGCGCTGCTTTGGTGCCGCCACTGTGACGCTCTGCCACCCGATCATGGTGGCGCAATGTCTTGCCAAGACCAACCGAGCGACGGTGGACGAGTTGATCGACTTCTCCATCAGGGCTCTGAAGAAATAATCGGGCGGCATGGCCGCCACCCAATTCAACACACAAACATACCGGGAGTGCGAAAGATGATTTCGCTGAAGACAGTCAAGTTGCCGTCCGTTGCCAGTCTGGCCCTTGTCGGCGCCGTTTCGCTCGCGCTTTCGGGCTGCAGCGAGGAGAAGAAGGCAGAGACCAAGGAGATATTGCGGCCGGTCAAGGTCGTGGAAATCACAAAGGCTGGCGAGACCCGCGCGCTCGATTATTCCGGTGCCGTGAAGGCGCGCGTCGAGATGAACCTCGGCTTCCGCGTGGCCGGCAAGATCACCGAGCGCCGCGTGAACATCGGCGATCGTGTCCAGCCGGGTGATGTGATCGCGCGCATCGACGCCACCGATTACGAGCTTGCGACGAAGACGGCGGAAGCCAATCTGGCGGCGGCCGAAAAGGGCGTCGGCACGGCGGATCTCGCCAACAAGCGCGCCCAGCAACTGTTCGACAAGAGCGTGACGGCGAAGTCGCAGCTCGAGCAGGCGTCGCTCAGCTACGATCAGGCTGTTTCCACCCGCGACGCGGCCTCGTCCTCGCTCGACCAGGCAAGAAACCAGGTGAGCTATTCCGAGCTGAAGGCTGATCAGAGCGGCATCGTCACTGCGATCAGCGCCGATACAGGCACGGTCGTTGCCGCCGGCACGCCGGTCGCGACGGTTGCGCTCGATGGCGAAAAGGAAGTGCAGATCGCGGTGCCGGAAAACGACATCGCCGAGTTCAAGCCGGGCAAGACGGTCAAGGCGAGCTTCTGGTCTTCGGCCAAGCTGGTGCTTGACGGCAAAGTGCGCGAAGTCTCCGGCAGCGCCGACGCGCAATCGCGCACCTTCGCGGTTCGCGTGAGCTTGCCCCATGACGATCGCGTCCTGCTCGGCATGACGGCGACGATCGAGGCCAGCGTCAGCAACGCCAACACCCACGTCGCCATTCCGCTCGCCGCTCTCGCTGAGAAGGACGGAAAGAAGATCGTCTGGGTGGTCGATCGCGACCAGCAGACCGTGCATGCCCGCGACGTCACCGTTGCCGATTTCACCGGCGATGGCGTCAATATTTCCGACGGCTTGAAGACCGGCGATCTCGTGGTTGCCGCGGGCACGCAGTTCATGACCGACAATCTCAAGGTCAAGCTGCCGGGCCAGCAGTCGGCATCCGCCGAAGCTGCAGCCGAGACCGGCGACGTCGTTCGCTAAGCGGCCAGGAGAGGGAACGGGACAATGGACAATTCCACCACCGAGAAGAAGCCCTTCAACCTGTCGCGCTGGGCGATCGGCCATCCGAGCATCGCGCGCTTCCTGTTTGGCCTGATCCTGATCACCGGCGTGCTCGGACTGATGCGCATGGGTCAGAAGGAAGATCCGGATTTCACCTTCCGTGTCATGGTCGTTCAGGCCGTGTGGCCGGGCGCTTCGATCCAGGAAATGCAGGATCAGGTCGTCAACAAGATCGAGCGCAAGCTGCAGGAAACCCCACATATCGACTGGGTGAAATCCTACACGCGCGCCGGCTCGGCCGTCATCACGCTGCAGGTCAAGGGCGATACCAACGCGGCTGATGTCGCCGACGCCTTCTACCAGGTGCGCAAGAAGGTCGGCGACATCTCCGGCGATCTGCCATCCGGCCTGCTCGGCCCCTATTTCAACGACGAGTTCGGCGATACCTTCATCACCCTGCAATCGATCAGCGGCGATGGCTACAGCTATCCGGAGCTGAAGAAATTCGCGATCCAGGCGCGCGACATGCTGTTGACCACGCCGGGTGTCGAGAAGGCCGTGATCATCGGCGACCAGCCGGAGAAGATCTTCATCGACGTGTCCTCGCAGGCGCTTGCCGAACGCGGGCTGACGATCCTCGACCTGCAGAACGCCATCAAGGGGCAGAACAGCGTCGATCCCGCCGGCTCCGTCGATACGGGCACGCGCTCGGTGCGCATCGCGGTTGAAGGCGACGTGACCAAGGCCGCGGATATTCGCCAGCTCCGGCTCAAGGCCGGCAGCCAGGTGACCCGCCTCGGCGACATCGCCACCGTCTATTCCGGTCTCGAAGATCCTTACCAGAAGAAGTACCGCTTCAACGGTCACGAGAGCGTCCAGGTCGGCGTCGTCATGGCCAAGGGATACAAGGTTACCGATGTCGGCAAGGATGTCGAAGCGACCTACAAGCGCTTCGAGGAGTCGCTGCCCTATGGCGTCGCTGTCGACCAGATCTCCAACCAGCCCGATGTCGTGACTGACGCGGTGAGCGAGTTCATGCATGCGCTCGGTGAAGCGCTTGTCATCGTGCTCATCGTCTCGTTCCTGTCGATCGGCTGGCGTTCGGGCCTCGTCATCGCCATCGCCATTCCGCTGGTGCTGGCCGCCACTTTCGCCATCATGTACGAACTCGGCATCGACCTGCAGCGTATCTCGCTCGGCGCATTGATCATCGCGCTCGGCCTTCTCGTCGACGATGCGATGATCGTGGTCGAGTTGATGGAGCGCAAGCTGGAGGAGGGGCTGGTGAAGATCGAGGCGGCGAGTTTCGCCTACTCGTCCACCGCCTTCCCGATGCTGACGGGTACGCTGATCACGACGGCCGGGTTCATTCCTGTCGGCTTCGCGGCCTCCACGGCCGGGGAATACGTGCGCACGCTGTTCTACGTTGTCGGCATCGCGCTCGTGGTCTCGTGGTTCGTCGCGGTCTACTTCACGCCGTGGCTCGGCTATATGATCCTGAAGCAGCGCCAGCATGCCGGCGGCGAGCATCATGATGCCTTCGACACCAGCTTCTATCGGCGGCTGCGGTCGACGGTGGGTTGGGCCGTGCGCCACCGGATCATCGTCGTCGCCATGACGCTGGTGACCTTCGCGACCAGCCTCTGGGCCTTCCAGTTCATTCCGCAGAACTTCTTCCCGCAGTCCTCGCGTCCCGAGATCCTCGTCGATCTCTGGCTGCCTGAGGGCACCAGCATCAAGGAAGTCGAGACGCAGGCCAAGGCGCTCGAAACCAAGATCATGGACGACAAGGACAAGAAGTTCGTCGCCACCTATATCGGCGAGGGCGCGCCGCGCTTCTTCCTGCCGCTCGACCAGCAGCTTCCGAACCCGAACTTCGCGCAGCTGCTGATCATGGCAAATGACGAACCGGCCCGCGAACGGCTGATCGTCAAGCTGCGCGATATCCTTGCCCAGGACTTCCCCGATATCCGCGGCAAGGTCGATCGCCTGTTCCTTGGTCCGCCGACAGGCTGGCCGGTGCAGATGCGCGTCATGGGTCCGGATCGCCAGGAAGTGCGCAAGATCGCCGACGAGGTGAAGGCGAAGTTCCAGGAAAATCCGCTGCTCGGCGCCATCCACGACGACTGGCTGGAGCAGGTGCCGGCGATGAAGCTGGTCATCGACCAGGACCGCGCCCGTGCCCTCGGCGTTACCTCGCAGCGTGTCCGCCAGATGCTGCAGACCGCTATGTCCGGCGCTCCGCTTGACGATTTCCGCGATGGCGAGGAGACGGTGTCGATCGTCGCCCGTGCGCCGGAAGCCAATCGCTCGCTGCTGTCGGCCGTGAACTCGGTCTACGTGCCGACCGATTTCGGCGGCTTCGTGCCGGTCTCGCAGATCGCCAAGGTGGTGCCGGTTCTCGAACAGGGCATCGAATGGCGGCGTGATCGCCTGCCGACGATCAGCGTCCGCGCGACGCTGCCTGACGGTGTTCAGTCGAACGACGTGGTGATGAAGATGTATGCCGATCTGCAGCCGCTGCGCGACAGCCTGCCGGCCGGCTACAAGGTGGAGATCCAGGGCGGCGCTGAGGATTCGGCCGAAAGCCAGGCCTCGATCGCCGCAAAGGCGCCGATCATGCTCGTCGTGATCGTGCTGCTTCTGATGGCGCAGCTGCAGCACTTCGGCAAGGCGATGCTGGTGCTTGCGACCGGCCCGCTTGGGATCATCGGTGCGGCCGCAGCACTCTTGATCTCTGGCGCGCCCTTCGGGTTCGTCGCGATCCTCGGCGTCATCGCGCTGCTCGGTATCATCATCCGCAACTCGATCATCCTGATCGACCAAATCGACCAGGACATCAAGGCGGGCATGCACCGGCAGGAAGCGATCGTCGGCGCAGCCGTGCGCCGTTTCCGGCCGATCATGTTGACGGCGCTGACCGCGGTCCTGGCGCTGATCCCAATCTCGCGCGGTGTCTTCTGGGGCCCGCTCGCCTATGCCATGATGGGCGGCATCCTGGTGGCCACGGTGCTGACCATCCTGGTGTTGCCGGCGGCCTACGCGCTGTTCTTCGGCAAGGAGCCGAAGGTGAAGGAGAGCGGCGAGGGGCATTCCAACAGCAATCACATTGCCGATGACCAGCATCCGCCGGCGATTGCGGCGGAGTGAGAATGCAGACGGCGCGGTGAGGACCGCGCCGTTATTGTATGGGATTATCAATTGAGAACTGAGGGTGTAGCCCACAACGCCAGCAGCCCTCACGCGTGCGCCGACTCCCAGCCCAGCATCGCCCGCTTGCGCGTCAGTCCCCAGTGATAGCCCGTCAGCGCGCCGCTCTTGCCGAGCGCGCGATGACATGGCACGACGAAGGAGATCGGGTTGGCGCCGACCGCTGCGCCCACAGCCCGCATCGCGGTGGGACGCCCGATATCGCTGGCGATGTCGCTGTAGGTGACCGCCTTGCCGAAGGGGATCTTCAGCAGGCTTTCCCAGACCTGTACTTGGAAATCGGTGCCAATCAGTACCACGCGTAGAGGCTGCTCCGAGGTCCAGCGACCGGGCTCGAAAATGCGCGCGGCGTAAGGTGCAGTCGCTTCACGGTCCTCTACATATTCGGCGTTCGGCCAGCGGCAGGTCATGTCTTCGAGGCAGGCCGTCTCGTCGCCGATATCGGCGAAGGCAAGGCCGGCCAGGCCGCGGTCGGTCGCCATGACCAGAGCGATGCCGAAAGGTGACGGGTGGAAGCCGTAGCGGATCGTCAGACCACCGCCGCGCGCCTTCCATTCGCCGGGAGACATCGCCTCATGCGTGACGAAGAGATCGTGCAGCCGCCCGGGGCCGGAGAGGCCGACCTCGAAGGAGGTCTCCAGCAAGGGCAGCTCCTCCTTGCGCAGCAGCCGCTTGGCATGATCGAGCGTTACGGCCTGCAGGAAGGCCTTGGGCGAAAGGCCGGCCCAGCGGGTGAATGTCTTTTGCAGCTGCGTCGGCGATTGATTGAGACGCATGGCGATCGCTTCAAGCGACGGCTGCTCACGGTAATCCTCGGTGATCAGCTCGATCACCTGGCGGACGGTCTCGTAGTCGGGACCATCGGGCGTGATGTCTTGGTTCAGCTTGGCTACCATGTTCATGATCTTTCTCCTTGTCACAAGGAGATAGTCAAGCGGCTTTGCTTAAGCCACCCGATTCTTGCATGAACAAGAGGATCGTCAGATGCGCTGCTTGACCGTCGCCAGTGCCCGCTTGAAGGCCTTTGCGAAACTTTCGCGGTCATCGGGATTGAGAAAGCCGCCGATATCCGTCGCTCGTCCCTCGCCGTAAATATGCATCGACAGGATACCGATCTCGTCGTGGCGGCGAACGGAAAAACGCGTCCAGAACGGATTGAAGTGATGCTCGACCGTGCGCCCCGAAGGCGCGATCTTGCGTACCGCAATGTCGGTGCGCGACACGGTCACCATCTCGCGCGCCCTGGCCGAACGGTAGTTCAGCCGGAACGCGCCGTAGAGCAGCAGGAAATCGAGACCGAAGAAGAAGCCGATCGGCCAGGCGCCGGTGGCGATGAAGAACAGGCCGTACATCAGGCAAACGCCGCCCGTCAGCAGCAGGAGCACCCTGAACCCCTTAGCCCCGAGCGACCGGTGGGGAAAGAGCTCGGCTGAAAACACGGGCTGGTCCAAAACCGCCTGCTGACCAGCGCTGTCGGCGTTGCTTTCCATCATGGCTGCCGAGTATAGATTGTCCATGTCCAGTCCGAAACTCAAATCCTCAGCCACATCGTCGCAGCCCGAAAAACTGATCGTTCGCCGCAAGAAGAAGGCGACCGTGCGCTCCGTCTATAGCGAAGCCGAGCGCGAGGAGATGTTCCGCCGCTTCTCCCTGCAGCGGCCGGAGCCGAAAGGCGAACTGGAGCACTCCAATCCGTTCACGCTCGTCGTTGCGGTCGCGCTCTCGGCGCAGGCGACAGACGCCGGCGTCAACAAGGCGACGCGCGCGCTCTTCAAGGTCGCCGACACCCCGCAGAAAATGCTGGATCTCGGCGAGGAGAAGGTACGCGATTACATCAAGACGATCGGGCTCTACCGCAACAAGGCGAAGAACGTCATCGCCCTCTCGCGGATGCTGGTCGAGGTTTTCGGCGGCGTCGTGCCGCAGACGCGCGACGAGCTGGTGATGTTGCCGGGCGTTGGCCGCAAGACCGCCAACGTCGTGCTCTCCATGGCCTTTGGCCAGGCGACCATGGCCGTCGATACCCACATCTTCCGTATCGCCAATCGCATCAAGCTGGCGCCGGGCAAGACGCCCGACGAGGTGGAGGAGCGGCTGATGAAGGTGGTGCCCAAGCACTACCTCTACCACGCCCATCACTGGCTCATCCTGCACGGCCGCTACACCTGCAAGGCCCGCCGCGCGGAATGCGAACACTGCGTCATCGCCGATCTCTGTCGCTCGCCCGAAAAGACCTGCGATATCCCGGCGCCGCTTGTGGAACTGCCGCCGCAGGTGATCGGCGAGGCCATCGACTAAGAATCAGACGCGAACGCCGAGTTCCCTGCGTGACAACAGCTTGTGCAGATGCACCATCATTCCCGCGGCAAACAGCGGCGTCAGCAGGTTGGCGATCGGGATGGCGAGGAAGGCGGCGATCACGAGGCCGGCGAGAAACACCGTCGGCGCATGTTTCTGGCGGAACAGCCGCGCTTCGGCGGGTGGGCGAAAGCGCATGGCGGCGAACTCGAAGAATTCACGTCCGAGCAGGTAGCCGTTGACCAGGAAGAAGGCGACGAGATTGACGCCGGGGATGAACAGCAGGAACAGCGCCACGATATTGCCGGCGATGACGACGCCGAGGAACTTGATCGAGCTCAGCACGGCCGGACCGAGCGGCATGGCAGTACCCGGCACGTCGTCGGGATAATCGCGTTTCTCCACGACGTCGGCGACATCGTCGAGAAACAATCCGGCGATCAGCGCGGTGACCGGCGACAGCAGAAGTGCTAGCCCCAGCGCCATCCCGATCCCCGCCATGATTGCGAAGACGAAGCCCAGCCATCCAGCCCAGTCAGGCATTGTCGGAAAGAAGCTGGCGATCCAGGGAAACACGAAAGCCATGAAGGCGCTGCGCAGCGCCAGCCAGAGACCGATCAGGGCCAAGACGGTAAGCCCAAGCACTTTCCAGAACACTGACCGCGTTTCCGCGGCAAAAAGATTGGCGATGGAAAGGCGCGCCGCTTCGAGGATCATGGTGACGTCTCCGGTTGTGGCGATGATGTAGGAATCTGATCTTTGAACGGCAAGGCTGAAATTATTTCGCCGGATTGACGGAATTGTTGTTCGAAAGCCTTTCGTAATATATATTTCAATCGGTATCCGAGATTACTTGCATGGCGCTCCGAATATTTGCCGACGCAAGGATTTGTTTCAAGCAGACAGGAAACGCCACCCAAAAATCGGGACAGCTGCCGTGGAAGACTTTGTTCAGAAGCTCCGCCAATACGCGAAATCCGGCACGCCCGCCGAACGTCGCATCGCAAAATACTTCACCGAACACTTGAGTGATCTTCCGTTCGAAACGGCCGCCTCGGTGGCCGACCGGCTGGATCTGAGTCCGATGACCGTCGGCCGCTTTCTGCGGGCACTTGGGTATCAGGGGCTCGATAGCGTCAAAGTCCAGATCCGCGACGTCGCCGGTGTCTCGGCCACGCAGATGCAGGCGTCGATGTCGGAGCTGCAGGTCGATGCCGCCGATGGCAAGCCGCTCGCCGTGCTGGTTGCCGAGCAAATCCAGGCGCTGCATCACATCTATCACCTGACCGGACAGCAGCACTGGAGCGACGCGGTGGCGATGATCCGTGCGGCAAGCGAGGTGTTCATCGCCACGCATGTCTCGCAGGCAAGCTTTGCCACGCATTTCAGCCAGCGCCTCACCCACGCGCGAGATGGCGTGCATGCGCTAGACGGCAGCGGAAATCGCTTCGCCGAGCTCTTCGCGCGCGTTAGCGGTGAGGGCGCGCTGCTTGTCATCATCGACAGCCAGCGTTTCAAGAAGGCCCGTCTGCTGGCGCGCATCGCCCGACGCTACGGATACAAGGTCGTCCTCATCAGCGCCCAAAGCGCCAACTGGGTGCTGGATCAGGCCAATCTCATCCTGCCGCTCCCGCCGACCCGGCCGGGCGAACAGGACAACCTGCCGCCGGTGATCGCGCTTCTCGATTGTCTGTCCTCTGCTGTCGTCAGCGCCGTCGGCGAGGAGGCCGTCGCCCGTGCCGGCCGCATGACCGAATTCAGCGTCATGTTGGGCGAGGATGCGAACCGGTAGTCGTCCGGCCCTCAGGCGAAGTTCTCCCGACATCACCGCTAGAAGGAAAAGCGCTCTATTCCATTGCCTCGAGCTCGGCGCGATGGCGGTACATGGCGAGCAGCCGGCGATAATCCCGGTCGTAAAGTGCGCGCTTGCTCTCATCGGGAACATGAACGTCGCCGCCGAGATACATGGCCGAACCCGCAGTGGCGAGATTCGCATGCAAACCGCAGGCGACGGAAGCCGCCATCGCGGTTCCCAGAAGCACCGCCTCGTTCATCTTCGGCACCACGACCTTGCAGCCGGTCGCATCCGAATAGAGCTCCATCAGCACAGGGTTCTTCACATGTCCGCCCGCCACATGCAGCGTGTCGGGCGCATAACCATATTCCTTCATCCGCTCAAGGATATGGCGGATACCGAGCGCGATCGCCACGCCGGTGCGCCAGTAGAGCGCGCAGAGGCCGTCGAACGATGTGTCGAGCGTCAGCCCGCTGACGGCGCCGACTGCGTGCGGGTCGGCGAGCGGAGAGCGGTTGCCGTGAAAATCGGGCAGCACGAAAATCCTGGCGCCGAAGGCATCGCCCTCCTCGGCGCGCAGCTGCGCGATCCGCGAAACGATCCTCTGGTGCAGCGCCGCCGTCGGCTCGCCGCCAGCCGCATGCATCCTGACGACATGGTCGAGCAACGCCCCGGTCGCCGACTGCCCGGCCTCGACGAGCCAGGTGCCGGGAAACACGGCCTCGTAATAAGGCCCCCACATGCCGTGGCTCGGGCGTCGCTTGCGCGAAAACGAGACGATGCAGCTCGATGTGCCGGCGATCAGTGCCAGCTGCCGCTCGAGTTGCTCCGGATCATGCGCGTCTCCGCCGAGCGCACCCAGCGCGCCGGCATAGGCGTCGATCATGCCGGAGGAGACGTGACAGGCGGTGGTGAGGCCGAGCGCCGAGGCCGCCTCCTTCGTCAGCGTTCCGACGCTGCTGCCAACCGCGACGGTATCGTCAGGCAACCGCCCGCGCGCCTTAAGGTCGTCGAGGCCGATCTGTTCGAGAAAATCGTCGCGCCAGCCATCCTTGAGATGCGCCAGATAGTTCCACTTGGACGTCAGCGTGCAGCGTGACCGCGCAAGCGAGCCGGTGGATTTCCAGGTCATGAAATCGGCGAGGTCGAAGAGATAGCCGGTATTCGCCCATGTGCCGGGCAGCTTCTTCTTCAGCCACATCAGCTTGGGCATTTCCATCTCGGGCGACATGAAATGCCCGGAATGCTCCAGAACCTCATGGCCGGTCGCCGTGCAGAAATCCGCTTCCTTCAGCGCCCGGTGATCGAGCCAGACGATGGTGTCGAACCGGCGCTCTCCGCCCGTGGAGACGCTGATCTGCCCGCCATCGCTATCGCGCACGACAAGCGAACAGGTACCGTCGAAACCGATCGCGCCGACGGTCTCGGGTGCGGCACCCGATTGCTCCATCGCGCGGCGCACGGCGATGCACACCGCCGACCATATATCCTCGGAATCATGCTCGGCGTGGTTTTCGCGGGGCCGGTTCATGATGATCGGATGATCGGCCTTGCCCAGCAGCTGGCCGCGTGCATCGAAGACGCCGGCGCGTGCACTGCCCGTGCCGATATCAACAGCAACCACATGCTGAGGCATTAAAGGTCGTTCCCGTCCCGCTGATGTTTTTTGATAAGGTGGATCAAATCCGGCATGACGTCAAACGTAGCGTCGGGGGCAAGGCGGTCAAGCTCGTCGCGATAGCCGGGGAAGTTGGCATGCGAGCCGCCGGTAAAGGCAAAGACGGTCATGCCTGCGGCCTTGGCGGCCTCGATCCCGGCGGGGCTGTCCTCGATCACCACGCAATTGGCGGGATCGGCCTGCATCTGGTTCGCGGCATGCAGAAAGAGATCGGGCGCCGGCTTGCCGTTCTTCACCATCGAGGCGCTAAAAATGTTTGGCAGCCGGTCGATCAGCCCGGTGACGGTGAGTGACAGGCGGATGCGCTCGACCTGGCTGGACGAGGCGACGCAGCAGGGGATGTCGAGCGCATCGATCGTATCCGCAATGCCTGCGATCGGCTTCAGCTCGGTGCGGAAGCGGGCATAGAGGTCGGTTCGGATCTGCTCCAGGAAAGCTTCGCCGGGATGAACGTTGTATTCCGTCTTCATCGTCTCGATCACGGTCGCGAGGCTGCGCCCGAGAAAGCGGCCATACACCTCGTCCTCGGTGATCGGCACGTTGAGATCGTTCATGGCCTTGACGAGAACCGTGACGGAGATCGGCTCGCTATCGACGAGAACGCCGTCGCAGTCGAAGATCACAAGCCGTGTTTCAGCATCAGCCATGACACATCCAATCAGGGTTCAAGACATTGCAGGCAAAGATGGGTGTATGGCGGCGGGAGTGCCCGCCGCCTGATGCTTATGCCGCGAGCTTGTTGTCGAGGTAAAGCTGCAGCGTCTCGCGCGTGCCCTTTTCCCACAGCGTCTTCAGCGCATGCGAGAAGCGCTTTCGGAAGAGCTCGGACTTGGCAACTTCGCCGAAGATGTCGTCGAAGGCGAGGAACGCCATTGGGTCGTCCTTGGCCTTGATCGCCGCGGCATGCAGCCGGTCGGCGCTGGCATCGTTGAAGACGATATCCTGACCGCTATCCGTCTTGCCGGCGAAGTAGCGGCACCACAATGCCGACACCAGCGACAGGCCGATGACATCGCGACCCTGGTTCAGGTTGTCGAGCGTCGAGGGCAGGATGAACTTCGGCTGGCGGTTGGAGCCGTCCTGCGCCAGGCGCGGGATGGTGTCGGCGATCTTCGGGTTGAGCAGGCGATGCTCGATCAGCGCGAAGTAATCCGTGAGCGACGTGTTCGGTACCGGCGGGACGATCGGGATGATCTCGTCGGTCTCGAGCTTGGCGAGAAAGGCGCGGATCAGCGGATCCTCCATCGAGTCGTGCACGAAATGGATATCCATCAGCGCCGCCGGATAGGCGATCGCCGCATGGCCGCCGTTGAGGATGCGGATCTTCATGTGCTCGTAAGGCGTAACATCGGGCACGAAGGTGACGCCGACATTCTCCAGCGCCGGACGGCCGGCGGTGAACTTGTCTTCTAGCACCCACTGCTTGAACTCTTCGCAATAGACAGGCCAGTTGTCCTCGATGTCGAAGACATCCTTCAAGAGGTCGATCTCGCGCTGGCCAGTGGCAGGCGTGATGCGGTCGACCATCGCGTTCGGGAATGCCACGTTGGCCTTGATCCACTCGGCGAAGGCGGAATCGGACAGGTCAGCCGTGCCGACCACCGCATTGCGGGTGACGACGCCATTGTGCGGAATGTTGTCGCAGGACATGACGGTGAACGGCACCAACCCCTTGTCCTTGCGCGCCTTGAGACCAGCGACGACGAGGCCGAACACGGTCTTCGGATCGGCCGGGTTCTGCCCATCGGCCGCAATCGCCGGATGCGCGGGGTTGAACTTGCCCGACGCGTCGATGAAGTAGCCGCCCTCGGTGATCGTCATCGAGACGATGCGGATATCGGGATCGGCGAGCTTGGCGATGATGGTCTTGGCATCGCCGACCGGCAGGATGTCGATCATTGGCGCGGTAACGCGCGCCGCGGTCTTGTTGTTGTCCTGCTCGACCACTGTTGTCAGGAAGTCCTGGGCGGCGAGCTTTTCGCGCATGGCGGCATCGGACGGCAGGATGCCGGCGCCGATGATCGCCCAGTCGTGATCCTCGCCCTTGTTGAACAGGTCGTCGAGATAGATCGCCTGGTGGGCGCGGTGGAAATTGCCGACGCCGAAGTGCACGATGCCCGCCTTCAGCGACGCCCGCTCATAGGCCGGTACGGCGGCTGTCTTAGCCGCGTCGGAAAGCGTTGCCAGCGATAGTTTGCACGTCATGTCTCAGTCCTCTTGAAGGTCTTCAGGGTCTAACGACCCCGGTACTGGCGCGCCGGGCACCTCGTCCGGCACGCGCTATTGTCCCCACCCCGGCAAGCGGCTTCAGATGGCGAGGCCGTCCTGGCCGAACTTGTGAATGCGCGTCTTGTCTGCTGTCATGTAGACGGTGTCGCCGGCCTTGGCCGGGAAGTTGCCGTCTCCGCGCGCCGTCATCTGGCCGATGCCCTCGACATCGACATGCAGGAAGGTATCCGAGCCAAGATGTTCGGCGACGATGACCTTGCCCTTCCAGTCGCCGCTCTGCATCGACAGCTGCATGTGCTCGGGACGAACGCCGATCGTGTGGGCGCCCTGCGCGGCTGCATTCTGGCCGGTGACGAAATTCATCTTCGGCGAACCGATGAAGCCGGCGACGAACAGGTTGCGCGGCCTGGAATAGAGCTCCAGCGGCGAGCCGACCTGCTCGATGTTGCCGCGGTTCAAGACAACAATCTTGTCGGCCATGGTCATGGCCTCGACCTGGTCATGGGTGACGTAGATCATCGTGGTCTTGAGCTGCTGGTGCAGTTCGCTGATCTCTAAGCGCATGTTGACACGCAGCGCCGCGTCGAGGTTCGACAGGGGCTCGTCGAACAGGAAGGCCGACGGCTGGCGCACGATGGCGCGGCCGATGGCGACACGCTGGCGCTGGCCGCCCGAGAGCGCGCGCGGCTTGCGATCGAGATAGTCGGTGAGGTTCAAGACGCGTGCGGCATCGGCCACCTTCTTGTCGATCTCCGGCTTCGGCATGCCCGCCATCTTCAGCGGAAAGGCGATGTTGCTGCGCACGCTCATATGCGGATAGAGCGCGTAGGACTGGAACACCATGGCAAGCCGGCGCTCCGACGGCGCGCTTTCGGTGGCGTCCTTGCCGTCGATGACGATCTTGCCGCCGCTGACATCCTCAAGGCCTGCGATCAGACGCAGAAGCGTGGACTTGCCACAGCCCGACGGGCCGACGAAGACGACGAACTCGCCGTCCTTGATCTCGAGATCGATCGAAGGGATGACCTTGGCTTCGCCGAAGACCTTCGAAACCTTCTGAAGGGTAATGCTGCCCATGTTTCTCTCCCTTGTTTCTTATTTCACCGCGCCGAACGTCAGGCCGCGGACGAGTTGTTTCTGGCTGAACCAGCCGAGGATCAGGATCGGGGCGATTGCCATGGTCGATGCTGCCGAAAGCTTGGCGTAGAAAAGTCCTTCCGGGCTGGAATAGGAAGCGATGAACGTCGTCAGCGGCGCCGCCTTCGAGGCCGTCAGGTTGAGCGTCCAGAAGGCTTCGTTCCAGGACAGGATGATGTTGAGAAGCAGCGTCGAGGCGATGCCCGGCACCGCCATCGGCGTCAGCACGTAGATGATTTCCTTGCTGAGCGAGGCGCCATCCATGCGCGCGGCCTCAAGGATCTCGCCGGGGATTTCCTTGAAGTAGGTGTAGAGCATCCAGATGATGATCGGCAGGTTGATCAGCATCAGCACGACGACGAGACCGATACGGCTGTCGAGCAGGCCGGTGTTGCGGAACATGAGATAGATCGGAATGAGCGCGCCGACTGCTGGCATCATCTTCGTCGACAGCATCCACATCAGCACGTCCTTGGTCCGCTTGGTCGGCGAGAACGCCATCGCCCAGGCGGACGGAACCGCGATGATCAGGCCGAGCAGCGTCGAGCCGAAGGAGATGATCACCGAGTTCAGGAAGTGGCTGAAATAGTTTGATCGGCTCTGCACCTCGAGATAGTTCTCGGTCGTCCAGTGGAAGAACAGGAACTGCGGCGGCGATGCGATCGCGTCGGCCTCCGACTTGAAGCTCGTGAGAAAGGTCCACAGGATCGGGAAGAACAGGATGATGCCGATGGTCCAGGCGACCGCGGTGACGATCACCTTGCGCTGGGTTGTGATTCTTCTGGCCATCTCAGGTCTCCAGGTTCTTGCCGACGATGCGGACGAGGAAGATAGCGACGATATTGGCAAGGATGACCGCGATGATGCCGCCGGCCGATGCGCCGCCGATGTCGAACTGCAGGAGCGCCCTGTTGTAGACGAGATAGGTCAGGTTGGTGCTGCTGGTGCCGGGGCCGCCATTGGTGGTGACGAGGATCTCGGCGAAGACCGACAAGAGGAAGATCGTCTCGATCAGGATGACGACGGTGATGGCGCGGGCCATGTGCGGCAGGATGATATAGACGAACTGCGAGAAGAAGCCGGCGCCATCCATCTCGGCCGCTTCCTTCTGCTCTTCCGACAGCGACTGCAGTGCGGTCAAGAGGATCAGCGTCGCGAAGGGCAGCCACTGCCAGGCGACGATAAGGATGATCGAAAACAGCGGCGCGTTGGCCAGCCAGTCGAGCGGCTGCGCGCCGAACAGCTTGAAGATGTAGGCGAACAACCCGTTGACCGGGTTCATGAACATGTTCTTCCACACCAGGGCTGCGACTGTCGGCATGATGAAGAACGGCGCAATCACCAGGATGCGCACGATCCCCTGGCCGAACATCGGCTGGTCGAGCAGAAGCGCCAGCGCGATGCCGCCGACGATGGTGATGACGAGAACGCTCAGGACCAGCACGAGCGTATTGATCAACGCGTCGAAGAAGGCCGGGTCGGTCAGGAAGAACTCGTAGTTGAGGAAGCCGAGGAAACGGTTGTCGCTCGGCATCAGCAGATTGTAGTCGATGAACGAGAAGTAGATCGTCATCACGAGCGGGACGATCATCCACGCGAAGAGCAGAAGCACGGAAGGTGCCATCATCATGCGCGCCGCGGAGCGGGTGTGTAACGTTGCCATGGTTCACCGTCTTTTCTGAAAGCGGATGCCTGCAAGGCCTGAGCTTAGGGACGAAAAGGGCCGCCGATGCAGTTTCGGGCAAGCGGCGGCCTAGGGGTGCGGAGCGCAGAACGCTCCGCCGTTCTCAGGAGGTTTACTTGATGTAACCAGCCTTGGTCATTTCGCGGGTCGTCAGCTGCTGAGCGCTCTGCAGGGCCTGATCGACGGAGATCTGGCCGGCGACGGCTGCCGAGAACTGCTGGCCGACGGCCGTACCGATGCCCTGGAACTCAGGGATCGCGACGAACTGGCCACCGGTGTAGGGCACCGGCTTGACGGTCGGCTTCTGCGTGTCGGCTGCCTTCATCGCATCAAGCGTCTTGGCGGCGAACGGAGCGGCCTTCTGGTAGTCGGCGTTTTCGTAGAGCGAGGTGCGCGTGCCCGGAGGAACGTTTGCCCAGCCTTCCTTGCTTGCAACCAGATCGCCGTAAGCCTTGTCGGTCGCCCAGGCGACGAACTTCTGCGCGGCTTCAGCCTTGGTGGAAGTCGCCGGGATGGCGAGGTTCCACGACCACAGCCAGTTGCCGTGGTTCTTCATCTCGCCCTTGGTCGGGAACAGGGCGTAACCGACCTTGTCGGCAACCTTGGATTCCTTCGGGTTGGAGACGAACGAAGCGGCGACCGTCGCGTCGATCCACATGCCGCACTTGCCGGTCTGGAAGAGCGCCAGGTTTTCGTTGAAGCCGTTCGAGGATGCACCGGGAGGGCCGGCTTCCTTCATCAGGTTGACGTAGAAGCCAAGCGCTTCCTTCCACTCGGGGCTGTCGAACTGGGGCTTCCAGTTCTCGTCGAACCAGCGACCGCCGAAGGAGTTGTCGAGCGCGGTGATGAACGCCATGTTCTCACCCCAGCCGGCCTTGCCGCGAAGGCACATGCCGTAGACTTCGCCGCTCTTGTCGGTGATCTTCTTCGCCGCATCGGCGATGAAGTCCCAGGTCGGCGCGTCGGGCATCTTCAGACCGGCCTTTTCGAAGAGGTCGGTGCGGTACATGATCATCGCGCTTTCGCCGTAGAACGGCACGGCGTAGAGCTTGTTATCAACAGTCAGCGCGGCGCTGATCGCCGGCAGCAGGTCCTTGGCTTCGTACTTGTCGCCGAGGTTGTCGAGCGGCAGCAGCCAGCCCTGCTTTGCCCAGATCGGCACTTCGTAGTTGCCGATCGTCAGAACGTCGTACTGACCGCCCTTGGTCGCGATGTCGGTCGTAACCTTCTGTCGCAGAACGTTTTCTTCGAGTGTTACCCACTCGAGATCGATGCCGGGATTCTTTGCTTTGAAGTCGTCCGTGAGCTTCTGCATGCGGACCATGTCACCGTTGTTGACGGTCGCGATCGTCAGCGTTTCAGCCGAAGCCATGCCCGCGAACGCCAGAACGGAGCAGGCGCCGAGCAGAAAAGTTTTAAATGTCATGATCTTCCTCCCAGAAGATGTTAGCGAGCATTCGCTTTGCTCATGGGCAATTACTCAATGGTGGGCGACAAATGTCAAGCTCTAATCGTTGCTGCAGCCGCGAAAGAGCGATCTATCGTATTGAATCAAAAGGAAATAAATTTTTGCTCATTAGGTGAGCAGATACTCGGCAACCTCTTCATCGGTGATCAAGCCGTTGATTTGATGACCTGTGACGGCGGCCTTGATCGCCTTCATCTTGCGCTTGCCCTTGCCTATGCCGATGACCACGGACGTCTCGCGCGAGGGGATCGGAGCGGACGCGACGCGCTCGTTGATCGGGTTGTCGAGCAGCTTGCCTTCGCTGTCGAAAATCCAGCCGCAGATTTCGCCGACGGCGCCATTGTCCATCAGCTCCATCATCTCGCCCTTTTCGAGGAAGCCATCGACGCAGAGCGGTCCGTCGATGCCAAGCTCGCCGATGCCGACGAAGGTCACGTCGGCCTGCGCGCTCATGTCGAGCGTCGAGCGCACCAGTTGCTGGGCATGCAATGTCTCACGCTCTTCGGCGGAGGTTACCAGAACCGGCAGCGGCATCGGGAAATGCCGCGCCTTGACGGCATCGGCCATGCTGAAGATGACGTTGTAGTAGGCGGCCGATCCATCCGGCGCGATGTTGCCGGTCAAGGAGACTATGCGATGGTTGATGCACTCGATGGCCGGCAGCTGATCGACCGTGGCCTTCAGCGTTCGTCCGGTTCCAACAGCAAGAACGATCGGGTCGGTCTTCTTCAGCCAGCGTTCGATCTCGGCCGCCGCCGCCTCGGCAATGCCGACGGTGGCGGCACCCGCGCCCGGATCGCTCGGCACGATATCCACCTGCCGCAGCCCGTATTTGTTGCGCACGGCGTTGGCAAGCTCGAGACAGGCGGCGATCGGATGATCGAGCCGCACCTTGATCAGCCGCTCGGCCACGGCAAGAGACACCAGCCGCTGCGCCGATTGTCGCGAAATCCCCATGGACGAAGCGATCTCGTCCTGCGTGCGCCCGGCGACATAGTAGAGCCAGCCGGCGCGCGCCGCGTCATCGAGACGAGCTGTAGTTTCGGACCTTTTCACCATCACCCATCCATTGCGCAAGACTGCGCCGGCTTTCGCCGGCAAAGCATTCTGTCGGAGCTATGTTCGCGCCAGATCAAAACAAAATTCGGGCAAATGTCGAGTGCATTGAGAAATTGCACAATCTATTTTAGCCGCGCTGCAAGCAGTGGATCGCTTTCAGGCCTGCCATCGCCGCGCCATTTTTGCCCGCGATGGCATGCTTGACCTGACGTCGGATGCCGCGCTAACTGTGTCCTAGAGGGAAAAATCGTGCGAATTCTGCTGGTTGAGGACGACAAGATGATTGGCGAGGCCGTGCGCGATCACGTCGCAGCCTCCTTCCACGCTGTCGATTGGGTCAAGAACCTTGCCGACGCGGAAGCCGCCACGGGACCTGTCGAATACGGATTGATCCTGCTCGACCTCAATCTTCCCGACGGCAGCGGTGTCGATTTCCTGCGCAAGCTGCGCAGCCGAGACATCCGCGCCCCCGTCATCATCCTCACCGCACGCGACCAGATTTCCGATCGCATCGAGGGACTGAACGCCGGCGCGGACGACTATCTCGTCAAGCCCTTCAACCTGGGCGAGCTCGAAGCCCGCATCATGGCGGTGGCCCGCCGCTACGACGCTAACCCGCATCCGGTGGTGCAGATCGGCGATATCGAAATCAACCGGCCGCAGCACAAACTCTCCGTCGACGGCGCCTCCGTTATCCTCACCAGCCGCGAATGGGCAGTTCTGGACCTGTTGACCGCGCGCCCCGGCGCGATCGTTTCCAAGGATCGCATCGAGGAAGCGCTCTACGCCTTCGGCTCGGAGATCGAGAGCAATACGGTCGAGGTCTATGTCAGCCGCCTGCGCAAGAAGATTGGCAAGGATCGCATCCGCACGGCGCGCGGCATCGGCTACACACTCGGACAACAATGAAAAAACGCGAACCCAGTATCACTCGCCCGCTCATCGCCGCGCTGACGACGGTCATGGTTGTCTTCTGGCTTGTCGCCATCGGCCTCAGCATCCGCGTCATGCAGCACGAGTTCGACGAGATTTTCGACAGCGCCCAACAGGAGACGACGGAGCGGCTGCTGGCGCTCATCCTCGACGACATGGACCAGCGCGGCATCAGCGACCCGCATGGCATCGCCATGCTGAACACCGCCGCCAATCGCGAGTATCTCACCTATCAGGTTCGCGACGCATCCGGAAAAATCCTGTTGCGCTCCAACGATGCGCTGTCGGAACCTTTTCCAGCGCCGCTCGAGCAGGGCTTCTACGACAGTGACATCGCGCGCATCTACACGGAGAAGACATCCGACGGCTCGCTCTTCCTGCAGGTCGCGGACCGTTTTAAGAACCGGCGCGAAGCCGTGCGCGAAAGCGCCGTCACCCTGCTCATCCCGCTGATCGCGCTCATCCCGGCCAGTATCTTCGCCATCTGGTTCATCGTCGGTCGGGCGCTGAAGCCTCTCGACACGCTGCGCCAGGATATCGCCACCAAGGACGGCGGCAATCTGGCGGCGGTGGAAAGCACCGGCCTGCCGAAAGAGCTGAAGCCGATTGCCCGTTCCGTCAACCTCCTGCTCGGTCGCCTGCGCTCGGCGCTCGAAGCCGAACGCGAGTTCACCGCCAACAGCGCCCATGAACTGAGAACCCCGATCGCCGGCGCTTTGGCGCAGACGCAGCGCCTTGCCGAGGAATTGCCTCCCGGACCAACACGGGCCCGTGCCCATCAGGTCGAGAGCTCGCTGGTCAATCTCGGTCGCCTCGCCGAAAAGCTGCTGCAGCTCGCCCGCGCCGAGGCGGGTATCGGCGGCAGCGCCACGGCAACGGACCTTCGCCCGGTACTTGAGATGATCGTTACCGACTACGAGCGCGACAGCCGTTCGCAAGGTCGTCTGCGCTACACGGCCGCCCCTGCGACAAAGTTGGTGCGCAATGCCGACATGGACGCCTTCGGCATTATCCTGCGCAACCTCATCGAAAACGCCTTGGTTCATGGCGACCCGGAGCTGCCTGTCGAGATCAGCCTCGATCCCGATGGTGTCGTCCGTGTGGTCAATGGTGGGCCTTTGGTGCCAGAGGCCGATATCGCGACGCTGAAGAAACGCTTCCGTCGCGGCAATACCAGTGCGTCGGGATCCGGCCTTGGCCTGGCGATCGCCGAGCGCATCGTCTCGCAGATGGGCGGAACGCTCGACCTGATCTCGCCGGCGAGTGGCAAAAATTCGGGCTTCGAGGCCCGCGTCACGCTGCCTGCCTGATCAGGGTTTGGGCTTGCAAATCGCACCGAACGATGCGAGCAGATTCTAACCGTTTGGAACAAGCAGAATACGAATGATCATCTCCTTCGACATCGGCGGCTCGGCGATCAAGGGCGGCGTAGCCCTTTCCGAAACCGAGATCACGCCGCTCGGCCGCCGCCCGACACCCCTCGATGATTTCGGCGCCTTCGTCGATACGCTGCGAACCTTCATCGCGGAAGCCGGCGCTACGCCGACGCTGCTGTCGATCTCGATCGCCGGCGTCGTCGACCCCGATACGCAGCTGCTGACCTGCGCGAACATTCCCTGCATCCACCAGCGCACGATCGCGGCCGATCTTCAGGCCGAGCTCAACGTTCCGGTGCTGGTCGCCAACGACGCGGACTGCTTCGCCATGGCCGAAGCCGGTCTCGGCGCCGGTCGCGGCCACCGCATCGTGCTTGGCGTCATTCTGGGCACTGGCGTCGGCGGCGGCGTGATCGCCAATGGACGGCTGATCAACGAGGCGGGCGGCTTTGCCGGCGAATGGGGCCACGGCCCTATCGTGGCGCTCCGCGCCGGCCACCCGCCGGTCGAGATCCCGCATTACGCCTGCGGCTGCGGCCAGAGCGGCTGCGTCGATTCCGTCGGCGGCGCGCGCGGCATGGAACGCCTGCACAAGACGCTCCACGGCCTCGATTTCACCAGCGAGGAGATCATCGGTGCGTGGCAGCGCGGCGAGGAGCAAGCGACCCGCACGATCGACGTCTATATCGACCTCGTCGCCTCTCCCCTGGCGCTGACCGTCAACATCACCGGCGCCACCATCGTCCCCGTCGCCGGCGGGCTCTCCAATGTGGAGCCGCTGCTGGATGAGCTCGACAAGGCCGTGCGCCAGCGCATCCTGCGCAAATTCGACCGGCCGCTCGTCGTGCGCAGCGAATGCCGCGTCGAGCCGGGGCTGATTGGGGCGGCGTTGCTGGGATTGAAGGCGGAAGCGGAGATGGCGGGGTAGGTCGGTTTTTCCTACGCCCGCCGATGACAAGCCTCAATACTTCGACGGAACGTACAGCTCCGGTGGCAAAACCTTGCGCTCGTAATCCGGGTTGAAGACCCGCTCCGGCAAAGCGATCTCCTCGTGCGGCACGTCCTCGTAGGGGAACTGCGACAGGAGATGATCGATACAGTTCAGGCGGGCGCGCTTCTTGTCGTTGCCCTCGACGATATGCCACGGGGCTTCCGGGATGTTGGTGCGGGCGAAGGTTTCTTCCTTGGCCTTGGTGTAGGCCTCCCAGCGGATGCGCGACTGCAGGTCCATCGGCGACAGCTTCCACTGCTTCAGCGGATCGTGGATGCGCACGAGGAAGCGCAGCTGCTGCTCTTCATCGGTAATCGAGAACCAGTATTTGACGAGACGGATGCCGGAACGAACAAGCATGCGCTCGAATTCGGGCACGTCGTTGAAGAACTGCTCGACCTGATCCTCGTCGGCAAAACCCATGACGCGCTCGACGCCGGAGCGGTTATACCAGGAGCGGTCGAAGAGCACGATTTCGCCGCCAGCCGGCAGATGCGGCACGTAGCGCTGGAAATACCACTGCGACTTCTCGCGGTCCGAAGGCGCAGGAAGCGCAACGACGCGGGCGACGCGCGGGTTGAGGCGCTGGGTGATGCGCTTGATGACGCCGCCCTTGCCGGCGGAATCGCGACCCTCGAAGATCACGACCACCTTTTCCTTGTGATAGGTGACCCAATCCTGCAGGCGGATCAGCTCCGACTGCAGCGCGATCAGCGACCGGAAATACTCGATGCGCGGCATCGATGGCGGGTGCGCCTTGCGATAGATCTTGCGGATTTCCTCGGAGAGCGCCGGCTCGGAGAGCTCGAGCTCGTAGTCCTCATCCAGCGTGTCGGCCAGTTCGGCCTCAAGCCAGTCGGTCGAAGGCGTGCCTCTCATGGTGGTCATCTCGATCCCTGTTCACACATATCGGTAGCCGCGCCGGCGACGCAGGCGATTCACGGGCACCTAAGCAGTGTCTCATGAAGGATATATGACGGCGTGGCCGACGCGGGAAGGGCGCGCGGAGATCCGGCTACGGATCAGCCAAGCGTGTCGGGGCGGTTGGCCTCTTTGACGTGCTCGTCGCTGTGCTTGCTTCGAATGCGGCGCACCGTCAGCCATACGCCGAGGACCACGAAGGGCACGGCTGCGCCGGTCAGCGTCTCCGGCGCGATCTCGACGCCGACGCCATGCAGGAGCTTGGCGAGATAGCCGACGAGGCCGATGACGTAATAGGAGATGGCGGCCACCGAAAGGCCTTCGACCGTCTGCTGCAGGCGCAGCTGCAGATGCGCACGCTTGTCCATCGATGCCAGGATCTCGGTGTTGAACTTTTCCAGCTCGACATCGATCCAGCTGCGCAGAAGGGCCGTTGCGCGGGCGAGCTTGCGCGAGAGGTCCGCCTGTCGCTCCTCCACCGATTGGCAGGTGCGCATGGCGGGCGCCAGGCGGCGCTGCAGGAAGGCGCCGAGGGTTTCGTTGCCGGGCAGTGCCTTTTCGGTCAGCATGGCGACGCGCTCAAGCACGATGTTGTAATAGGCGCGGCTGGCGCCGAAGCGGTAGAGGCTGAGCGCAGCGTTGGCCTCGAGCTCCGCGGCAAGACGGGTGATCTCCGACAGCGTGGCGTCGGCTTCGGAGCGGGCGTGCTGCTTCATGCGCTGGCTGATGGCGGTGAAGCTCGTTTCGATCTGACGAATCTCTGGCGACAGCGTCTGCGCCAGCGGCAGGCCCATCATTGCCAGCGTCCGGTAGGTCTCAATGTCGAGCAGGCGCTGTGCGAGCATGCCACGGGCGGCATCCGTCATGCCATGGTCGAGCACCAGGAACTTGGTCAAGCCATCGCCGTCCTGGCGGAAATCGGTGATGACGGTTGCCTGGTTGTCGGCGACCATGCTCTGGCAGAGGCTGGTCGGGTCGAAATTGGCGATGACGTCGGCGACATCCTCGCTATCCGGGCGGATCTCGATGCGCACGCCCGAGATGAAGGCACCAGGCGCCGCGAAGCTGGCGCCGAAGGGGTTCACCGGGATTTCGGCGCCGAACTCTGATGGCGCCGGCGTGTCCCAGAAATAGGTGGAGAACTCCGTGTGGCGCTCCCAGCGCAGCGTGCCGCTGCCCCAGCTCATCGTGTGGTGGCTGGTATCGGCAGCAGGTGCCGGAACACCCTGGGCAAGCGAAAGCGCCTTCAGGATCGCCTGATCGGCGGCGAAGTTGGCCTCGGTCAGGAAGGCAACCTGGAAGATGACGCGGGAGACCGGAATAAGCGTATAGGGGCGCGAGTGGATTTCGCCGAGCGCGCGGGCACGGACATCGGCTACGGGAAACGAAAAACTGCGCTTCGACAAATCATGGCTCCTGACTGTGCCCCCACGGCCAGTTCTTACCCTGGCTATTATCAAATGGCCCAGCGCGTACGACGTGACGGTTTGACGCAGAACGATCATGCGTCGGCCATTTGCACCGTGTCGAGCCGTTTCGGTTCCGGCCGTGGCCGAGGTCAGCGCGGCGGCGGCAATGGCCAGCGCGTCACCTTGCCGGCAAGCAGCGCCCACCAGACGATGGCCGGCTGCAAGGCGAGGCGCGGCAGATGATACCACAAGCCCAATGTGGCCGTGGTCGAGCCGAGATCGTCGATCGCATGCTTGATGTTGGCCGGGAATACGCAGACGGCATAGAGTGCCAGACAGATGCCGGCCGAGCGGCGGAACCGTTCGGTTGTCAGGCCTATCGCGCCGGAAATTTCGCACAGACCGGTGAGCGCTATCACCTTGGTGGGCAAGGGCACCCAGTGTGGCGTGATCGACAGAAATGCGGCTGGGAAAAGCAGGTGCGCGCAGCCGGCTATTGTGTAGAGGGCGGCCAGGGTAAATCTGCCGGTGCGGCTGTCCGTATCGTCCGCGGTGTCATTCTCTGCGGCTTTGATCATGGAGCATCTACGCAAATGACCGGTGCGCGGATTGATGTCCTGCGGTCCATGACGCTGACGTGATCGGTCGGTCAGGCGGCTTCGGCGAGCTCGATCAGGGCGCGGGCGGCGCTCTCGTCTGTTATCAGCGTGTTGCAGCCGATCCGCTTGATGGTGGCGCTGATGGCGACCGCCCGGTGGGCGCCACCGGAGGAGAGCACGATGTGCTTGGCCTTCTTCAGCGTATCAAGATCGACGGACATCACGCGGCTGTTGATCGAATGATCGACCGTGTTGCCGTCCTTGTCGAGGAAGTTGAACATGGTGTCGCAGACGCAGCCGGCGTCGATCAACTCCTGAAGCTCGGCCTTGGAGATCCATCCCTCCGACAGAGAGGTCGAATGCGGGCCGATATCGCCGCAGCTGACGATGGCAAGGTCAAGCGTTTCGGCTAGCCGATATATGGTGTCGAGGCCGCATTTTTCGATGAGGTTGCGCTTTGTCTCGGTGGAATCGACGAGCAGGGGCGCGAGGAACATGTAGCATTCGGCGCCAAGCTGGCTTGCCAGCCGCCAGGTGTAGTCGATCGGGTTGGTCTGGTGGACGGCGACGATGCCGCCGAGCAGCGAGACGACCTTGCAATTGTCGCGGCGCGGTGGGCGGAAGCTCGACAGCGAGGCCGTCATGGTGCGGCCCCAGCCGACGCCGATTGTGTAATTGTCGGGGATCGCTTCGGAGAGAAACTGGCCGAGCGCCAGGCCGACGCTTTTGGCCAGCGCGTTCGGATCGGAGGTGACGGGTGCCGGCACGACGATCGCCTCGTCCAGGCCATAGGCGCGCTCCAGCTTGACGGACAGCTCGACGCAATCGCCGATCGAATCGTTGATCCAGATCTGCACCTCGCTACGCTTCATCGCCTCATCGAGCAGCCGAATGACGGTCGTGCGGCTGATGCCGAGTTGCTCGGCGACATCTTTTTGCGTCAATCCCTGGTTATAATAGAGCCAGGCGGCGCGCAGTCTGAGCGAGGAGGCTTCCGAATAAGCGGTGTGCGTGCCGCGTTTTAGCTTGACCACATCTCCTCCAAAAGCAAAGGCGCCCTAAATCCTGGTTTAGACAGGGCATGGCTTGTCGCCGCGATAATGACCGGTGTGACACTTATGTCAATTGAAATGCACAAATGTCCTTGACATAATGGGCCTGGAATAGCGATAGTCCTTGTAACTGGTCGTTCCGTCCGTTGTAGGAGGCACTGTGCGGGCATATGGCAAATCGCAGCGGTCTTGTGCCGGGGCAGGGTTGCCCGCGGACGGTTGCCCGAGACAGGAACGACGAGGTACTCGCCGGCGTTTATGGAGTATCCCGAACGCGCGGGCACGATTTCACAGACAGCGACTTCAAAGACAGTACGGGCAATCCGTAGATCACCTCATTCGCCGGGCCTAAGCGCTCCGGCTCGCAGCTCAAGTCAAAAGGACACGCGACCATGACATCCAAGCTTGACCAACTCCGCGAGATGACCACCGTCGTCGCCGACACCGGTGACATCGAAGCCGTTGCCCGGCTGAAGCCGGTCGATTGCACGACCAACCCGAGCATCGTCCTGAAGGCGCTCGGCACGCCGATGTTCGCCGACGCGATCAAGGAAGCCGTTTCCTGGGGCAAGAAGCAGGGCGGCAATTCCGACGCCGTTGCTTCCGCCGTTGCCGACCGTCTCGCCGTTTCTGTCGGTGCAGCGCTCTCCAAGCTCGTTCCCGGCCGTGTCTCGACCGAAGTCGATGCCGACCTTTCCTTCGACACCAAGGCATCGGTCGAAAAGGCACATGGCATCATCGCCGGCTACAAGGAACGCGGCATCGAGAAGGATCGCATCCTGATCAAGCTCGCTTCCACCTGGGAAGGCATTCGCGCCGCCGAAATCCTGCAGAAGGAAGGCATCGACTGCAACCTGACGCTTCTGTTCTCGCAGGCCCAGGCGATCGCCTGCGCCGACGCCAAGGCGTTCCTCATCTCGCCCTTCGTCGGCCGTATCCTCGACTGGTACAAGAAGTCGACCGGCAAGGACTTCACGCCTGAGGAAGATCCGGGCGTACTCTCGGTTCGAGAGATCTACAACTACTACAAGGCCAACGACATCAAGACGATCGTCATGGGCGCCTCGTTCCGCTCGGCCGGCGAAATCGAAGCACTGGCCGGTTGCGACCGCCTGACGATCGCGCCGAACCTGCTCGACGAACTGTCGAACGACCAGGGCAAGCTCGAGCGCAAGCTGTCGCCCGAAAACGCCAAGCCGATCGCCAAGATCGCAGTCGACGAGAAGACCTTCCGCTGGATGATGAACGAAGACGCCATGGCAACCGAAAAGCTCGCCGAAGGCATTCGCGCCTTCGCCAAGGACCTCGGCATCCTGCGCACGATGGTCACCAAGGAACTGCAGCTCGCAGCCGCCTAAGGGGGTTGTGGGTAGTTGATTGGAAAGGGCGGTGCCGCTGGCGCCGCCCTTTTTTTGGCGTCGAGTTCGCGGCCACACCTCTGTCCTGCCGGACATCTCCCCCTCAAGGGGGGGGATCGACTCGTTGTTAGGTCTTCGCCAAACAAGCAATGTGGAGCGAGCGGCTGCGCCCATCCGATCTCCCCCCTT
>UCJD01000051.1:0-20023 GCA_900472605.1 Hyphomicrobiales bacterium | reverse complement strand
AGGGCAGAGGGGGGTATCACGGCAACCACGCAAGCGGCCGATCTTAGGACAATCCAATTGACGATCAAATAAATATAATGTTTGCATATGAATGAATGCGCCGCAAGCGCCACGCATCATGGGAGGAATTATGAGCCACGGTCTGGAAGGCAAGAAGGTCGTCGTCACGGCGGCCGGGCAGGGGATCGGACGCGCCAGCGCGGAGCGGTTCATTTCGCTCGGCGCCCATGTCTATGCCACCGACATCAACCAGGCGTCGCTTTCGACGCTTGCCGGCGCGACCACCACCCTTCTCGACGTGCTCGATGGAAACGCGGTGCGGGCCTTCGCGTCCGAGATCGGGCCGATCGACGTGCTCTTCAATTGCGCAGGCTTCGTGCATGCCGGCTCGATCCTCGATTGCGAGGAGAAGGACTGGGATTTCTCCTTCAACCTCAACGCCAAGGCGATGTACACGACCTGCCGCACCTTCCTTCCCGGGATGCTCGACAAGGGCAAGGGCTCGATCGTCAACATGGCGTCGGTGGCCTCCAGCGTGAAGGGCGTGCCGAACCGCTTTGCCTATAGCGCATCGAAGGCGGCCGTGATCGGGCTCACCAAGTCGATCGCGTCCGATTTCGTCGCCAGGGGTATTCGCGCCAACGCCATCTGCCCAGGCACGGTCGACAGCCCCTCGCTGCACGAGCGGCTGCGCGCCACCGGCGATTACGACAAGGCACTCAGCGACTTCATCGCCCGCCAGCCGATGGGCCGCATCGCGACGGCAGAAGAGATCGCCGCACTCGTCACCTATCTCGCCGGTGACGAAGCCGGGTTCACCACCGGCCAGATCCATGTGGTCGATGGCGGCTGGACTGGCTGAGTTGACATTGCTCTTGCCGGTATCAAGCTGATACCGTTGGCAATCGCGCAGCGGCGGAGCATCGGATGGCAGAGGTTACATCAGGCGGCAGCGGCCGTCCCCTTCGGTTGCTGCGCAAGCATGCAATCTTCGTGATCGCTGTGCTCGTCGGGCTTTCCGTCTTTCTGCTTTTGACGACGCGTGAGGTGACGGCGCGCAATCTGCTGGCTGGCTGGAACGTCGCTGCGGTGATGTTCATCGTCGCAACATGGCGGCGGATGCTGAAGGCAAGCGTGGCGACCATCCGCAAGCGCTCTGCCGATCTCGATTTTTCCGACACGCTTCTGATGTTCCTGTCGATCTCGGCAGCCATTGCCAGCGTGGCAGGCATCGGGCTCGAACTGCATCAGGTCAAGGAGGCGGCGCCCAGCGTCGCGCTCGGCCGGGCGCTGGCGGCCGTCGTCACCATCCTGATCTCCTGGGTGTTCCTGCACACGCTGTTTACCGTGCATTACGCGCACCGCTTCTACGGCGGCGACGACGACGGCGATGGCGTCAAGGGAGACGGGCTGAAGTTTCCCGAAGGGCTGGACGAACCCGTTTACTGGGACTTTCTCTACTACTCCTTCACCATCGGCGTTGCCTCCCAAACCGCGGATGTAGCGACGAGCTCGACGGTGATGCGTAAGCTGACGCTGCTGCATTCGGTGCTGTCGTTTCTCTTCAATACGACCATCCTGGCGCTCGCGATCAACGTCGGCGCAAGCCTCCTTTAGAGGTAGGCGTGCGCGATAGAGGCGCCGGACAATCTGGTGTAAGAGAGGTTTTCTTCACCTGGGGTTGTTTTGGGGGCTTCATGGGGTCGTTGTCGCGCGAGAGATTGGCGGCGCTTGCCGGTTGCGATGCGGAGCAGCTGGATGCCGTGGCGCGGTTGGAGATCATCGAGGCGGGGCCGGAGGGCTATGCAGCCAGCGATGTCAGCCGTCTGCGGCTGGTGCTGGCGCTGAATGCCGCGGGCATCGCGCTGGAAACGCTCGCCACCGGTCTCAGGCAGCAGATCGTCTCGCTTGATTTCGCCAGCCAGCTGATGTTCGAGCCGGTCACCATGTCGGGTGCGTCGCTTGCGGAAGCGCTCGCCGATGCGTCGCTCGATCTTGACCGCGTCAACGCGCTGCATTCCAGCGCCGGGCTTTCTCCGATGTCGCCCAAGCGGGCGCTGCGGGAGGATGACGAGGAGTTCATCCGGCTGATCACCGAATGCACCGGCCTCGGCGCCTCCGATGAGGGCATGCAGCGGGTGCTGAGGGTCTTCGGCCAGTCGATGCGCCGCTGCGTGGACACGATGCGCGATCTCTTCCGTGCCGAGGTGGAAGAGCCGATGCTGGCGGCCGGGCTCAGCCATCGCGAGGTGCTGGCCGCCGGCGCCGCCACGCGGCTTTCGCTGCAGCGCATCGGCATCCGCATGCTCTTCCTGCTGCAACGGCGGATGCTCGAGGAGGCGGTGTTCGACAATGTGGTGGGACGGCTGCAGGACGCCTTGCGCGGGTTGGGTGTCGAGGCCGAGGGCGATCAGGCGCTGCCCGCCGTCGCCTTCGCAGATCTCGCCGGCTTCACGGCGCTGACACGCGATATCGGCGATGTCAGGGCGGCAGAGAAGGCGGCGAGCTTCGAGGCGCTGGCGCAGCGTCTCGCCAATCTTGCGGGTGGCCGGATCGTCAAGCCGCTGGGCGATGGGGTGATGATGCTGTTTCCCGATGCCGAGGCGGCGCTTACGGCATCGCTGTCGCTCGTCGCGGAAAGTGCGGCGCATCAATTGCCGGAGGTGAGGGTCGGTATTGCGACCGGGCAGGTGGTGCCGCGCGACGGCGACATCTTTGGCCATACGGTCAATCTGGCAGCGCGGATCGCATCGGTCGCAGCGCCATCGCAGGTGCTTGTCTGCGGCGGCACGCATGATGCCGCCACAGACGAGATGTCGGATATGGATTTCGAGGCGCTGGAACCGATGTCGCTCAAGGGCGTCGCCGATCCCGTGTCGCTGTTTTCGGTCAAGACCGGGCTTTGAGGTGGCCTATAAGATCGCTTGGCCGGCCAGGAGTGCGAGCACCAGGAAGATCACGAAGATGATGAGCGCGATACCGAAGAGAACGCGCGCGACCGTCGCCGTCGCCGCGGAAATTCCGGAAAAGCCGAAGAAGCCTGCAATCAGCGAAATCACGAAAAATATAAGAGCCCATTTCAGCATGGAGGCGTTCCTTCTAGTTTGTCCGATAGAAGACGCGCGACGTCGAAAAAGGTTCCATATCCAATGGGATAGCCGTGACGTTTTGGAGTTCTGCCGCGCATCGTAGCCAGTGATCGAAATCAATTAGCATTGACTGATTGATTAGTGAGTGCTATTGAATTCACATGGCAGAAGCTGAGACCATTACGACAGTCATGCGCGCACTTGCCGACCCCACGCGGCGGGCGGTGTTCGAACGCATCGCCAATGCCGACGAGATCACCGTGGCGGAGCTCACGCGGAGCAGCCATGTGACCCAGGGAGCGATCTCGCAACATGTGAAGACGTTGAAACAGGCAGGCCTCGTCAGCGAGCGGCCGGAGGGCCGCAACGTCTATTATCGGGCGCAGCCGGCCGGCCTGGAGCCGCTCGCCGATTGGATGAGCCATTATGGCGTGTTCTGGCGCGAGCGCTTTGCCGATCTGAGAGACCTGCTGAAGGAGATCGACCCATGACCGATCATGCCGACACGTCATCCATCGTCCTGGACGAGGTCTTCCCGCATAGACGGGAGATCGTCTGGAAGGCCTTGACCTCGGGCGCGCTGATGGGGCGATGGCTGATGGAGCCCAAGGGGTTCGAGGCGGTCGTCGGCAATCGTTTCACATTCCAGACCAAGCCCGCCGGCGAATGGGACGGCACCATCCGGTGCGAGGTGCTTGAGGTCGTGGAAGGGCAGCGGCTTTCCTATGCCTGGAGGGGCGGCCACGAGAGCAATCAGGGCTACGGCTCGAAGCTTGAGACGATCGTCACCTTCACGCTTGCCAAGGCGGAAGCGGGCACGCGGTTGCGCCTGGTGCATTCGGGCTTCGTGCTGCCGAAGAACGATGCCGCCTATCGCAACATGAGCGAGGGCTGGAAGAAGGTCGTAGAGCGCCTCGACACTGTTGTCGCGGAGGAGGCGTCGCAGACGCTGCATTAAAGTCAGAGGAGGAGAATGTCATGAACGCATCCTATACCGGCGGCTGCGCCTGCGGTGCCATGCGCTACGAGATCGCCGGCGAGCCCGTCGTCATGCTCGATTGCCAGTGCCGCCAATGCCAGCGCGACAGTGGCACCGGGCATCAATCGCACCTGACCTTCGTTGCCGCCGAGGTGACGCTGAAGGGTGAGGCGTCGCAATGGCAGAGCGTGGGCGATGGCGGCACGTTGAAGCGGCGCGCCTTCTGTCCGACCTGCGGCTCGCATGTCTATCTGACATTTCCCAACATGCCGGATGTGTTTATCGTCACGCCTTCCAGCCTCGACGATCCCAGCCGCTACAAGCCGCAACTGGTGGCATGGACCGCCGCTGGCCACGCCTGGGATCGCCTCGATCCGGCCTTGCCGACATTCGAGGCCATGCCGCCGCGCTGACAATTCACCTATCGCCGAGAACGTCGCCGCTGTTGCCAACGGCGGCGTTCTCGGTCTGGATGGCGTGCGTCAGCCGTGATTGATCATCACGTGGCGGACGGCGGTATAGTCTTCCAGCGCGTAGACCGACATGTCCTTGCCGTAGCCGGATTGCTTCAGGCCGCCATGCGGCATCTCGTTGGTGAGCATGAAGTGGGTGTTGATCCAGGTGCAGCCATACTGAAGGCGGGCCGCCGTTTTCATGCCGCGGCTGATGTCCCTGGTCCAGACCGAGGAGGCGAGCCCGTAATCGCTGTCGTTGGCCCAGGTAACGGCGTCCTCGACATCGGTGAAGCGGGTGACGGAGACGACGGGGCCGAAGACCTCGCGGCGGACGATCTCGTCCTCCTGCGTGGCACCGGCAATGACTGTGGGCGTATAGAAGAAGCCCTTGTCGCCAGATGTCTTGCCGCCTGTTGTGATCTCCATGTGCTTGTGCTCGCCGGCACGGGCCACGAAGCTTTCGACGCGGTCGCGCTGGCGCTTGGAGATCAGTGGGCCGATCTCGTTTTCGCTGTCGTCGGCGAGGTTGAACTTGATCGAGGACACGGCCGAGGAGAGGTCGGCGACGAACTTGTCGTAGACCTTGGCGTCGGCATAGATGCGGCAGGCGGCGGTGCAGTCCTGGCCGGCATTGTAATAGCCGAAGGTGCGGATGCCAGACACGACCGCGTCGATATCGGCGTCGTCGAAGACGATGACCGGGGCCTTGCCGCCGAGCTCCAGATGGGTGCGCTTCACGGTCTTGGCGGCGGCGGTCAGCACCTTCTTGCCGGTCGCGACATCGCCGGTGATCGACAGCATCGAGATCTTCGGGTGGTTGATCAGCGCGTTGCCGACGCTCTCGCCGCGACCGAGGATGACGTTGACGACACCCTCGGGCAGGATTTCGGAGAGGAGCTTGGCCATCTTCAGCGCCGTCAGCGGTGTCTGCTCGGAAGGCTTGAAGACCACGGTGTTGCCGCCAGCAATGGCCGGCGCCAGCTTCCAGGCCATCATCATCAGCGGGTAATTCCACGGCGCGATCGAGCCGACGATGCCGATGGCGTCGCGGCGGATCATCGAGGTGTGGCCGGGCAGATATTCACCGGCGACGGGGCCATGCAGGTTGCGCACGGCGCCGGCAAAGAAGCGGTAGCAATCGACGATAGCGGGGATCTCGTCGTTGAGCACGGCATTGATCGGCTTGCCGCAGTTCAGGGCTTCCAGTGCCGCAAAGCCTTCGGCGTCGCGCTCGATGGCGTCGGCGATCTTCAGGAGGTAGTTGGAGCGCTCGCCCGGTGTCGTCTGCGACCAGGCGGTGAAGGCCTTTTCGGCGGCATCGACGGCGGCGTCGATCTGGCCGAGCGAGGCCTCCGGCAGGTTCAGCACGGTCTCGCCGGTCTTCGGGTTGAGGATCGTTTCCTCGTTCTCGGTGCCCGCTTCGAAGCGGGATCCAATCAGCATCGCGGTATCCATGATGTTCTCCCTTGTCTGATGTGGGCGGGATGGGGGTTATCCCGCGTCCTGTTTATTTTCCGGCGCCGGCGACCTGGTCGCCGTCGCGTGTGAGGTAGTAGGCTGCCAGGATCGGCAGGAAGGTGACGAGCACGACCACCATGGCGACCACGTTGGTGACCGGGCGCTGGCGCGGGCGGATCAGCTCTTCCAGCATCCAGATCGGCAGCGTCGATTGCTGGCCGCCGGTGAAGGTGGTGACGATGACCTCGTCGAAGGAGAGCGCGAAGGCCAGCATGCCGCCTGCCAGCAGCGCCGTGCCTATATTCGGCAGGATGACGTGGCGGAAGGTCTGGAAGCCGTCGGCACCGAGATCCATCGACGCCTCGATCAGTGAGCCCTGCGTACGGCGGAAGCGGGCAACGGCGTTGTTGTAGACGACCACGACGCAGAAGGTGGCGTGGCCGAGCACGATCGTCCAGACCGAGAAGGGGATGTCGAACAGGCTGAAGGCCGAGCGCAGCGCGATGCCGGTGATGATGCCCGGCAGCGCGATCGGCAGGATGACCAGCAGCGAGATCGCCTCGCGACCGAAAAATTTCGTCTGGCTGACGGCGGCGGCGCAGAGCGTCCCGAGCACCAGCGCGATCGCGGTGGCGATACAGGCGACTTGCACGGAGAGGCCAAGGGCGGCCCAGACATCCGGCCGGTTCCAGGCGACGGCGAACCATTGCGTCGTCAGCCCCGGCGGCGGCCACTGGTAGCTCTTCTCCTCCGTCGTGAACGCGTAGACGAAGATCAAGAGGATCGGTAGGTGCAGGAAGAGCAGCCCACCGGCGGCGGCGATCTTCAGCAGCAGCGGCGAGCGTTGGCCACGGTCAGAGCGCATCGAAGGCTCCCTGTTTCTTGGCGAGCCAGAGATAGACGGCCATGATGACGATCGGGACGACGGAGAAGGCGGCGGCGAGCGGCACGTTGCCGGCCGTGCCCTGCTGCGCGTAGACCGCCTGGCCGATGAAGAGGCGTGAGGAGCCGATGATCTGCGGGATGATGTAATCGCCTAAGGTCAGCGAGAAGGTGAAGATCGAGCCGGCGACGATGCCGGGCAGTGCCAGTGGGAAGAGCACGGTGCGAAAGGTCTGGCTCGGCGTGGCGCCGAGATCGGACGAGGCCTCGATCAGGTTGCCCTGCACGCGCTCAAGCGCTGCCTGCGTCGGCAGGATCATGTAGGGCAGCCACACATAGACGAAGACGAGGAAGGTGCCGATATAGCTCACCGACAGCGAGTTGCCGCCGATGACGGGGAGCGACAGGACGCCGTCGAGCAGCCATGAGAGGTGCAGCTTGGCGAAGATCCAGGTGAGGATGCCTTCCTTGGCAAGGATCAGTTTCCAGGCGTAGATCTTGACCAGATAGCTCGACCACAGCGGCAGCATGACGCCGAGATAGAACAGCGCCTTCCATTTTCCCCTCGCGTAGCGGGCGGCGTAATAGGCGATCGGGAAGGCGACGACAGCGGAGGCGAGCGTCACAAGTGCTGCCATCAGCACTGTTCTGATGATGATGTCGAAATTGGTCGGCGACAGCAGCTGCGCGTAGGTCGCCAAGGTGAACTCGTAGTTCACCAGCCCGGAGAAATCGTCGATCGAGAAGAAGCTCTGTAGCAACAGCGCCAGCAGCGATCCGATATAGATGATGCCGAGCCAGAGCAGCGGCGGCGTCAGCATCAGGAAGAGCAGCAGCTTCGGATGTCGCCAGAAGGCGTCCGACAGCCGGCCGAAAAAGCCGCCGCGGCCGGGCAGGATCGAAGTCGCCGTTTCGGTCGGGTTGAGCGCCAGCGCGGTCATGCGGCGTCGTCCATGTAGTGGATGTCGGCTGGCTGCCAGGCGAGGCGGACGTTGGCGCCAACTTCGGGGACTGCTGCGCCTGCGGGCAGCATGACGTGGAGGCGGGTGCCCTTCGCGGCGACGGTGAGGCGGGTGGCGGCGCCGAGGAAGCTCGCGTTTTCGACCCGGGATTCGACACCGTCGCCCGACAGCCGGATCGCTTCGGGGCGCAGGCTCGCCCAGCGCTTCTCGCCGCCAAGCGCGGTCATCAGATCGGGGGCGATGACGTTGGAGGAGCCGACGAAATCGGCGACGAAGCGGGTCTTCGGCCTGTTGTAGATATCCTGCGGCGTGCCTTCCTGGACAATGCCGCCGTCGTTGAAGACGGCGACGCGGTCTGCCATCGACAGCGCCTCGCCCTGGTCGTGCGTGACGAAGACGAAGGTGATGCCGAGCGCCCGCTGCAGGCTCTTCAGCTCCTCCTGCATCTGCTCGCGCAGCTTCAGATCGAGTGCGCCGAGGGGTTCGTCGAGGAGGAGCACTTTCGGCTTGTTGACCAGCGCGCGGGCAAGCGCCACGCGCTGCCGCTGGCCGCCGGAAAGCTGGCCGGGCTTGCGGGCGCCGTAGCCGGGGAGTTTCACCAGTTCCAGCGCCTGCTCGGCCGCCTTGGTGCGTTCCTGCTTGCCTGTTCCCTTGACCATCAGCCCGTAGGCGACGTTGTCGAGGATGTTGAGGTGCGGGAAGAGCGCGTAGTCCTGGAACACGGTATTGACGTTGCGGCGATAGGGCGGCACGCCCTCGGCGGTTTCGCCGAAGATCTCGATATGGCCCGATGTCGGCTGCTCGAAGCCGGCGATCAGGCGCAGGCAGGTGGTCTTGCCGGAGCCGGAGGGGCCGAGCATGGCGAAGAATTCGCCGGGCGCGATCGTAAGATCGACGCCGTCGACGGCGCGCACGGGGCCGAAGTGGCGGGAGACCTGTTGGAAGCGGACGGCGGGGGTCATGGTGGGCTCCTCGGGTATAGGGGTGGGCGTTGTGCATTTGGGCGCACCCCCCTCTGTCCTGCCGGACATCTCCCCCTCAAGGGGGGAGATCGACTCGCGGTTAGGTCAGCGTCAAACAATCAATGTGGAGCGAGCGGGTGCGCCCAGCCAATCTCCCCACCTGAGGGGGAGATGCCCGGCAGGGCAGAGGGGGGTGCCTCACGGTACACCCTTAGCCGATGCTCGCCTCACACCGACCGCTGCACGATCTTCACGTTCATCCGGCTGCGAATGCTGAATCCCATGTGCTCATACAGCGCGATGGCGTTGGCATTGCTGGCATAGGCGTGCAGGTAGACCTCATCGCCCCGAGCGGAAATCTCTCCGGCGACGTGGCGGAAGAGCAGGGTGCCGAGGCCGCGTTTCTGAAAATCCGGGTGGGTGCAGAGGCCGCTGAGTTCGCCGAAGCCCGGCTGGCGCATGCGCTGGCCGGCCATCGCCGCCAGCCGTCCGTCGATGCGGATCCCCCAGAAGGTGCCGAGGCGCTGGGCGCCGAGCGTGAAAGGGCCAGGCTTCGTCAGCGTCGCCAGCCCCAGCATTTCCTCGGCATCATCGGGCGTCAGCGGTTCGATCTGCGGATCCTCGACGCGCGGGTGCTTGCTGCCTCCGGTCATCTGCACCAGCGTGCTGTCGACAACGATGTCAAATCCATCAGGCACGATGATCGGGCCGGCCTCGACCAGGGCCATCATCTCGCCCATCGCCGGAAGGGCGGCGAGGGCGGCGATGCTTTCCGGCGCATCGTCGCGCGCTGCTGCGAAGGGAACGATCGAGGGCGGATAGCGCATGGCGAGCGCGTCGCCTTCAGCCAGGCCGGCATGCGCGGTTTGAAGCGCGTTCCAGGCGGGACGGTCGAGGATGTGGGGCATTGGTAGTTCTCCCTGGTCGTGTTTTTGGGCCCGATCTGGTCGTGGCCTGGTGCTTTAAGATATGAGTGGGTTGCGGGCTTTGTCTCGTTTCGGCTCGGTGCAGCACTGTCAGCGCGGCACGCCGGTCGGCCCGGTGCGACCCTTGCTTCGACACCAGCTTAAAACGGTTCGCCATGCGAGGCCACAGGCGCCAATTGCCTTAATAACCGACAGGCTTGCCAGAGACGGTCCAGCGCACGTCGATATTGCGGTCGCGCAGGGCGTCGGCGTAAGCGGCGATCGCTTCCGGTGCGAAAGCGGCCAGATTGGACATCAGCGGATCATCCCAGTGCAAGCGCAGAGCGAATGGCCGGGCTTGCCGAGGCCAGCGTATCACGAGCGCGAACCGCTCCGAGCCTTTGACAACGCGGCGTTCGAGCGATGTGCTGATGTCGGAAAGGCGATGGCGCTCCGTCAAGGACTGTCTGCCATGACAGCTGTTTCGCACAAGATCCTGTCCATCGATTAAGACGAGACTGGTTTGCTCGGCCACGGCGGGTATGAAGGCAAAGATGGGCGCGAACAGCGCCAGCATCCCGGCGCCCCAAGCAAAGACGGTCCGCTTCCAGCCAGACGGCGTGGCCCGGATGTAGGAGGCGAGCATGATGGCGGCCAGGCAGCACCCTACGATGAGCATGAAGGCATAACTCAGCCAGAAGCGATCCTCGCAGGCGAGGCGGCTGAAGCTGTCCTGGTATAAAATGGTCATCACGCGCATCCTGGGTCGCGACATAGCTAAGGGTTGAATCCTGAGGAAAACGTGAATGGGTTGCGTTGTTCCGGTTGTCTTGGAGCGCACGGACAAATCGCGGTGCCGACGAGATTGCTGCCATGCCCAGTTGACATCCGTCTTCAAATCAGAACGTTTCAGGAACGATCAATCGGGAATGACGCGCGTGGCCACTGGTGAAAAGTTTATCGTGATCCCTTACCGCAGCAATCGCGGCAAGCTGGTGCCGGGCGAAATGCGCCAGGCGTCGAACCCGATCAGTGCGGAGAAGATCGCGTCTGCGATGTCTGAGCGCTTCGCGGGGGTTGCTGCCTATGCGATCACCGTCGACGAAGAGACCGGCGACATGCTGTCTCCGCGTCTGCTGGCGCAATTCGGCGAGATCGCCGAGCTCAATCCGTAAGCGTCGCGCGATGGAAACCTCGCTCTATCTGCCGGTGAAGGCCTTTCTGGAAAAGGCGGGCTATGTCGTGAAGGGAGAGGTCGCAAGCTGCGATGTCGTGGGCTTGAGCGAAAGCGAGCCGCCGGTCGTTGTCGTCTGCGAATTGAAGATGTCGTTCAATCTCGAACTCATCCTGCAGGCGGTCGACCGGGCGGCTATGGCCGATGAAGTCTGGATCGCGGCGAGGGTCTCGGCCAAGGGCCGGGGGCGAGAGGCGGACAAGCGCTATCGCGATCTCTGCCGGAGGATGGGGATCGGCATGCTCGGGATATCCGATACCGGCGAGGTCAGCGTCATCGTCAGCTCCGTCTCGCCGATGCCGAGGACGAACCCGAAGCGGCGGACGCGGCTCGTCAAGGAGCATCGGAAAAGACAGGGCGATCCGGCGCTCGGCGGCGCCACGCGCTCGCCGATCATGACCGCCTACCGGCAGCAGGCGCTGATCTGCGCCTCGGCCTTGCAACAGGGGCTGGTGCGGCCGCGAGACATGAAAACTTGGGCGCCGCAGGCGGGACGCATCCTGCTCGATAATGTCTATGGCTGGTTCGACCGGCAGGGGAAGGGTGTCTATGCGCTGAATGAGGCGGGTGAGGCGGCTTTGCTGCGCTGGCCGCAGACGGTGGTGGTTGGTGGCGATGGGGGAGTTCCGCTGGATGCGCTTCCACTGGACGCTAGCATCAACTCCCGTTAAGGATTTGTATTTTACAGAGGGCATCATGCGGCATTCATTATTATTTTCGATTGTTTTTTCAGTAAGCGTCACCGTTGCAGGCTTATGGTCGTCTTCGGGCAAGGCCGCTGATCTAGCGACACCCGAGAAGGCGATTTCTGCGTACATCGATGCCATTACTCATGAAGACTTCAAGGCCGTCATTGCCGCCACGGCTGTGGAGAGAATGAGTGCGCAATTCGACTTCGTCGCGTCTGTAAACCGACTTCAGATGCTTAGCGCTTCCTACCCCATGCCACCGAGCGATCCGCTTTTTGTAGACCTCAACAGGGCCAAATTTGCCAGCCAGATTTCTCAGCAGGTTCAGTTGCTAATCTACAGCCTGATGACCACGAGGGATTTCGTCAGCAGCAGCACGGTGCGAGTTGATGCGGCCGGTGTCAGCGATTTCGTCAACTCACTACGTGCCGATCGGCTAAAAGGCCTTTCGCTCGTTAAAGTCGGCATCCCGAATCCTGGCATCATGAACAACAAGGCACATCAGGCCAATATGGCTCTGCTTGCCGCTAGCAATGGTGCGGATGAGATGACCGAGCGCGTTGCGTTGGTTTCGTTCGAGGGAAGCCAGTATGCGATTGGTTTCACCGCCCTGCGATATGGGAACGACTGGGCCATACTCTCGCAAACTTCACTCGCGGCCGCCACGATCGGCTTGGGGGGGCCAAAGCGCATCTCGTCTGCAGGTTTTGACGACATGCTCCGCTGATCGTAAGCTTACGATCGCCGGTGGTACAATCCGATCTGTTTCGCCCCCCGCACTTCCACTTTGACAAATCCGCATTTCTGGCCCATATCCCCCGCAACAGCCGCCTGCGCGATTTTCGCGTGGGCGGTTTTGCGTTTGAATGGCATTGTTTCTGCAATTCGTTCGCATCCGCACTCGCATTGAAGACATGGGTAAGGCAGAGGGATTGAGATGAGCGAACAGGGGAATCTGACCGTGCGGCGGCTGGCATTCTGGGGCATTCCGATGTCGCTCGGGGTCATGGGCCTGAAGATGGTGGCCTGGTGGGTCACGGGGTCGGTGGCGCTGTTGTCCGACGGGCTGGAATCGACGGTCAATGTCGTTGCCGCCTTCATCGCCTTCTTCGTCATCCGCTATGCGCAGAAGCCGGCGGATCACGATCATCCCTTCGGGCATCACAAGGCGGAGTATCTCTCGGCCGTCACCGAGGGTGTGCTGATCGTCGTGGCCGCACTCCTGATCGTCAACGAGGCGGTCGGCCATCTGTCGGATCCGCGCATGCTCGAGGCGCCGGTGCTCGGTCTCGCGATCAACTTTCTGGCGGGCGTTATCAACGCCATCTGGGCGCGGCTTTTGATCACGACAGGCCGCAAGTATCGCTCGGCGGCGCTGACGGCCGATGGCCAGCATATCATGTCGGATGTGGTCACGTCCGTCGGCGTGCTGATCGGCCTGCTTCTGGCGATCGCCACGGGCTATGCGATCTTCGACCCGATCCTCGCCATCCTGGTTGCCATCAACATCCTCTATCAGGGCTGGAAGGTGATCTCGCATTCGATCGGCGGACTTATGGACCAGGCGGTCGAGCCGCAGGAGGAGGAGGCGATCAAGGACGCGATCGCCACGCATGCGACGGGCTCGCTCGGGGTCCATGATCTCAAGACGCGGCGCGCCGGCGCCGTCACCTTCATCGATTTTCATCTTGTCGTGCCCGCCGCAATGTCTGTAAGGCAGGCGCACGATATCTGCGACCGCCTCGAAGATGCCATCAACGCCGCGCATCCGGGCTCCAGCATCGCCATTCACGTCGAGCCGGAGGGCGAGAAGGCCCACGGCATCCGCGTCAAAGTCATCAAGGAGGCTTGAATGCCCAATACAGACGTCTCCAGCCTCTCGATGCTGGGAAAGCAGACCGAAGCGCCGACCTCGCCCGAGGAAGCGGTTCTGGAAAAAGTGCCGTCGAACCATGCCGGCACCGATTACGTCGTGCGCTTCACCGCGCCCGAATTCACCTCGCTCTGCCCGATGACCGGGCAGCCGGATTTCGCCCATATCGTTATCGATTACATTCCGAACGAATGGCTGGTGGAATCCAAGGCGCTGAAGCTTTTCCTGCACTCCTTCCGCAACCACGGCGCCTTTCACGAGGATTGCTCGATCTATATCGCCAAGCGACTGGTCGAGTTGCTCGATCCGAAGTGGCTGAGGATCGGCGCCTACTGGTATCCGCGCGGCGGCATTCCGATCGATGTCTTCTGGCAGACCGGCAAGCCGCCCGAGGGCGTATGGCTGCCGGACCAGGGCGTCGCGACCTATCGCGGCCGCGGCTGATCCGCGGCGATTGACGTCCATCGCCACCGGTCAATCGGCCGAGATCACTCGGCCGATTTGGCGGGATCGGCGGGGAAGCTTGCTCTTTCCATGCGCAGCGGGCGTTTTTCGCCGCCCGACAAGCCGCGGAAGATGTTGCGGGCCTTGATGGCCTCGAGCTTAAGCCTGAGCAGGTTCTTGCGCAGTTTGCTGGGCTTGAAGGCGCGGTCGATCGATTTGCGGATGAAGGCCGCCTTGTCGGCGCTGCCGTCGAGGAACTGCATCTGGATGACGGGGGCGGGCTCGATCTGGTAGGCCTTCAGCCAGGCGCGGTGCCACATGTAGGCATCGAGGAGGCCGTAGGTTTCGGTGTCCTTCAGCATGCGCGCGGCAGCACCGGGGCCGATGACATAACCGGCCGTGCCGACACGGTTCTGGAAGACCCGACGGGCGCTATAGATGCCGTCGGTCCACAGCGGATGCTTCGCGACGATGTGATCGCGCGGCGCGAATTCGAGATCGTAGGCGATATCGTCGCCATCCGGGCGTGCCTCTATGCTTCGCAGCGCGTCGGCGAAGCTTGCCGACAGCACGGCGTCGTCTTCAAGGATCAGCATCCGCTCGTTGCTATCGACGATCCTGCGCCAGGCAATACGGTGCGAGGTGAAGCAGGCGACATCCTCGCGCAGCGTCGGGCTCGGCCAGCTGTCGGCTGCCTTCTGGCACTCTTCCGGCGTGAGGTCGCGGGCCTCGAAAGCATCCAGAAACGTGAAATCCAGGCCAAGCGCCTGCATCTGCCGCGTCTGAAAGCGCCGCCTGGTTTCCTCGGCCTTGCGGCTGATGATGAGGGTTTTCAATGCTATCTCGCCCGCTCTGCGTTTCGTGAGGTCAATAATCGCGGCGGACCTTATCGATGCCAGGACTGCATATCAATCGGTACCGGCCAGCGGCGACCGAAAGCTTGTACCTGGGTGCGGTGCGACAGCAACGACACGGTCAAGCGCTTCTCGCGCCGGTGAGCCTCGTTCATTTGTATGAGCCTCATCCAATCAGCGTAATTGCAGTCCTGAGTTTCATATCTAGTGTATTGAAAGACAATTTGGGCGAGTGGGCAATTGCGAGCGGCGGTGCCCATGGACAGCCAGCGATACCTTCAAGAATTGGATGTTCGGATGCTTCGAAATTTGATTTTCGGATGTGCCGCATTGCTTGCGGTGTTCGTCTCCGGCGGCATGAGCGCTCGGCACGAGATGTTTCCCTGGCCGCAGCTTTCGGCGCTGAAACAACGGTTCGTCGCCCCGGAGGCGCCGCCTCCGAGCCGCTACACCTTCGACGACAAGGAGCGTCTTATCGGAGACGAGACGAAGACGGCGGTTTCATGCCCGGCTCAGACAGATCGAACCGCTGTTCTGCTGGTTCTCGGACAATCGAACGCGGCCAATGACGGCGGCCAGCGGCACAGATCGCAGTACGGCGAGCGGGTGATCAATGCCTTCGACGGTCATTGCTTCATTGCCGCATCGCCGCTTCTCGGCTCGACAGATACGAAAGGGGAATATTGGACGCAGATCGGCAATTCGCTGATCGCATCCGGGCGATATGACAATGTCATCATCGCGCCGGTCGCCTATTCCGGCTCCGAGGTGGCGCGGTGGGCCGATGGCGGCGACATCAATCCGGTGCTCGTCGACGGCGCAAAAAAGCTTCACGACGCCGGCTACCGCGTGACCGATGTGCTCTGGGTGCAGGGCGAGGCCGATTTCGTCAAAGGCACCAGCACGGAAGCCTATGAGCAGCGCTTTCTGTCGATGGTCGGGACGCTGCGCGGGCTCGGGGTCGCGGCTCCGGTTTACCTCGCGGTGGCGACCAAGTGCCTCGAGCCCGCCAATGGCGGCCTGAAACAGCATGTCGCCGACAATCCGATCCTGCGGGCGCAGCTTGCCTTGCCGAAAAGCGGCAACGGCATCGTGCAGGGCGTGAACTCGGATGCGCTGCTGAATGGCGACGACCGCTACGACGATTGCCATATCGGCGGCTCGGGTGCCGAGAAGGTTGCGGCCGCATGGCGCGACATCCTGCTTGGTGATCATCAGTTGCAGCTATCGTCGCAATAAACACATGCACGGCGCTTGTTTGGAAAGGGGCCGCCTCAGCGCGGCCCTGATCGCGTTTATGCCAGCGTGCCTAGACGTTGAAGCTGTCGTCGCTGCCGAAGTCGGACTGGTCGTCGAAATTGTCGTCGTTATCGTAATCCGCCTGCTGCAGACCGCTATCGTCGTTGTCGTTGTTGTCGGCGACGTTGTTGTCAGCGACCTGGCGGGTGTTATCGGCATCGTTCGATGCCTGCTGGCTGCCGCCGTCATTGTTGTAGTAGTTGTTGATGACGGTCTCTTCCGTCGGCGCGCTTGATGGCGTGGCGCCCGAGCCGAGGCCGAGCGAGGACATGTGGCCGCCGCTGAAGATGCCGCTCAGCGAATTGGCAAGCAGCATGCCGCCGGCAACGCCGGCCGCCGTGCCGAGCGCGCCCTGCAGGAAGCTGCCGCCGGCCGATGGGGCCGAGGCTTGCGGGCTCCACGGGCCGGAGGGCTGCTGCTGCATACGCGGGGCTGTGTCGAAGCCCTGGTTCTCGCGGATCTGCTGGCGCGGGGCGCTGCCCCACGGGCCGGATGCGCTATCCGTCGGCGCTGCCTGTTGCCGTTGCTGCGGTGGCTGGCTGCTGCCGAAGATGGACGAAAGGAACCCGCCGCCTTGCTCGGCCTTGTGGTTGTCGCTCTGATCGGCTTCGAGCTGACGGATGCGCTCTTCCAGCTCCTTGATGTGACTGGCGGCGGCCTCGAGGCCCTTTTCCTGCACGATCACGGCCTGCGCCAGATAATAGGCGGCATAGGGCTGTTCGCGGGTGCTTTGCTCGACCAGCTGTTCGGCGTCGCGGTCGCGCGGCGTTGCGGCGGCGGTGCGGACGCGCTCGAAAAGAGCGGTCAGGAGTTGGCGTTCTTCTGGTGACATCGGCTGTCTCCTTTGCTGCGTGCCCGCACACGGGCTTTTGTGGGTCGTTGAGAAGGACGTAGGAACGGATTGAGACTTTTCAAAGCCTGGGCAAGTTACATTTCAGTAAGGCGTGTCAGTCAGTCTGGTCCCCAGACATTCCGGCCCTAACCATATCTTCACCCGTTCCGTGGCTTGTCTTTTTCACGCATTGTTTTACGCATTGAGTCGCACTATGTGCGGGGAACCCGAATTTACGTGAGAGAGGTTCGAATGAACGACGAAGACCAGGACGACAAGACGAAGGAACTGCCGCTCGGCAAGGAAACGGAGGCGAACCTTTTCAAGTCGCGTTCCATCTTCATCTATGGACCGATCAACCAGGAACTGGCGCAGAAGGTCTGCTCGCAGCTCGTGGCGCTTGCCGCGGCCAGCGACGAAGACATCCGCATCTACGTCAATTCGCCCGGTGGCCACGTCGAATCAGGCGATTCGATCCACGACATGATCAAGTTCATCAAGCCGAAGGTCTGGATGATCGGAACCGGCTGGGTCGCTTCGGCCGGCGCGCTGATCTATGTCGCCGCTCCGAAAGAGCAGCGCCTTTGCCTGCCCAACACCCGCTTCCTGCTGCACCAACCCTCGGGCGGCACGCGCGGCATGGCGTCTGACATCGAGATCCAGGCACGCGAGATCATCAAGATGAACGAGCGCCTGAACAAGATCATGGCCGAGGCAACCGGCCAGTCCTACGAGAAGATCGCCGCCGATACCGACCGCGACTACTGGCTGTCGGCTGAGGAAGCCAAGGCCTACGGCCTGGTCTCGCGCATCGTGACGTCGCAGAGCGATATCTGATCGGATCGAGATAGAAGCGCCCTTGGCTGCTGGATAGCGGGCGAGGGCGCTTTTTTGTTTTTGCGGGGGCTATTGAGCTGCCGCAATAATCTTGGCGGCTACCAGCACCTCTGTCCCGGCTAGGCCAACTGAGCAGAACAACGTTATCTCCTCGCGCGTGCGGCGCCCTGAGATATCGCCACAGGCTATTTGGGCAAGATCGCAGACCAAGCCCCCAACGGGCGAGCCAGCTAGAAAGAATGGCTTGTCATAGGCATTCATCTGCTCAAGCGAGTCTGTCGCGATTGTTCCCGCCCTTGCTACCACATCCAGTCCGATCTCATGCGCGGCCGTTGTCTTCGGGCCGACGGTGTTGATGTGCGCGCCGGGCTTGAGCCACGCAGCTTCGATGACGGGAACATTGCTGTTTGTGGCGCATAAGACGATGTCTGCGTCTTCCACCGCGATCTGCGCCGAAGCCACCGGCTCTACGGCCACATGCAGTCGTTCGCTCATTTCCAACGCGAATTTGCGCCTGCTTTCGTCGCTTCTGCTGAAGACACGGACATGCTCAAGTTTGCGAACGGTCGCCGCTGCTTCCAACTGGGTGCGGGCTTGCTGGCCACTGCCCAGAACGCCGACGCGACTTGCGTCGGGATTTGACATATGCCGGATCGCCACTCCGCCTATCGCGCCGGTGCGAACCGCGCCCAGTCTTTCGCCTATCACGATTCCGATAAGCTCCGCCGTTTCCGTTCTCCAGACGGCAACAAGCTGTTGGTGCCTTTCGCCGTGGAACGTATCGTAGACGCGAAATCCGGCCACGGGCTCGTTGGAGGTTGATCCGCCGATCGTGAAGACGAGGCTGCCTTTATCGGTGAAGGGTACGATATGCCTTGGCGGCGCGACAAAGTCCCCTTGCGATTTGAGCCGGAAGGATTCGCTAACGGCGTCTATGGCGATTGCCATGAACTCCCGCTTATCAAGATCGGCATCCGTCAAGATTTTCATAACGCGCGTTTCCCGTTGAGGGTGGACGATCGAGATGCGTAAGGCGTCACTGCCTGCTATGCCCTTGCACATTAACGTCTGGAGTGCTCCAAGCAATCTTTCATCGCCAAGAGCCAGTTCATGATCAAAGACTTCTCCGTGCAGGCCCTGTTCATGGGCGTTCTCACCGCTTTTGTCGGTTTCGCCAGTTCGTTCGCCGTCGTGCTGCACGGGTTGCAGGCCGTCGGCGCCACGGAGGCGCAGGCGGCTTCGGGGTTGATGGCGCTGTCGGTCTCGCTCGGGATTTGCGCGATCGTGCTCAGCGCCACATCCAGGCTGCCGATCAGCATGGCCTGGTCGACGCCGGGCGGCGCGCTTTTGGCTGCGACCGGTGTGGTCGAGGGCGGGTTCAATGCGGCCGTCGGGGCCTTCATCATCTGCGCGCTGTTGATCGTCATCGCGGGGCTGTTCAAGCCGCTGGGGCGGGCGGTGGCGGCGATACCGGCGCCGCTGGCCAATGCGATGCTTTCGGGCGTGCTGATCGGGCTCTGCTTCGCGCCGGTCAAGGCGATCGGGTTCAATCCGTTGCTCGGGCTGCCGATCGTGCTTGCCTGGATCGTCGTCGGTGCCTTCAAGCGGCTATGGGCCGTGCCGGCGGCGCTGGCGGCCTTTGTGCTTGTCGTGGTCTTCGGGGTCGATGTGCCCGTGGGAGCGCTCGACACCGTCAAGCGCTCGCTGGTGCCGACGGTCGAATTCGTCATGCCCGTGTTCAACGTGCCGGCTTTCGTGTCGATCGCTTTGCCGCTCTTCATCGTCACCATGGCCTCGCAGAACATTCCGGGGATCGCGGTCATGAAGGTCAATGGCTATGAGACCAAGCCCGGGCCGCTCTTTGCCTCGACCGGCTTCTTCTCGTTGCTGTCGGCGCCCTTCGGCGGCCATGCCGTCAATCTTGCGGCGATCACGGCGGCCATGTGCGCCGGGCCGGACGCGCATCCGGATCCGAAGCGGCGCTATTGGGCGGTCATCGTCTGCGGTGTCTGCTATCTCATCCTCGGGCCGCTCGCGGGTGCAGTGACGGCCTCGGTGGCGCTGGCGCCGCCGATCCTGATCCAGGCGGTGGCCGGGCTGGCGCTGGTCGGTGCATTTTCCGGTTCAGCCATGGCGGCCTTTCAGGCGCCGGATACGCGGGAGGCGGCGGCAATCACCTTCCTGGTGACGGCGTCGGGGGTGTCGTTCGGCGGGATTTCCGGGGCGTTCTGGGGGCTGCTGGCGGGCGGGCTGATGATGGCGTTGCAAA
>UCJD01000052.1 GCA_900472605.1 Hyphomicrobiales bacterium | reverse complement strand
CACTGGCGTTTCCGCCGCTCCCCCGGCAGCGGCGGAAACGCCAGTGCGATCGCGGCCGCCCCCAGCCCCACCAGCGCCGAGCCGATGAACAGCCAGGAATAGTTGGCGAAGCTGTCGAAGATCCAGCCGCCGATCAGCGGGCCGAAGGCCATGCCGAGGCTGGAGAGCATGGTGGCGGCGCCGAAGACGGTGCCGATGATCTTCTGTCCGAAATATTCGCGCGCCAGGACGGCATAGAGCGGCATGACGCCGCCATAGGCGCTGCCGAAGATCACCGCCAGCGCGTAGAATTCTCCGAGCCGGCTGACGAAGAGATAGCCCATCAGCGCAATCGCCTGGATCAGCAGCCCGCCGACGATGACGGGCTTGACGCCGACGCGATCGGCGAGCGTACCGTAGATCAACCGGCCGCCAAGCCCGGCCAGCCCCTCGACGCTATAGATGCTGACGGCGGCCATCGGCGCCACGCCGCAGATCGTCGCGTAGCTCACCATATGGAAGATCGGCCCCGAATGCGCCGCGCAGCACGCGAAGAAAGTGAGCCCGAGCACGATGAACTGCGGCGAGCGGAACACCTCGGATAGCCGCGGACCACCCCGCTCCGCCGGCGAGGTACCCGTGGCCGTCGCAGCATTGGACGACATGGCACCGGCCGCTTCCTCGGCACTGTCTGGCGCGCGCCGCACCAGAAGTGCCGCCGGAAGCAGCAGGACCCAGGCGCCGATGCCGATGATCAGCATCGCGGTGCGCCAGTCGTAGGCCGAGATCAGGAAGCGGGCGAAGGGCGAGATGGTCATCGGCGCCACGCCCATGCCGGCCGAGACCAGCGAGACGGCAAGGCCGCGATGTTCGTCGAACCATGCCGTGGTCGCCGCGATCATCGGCGCGAAGAAGGTACTGGCGGCGATGCCGACGAGAATGCCGTAGGTCAGCTGGAATTGCAGCAGCGTCGCCGCCCGGCTGGAAAGCACAAGCGCCAGCCCGAGAAGTGCTGCCCCGACGAGTACCACTGCGCGCGGCCCGAAGCGGTCGCTTGCGGCCCCCCAGACGAAACCGCCGATCCCCATGACGATGAAGTTGAGCGTCATCGCGCTGGCGATGCCGATATGCGACCAGCCGGTGTCGAGCGCGATCGGCTCCTGGAATATCGCCAGGGAAAACATAGCCCCCAGCGCCACGCAGGTCATCAGCGCCCCCGCCGCCACGATCACCCACCGATACGACCCCTGATGCGAATGGCTCATCATCGTGCACCTCCCTGTGCGAACCGATCTGGCGCGGATGCCGTCCAAAGGCGATCCATGCCCTCCCCATCAAGACGTCCGACATCAGCCGCATCCGACAGCCTGTCACATAATTTTCAAGAATTACCCTCCCGCCGGGCAGCCCCGTCGGCCTTTATACCAAAAATAGTCATACATATTAAATCAGGATTATTAGACAAACCAAAGCCTGCGTGAGATTCTCATGAAATAGAATCAGGGCGCAACATGGCTGACGAACGTTATTTATATGATTCGAAGTCGCACAAGGCCGTCATGTACCAGGCGGGCGAACACCTGTTTTCGCTATCGGGAAGTAAAGCCGAACATTGGATATCCGGAGACTACATATTTTCCACCGAGACCCAGGCGATAACCTTCTGGATTCTTGGAAACGACGTCTACGGCCATATCGGCAACGGCGAACTCACCCGCGAACCGGTTTATTACTTCGACGGCTGAAAAGGAAGATTGCGGGCGCAGCGCTAGGCTGCACCCGACATGTCATTTTGCGGGCTGCGGCTTGCGCCGTCCGCCACTCTTCGATTCGTACGGATTATCCTTTTCCCGATACATGATCCGGATCGGCACGCCAGGCATGTTGAAATCCGTGCGCAGGCTGTTGATCAGATAGCGCGTATAGGATTCCGGCAGCGCGTCGGCGCGGGTGCAGGAGATCATGAAGGCCGGCGGGCGGGCCTTGACCTGCGTCATGTACTTGAGCTTCAGGCGGCGACCGGAAACCGCCGGCGGCGGATGCTGCGTCGTCATCGAATCGAGCCAGCGGTTGAGCTTGGCGGTCGAGATGCGGCGGTTCCACGTCATGTCGGTATCGATGATCGACTGCATCAGCTTGTCGAGGCCGCGCCCGGTCTGACCGGAGATCGGCACGGCGCGGATGCCGCGCGCCTGCGGCAAGAGCCGCTCGGTCTTTTCGCGCAGGTCCGCCAGCAGCGCCTGTGGCTCGTCGATCAGGTCCCACTTGTTGAAGGCGAGCACCGCCGCGCGTCCCTCGCGGATAACGAGGTCGACCAGCTGCAGGTCCTGCTTTTCGAAGGGAATGGTCGCGTCGAAGACGATGACCACGGTCTCGGCGAAGCGGATGGAGCGCAAAGAATCGGCGACAGACAGCTTCTCGAGCTTCTCGGTGACGCGCGCCTTGCGGCGCATGCCTGCCGTGTCGAACATCTTGATGGTGCGGCCGTGCCAGTCCCACTCGACGGAAATGCTGTCGCGGGTAATGCCCGCCTCGGGGCCCGTGAGCAACCGGTCCTCGCCGAGGAAGCGGTTGATCAGCGTCGACTTCCCGGCATTCGGGCGACCGATGATCGCCACGCGCAGCGGCTTGGTGTCGTCATATTCGGGCTCGTAGTCCTCGTCCTCTTCCATCTCGCGGGGAAGATTGACGTTGGTCTCGGCAATGTCTTCCTTCGGCGGATAAGCGCGGTCTTCGCCAACCGCCTCGACGATCGCGTCGCGCAGGTCGAGCATGCCTTGCCCGTGTTCGGCCGAGATCGGCACAGGTTCGCCGAGGCCAAGCGTATAGGCGTCGTAGAACCCGCCGTCCGATCCCTTGGCTTCCGACTTGTTGGCGACGAGCACGACCGGCTTGCCGCGACGGCGCAGCATCTCGGCCAGTTCCTTGTCGACAGGCGTCAGGCCGAACTTGGCATCGACCACGAAGAGCGAGATATCGGCCTCGTCGATCGCCGCTTCCGTCTGGGCGCGCATGCGGCCCTGCAGGCTCTCCGCCTCGGCCTTTTCCAGACCAGCGGTATCGATGATGGTGAAGGTCAGCCCCATCAGGCGCGCGTCTCCGGGGCGGCGGTCACGGGTGACGCCGGGCGTGTCGTCGACAAGCGCCAGCTTCTTTCCGACCAGCCGGTTGAAAAGCGTCGACTTGCCGACATTCGGGCGACCGACGATCGCGACCGTAAAGCTCATTGAAATACCCTAAACTCAGCCCTGTGCGGCGGGCGCCTTGCCGGATGCGGTGATGTTATCAAGCATCATCTGGGCGCGATTGGCAACATTGCGCGGTGACTGCGCATCGTCGGCGATCGCCTGGTACCACTGGCGGGCCTGGGCCATGTTGCCGGCCTTGTAGGCGGCAAGGCCGAGCGCTTCGCGAGCGGAGTGGCGGAATGCGTTGGTTGGAACGGCCATTTCCTCGACCTGGGCCGAGACCTGCTCATAGGTGCCGTTTTCGATCAGGAGCCATCCAGCGCGCATCTTGGCGGCATCGCGGATCGGCGTCGGCGCCTTCTGATCCTTGCCGATCACGTCGAAGGCGGCGATGGCGCCCGTCGCGTCACCCTTCTGGGCGAGCACGGAGGCAGCGCGCAGGCGCGCCAGGATCGGATAGTCGCCGTGGCCTTCCTTCTCGAGCTTCTCAAGCGCTGTCAGCGCCTCGTCGCTCTTGTTCTCATCGGCAAGCTTCATGGCGGCGATGAACTGGTCGCCGGTGCCCGACGACTGGTTGTTGTCCCAGTATTCGAACACCTTGTAGCCGACCGTGCCGAGAACGATGAGGACGGCGAGGACGATCAGGTAGCGGCCAAACCTCTGCCACGCACCCTTCATCTGGTCCGAACGCAGTTCCTCATTGACTTCACGAATGAAGCTATCGTCGTTGAATGCCATTCTCGTCTCCGGCAGCGGATATGCAAAATCATGCGGGTTGCACGCACATTGTCGGGCCTTCTACCCCATTTTGCATCCGTTGTAAGGGGGATGTGAAAGAATCGTTACATCACAAGCGGAGAAACGCCGATCACCAGTTCGTGCAGCTTGAACAGGATGACCGCCCAGAGCACTGCGCCGATAACCACCGCATAGAGATCGTACTTGGCCGAGACGAACACCGGCAGCTTGATTTCCCCATTGCGCAGCCGCTGCTTCATCGAGATCCTGAGCAACACCGCCCAGGCGAGGAAGGCGACGAACAGCACGATCGCCTCCGGCTCGCCGTTGGCCAGCAGATGCGACAACGCCCAGATCTTGATCGCCACCAGAAGCGGAAACTTGAGCTTGGCGCGGATATGACCTGCGGGCAGGAAGCCCGCGACAAGACAGATCATCGCGATCAGCATCAAGGTCAGCGTGATATGCGCCATCCAGATCGGCGGATTGTAAAGCGTGCCGTACATGCCGCGCGCCTCATTGAAGGCGTAGGCGAGGAACAGCAGCGTCACGATGCTCAAGATACCGTGCACCGCGCCCCAGACCGGCTTGCCGAGCTTTTCGATCATCGACCGGCGGAAATCCGGCACGACCACGCGGATGAGGTGAAGGCCGATGAAGAGGATGAGGCTCAAGATGAGAAGCTGCATCGCTAAATTCCTGTTTTGACAATGAGACAGGCTTATCGTCGCCAACGGGAAAATGCCAGCGGCACCGCAGCTTCGCCTCAATTCTGTAACAGAAAAGCCCGAAACAAATCGTCGCGGTGTCCATGTCTGATTTTATATCCCGTTCCTGTCTTTCCATTTCGCTTACGCTCTCGCTGCTCGCGCCGGCGGTTGCCCCAGCGCTCGCCCAGACCGCTGACGCTAACCCGGCAACCAAGCCGAAGCAGTTGGTGATGATTTCCTTCGACGGCGCGCACGACAACGCGCTGTGGCAAAAGAGCCGCGAGATGGCGGCGAAGAACGGCGCGCACTTCACCTACTTCCTCTCCTGCACCTTCCTGATGAACAAGGAGATGAAGAAAGCCTATCAGGCGCCGCACCAGAAGCCCGGCCGCTCCAACATCGGCTTCGCCCAGAGCGACGACGAGATCCGCGAGCGCCTCGGCAACATCTGGCACGCCCATCTCGAAGGCCACGACATCTCCAGCCACGCCTGCGGCCACTTCGACGGCCGCCAGTGGAGCGAGGCCGATTGGTCGGACGAATACGCCACCTTCCACCGGACGCTGAAGAACGCCTGGAAGGGCGTCGACCTCGAGGAGCCGAAGGGCTGGCAGGATTTGGTCGATCACGGCATCCACGGTTTTCGCGCCCCTTATCTGTCGGCGACCGCTGGCTCGGACATGATCGCCGCCGAGAAGAAGGCCGGCTTCACCTATGACGCCAGCCTCGTCACCAAGGGTCCGGCCATGCCGGTCGAGGAAGGCGGCATCATCCGCTTCGGGCTGCCGCTCATCCCCGAGGGCCCGCGCGACCGCCCGATCGTCGGCATGGACTACAACCTCTTCGTCCGCCACTCCAAGGGCGAGGAAGACAAGGCCGACAGCAAGGAGTTCGAGGACCGCGCCTACAGAGCGTTCAAAAGTGCCTTCGACAAGCAATACGCAGGCGACCGCATTCCGTTGCAGTTGGGCTTCCACTTCGTGGAGATGAACGGCGGCGCCTATTGGCGGGCGCTCGACCGCCTGGTCAGCGATGTCTGCCATCGTCAGGACGTTGCTTGCGTGAGCTATTCGGAGGCGATCCCTGTGATCAAGGCGCGCGGCAAGCTGCAGGGCACGCCTGCTTCGGGGTTGTGATTGAATTGTCTGACGTCTGAGTAGGCGGCACCCCCCTCTGCCCTGC
>UCJD01000055.1 GCA_900472605.1 Hyphomicrobiales bacterium | reverse complement strand
GGGTTGTTTTGTTTTGGTGAGGTAAGGGGTTGGGGCACACCCCCCTCTGCCCTGCCGGGCACCTCCCCCTCAAGGGGGGAGATCGGATGGGCGTGCCCGCTCGTTTCAACCTCACTCGCCTGGCGTGAAGGCCAGCCACTGGCCGATCTCCCCCCTTGAGGGGGAGATGCCCGGCAGGGCAGAGGGGGGTGCGCCGCGGATGCAGTGCTCCCTTTTTCGCGCGCGAACACCACGACGACCTTTCTCATCCCACCATCTTCATCCGCTCGACCGCCATCAGCACCCGCTCCGGCGTCGCCGGTGCGTCGAGCCTCGGGCAGACCTTGTAATCCGCCACGCTTGCCACCGCCATCGACAGCGCCTCCAGCACCGAGATCGCCAGCATGAAGGGCGGTTCGCCGACGGCTTTGGAGCGGCCGATGGTCTGTTCGGCGTTTTCGGACCATTCGGCGAGACGCACGTTGAAGATTTTCGGGCGGTCGGAGGCCAGCGGGATCTTGTAGGTGGAGGGGGCGTGGGTGCGCAGGCGCCCCTTGGCGTCCCACCAGAGCTCCTCTGTCGTCAGCCAGCCCATGCCCTGCACGAAGGCGCCCTCGACCTGGCCGATGTCGATCGCCGGGTTCAGCGAGCGCCCGACGTCGTGGAGGATATCGGTGCGGTCGATCAGGTATTCGCCGGTCAGCGTGTCGATCGACACCTCGGTGCAGGAGGCGCCGTAGGAATAGTAGTAGAACGGCGTGCCTTTTCCGGCGGCGCGGTCCCAGTGGATCTTCGGGGTCTTGTAGAAACCGGCGGCGGACAGCTGGACGCGGGCGAAGTAGGCCTGGCGAATGAAGTCGGGGAAGGGGATCTCCTGGTTGCCGACGCGCACCCGGTTGGGCAGGAAGGCGATATCGGAGACAGGTACGTCCCATTTCTCGGCGGCGAAGGCGACGAGGCGTTCCTTGATCTGGCGGGCGGCGTCAAAGGCGGCCATGCCGTTTAGATCGGTGCCGGAGGAGGCGGCCGTCGCCGACGTGTTGGGCACCTTGCCCGTGGTCGTCGCGGTGATCTTCACATGCTCGATGTCGATCTGGAAGCTGTCGGCCAGAACCTGCGCCACCTTGGTGTAGAGGCCCTGGCCCATCTCGGTGCCGCCGTGGTTCAGGTGGATCGAGCCGTCCTGGTAGACGTGGACGAGAGCGCCGGCCTGGTTGAAGGCGGTGAGCGTAAAGGAGATGCCGAACTTCACGGGCGTCAGCGCGATGCCCTTCCTGATGTAGCGGCTGTCGCGATTGAATTCGATGATCTCTCGGCGACGCGCCTGGTAATCGGCGCTCTCCTCGAGTTCCCCGACGATCCGCTCGAGAATGCTGTCCTCGACCTCCTGGTGATAAGGCGTCAGCGTGCGGCCGGAACCGGGCTGGCCGTAGAAATTCAGCTTTCTGATATCGAGCGGGTCCTTGCCGACGGCATAGGCGATCTCCTCGATGAAGCGCTCGGCACCCAGCATGCCCTGCGGTCCGCCGAAGCCTCTGAATGCGGTGTTGGAGACGGTGTGGGTCTTCAAGGGCTTCGACGTCAGGTGCACATGCGGATAGAAATAGCTGGAATCGGCGTGAAACAGCGCACGGTCGGTGACCGGGCCCGACAGGTCGGACGAGAAGCCGCAGCGGGCCGCATAGGTGGCGTCGACCGCGTGAATGCGGCCGTCGTCGTCGAAGCCGAGTTCGTAATCGACGAGGAAGTCGTGGCGCTTGCCCGTGGCAGCCATGTCCTCGTCGCGGTCGGGCCGGAATTTTATCGCGCGCTTCAGCTTCTTGGCGGCGATGGCAGCCAGCGCCGCGAACTGGTTGCCCTGCGTTTCCTTGCCGCCGAAGCCGCCGCCCATGCGGCGCACGTTCACCGTCACGGCGTTGGAGGGGACGTTGAGCACGTGGCCGACGATATGCTGGATTTCGCTCGGGTGCTGGGTCGAGGACCAGACGGCGACCTCGTCGTCCTCGCCGGGAATGGCCATGGCGATCTGGCCTTCGAGATAGAAGTGCTCCTGGCCGCCGATCCGCATCTGGCCCTTCAGCCGCCGCGCCGCATTGTCCATCTCGGACTTCGCCTCGCCGCGGCTCAGCGTCATCGGGCTGGTGACCAGCGCGCCGCCGTTTTTTAGCGCGCCGTCGATGTCGCTCCAGTGGGCGAGGTCGCGATACTCGATCTTCGCCTTGCGGGCGGCGCGGCGCGCGATGTCGCGGGTTTCGGCGATCACGGCGAAGATCGGCTGCTGGTGGAATTCGACCTTGGTTTCGGCCAGCAGCGGCTCGTCATGGCTGCCGTTGGAGCTGACGTCGTTGATGCCAGGCACATCCTTGCCAGTGAAGACCCAGACGACGCCAGGGGTGGCGGCGACCTCGGAGAGGTCGATGCTGACGATCTCGGCATGCGCCCGGTCCGACAGGCCGAGCGCGCCGTGCAGCAGGCCTGCGGGTTCAGGAAGGTCGTCGATGTAGTCGGCCGTGCCGGTGACGTGCTTGTGGGCGCTGTCATGGCGGCGCGAGGCATGCATCGGGCCGGATATGATGAAGGTGGGGTCGGGGAAGGCAGACTTGTCCATCAGGGGTTGCCTCCTGTGGTGGGTGATAGTGTGAGGACGGGGGTTGATGTTGTGCCGCGTGGCCCCCTCATCCGGCTGCCGCCACCTTCTCCCCGTTGGGGAGAAGAGACTCGGAGCCGGCCGCTCGCTCCATCTTCCCTTCGCCCCATAGGGGAGAAGGTGGCCCGAAGGGTCGGATGAGGGGGCCACACGGCACAACGCTGCATATCAGCAATCATCACGCCACCTCCTCGAACCGCCGCAACTCCGCCGGCGCACCTGTCGTCTCCAGATAGAACCGCGTCAGCAAATTCTTCGCCGTCAGCTGCCGGTACTCGGCCGTGGCGCGCCAATCCGAAAGCGGCTGGAAGTCGGTGTCGAAAGCGTCTCTCACCGCATCGATCGTCTCCTCATTCCACGGCCGGCCGATGAGTTCGTTTTCGACGGCGCGGGCGCGCTTCGGCGTGCCGGCCATGCCGCCGAAGGCTATCCTCACATCGTTGACATCGCCCTGCTCGTCCAGCGTCAGATAGAAGGCGCCGAGCACGGCGGTGATGTCCTCGTCGCGGCGCTTGGTGATCTTGTAGACGGCAAAATGCGTGTCTTCGGCCGGGTAGGGCACGAACAGGCTTTCGACGAACTCGCCGGGGCGGCGGTCCTGCTTGCCGTAGTCGATGAAATAATCCTCCAGCCGCAGCATGCGCGTGCCCTCTGTCGAGCGCAGCTTGACGGTGGCGCCGAGCGCGATCAGCGGCGGCGGGCTGTCACCGATCGGCGAGCCGTTGGCGATGTTGCCGCCGATCGTTCCCATGTTGCGCACCTGCTCGCCGCCGATGCGGGTAATCAGCCGCCCGAGCGTCGGGACCTTCTTTGCAATGGTCTCGAAGGCGCGGGTGTAAGTCACGCCGGCGCCGATGGTGATGCCGCCTTCGCCCGATGTGATCGTCTGCAGTTCCTGGAGATGGTTGATGAACACCACGGGGTTCAGCGCCCGCATCTGCTTGGTCACCCAAAGGCCGACATCGGTCGAGCCGGCGACAACGGTCGCGTTCGGTTCTTCCGAGAGGATACGCGCCAGCGCTTCCTCCGAACCTGGGACCAGGAGCCGGTCTTCGCCCGATGTGATCGAGATCGTGCCCGATCCCTGCATCGCCCACAATCTTGCGACGATGTCGGAGCGGGTGCGCTCCAGCGGGTCGAACAGCGCGCTCGGGCGGGTGCGCGCCACCTGCTCGGCGGCCTTGACAATCGGCTCATAGCCGGTGCAGCGACAGAGATTGCCCTGCAACGCCTTTTCGATCGCCTCACGGTCGGGATTGCTGTTGGACAGCCACAGGCCATAGAGCGACATGACGAAGCCGGGGGTGCAGAAGCCGCATTGCGAGCCGTGACAGTCGACCATCGCCTGCTGCACCGGATGCAGCGTGCCGTCTTTCGCGGCCAGATGCTCGACGGTGACGACATGGGTGGCGTTCAGCGAGCCGATGAAGCGGATGCAGGCGTTGACCGATTCGTAGTGCAACTTGCCGTCGATCAGCCGGCCGACGAGAACCGTGCAGGCGCCGCAGTCGCCCTCGGCGCATCCTTCCTTCGTGCCCGTCAGCCGGCGCTTCAGCCGCAAGAAGTCCAGAAGCGTCTCGGTAGGCTTGACGTCCTTCAGCGCGACGTCTTCGCCGTTCAGGATAAAGCGGATGCTGTCGTTCATGGCGTTCCCGGTTTTTCTCTTTATTTGAAATGGTTATGCCGCCGTCCAGCCCCCGTCAATCGAGATGTGGGTGCCTGTGACCTGGCGGGCCTCGTCGCTGGCGAGATAAAGCGCTAAGGCACCAATCTCCTCGGCCTTGACGAATTCATGCGTCGGCTGCGCCTTCAAGATCACCTCGGTCTTGACCTGTTCCTCGGTCATCCCACGCGCCTTGGCGGTATCCGGAATCTGCTTTTCCACCAGTGGGGTCAGCACGTATCCCGGGCAAATGGCGTTGACGGTCACGCCCGTTTCGGCAAGCTCAAGTGCGGCCGTCTTCGTCAGGCCGAGTATACCATGCTTTGCCGCGACATAGGCGGATTTGAACGGCGAGGCGACGAGGGCGTGGGCGGAAGCGATGTTGATGATGCGGCCGTGCTTCTTCTCCTTCATCAGCGGGATCACTGCCCGCATCGTGTGAAACGAACTGGAGAGATTGATCGCGATGATCTGGTCCCACTTATCGATGGGGAAGTCCTCGATCTTCTCGACATGCTGGATGCCCGCATTGTTCACGAGCACATCCACGGTGCCGAAGGTTTTCGCCGCAGTGGCGATGAGATCGGCGATCTCTTCTGGCTTGGTCATGTCGGCCCGATGATGGATGACGCCGGCTTTCGAGAGTGATTCAAGCCTTGCGGTTATACTTTTGATTTCCTCGGGCTTTCCGAAACCGTTGAGGACGATGTTGTCACCCTTGCCGGCAAAGGCCGTGGCGATCGCGAGGCCGATGCCGCTGGTGGATCCGGTGACGACGACTGTTCTGGCCATGAGGTTCTCCGATTTATCCTGCGACGCGTTGGTGAGGAGCGTAGTCTGGAAGCGGGCGGTCTGGCAATTGGCTACGATGGAAGGTGGAAACCTTGGGTGTCGCTCTTGCGCGGATGGTCTCACCACGCAATCTAGCGCGTGATGCGAGTGAGGCAGGAGAGAATTGAAGGAAAAGGAATTTCACTTTTCTTTCTTTTCACATTCGTTTTGCTGCATTATGCATTCACATCTAGACGGCCAATGGGAGGGAAAACATGGCGGGGTATGTACTGGCGATCGACCAGGGGACGACGTCGACGCGGGCGATCGTGTTCGATGGCGAGATGAAGATCGCCGGCGCGGGCCAGAAGGAATTCAAGCAGATCTATCCGCAATCCGGCTGGGTCGAGCATGATCCGGAGGAGGTTTGGGACAGCGTCGTTTCGACCATCAAGATGGCGATCCGCGAGGCGAAGATCAGCGCCAAGGATATCGCAGCGCTCGGGATCACCAACCAGCGCGAGACGGTCGTCGTCTGGGAACGCGAGAGCGGCCGAGCCATCCACAACGCCATCGTTTGGCAGGACCGCCGCACCGCGAGCTATTGCGACAAGCTGAAGAAGCAGGACCTCGAAAAAACCTTCACCAAGAAGACCGGGCTGCTGCTCGACCCCTATTTCTCCGGCACCAAGCTTTCCTGGATGCTGGCCAACGTGAAGGGGGCGAGGGCGCGCGCGGCCAAGGGCGAGCTCTGCTTCGGCACGATCGACACGTTTCTGATCTGGCGGCTGACCGGCGGCAAGAGCTTCGTGACCGATGCCACCAACGCGTCGCGAACGCTGATGTACAACATCGCCAGCAACGAATGGGACAAGGACCTCTTGGAGATCCTGCGCGTCCCCTCGGCCATGTTGCCTGAGGTGAAGGATTGCGCGGCCGATTTCGGCGTCACCGAGCCTGACATCTTCGGCGCCGCGATCCCGATCCTGGGTGTTGCCGGCGACCAGCACGCGGCGACGATCGGCCAGGCCTGCTTTGAGCCGGGCATGATGAAATCCACATACGGCACCGGCTGCTTTGCCGTGCTCAACACCGGCGCCGACATGGTGCGCTCGAAAAACCGGCTGTTGACGACCATCGCCTACCGGCTGGACGGCGAGACGACCTATGCGCTCGAGGGGTCGATCTTCATCGCGGGCGCGGCCGTGCAGTGGCTGCGCGACGGGCTCGGGATCATCGACACCGCGTCGAAGACCGGCGAACTGGCCGATGCCGCCGATCCCTCGCAGGAAGTCTACCTGGTGCCCGCCTTCACCGGGCTCGGCGCGCCGCACTGGGATGCGAACGCGCGCGGCGCGATCTTCGGCCTGACGCGCAACAGCGGCCCGAAGGAATTCGCCCGCGCAGCACTCGAGGCCGTCTGCTACCAGTCGCGCGACCTGCTCGACGCCATGCACAAGGACTGGAAGGGCGGCGTCGACGAGACGGTGCTGCGCGTCGATGGCGGCATGGTGGCCTCCGACTGGACGATGCAGCGGCTGGCCGACATTCTCGACGCGCCGGTCGACCGGCCCGTTATCCTCGAGACCACGGCGCTGGGTGCCGCCTGGCTTGCCGGCAGCCGGGCGGGCGTCTGGCCCGACAAGGCGGCGTTTGCCAGGAACTGGAAGCGCAACCAGCGCTTCGAGCCTGCTATGGACGAGAAGACCCGGGCGGCGAAGCTAAAAGGTTGGCGGAGTGCTGTGAAGCGGACGTTGAGCGACGCGTAAGCCGGGAAGGCATGGCGTGCCCGCTGCTCTATGCGGGTGCGTGGTTCACGCTGGCGCTGCCCGCCGCTGGCGCCTTGCGGGCGGGGCATAGAGCCAGCCGGCGCCGCCGCGGTCGGCTACGGTGCGGATCGCCAGCGACAGGCCGATGGCGATGACCGCCACCAGCGGCGCGGTGAGATAGCCGAGCGTTGCACTTGCGCCCATCGCGGCGGTGATGCTCGCGACCAGGAGCGAAACGATCATCACATGGGTGACGTAAACGGGAAGCGTGTTGCGGCCGAAATAGGCAAAGGCATTGCGTACGCTCTCCCATCGCGACAGGAGCACCGCCGTACCACACAGCCAGGCCAAGCCGGCGATGGAGGAGGCCAGCGCCCAGCTGCCCTTGTCTACCGCCTGCAGCCGCCAGCGCAGCACGTACAGCGCTGAAAACAAGAGGAACCCGCCGAGCGCCGTCAGAAGTGGGCGCGCGGTGATGCTGTGCACGACCGATTTGCCATACCAGCAGCCGAAGAGGAAGAAGACGAAGTACTGCAGCACGTTGCGGTGGGTGAAGAGATCGATCTGTAAGTGGTCGCCGAAGGTGAGGACCGAGACGATGGCGGCGATTGCAATAGTGATCGCATGGGGCGTCGATTGCAGCAGCCTGGTGGCGACCATGAATATGGCGAGTGCCCAAATGAACCAGATACCGGTGTTCGGCGCCCACCACATCTCCAGCAACTGATGGGGATCGCTGCCTTCAGTGGGGACGAGCGCGTTCTGCTGCACGTAGCGGAAGAACAGCCAGCGCGCGGTGCTCCAGATGGCGAAGAGGTAGACGAGCAGCCAGATCTTGCGGCGCAGGAAATCACTCCAAGGCGCGCGCATGGCTGATGCCGCCAGGAAGCCGGAGACGGTGAAGAACAGCGGCATGCGGATTGGCGTCATGATAGCGCTGAAACGGGCGTAGAGATCGGGCGCGATGGCGTGGAATTGGTGGTAGAGAAGAGTGTGATAGATCACCACCAGGATGATCGACATGCCCTTGGCGATATCGAGCCATTCGATACGGGTCTTCTCCTGCCGCTGCTCCAAGTACCGTCCTCCATTTTTGCATTGCAGCAAATAGAAGGGGGGATTGAGGCGAAAACGTGGGATAGCAGAAATTTACAAGCGCTATCCGCGGTTGTCTTCGGTGATGAGTTCGATCAGAACGGATTGACGTAGTTGGTGATGGCGATCTGGCGCAGCAGCACCTTGCGGATGATATGCGTCGGCTTGACGTGATCGGTGAAGATCGCGGCATCGCCGGTGCTGCCCGCCGGCAGGATATCGGCGAAGTCCTTGTCGTCGAGCCGTATGCGGACCGCGAGCGGCAGGGAGGCGATCTCCTTGGGCGCCACGGCAAGGCCCGAGGTCTGCGTCTGGCCGCTCGCCACCGCTTGCAGCACGCTTTCGACCTTGCCGGGATAGACCTTGCCTGGCGCGTATTTGAAGGTGATCTCGACTGGCTGGTCAGGCGTGATGTAGCGCGCGTTGATCTGCGCGATCTCGACGCCGATGATCGTGTCTGACGTGTCGATGAAGGCCATGACCGGCGCCAGCGGAAGGCTGCTGACACGCGCGCCCTTGCGAAGCGCGAGATTGGTGACGTAGCCGTCGGCAGGCGCCCGGACCACCGTCTTGTCGAGGTTCCACTGCGCCTCGGCTATTTCGGCCTGCAGCTGGTCGGTTTGCGCCTGCGCCTGCTCGACGTCGAAGCCTCGGCCGGCGCCCGTGGTTTGCAGCCGCGTCGTTTCGGAGAGCCTCAACGTGGCGAGTTCGAGCTGCGCCTTCAGGGCGTCGAGCTTGGCCTGGTATGGCACAGGATCGATGCGGAAAAGCACGTCGCCCGCTTTGAGCGGCGTGTTGGCGATGACAGGGACATCGATGACTTCGCCGGCGACATTGGGGACGATCGCCACGGAGTTGCGCACGACGAGCGCCGGGCCCTGCGGCGCACCCCAGCCCATCGGAATGAACAGGCCGATCAGGAGCAGCAGGAAGACCAGCGCGGGCGATATTTTCCAGAAAAGGTTGAAGCTCACGATCTTCAGCTTCACCAGCAGGAAGAGAATGACCAGATAGACGTTGAGGAGAACGACGATCATCGGTTCTTCTCCGCGCTTGGCACGCGTGGGACGTCGACATAGGCCCAGATCACGACCAGTGGCCAGAACGCGAAGCCGAGCAGCAGCGTTACCCAGCCGCCGACGCTGACGGCCTGCGCCCAGGGATGGTTGCGCCTGCGGGCGATCATGCCGGGTAGCATCGCCAAGAAGAGGATGACCGCAAGCGTACTGGCCGCCAGCACGATCAAGACGATCCACGCGAAAATATCGACGGCGCTCATGCGGGGTCTCCCTACCGGTCAAGATCGAAGGCAACAAAGCATCGGTGGCGCTTGCGCGGAAGTACGTAACAGTAAATGCAACCGTGCTACATTCGATCCCGCCCCAGGGTGATCCGTCGCTCGCGAATTTTTTGCTGCGTCCTGTCGGTAGTCGCGTTACTCCTTCGTCATTGAGGAAGAGGAGTTTGAGATGCTTTATGCGATCCTTTGCTATGCCGATGAAGAGCGGGTTTTTTCCTGGACCAAGGAGGAAGAGGACGCCGTGATGGCGAAGCTTTATGCGGTTCAGGCACCCTTGGCCGAAAGCGGCAGGCTCGGGCCTGTTGGCCGGCTGATGCCGACGACGGCGGCGACCACGGTGCGCAAGGGTAAGGAGGAACCGCTCGTGCTCGATGGCCCGTTTGCCGAAACCAAAGAGGCGCTGCTTGGTTTCTACGTGGTCGATTTCGACACGCTGGACGAGGCCGTTGCCTTTTCCAAGGAGCTTTCTTCAGTCAATCCCGGTTCCACATCCTATGAAATCAGGCCGTTCTACGTGTTCCGGCCCGGAGAGAGTGCGACATGACAGACATTGCCTGGATCGACGTGACGCTCTCATCGGCCCGGCCGAAGGCGCTCGGCGCGCTGCTCAGATACTTCCGCGATCTCGATATCGCGGAAGAGGCCTTCCAGGAGGCCTGCTTGCGCGCTGTCAGAACCTGGCCGGACAAGGGGCCGCCGCGCGATCCGACGGCTTGGCTGATCTTCGTCGGCCGCAACAGCGGCATCGACGCGGTGCGCAAGCGCTCGAAGACCCAGGCGCTGCCGGATGAGGAGCTGATCTCCGACACGGAGGATGCCGAGAGCGATATCGCCGAGCGGCTCGATACCTCGAACTATCGCGACGACATCCTCAGGCTGCTCTTCATCTGCTGCCATCCCGATCTGCCGGCAACCCAGCAGATCGCGCTGGCGCTGAGGATCGTCTCCGGTCTTTCGGTGCAGCAGATCGCGCGCGCCTTCCTGGTCGGCGAGAGCGCCATGGAGCAGCGGATTACCCGGGCAAAGGCGCGTGTCGCCAAGGCCGGCGTGCCCTTCGAGACGCCGGATGCCAATGAGCGGGCCGAGCGGTTGTCGATCGTCTCGACGATGATCTACCTCGTTTTCAACGAGGGCTACAGCCAGGCCGATCCAAAGGCGGAGGCCTGCGCGTTTTCCGACGAGGCGATCCGGCTGGCGCGGCTGCTGCTGCGCATTTTCCCGGGCGAGCCGGAACTGATGGGGCTTCTGGCGCTGATGCTGTTGCAGATCTCGCGCCGGCCGGCGCGCTTCAGCGCTGACAACGAGATCGTGCTGCTCGAGGATCAGGACCGCTCGCTCTGGAACCGCGCGTTGATCAACGAGGCCTTGGCGCTGCTCGACAAGGCGATCCGCCACCGGCAGCCGGGGAGCTACCAGTTCCAGGCGGCGATCGCGGCGCTGCATTCGCGTGCCACAAGGGCTGAGGATACCGACTGGGAGGAGATCGAGCTGCTCTACCGCGCGCTGGAGCGTATGCAGCCGTCGCCCGTCATCACGCTCAACCGCGCAGTTGCGGTGTCGAAGCTCAGGGGGCCGGGCGAGGCGTTGACGCTGGTGGAGACGCTTGAGGAGAAGCTCGACGGCTATTTCTATTATCACGGCCTGCGCGGCGGGCTGCTGAAGCAGATCGGCCGGCCGCGCGAGGCGCGCGAGGCTTTCGATAGGGCGATCGCGCTGGCGCATTCCGCACCCGAGGCCGCGCATATCCGCCGGCAGATCGACAGCCTGAAGATGGAGCCGGCGTTGCCGGCGGTGAAATAATTCCGAAAATCACCTTGCGCCTTGTCGGACCGGCGACATCTCACACGTTCTTGTAACAGACTGATCAAGAACAGGTTTCACAGAGCAGGAGACGACACATGACCGCCATGCACGAGCTTATTCTCGTCCGCGAATTCGATGCGCCGCGCGAAAAGATCTTCAAGGCCTGGACCGATCCCGAGCTGATGAAGGAATGGTTCGTGCCGCGTCCCTGGACGATCGCGGACGCCAAGCTCGACGTGCGCGCCGGCGGCGCCAATCTGATCGTCATGCGCAGCCCCGAGGGGCAGGAGTTTCCCAATCGCGGCGTCTATCTCGAAGTGATCGAGAACGAGAAGCTGGTCTTCACCGACGCCTATACCAGCGCTTGGGTGCCATCCGAAAAGCCGTTCATGACGGCGACGGTGCTGCTCGAGGATCTCGGGAACGGCCGCACGAAATATACGGCAACGGCCGTGCACTGGACCGCGGAGGACAAGAAGACCCACGAGGAAATGGGCTTCCACGAGGGCTGGGGCAAATGCGCCGATCAGCTCGCCGAGCTTCTGGCGCGGATGTGATTTGGAGAGCGTTCACCCTCATCCCGGGCTCTACAACAGGGCCGGGATCCAGCGCAATCAAGCCCTTGATCGCAGAAGGCTCTTTCGCCGCGCGGACGCGCGCCGGCTGGATTCCTGTCACAAGGACGGGAATGAGGGAGGTCTTCTGTTCATGCCGCGTATGAGGCGGTTCGCAGGATGATTCCGTTCAGGCTTTGAAGTCGTTGAAATGAGAGTCGGATTTGGCGGAGAGGGCGGGATGTCGTAACATACCCGACGAGAGGTGTTGCCATGACGGTCATCAGCAGTCGGGAATTCTACAGAAAGCGGCGATCGGACGTTTTTCGTGCCGCCGCGCAGGAGCCTCTGATCATCACCCGCAGAGGGCAGCCGGCCTATGTGGTGATGTCGATCGCAACCTATGAGGCGACGGTCAACGCAAAGCGGCCAAGCCTCATCGAAGCGCTCTCGATGCTCGGAGCGGAGGATATCGAGTTCGAGATTCCGAAGTTCGACGATACCGGCCTCAAGCCGGGAGAGTTTGACGTCTCGGACTGACGCGACCCCATCCACTTTATCGAACGATCCGTTCTAGAATTTGTCATTGCGCCCCACCTCGGCCATCCTTATCTGCAATCTAAAGATTTCAACGGGATGCACGCCATGGAACTCGGCCTTTATACCTTCGCAGACGTCAACCCCAATCCATCCAGGAGCAAGGGGGCGGAAGGGGCCGAGAGGTTGAAGCATCTGATCGAGGAGATCGAGCTTGCCGACCAGGTGGGGCTCGACGTCTTCGGGCTGGGTGAGCATCACCGGCCGGATTATGCGGCGTCTGCGCCGGCCGTGGCACTGGCTGCGGCTGCGGTGAAGACCAAGAACATCCGGCTGACGAGCGCGGTCACGGTGCTTTCCTCCGATGATCCGGTGCGGGTGTTCCAGCAGTTCTCGACGCTTGATCTTCTGTCCAACGGCCGCGCCGAGATCATGGCGGGGCGGGGGTCGTTCATCGAATCCTTCCCGCTGTTCGGCTATAATCTCGAGGATTACGACCAGCTGTTCGAGGAAAAGCTCGACCTGCTGCTGGCGCTCCGCGACAGCGAGGCGGTGACGTGGTCGGGCGAGACGCGGGCTGCGATCAACGGGCGCGGCGTCTATCCCCGGCCGTTCCAGGACCCATTGCCGGTCTGGGTCGCCGTCGGTGGCACGCCGCAGTCGGTGGCGCGCGCGGGTGCGCTCGGGTTGCCGGTGGCGCTTGCCATCATCGGTGGCGAGCCGCATCGGTTTGCGCCGCTGTTTGATCTCTACCGCGAGGCGGCACGGCGGGCAGGGCAGGATCAGGCGAAGCTGAAGACATCGATCAACGTGCACGGCTTCGTCGCCGATACCACCGATGCGGCGGCCGACCAGTTTTACGGGCCGCAGGCGGAAGTGATGAACCGAATCGGTCGCGAGCGTGGCTGGGGACCGACCAACCGGGCGCATTTCGACGCCTCGCGCGGGCCGAAGGGGGCGCTCTTCGTCGGCGACCCTGAAGTGGTGGCGGAAAAGATCATCGCGCATCATAAACTGTTCAAGAACGATCGCTTCCTGTTGCAGATGGCGATCGGGCTGATGCCGCACGACCAGATCATGCGAGGGATCGAGCTCTACGGCACGAAAGTCGCGCCGATCGTCAGAAAGGCATTGACTGAGAGCGGCGAAGGGGCGAAAGCCAGCGCCTAAAGCAGGAGCTTCATGGCGTAAAGGATGAATTGGATTTCCCCGGTCGTCGTGTTCTGTTCCAGATTCGAGAGCCGGCCGACCGGCCGTAACCTTAGGGCCGGAAACGGAATTTCATGATTATCGAGACTGAAGACGAACTCCTCAAGCTCAAAGAGATCGGCCGCATCTGCGCCAACGCGATCCAGATCATGTCGGCCTCGCTGGAGCCGGGGATCACCACGCAGGAGCTCGACGATATCGGTCGCCGCGTGCTGGACAGTGCCGGCGCGCGCTCGGCGCCGGAGTTCTGCTACCAGTTTCCCGGCGCCACCTGCATCAGCGTCAACGAGGAGATCGCGCACGGCATTCCCGGTTCGCGTGTCATCCGACCGGGCGATCTCGTCAACATCGACGTCTCGGCCGAAAAGGACGGTTTCTTCTCCGATACCGGCGCCTCCTTCGTCGTGCCGCCGTCGAAATCGAAGCTCGACAAGCTCTGCCGCGACGGCAAGCGGGCGCTTTGGGTCGGTCTCAACCAGGTGAAATCGGGAGAGCCGCTGGCCAAGATCGGCCAGGCGATCGGCGCGTTCGCGGCCAAGAACCGCTATACGCTGGTGGCGAACCTCGCCAGCCACGGCGTCGGCCGCTCGCTGCACGAGGAGCCGGGCGAACTGTCGACATGGCCGGATCCGTCTGAAAAGCGGATCATGACGGATGGGCTGGTGTTCACCGTCGAGCCGTTCCTGTCGCTCGGCGCCACATGGGCCGAGGGCGGCGACGATGCCTGGACGCTCTATGCCGATCCGCAGGCGCCGACGGTGCAATACGAACACACCGTGGTCGCGACCCGCAACGGGCCGATGATCCTCACGCTGCCAGACGGGCAGGCGTAACATCGACCCCGACGATCTGTCTTACGATATAACGGACCCTTAACGCGAGACGCCCTGCCGCAAGAGCAGGGCGTTTCCATTTGGCTTGGTGAAGCCTTCGTGATTAGTCGTTCTTCGGCTGCTGCAGGATCTCGGCGGCGGCGCGTTCGAGGATGCCGGCGATGCGCTTGGCTTCGTCCTTCGACCATGGGTAGCGCAGCTTCAGCGCCGATTTCAAAAGCATGCGGGCGGCGACGACTTCGCTCTTGTCCTCGGGGAAGGCTTCTTCCTCGCGTTCCCTGCCATAGCTTTCCGGGCCACGGCTTTCGGGATCGAAGATGCGGCGCACATGCGCCATCTTCTCGCCGATCTTTTCCAGCTTTCCAAGCGTCATTTCGATCATGGAACTGTTCTCCTCGACCTGTTTGCGGCCGCTCTCGGTGATACGGTAGAGCTTCTTCGTGCCCTCCGTCTCGACCTCGGCGAGGCCGGTTTCTTCCAGGTAGGTCAGCGCCGGATAGATGACGCCGGGGCTCGGGACATAGAAGCCGCCGGAGCGTTCCTCCAAAAGCTTGATCAGCTCGTAACCGTGGCGCGGCTGTTCGGCCAGGAGCGCCAGGATCACCACTTGCAGGTCGCCTGCCGCGAACTTCCGCCCCATGCGAAAGCCGCCGCCACCCATCATTCCACCTCTAAAACCTCTCATCGATCACTCCTTATGATGTATCGCTGATTATGTCGTAAAACATATATCGTAAGATATGGCGTTTCAAGGGCAGGCTGAAAATTTCTGGAATTGATGGGTTCATCAGAAAATCTTGATTGCGGCCCGTCGTGTGCGGCGCGATAAGCGGGCCATGTTGGCTCGCAATGACCTTTCCCCCGCACCCGCTCACGCACCTCTGTTTCGCACGGCGCTGGCCGGAATGATCGCCATGGCGGCGGCCATGGGCTTCGGGCGGTTTTCCTACACGCCGATCCTTCCCGGCATGATGAGCGGCGTGCCGCTGTCGGCCGCCGATGCCGGCTTCGTCGCATCGGCCAATTTCGTCGGCTATCTCGTGGGCGCGGTTCTCGCCGCCTATGGCTGGGCGGCGGGGCGGGAGCGCAAGGTCGCGCTTTCGGCGCTGCTTGCCAATGCCATCCTGCTCGCCGCGATGGCGATGACGCATTCGGTCATGCTCTTTGCCGCGATCCGCTTTCTAGCCGGCGTCGCCAGCGCATTCGCGATGATCTTTACCTCATCCATCGTGCTCAGCCATGGAGCGGCGGCCGGCAACGACCATGTGCAATCGGCGCATTTCGGCGGGCCGGGGGCGGGGATCGCGCTGTCGTCGGTGATGGTCTTCGTCATCGGGCTGATCGCACATGGCGGCCCTGACGCCTGGCGGATCGATTGGATCGGTGGAGCGATCTATTCGGCGATCAGCCTCGTGCTTGTCTGGCTGCTTCTGCCTGCAGGCCCTGTTGCCGGCGGCCAGACCGGCAAGGAGCCGGCGATCACATGGAGCCGGCCGATGCTGCTCGTCACGCTCTCCTACGGCCTCTTCGGCTTCGGCTATGTCATCACCGCCACCTTCCTCGTCACCATTGCCCGGATGGCTGCGGCCGGCGCGGTCGTCGAATTCCTGTGCTGGTTCATCGCGGGATTGACCGCGGCGGTTGCGCTGTTCGTCTGGAAGCCGCTGGTGAGGCCGCTCGGGCTCGGCTGGATCTATGTCGCAGCCCTTCTCGTCGAGGCGCTCGGGGTTCTGGCAACCGTCATGCTGCCGCCATCGGTGGCGCCTTTGATCGGCGGCGCGCTGTTCGGCGCAACCTTCCTGGCGATCACCGCCTATGGGCTGCAGATCGGCCGCAAGCTGGTGCCGTCAAGTCCCCGCCGGGCGTTTGCGATGATGACGGCAGCCTTCGGTCTCGGGCAGATCGTCGGCCCGATCGTTGCCGGCGCGCTTGCCGAGCGCACCGGAAGCTTCGTGGCACCCACTTATGTCGCCGCCGCCGCCCTCGTCGTCTGCGCCGTCATGGTCATGCCAGTAATCAAGAAGCTCCCTTAAGCGGTTACAATTGCGTAACAATGGCCTGAGGCCATTGCCGCTTTCCGCGAACTGCCTTAATTTCCGGCGCAATCGCTCTTATAGAGCTTGCGAAGACACTCGTTCAGGAAAGCAATCCCACCCGTGTTCCTATCCTATTTCCCGAAGCCGAAACTCTTCTTCACATCGGCCGTCGTCTGGGCGCTTATCGGCGTCCTCCTTTGGTATTTCGGAGGCTCGAGCCTCGGCGCCGCGATCGGGCTGCCGCCGCTTAGCCCCGGGCAGGAGGCGCCGATCGGCGTTTCCGTGTTCTGGTCGACGCCGTTCCTGTGGTTCTACATCTACTACGTCGTCTTCGTCGCCATCTTCGCGGGCTTCTGGTTCACCTACAGCCCGCACCGCTGGCAGATGTGGTCGGTGCTCGGCTCGGCGCTGATCATCTTCAATACCTACTTTTCGGTGCAGGTCAGCGTCGCCATCAATGCCTGGTATGGCCCGTTCTACGACTTGATCCAGCAGGCGCTGGCCAAGACCGCGCCGGTCACCGCCTCGCAGCTCTATCTCGGCATGCTCGGCTTTGCCGGCATCGCCTTCGTGGCGATCACCGTCGGCGTGCTCAACCTGTTCTTCGTCAGCCACTGGATCTTCCGCTGGCGCACGGCGATGAACGAATACTACATGGCCCACTGGCCGAAGCTGCGCCACATCGAAGGCGCCTCGCAGCGTGTGCAGGAAGATACCATGCGGTTTTCCTCGACGGTGGAAAGCCTCGGCGTCAGCCTGGTCAGCTCCGTCATGACGCTGATCGCCTTCCTGCCTGTACTGTTCAAGATCGGCGCCAACATCACCGAACTGCCTGTCATCGGCGAAATCCCGCATGCGCTCGTCTGGGCGGCGATCTTCTGGTCGGTGTTCGGCACGGTGTTTCTCGGTCTCGTCGGTATCAAGCTGCCGGGTCTCGAATTTCGTAACCAGCGCGTTGAGGCTTCCTACCGCAAGGAACTGGTCTACGGCGAAGACCACGCCGACCGCGCCACGCCGCCGACGGTGGCAGAGCTCTTCGCCAATGTGCGCCGCAACTATTTCCGGCTCTATTTCCACTACATGTACTTCAACGTCGCCCGCATCTTCTACCTGCAGGCGGACAACCTGTTCAGCCTGATCGTGCTGGTCCCGTCGATCGTCGCCGGCAAGCTGACGCTCGGTCTGCTGACGCAGATCAACAACGTCTTCGACCAGGTGCGCGGCTCGTTCCAGTACCTCGTCAATTCCTGGACGACGATCGTCGAGCTGTTGTCGATCTACAAGCGCCTGCGCNNCCTTCGAATCCGCCATCGACGGCGAGCCCCTGCCGGATATCGACCAGCGCTATCTGGAGCGCGAGCAGGGGATTGTGCACGCCGACGGCTAGTTGGGGTGAGGTTGGGTTTGGGAGACGCCGCGTGTCTTGGATGCGCGGCGTTTTTTTGTGGGGTGGGGGTGGCGTTGTGCCGTGT
>UCJD01000080.1 GCA_900472605.1 Hyphomicrobiales bacterium | reverse complement strand
TAGAGCGTTTCACCTTTTGACGGAACCATAGCCTGCATTTGTGAGATAGTTTGCGCATTCGTCGGGTCTGATCGTTTTGACTAGCCTGCCGATATGCCGCCAGGTGTCGTCGATTGTCCTTTTCTGTGCATTGCGCATCCAGTGCTTTATCTTGGAGAAGGCCTGTTCGATCGGATTGAGGTCCGGCGAATAGGGCGGCAGGAACCAGAGCCGTGCACCTGCGGCTTTGATCGCCTGACGAATTGCTGCCGATTTGTGGCTGCCAAGATTGTCCATGATGACGATGTCTCCTGGCTTGAGGACTGGAACCAACTGCTGTTCGACATAGGCGCGAAAGCACTGGCCGTTGATCGGTCCGTCGAAGACACAAGGTGCTGCCAGCCGATCTTTCCGCAACGCCCCGAGGAATGTCAGGGTGCGCCAGTGACCGTGTGGCGCAAATGCTCGCAGACGCTTGCCTTTGGGTCCCCAGCCCCTGATGGGTGTCATGTTGGTCTTGATCCAGGTCTCATCGATGAAGACCAGCCGTTCAGGATCGAGGTGATGCTGCAAGGTCCTCCATCGCTCCCTTTTGCGAGCGACATCGGCACGAGCCTGTTCAAGGGCGAACAGCGTTTTTTTTGAAGCGCAGCCCCTCGCTACGGATGAACTCCCAAATCGTATTGTGGGAGACGGCGATGCCTCGCAAGGCGAGTTCAGCCTTCAGACCATGCAGTGTCAGGTGTGGATTTTGAGCGAGCCGCTCAGCAAGGAAGTTACGATGCGGCTCCAGAATGCGCTTGCGATAACCGCCCATCTTGCCTGGACGAACCGATCCGGTCGCGCGGTGGCGCTGGGACCACTTTACCACTGAGGACGCGGCCACCTCGAAGCGTGCAGCCACTGCCCGGACAGTCTCGCCGCTCGAAACCGCCGCTACAACACGCTCACGAAGATCATTTGATATCGGTGCGGTCATGTGATGCTGGCCTCCATCCAGCCAGCATCAGTGAATCAGAGCA
>UCJD01000056.1 GCA_900472605.1 Hyphomicrobiales bacterium | reverse complement strand
CCACCACCCCCGCCACCCTTGCCGCCGCCGCCATGGCCGCCTCCTTTCCCGCCCTTGCCGCTGACCTGCGACCCATCGCCGGTGTCATCGGGGAAATCGGCTGGCTCGGACGAGGGGACGAAGACATTGGCGCGGTAGGGTATGATCGTCGCGCCCTCGAGATCGCCCTCGGCCTTCGTGCAGGATGTGTAGCGCGTCGTTCCGCCGTTGCGGATCAGCGCATTGCTGCCCTTGCTGTGCACGAAGGTCATGTCGTGGCCGACCAGCCGGTTGCTCTTCTTGCCCAGTCGTTGGTTCTTCATCTGGTAGAAGGTGCCGCCGACGCTGATCACCGAACTCTCCCAGTAGATATCGACGGGCGGGCTGCCGCCGCATTTCTGGTAGGCCTGCGCGGCCCCTGACGTGACGACGACGAGGCTTGCTGCGACGACGGCATAAAGACGCATGGATGCCTCCCGGGCTGCGCTTGCCGTCGGCTTTCTCCGGCCGCCGGCGGCTAAAACTGCAGCAACAGCTTGAACCCGTTCCCCTGGAAGGCAACCTGGAAATTGGAGGTAAGGTCGCGCCAATTCGTGAACCGCTCCAGCTATTCCGACACGACACATCAGCCTTGCCATTTCAGCATAACCCCGCCACATTTGCGGGCGTATATAAAAACTTCATTCACCCTTGGCGCCAAGCCATTTCATGCCCGCGGCGATTGCCTTCGCGCTTGAGCCGCGTATTCGCGAGCGATCCCTGACGATGTCGGATCAAATCTACCAGGCGGCTGTCGTTGGACGCCCGCAACTCAATTTTCGTTTGATTGCCATGATCGTTGCCAGCGCCATGTTCATGGAGCAGCTGGACGCCACTGTTCTGGCCACCGCGCTTCCCACCATGGCGCGCGATTTCGGCGTCACCGCGCCGTCGATGAGCATCGCGCTAACTTCTTATCTGCTCAGCCTCGCCATCTTCATTCCGGCAAGCGGCCTGATCGCCGATCGCTTCGGCTCGCGCACCGTCTTCCGCTCGGCCATCGCCGTCTTCGTTCTCGGCTCGATCTGTTGTGCGCTGTCGCCCAATCTCTGGTGTCTCGTGTTCGCCCGCCTGCTGCAGGGTCTCGGCGGCGCCATGATGATGCCGGTCGGCAGGCTGGTGCTGCTGCGCAGCGTCGCCCGCAAGGACATGGTCAATGCCATGTCGTGGCTGCTGGTGCCGGCGCTGATCGGCCCGATCCTCGGCCCGCCCGTCGGCGGCATGATCGTCACCTATCTCGACTGGCGCTGGATCTTCTACATCAACGTGCCGATCGGCATCCTCGGCTTCATCCTGGTCTCGATCTTCATCGAGGATTTCAAGGGCGAGACAAGGAAGCGCTTCGACACCGTCGGCTTCATCCTCTCGGGCATCGCGCTGGGATCGCTGCTCTTCGGCTTCGAGAGCTCCAGCCGCCCGGGCGAGGGGATGTTCGCGCTGTTTCTGATCACGATCGGCGTGCTGTTCGGCATTGCCTATCTCAAGCATGCGCGAAAGCATTCCGCGCCGATCATGGATTTCTCGCTGATGAAGGTGCCGAGCTTCGGCACCTCGGTCATCGCCGGTTCGCTGACCCGCATCACCCAGGGCGCGCAGCCCTTCCTGCTGCCGCTCTATTTTCAGCTCGGTTTCGGTCTCTCGGCCGCCAAGGCCGGCCAGCTGGTGACGGCCGCTGCCATCGGCTCCATGGCGATGAAGGCTTTCGCGCCCAAGATCCTGCGCCGGTTCGGCTTCCGCAACGCGCTTGTTTTCAACGGCTTCACCGCCACCTTCGGCTATGCGCTCTGCGCCTTCTTCCGGCCCGACTGGCCGCTCGGGCTGATCTTCGCGGTGCTGGTCATGTGCGGCTTCTTCATGTCGTTCCAGTTCACCGCCTATAACACCGTCGCCTATGACGCCATCGAGCGCGACCGCATGAGTGCCGCCACCAGCTTCTACACCACCTTCCAGCAGTTGATGCTGTCCCTCGGCATCTGCGTCGGCGCCTTCGCGCTGCATGTCTCGATGTCGACAACCGGCAGCGGCGACACGCCGCAACTGCACGACTTCTCCGCCGCCTTCCTCTTCGTCACCGCCATCTCGCTCACCGCCACCTTCTGGAACCTGCGCTTCTCGCGCACCGCAGGTGCCGATATCAGCGGGCATCGGGGGGCTGAAGCGGATCACTGAGGCGTCGGTGGGTGTGATTTCGGTGGATACGCAGTGCCTGGGGCCCCCTCATCCGGCCCTGCCGGCACCTTCTCCTCTGATTGGGAGAAGGGAATATGCCGCAGCGCCGCCGTTCCCCCTCTACCCAGCGGGGAGAGGGTGGCCGAGCGCAGCGGAGGCCGGGTGAGGGGGCCACATCCGCCGACGGCCCCCGTCGCCAAGCACCAGACTCCCTCAAGCCGACGCCCGCACCGGCATACAGGCCTCGCAGATCGCCGCCACGTGGCGATGGTCCGTTCCACAGCAACCGCCGACGATCCGAACCTCGGGCATATCCCTTAGCAGCACGCGGTATCGCTGCCCGAGATCCACGGGATCGCCGGCATCGAGCGTCTCGCTCTCGTCGAGTTCGGCATGGCTCATCCGTGACGCGTTGGCGCGCAGCCCGGCGATCCGTTTCGTCCAGCCTTCGCCACGTTCAAGCGCCTCTGAAAAATGCGTGGGATGGGCGCAGTTGATCATGTAATAGGCCGGCGATCCCCCGGTTGCCTCGTCCGTCATCTCGATCGCCTCGCGTAGGCTGCGACCGCCGACCAGCCGCCCGTCGGTCTCCACGGTAAAGGAGATCGCCGAAGGCATGCCGTGCGTCGTCGCCGCACGCGCGACACCGATCGCCTCGCCGATGCCTGTCAGCGTGAACGCCGTTACCATGTCGGCATCGCTGTTGGCGAAACTCGATATCTGCTCGCTGTGATAGTCCTCCGCCTCGCCGGCCTCCATGCGGCCCTCCTTGTAGCCGTCGCCGCGCGGGCCGATCGCGCCGCTGATGACGATCGGCCGGCCGGGCTCCTCGTGGCGGTCGCGCAGTTCGCACATCAGCTTGACGCCCGCCACGTTCGCCATATCAAGCGCCTCTGTGGTGTAGCCGAGCTTCGCCGCCCAGTCGGGATTGGCGCGCCATGTCGGTGTGTCGAGAATGAAGCCCGCGCCGTGCCTGCGGGCAATGTCGAGATAGCGCCGGTAATAGGCCCTCAGCCGCTCCCGCCCATCCTCGGAGGCCAGCATCACGAAGCATGCGAAATGCGGCAGTTGCAGCCCGTCATGAAAGATGAAGGTCGTCTCCATGCCGCCATCCGTCACGAAGACCCCGCCTGCCAGCTGCGGCAGCGCATCTCTATAGCTCGCCATATCGCCGTCTCCCGAAAGGATGAAATCGAATGCGATGCGATGTTATTAATTAGCGAAATCTAAAATGAAGATGTGGGGGTGGTAAAGTGAAATTTCGGCGACGGATGTGGGCTGCTGTTGAGAGGAAAGGGCAATGGATGTGGCCCCCTCATCCGGCTGCCGCCACCTTCTCCCCGACGGGGAGAAGGGAATATGACGCGACGCCGAAGGTTCCCCTCTCCCCTGGGGGAGAGGGTGGCCGAGCACAGCGGAGGCCGGGTGAGGGGGCCACACCCGCCGACGCAACAATTTCGCCCACATCCGATGCCGAAGCTCATATCAGCGAGGCGCTATCCCTTCACATTTTCCCCGCAACCTTGATCGCAAACGCATACTCGAACGCGATCTCCTCCAGTCGCTGGAACCGCCCGGACGCGCCGCCATGGCCGGCGTCCATGTTGGTCTTGAGCAGCACCGGCGCTTCGCTGGTCGAGCGGTCACGCAGCTTCGCCACCCACTTGGTCGGCTCCCAGTAGGTGACGCGCGGATCGGTGAGCCCGCTCAGCGCCAGGATCGGCGGGTAGGGCTTGGCCTCGACATTGTCATAGGGCGAGTAGGCGGCGATCTGCTTGTACTCGTCCTCGCTGTCGATCGGGTTGCCCCATTCGGGCCATTCCGGCGGGGTCAGCGGCAGCGTGTCGTCGAGCATGGTGTTCAAGACGTCGACGAAGGGCACGGCCGCGATCACGCCGGCGAATTTCTCCGGCGCCATGTTGGAGATCGCCCCCATCAGCATGCCGCCGGCCGAGCCGCCCTCGGCGATGATGTTCGCGTAGGAGGTGAACTTCTGCTGATTCAGATAGTCCGCCGCCGCGATGAAGTCCTTGAAGGTGTTGGTCTTCTTCTCCATCTTGCCGTCTTCGTACCAGGCAAAGCCCTTGTCCTTGCCGCCGCGGATATGGGCGATGGCATAGACGAAGCCGCGGTCGACGAGCGACAGGCAATTGGTGTTGAAGCTGGCCGGAATGGTCACGCCATAGGCGCCATAGCCATAGAGCAGGCAGGGCGCCGAGCCGTCGAGCGGCGTATCCTTGCGATAAAGCAGCGTCACCGGCACCTCGACGCCATCCCAGGCCGGGGCGAACACGCGGCGCGTGACGTAGTCTTCGATGTTATGGCCCGACGGCACTTCCTGCGTCTTCAAGAGCGTGCGCTCGCGCGTCACCATGTTGTAGTCGTAGAGCTGCGACGGGGTCGTCATCGACGAGTAGCTGAAACGGATGACGTCGCTGTCATATTCGGCAGCCCCCTGCAGGCCGAGCGAATAGGCCTCTTCGGCGAAACCGATCGCGTGCTCCTCCCCGGTCGCGCGGTCGCGGATCATGATCTGCGGCAGCCCGTCCTTGCGCTCCAGCCACAGCAGGTGGCGGGCATAGGCCATGTGGCTGATGATGAGCGTGCCCGGCTTGTGCGGCACCACTTCGCGCCAGTTTTCCTTTTCAGGATTGGCGGCCGGCGCCTCCATGATCTTGAAATCCTTGGCGTCGCCGTCATTGGTGAGGATGTAGAACACGTCGCCGCCCTCGGTCAGCGTGTACTCGATACCCTCTTCGCGCGCCGCAACCAGCTTCGGCTTGGCGGTGAGGTCACTGGTCGGGATCAGCAGGTATTCCGAGGTCTCGTGATCGTGAATGTCGATGAAGATGAAATCGTCGAGCAGCGAGCCGCCGACGCCCATGAAGAAGCCCGCATCCTCTTCCTCGTAGACCAGCCGGTCTTCCGATTGCGGCGTGCCGATGATGTGGTGGAACACCTTCGAGGGGCGGTGGTTCTCGTCCAGCGCCGAATAGAAGAAGCTCTTGCCATCGGGCGCCCAGGCGCCGTCGCCGCCGGTGTTCTCGATGAGGTCGGGCAGATCCTCGCCGGTCGTGAGGTCGCGAACCTTCAGCGTGTAGAATTCCGAGCCCTTGTCGTCGTAACCCCAGATGCCGCGATCGTGATCGGTGGAATGGTCGATGCCGGCGAGGCGGAAATAGGATTTGCCCTCGGCCTCCTTGTCGCCGTCGAGCAGCACGGTGCGCTGGCTCTCATCCTTGATGTCGGCGTCGCGCGGAATGCGGAAGTAGCGCGGCTGTTCGCCGCCGGTCACGAAGAAGGTACCGTAGGCAAACGGCCCGTCCTTCATCGGGATCGAGCTGTCGTCTTCCTTGATACGGCCGCGCATCTCGGCAAACAGCGTCTTCTGCAGCGGCTTGGTGTCTTCCATCGCCGCGTTCATATAGACGTTTTCCGCCTCCAGATGCTTGCGGATCTCGGGATCGAGGATGGAGGGATCCTTGAACATCGCCTGCCAGTTGTCGGCGCGCAGCCAGGCGTAATCGTCCGTGCGGGTGATGCCGTGGCGCGTGTCGGAATGCGGCTTCTTCGGCGCAACGGGCGGGTTCGGCAGATCTTTGAAGACGGACAAGGGGAGCTCCGGGGTCGGAATTTCAGGTTGTGAAGAGATAGAGACGCGAGCGCTGTCGATCAAGCGCCAAAAGCCACGCGCAAGAGTGCCGTGCGACGCTTGGCTAGCCGCATCTGTGCAAAAGCGAAGGAATGCTCACCTTGCCTTGATGTGACCACAATATTTAAGAAAGTCCGCTCCCATCGTGCGGAATTCTGCCATCGCCGGGCGGCCCTTAAAGCTGCCCTTGCTGAACCGGCCGCGCAGCATTCCGGAATGAGCTTGCAAAGGATTTCTTCAGTAATGCCGAAACGTATCGCCCTCGTTCTGACCGCTCTCAGCCTTGCCGTATCCACCTTTGCACCCACCGCATTCGCCGTCGATCCGGCGATCAAGAAGCAGCTCGAAAAGCTCGATCCCGCGACCCGTCTCGAACAGAGCTGCGACACCGAGGCGATGAGCCGCATCAACAAGGACGCCACCGGCTACAAGCCGGACAAGGTGATCGCCTATACCTTCAAGGACCCGGTCCCCAGCGACGACCGGCTGGAAGCCCCGGGTGCGGTCTTCCGCAGCAAGGGCGATTGGTATCACCTGTCCTACAGCTGCATCACCGGTCCGCAGCACATCAACGTGCGCGAGCTGAGCTACCAGATCGGCGACAAGGTTCCGCGCGACAAGTGGACCAAATATTACCTCTACGATTGAGCGGCCTCAGGGCCAGCTGAGGGCCATGCGCTCTGACCAATGCGAAACGGCGGCGCCAGATGGAGCCGCCGTTTCGCATCGATGTAAGCGCTGCCGCATGTGGAAAAGGCCCACGCCGCCTTCGACGAGCGGTCGGCCGGTTATTCACACCTTGCCGTGCGATCGCGACTTATTTATCGACTGGTGCAGCAATGCGCCGAACCGGCCGTAAATTTGCCGTGGAAGCGGCCGATGCGATCACGATACGGCTACCGCCATCTGAACTCTACGGTCCCGCGATAATGAAAAACCTCGTCCTCGCTTCGGCGCTGCTTCTTGCCCCGGTCTCCATGGCTGCTGCCGGACAAACGGCGACGATCCAGCCTGTCGTCGCGGCCACCATGCCGGCGCCTGTGGTCGCGCCGTCGTCGGGGTCGGGGACCGCGAACGCGGCTCCGAAGTCCGGCCCGAAGGCCGCGCCCAAACAGGCGCCGTCCATGAAGCTCGTCGAGCCGCACCTGCGCGTCGCCCGCTCCGATATCAAGGGCCACGCCCGCGTCGCGCTCACCTTCGATGCCTGCATGGGCAAGGCCGACGAGCGCATTCTGTCGGTGCTGGTTGCAGAACGCATCCCGGCGACGATCTTCGTCACCGCCCGCTGGCTGAAGCACAACCCGCAAGCGTTGCAGGTCATGCTCGCCAATCCCGATCTGTTCGAATTGGAAAATCACGGCCAGAACCATATTCCCGCCGTCGACAAGCCGGTATCGATCTACGGCATCGCGTCTGCCGGTTCTCCCGAAGCCGTGCGCCTCGAAGTCCAGGGCGGCGCCGACGCCATGCTCGCCTCCGGCATCCCGGCCCCCCGCTGGTTCCGCGGCTCGACCGCCAAGTACGACCTCTCGGCGATCGCCCAGATCCGCGCCATGGGCTACCGCATCGCGGGCTACTCGGTCAACGGCGACGGCGGCTCGCTGCTGGGTGCTGCGATTACCGAAAAACGCATCTCCTCCGCCAGGGACGGCGACGTCGTCATCTCCCACATCAACCAGCCGACCCACGCCGCCGGCGAAGGGGTGGCCAAGGCGATCCTCGATCTGAAGGCCAGGGGCACGCAATTCGTGCGGCTGCAGGATGTCGAGGATAGCGGGGATGATGATACGACGGAGTAGGGGACAGACCGCGCCGCCAGCCTTGCATATGTGGCACCCCCCTCTGTCCNNGGGGGAGATCGGCTGGGCTCCGCCGCTCGCTCCAACCTCAACGTTCTGCGAAGAGCATTCTACTTGCCGATCTCCCCCCTTGAGGGGGAGATGCCCGGCAGGGCAGAGGGGGGTATCCCGCGGCAAAACGCCTCCGCGGACTACCGCAACACCATCTCCACCCGCGCCGCGTCATCCCGCCGCAAACCGCCGCCCGGCCCATTCCGGTCCATCGCGAAATCATCGAACCAGTCGCGATACGTCCCCGACATCATCGCGCCGATCACCTGCGTCGCCAGATACGAAAACGTGATCCCGTTCCCGCCATAACCATATGCCCCATAGACATGCGGCAGCGATGGCACCGGGCCGATCAGCGGCAGGCCGTCCACGGTTTCGCCGAACGTGCCGCACCAGGCCGTGGCGACGCGGGTGTCGGCGCGGGGCCAGATCAGCTTCATCTTTTCGCGGATGGCCATGATCTTCTGCGGCGCCTTGGCGTCGCGCACGGCCGGATCGACCGTGTCGTCATCCTCGCCGCCGACCACGATCCGGCCGTCGCCAGTCGTGCGCATGTAGAGATAGGGATGGCTGTCCTCCCAGATCAGCGCCTGGTCGCGCCACAGCGTGCCCGGTTCCTGCGGCACGGTCGCCATTGCCCAGCTGGAGGTGGTGCGGTGCAGTTTCGGCATCGCAATCCCGGGCAGGTTATAGCCGGTCGCCAGCACCGCGGTCTTCGCCTCGATAACGAAGGCGCCGTCGGTCTCTGCGGTCACGCGGCTGCCCTCGCTGTGCAGCCTCGTCACGGAAGCATCGATGAGCCGCGCGCCATCCTTGGCCGCCATTCGCAGCAGCGCCCATGTGAGAAGCAGGGGATCGGCCTCGGCCGATCCCCGCGACAGGATGCCGGCATCGCGGTCGATCTCGAATTCGGTGAAGAGGTCGCAATGTTCGAGGTAGCGGCTTGGGAGCCCGGCGCGCTGGCGGAGATCGGCTTCGGTTGCAAGATCGCGTGCGCCCTCGTGGTTGCGGGTCAAGAACAGCGAGCGGCGCGGCTGAAAGGCGCAGTCTATGCGGTGCGCGGCAATCAGCTTGGCAAGGCCCGAGACGGCGGCCGCACTGCGGCGATAGATGCCGGCGGCGCGCTCGAAGCCGTAGAAGGTCTCGAGTTCGGTCAGCGTCTTGTCGATCTCCCATTGCAGCATCGCGGTGCTGGCGGCCGTGCTGCCCAGCCCCGGATGCTCGCGATCGACGATCGCAACCGACAGGCCGCGCTCTGCCAGATGCTGGCCCATCAGCGCCCCGGTCACGCCGCCGCCGATGACGAGCGTATCGACCTGAAGATGATTGGCGAGCGGCTGAAATACAGGGCGGTGAACGCCGTTGCCCCAGGGCGAAAGGCCGCTGGTCAATCGATCCTGGCTCAGGCTCTTCAGCTCTATCTCGGACATGGCGGCCTCACTTCGGCAGTTGCGGCTGCGGCTTTTCTTCGATGAACAGCTCGTCGACGATGGTCATGGCGATCAGCGACAAAGGCAGCGCCAGCATAGCGCCGACCGCACCCCACATCCAGGTCCAGAACAGAATGGCGAGGAACACCACGAAGGCGTTGATCTCCAGCCGCCGTCCCATCACCGCCGGGAAGATCAGGTTTTCCATCAGGAGGTGGACGGTGAAAAAAGCGGCCGCGGGGATCAGCCCGACCACAAGCCCGTCATGCGTGATGATGCCGGCAATCGCGATGGCAAGCGTCATCATGGTGATCCCGAGATAGGGGATGAAGCTCGACAGAAACGCGAAGAACCCCCAGAGTATTGGCGCCGATAACCCGCCCGCATAGGCGATGATGGTCATCACGACGCCGAGGCAGGCGTAGATCACCGAGGCGGTTGCGAAATAGAATCCCAGCACCTGCTCGACGCTGCTGATGACGCGGATGGCGGCGAGCCGTTGCGGGCGCTCACGAAACACCATGATGATCGACTTGCGCAGGCTGACGCGCCCGATCAGGAAGAGCAGCAGTGCGGCGAAGAAGATCAGTGCCTGCACGAGCGCCGGCGTCAGGTTGGCGCTGACGAGATGCAGGATGTTGCCGGTATTTTCCAGAAGCTTCTCGGCCGACATCGGGCCGCTCTGGAACGTCTCCGGCGTGATGTGGAGCCATTTGATGCGCTCAAGGTAGGGCATCAGCCGGTTCGCTGTCTTCTCGGCGAAATCCGGCCCCTCGTTGGCAAGCGTCGTCAGCGGCCCGGCCAGCGAATTGGCGACGAGGAAGATGACCAGCGCCACCGCCGAAGAAAGGATGACGGCGTTGGTGATGCGGGGAACGCCGAGCTTGGTCAGCTTTTCCGCCAGCATGCCGAGGATCATCCCGACAACGATCGCGAGCGTCAGCGGGATCAGGATCAGCGACATCATGTAGACGGCGGAAAGAGCTAGAATGATAAAGATGCCGATGATGGCCCAGGCCATAATGATGTCGAGACCATCCTTCTCCACCCGGCGCATCGGCGCCTGTGCCGCGGCCTCCTCGGCTGCCGCCATGCTCTGCGCCCACGAACTGACGCGGCGGTCCCCGATCGCGATCTTGCTCGCCTGTTTGCGAATGCCGTTGGCAATACCCATGAATGGTCGTTCCCCGGAAGCCCCTGTGCTTCGCACCTAGAACGCCGCGAAACTCGTTCCGGTTCCTTGTGTTTCATATAGGGAATGCCGAATTCTCGCCTCATCTCGGGCGCATCTTGCGCTACGCATCGGCGGGGAGGCAGGGCCGCGGCGTTTTGTGCCCGATCGGAACACCGTCGCGGCCCTGCCAGATCCGGTATTTCAGCCCGCCGGACTGTCGCAAACGACAGCTTCCGAGACTGTATCCGGCGCCTTGCGGCCGAGAAACGCCACCACAACGACCGCCGTGAAGATTGTGATGCTCGCGAGCAGGATGAGCAGCGTGCTGAAGGCCTGCGCGTAGTTCAGCGCCAGTACCTCGCGCCCCATCTGCGGCATCGCTGCCGCCGCCGCGCCAAGATCGCCGGTCACCAGCCGCTGCGCCGCCCGTGCCGCCCCTTCGCCTGATCCGCCAAGGCCTGATCCACCAAGGCTTGATCCACCAAGCCGCGCACCGACCAGCGCCGAAAGCACGGCGCTGACGATGGCGAGCGCCACCCCTTCGCCGGCAACGCGCGTCGTGCTGAAAATCCCCGTCGCCATGCCGGCGCGCTCCTTCGGCACGACGCTGACGGCAAGCCCGTCCATCAGGCCCCAGGGCAGGCTGATGCCGATGCCGATCGTCAGAAGCGGCCCGATCAGCAGCAGCGGCTGCGAGGCCGGTACGGCTGCCGGAACGGTCGACAGCCAGAATAGCCCGCCCGCCGCGATCAGCAGCCCGACACCGCAAATGACGGCGGCCGTGAACCAGCGCGTCAAAAGGCCGGCGACCACGGGCAGCACCAGCAGCGGACCGGATAGGGCGATCATCATCTGCCCGGCGCCCACCTCGCTCATCCCGTCGATACCGACGAAGCGCACCGGCAGCAGGATGAGCAGCACCACGAAGGCGTAAGCCGGTGCGGCCGCCAGAAGCTGCACGCCGACGAAGCGTGGATAGCGAAACAGGCTGAGGTCGAGCATCGGCCGCGCCGCCGTCCGCTCGATCCGCCAGAAGCCGGCCAAGAGAACCGCAGAGGCAAGGAGCAGCGTCACGACGGAGGGGCTGCCCCAGCCATTTTCCGGCGCCAGGAGCACGCCGTAGGTGAAGAGCGCCAATGCCAGCGTGAAGCTGACTGCACCCGGCCAGTCGAGCCCCTTGGCCTCCGGGTCGCGCGTCTCTTGCAGGAAGGCGGCGCCCAATGCGAACGCCATGCCGCCGAGCCCGACGACGAGCGCGAAGATCGCCGGCCAGCCGAAGCGATCGACCATCAGCCCGGAAGCGATCGGCCCGAAGGCGAGGCCGACGCCGAAGCTGGAGCCGACGATGCTGAAGGCCCGCATCCGCGCATTGCCCTCGAATTCCTGCGCCAGCGCCGCCATGCCGCCGGAAAACGCCGCGGCGGCACCCATGCCCTGCAATGCCCTCAGCACATCGAACCAGACGATATCGGGGGCGAAGGCGAGGCCCGCCGAAAACAGGAGGAAGGCCACGAGGCCGATGAGAAAGATGCGCTTGCGGCCATAGCTGTCGGCGAGCGCCCCTGATGCCATCAGGCTGCTGCCGAAGGTCAGCATGAAGGCGTTGGTCACCCAGTTGAGCGCGATCGGGCTGCCGCCGAGATCGCGGCTGATCGCCGGCAGCGCCACCGCCGGCCCGGTAAAGGCCAGCGGCATAGCGGCGGCGGCCGCGCAGATGCCGATCAGCGCCATGATCTTCCGGGCGCCGCCGGTTCGGGACGTGCCGGCGGCGGCAAGCCGCGTCGAGAGTTGTCGTGTCATGAGATATCCGCCTGTTTGAAAGGTGAACTGTGTGAAAGGTGAAGCGCGGCGACAGCGGGAGGTCTATCGCCAGAGACACAGACAAGATAAATTCGCTTCAATATCGCGATAAGCGGCCTATGATGCCGTTCATCATGGAAAAATTCGCTCGAATAGGTAAGGCGAAAGCGCAAGATGGATCAGTTCAGCGGCCTGTCGGCCTTCGTGAAGACCGCCGATCTCGGCAGCTTCGTCGCCGCCGGGCGCGTGCTCGGCCTGTCGGCGTCCGCCGTCGGCAAGGCGGTGACGACGCTGGAGCGGCGGGTCGGCGTGCGGCTCTTCCAGCGCTCGACGCGCAGCATAAGGCTGACGGAGGAGGGGCGGCTGTTCCACGAGCGCTGCCGCCGGGTGCTCGACGATCTCGAGGATGCGCAGGCGTCGCTGGCCGCTGCCGTCGCCACCCCGCGCGGTCGCTTGCGCCTCAGCCTGCCGCTGGTCAGCTATCATCTGCTGCTGCCCGTGGTGCCCGGCTTCGTCCGCCTCTATCCGGAAGTGGAGCTCGACCTCGATTTCAACGACCGCATCGTCGATCTGATTGACGAGGGCGTCGATGTGGCGATCCGCAGCGGCGATCTGCAGGATTCAAGGCTGATGTCGCGGGCGCTGCGGCCGTTCCGCATGCTGCTTTGCGCCGCACCCGATTATCTCGAGGCGCACGGCACGCCGAAGACCCCGCACGATCTCGCTGGCCATGCCGCCATCCGCTTTCGCTTTCCCAACAGCGGAAAATTGCAGGACTGGCCGCTCGCCATGCCATCAGGCGCGCCGGAACGCGCGATCCGCAGCCTGCTCGTCTGCAACAACATGGAAGCGCTGGGTGGCGCGGTCGAGGCCGGTCTCGGCATCGGCTGCATGCCGGATTTCCTGGCAAGGCGGCGGCTGGCGGAAGGCCGCCTGCGCACCGTGCTCGACGATCACATCGACGGTCCCGGCCAGTTCCACCTGATCTGGCCCTCGAACCGGCATCTCTCGCCAAAGGTCCGCGTGCTGGTCGATTACCTCACCGAAACCCTCTTCGCCGACCACTGCGAAAGCCCCGCCGCGCCGGCATGGCCGACGTGAGCGTTGTCATGATCTCTCCCTCATTCCGGCCTTGTGCCGGGATCCAGCAGCGTCGCGTCCGTGACGCGGTAGAGTCTTTTCAACCCAAGGACTTGGGTTGGCTGGATCCCGGCTCAAGGCCGGGATGAGGGTGGAGTGTTTGGCGTCATTCCCCAGACGTGTCGTATTCGCCGATCAAGCCGACAGCGTCAGCCCGATCCCCCAGGGATCGCGCAGGAATACGCCGCCGTTGCGCTTTTCGCTCTTGATCTCGAGCTCGTCGAGCTTGGCGACGGCCTTGTCGAGCGCCGCAGTATCGTTGAAGCGCAGCGCATAGTCCGAAAGCCCGGTCATCGCCTCGGTGCGCACACCCGCGCCGCGGCTGTTCCAGATGTTGGCGGCGACGTGGTGGTGGTAGTCGCCGGTCGCAAAGAAGCTGGCGCCGGGATAGCGCGCCATGATCTTCAGGCCGAGAACGTCGCGATAGAACTGGTCGGCCTCGGGAATATTCCCCACCTGCAGGTGGATGTGGCCGATCGCCGAGCCCTCGGCCATGCCGGTCCAGCTATCGTGCGGCGCGCTCTCGTAGAGTGCCTGCAGGTCGAGCCGGTTGGTAGCCATCTCCACCTGGCCGTCCTGGTGGAATTTCCACTGCAGGGGCGAGCGGTCGGAATAGATCTCGATGCCGTTGCCCTCGGGGTCGGAGAGATAGATCGCCTCGCTCACCAGATGGTCCGACGCGCCGTCGAGAACCACATTGTTGTGCGCGGCATGGCGCAGCCAGCGCGCCAGCTCGGTGCGAGATGGCATCAGGAAGGCCGTGTGGAACAGGCCGGCGGCATTGCGCGGCGCGGTGCGGACATCCTTGCCCGTCGTCAGCGTCAGAAGCGGCGTTTCGCCGACGCCGAGCACTTCGCCGCTCGCCGTCTTCTCTATGACATCAAGCCCGAGCATCGACTGGTAGAAGGCCGAAACGGTCGAGAGGTCGGTGACGACCAGATGCGAGTGATCGACATAGGCAGGGCGCGTCAGCGCGTAGGAAGTCTGTGCGGTGGTCATTTGGGTTTCTCCTGCCCTGAACGTGAAAGGTGTACCGGCGCCGGCAGCGAGTGCGCTGCCTCGGGCGGCGAATTGTTGCCCATAGCGATACCAAGGAATGTCCGCCGGTTCATGCGTGTGATGGGTCCTCTGGCCGCTGTACTTGCATCCTATATGGCGCATCGCGATTGTTCACAGAAGTCCCGTTTTTGACGATGAAGCGTTCGACATCCATTGACGACTTTCGCACGGCACCCTGATCCCGACCAACGGCGCCAGCTTGATCCCGATCGAGCGTCAGCTTGATCTCGATCGAGCGTAAGCTAGATCCTGATCAAAGCGCCATATGTGTTTGAAGAGGATATTGTGATCATTACATGCAGTCATAGAGGAGTTGCATCATGTACAGGAAGATCATCGTCGCGGTCGAAATCGGCGCGCTTGCCAACGGGGAAATGACCTTTCGCAAGGCCGCCTCGCTGCTCGATAGCGGTGGCGAGATCATCCTGCTCAACGTCGTCGAGGACATCCCGACCTATCTCGGCGTCGATATCCCCGTCGATCTCGTCGAAAACGCCGCCAAGGACGCCGAGGAGAAGCTGCAGGGGCTGATCGTCAGCACCGGCATTCCCGCCCACGTCGAGATCAGCCACGGCCGGCCGGCAAGCGGCATCCTCGCCTCGGCCGAGGCCAACAAGGCCGACCTCGTCATCCTGTCCTCGCATATGCCCGATCTCAGCAACTACTTCATCGGCGCCACCGCCGACCGCGTCGTGCGCCACGCCAAATGCTCGGTGCTGGTCGATCGTCGCAAGGCGTGAGCGCAAGCCTATAAAAGGGAGGCGGAGACACGGGAGGCTGCCACGGCCTCCCGTCTCATCCGGCTTCACGAAGATTTATCCTCCCAGTACAGCGCTTGTGTTGCGCGCAAACCGTTTCGATGACACGATCCCGGTCTAACGAATGGGGCATGGTTTGCATGGGCGAGTTCAACGGCATCCGCTGGGCTTATGACAAATACGAGCTGATCGCCGATGGTATCGTCCACGGGGTCGGGCTGGCGTTCGCGCTGGTCGGCGCCACCGTGCTGATCTTCTACGCCACCGTCTGGTCCTCGCATGGCGAACTCGCCGCCGCCTGGATCTACAGCATCGGCCTTGTGCTGACGCTCGGCATCTCGTTCTCCTACAATGCCTGGCCGGTGTCGCGCACCAAGTGGTTCCTGCGCCGGCTCGACCATTCCTCGATCTTCATCCTGATCGCAGCCACCTATACCCCCTTCCTCGAGCGCGGCGCCGACAATCCGCTGCTTCTGGGGATGCTGATCGGCATGTGGGCCGTGGCTTTCATGGGCGTGTTTTTGAAATGCGTCTTCCCCGGCCGTTTCGATCGTCTGGCGATCCTGCTCTATCTCGCCATGGGCTGGAGCGGCGTCATGGTCGCGGGGCCGGTCGCCGAGCGCATCCCCTACGCCTCGATGCTGCTGATCGTCATCGGCGGCATCATCTACTCGCTCGGCGTGATCTTCCACGTCTGGGAAAAGCTGCGCTTCCAGAACGCCATCTGGCACGGCTTCGTCGTCGCGGCTGCGGCGGTCCATTACACTGCGGTGCTCACCTGCTTCAGCATGAGCCCGGCGTGACGCCGACCAACATTCAGCCAGTCTTCGTCAGCGTCACCACATAGCGGCAGGTCTCGTCGCTGTCGTTGCGGAATTCGCAATCCACCGCCGGTCCAAGCAGCAGGCAGTCGCCGCGCTTCAACGCATGCACCATCTCGCCCTCGACGAAAATGAGCGTCCCCTCGACCACCCAGATGCATTGCCGCAGAAACACGAAGGAGGCGGCCGGGTAGGCGACGCGGGCGCGAGCAGGGAGGTCGACCTCGACGATATCGAACGGGCTGCCATCGGGTGAAACGTGGCGCCGCGTGTATCCGGTCTCCGGATCGGTCCACAGCTGCTGGTCCTCCTGGCGGCTCAGCCGCTGGCTTCCCGCCTCGGCGCGCGCGATCAGCGACGACACCGTCAGCCCGAAGGCGCCGCAGAGCTTGCCGAGCAGCGAGGCCGTCGGGCTGCTTTCGCCGCGCTCCACCTTGTGGATCATCGCCCGCGATACACCGGAGTGGTCGGCGAGATCGCTCAGCGACCATCCCCGCAATTCCCGCTCGGCGCGGACGCGATCGCCTAGACAACGATCGAAACTGTCTGATATAGTGGACATAATGAATTTATAGTGGATAGACCATCATGACGCAAGCCACCCTCATCCGCGACGCCACCGAGGCCGATCTGGCCGCGATCCGCGATATCTACAACCATGCGGTGGAGCATACGACGGCGATCTGGAACGAGACGGTGGTCGATCTCGACAACCGCCGCGAATGGTTCGCGATGCGCCGCGCGCGCGGCTTTCCGGTTCTCGTCGCCGAGCGGGAAGGCAAGATCGCAGGCTATGCCTCCTACGGCGACTGGCGCGCCTTTGAAGGCTTCCGCCACACGGTCGAGCATTCCGTCTATGTCGAGAAGGACCACCAGGGCGCCGGCATCGGCAAAGCGCTGATGACGGCGCTGATCCAGCGCGCCGGCGAAAACGGCATCCACGTCATGATCGCCGGCATCGAGGCCGGCAACCGAGCCTCCATCGCGCTCCACGAAAAACTCGGCTTCCGCAACGGCGGTACCTTCCACGAAGTAGGCACCAAGTTCGGCCGCTGGCTGGACCTGACGTTTATGGAATTGCGGGTGCCGGGCTGAGCTACAATACAAACGCAAAACGCCCGCCGCGGTCTCCCGGGGCGGGCGTTTTCGTCTCGATCGAACCTACTTGTCCGGCGTAAACACCATCGAGTGGCCGTTGATGCAGTAGCGCAGGCCTGTCGGCGGCGGGCCGTCGGGGAAGACGTGGCCGAGATGCGCGTCGCAATTGCCGCAGCGGATTTCCGTGCGCACCATGCCGTGGCTGCTATCGCGATATTCGGTCACCGCCTCGGGCGAAACCGCCTCGAAATAGCTCGGCCAGCCGCAGCCGGCGTCGAACTTGGTGTCGGAGCGAAACAGTGGCGCGTCGCAGCAGACGCAGCTGTAGAGCCCCGTTTCGAATGAATCCCAGTAGGGGCCGGTGAAGGCCCGTTCGGTGCCGTGCTGGCGAGTGATGCGGTACTGCTCGGGGGTCAGCTGTTCCTTCCACTCGGCATCGGTCTTGTGAACCTTGGCGATCGTCGTATCGGCCATGGAGTGCTCCTTTCACGCAGCTGTGGCTTGCGGCGAGTGTTTTTTGATTTCTTCTGGAATGTGGTGCTGTTTGGTCGAACGATCAAGGGCGAGGCGGGGTCTGTGCACAACAGACAGGCCCGCGCGACAGCGCCGTCGCCGCTGCGATCGATCCTCCAGATCGCGCGAAAAAGATCGACAATCCTAAACCTAACCAGAAGCCAAGATCACATGCGCCTGGATCTTTGCGGCGATCTCGCCATTGCCGTGCTTGCGCATCAGCGCCGCCTCCACCGCCTTCGTCGCAGCCTCGAGCTTTGCCGGATCCCGCGCTTCGATTTCGCCGCGCAAGGGCGTCCCCTGGCAATAGGCGACGGCGACCGCGTGGGCCGATGGCGCGCGGCTGACATCGGCGCGCGTGTCGATCTCGATCTCGCGGAAACCGGCGCGCGTCAGGTCGTCGCGGATATGGTTCTGGTCGTGATAGCCGTGCGGCGTGCGCTCGGCGAAACGCGGCGGATCGTCTGGAAATACGGTGGCCAGCGCCTTGGTCACGTCGTCGGCGAACACATTCGTCTCGATCCGGTCCCAGACGCTGAACAGAAACCGGCCGTCTGGCCTGAGCACCCGCCTTGCCTCGCGATAGGCCGCCGGCCGGTCCGGAAAGAACATCGCCCCGAACTGGCAGCAGGCGAGGTCGAAGGTCGCATCCTGGAAAGGCAGCGCCATGGCATCGGCCTGGTGCCAGACGACACGATCCTCGGCCGGCTGCCGGGAGCGGGCGTAGTCGAGCATGGCCTGGTTGAGATCGGTCGCGATATAGGTCGCGCTGGGCGGGAGCAACGGCGCCAGCGCCCGTGTGACGGCACCGGTGCCGGCCGCGATCTCCAGCACCGCGCTTGGCCTGAGGGCGGCGGCCCGCCGCGCCAGATCGGCGGCATAGGACGCAAAGATCAGCGGCACCATGTGGCGGTCGTAATTTTCCGGAACCGAGCCGGCAAAGATCTTGTCCGCTTCCAGCATCGCCTCATCCTCCCTTTGCGATGATTGGCATTTGCTATCGCGAGCAGACTACCACGAAATGGCGCCTCCCGCTCGCCTCGGGCGCGGTGTCGCGCCCTTCAACCCATCGCCCATCCGGATGAACGCCGGCTCATCATAAGAGACAGCTAATGTCGCCCCGGATCTCGGCTATATTTGACCGAAAGCAAGCATCGGGGGATGCTCAAATGATCGAGTCCATTGTTGTCAGCGCCTACTGCGCAATCTCGACTGTCTTCATCCTGATGACCGCGCTGGAAGGCTGGGCCATCAGGGGCGGTTGGACGTTGGCGCGTGGCGCCGGCCTTGCCGCCTGTTCGCTCTGGCCGCTGCTGCTGGCCGCCTTTATCCTGCATGCGCTGCTGGCGCCGCGGCGCATGCCGCGTCTCGCCCGCGCCGGCTGAAGCATTCGTTCTTGCGCCGCCATCCGTCCCCGCGCGCGATGCGTCCAAACCCTCATTTGGCCGATCAAAGCTTGAGATGGCGGCGCTCTTCTTCTACACCTTGATCGCACCTGATTTGTTTCGGGCAATTGGTTTTCGAGGGGTAGGGGAGGCTGGATGGCCGATGGCACGGCATTGACGTTTGCAGCACTCTGCCTGCCGTTTCTCGGCGCCGTCCTCGCACCGTTTCTCGTCCGCGCATTCGGCCACAATGCCGCCTGGCTGCTGGCGCTCGCGCCGTTTCTCGCGTTCCTGCGCTTCGCGAGCCTTCTGCCCGAGATCGCGGCCGGAACCGTCATTCGCGGCGGTTATGCCTGGGTGCCGAGCCTCAATCTCGATTTCGCCTGGCTGCTTGATGGCCTGTCGGTCACCTTCGCGCTGTTGATATCAGGCATCGGCACGCTGGTCGTCCTTTATGCCGGCGGCTATCTCAAGGGCCATCCCGATCTCGGCCGCTTCTTCTCCTTCATCTTCCTGTTCATGGGTGCGATGCTCGGTCTTGTCGTCTCCGACAATTTCCTGATGCTCTTCGTCTTCTGGGAGCTGACGTCGATCACCTCCTTCCTGCTGATCGGCTTCGATCACCGCCGCGAGGCATCGCGCCGGGCCGCCCTGCAGGCGCTGGTTATCACCGGCGGTGGCGGCTTGCTTTTGCTCGCGGGCCTGTTGATGATCTGGAGCACGACAGGCGCGTCGGAGCTCTCGGTGCTGCTGCAATCGGGCGATCTCCTGCGCGCCAACCCCTATTACATGCCGATCCTACTGCTCATTCTCGGCGGCGCCTTCACCAAGTCGGCGCAATATCCGTTTCACGCCTGGCTGCCCAACGCCATGGAAGCGCCGACGCCCGTTTCCGCCTACCTGCATTCGGCGACCATGGTCAAAGCTGGCGTCTACCTCTTGATGCGCCTCAATCCCGCCATGGGCGGGACGGCACCCTGGCAGACCATCCTGCCGCTCTTCGGCGGCGTCACGCTTCTGGTCGGCGCGCTGCTTGCCATCCGCCAGACCGACCTGAAGCTGAAGCTCGCCTACACCACGGTCTCCTCGCTCGGCCTGCTGGTCCTCTTGACCGGCTTCGGCTCCGATTATGCGATCGAGGCGGCGGTGCTTTATCTGGTCGCCCACGCGCTGTTCAAGGGCGCGCTGTTCATGGTCGCGGGGATCATCGACCACGAGACCGGCACCCGCGACGTCACCCGTCTCGGTGGCTTGAGAAAGGCGATGCCGCTCACCTTCGCGCTCGCGCTCGCCGCAGCCCTCTCGATGGGCGGCCTGCCGCCATTTACCGGCTTCCTCGCCAAGGAGGAGATCTACGCGGCCCTTGCCCACGGCGATCCCCGCTCGATCCTCTTCGCCGTCGTGGTGATTGCAGCCAACGCGCTGATGTTCGCGATCGCCTTCGCCGTCGCCCTCAAGCCCTTCCTCGGCGCCCCGGTCGAAACGCCCAGACATCCGCACGAAGCCCCGCCGCTTCTCTGGCTCGGTCCCGCCGTCCTTGCCTTGCTCGGCCTCGTCGCGGCGCTGTTCTCGGCAACGACGCACCGCTTCATCTCCTCGCCGATGGCCTCTTCCGTCAAGGGGTCGGCCACCACGATCGAGATCTCGCTCGTGCCGCATATCGGCATCCCGCTGCTCCTGTCGCTGGTCACAATCGCGCTCGGCATCGTCGTCTACCGGCAGCTCGATCGCGCCCGCGCGCTGATGGCGGCGCTGTTGCAGAGATTGGGGCCGGGGCCGGACCAGGGCTTCGACAACGCTATAGCGGGCCTCGTCGCAGCCTCCGTGCGCATCACCCGCATCCTGCAGCCCGGCCGGCTGGAAATCTACGTGACCTGCACCTTCCTTGCGGTCGCAGCCACCCTGCTCGTGCCGCTCTGGCTGTTCGGGGAGGGGCCGTCGCTGCCGGCGTGGCCTGATGGGGTGCAGATCCATGAATGGGGCGTCTTCCTGCTCGCCGTCATCGGGCTCGTCGCCGTCGTCATCGCCCGCGACCGGCTGACGGCGATCGTCTCGCTCGGCATCCAGGGCTTTGCGGTGGCGCTCATCTTCCTGCTCTTCGGCGCGCCCGATCTCGCCTTCACCCAGTTCATGGTCGAAACCCTCTCGGTGGTCATCCTCGCGCTGGTCATGACGCGGCTGCGCCTGTCGCACACCGATCCGCGCCCGCCGGGTCAGATGCTGTTCGACGGCGCGGTGGCGCTTGCCTGCGGTACGGGCCTGACGCTGCTGCTGATGAGGGCTACCGAGGCGCCGTTCAGCGCCACGCTCAGCGATTTCTTCAATACCTATTCGAAAACCATCGCCCACGGCGCCAATGTCGTGAACGTCATCATCGTCGATTTCCGCGGCACCGACACGCTCGGCGAGATCGCCGTCGTCGCCATGACCGGCCTTGCCATCCTGGCGCTGATCCGGGTCCGCGCCGGCGCCGAGCGCAAGCTTGCCGCAAACGATCCCGACGCGCCCGATGACCTCGGAGTGGAGCGCCCATGAACACCCTTATCGCTCGCACCATTGCCCCCGTGCTGACGGCGTTGATGCTGCTCTTCTCCGTCTTCGTGCTGCTGCGCGGCCATAACGAACCCGGCGGCGGCTTCATCGGCGGGCTGATCGCGGCCTCCGCCTTGGCAATCTTCGGCATCATCAGGGGCACCGGCGCCGTGCGCCGCGCCATCGTCTTCCACCCGCTGTCGATCTCGGGCGCCGGCCTGCTGATGTCCTGTCTCGCAGGCCTCATCTCGATCGTCTTCGCCGTTCCCTTCATGACCGGCCTGTGGATCTATCCCGAGATCGCTGGGGTCGAGGTGCCGTTGTCATCAGTCATGCTGTTCGATGTCGGCGTCTATCTCGTCGTGGTCGGCGCGGTCACCTCGATCGCGCTGTCGCTGGAAGAGCGGGAGGTCGAATGATGGAGCCGCTCTTCGCCATCCTCGTCGGCCTGTTCTTCACCGCCGCCGTCTATCTGATGCTGTCGAAATTCTCGATCCGCATCATGCTGGGGATCGCCATCCTCGGCAACGCCGTCAACCTTCTGCTGTTCACATCAGGCCGCTTGACCCGCGAGGTGCCGCCGATCATCCCGGATGGCCTCGACGCGCTGCCATCCGGGGCAGCCAACCCGCTGCCGCAGGCGCTGATCCTGACGGCGATCGTCATATCCTTCTCGCTGCTGGCCTTCCTTCTGGTGCTGACCTACCGCGCCTATCAGGACATCGGCACCGACAACACCGACGACATGCGCGTCGCCGAGCCCGACCAACCGACGCCGCCGCCGGTGGGGTATTGATGATGATGGTTGCCGTTGTGCCATGCGATACCCCCCTCTGCCCTGCCGGGCATCTCCCCCTCAGGGGGGGAGATCGGCTGGACTCGCCCGCCCGTTCCACTCTTGTTGTCTGGTTGGGAGCCGGCCACGAGTCGATCTCCCCCCTTGAGGGGGAGATGCCCGGCAGGGCAGAGGGGGGTATTCCACGGCAAAAACTCCCCTCCCACAAAGGGAGG
>UCJD01000058.1 GCA_900472605.1 Hyphomicrobiales bacterium | reverse complement strand
TGGGGTAAGAACGCGACGCTGCTGAAGGCCAAGACGTATCGAAGCGAGAAAGGCATGTCGGCTCCCCATTCGGGCGGCCAAACGCGCCGCCGTGACTATGCTGAAAGAATACGTTTCATGTCAGGCGGTACTCGAGCGACTGTGTGTCGCTCGCCTATTTCTAATGCTGCTTACATTCGTGGCGCGGTTGGCGCTCACGACTTGCATGCCGTTGAGATCGATTGGCCGGGAAGGTCCCCACCCGGTAAGCCTCTGGATTTCCATATAAACGGGTGTCTTGACGAAAAGCAAATCCCGGTGGGTTGAAATTCTAAAGAGGGATGAAATCAGGGAGGGTATCGCGCCGGCGTCAACGCTCGCGGGTTTCTGCGGTGTAGTCGTTAGCCGGGTGCGGCAATTTGATCGCACATGACAATAATCAAGCAGAGGTGACTTGCATGTTGCACCTGCTCAATATATCTAGGCACATTATAAGTGTGCTTATTATTGGCGCCGCCCTCAATGAACAGCAATCCGCCTCTCGGCTTCCTCCTGCATGATGTCGCACGCCTGCTTCGAAAGCGTTTCGAGCAGCGGGCGAAGTGTCTTGGGCTGACGTCGTCGCAGTGGCAGGCGCTGGCGTATCTCTCCAACAATGAGGGGATACACCAGGGCGGGCTGGCGGAGATGCTGGAGATCGAGCCGATCACACTTGTACGCATTCTCGACAAGCTCGCCGAGCGCGGGCTGATCGAGCGCCGCCAGCACCCGACGGACCGCCGGATCTGGCTGCTTTACATGCGCGAGGAGGCACATCCGCTTCTGGCGGACATGCGCGGACTTGGCGATGTGACGCGAGGCGAAGCCCTGGAGGATGTTTCCGCCGAAGGACGGGAGCAGCTTTTCCAGATCCTGTCGCAGATGAAGACCAACCTAGTGCAGGCCTGCCGGACCCCCTTGGCACTGGCCGAAAACGAGACCAACCATGGCTGATAAAACTCCCCTGCGCGTCGTTTCCGACGCTGATGCCAATACGGCTGCCACGACTGCTGCCGCAACGAACGAGGTTTCTCCTCGCGAGGAAACCGTCGCCGAGGCGCCATCGTCCACCCCGGCGCCTGTCACCGCCGTCGCGCCACCGGTGACCACGCCCCCGCGCCGCAAGCGCAGCATGACCCGGCCGGTGCTGTTCGCGCTGCTGCCCGTCGCGCTCGTGGTCGGCGGTTATTACTACGTCAACGGCGGCCAGGTGATGTCGACCGACAACGCCTATATCAAGTCCGATATGGTTGGGCTGACGACCGACGTTTCGGGCATCGTCGACACGATCAACGTGCATGAAAATGAAGCGGTGAAGCAGGGGCAGGTGCTGTTCAGCCTTCGCCAGGACGTGTTCAAGATCGCGCTCGACGGCGCCAAGGCGCAGCTCGGCGCGGTGCGCAACCAGATCCTCAACCTCGAAGCAAGCTATCAGCAGTCGCTGGCCGAGATCACCCAGGCCGAGGCCGACATTCCGTATTTCCAGACCGAATTCGATCGCCAGCAGAACCTGCTCAACAGTTCTGCTGCCACCCGCACGGCGTTCGACCAGGCAAAGCATAACCTGCAGGCCGGTCAGCAGAAGGTCGCCGTCGCCAAGGCGCAGGCGGCCGCCACGCTCGCCCAGCTCGGTGGCAATGCCGACCAGCCGGCCGAGCAGAACCCGCTCTATCTCGAAGCCAAGGCCAAGGTCGACGACGCGCAGCGCCAGCTCGACCACAGCGTCGTCAGGGCGCCGTTCGACGGCATCGCAACCAATGTCAACGCGCTGCAGCCGGGCTCCTACCTCGAGGCATCGACGCAGGCCTTCTCGCTGGTTTCGACCAACAATCTCTGGATCGACGCCAGCCCGAAGGAAACCGAGCTCACCTATGTGAAGCCCGGCCAGACGGCCACCATCTATGTCGACACCTATCCGGGTGTGACGTTCAAGGGCAAGGTCGAGAGCATCAGCCCGGCCTCCGGCTCCAGCTTCTCGCTGCTGCCGGCGCAGAACACCACCGGCAACTGGGTCAAGGTCGTGCAGCGTATCCCGATGCGCGTCAGCATCGAGGATGCATCAGGCAAGCCGCCGCTTCGCGTCGGCATGAGCGCTGTCGTCGATGTCGAGACCGGCCATGCGCGCGGCCTGCCGGATTTCGTGTCCAAGCTTCTGGGCCGCTCGGGCGGAGATCATGAGTAACGCTGCCCCCGCGCCCTTCGTCCCTGTCGCCAACCGCGGCATGATCACGGCCTGCGTCATCTTGGCCGTCATCATGCAGGCGCTGGATACGACGATCGCCAACGTCGCGTTGCCCTATATCCAGGGCAGCGTTTCGGCGAGCGCCGACCAGATCAACTGGGTTCTGACCTCCTATATCGTCGCCGCCGCCATCATGACGCCGCCGTCGGGCTTTCTGGCCGCCAAGTTCGGCCGCAAGAAGGTGCTGTTGACGGCGATCATCGGCTTCGTCGTCGCATCGGTGCTGTGCGGTCTGGCGCAATCGCTGAACCAGATCGTCGCCTTCCGTCTCATGCAGGGCCTGTTCGGGGCATCGCTGGTGCCGCTGTCGCAGGGCATCCTGCTCGATATCTACACGCCGGAAGAACGCGGGTCCGCCATGGCGCTGTTCGGCGTGTCCGTCATGGTCGGGCCGGTGCTGGGACCCGTCATCGGGGGCTGGCTGACGGATAACATCAGCTGGCGCTGGGTGTTCTACATCAACGTGCCGATCGGGGCGCTCGCCTTCGCCGGCATCATGATCTACGTGACCGAGACGAAACTGGACGCGCTCGCCAAGCTCGACTGGTTCGGTTTCGGCATGATGAGCCTCGGCATCGCATCGCTGCAACTCTTCCTCGATCGCGGCGAACAGCTCAACTGGTTCGCCTCGGGCGAGATCATGATCGAGGCGATCATCTGTGCTGCGGCGTTCTATCTGCTTGTCGTGCACACGCTGACGGCGGAGAAATCCTTCGTCAATCCGAAGCTGTTTCTCGACCGGAACTTCTCCGTCAGCATGATCTTCATCTTCGTGATCGGGATCACCTATCTCGCTTCGCTGGCGCTGATGACGCCCTACCTGCAGACGCTGATGGGCTATCCCGTCATCACTGCCGGGATCGTCATGGGGCCGCGCGGCATGGGCACGATGCTATGCATGTTCATCGTCGGGCGGCTGATCGGCAAGGTGGATACGCGGCTGCTTCTCGTGCTTGGCCTCGGGCTGACGGCATGGGCGATGTACGACATGACCGGCTGGACGCCCGATGTCTCGCAGTGGACGATCGTGTCGGTCGGCTTCATCCAGGGCGCCGGGCTCGGCTTCCTGTTCGTACCGCTGACGACCATCGCGTTTTCGACGCTGCCGGCGGAGATGCGCGGTGACGGGACCGGTCTCTATAACCTGTCGCGAAACATTGGCTCGAGCGTCGGGATCTCCATCGTCTCGGCGCTGCTGGTCGAAAACGCGCAGGTGAACCACGAGAACATCGCCGCTTATGTGACGCCGTTCAACCACGCCTTCGATGCGGCGGCAGCGCAGGGGATGAGCCCGCTGACCGCTGCCGGTCGCGCGGCGCTGAACGAGCTGATCACGCTGCAATCGACGATCATTGCCTATATCGATGACTTCAAGCTGCTGATGATCATGTCGCTGGCGGTCATCCCGCTGGTGCTGTTGCTGCGTAAGCCCAAGGTGGCACCTGCCATGGATCACAGCGCTGTCATGGAGTGATCAGCGAAACGGCTTGCTGAGATAGCGGGACCCTGAAATGCCGAAGCGCCATGGTGCTTCGGCATTTTTCGTGATGCCGATGCGTTTTCCGCTGACGATGGGTGCCGGCGCGGCCGTTGTGAGCGAAAAGGGCTCGCGGTCGAGCAGGCGATCATTGAAGTCGATGGTGACGTCGAGCGCCTGGCAGAGCTTGCCGGGGCCGCTGCAGAGCTGCGTGAGCGCGTCGGTGCCACGGCGTTCGATCATCGCGGCGATGCCCATTTCAGGCTCGATGGCGCGGATCAGGACTGCGGAGCCTGGGGTGCAGACGAAGTTCAGGCACCAGTGCATGCCGTAGATGCGGTAGATATAGACATTCCCCGGCCCGCCGAACATCGCGCCGTTGCGTTGTGTCGGGCCGCGAAAGCTGTGGGAGGCCTCGTCATCGGGGAAATAGGCCTCGGTCTCAACGATACGTCCGCCGATGCCGCCGACCGCGAGGCAGCAGGCCAGGAGGTCGCGGGCGACCGAGATCGCATCGCGCTCGAAGAATCGGCTAAGCGCTTCGCCCGCAATCGGTGCAGCGCCGAGCGCGCCTGTTTCATGGTCCATATTATCTATCGGCCGGGCTTCGGATCATGCAGCGCGATCGACGAGCCGGTGACGGAGACCGGGTCGCTCGCCGGGAAGGTGTCTTCGAGGCCTTCGTCCAGTTCCTCTTCCAGCGTTGCCGCATCCTTGCTGTTTGGACCGTCGCCGGCCGAGCTTTCATGTACCGCGAGAAGCAGATGGCGGGCGTGGGAGACGGCGTTGTCGCGCGTCAGGCCCGGTGTGGCTGCATTATAAAGCGTCACGGAAATGCTGTTGCCGGTCTCGTCGCCGAACATGACGACGAAGCCGCCCTCGCGGGCATTCACCGATATGTCTGTGATGGTCATGGTTTTGCTCCCGATGATGGGTTTGCCGACGTGTCTCTCGTATGCCTATGTTTGCCTTGCGAACACCTTCGTCAACCACTCGATGAAGACGCGGACGCGTGGCGAAAGCTGGCGGTTTCGCGGATAGAGCAGCGAGACTGGCGTTTTCGTCAGCGGATAGTCTTGCAGGATCGGCTGGAGCTCGCCGTTGTCGATATAGCGCTGGGCATGGTAGCGCGGCACCTGGATGATGCCGAGGCCGAGACGTGCGGCAGCGTGGAAGCTCTCGGCGGCGTTGACCGACAGCGTCGCAGGCAGAATGACGTTGCGCAGCTGGCCGCCCACGAGGAATTCGAGTGGCACCAGCGTGCCTGATGCGCTGGAGTGAAAGCCGACCATGCGGTGGCCGTCCAGTCGGTCGGGATGTTCGGGCGTTCCATAGCGGGCGAGATAGGCGGGCGAGGCGAGCGTCACCTCTTCGAGCATCGCCACGCGGCGCGCGATCATGTCGCTATCTGCGGGGATGCCGACCCTCAGCACGCAGTCAATACCCTCGCGCACGAGATCGACGAGGCGGTCGCCTTCGCTCATGTAGAGCTCGATATCGGGATAGGCTTCGAGGAAGGACGGTAGGTTGGGCAGCACGAAATGGCGTGCCAGCGTGCCATGTACATCGACGCGCAGCATGCCTTTCGGCTTGGCGCCGGCGAAGGCGCCCTCGGCGTCTTCGATGTCTGAGAGGATCGACAAGCAGCGGCGGTAGTAGGCCTCGCCGTCGAGCGTCGGGCTTACATGCCGGGTCGTTCGCTGCAGCAGGCGAACGCCGAGGCGGGCCTCCAGCTGCTTGACCGCGTCGGTGACCGTCGAGCGCGGCAGGCCGGTATCCTCGGCGGCGGCGGTGAAGCTGCGTCGCTCGACGATGCGGCAAAAGACGCGCATGGCATCGAATCTGTCCATCTATCTGTTCGCTATATCCGGATAGTGATGGCGAATAATGGGTGATTATCCGCTGGGAGAAAAGGTTCATCTTCACTCCGACGGCGCAACATGGCGCCTCCAAGCAAAGGAGAACGACAATGACGGTATCGGAAAACAGGGTTGCGATCGTGACGGGCGCCTCCAGAGGCATTGGTGCGGCGATTGCCGATCGGCTTGCGCGGGACGGGTTTACCGTGGTGATCAACTACTCCGGCAACGCCGCGCCGGCCGAGGAACTGGTTGTCGCCATCGAAAAGCGCGGCGGCAAGGCGCTGACGGCCAAGGCCGATGTCAGCGACGCGGAGGCGGTGCGGCGGATGTTCGATGCGGCCGAGACAGCCTTCGGTGGCGTCGACGTGCTGGTCAACAATGCCGGGATCATGGCGCTCTCCTCGATTTCAGATGCCGACGACGCGCATTTCCAGCGCATGATCGACGTCAACCTCAAGGGCACGTTCAACACGCTGCGCGAGGCCGGCAAGCGGCTGCGCGATGGCGGCAGGATCGTCAATTTCTCGACGTCGGTGGTCGGGCTGAAGCTGGAGACCTATGGCGTCTACGCCGCGACCAAGGCAGCCGTCGAGACGATGACGGCGATCATGGCCAAGGAAATGCGCGGTCGCAACATTACCATCAACGCAATTGCGCCAGGGCCTACGGCCACCGATCTCTTCCTGAACGGCAAGTCCGATGAACTCGTCGCGCGGATGGCCAAGATGAACCCGCTGGAGCGGCTCGGAACGCCTGAGGATATCGCTGCGGCCGTCTCTTTTCTCGCCGGTCCCGACGGTTCGTGGATCAACGGACAGGTGCTGCGCGCCAATGGCGGCATGATCTGATTTGCAGGTCCGGCGAGGGGCTCTCGGGTCGCTCGCCTTACAATTGGGCTGTCGTGTGGCTATCATGCGTTAAAAAAACGCCAGCGTCTTTAAGGGGATAGAGGTGCGTTCGGCCTCAAAGCGGCGGGTGTGCAATATCCTCTTACATTTGCATCGCGATTGTCTATATTAGCAATGTAGGGATGTGCGGGACTCCTCCAATCCTACGCATCAGACCTCAATAACTGCCGAGCCATTGTTCCCTGGTGACCCGGCAGAGAGTGAAAGAAGAAATGGCAAAACATATGGTTGCGGCCCGTTGAAGGTAAACGCCTCGCGGGCCGCAGTTCTGTCAGCGGGCGTCCAGCTTGGCGTCGGTCAGGAGCTTGACCATCCAGTCGACGAAGACGCGGACCTTGTTGCTGAGGTGGCGGTTCGGGGGGTAGACGATGTAGAGCCCGAGCGGCTCACGGTTCCATTCCGGCAGCACCTGTATCAGTTCGCCATTCTCCAACTCATTGCGGATCATGAAGCGCGGTAACTGCGCGATGCCAAGCCCCCTCGTGGCGGCCGTCACAAAGGTCCTGCTGTCGTTGACCGATACGAGATAGCGCGGATTGATTTCCAACTCCTCGTTGTCCCTGCGGAACTCGAAGGGAAGCGTCCGGTTGGTCTGTGCGCGAAAATAGCTTACGGAATAATGATCGTTTTCAAGATCTTCCGGCCGATCCGGAATGCCGAACTTTTCAATGTAGATTGGTGAGGCGCAGGTAATCAGCTCGACCTCAGAAACGCGCCTGGCAATCAAAGATTGATCAGCGGGGGTGCCGGCGCGCAATGCGCAGTCGACGTTCTCGGCGAGGTAATCCACCGTACGGTCGCCCACACCGAGATCGATGCGGATGTCTGGATATTTCTGGTAAAAATCGCAGAGCGCGGGGACGACGATCCAGTCGGCGAAGGCGCCGGCCATCTCGACGCGCAGGCGGCCGCCCGGAAGGCCTTGCGAGTTGGTGAGGCTACCATCCAGTTCGGCGATCTCGGAAACGATCTGGGCGGCGCGTTCGTAATAGAGCGCGCCGTCGGTCGTCACCATGACGCGGCGGGTGGTGCGGTTGAGGAGCTTGGTGTGCAGATGTGCTTCAAGCCCCTGGATGAGATTGGTCACCGTCGCCTTGGGCATGGCGAGCGTGTCGGCGGCCCGTGTGAAATTGCCTGTCTCTACGACGCGAATGAAAGCGCGCATTGCCGAGAGCTGGTCCATCGGAATTCACCTGAGTAGGTTGCAGTGCGGTATTGTTCGAAATCCGGAACAGTGTAATCGTAATGATGCAGCTTATTCCGTGAGTGGAATAACAATATCTTTTTTTCAGAAATTGCAAGCCGTCGCCTTGGGCAATATGTTGCATCGGCAACATTACACCCGCGACGCAAGGATCGATACGATGACGGTGCAAGTGAAAGACATGGTGTTTGACAAGGTGGCCATTGGCCCCGTGTCGACGCGTATCTATCAGGGCGCCGAATACGGGAAGGGTTCGCCGATCGTCCTGTACTTCCACGGCGGTGCCTTCCAGTCCTCGGGACTGCAGGACAATGCGGTCGCCGAAGCGATCGCGAGTGCCGGCGCCATCGTGGTTGTCGCGGATTACAACGCTCCCTTGGGCGGCGTTTTTCCAAAACCTCTCGAAGTCGGCTACTCGCTGTTTTCCTACATGGCCAACAAGCGCGCCTCGGGTCTCGGTGACCGCAATTCGGCGCTGCTGGTTGCCGGCGAGGAAGCAGGCGGCAACATCGCCGCCAGCGTGGCGTTCAAGGCTCGCGATCACTACGCCGATGCACTTGACGGGCAGGTGCTGATTTCTCCGCTGGTCGATCCGTTCATGGGATCGAAGTCTATCCGCGAAGCCGACGCAATCGGCATGCGCGAGCGTTGGGCCGCCGGCTGGAGCCATTATCTCAGCGGCGGCGGATGCCATCCTTATGCGGCGCCGTGCCTTTGTTCACGCATTTCGGGCGTAGCGCCTGCACTGATCTTCACCGCGAAGGATGATCCCCTTCGTGATGAGACGCTTGGGTTTGCCGATCGCCTGAAACAGGCCGGCATACCAGTTCGTCAGCATGTCTCTCCCGCCGGGACAGGCTGGCCATCGATTTACGGTGGGACGTCCGACAAGCGTCCGGGTTGGCGCGAAAGCATCACCCAGGAATTCGGAAGCTTCGTTCGTGACATGCGCAGGCAACCCGTTCCTTTGAAGACCTGATCATACTCGGCCGTGGGGGCCGAAAGGAGAATATCAATGACGTCCAGTAAGAAGCGCTGGGCCCTTGTGGGCGCCGGTCTGAGCCTTGTTGCGTCCGTTTCAGCCGCAGCACTGTTTTTCGAACTGCCGATGAGCGGCACGGCCACGGCGGCAACCGCCGAGGCGCAGGCGGCTCCCCCGGCCGTGCCTGTTACGGTTGCCGTCGTCGCCAGCCGTGATGTGACCGAGTGGGAGCAGTTTTCCGGCCGGCTCGAAGCCGTCGATCGCGTGCAGATCCGCTCGCGTGTCGGCGGCGCCGTGCAGTCGGTGCATTTCCGCGAGGGAGCGCTGGTGAAATCAGGCGATCTGCTGTTCACCATCGATCCGGCACCGTACCAGGCCGCCGTATCGCAGGCCGAGGGCCAAGTGGCTTCGGCCGAAGCCAAGGTCAATCTCGCGCAAATCGAGCTTGATCGCGGCCGTAGGCTTTCCGACAACCGGACGATTTCGCAGAGCGATCTCGACCAGCGCCAGAACGCGTTTACCGAGGCCCAGGCCGGTCTTCGCACTGCCCAGGCCGCCCTTCGCTCGGCGCAGCTTGAGCTCGACTACACCGAGGTCAAGGCACCGGTTGCCGGTCGTGTCGGCAAGTTGGAGATCACCGTTGGCAATCTGGTTGCCGGTGGATCGACCTCGTCGGAACTGACATCGCTGGTCTCGGTCGATCCGATCTACGCCAGCTTCAATGCCAGCGAGGGCATGGTGACCAAGGCGCTATCGCAGCTTCCCGCCGCAAACGGTGCCGTCGCCGATATCGAGCAGATTCCGGTCGAAGTCGGCACGCTTGCCGACGACGGCACGCCGATCAAGGGCAACCTGCAGCTGATCGACAATCAGGTCGATGCCTCCAGCGGCACGATCGGTGTTCGCGCCGTGTTCGACAATCCCGGCGGCAAGCTGATCCCCGGCCAGTTCGTGCGGGTCCGGATGGGCCAGCCGAAGGCCGAGAACAAGATCCTCGTCAGCGAACGGGCGATCGGCACCGACCAGGACAAGAAGTTCGTGTTCGTGGTCGATGCCGAAAACAAGGTCAGCTATCGGCCGGTTCAGCTCGGCATCGCCGAGGGTGGTGACCGCGTGATCGAGAGCGGGCTTGCGGTCGGCGACAAGATCGTCGTCAACGGCCTGCAGCGCATTCGTCCGGGCGCGGTGGTGGCACCGCAGATGGAAGAGAAAGTCGCGGCGAAGTAAGTAGCAGACCCCTCCCCAACCCCTCCCCACAAGGGGGAGGGGCTAGACTGCCGCACCGCCGAGGTCTCGATCAAACGAGGCGGTGCTCCAGGTCTTCTCCCCCTTGTGGGGGAGATGGCCGGCAGGCCAGAGAGGGCTTTTAAAGTATCCAGTTCCACCCCGACCGGCGATCTCCCAATCGCCGGAGAGGGTCGTTGCATCCCCAGTTTCATCCCGGAGAGGGCTTTGAAATGAATATCTCCCGCTTCTTTGTCGACCGCCCGGTGTTTGCCGGGGTGCTATCGGTCCTCATCGTGGTCGCCGGCCTGATCGGCATGCGATCGCTGCCGATTTCCGAATATCCCGAGGTCGTGCCGCCATCGATCGTCGTGCGCGCCACCTATCCGGGCGCCAACCCGAAGGTCATCGCCGAAACCGTCGCCACGCCGCTCGAAGAGCAGATTAACGGCGTCGAGGGCATGCTCTACATGTCCAGCCAGGCGACGTCCGACGGCGTGATGACGCTGACGGTGACCTTCAAGCTCGGCACCAACCCGGACCAGGCGCAGCAGCTGGTGCAGAACCGCGTCAGCCAGGCAGAACCTCGCCTGCCGACGGAGGTGCGCTCGCTCGGTATCACCACGGTGAAGAGTTCGCCCGACCTGATGATGGTCGTTAACCTGACATCGCCCGACAATCGCTACGACATCACCTATCTGCGCAATTACGGCGTCCTGAACGTCAAGGACCGGCTCGCCCGTATCGAGGGCGTCGGCCAGGTGCAAATCTTCGGTTCGGGCGACTATTCGATGCGTATCTGGATCGATCCGCAGAAGGCCGCCGAGCACAATCTGGCCGCCAGCGACATCACCGATGCCATCCGCGCCCAGAACGTGCAGGCCGCGGCGGGCACGATCGGCGCGTCGCCGAGCCTTGCCGGTGTCGATATCCAGCTGAACGTCAACGCCCAGGGTCGTCTGCAGACGCCCGAGGAGTTCGGCAACATCATCGTCAAGAGTGGTTCTAACGGAGAGATCACCCGTCTGCGCGATGTCGCGCGCGTCGAACTCGGCGCCTCGGACTATTCGCTGCGCTCGCTGCTCGACAGCAAGTCGGCGGTCGCTATCCCCGTCTTCCAGGCGCCCGGCTCCAACGCCATCACCATCTCGGACCAGGTCATCAAGACCATGGATGAGCTGCAGCTGGCGATGCCTGAAGGCGTGAAGTACGAGATCGTCTATGACACCACGCAGTTCGTCCGCGCCTCGATCGAAAAGGTCGTGGATACGCTGCTCGAAGCCATCGCGCTTGTCGTCATCGTCGTCATCCTGTTCCTGCAGACATGGCGTGCCTCGATCATTCCGCTGATCGCGGTTCCGGTCTCGATCATCGGCACCTTCGCCGTCATGTATGTCTTCGGCTTCTCGATCAACGCGCTCAGCCTGTTCGGCCTGGTGCTAGCGATCGGTATCGTCGTGGACGATGCGATCGTCGTCGTCGAAAACGTCGAACGCAATATCGAGAACGGCTTGTCGCCGCGTGACGCGACGTACAAGGCGATGAAGGAAGTGTCCGGTCCGATCATCGCGATCGCGCTGGTGCTGGTTGCGGTGTTCGTGCCGCTCGCCTTCATCACCGGTTTGTCCGGCCAGTTCTATCGGCAGTTCGCGCTGACGATCGCGATCTCGACCGTGATTTCGGCGATCAACTCGTTGACGCTGTCTCCGGCCCTGGCCGCTCTTCTGTTGAAGGGGCATCATGCCAAGAAGGATTGGCTGACGCGGGCAATGGACTTCGCGTTCGGCTGGTTCTTCCGCGGCTTCAACCGCGCCTTCAGTGCCAGCTCCAATGCCTACGGTAAGGGTGTCGGCGGTCTGGTGTCGCGCAAGAGCATCGTCATGGTCATCTACCTGGCACTGGCCGGTGCGACCTATGGCCTGTTCAATGCCGTGCCCGGCGGCTTCGTGCCGGCGCAGGACAAGCAGTATCTGATCGGCTTCGCGCAGCTGCCCGACGCCGCCAGCCTCGACCGCACCGAAGACGTGATCAAGCGGATGAGCGATATCGCTCTGGCAACGCCCGGTGTCGAACACGCCATCGCGTTTCCGGGTCTCTCGATCAACGGCTTCACCAACGGCTCGAATGCCGGTGTCGTCTTCGTCAAGCTGAAGCCGTTCGAGGAGCGCAAGACGGCTGACCTGTCGGGCGGGGCGATTGCCATGACGCTGAACCAGAAGTTCGGCGCCATCCAGGATGCCTTCATCGCCATGTTCCCGCCACCGCCGGTGCAGGGTCTCGGCACCACGGGTGGCTTCAAGCTGCAGCTCGAAGATCGGGCGGGCCTCGGCTACAACGCGCTGGATGAAGCGACCAAGGCGTTCCTCGCCAAGGCCTACCAGACGCCTGAACTGGCCGGCTTGTTCTCGAGCTACCAGATCAACGTGCCGCAGCTCTATGCGGACCTTGATCGCGCCAAGGCCGAACAGCTCGGCGTGTCGGTGACCGACGTCTTCGAAACGCTGCAGATCTATCTGGGTTCGCTCTACGTCAACGACTTCAACGCCTTCGGCCGCACCTACAGCGTCCGCGTACAGGCGGATGCCAAGTTCCGCGCTCATGCGGATGATATCGGCCAGTTGAAGGTGCGCTCGGCGTCCGGCCAGATGATCCCGCTGTCGGCGCTGCTCAAGGTCGACGCCACCACGGGCCCGGAACGCACGACCCGCTACAACGGCTTCCTCGCTGCCGATATCAACGGCGGTCCGGCACCGGGCTTCTCGTCCGGCCAGGCGCAGGCAGCCATCGAGCGGATCGCCGACGAGACGCTGCCGAAGGGCATCGGCTTCGAGTGGACGGATCTGACCTATCAGCAGATTCTGGCCGGCAGCTCCGGGTTCCTGGTCTTCCCGCTGGCGCTGCTGCTCGTCTATCTCGTGCTGGCTGCCCAGTATGAGAGCCTGACGCTGCCCTTGGCGATCATCATGATCGTGCCGATGGGCGTGCTGGCCGCCTTGACGGGTGTCTGGCTCACCGGTGGAGACAACAACATCTTCACCCAGATCGGCCTGATCGTCCTGGTCGGTCTCTCGGCGAAGAACGCGATCCTGATCGTGGAATTCGCCCGCGAGCTGGAGTTCGAAGGCCGCACGCCGGTTCAGGCGGCAGTCGAGGCCAGCCGGCTGCGTCTGCGCCCGATCCTGATGACGTCGATGGCGTTCATCATGGGCGTCGTGCCGCTCGTCGTGTCCACGGGCGCGGGTGCGGAAATGCGCGCCGCCATGGGTGTCGCGGTGTTCTCCGGCATGATCGGCGTCACCTTCTTCGGCATCTTCATGACGCCGGTCTTCTACGTGCTGATCCGCAAGCTGGCAGGCAACCGTCCGCTGGTGCAGCACAAGGCCGACGACCATGACGGCCACGGTGGTGCCGAGGTCATCCGGATGGCGGCCGAATAAGGCTTTTCATCGATACGCAATATGCAAAGGCGGGGCAGGTCCCCGCCTTTTCTCATTCATGGGGCTTCCATGCGCCCCGGTCTTGACTAACGTAGGCCGTAGAGGAGTCGCACGCTTTCAAGCAGAGATGATCGTGCGCACATGGAGGCATTGAATGCATATCGCTATCATCGGCGCTGCCGGCATGATCGGGCGCAAACTCACCGAACGGCTGGTCATGGAGGGCAATCTTTCGGGAAAGACCGTCAATCGCCTGACGCTCGTCGACGTCGTGGCACCGGCAGCACCTGTCGGTTTTGCCGGGCGGGTGGATGCGAGTGCGGCCGATATCTCGAAGGCGGGGCAGGCGGCGCTGATCGTCGGCTCTCGGCCGGATATCATCTTTCACCTCGCGGCCATCGTTTCGGCGGAAGCCGAGATCGATTTCGAGAAGGGTTACGGCATCAATCTCGAAGGCACGCGGGCGCTGTTCGAGGCGATCCGTCTGGCGCATCTGCAGGATGGCTATCGTCCCTGCGTGGTCTTCACCTCCTCGATCGCCGTCTTCGGCGCGCCGATGCCGGATGTCATTCCCGACGATTTCAACCTGACGCCGCTGACGAGCTACGGCACGCAGAAGGCAATGAGCGAGCTTTTGCTGGCCGACTATACGCGCCGTGGCTTCATCGACGGCATAGGCATTCGGTTGCCGACGATCTGCGTGCGGCCGGGCAAGCCGAACAAGGCGGCCTCCGGCTTCTTTTCCGGCATCATCCGCGAGCCGCTGGCCGGACAGCAGGCGATCCTTCCGGTGCCGGATACGGTTCGCCACTGGCATGCCTCGCCGCGTTCGGCGGTCGGCTTTCTGATGCACGCCGCCAGCATCGATCTCGAGCCGCTCGGCGCGCAGCGAAGCCTGACCATGCCTGGCGTCAGCGCGTCTGTCGGGGAGCAGATCGAGGCTTTGCGGGCAATCGCGGGCGACAAGGCGGTGGCGCTGATCCGGCGCGAGCCCGACGAACTGGTGATGAGGATCGTCGGCGGCTGGGCGCGCGCTTTCGCGCCGGAGCGTGCAACGCGCCTCGGCTTCGTGGCCGAGACGAGCTTCGAAGAGATCATCCGCGTGCATATCGAAGATGAAATGGAAGGCAGTATCCGATGAGCAGTCAACAACGGGCGATCGCATTTCTGGGCACCGGCCTGATGGGCGCGCCGATGGTGAGGCGCCTGCTCGACGCCGGATTTGCGGTAACGGCGTGGAACCGTGACATCGCCAAGGCCGAAGCGCCCAGGGCCGATGGTGCCGATGTCGCCGACACGCCGGCCTTGGCAGTTCGGGGCGCGTCGGTCGTCTTCACCATGCTCACGGATGGCAATGCGGTTGGTGACGTGCTGTTTTCGCAAGGGGTGGCGCAAGCGCTTGCGCCCGGCGCCGTCGTCATCGATTGCAGCTCGATCACGCCCGAGGCGGCGCGCGATCATGCGCAGAGGCTCGGCGAACGCGGTATCCGCCACCTCGACGCGCCGGTTTCCGGTGGCGTCGTCGGCGCCTCGGCGGGTACGCTTGCGATTATGGCGGGCGGCAGCACCGATGTGGTCGATGCGCTGAGCGACGTGTTTTCCGCGCTCGGCCGGGTGACGCATGTGGGACCGAGCGGCACGGGTCAGCTTGCCAAACTTGGCAACCAGCAGATCGTGGCGATCACCATCGGTGCCGTCGCCGAGGCAATGATGCTTGTCGAGGCCGGCGGCGGGTCGGCGGAGGCGTTTCGCCGCGCGATCCGCGGTGGCTTTGCCGAAAGCCGAATTCTTGAGATTCACGGTCAACGTATGGTGGAGCGCAACTTCGGGGGCGCAGGTCCATCGAAGCTGCAGCTGAAGGACCTTAACAATATCGTCGCGGAGGCGAAGAGCCTGGCGCTCACCTTGCCGCTGACCGAGACCGTGCGCGCGGAATTCGCCGCTTTCGTGGAGGATGGCAATGGGGATACGGATCACAGCGGGTTGCTGCTGCAGCTGGAGCGCAAGGCCGGCCGCAATCGCGGAAATTCCTGACACCTGGTACGGTAGCTGACGAATAAATAGCGCTGGCGCATTGGCATGCAATCATTGATAGATTTTTAGGGTGTTCTAATTAATGTCGCACTTGGCAATCGGTCCTTGATGAATGCGGGTGCGAGCGGGCAGTGGAAGACGGATTTCGCTTTGACGTGACGTGAGGCGTGAATGGCTTTGGCATCTAAGAACTCCGTACGGTCAGAGCGGGAGTTTCAAGATCTTTTACGGCGTTTGGAGCTCGCGCTCGATGCATCGCAGATCGGTGTGTGGGAGCATGACCTGCGGGAGCACGAGATTTCCTGGGACGTGCAGATGCATCGGCTTTATCAGACGGGGCAACGGAGCGGTCCGGTGCCGACCTCGATCTGGTCGAATGCGATCCATCCCGAGGATCGCGACCGGGCCAACCAGGAATTCAGCGACGCTATCGCCAAGCGTGGCCAATACAATTCGGAGTTCCGGATTATCTGGCCGAATGGCGAGATTCGCTATATCCGCTCACGCGCGCACTTCTATGTGAGCGAAGAGGGCGCGCCGTCGTTCATCGGCGCGGAATGGGATGTGACCGCCGACGTGCTTCTGAACGCGGAGGCGGCAAGGCAGCGCGAGGTCGCGGAGGCCCGAGCGCTGGCGCTCGAGGAAAGCACGGCGCGGATCGAGCATGCGGCCGCGCACGATTATCTGACAGGCCTGCCGAACCGCCGCTTCTTCGACAAGCGGATTGCGGAACTCGCCGAAGACGAAAATGTCTCGACGCTGGCGGTGCTGCATCTCGATCTCGACGAGTTCAAGCAGATCAACGACAGCTACGGCCACGCCGCCGGCGACGCTGTGCTGCGCGCAGCCGCCTTGCGGATCGCCGCGGTCTTGCCGGAAACCGGCATGGCGGCACGCATCGGCGGCGACGAATTCGTCATCGTGCTCGTCAACTTCGAAAGCATGGACGAGTTGCGGGAGATCGCGCGACGTGTGCAGAAGCGCTTGCGCAAGAAGATCCGCTTCGGTCACGAGATGCTGCAATCGGGCGTTTCGATCGGCATTTCATGGTCGGCGGATCGTGGTGATTCCAATCTTCTGGCCGAATCCGACATGGCGCTCTACGCGGCCAAGAGCGGCGGGCGCGACCGCATCGAGTTCTTCACGCAGCGGCTGAAGGACGAGCTGATGGGCAAGCGGCGGATCGCCGAGGAGCTCAAGCTTGCGCTGACATCGGGAGAAATCGTTCCCTATTACCAGCTTCAGTTCGATGCACAGACACGGGAGATCGTCGGGCTCGAAGCACTGGCGCGCTGGCGGCACAGGGAGCGCGGCATCCTGGCGCCGGCGGATTTCCTGAAGGTCGCCGACGAGCATGGGCTAACCGCCGAAATCGACGCATCGATCCTCCGGCACGTCTTGAAGGACCGCCGCGAATGGCAGCGGCATGGTATCGACGTGCCGAGGATTTCGGTGAATATTTCTGGGCAGCGGCTTTATGATCCGTTTCTGATCAGCGACTTGGAAGCGCTGGATATCCCCGACAAAGCCATCGTCTTCGAGCTGATCGAGACGATCTTTCTCGACGATTGCGACGACGAGATGATGCAGAGCGTCGACCGGATCAAGCTCATGGGCATCGAGATCGAGATCGACGATTTCGGTTCCGGCCATGCCTCGCTGATCGGCCTTGTGCGGCTGCGGCCGACGCGATTGAAGATCGACCGTCAGCTGGTGGACGCGATCGATACCTCGGATGAGCAGCGGCGGGTGGTAAAGTCGATCGTCGAGATTGCCAAGGCGCTCGGCGTGAAAGTGATCGCCGAGGGTGTCGAGACCGAGCGGCACGCCGCCACGCTGGCGAAGCTCGGATGCGATGCCCTGCAGGGATTTGCGCTGAGCCGGCCGGTTCCGGCCGCCGATATCGATCGCCAGCTTTCGGCTTTGGTGGCCGGCTAGTCGAGCTCGCCCCGCGCTTCGAGATACCACTCCACGAAAGCGGCCACACCCTGTTCGAGCGAGGTGCTTGGCGTGTAGCCGGTCAGCGCGGCCAGCAGATCGGGGCTGGCATAGGTGCGGGGCACATCGCCTTGCTGCATCGGCAGCATGATGCGCTTTGCCGGCTGGCCGAGTGCCTTCTCCACGGTATCGACGAAATCGAGCAGGCTGATCGGCTGGCCACCGCCGATGTTGACGATGCGGAACGGCGCCTGGCGCGACAGGGTCTCGACCTTTTCCTCAGCGACGCGATTGCTCTCGCCGGGGATGACGGCGGACAGGCGGATGACGGCTTCCACGAGATCGTCGATATAGGTGAAATCGCGGCTCATCTTGCCTTCGCCGTAGATCTCGATCGGCTGTCCTTCGAGCATGTTCTTGACGAACTTGAAGAGCGCCATGTCGGGCCGGCCCCACGGGCCATAGACGGTGAAGAAGCGGAAGGCGGTGGTCGGGATCCTGTGCAGATGGGCGTAGCTGTGCGCCATCAGCTCCATCGACTTCTTGGTGGCGGCGTAGAAGGTGAGCGGTTCGTCCGTGCGGTCGGTCTCGTGGAAGGGCACGGTCGGATTGGCGCCGTAGATAGAGGAGGTCGAGGCCAGCATCAGGTGCTGGACGCCGGCCTTCCGGGCGATCTCCAGGATGTTCCAGGAGCCGATCAAGTTGGAATTGAGATAGGCCTCGGGATTCTCGTTGCTATAGCGCACGCCGGCCTGGGCGGCGAGGTGGATCAGCACGTCGGGCCTGACGGTGGCGACGGCGTCTTCCAGTGCTGCGCGGTCTTCCAGCATCGCCGTCACCGGCTTGAAGGCCGGGAACTGCGCGAGCGCCGCGTTGCGCATATGCTTGAGCTTGATGTTGTAATAGTGCGTCATGCCATCGAAGCCGGTGACCTCGTGGCCGTCCTGCAGCAGGCGGCGTGCGAGATGGAAGCCGATGAAACCGGCTGTTCCGGTGATGAAATACCGCATGCTCATGCCCTGCTATCGATTATGCCTTGCTCTTCTTGCCGACGGCGAAGTAGCTGAAGCCGTGTCTGCTGATCTCGGCAACCGGATAGATGTTGCGCAGATCGACCAGCACCGGCTTCTTCACCAGCGCCTTCAGGCGCTTGAAGTCAAGGGCGCGGAACTCTTCCCATTCGGTAACGAGGACCACGGCGTCGGCACCCTCGGCGATATCGTATGGGTTGGTGCCGTAAACGACGGGGCCGAGCAGGTCTTTCGCCGCATCCATGCCCTCGGGATCGTAGACGTGGACGGCAGCGCCACCATCGAGCAGAGCCTGGACGATGGTGATCGAGGGGGCATCGCGCATGTCGTCGGTGTTCGGCTTGAAGGTCAGGCCGAGGATGGCGATCTTCTTGCCGCGGACATTGCCGTCGCAGGCGGCGATGACCTTGCGGCCCATGGCGCGCTTGCGGTTGTCGTTGATAGCGACGGTGGTTTCGATCAGCCGCATCGGGCTGTCATGATCCTGGGCGGTCTTGACCAGCGCCAGCGTATCCTTGGGGAAGCAGGAGCCGCCGTAGCCGGGGCCGGCATGCAGGAACTTGTCGCCGATGCGCTTGTCCATGCCGATACCCTTGGCGACCTTCTGCACGTCGGCGCCGATCTGCTCGCAGAGATCGGCGATCTCGTTGATGAAGGTGATCTTCATGGCGAGGAACGCGTTGGCGGCGTATTTGATCAGTTCGGAGGTGCGGCGCTCGCAGAAATAGAGCGGGGCTTCGTTGAGGTAGAGCGGGCGGTAGACCTCGCGCATGACTTCGATGGCGCGCGGCTCCTCGGTGCCGAGCACGATGCGGTCGGGGCGCTTGAAGTCGGTGATGGCGGCACCTTCGCGCAGGAATTCCGGATTGGAGACGACCTCGATGTCCTTGTTGGGAAACTCCTCGCGGAAGATGCGCTCGAGCTCGTCGCCGGTGCCGACGGGGACCGTCGACTTGGTGACGACGACGGTGAAGCCTTCGACCGATGCGGCGATTTCACGCGCGGCGGCATAGACGTAAGAGAGATCCGCATGGCCGTCGCCACGGCGTGAGGGCGTGCCGACTGCGATGAAGACGACATCGGCTGCTGCCACCGGGACTGCAAGATCCTTGGAGAAATCCAGGCGTCCGGCGGCCCTGTTCTGCGCGATGATCGTGTCGAGGCCGGGTTCGAAAATCGGCACTTCGCCCGCTTCCAGGGCGTCGATCTTGGCCGCCGACTTGTCGACACAGGTGATATGATGGCCGAAATCCGCGAGGCAGGCCCCGGAAACCAGGCCGACATAGCCCGAGCCAATCATCACAATACGCATGGAAGCTTTCCCCAAACACCGATCACAGCCTTGCCTGATGGCAAGGCCATGATGGTGTTACAGAGGTAATTTTATAAGTTCAAGACAACCAAGAGGTCAGTTGCGGCCGAACTCATCGACGATCCGGATGATGTCGTCCTCGCCGAGATACGAGCCCGTCTGCACTTCGATCAGTTCCAGCAGGATCTTGCCGGGATT
>UCJD01000060.1 GCA_900472605.1 Hyphomicrobiales bacterium | reverse complement strand
AAAATGCGGAAATGCTCTAGCTCTGGCCGGCCTTCAGAACCCGATGCGTGCTGTCATCGACGGCATTGCCCATCTGGCGGCCGTCCTTGGCAAGGCCGTTGGCGGTATTGGCGCAGGACGACAGTGCCAGCAGCGATGTGAGCGCGATGGCGACGGCAAATCGTGTCATGAGAATCTCCCTGATGATCGGCATAATGATCGGCCGGAACGGCACGCGATCAGGTAGATAGCGCCCGCCCGCCCGCGATCAACGTCGCCGCGAAAGAGCTGAAACAGAAAACCCGGCACAGTCGCCTGCGCCGGGTCTCTTCATGACTTCCCTGGGAGGAAAGCTCAATCGACGTTGAATACGAGCGGCTTGGCCTGTCGGATTGCCGAGTTGGCCGTCAATTTTGCAAGCACCTCGTCGCTGACGGGGCCATCGACATAAAGCAGCGCAATCGCATCGCCGCCCTGCTCGCCACGGCCGAGCTGGAAGTTGGCGATGTTGACACCGGCCGCACCCAGTGTCGTGCCGATGAAGCCGATCATGCCGGGAACGTCGGTGTTGGAGATGTAGACCATGTTGGCGCCGACGTCGCCGTCGAGATTGATGCCCTTGATCTGGATGAAGCGCGGCTTGCCGTCGGAGAAGACGGTACCGGCGACCGAGCGGGTCTGCTTGTCGGTCTTGACCGTCAGCTTGATGTAGCCGTCATAGACGCCGGTCTTGTCGCGCTTGACCTCGGAGAGGACGATGCCCTTTTCCTTGATCATGATCGGCGCCGAAACCATGTTGACGTCGGCCACCTGGTTGCGGATCAGGCCGGCGAGCAGCGCCGATGTCAGCGCACGGGTGTTCATGCTGGCGGTGGCGCCATCGAACAGGATCTCGATTTCCTTGATCGGATCTTCCGAGACCTGGCCGACGAAGGCGCCGAGAACGTCGGCGAGCTTGATGAACGGCTTCAGGATCGGCGCTTCCTCAGCGGTGATCGACGGCATGTTGATGGCGTTGGAGACCGCACCCTTGACGAGGTAGTCCGACATCTGCTCGGCAACCTGCAGCGCGACGTTTTCCTGCGCTTCGGTGGTCGAGGCGCCCAAGTGCGGCGTGCAGACGACGTTCGGCAGGCCGAACAGCGGGCTTTCCTTGGCGGGCTCCACTTCGAACACGTCGAAGCCGGCGCCGGCGACATGGCCGGACTTGATGGCGTCTGCGAGTGCCGCTTCGTCAACCAGGCCACCACGGGCGCAGTTGATGATACGAACGCCGGGCTTGGTCTTGGCGAGATTGTCCTTGCCGAGAATGCCGCGGGTCTTGTCGGTCATCGGAACGTGCAGCGTGATGAAGTCGGCCTTGGCGAGCAGCTCTTCGAGCTCGACCTTGGTGACGCCCATTTCCTGGGCGCGCTCGGCCGAGAGGAAGGGGTCGTAGGCGAGAACATGCATGCCGAGGCCGATGGCCTTCTTGCAGACGATGCCGCCGATGTTGCCGGCGCCGATGACGCCGAGCACCTTGCCGGTGATCTCGACACCCATGAACTTCGACTTTTCCCACTTGCCGGCCTGCGTCGAGGCATCGGCGGCGGGAAGCTGGCGGGCAACGGCGAACATCAGCGCGATGGCGTGCTCAGCCGTCGTGATCGAGTTGCCGAACGGGGTGTTCATGACGATGATGCCGCGCTTCGACGCAGCCGGGATATCGACATTGTCGACGCCGATGCCGGCGCGGCCGATGACCTTGAGGTTGGTCGCAGCCGCGATGAGCTTCTCGGTCGCCTTGGTGGCCGAGCGGATGGCGAGACCGTCATAATTGCCGATGATTTCGGCGAGCTTGTCCTTGTCCTTGCCGAGTTGCGGCTGGAAATCGACTTCGACGCCGCGATCACGGAAGATCTGGACGGCGGTTTCCGACAGTTCGTCGGATACGAGTACGCGAGGTGCCATTGGGGGCTTCCTTCAAAAACGTCTGAGATGGATGAAATCAGGGATGCAAGGCTCCGCCCGTCAGGCGGAGCCGGATGCGATCAACTCAGGCAGCAGCCTGGGACAGCGTTGCCTTCTGGGTCTCGAAAGCCCAGGTCAGCCACGGCATCAGCTTCTGCATGTCTGATGTTTCGATCGTGGCGCCGGCCCAGATGCGCAGGCCAGACGGCGCGTCGCGATAGTGGCCGATGTCGTAGGCGACACCTTCCTTGTCGAGCAGGCTGACGATGCCCTTGGCGAAGTTCGCCTGGCCGTCGGCGTCGAGTGCCGCAACGTCCTTGTCGGTGATCTTCAGGCAGACCGAGGTGTTCGACGCCGTCTCGGCCTTCACCGCCAGGTTGGCGATCCAGTCATTGGCGGCGACGAAGTCGGCGATGACCTTGGCATTGGCGTCGGCGCGGGCCATCAGGCCCTTCAGACCGCCGACCTGCTTCGACCACTGCAGCGCATCGATGTAGTCCTCGACGCAGAGCATCGACGGCGTGTTGATGGTCTCGCCGGTGAAGATGCCCTCGATCAGCTTGCCGCCCGAGGTCATGCGGAAGATCTTCGGCAGCGGCCAGGCCGGTGCGTAGGTCGTCAGACGCTCGACGGCACGCGGGCTGAGGATGATGACGCCATGTGCGCCCTCGCCGCCGAGAACCTTCTGCCAGGAGAAGGTGACGACATCGAGCTTGGCGAAATCGAGGTTCTGCGCGAAGGCGGCAGACGTCGCGTCGCAGATGGTCAGGCCCTTGCGGTCGGCAGGAATGAAGTCGGCGTTCGGAACGCGCACACCAGAGGTGGTGCCGTTCCAGGTGAAGACGACGTCGCGGTCGAAATCGATGGTCGAGAGATCGGGCAGTTCGCCATAACCGGCTTCGATCTTGCGCACGTCTTTCAGCTTCAGCTGCTTGACGACGTCGGTGACCCAACCGGCGCCAAAGCTTTCCCAGGCAACCATGTCGACGCCGCGCTCGCCGAGCAGCGACCAGAGCGCCATTTCGACGGCGCCGGTATCGGAGGCAGGAACGATGCCGATGCGGTAATCCGCAGGCACTTCCAGAATTTCGCGGGTGAGATCAATGGCCTGCTTGAGCTTGGTCTTTCCGACTTTCGCGCGATGCGAGCGGCCGAGCGGCGCGTCGGAGAGAGCTTCGAGCGACCAACCGGGGCGCTTCGAGCAAGGGCCAGAAGAAAAATGGGTGTTCTGCGGACGCACGTCCGGCTTTGCGGTGGCATTGGCCATATCTATACCCTTCCAGGTAATTAGCCTCTCGTTGGGGAGAGGTGTCCCGCCGCCGTAAATACAGATGAGCGCTGTCATCGTCAACGGAGAAGTGTCGCGGGTGAAGGATTTTTTGACGCAGCTGCGACGCAGGGCCGAAACGCAAAAAGCCGCCCGGCGTGGGCGGCTTTCCGAAAGTGCTTGAAGGCGATTACTTGTAGACCGGCTGCTGCAGCGGAATTTCCGGAGCAGGCTCGTAGGATGCCGTCTGGCAACCGCCGAACAGGTAGCGGGCGCCGACGCGTGCTTCGTGAACGTTGAAGCCCTTGTCGCGGCCCGGGCCGCCATTTTCGTTGTAGCCGAACATGTCGCCGCCGTTGACGTGGAGGAAGCGGTAGCCGACGTCGGCCTTGACGTTGCAGGTCACGTCGATCGACGCACCGGCCATCAGGCCGTAGCTGAAGCGCCAGCCGCCCTTGCCGCCGTGGATGACCGTGTCATCGCAACCATTGCCGCTGCCGCTGGTGTCGCAAGACGTGTTGCTCAGATCCTTCCACTTGACGTAGGTGCCGCCGATGCCGGCGCCGACGTAAGGCGTGACGTAGCCATAGGTGCCGAGATCGACATAGGCGTTGGCCATCAGCGACCAGGCGGTCAGCGAGGAGAGATCGGTCGAGGAGCAGGTAACCTGGCAGGCGCCGAAGGCCGAACCGCCGCCGTTTGTCGAGCCGTGGAAGTCCGACTTGCCGAGATAGTCGAGCGTCAGGTCGGTGCGCAGGTAGTTGTTGATCTGGTAACCGACACCGCCACCGATGGTCCAGGCGTCATCGAGATCGGAGCGATCGAAATCGACTTCGCTGGCATTGCTGCCCTGGAAGTATTTCGCGCCGCGCAGATCGTTGAAGCCGTAGCCGACATCGCCGCGCAGATACCAGCCGGTCGCTTCGGTCACGGTGACCTCGGGAGCGGCGATCGGTTCGGCGGGCATGAGGTCCGCGGCATAAGCATTCGAGGTAATGAGCAATGCGGCGAAGACGCCAGACAAGCTTCTCTTCATGGATCCCACTCCAAGGTTCGACGCCTGGCGGGATCAGGCTCCGCCAGTTGAATACGTTTCGGTAAGGATAATGAAGTGGAAACGTTAAGGTCGGCTTAACCGTGTTTAGCAAACATATGCTTTTAGGACATCACTTGAAGCGGGCACGAAAAATATGCGGTTTTTGGCGCGTTCAGGCACCGTCCCGCCCACGTGCGAGGCCGGCGAAATCGTCACCTGATTAACAAAGTTAATAGCAACATTCTGGAAGATGCCATAGGGTTCCTCATCGGTCACAATAATCTAGGCCATGACCGCTCGGGAGTTCACACGCGCTTCTGCCCAATAGGAGGTGCGCAGATGTCTAAATTAAACCGCGCAATTTCATTCCAGGATGACCTGTCACCCGTGTTCGACGCCCTGTCGATATGGTGCAAGGAACAGAAATTCGGACCTGACAGCTTGCAGGGCTGTGCCGCTGCGTCCAGGCTGCTGGACTTGTTTGAGGACGGGTCCACGACCACGCCGGCACTTCTCGACGCCATGCGTCGTCAGCTCGTCACCTGAAGCAGCGATGCCCGGCTGCAAACCGGGCACCACAAATCATTGATTGAGTGGAAGCAGCACCGTCGACGGACGGCGCTATGCATCAAGCTGCCGTGCGAACGCTCGAGATCGTTCCGATCAGGTCGTTGACGATACGCTCGATCTGGCTGCGATCGTCGCCTTCCGCCATGACGCGGATCAAAGGCTCGGTGCCCGACGGGCGAATGACCAGGCGGCCGCTCTTGGCCAGTTCGGCCTCCGCGTCGGCAATCGCCTTCTGCACATGCATGTCTTCCAGCGGCTTGCCGCCGGAATAGCGCACGTTGCGCAGAAGCTGCGGCACAGGCTCAAAACGGCGGCAGATTTCGCTCACCGTCTTGCCGGTGCGCTTGACCGCGACCAGGATTTGCAGCGCGGCCACGAGGCCATCGCCCGTCGTGCCGTAATCCGACAGCACGATATGGCCCGACTGCTCGCCACCGACATTGTAATTGTTGTTGCGCATATGCTCGACCACATAGCGGTCGCCGACAGCCGTGCGTACCAGGCCGAGACCCTTGCCCTGCAGGAAGCGCTCCAGCCCGAGATTGGACATGACGGTGGCGACGATGCCATCGCCACGCAGCTGCTGGCTTTCGGCATAGCTTTCGGCAATGACAGCCATCAGCTGGTCGCCATCGACGATGGCGCCATTCTCATCGACGATGATCACGCGGTCGGCGTCGCCATCGAGCGCGATGCCGATATCGGCGCGCACTTCATCGACCTTCTTCTGCAAGGCCACCGGGCTGGTGGAGCCGCAGTTGAGATTGATGTTGGTACCGTTAGGCTCGTTGCCGATGACGACGACATCGGCGCCCAACTCCCAGAGCACGGCCGGTGCCACCTTGTAGGCGGCGCCATTGGCGCAATCGATGGCGATCCTCAGGCCCTGCAGCGTCACGTCGCGCGGCAGCGTACGCTTGGCATGTTCGATGTAGCGGTCATGCACGCCATCGACGCGCTTGGCGCGACCGATATCGTCGGACTTGGCGAGCTGCGACGTCAGGTCCTTTTCGAGCAGGTCCTCGATCTGCATTTCCAGATCATCGGACAGCTTGTAGCCATCGGGACCGAACAGCTTGATGCCGTTGTCCTCATATGGATTGTGCGAGGCGGAGATCATCACGCCGATATCAGCGCGCAACGAGCGCGTCAGCATGGCGACGGCAGGCGTCGGGATCGGGCCGAGAACGAAGGCGTCGAGGCCCGCGGCGGTAAAGCCCGCGACCATGGCGTTCTCAAGCATGTAGCCGGAAAGCCGCGTGTCCTTGCCGATAACCACCCGGTGGCGATGATTGCCGCGTCGGAAGATCGTGCCGGCGGCGATGCCGACCCGCATCGCGAGATCCGGCGTCATCGGGAATACGTTTGACTGGCCGCGAATACCATCAGTACCGAAGTAACGTCTTTTCATATGCACCCCTGTGCCTTGAGCGCGCGTCAAGCGGCGCATCACCAATTTAGCATGGCGCGGTAGTCCGCGCATTTCCTCGCTAGCTCGGCCTTTAGCAGGCCTCTTATGCTAGCGGAATGCCACAAAATGCGGCAACCATCACGTCAATTACCGAGAAGGCTGATTACATCTCGTTACCAACGAAAAAGGCCGGACACCATCTCGGATATCCGGCCTCATTACGATTTCCAAAGAAAATCAGTGTGGCTGCGGTTCCAGGCCACCTTCGGCTTCGTCGCCCTTGGCAGGACGCGCGCCGGTCTTCGGCACGGCCGAGCCGCGGCTTGGAGGCGTATCGTCGCCGAGATCACGCGACGGCTTTTCGCCGCGAATCAACGCCTTGATCTCCTCGCCGGTCAGCGTTTCGTATTCGAGCAGCCCTTCGGCGATGGCCACGAACGCGTCATGGTCGTCGGTGAGGATCCGGCGTGCTTCGGTGTAGGCCTCGTCGATCAGCTTGCGCACTTCCGAGTCGATGGTCATGGCCGTTGCTTCGGACACGTTCTTCGACTGCGAAACCGAGTGGCCGAGGAACACTTCCTGCTGGTTCTCGCCATAGGAGACCTGGCCGAGCTTGTCGGAGAAGCCCCACTGGGTGACCATCGCACGGGCAAGCTTGGTGGCCTGCTCGATATCGGACGATGCACCCGAGGTGATGTTTTCCTTGCCGAACGTCAGTTCCTCGGCAACGCGACCGCCCATCATGATGACCAGGCGCGACACCATCCACTTGTAGCTCATCGAATAGCGGTCGCCTTCCGGCAACTGCATGACCATGCCGAGCGCACGGCCGCGCGGAATGATGGTGGCCTTGTGCAGGGGATCTGCGACAGGCACCTTCAGCGCGGTGATGGCATGGCCGGCTTCGTGATAGGCCGTCAGCTTCTTCTCGGCTTCGGTCATGGCGGACGAGCGGCGCTCGGCACCCATCATGATCTTGTCCTTGGCGTCTTCGAATTCGGCCATGGTGACGACGCGCTTGTTGCGACGCGCGGCCATCAGGGCGGCTTCGTTGACGAGGTTCATCAGATCGGCACCGGAGAAACCAGGCGTACCGCGAGCCAGAACCTTGAGATCGACATTCGGCGCCAGCGGCACGTTGCGCGCATGCACCTTGAGGATGCGTTCGCGGCCGACGATGTCGGGGTTCGGAACAACGACCTGGCGGTCGAAACGGCCCGGACGCAGAAGCGCCGGATCGAGAACGTCGGGACGGTTGGTCGCCGCGATCAGGATGATGCCTTCGTTCGCCTCGAAGCCGTCCATTTCGACCAGCAGCTGGTTCAGCGTCTGCTCGCGTTCGTCGTTACCGCCGCCAAGACCGGCGCCACGATGGCGGCCGACGGCGTCGATTTCGTCGATGAAGATGATGCAGGGAGCATTCTTCTTCGCCTGTTCGAACATGTCGCGGACACGGCTCGCGCCGACGCCGACGAACATTTCGACGAAGTCGGAACCCGAGATCGTGAAGAACGGCACGTTGGCTTCGCCGGCAACGGAGCGCGCCAGAAGCGTCTTACCGGTACCGGGAGGGCCAACCAACAGCACGCCGCGCGGAATCTTGCCGCCGAGACGTTGGAACTTCTGCGGATCGCGCAGGAATTCGACGATTTCCTCGAGGTCCTGCTTGGCTTCGTCAACGCCGGCGACATCATCAAACGTGACGCGGCCATGCGCTTCGGTAAGCAGCTTCGCCTTGGACTTGCCGAAGCCCATCGCGCCGCGCGAGCCGCCCTGCATCTGCCGCATGAAGAACAGCCAGACGCCGAGGATGAGAAGCATCGGCAGCAAGGTGCCGAGATAGCTCAGGAAACCGGACGAACCGTCGGTCTCGGGACGAGCCGAAACGAGGACATTCTTCGTCTGCAGGCGATCGAGCAGGTTGTCGTCGACGACAGGCGTGTAGGTCTGGAAGGTGGTGCCATTTTCAACATAGCTGCCGGAGACGCGGTTACCCGTGACGACGACTTCCTTGACGCGGCCCGCATCCACTTCACGCAGGAACTGCGAATAAGGGATATCGCGGGAGCTGGTCTGCGCCGGCGACGTCTGGAACATACTGAAGAGGGCAATCAGCAAAAGCGCTATGATTGCCCACAAGGCGAAATTACGTAAGTTAGGGTTCATCGAACTCCCCAGCACTGGAACGACCGCCTCATGGCGACCGTCTTATTTCGTCTCTAACATAGGATTGCGTCCGGCGGTTGCCAAGGCAAACCCATCAGTTAGATGGTTTTTCCGTCAATAAGACCTAAAGGCGGTTTTGGATAGGGGCGTGTTCCAAACGCTGCCGCGAGGCTGGTCGCGAACTTGACGTCCAATCGTGTCAAAAAACGGTCGAAGGGCGCGAAATAGGGCACGATTTCAATCTGGTTGACAAGATCGGATGGCGGATCTACGGCAAGGATGCGCGGTTGCGCCGCAAGGGCGCGGGCGAGCGTGCTTTTGGGGAGGTTTTCGGCTGTTGGCATGGCGGCACTCGCCCCCGCAGCGGCCACCGTCACCTCTACGCCGGAACCATTCACCACCAGATAACGCCCATCCCAAACGCCATACTGACCAGCATCAACCGTCAGCGGCACCAGCCCCCGCGTCTCCCGCGCCAGATACAGCCCATCGCGCCTGAGATCGAACACCACCCGCCCGGCAGTCATCCGACCGAGCCTGCCTGCGGCGACAAACTCGAGCACCGCGCCCATCGCCTCCGCCCCAAGCGCAAACGCCTGCCCGCCGATCACGGCCGCCAGCCGCGCAAGCCCATGCCCGAGCACCGCCCGATCAACGGAAAAGCCAGCAACGCCAACCCGCGCCAGCATTCCCTCATGCACATCGACATGCGCGTCGACCCACCCGGCCGTAGCCTCGTCGAGCGCCATCCGCGCAGCCGTCATCGCCTCGACCTCGGCGACCGAGATCCCCTCGCCCGCCAATGCCTGGCGCGTCCGCACCCGCTCGTATTTCACATCCTCATTGCTCGGATCATCACTCCAGCCGATACCGCGTAGCTCAAGAATCGAGCGAATATCCGCCCGCAGAGAAGACAGCAGCGGCCGCGCGATCCAGATGCGGCGATCGAAAAGGACCAGATCGGCGATCCCAGTCATGGTGGCCGCCGAACGCTCGCCGCGCATCGCAAACGTCTCGCGCTGATCGTCGAGCGTGTGGCCGGTCACGATAATGTCAGCGCTGAGCTCGACTGCTGCCTCGGCGAGCAGGCCGTAGCGCGCATCGCGGGCGGCGGCCATGATGCCCGCCTTGGGCTTCTCGCCGTGCCAGACCTTGGTGACATGCGGGATCGACAGCAGGTGGCAGAGAGCAGCGACATCGCGCGCTTCGTCGGCCGATTGCGGGCGCAACGCGTGGTCGACGGTCGCGGCGCAAAGAGAAATTCCAGGATTTGGCTCGGCCTTCAGCGCATCGAAGAGCGCGATCAGCAGGCCGGTGGAATCGCTGCCGCCCGAAATCGCGACGAGAACGCGCGAGGGCTGATCAAGCGAGGAGAGAAAGCGGCGAGTCGCCGTCTCTGGAGAGAGGATGCCGTCCGGGCGCAAGACCGGAAAGCCTTAACAGGAGAGACGCTTCTGCTCGCTCGCGACCTTGGATATGACGGCGCGGGAAGCCTTCGGGTAACGTTTCGTCACTTCCTTCAGCGTCGCACATGCAGTGTCGGTGTTGTCGAGCGCAGCCAGCGACATGCCGAGTTTGAGCAGCATTTCCGGAGCCTTTTCGGAAGTGCCGTATTTCTGATGCGCATTCAGGAAGGTCTTGGCGGATTCGTTGAACTTGCCCTGTGAATAGAGCGCCTCACCCAGCCAGAAATTCGCGTCTGCCGCACGGGCGCTATTCGGATATTGGCCGATATAGGCGTTGAATTCCTTTTCGGCCGTCGAATAGTCGCCGGAAAGCACATGACCGTAAGCGGCCTTGTATTGATCCGCCTCGCTGCCAAGCGATGCCGTCTGTGAGCCGCTGACACCGGGCGGCGGCAGCGGGCTGGAGCCGACCTCGGCGCCCGGATTGATGGAGCCACCGATCGGGTTGCCGTTCTGATCGAACTGCACTGAGCCGAGTTGCTTCGGCGGCTGGCCGAGACCGGTATTCTCGGGGACATCAGCGGAGGTCGCCGTCTCGGCGCCCCCCGAGCTCTGGATAGTGCGCGCAATATCGTCGCCGCCATTCTGGGCCGAACCCTGGCCTTGCGCCGTCTGGTTGGGCGAAGGAATATCGGCTTCGCTCTTCTTCATCGGCTTGGAAGCGCCACCGGCGCTGCCGCCACCGCTCTTTTCCAGTTCCTGGAAGCGGAATTCATTGTCTTCCTGCGCCTTGCGGATGGTTTCCTGCATCTGCAGCAGCTGGAAGCTCATTTCTTCGATACGGCCGTTCAGCTGGCGCAGCTGCTCTTCAAGCTGCTGGATGCGCACTTCCGCGCCGCCGGCCTGAACGTTGACGATCGGCGCCTGCGCCGGTGCCTGGCTGGCCGTCTTGTTTCCGAAATGCAATCCGAATAGCGACGACGCATTCGCCGACTGGCCAACCCCGGCCACCGTTGCGAGGCAGAGCATGCCCGCCACGACAAATTTCTTCATTTGGTTCGTCCTGTCCCAGTGATTCTTCGCGCCTCGATGGCACGAACAGGAGATTTTTCCAATTGCTTTCAAAAAGCAACGGAGTTCGGCCAAAGTGTGTTCAAAAAGAAAAGGCGGCCCGCGATGGAGCCGCCTTTCCAATTTGTAATAAAACCCGGCCTTTTATCGCCGGATCGGCAATTACATGCCGGCGCCGCCGAGAACGGTAACCGCGCGGCGGTTCTGCGACCAGCAGGAGATGTCGTCGCAAACGGCGACCGGGCGTTCCTTGCCGTAGGAGATCGTCTTCATGCGCTGGGCCGGAACGCCGCGCGAAGCGAGGTAGTCCTTGGTGGCAGCCGCACGGCGAGCGCCGAGAGCGAGGTTGTATTCGCGCGTGCCGCGTTCGTCAGCATGGCCTTCGATCGTGATCGCGTACTTCGGATAACGGCCGAGCCACTGAGCCTGACGATCGAGCGTCTGGGCAGCGTCGGCGCGGACCGAGGTCGAGTCGGTGTCGAAGAAGATGCGGTCGCCAACGTTGACGGTGAAGTCCTGGGCCGAACCCGGCGTTGCGGCGCCGGCACCGAGGCCGAGATCACCGGCGCTGTTGGCCATGTTCTTCTTGTTGGCGCAGCCGGCAAGTGCCAGACCGGCGACGAGCGCGATCATGACCGGGTTGCGGGCGAAGGTCTGCATGCGGCTCATTGCCGGGGTATGAATTCGGCTCATGGCCGGTCTCCTTGCGACTAGATTAGGGCGACTTGATTAAGGTTGCCGGACTGTAACCGTTCTCGGTTAATCGGCTTTCAAGAACTATGGTTAACGAATGGTTGATTTGGCCCTCTGTCGCCCCATTCGTAGATTTTTGAGGCGACAAGAAGGCAGGCATGCGGACTTCCCTACTCCAGAAGCGGCGACCAGGCCGGGTCGGAAGCGTATGCGGGGGTCTTGACCATCTGCTCGTTGTAGCCGCTCAGATCGATCGAATAGAGCTGCGGGCCACCGGCGCCAGCCGCCTGGCGGAAGAACATGATGACGCGGCCGTTCGGCGCCCAGGTCGGGCCTTCGTTATGAAAGCCGGTGGTCAGGATGCGCTCGCCAGAACCATCAGGCTTCATCACGCCGATCGAGAACTTGCCGCCCGACTGCTTGGTGAAGGCGATCAGATCGCCGCGCGGAGACCAGACCGGCGTGGAGTAGGAACCGTCGCCAAAGGAGATACGCGTCTGGCCGGAACCATCGGCGCTCATCTTGTAGAGCTGCTGGCGTCCGCCGCGGTCGCTTTCGAACACGATCTGGCTGCCGTCAGGCGAATAGGACGGCGAAGTGTCGATCGCGGCCGTGGACGTCAGGCGCGTCGTGGTGCGCGAACGCAGGTCCATCGTGTAGATGTTGGCATTGCCTTCCTGCTGCAGGCTCATCACCACCTTCTGGCCATCGGGCGAGAAGCGCGGCGAGAAGGTCATGCCGGGGAAGTTGCCGACCACTTCGCGCTGTCCGGTTTCCAGCTGCAGCAGATAGACGCGCGGCTGCTGGTTGGCGAAGGACATGTAGGTGACTTCCTGACGGTTCGGCGAGAAGCGCGGGGTCAGGACAAGGTCGCTGCCGTTCGTCAGCATGCGCACGTTGAAGCCATCCTGGTCCATGATGGCCAGCTGGCGCTTACGATCCTGCTTGCTGCCGGATTCGGACACGAAGACGACACGCGTATCGAAATAGCCTTCTTCACCGGTGATCTGCTTGTAGATCGCATCGGCGATGATGTGGGCGACGCGGCGCCAGTTCTCAGGCTGCGTGTAGAATTGCTGGCCGGTCATCTGGCTGCCGGCAAACGTGTCCCAGAGGCGGAACTCGGCGCGAAGACGGCCGTCGGCCTCCTGCGTGACGCGGCCGGTGACCAGCGCCTGCGCGTTGATGACCTTCCAGTCCTCGAAGCGCGGAGCGGCATCCGGGTTGGAGATCTTCTCGATGAAGGCATTCTTGGCGATCGGCTTGAACAGGCCCGAGCGCTGCAGGTCGGCAGCGATCACCTGCGAGACCTGGGCGCCCATGTCGCCCTGCAGGAAGTCGGTGATCGCGATCGGCAGGGGCTCGACATTGCCCTTGTTGATGTTGATTTCGACAAGCGCGTGCGCCGGCGTGGCGATGACCGCGGTGGTCATCATGCCGACGGCGACCATCAGGGCGCGAAAAAGGGAACACTTGGTCATAGAGGACAAGCCTTTCAGCATTTTAAAGGGCTAGATCGCTGGGGTCGAAATTGACGATGACTTCGCCCCAGGCGTCATATTTGTCTTTCGGCAGATTGGTGAACGGCGAAGACTTCATGACGGCGCGCTTCGCGCCGCTGGCGAGCGCCATGCGGGTCGATTCGTTGGTGCCGCCGATCGCTTCCACTTCAGGCGCGCCGATGATGTTGCCGTCAGGGTCGAGCTTCATATGGACCTTGATGCGGACTTCGCTGGCGCCTTCCATGCCGGGAATGACGGACCAGTTGCCGGCGATCGCGCTGCGCAGCGCATCCATTTCGCTCATCGACAGCTTGGAGCCGCCGGTCGCCTTCTTGGCGCCGAGCGATGCCACTTCCGTCGAGCTCTTGGCGCCGCCGTTCGACGGATCCTGCTTGTTGAGCAAGGCCGCGATGTCATCGGCGTTGAAGTCGCTCTTCTGCGCGGAAGAGGCCTTGGCCTTTTCCTGCTTCTTGTCGGACTTCTTCTTGTCCGACGGCTTTTCGTCGGTCTGCGCCTTGTCTTCCGTCTTCTTCTCCGCCGGCTTTTCGGCCGGCTTCTGTTCCGGCGGCATCGGCTGCGGCTTGATTACCGGCGTCGGCACCTTGTCCGGCAATACTTCCGCATCCGGCTTCGGCGGCTCGGGCATGTCCTGCGGCTTCTCTTCAGCCTTCGGAGGCGTCGGCGCGATTTCCGGCTTCGGCGGCGTGATCGACGCAACCTGGCTCGGTTCCACCGCCGTATCTTCCTTCATGATGTCCTTCACCTCGTTGGGCACGGGATCATTTTCCGGAAGCGGCTTTTCGGACGCCTTGGGGGCTGCGGCCGACTCGTTGTTGTTTGGCTTGGCGTTCGGGATCGGCGGCGTCTTCAGGTCGACCTTGTTCTCGCCCATGTTCTCGGCGTTGGCCACATTGGTCGGCTTAGAGGTCGGCTTCGGCGCCGGCTTGTCGCTCGGCTTGGCCGTCTTGTCTCCCTGCTGCAACTGCGTCAGGTCCTCGACAGGCACGAGGTTGACGGGCATGGCCTCGAAATCCTCGACCTTGAACTCCGACGGGGAGCCGATCGAAATCAGCGCCCAGGCGAGAAGAGCACAGTGCAGTACAGCAGATGAGACAATACTGGCCTTCATAGCTCGACTACGGGCCCTTCTTCTCTTGGGTGACGAGACCGATGTTCTTGAAGCCCGCACCCTGGATGCGTGCCATGACATCGGCGATCACGCCGTAAGGCGCGGCCGAGTCGCCACGAACGAAGATGCGCTCATTGTAGCCGGTCGTGGCGATCGCCTCGAGCTTGGCGGCGATTTCCTCGACCGGGATCGGCGTTTCCTGCAGAAACGCGGTGCCGTCGTTCTTGACGGAGATCGTGATCGGCTGTGTTTCGGAATTCAGCGCCTTGGCCTGCGTTTCCGGCAGGTCGATCGGCACGCCGACGGTCATCATCGGAGCGGCGACCATGAAGATGATCAGAAGCACGAGCATGACGTCGACCAGCGGCGTCACGTTGATCTCGGAGATGGCGCCACCGCGGTGGCCACCACGACGACGGCCGCCGCGACGTCCGCCGCCGCCTCCGCCACCGCTTGGGGAACCCATACCCATATCGTTAACTCCGTTCCCGTTCGTTACTGAGCGGCCGCGCGCGGCTGCAGCTTTTCATCGATCTGGCGCGAAAGGATGGCGGAGAATTCGTCCGCGAAGCCTTCCATGCGACCCGAGAGCTTACCGGCATCGGCGGAGAACTTGTTGTAGGCGATAACCGCCGGAATAGCGGCGACGAGACCGATGGCGGTTGCCAGCAGCGCCTCGGCGATACCGGGTGCTACGACTGCGAGGTTGGTGGACTTCGAACCGGCGATCGCCTGGAACGAGGTCATGATACCGACGACGGTGCCGAACAGACCGACGAACGGACCGGCCGAGCCGATCGTCGCCAGCGAGCCGAGGCGGGCGGTGAGCCCTTCGGATTCACGCGAAAGCGTCACGTCCATGGCGCGGTCGATACGCATCTGCAGGCCGATCGGCGAACGCGCGCCGCGCTCGAACGACTTCTTCCACTCGCGCATGGCGGCGACGAAGATCGAGGCGAGGCCGGTGTTGTTGCGCTCCGACAGGGAGCGATAGAGTTCTTCCAGCGACTGACCCGACCAGAATACCTGCTCGAACTTGTCGAACTGCCGGCGAGCACGGCCGAAGGCCAGATACTTGTCGATGACGATCGCCCAGGTCCATACGGACGCTGCGATAAGACCGAGCATGACGAGCTTGACGACGAGGCCAGCCTGCATGAAGAGCGACCAGAGACTGACGTCCGTGTGAGCCGCTGCCAATCCTACTTGTTCCATTGATCCAAAATCCCCGAATCCAAACGCCCGGCACTTGACCGGGCGGCACAAAGTGATCTCGCAAGAAGTGTCTGGCTGCCGCCGCCCAAAGCCCTGGTCAAGCTTCCAAGCTCTTATCCGCTTTCCTTGCCGTCAAATTTGGTCAAAGGAAGGCGTGCACCGCACAAACTCTGACAATCCGAGTAAGACACTATTATCGTTAATAGTTCGTTAGCGACGGATTATGAAAGGCTGACTATTGGCGAGAAAATGATCCCTTGGAATACTTGGCCAGATCTCCGATCGATGACCAAAACCGCACAAACCTTGCGCGCGCAATTCCTTCACATGAAACTCATGTTTTTGCAAGGACGTTTTCAGGAAGCTGCTATGTCGTCAGGTGTGAGCAAAGCCACGCCCAAAGGCGCGAAGTGACGAACATTCGACGTAACCACCGTCAGCTTGAGCACCGCGGCAGTTGCCGCGATCAGCACGTCAGCCAAGCCCGGCCTGTGCCCGCTTGCTTCTGCCTGTTCCTCGATCGCGCCAGCCGCCATCGCAATATCCGCGTCGACGGGCAGTACGTGATCACCGAACTGACCAATCAATCCGGAAAGCCACTCCGCGAGTTTGGCCGCCCTCGCATCCGCACCTTTGCGTTCGAGTTTTTTGATGCCGTGCTGGATTTCGGCGATGGTGATGGCCGACAGATAAAGCGAGCCTTCGCCACCTCGCTCAGACATCCATTCTCGAATATCAGATGAGATTGCCGGCCGACCCGGCGCAAACAACGAGATGATGTTGGTGTCGAGCAGGTAACCGGTCACAGGTCGGCATCACGCATGCCGGACATGTTACGATCCAGATCGAGGTCATCGTCGAGACCGCCGGGAAACGACATCAGATACTCGCCGAAATTGGGCTTCGTCTTGGCAAGCGCCTTCTTTGCCTCCTCCGCCGCTTCAAGCGAAACGATCGCGGCGACAGGCTTCCCGTGGCGAGTAATCGTCACGAACGCGCCGCTCATCGCTTCATCCACCAGACTAGAGAAGGTTGCCTTTGCATCGCGAAGTGTAACTGTCGTCATCCGAACCTCAGTGTGACCACAAGTGACTACATAGCAGTTTGCTTGCGAATTTTCAACGAACTGCCGCCATCACACCCCGATCATCATCTGCTTCGCCAACCCCTCCGGCAGCCGCCGAGGACGGCCGCTGGCGTTGATGACGGCGATGATCACTTTTGCGGCGATCAAGAGCGTGTCGTCGCGGCGGATCTCCTGGGCGAGCACCATCTTGGCGCCGCCGGCCTTTTCGGTGCGTGTCGTCACCGTCAGGATATCGTCCATGCGCGCCGGCGACTTGAAGTCGATCTCCATGCGATGGACGACGAAGACCAGCCCTTCTTCATCGGCGGTGATCAACTCGCGCTGCTCGACGCCGAGGCAGCGCAGATAGTCGGTGCGGCCGCGCTCGAGGAAGTGCAGATAGCGGGCGTGGTAGACGAGGCCGGAGAAATCCGTGTCCTCGTAATAGACCCGCTGCAGCAGGCGATGGCCCGCTTCTGTCAGTTCGCCCGAGATCGAATGAGAGATCGAATGCACACCGTCCGCCATAATTTTCTCCAAAGTCGCGTGCCCTCTTTGGCTGAAGACATTCCGCCTTGCAAGCATTGAACAATTGTCACGCTTTCTAAGTAATTCTCGATAGCGAAGGCCAACAAGGAGACGACGCCATGAAGATTGCGGTGATGGGCGGAGATGGATTTATCGGCTGGCCAACATCGTTGCATCTGTCGGAAGCGGGCCACGAGATTCATATTCTCGACAATCTCTCCAGGCGCTGGATCGACACCGAACTCGGCGTCCAGTCCCTCACCCCGATGGATTCGATCCAGGAACGAACACGCATCTGGCACGCCGAAACAGGCCGCCGCATCCATTTCAACCTGATCGATCTCGCTCGCGATTACGAGCTTCTGAAAAGCTGGCTCGCCGAAAACCGGCCCGACGCCATCATCCATTTCGCCGAGCAGCGCGCCGCGCCCTATTCGATGAAGAGCGACCGCCACAAGAACTACACCGTCAACAACAACATCAACGCCACACACAACTTGCTCAACGCGCTGGTCGAACTGCAGCTCGACGCGCATCTGGTTCACCTGGGCACCATGGGCGTCTACGGCTATTCGACGGTCGGCGCCGCGATCCCGGAGGGATATCTCCCTGTCGGCATCGAGACGACATCAGGCGAGACGGTCAGCCAGGAAATCCTCTACCCCGCCAATCCGGGCTCGATCTACCACATGACCAAATGCCTGGATCAGACGCTCTTTCATTTCTACGCCAAGAACGACGGCGTCAGGATCACCGACCTGCACCAGGGCATCGTCTGGGGCACCCATACGGAGCAAACGCGGCGGCATGAGCAACTGGTCAACCGCTTCGACTATGACGGCGACTACGGGACGGTCCTCAACCGCTTCCTGATCCAGGCCGCAATCGGCTATCCGCTCACCGTCCACGGCACCGGCGGCCAGACCCGCGCCTTCATCCATATCCAGGATTCCGTACGCTGCATCGAGCTGGCGCTGAAGAACCCGCCGACGCGCGGCGCCCGCGTCGAGATCTTCAACCAGATGACAGAAACCCACCGCGTCCGCGACCTCGCTGAGATGATCTCCAAGATGACCGGCGCCGAGATCGCCTGGCTGCCCAATCCGCGCAAGGAAGCGCCGGAAAACGAGCTGATCGTGAAGAACGACAAGTTCCGCAACCTAGGCCTCGATCCGATCACCTTGAAGACAGGGCTGATGGGCGAGATCGTCGACGTCGCCAGGAAATTCGCCTACCGCGTCGATCGCAACCGTGTGCCGGCGGTGTCCGCCTGGACCAGGGATATCGCGCCGACGATCAACCATGATCCCGAGGGCAAGCGATTGAAGTCGGTGTCGTGAGGATGGTGGAAAATGGCAAGCGCCAAGCGCGCGGCCCCCTCATCGCCTCGCTGACGCTCCGGCACTTCTCCCCGGTGGGGAGAAGAGGCAGGTGGCCGGCGCGCCGCGTCCCTTCTCCCCATCGGGGAGAAGGTGGCCCGAAGGGTCGGATGAGGGGGCTCCATACGCGACGGCCGCAACATCAGGCCGAGCGCACGGCAACGAACTATCCCGAGACCCTCCAGCAATGACCCCCCGCCACGCCTACGTCACCCTCGTCACCAACGCCGACTACGCCATGGGCGCCACCGCCCTGGCCCGCTCGCTGAAGCTGACGCACACGACAGCCGACATCGTCATCCTCCACACCGGCGGCGTCGCCGAAGCAGACCTCGCGCCTCTCGAAACGCTCGGCTGCCGCCTCCTCCCGGTCGAGCATCTGCCGCTGTCGGACGCCTTCAACGAACGCCACGCCCGCGGCCAGCTACATGCCGCCGCCCCCTTCACCAAGGGCCGCAAGCCGCTCTTCCATTCGCCGCTCGACAATTTCTGCAAGCTGCGCCTCTGGGAACTGACGGAATACGACCGCTGCGTCTTCATCGACGCCGATGCCATCGTGCTGCGCAATATCGACCGCCTCTTCGCCTACCCCGAATTTTCCGCCGCCCCGAACGTCTACGAATCGCTCGCCGACTTCCACCGCATGAACTCCGGCGTGTTCGTAGCCCGGCCATCCGAGGACACGTTCCGCGCCATGCTGGAGCGGCTCGACCAGCCGGAAATCCTGTGGAAACGCACCGACCAGACCTTCCTGCAGGCATATTTCCCGGAATGGCATGGTCTACCCGTCTATTTCAACATGCTACAATATGTCTGGTTTACCATGCCCGCGCTTTGGGACTGGAACAGTATTTCCGTCCTGCACTACCAGTATGAAAAGCCGTGGGAAAAGGATCATCCGAAGGCCGACAGGCTGAAGCCGCTGATCGATCTCTGGCAGGCGTTCTACGCAGGCGATGACGTGCCGGACATATCGTCGATGGCCAATCCGGAAGGGGCAGCATGAAGGTACTGGTATCGGGTGGAACAGGACTTGTCGGTCGTTATATCGTCGAGGAACTGCTTGCAGCCGGATATTCGGTGATCATCGGTGGCCGCCATGCCCCGCTGCCGCGCGCCTTCTCCCGACCAGTCGATTTCGCGCCGCTGTCGCTCGACCCCGAGAAGGACCACATCGAGGCTTTCGACGACGCCTATTTCTTCGTGCACGCCGCCTTCCATCACGCGCCCGGCAAATATCGCGGCGGCGAGGGCGACGATCCCGAGACCTTCAGGCGCTTCAATCTCGATGGCAGCGTGCGCCTGTTCGAGGCGGCCAAGCGCGCCGGCACGCGCCGCTGCATCTTCATCTCCAGTCGCGCGGCCTATGGCGAGCATCCGCCGGGGACCACGCTGACGGAGGCAACGCAGGAAAAGCCGGAAACGCTCTACGGCCAGACCAAGCTCGACGCCGAGCGCAGCCTGGCGCATCTGGCCGCCCCCGGCTTCGCCACGGCCAGCCTGCGCCTCACCGGCGTCTACGGCAATCAGCGCCCCAACAAATGGGACAAGCTGTTCGGCGATTACCTGAGCGGCCGGCCGATCCCCGCCCGCGCCGGCACCGAAGTGCACGGAAAGGATGTCGGCAAGGCTGTCCGCATCATGCTCGAGGCCGATGCCGGTCGCATTTCCGGCGAGACCTTCAACGTCTCCGACCTCGCGCTCGACACTTGGGATATTCTCGAACCGATCCGATGGGAGCATGACTGCGCCAATCGCCTGCCTGTAGCAGCCGACAAATCGCGTCTGACGCCGATGGATACCACCAAGTTGCAGGCCCTCGGCTGGCAGCCCGGCGGATTGCCGCTCTTCGAGGAAACCATCCACGCGCTTGCAACACAGCCGGTTGCCTGACTCGGGAACGTCGCATTCGCGCGTTGCATTTGCATACGCGCGTTGCATTGCCCGCCGGGCGTTCTATTGTCCCGCCAGAAAGAGCATGGCGGATATCATGAACGCAAAAGACATAAAGGCCGGGATGCGCGCCGAAAGGCTGGCGCTGAGGGATGCCATTCCCTTGGAGACCAGGACGGCAATGAGCCTTGCCATGGCCGAACACGCCGGCGAGGCGATTGCGTTCGCACCCGGCACGATCATCTCCGGCTTCCTGCCGATCCGCTCGGAAGCAGACCTTCGCCCGCTGATGGCCTGGTTTCGCGCACGTGGCGCCAGGCTGTGCGTCCCCGCCATTCTCGACCGACAGACCATCGCTTTCCGCGAACTGATGGACGGCGCGCCGCTGGTCTCGACCGGCTTCGGCACCTCGGGTCCGGGGCCCGACGCGCCCGTTCTCGACCCCGAAATCCTGCTCGTGCCGCTGTCCGCTTTCGACCAGCGCGGCCACCGGATCGGCTACGGCGCCGGCCATTATGACCGCGCGATCGACCGTTTGAGGCAAAAAGGCATACATCCGAAACTCATCGGCATTGCATTCGACTGCCAGGAAGTGGCACATGTGCCCGACGAGCCGCACGATGTAAGCCTGGATGCCATCCTGACAGAAAGCGGCCTGCGCTTTTTTGCCTCTTGGATTGGATAGCAATGCGACTGCTTTTTTTGGGTGACATGGTCGGCAAGACGGGACGCACGGCGGTGTGGGATCGCCTCCCCGGCCTGATATCGGACCTGAAGCTCGACTTCGTCGTCGTCAACGGCGAAAACGCCGCCGGTGGCTTCGGCATTACCGAGGACATCTTTCTCGAGACAATCAATGCCGGCGCCGACGTGGTGACGACCGGCAACCACGTCTGGGACCAGAAGGAAGCGGTCGCTTTTGCCGGTCGAAACGACCAGTTCCTGCGCCCTGCCAATTATCCCCAGGGCACGCCCGGCCGCGGCTCGGGCCTGTTCTACGCCCGCAACGGCGCCCGCGTGCTGGTTGCCAACGTCATGGGCCGCGTCTTCATGCATCCGGAACTGGACGACCCCTTCAAGGCGGCCGAGACCATTCTCGACGCCTGCCCGCTGAAGGAACAGGCCGATGCGATCATCTTCGATTTCCATGCGGAAGCCACCAGCGAGAAGCAGTGCTTCGGTCATTTCGTCGATGGCCGCGCCTCCTTCGTCGTCGGCACCCACACGCATGTGCCAACCGCCGACCATCAGATCCTGAACGGCGGCACCGCCTATCTCTCCGATGCCGGCATGTGCGGCGATTATGACTCGTCGCTCGGCATGGACAAGGAAGAGCCCCTCAACCGGTTCATCTCCAAGATGCCCAAGGGCCGCATGGAGGCCGCCACCGGCCCCGCTACCATCTGCGGCGTCGGCGTCGAGATCTCGGACGCGACCGGGCTCGCCGAAAAAATCGCACCGCTGCGCCTTGGCCCGAGACTGTCGGAAACCATCCCGGAATTCTGGCGCTAAACCGGGCACCATGTTCCGGTGACGGAAAAGTGAGCAGCGGTTACAGGATTTGATCTGGACCGCTGCCGACCCTTGCCGCATCCTTTTGCCAGTGAAAGCGCTGGGGACGTGGCATGAAGCTGCATTTTCTTGTCTTCGCAATGACCACCCTCTCCGGCCTGCTGCCGGGTTGGTTGGGTCCTGACGCCGCGCAAGCGCAGGAAGCGCGCCGAAACGTCAGCCAATGCCAGGCGATCGCGCAATCCATTCCCAAGGCGACATTCGCGAGCTTTTCCGGCGCCGTGCCGATCGCCACGGCGGCAGACAACGAAACCGTGACGCTGACCTATATCGGCCACTCGACCTTCCTGATCGAGACACCCGGCGGCATCAGCATCGCCACCGATTACAGCGGCTGGTACACGCCGCCGCAGCCGCCGATGGTGGCGACGATGAACCGCGCCCACTCCTCGCACTACACACTGACGCCTGATCCTGACATCAAATACGTGCTGCACGGCTGGAGCGACGTGCCGGGCGAGAAGGCCAAGATCGACCTGATGGTTGGCGACACCTACATCCGCAACGTCACCACCGATATCAGGGGCGGTTACGGCGGCGCACAGCCGGATGGAAACTCGATCTTCATCTTCGAGGTGGCGGGGCTCTGCATCGGCCATCTCGGCCACCTGCACTATGAACTGACCGACGCCCACTACACCGAGATCGGCCGGCTGGATATCGTCATGGTCCCCGTTGACGGCGGGCTCACCATGGGCGCCGACAGCATGAGCCGCATCATCAAGCGCCTGCGCTCCTCGCTCGTCCTGCCGATGCACCAGCAACGGCCGCTCGCCAACTTCCTCTCGCTATTCGGCCCCGACTTCGACGTCGTTTACGCCTCGGGCAACAGCATCGACGTATCGATGCGCACACTGCCGAAGAAGCCGCAGATCTATGTGGCGAAGGGGATGCAGTAGAGGGGGTGCTTCGGCCACTCAGAGCGACAAAAACACCGCAGCCGGGATAGAAAACCGCTGGCTCAAAGCTCGCGCCTGTCTGACATTGATCTGCCGCTTTCCCCTCAGGATCTCGGACACGACCGACTGAGCCCCCACCTCCGGCAAGTCGGATTGCCCAAGGCCGCGCTCCTCCATGACGTATCGCAAGACATCGACGCCTGTCACCTCGGGCATCGGACGGTTCTCTTCGTCGTAGGCTTCGATAAGATCGCCCATCCGCGACGCCAGCAACGCGAGCGGATGATCCTCGTCATCACCGACCTCGGCAAGAATTTCGTCGAGTTGGCCGACAAGACGATCATACTCCACCTCGTTCGTCGGCATGGCGAGAAGCGGCGCCACATGCGCCCAATGCTCGCTTACCAGCTTCACCAGCGCGCTCATTGTCCTAACCCTTCCACTTTCCCTTGTCGTATTCAGCATGATCCAGGATCTTCTGAATATAGACATTCCTGAATCTGTATTGCACCATTGCGATCAGCCGCAGCTTGTTTCCGCCGATGTCGAAGACGTGATGCTGGCCGACTTTGTCGGTTGCCAGAAACAGCGATTTCATCGCGGCGAAATCGGCTGGCTCCGACGCCTTCATCAGCCGATACCAGGTATCAAGAGCATTGGCCGCATGCGGCCATCGCTCCTTCGCCTCCCAGATCTTTCTCTGCGTGATGACGTGCATGGGCCATGACCGCATATCGCAATTTGCGATACCACCTTAGCGCGGATGATCGCCCATAGCAAGTTGCTATATTCGCAACAAAAAAGCCCGGAAGCGAAAGCTCCCGGGCCTCGATCGACCTCGCTACACGACCGTACTCAAGCGAACTGCAGATGCTGGCGCACGCCGACGTCGGGCATCTTGTCCTCGTCGAGATTGGCCTTGGCGATTTCCCAGCCGAATTTCAACTTGCTGCCGGTCGACACCCAGATTTCGGCGTCATCGACATGCATGGCGAGCATCGTCAGTTTCGGGTCCTTCTTGCCGTCCTCGTACCAGGCGGCCACGACCGAGTTCCAGTATTCCTCGATCTTGGAGGCATCCTGGCGAACCTCGATCTTGCCCGCCAGGCAGGCGTGATAATCGTGATCCTTGCCGACCACGCAAAAATGCGCTCGCGTTCCGGGCTTGATGGCCCGCACGATCTCGGCGTCCGACTTGGTGTAGAACCAGATGGTGTTTGTCCTGGGATCGGCGTTCGGCGCCATCGGCTGCATGTGCATGTCAGCGCCATCGACGCCGAGCATGCCGGCATGAATGTCGTTGACCTGATCCCAGAGCTGGCGTGCCGGGTGTTCCCGTGCCTCGTTGAAACTAGCCATAGCGCTTCCTTCCGTTTCGAATGGTCCGTGTTTGAAACGTCATCTCGCGGGCTTTGTTCCCCAAAGTGAAAACAGATGCTACGCTCCTGGTATCGTGGGGATATGGGGGATCGTCATGCGCATAGCGGCATTGGTCACGCTGGGCTTCGCCTCGGCATTGTCTCTGGCATCGGTCTTGCCCGCGCACGCCGCTGACCGCAGCTTCATGCCGGACGAAAACGGCCAGATCGTCTTCGTCACCCCATCCAGGAACATCGGCTGCACTTATATTCCGAAGGGCGGCACGGAAATGTACAAGCCGGATGACGGCGGCCCCGAGCTCGGCTGCGACCGCATCGAGCCCAAATATATCCGGCTGATCCTGTCGGCCTCCGGCAAGGCCTTCATCTTCGAGATGGAGGGCGACACCGCCTGTTGCGATGATGTGAACGTTCTGAACTACGGCGATCGCTGGAAGGCGGGACCCTTCACCTGCACATCCGCCGAGACGGGTCTTACCTGCCGCCGCAAGGACGGCCACGGCTTCCTAGCTAGCCGCAACAAATACACTGTCGATTGACCTTATGCGCCAGCGTCACAGCCTCCAGGCGCGCCGGTTTTCCCTTGAATGCGTCCCGTTTCGCTCTTATAAGGCGGCCCATTCCCAACAATAAGACGTGAACAGGGGTGCCATGGCTGGCCATTCACAGTTTAAAAACATCATGCATCGCAAGGGCCGTCAGGATGCCGTGCGGTCGAAAATGTTCTCCAAGCTCGCGCGCGAAATCACCGTTGCCGCCAAGGCCGGTCTGCCCGACCCGACGATGAACGCCCGCCTGCGCCTGGCGATCCAGAACGCCAAGGCCCAGTCGATGCCGAAGGACAACATCGACCGTGCCATCAAGAAGGCCGCCGGCGCCGATGGCGAGAACTACGATGAAGTGCGCTACGAAGGCTACGGCCCGGGCGGCACCGCCATCATCGTCGAAGCGCTGACCGACAACCGCAACCGCACCGCCTCCAACGTCCGCTCGATCTTCACCAAGGCCGGCGGCGCACTGGGCGAAACCGGCTCGGTGTCCTTCTCCTTCGACCATGTGGGCGAGATCACCTACAAGCTCGCAGCCGGCGACGCCGACAAGATGATGGAAGCAGCGATCGAAGCCGGCGCCGACGACGTCGAGACCGACGAGGAAGGCCACTACATCACCTGCGGTTTCGAAGCCCTCGGCGAAGTCGCCAAGGCGCTCGAAGCCTCGCTCGGCGAAGCCGAAACCGTCAAGGCCGTCTGGCGCGCCCAGAACAACGTGCCTGTCGACGAAGAGCGCGCCCAGTCGCTGCTGAAGCTGATCGACAGCCTCGAGGACGACGACGACGTGCAGAACGTCTATTCGAACTTCGAAGTTTCGGAAGAAGTGCTGGCCAAGCTCTCGGCCTGATCGCTTCAGATCGCAATCCAAAAAGCCGGCCCGGAAACGCGGCCGGCTTTTTTGTTGTCCACAGGCCGGTCCGCACATCCCCTCACATACTTGGGTCAAGCGGTAACACGTCCGTGAACACGGGGCGTTTGTTAAGGCCTCGGTAACCCTGGCCGCTTTGAATGCCGCCCATTCGCTCCAGCCGGTCTGCCTCAAGGCCAGCCTCACTTCGTACTCTCGGCGGGAAAACGACCCATGAAAAGACTATCCCTTTCGCTCTCCATCGCATTTGCAGGCACGCTCGCAGGCGCGGTCACGGCTCATGCGCAGCCATCCATGGTCAAGCAGTTCGACGATTGGGGTGTCTATTCCTACGACCGTTCGGGCAAGACGGTGTGCTATATTCTGACAGTGCCAAAGACCATGCAGCCCGCCGCCGTCGATCATGGCCGCAACTACTTCGTGGTCGGCCGCGCGCCCGGCCGTGGCACCAATTACGAGCCGCAGGCAATCATGGGCTATGATCTGAAGCCCGGCTCGCGCGCCAAGGTAGAGATCGGCGGCAAGGAATTCACCATGTTCACCAAAGGCTCGTCCGCCTGGGTGCTAGAGGAAACCAAGGAGCCTGATCTGATCGACTCCATGCGCGGTGGCAGCGACATGACCGTCGATGCCGTCTCGCGCCGCGGCACCGCCACCAGCTACACCTATTCGCTGAACGGCGTCACCGCCGCGCTGAAGCGCATGGCACAGTGCAACTGAGCCGATCGCAATGCGTAAGACAAAACTGACGAAGCGCATCTCGGCATGAGGCTCGCTCGAAAGGACGGCGCCAGGGTGCCGTCCCCTGCCCGCCTTGCGCGCGGCTGGAAGCGCACGGCGGCGGTCTGCCTCGCCGGCATGACGCTCGCGTGTACCTCGATCGCCGCCAATCCGCTGCTTTCGCAGCCCGCACCCGTCGCGGCCAAAGCCGACAGTGGCCCCAAGGGCCGCGAGACAGGCCTGAAGGTCCCTCGCTTCGTGTCGCTGCGGTCGCGCGAGGCCCGCATGCGGGTTGGCCCCTCGCTCGATTACGGCATCGCCTGGATCTACCGTGTTGCCGGCCTGCCGCTGGAGATCACCGCCGAATACGGCAACTGGCGCCAGGTGCGCGACAGCGACGGCGTGTCCGGCTGGATGCACCGCGCGCTGCTGTCGAGCAACCGCACCGCCATCGTCGGCCCGTGGTTGTCGGCCCAAGTGCCGCTTCGCGACGGACCGAGCTCGTCGGCGCGCAAGCTGGCGTCGCTCACCCCGCGCGTTCGGCTCGCGATCAGCCATTGCGACGGTAGCTGGTGCAAGGTGGATGTGACCGGCCACGATCTCGAAGGCTTCATAAGACAGTCGGCGCTGTGGGGCGTCTATCCCAACGAGACGGTCAAGTAGCCGCTGCGGCCGCCGCCGTCAGGCGGCAGCTTGCATCCCGTTGCTGCCGTCAGGCGGCAGCCTGCATCAATGTGTTGAGCCCCGCGAACAGCTCGACGGATTTCAGCCGCGCCTCGATATCGTGGATCGGCATCGAGATGATCAGCTCGTCGGCCTGCGTGTCGCGCAGGAATTCCGCGAGCTTCGCTTCCGCCGTCTTCGGTGATCCGACCACGGCATAGCGCAGCGTATGTTCGACCGTCATCTTCTCCATCGGCGACCAGAAGCTCTCCATATCCTTGAGCGGCCGCGGGAACTGGCCGCGGACGTTGCGGCGCAGGTTGACGAACTGTTGCTGCGCCGAGGTAAAGTGATACGCGGCCTCCTCGTCGGTCTCGGCCACCGATCCCATGACCCCGACCATCGCATAGGGCTTGTCGAGCACGGCGGACGGCTGGAAGCGGTCGCGATAGATGTCGAGGGCCTCCATCAACGAATCCGGTGCGAAGTGCGAGGCGAACGCATAGGGAAGACCAAGCATGCCGGCGAGCTGCGCGCTGTAGAGGCTGGAGCCGAGTAGCCAGATCGGCACGTGGCTGTTCATGCCGGGCACGGAAAGGATCGCCTGGTTCTCGACCGGCGCGCCGAGCAGCTGCTGCAATTCGACGACGTCGTTGGGAAAGCTTGAGGCATCGAGATTGCGCCGAAGCGCCTGCGCCGTGCGCATGTCGGTGCCCGGCGCCCGTCCGAGCCCGAGATCGACGCGTCCGGGAAACAGCGCCTCCAGCGTGCCGAACTGCTCGGCAATGACAAGCGGCGAGTGGTTCGGCAGCATGATGCCGCCCGAGCCGATCCTGATCCGCTTCGTGGCTGCCCCGACGTGGCCGATGACCACCGCGGTGGCGGCACTGGCGATCCCCGGCATGCCGTGGTGCTCGGCCAGCCAGAACCGATTGTAGCCGAACGCCTCGGCCTTCTGCGCCATCCGCGCGGAACTCTCCAGCGATTGCCTGATGGTGCTGCCTTCGGCAACGGGGGAGAGATCGAGGATCGAGAAGGGAACCATGGCGCGGCCTGTCGGTGGTTGGATTGGACACCCTATGTAGGTGGCCGCATCGCGGGACCAAAGGTTTCACCGCGAAAAAGGCCCGCGCACGGCAACCGGCGCGGACTTGTCATCGAGTTGAAGGGATCAGCCGGCCTTTGCCGATCCGATACCGTCAAGCTTGGCCACGGCATCGGCGGGCAGTACGAGATCGGCAACCGCGAGGTTCTCGCGCAGATGCCCGCGCGACGAGGTACCGGGGATAAGGAGTATGTTGGGCGCGCGCTGCAGCAGCCATGCCAGCGCCACCTGCAACGGCGAAGCGTTGAGATCGGCAGCGACATCCGACAGCGTCGAGGATTGCAGCGGCGAGAAACCGCCGAGCGGAAAGAAGGGCACATAGGCCGTCCCCTCGCCCGCAAGCTGTTCGATCAGCGCATCGTCGCCCCGATGGGCGAGATTGTACTGGTTCTGCACGCAGACGATCTCGGCGATCTTGCGTCCATCGGCGATCTGCCTGGCGGTGACGTTCGAGAGGCCGATATGCTTGACGAGGCCCTGGCGCTGCAGATCCGCCAGCACGGTCAACGGCTCTTCCAGAGAGCCCTCGGCCGGGCCGTGCACGTCGAACATGGCGCGCAGGTTCACCACCTCGATCGCATCGAGACCAAGATTCTTGAGGTTGTCGTGAACGGCCCGTGTCAGCGCTTCCTTCGAGAAGGCCGGGTTCCAGGACGCATCCGCCCCGCGCACCGCCCCGATCTTGGTGACGATCACGAGGTCGCTCTTATAGGGATGCAGCGCTTCCTTGATGATCTGGTTGGTGACGTGCGGGCCATAGAAATCGCTGGTGTCGATATGATCGACACCACTCTCGACCGCTTCGCGCAATACCGCCACCGCTTCCGCGCGATCCCTAGGCGGCCCGAAGACACCCTTGCCGGCAAGCTGCATGGCACCGTAGCCGAGCCGCTTCACCGAACGCGTGCCGAGTTTGAACGTGCCGGACTTTTCAAGATTGGGCTTCTCAAGATTGGACATGGTCTTTCTCCGTTTCGATAAAGACGAGAAATAGGCCAGTCTGGTTCCCTCGATAAGCCAAGACAATCCGCACGGGCTGTTCGGGATTTCGGACAGTGCGCTTGCATTCGCTCACGGCGAAGACGGAACGACAGTGGGCGCGGGCTTGGCAAACCGCAATCCGCAAACGATCGGCACGCTCACCAAATAGACGACGATAACAGACAGCCAGATCGCGCCGGGCCATTGCTCCCTGACGAGAAAGTAGATGCTCGAGAAACCGAGCGGCGTGACGATCGAGGCAAGGCTCACCGCCGAGGACAATACGCCCTGAAACCGCCCCTGCTGGCTCTCGTCGACCTGCCGGGTCGCCAGCGATTGCAGCGCCGGAACGCCGATGCCGCCGAGCGCGAACAGCGGCATGATCGTGAAGATCATCCATCCCTGCGTGGCAAACGCCATGACGATGAGGGCGATGCAGGCGCTGGCGACACCGGTGAGGATGGCGCCGCGTTCGCCGAGCAGCTTGACGGCGGGGCCCGGAAGGAAGGCTTGCGCCAGCATCTGGCAGACACCGAAGGCACCGAGCGAAAGGCCGACCCACAGACCGTTCCACTGAAAGCTGTCCGCACCCCACAACGCCCAGCAGGTGCCGTAGACCTCGCCGGTGGCGCTGAAGACGAAGAAGATGACGACGATCGGCAGCAGGCTCTTTATGGAAAAGAGCCAGTGGAGCGGCCGCAGCGGGTTCAATGCCGCAAGATCGACCTTCTCCCGGCTGGGCCTGCGCGATTCCGGCAGCATGAGGAAGGCGAGCAGCAGGTTGCAGCCATTCAGCACCGCCGCCGCAAGGAACGGCAGCCGCAGCCAGTAATCGCCCAGCGCGCCGCCGAGTACCGGGCCGACAATGAAGCCGGCCCCGAACATCGCGTTGATGAGACCGAAGCGACGAGCGCGTTTGTCTTCAGGCGATATGTCGGTGATGTAGGCCGATGCGACGGAGACGTTGGCGCTGGTAAGCCCGGCGATGGCGCGGCCGATAAGCAGCATCCAGAGGCTGGGTGCGAAAGCGAGGAATAGATAGTTGATGGCCGCACCGCCAAGCGAGATCAAGAGCACCGGGCGCCGGCCGAGCCGGTCGCTCAGCGAGCCGAGCACAGGCGCGAAGATGAACTGCATCGTCGCATAGAGCGCGGTCATGATGCCGATGGTGGAGGCGACGTTGTCGGCGTGGGTGACGTCCTTGAGCAAGGCGGGAAGAATGGGAAAGATAAGCCCGATGCCGACGGCATCGAGGACGATAGCAGTGAAAATGACAAGAAGTGGTCTGGTCGTGGATGTTGTAGTCATTGCGTGTTCCGATCGGACGCAAGCGCACGAGCGCACGCGGCGCCGATGGCTCACGATTGGGCCTGACGATGCAGGCGATTGATGTTTGGGAACGCTGGCCGATCGATGCCTGAAGCGGCATGGATGGCGTGTGCTTGACCGCATGGACGACAATTCGTCCACCTGTTTTACTCCGCTACTGAGCGGATCAAGGAAAGCGGTCGCTTTTCGCGATGAGCCTGTTTACGCCAATCATGCGCTTGCGGCAAGTGGCGTGCTGGCGGCTTCAGGTGGATGGCTGGATGATCCGGAGCAGAACATTCGCGATGGTTTTGATGCCGCCTGCGGCTGGACCTTGAGCATACGCCGATCCGGAGCCGCCGCTTCAGCCGTGAGAAGCGGCGGTGCAGACGCGTATCTTATCGATGTCGACGCAGCACATGCACCTCGGCGCTGTGCTGATGTTCGCCCTGCGCCAGCGTGAAATTGGCAAGCTGGCGGTCCATTTCCACGGCTTCGGTGGCAAGCAGATGGATGGCGGCGGTGTTTTGCTCGACCATCGCCGCGTTCTGCTGCGTCATCTGATCGAGCTCTGCGACCGCGCTGTTGATCTGGCGCAGGGTCTCCGCCTCGTCGCGCGTGGCGTCCATGATCTCGCTGATCCGGCCGTTGATCGCCTCGACATGACCGCCGATACCTGTCAGAGCCACGCCTGCCCGCTCGACCAGCGAGACGCCGGCCTCGACCTCATGCGTGGATTTCTGCAAGAGATGTGAGATCTCCTTGGCTGCACCCGACGAACGCTGGGCAAGCTCGCGCACTTCCTGGGCAACGACAGCAAAGCCCTTGCCCGCGTCGCCGGCGCGCGCCGCCTCGACGCCGGCATTGAGCGCCAGCAGATTGGTCTGGAAGGCGATGGAATCGATGACAGAAATGATCGAGTTGATCTGCCGCGACGATGCCTGGATCGCCTCCATCGCCGCGATCGTATCGCGCATGATCTGGCTCGAACCCGATGTTTCATGCTTGGCGTCGCGGGCGATCCGCTCGGCCTCTTCGGCGCGCGCGAGCTGCGAGCGCACCGACTGGGTGATCGCATCGATGGCGCTTGCCGTCTCGGTGATCGACGCCGCCTGCCGCTCGGTGCGACCGGCAAGATCGTCCGAACCGGCGCGCATTTCTTCCGAGCCGGCGCGCACCGCCGCCGAATTGCCGCCGATCGCCGTCATCGTGTCGCTCAGCGTTGCCAGCGCCTGATTGAAATTGTGGCGCAGCCCCTCCAGCTCGTTCGGGAAGCGGCGGTCGATCTGGTAGGCAAGATCGCCATTCGCCAGGTGCAGCAGACCTTCGTCGATCGCCTCGACCACCTCCTGCAGCGTCCTCGCCTCCGCCTCGCGCTCGGCCATATGCTGCTGGCGGTCGCGATCGGCGCGTTCGCGCGTCTCGACGCTGGCTGCTTCCAGCGTGCGGCTATCGATGAGCGACTGCTTGAAACGGGCAAGCGCCTTGGCCATCGTGCCGATCTCGTCATGGCGGTTCTGGCTGCCGATCTCGACATCCAGATCGCCATCGGCCACCGCGCGGGTAACACCGGCAAGCTTGGCGAGCGGCGAAAACAGCATCTTGGTGATGATACCCGTCGCAATTGCCATCACGACCAGCACACCGCAGCCGATCATCGTCAACAGCATCGCGATCTCAAGCGAGCCGGCATTGATCTCGCTGAGACGCATGCTCTCGACCACCAGATAGCGCGCACCCTGATAATCGACGGGCTTCATGTACGCACGCGCGGCGCCATCGGCACGGCTGAAATCGCTGACCGACATCGCAGGATTGGCGAAAGCACCTGTCAGGAAGGTGAAGGGCGCCGTATCGAGCGTTGCCAGTCGGCCGGCTTCGTTGACCGTCACCGCCGACCCGTCTTCCGAAACAATCGCCGCCTGCGCGGTGCTGCCGGCAACGATGCCCTTGGACAGGATGCTGGCCACGACATCATCGCGCACCCTAAACAGCATCACGCCCTTCGGCTGGCCGAGCTTGACGACAGGCACGGCATAAAAGATCGCCGACGCGCCGTTCGCATCCACCCGCAGGCCGGAGAAGCCGGCGGGCGCGCCATCATCGGTTGCCTTGGCGGTGTTTTCGATCGCCTTGGCGAAGGCAAGGCCGGCGCCCGTCGATTTCCACGCGTCCGACTTCAGGTTCTCGGCGAAGTCGTCGTTCTTCTTGTAGGTATAGAGCACGAAACCGTCGAGATCGGCGATCAGGAGGTCGCTGAAGGGGGTGTTCTGCAGATCGCGCGCCACCTCGCCCTGGGTCTTCTCATGGTTGGAATAATAGAAGCCACTCGGCGCATCCGGCTTCACCAGCTTCTCGCGCTCGCCGGCGGGGTTCGGATTATCTGATATGAACACCTTCTTGAGCTCGGCGCGCGCATCGCCCGACGTTTTCTCGATGGTCTTCCAGCCGCTCTTCAGGCTGGTGATCGACATCTGCAGCGCCTCGATGCGGGCAATCGAATTGGCCTGGTTTTCCAGCTGGGCCAACTGATCATGCAGCATGTCGCCGCGAAAGATCAGCACGCTCTCCTTGGCCTTCAGCGCCTGCTCGCCGGAAATGCGGCTGCTGGCGAAATAGGCGAGACAGTTGATGGCGGCGATCGACAGCGCCGTAAGCAGAATGAAAGTAGCAATGACCTTGAAGGACAGCGACTGGAATTTCTGAACCATGGAAAACTCGAACCCCTTCCGGAACGGCTGATACCGGCGGGCTCGCGCCACACAGGCAGGCCTGAAAACAGAACACGGGGAACCTTCGCTCGAAAAAGCTGGCTCCTCTCATCTCTTGTGGATCATAAGTTACCGAGGGAATTTAAATTCACGTAAATGGGCAGCATCAAAAACACCGGGATGTTTTTGTTTTGTTCACATATCGGTGGCAGTTATCGCTGATCTGCAATAGGATTATCGCATGCAAAGCGCGATTCGTATCATCGGCATCGACCCCGGCCTGCGCCGCACCGGCTGGGGCGTCATCGAGACCTTGGGCAATTCGCTGCGCTTCGTCGCCTCCGGCACCGTGACATCCGATGGCGACATGGATCTCGCCTCGCGCCTTTGCCAGCTGCATGACGGCCTCGCCGACGTCGTCCACAGCCACCAGCCGGACGAAGCCGCCGTCGAGCAGACCTTCGTCAACAAGGACGCCGTGGCGACACTGAAGCTTGGGCAGGCCCGCGGCATCGCCATGCTGGTTCCCGCCCGCGCCGGCCTGCAGGTCGCCGAGTACGCGCCGAACGCGGTGAAGAAGGCCGTCATCGGCGTCGGCCACGCCGAGAAGAAGCAGATCCACATGATGCTGAAGATCCTGATGCCGAAGGCCGAGTTCAAGGGCGACGACGCCGCCGACGCACTCGCCATCGCCATCTGCCACGCCCACAACCGCGGCGGCGCCCGCATGCGCATGGCCGCGCTGGCCGGGTAGCTTGTTCTTGACTTGTTCTGGCGGTAATGATAATTCTTACCGGCACTGAAGGAGCAAGCCGATGCGCGTCACCTCGAAAGGCCAAGTCACCATTCCGCGCGACCTGCGAGAACTCGCCGGCATCGAGTTGAACAGCGAAGTGATCTTTTCCGTAGAGGGCGGAAAGTTGGTGATCGCGCCAAAGAATGGCAAGCAGGAACTCGAGGATCGCGGCCGGCTGGATCGGTTCATGAATGCGCTCGATCGTTTAGAAGGCACCGGCGACCAGACGATCGACGCCGAAGCGCTGATGTCGATGACGCGGGATCGCTGATGCCCACATTGATTGATACCAACGTTCTCGTCGATCTCTCCGTACCGACATCCGACTGGCATGGCTGGTCGCGCCAACGCGTGTTTACAGCTTTCAGGAACGGACCAGTTTTGATCAACCCGATTATATATGCCGAATTTTCCGTGCGCTATCGTGACATGGACGAGGTTGACCGCCTCTTGCCGCAGGACGAATTCCGGCGCGAGAACCTACCTTGGCCTGCGGCGTTCGCGGCGGCCGCAGCCTTTCGCATCTATCGTAAGTCGGGTGGCGGGCGCGACCGGATTCTGCCCGACTTCCTGATCGGCGCGCATGCGGCGATACGCGGCTATACCGTTCTGACACGGGACCCCAAGGGATACCGGTCCTATTTCCCGGCGCTCGACCTCATCACGCCCGAAACCCATCCCATCTGAACTCCCACTGGCGGACCCCAATCATGATCGGCAAGCTCAAAGGCACAATCGACGAAATCGGCGACGACTATGTGCTCGTCGACGTGCACGGCGTCTGCTACGTCGCGCATTGCTCGGCGCGCACCCTGTCGCGCATTGGCTCGGTGGGCGAGGCCTGCATTCTCTTCATCGAGACCTATGTGCGCGAAGACCAACTGAAGCTCTTCGGCTTCATGACAGCACTTGAGCGCGACTGGTTCAACCTGCTGCAGAGCGTCCAGGGCGTCGGCGCCAAGGTGGCGCTCGCCATTCTCTCTACCTTGACGCCAGGTGAAATCGCCAACGCCATCGCCCTGCAGGACAAGACGTCGATCTCACGCGCCAACGGCGTCGGCCCCAAGGTCGCGGTGCGCATCGTCACCGAACTGAAGAACAAGGCCCCGGCCTTCGCCGGCGAGGCCTCGGCCAATATCGGCCTCAAGCAGGAACTCGGCGAAGGCGTCGCCTCCGCGCCGGTTGCCGACGCGGTCTCGGCGCTGACCAATCTCGGCTACAGCAGAGATCAGGCCGCAAACGCCGTTGCGGCCGCGATGAAGACGGCAGGTGAAGGCGCAGACAGCGCCAAGCTGATCCGCTTGGGGCTGAAGGAGTTGTCGCGGTGATTGGCGGGAAGCAGGTTTGCAACTACTATTGATGCACTCGACCGAAAGAGGCTTCAACATGAGCGCTTTGACAAAATTGAGTTCGAAAGGACAGCTGACCATCCCTAAGGGCATCCAGGACAAGCTGGATATAGCGCCGGGCACTGAATTCTACCTAACGGTTGAAGACGGCAAACTGTTGGCGACACCAAAGCGCGCTTCCATACCGGCAACAAAGCGACTGATGGATTTTGCAGGAATTCTCGGCAAGCCTCCCAATGGCCTGAGCTTGAGCTTAGAGGACATTGATGACGCCATCATGGACGCGGTGGCCGAGGACGAGGAGCGTATTCAGCGGGAATGGCGAGAAGGTCGTAAATGATCGGGATCGACACGAACATCCTGCTGCGGTTTCTTCTTGACGACGAGCCGGCGCAAGGCGTGATGGCGCGGCAATTCATGTCCGAACGAACCGCTGACGATCCTGCATATGTCAGCGCAGTCGTGCTCGCTGAAACCATCTGGTTGCTCAACAGACGTCTTGGTTACTCCAAGCCCGAGATCGCCACCGTATTGGCGCAGCTTGCGGAAGCGGATGAAATCCTTATCGAGCATTCGAAGGAGTTGAAGCTTTTGACCGCCGACGCATCCCGGCCGATCGCCGATATCGCGGATTATCTTGTTGTCTGGGCCGCCGCTGATGCGGGCTGCACCAGAACCCTTACCTTCGACCGCAAGGCCGCCCGCAAAATTCCCGGAATGGAACTTCTCGCATGACCGAAACCGCCCGCCTCATCACCCCGGAAAAACGCGGCGAGGACTTCGACGCGACGCTGCGGCCGCAGTCGCTCGACGAGTTCACCGGTCAGGCCGAGGCCCGCGCCAACCTGAAGATCTTCATCGAGGCCGCGAAGAACCGTGGCGAGGCGCTCGATCACGTCCTCTTCGTCGGCCCACCCGGCCTCGGCAAGACGACCCTGGCGCAGATCATGGCCAAGGAGCTCGGCGTCAATTTCCGCTCGACGTCGGGCCCAGTCATCGCCAAGGCCGGCGATCTTGCAGCCCTGCTCACCAATCTCGAGGAGCGCGACGTGCTCTTCATCGACGAGATCCATCGCCTCAGCCCCGCCGTCGAAGAAATTCTCTATCCGGCCATGGAAGACTTCCAGCTCGACCTCATCATCGGCGAAGGCCCGGCCGCCCGCTCGGTGAAGATCGACCTTTCGAAATTCACGCTCGTCGCAGCCACGACCCGCCTCGGTCTCTTGACAACGCCGCTGCGCGATCGCTTCGGCATCCCGGTGCGCCTGTCCTTCTACACCGTCGACGAACTGGAACTGATCGTGCGCCGCGGCGCACGGCTGATGAACCTGCCGATGACGGATGAAGGCGCCCGCGAGATCGCCCGGCGCGCCCGCGGCACGCCCCGCATCGCCGGCCGTCTTCTGCGTCGCGTCCGCGATTTCGCCGAAGTCGCCAGGGCAGAAGCCGTTACCCGCGAGATCGCCGACGAGGCGCTGACCCGGCTTCTGGTCGACAATCTCGGCCTCGATCAGCTCGACAAGCGCTATCTCAACATGATCGCGGTGAATTTCGGCGGCGGCCCCGTCGGCATCGAGACGATCGCAGCCGGGCTTTCCGAACCGCGCGACGCGATCGAGGATATCATCGAGCCCTACATGATCCAGCAGGGCTTCATCCAGCGCACCCCGCGCGGCCGCGTGCTGACGGCGACCGCCTGGAAGCATCTCGGCATGCAACCGCCGAAAGATCTCGAAGCCGCCCAGTTCCGCCTGTTCCAGCAGGACGAGTGAGGGAACCGCGATCCGCCTCGTGCATTGAAATCTCGAAAGGAGATCGTCATGCACAAGTACCGCACCGGCACTGATGTCGAATGGAAATGGGGAAAAGGAACCGGGACCGGCAAGATCAAAGAGAGCTTCACCGATGACGTCGAGCGTACGATCGAAGGCGCCGTGGTCAAGCGGAAGGCAAGCAGCAAGGAACCGGCCTATCTGATCGAGCAGCAAGACGGCGGAAAGGTGCTCAAAAGTCATTCCGAGCTGAAGAAATCCGGCTGACGGCAGCGTAAAGCGCCCGCATGATCCAGACGCCGCAACCAGGAGGACATGCCGTGACGGCTTTCGACCCCACCAGATCCTTCCGCAAGCTCGCCTATAACAATGCGCTCGCCAACCATCGCCTGCACATGGCTTGCGCGCTGCTGCAACCGGGCGAGTTCGAAGCGCCGCGCGTCAGCTTCTTCCCGTCGATCAAGGCGACGCTGAACCATATCCTCACGGTGGACTGGTTCTATGTCGACGCGCTGGAGGGCGGCATGTTGGGGCCGAAGGCATGGGGGGTCGAGGAGCCCTGCCCCGATATCGCAAGCCTTGCCGCCGAACAGAACGCCGTCGACGCAAGATTGGTAACGCTCGCCGACGCGCTGTCGCTGCAGAAGCTGGTCTCGACCGTCGACATCCATCGCGGCAAACGCATTCAGCGGGAGCGAATGGAGGATGTGCTCAGCCATCTCTTCCAGCACCAGACGCATCATCGCGGCCAGGTGCATGCCATGCTGGCGGGCACCAGCGTGAAGCCGCCGCAACTCGACGAATTCATTGTCGCCGACGATGCCAGGTTCCGGGGCGACGAGATCGCCGCTCTTGGATGGAGCGAAGAGAAGCTGATGGACTAATCCTGCAGCCGCGCCTTCAGTCCGTCGACAATGGTCTTGCTGAGCAGCGCGTAGTTTTCGTCGAAGTGGTGATCGCCGGCAAGTGCGATGACATCGACGCCGCTGTCCTTCAGATCAGGGCAGGCAACCTCGTCATCGTCCTCCTTGCCGTAGACGCACTGGACGATCTTCGGGTCGACCGCCTTCAGATCGGTCACGGGGTCGCCGCCGGCGCCTTCGGTCTTGGCGCCGAGCCAGCCCATGACGGAGATCTGGTAATCCACCTCGTGCGACAGCGACAGCAGCGAGATCTGCGCCACGGTGCTCTTGGCCGCCGGCTTCAGCCGCGAGAAAGCGGCCGGCACGACGTCGGCGCCGAAGGAATAGCCGACCAGCAACACGTGCTTGACCTTCCACTGCTTGCGGTAGAGCTCGATGATTTTCCCAAGATCGTCGGCGGTTTCCTGCGGCTGGCGTTCGGACCAGAAGTAATGCAGCGAATCCACGCCGACCACCGGAATGCCCTGTTTCTGCAGCGCCGCACCCACTTCCTTGTCGATATCGCGCCAACCGCCGTCGCCGGAATAGATGATCGCCATCGTGTCGAAGGCGGGCTTCGCGTCGAGGATCGTCAGCGGCAGGCCGAGCGGATTGTCGGCATTGCCGGATGCGGCGATCAGGTCGTCGAGCGTGCTGCTCAGCGTCGTCTGCGCGTCATCCTGGGATTCGCGGATGTCGATATCAGCATGCGCCGTCTTCAACTCATCCGCATGCGCGCGCCCATCCTTGTTGGCATTGGGCGTGAAGGCCGCAATGATCGGATCCGGCAGCGCGATGTCGCTGAGGCCATAGATCATCCGCTCGCCGACCGTCTTCTTCTTGGCCGGTGTGCAGAGCTGCTGCGTCAGAGGAATGCCCGCCAGCGGATCGACCGCCAGCGTCTGGCCGATGGTTGCATCCGGCGTCTGCGCGGCGATCGCCAGCGCCAGCGCCCCGCCCTCGCCGATGCCGGCCACAACAGGCAGGTGGTACGGGCTGTTGCCGGCGGCGCGCTGCACCTGCTGGCTGAGCGACTCGATATCGGAGACCAGATAGATGCAGCCGTCATTGTCGCTGACGTCGTATTTGCGCAGAGCATCGATATAGGACGGGAAATCGACGCCGATGACCACGGCCCCCTCGCCCACCAGCCGGTCGGCTTCGGTCTTTTCCTTGTCGCCCCAGCCGGCGGCGTCCGAGATCAGCATCACGGCGCCTTTGACGTCCCCATCCGGCAGGAAGATGTGCGGCGACGGAATAAGCCCGGTCTCGAACTCCTGCGTCGTCTCGTCGGCCGCGCGTGCGGCGGGAATGGAGAGCGCCAGTGCACAGGCGGCGGCCAGAATGTGTCTTTTCATCATTTCCTCACGACCCCTTTCAATCCGCCGCCGATCAGGAGCGTCGCGTCCATCAAAGCGATCATCGGATTGCCTCCTCCGGACACAGCAAGATAGCGCGGATGCCATTGAGGATGAAACTTGGATTTGAAGGCCCTGAGGCCCTTGAAGTTATAGAAGCGCTCGCCGTGCTCGAACACGGTGCTTCCGATGCGGTCCCAAACCGGCGCCGTCTCGCGCTTCGACATGCCCGAAAGCGGCGCCATGCCGAGGTTGAAATGCGAGAAGCCCTCGGCACGCAGATATTCCATGATCTGCACGAAAAGGAAGTCCATGGAGCCCTTTGGCGCATCCGGCGAGAAACGCATCAGGTCGATGGTGCCCTCGTCCTTGGCGCCGGTGATCAGGATATTGGCGAAGGCGACGATCTTGCCCTCGAGCTTCAGGATGCCGACCGGCTGGGCAAGGATGTAGTCGGGCGTGAACGCACCGAGCGAGAACCCCTTCTCCTTGGCGTTGTGATCCTCGAGCCAGGCATTGGAAACCGCCGCCAGCTCGTCCATCACGCCGGGCACGTCCTCAGGCATGACCACCTCGAAGGTCAGCCCGTCGCGCTGGGCGCGGCTCGCTGTCTGGCGCAGGTTCGCCCACTTGCCGCCCTTCATCTCGAAGGTCGAGAGATCGGAGACGGCCAGTTCGCCGAGTTTGAATGCGCGAAGCCCTGCATCGGCGCAATGCGAAAGCAGCGCCGGCGAGATCTGGTAGAACACGGCGCGGCAGCCGGCGGCCCGCGCCGTCTCGACGAACCGCCACACGAGTTCAGGCATCGCGCTGCGGTCGCCGACAGGATCGAAAAGCGCGATCCACGAGCGCCCCTGGCGGCCATACATGATGAAGGCGTCGCCCTTGTCCGAGAACATCACGCTCTTGTCGCCCATGCGCACCAGATTGGCGTCGGCGTAGCGCTGCTTCTCGACGATATCGACGGCGCGCTCCAGCGTTTCGTCCGATGCCGGTTCAAGCCGCGTGGTGGCCGGCCGCAGCAGGCTGAAGACGGCGATGGCGGTCGAGATGATGGTGATCCCAAGCACGGCGCGCAGGCCACGCGGAGCCTCCTCGGCGAATTCGAACTGCCACCACAGCTCGTTGCTGTAGTCGACGTCGCGATAGACGAAGAGCAGGATCACCACGGCGCCGACGCAGACGACGGCGATCGCCGTCAGCCAGGATGCGGTGAGCGTCTGATTGAGCAGCGAGGCGCGGCGGCGAAACAGCCGGCGGCTGACGAACAGGCCGAAGATCAGGAAGCCGAGGAACGACGCCTCGACCAGCGCCACTGCCTTCAGCAGCGACAGCATGAGTGCTGCGGCGGCCGAGAAGATCGAAATCCACCAGGCGCCGTCGAGCTTCTGGCCGAGACCGCGCGCGGCGACCACGAGCGCCAGCCCGGCAAGACTGGAGAGGAAATGCGCGCCTTCGACGATCGGCAGCGGCAGATAGTTTGAGAGGAACTCCAGATTAGAGTCGGGCGTCGGCGTGACGCTCGAAAAGATCAGCATGACGCCGAGCAGCAGCGACAGCGTCGACAGCAGTTGCGGCATCAATCGGATGCCGATCCGGCGGAATCCGGAAGCGACGGGATGGTCGGCGAAACGGCGAAGCTCGGTCGCCGAGACAGCCAGAACCGCAAGCAGCAGTGGCACGACGTGATAGATCAGGCGGTAGAGCACCAGCGAGCCGAGCACCGCATCGATATTCACGGCACTGCCGAGCGCGGCGATGATGACCGTCTCGAACACGCCGAGGCCGGCCGGCACATGGCTGAGCACGCCAAGACCGACGGCAATCGCATAGACGGCAAGGAAGACTGGCCAGCTGATCGCCGTCTGCGGCAGGAGAACGTAGAGAACGGTGGCAGACGCCGCGATATCGAAGGCGGCGACCAGAAACTGACGCGACCAGGTGGCGGAGTCAGGCAGCCGCAGCGAGAAACGCCCGATGCTGACCGATCGGCCGCCACGGCCGAGCACCACGCCCGCCGCAAGCACCAGCACGATCGACCCGCCCAAGATACGCAGAACCCAGCTGCTGACATCGATGAGCGGTGCGATCTCATCGGCAATCGCCAGAAGAGCGATGGAGCCGACGCCAGCCAGCCCAAGCCCGAAGGCAATGGTGACGAAAGCGATGACGCGGCCGATATCCTCGGGCGTCAGGCCGAGCCTTGAATAGGCACGGTAGCGGATCGCCCCGCCGCTCAGCGCACCGAACCCCGCCGTATTGCCGACGGCATAGGCGGCGAAGGCGGTGAGCGCGACCTGCGGGAATGGCAGCTTCTTGCCGACATAGTCGATAGCGTTGACGTCGTAGAACACCAGCGCCAGGAAACTCAGCGCCGTGAAGAACAGCGCCAGCACGATCGAGCTGATCTTGGTATCGGCCAGCGCCTGCACCACGTCGTCGTAGCGCACTTCGGTCGTCAGCTGCTCGATCGCGAAGCCCACCATGCAGAACACGGCCAGCGTCGCAAGCGCCGTCAGATGCGTCCGATACCGGCTGAAAAATCGCGAGATGCCCGATTCTTCTGTGACTTCAATCTCTTCCAAATTGGCGTGCTTCGACATTACCGACCGTCGTAAACCTACATATTAGCGGGAATCATGTCTTGGACATCTAACATAACCTGCATGTAAGTTCTTGGACGGAAGTCCTCGAATACATGGCAACACTACCCCAATGCCGCTTAACGACGCCTGCTTCATCCTCAATTGGGGCATTTTTGGCGCCAAGACAGGGGTTCCAATATTGTATTTTCGTAAGGTTAGCGATCACCTTCGACGACTGACGCCGGCATCCCGGAATGCCGGCGCGCCGTTTAGGCCGCGGGTTCGACGCCCTGACCGCCCTTCTGTGCCGCATAGCGCGCAGCCGCCGCATTGGCGTCCGCATCGTGCGTCTCGCTCGAGACCTGCAGCGTCGGCACCGCAAATTCGATGCCGTTTTCCTTGAAGGCCGTGCGGATCATCGCCAGCGCGTTGCGGCGGATGACGAACTGCTCGCCGGGCTTCGTCATCATCGCCAGGCGGATGACGATCGCGAACTCGCCGAACTGCTCGACGCCCTTCATCTTCAGCGTCTCGATGATGTGAGGCGCGTAATCGGGGTTTTCGAGCAGCTTCTGGCCGATCTGCTTGATCACCTTCTTTGCCAGCACGAGATCGGTGTCGTAGGTGACGTTGAGGGTGATCTTGTCGATCGTCCAGTCGCGGTTGAGATTCTTGACCGCGCCGAGCTCGCCAAACGGCACAGTCGTCAACGGCCCGCGATGGTGGCGCAGCCTGACGGAGCGCAGGCTGAACGCCTCGACCACGCCCTTGTGGCTGCCGCTCTCGATATACTCGCCGACCCGGAAGGCATCGTCCCAAAGATAGAACATGCCGCTGATCACATCCTTGACGATGGTCTGCGCACCGAAGCCGACCGCGACGCCGACAACGCCGGCGCCGGCAATCAGCGGCCCGATCTCGACACCGAGGCCCGAGAGCACCATCAGCACGGCAATCACGGCGATGACGACGGCAAGGATATTGCGAAAGATCGGCAGGAGCGTCTGCAGCCGCGCGCGACGTGCCTTCTCCTCATCGTTGATCGAGCCTTCCAGCGGGGAATCCTCGAGCCTGCCATTGATATAGGCGCGCGCGAGATGCCAGAGCAGATCGGCTGCGAGCAGGATGACGATGCCGCCGACCGAGCCGCGCACGATCCGGTCGATCATCGTCTCGCCGGCCGCCATCCGGTCGGCGGCGAAGCCGAGAATGCGGCCAAGCCAGATAGCCGCGATGGTGATGATGACGGCCCGCACGCCGCGATCGAGCAGCACCGCCGCGATGCGCTTTCTAGCGAGGAAGCCGGCCTCGGCCTTGTGCAGCGCCCGCACGGCAAGCGTCGAGACGCGCAGAACGCGCGGCAACAGCACGAGATAGATGCCGATCCACAGGATGAGGTTGAAGCCCGCCACCCACAAGAGCCAGAGAGCAACGAAATAAATCGTCAGCATCCAGGATGCCGTCGTGCTCTTCTGCCCTTCCTCTGCCGGACGCGACCAGACCGCTTCGGTCGCGATGGCAAGCAGGCCCAATCCGAGCGTATAGCCGACGAGATAACGCGACCCGGGGGAAAAGCCGAGCGGCGCCATCAGCTGGATCAACACCCACCCGAACACGAAATAGATGATGAAGATGCAGCTGCGCTTGAACCAGAACATGGCTGTCGAACGCGAGACGTCCCTCTCGCCGCCGACATGCGGCAGCGTGACGAGCGCGACGAGGAGACGTCCGACGGATATGGTGACGCGCGACACGATCAGCGCGATGGCCACTGCGATCGCCAGCGATTGCGTGATCGGCGGCCAGTTGAAGAGTACGAGCGGGACGAGTGTTGCGATGCAGAACACCAGCGCCGGCACAATGCGATAGCTCAGATTGGCCGCGGCATGATGCGCCACTGTGGCGACCTCGCCATCCTCCAGCCTGATGCGCGGCCGCGGCACGACCATCCGAAACAGAAGCTCCGCCACCGGCCCGGCCAGGAAAAGCGCCACGATCTCGATCGTCAGAAGCGCCCAGCCACTCGGCTGAACTTCGCGCTCGACGATCGCCGACGCGTTCTCGACTTCGTCGGGCAGCGTCATCGCGGCGCCGGAGACGAGGTCGAAATGGCTGCGGGCGTGACCAAGGAACTCGGAGAGCACCGACATCTGCTCGCCCGACATATCCCCACCGGGGGCAGCCGTTTGTGCCGGGGTGGTTGCCGTCTGCGCTGCCGCAGGGCTCTGCGCCTGCGTCGCCATCCATTGCTTGACGGCGGGCGTTTCCATCAGCTGCAACATCTGCCGCACTTCGGCGGGAGGCGGCGCCGGTGTTTGCGTTGGCGTTGCCGCCGGCGTTTGCGCCGAAGCGCTCGAAACAATCACGCCAAGTGCAACGAGCGGCAGCAGCCGTCCCATAATGCGCGCGCCAAACCCCAGACCCATCGCCATCCCTCCAATATATAGCCTAGCTTATATTGAAGCGCCGGAAAGAAAAGCCCGCGCAGCTTGCGGCTGCGCGGGCTTGGATAACCATTATTGCTGAATGGTTTACGCCTTCGGCTTTTCGACGTGGCCGCCGAAGCCGGCGCGCATGGCCGACAGCACCTTGTTGGCGAATTCGTCATTGTCGCGCGAGGAGAAGCGGCTGTAGAGCGCAGCGCTCAGGACGGGCGTCGGAACGCTTTCGTCGATGGCGGCCATGATCGTCCAGCGGCCTTCGCCCGAGTCAGAAACGCGGCCTGCATAGGCGCCGAGCGCGGGATCCGCATGCAGCGCATCCGAGGTCAGGTCGAGCAGCCACGAGGTGATGACGCTGCCGCGACGCCAAACTTCGGCGACGTCCTGCAGGTTGAAGTCATACTGGTAGTGCTCAGGATGCGCGATCGGCGCCGTCTCGGCGTCAACTTCATGATTATCGGCGCCGATATTGGCGCGCTTCAGGATGTTGAAGCCTTCGGCATAGGCGGCCATGAGGCCGTATTCGATACCGTTGTGCACCATCTTGACGAAGTGGCCGGCGCCATGCGGGCCGCAATGCAGATAGCCCTGCTCGGCCGTGCTGCCGGCCTGATCCGGACGATGCGCCGAAGGAACCACATTGCCGACGCCAGGTGCGAGCGACTTGAAGATCGGCGACAGCGATTCAACCACGGCCTTTTCGCCGCCGATCATCAGGCAATAACCACGCTCGAGACCGAAGACGCCACCGCTGGTGCCGACGTCGACATAGTGCAGGCCCTTCGTGATCAACTCGCCGCCACGGCGAATGTCGTCGTGGTAGTAGGAGTTGCCACCGTCGATGATGATATCGTCGCTGTCGAGCAGCGGCGTGATCTGCGCGATCACCTTGTCGGTGATGGCCGCCGGCAGCATCAGCCACACGGCGCGCGGACGCGAAAGCTTCGAAACGAACTCTTCCAGCGAGGCGCTGCCGACGGCACCCTTGCCGACCAGATCGTTCACGCTTTCCGTCTTCGCATCATAGACCACGCATTCATGGCCATCGCGCATCAAGCGCTGGACCATGAAGCTGCCCATACGGCCCAAGCCAACCATGCCAAGCTGCATCTCATAATCTCCTGAGAATTGAGAATCTAATCGATATTATTCGCGAATACCTATCACTCGCACTGCAGCACGCAAGCGAAGTCTCCGTCACAATAGCGGGAACACCGCCGCTTTGGGCAACGATGAACGCCAGAACCGCGCGCATGCAAGGCATTCCGTCGAATCTGGAAACTAAAAAAATATTTCGAATGTCAACCGCAAACCGCCATTAAGGCTGCGGCTCATTGCTGCACCGCAAGAATGACGCGGCCACTGGTGGCGTCGCTGAGCATCCGCGCGGTCTCGGGCAACACCGCCTCGGGCACGCAAAGCCTCAGCAACGCACCCGCATCCACGAACACCTCGGCCACCACGCGCACCCCGGCCGAGCCCGCAAGCCGCGCCTTCACCAGAGCCAGATCCGAAAAATTCACCGCAATCTCCACCTCGACGGTCGCGACCAACTCGACTGTCGTCGCGGCCCTCAGACACGCGGCAGCCGTGCCGCCATAGGCACGGATCAGGCCGCCGGTTCCAAGCAGCACGCCGCCGAACCAGCGGATAACAACAACCGCCACCTGGTCGAGCGCTTGTCCGTCGATTGCCTGCAGGATCGGCTTGCCGGCGGTGCCGCTCGGCTCGCCGTCATCGTTGAAGCGATAGGTCTGGCCGATCCGCCATGCCCAGCAATTGTGGTTGGCGGCTGGATCGCCATGGGCCGCAAGAAACGCCCGGGCATCGTCTTCGGAGGCGATCGGCGCCGCGACGGCCAGAAACCGGCTCTTCTTGACGATTTGCTCCAGGGTCTCGATGCGGGTGAGTGAAAACATGGAAGTTGCCATATCGCCAGCACTGCTCGCTTCGCAAGCAAAACCGGCTCGGGACGGTAGCTCCGGCCGCAGATCAAAAGCCACAAAAGCAAAACGCCCGCAGCTGGAAGCAACGGGCGTTTGAAATCTTGCTGCTCACGAAGGCAGCGATCGCTTGTTAGCGAGTGGCGTCGCGAGCAACGCGCTGGATGTCGGAGCGGTCGATGCCGAGGTCGTTCAGCGCACGGTTGGACATGCGGCCGAGTTCGGTGACGGTCTGACGATACTTGCGCCAGTTATTGAAGGAGCGTGCTACGTTCATGATGATCCCCTTTCCTAGGGCTTTCAGCGCTTGGCAGCGTGTTTGCTACCCGTGTCTCTCTGTTGATGCGAATATATGCATGAAGACCGACAACGAACAGCGCTAAAGCATCAGAACACTAATGCGCCTAGCGCATAGCTAAAGCGGTGCTGCTTAATATTTTTGCCCTCAGAAAAGCCGTAAACGTTTTAGGAAAACGTCATTTTGCAGATGTTTCGCCCGAATTCGCGAAATGGCAGTCGGCCCGACCACAATCGTTAAAGTGTTTTAACCGTTTTAATCGGTGGATATCCGCCTAGAATCGTGAAAATTCATCATTTCATGCGTGAGGAAACACGAAACGCATCCTGTGCGCTGAGCGCATGAATTATCAGCCAGCCTGCGACGCGGCACTGGACAACGCGCTCAGGCCTCCTGAGATGCCGGTTTTTCGCTGCAAGCAGCGGCCAGACCATTGCCAGAAAACCCGCCATGCGGCAGTAGAAACGCGCCGGCACGATCGAATGCGCGACAGCCGGTGGAAGTGCCAGTACCCGCGCAACAAGGACGTCAGATGAAGCATATCGTCGCCGCGGCCACGCTCGTAACCGCCACCCTGCTCTCCGCAGCCGCGACCCGCGCCGCTGATTTCGGCGTCACCCCGATGACGGATGGCGACACGTTCATCGGCTGCCTTGCCCAGAACAACCGCACCGGCATCGGCTACCTCGCCGTCGGCGACAAGCTGGCGCTGTTTGCCAATGCCGACGCCTTCGCGATCGCCAAGGGTGAGCGCGTCAACGGGACATGGTCGGTGGATGGCGCCGCCGCCGCGGAATTTTCCTCGACGGCAGACAGCGACAAGACGGTGACGATCGACGTTCCGAACGATGCTGCGGCGGTCACCGCGCTGACCTCGGGCAAGGAACTGACCGTCACCGCCAACGGGATCGATGTCATCCTGCCGCTGACGGGCACGGAGCAGGCATTTGCCGAGCTGATGAGCTGCATGAAGGAAAACGGCGCCGAATAGCGCCTGATGCCAAGGCGTTCGAAGCGCGGTGCGATCGCCGGCGATAAGTAGGAAGAGTGCGATCCGCGGCAACCGATGGAGGTTTACGATCCTGGGTGCCTACAAACGTAGGTGGGCGCCATATGTCCAAGCCCACGGGCCTGGCCAGGGACAGCTCCCTTTGGATCGAGTATGGCCCCAGGGATTGTGGTTCCTGTCGAGAGGCGCAGATCGCAATTGCTATATAAGACCGATCCATGACCTGCGCCAGAGGGTGAAGCAAGCGTCCCGGATTTAATTCAAGCGTATTAGCCCAGCGGATCTAGTTCAGCGCAGCCGGCGCCCGGCCGTTCAGCTTGTCGGTGATCCCCCGCAGCTGGCTGCTGACCTCGACGATGGCGGCCGCAATGCTCTCCTCGGTGCGGCTGGTCGCGGCCAGCACCGTGTCGCGATTGCTGCGCAGGCTGTCGAGCTCGCCTTCCAGGTTGGCGACGCGCCGCGTCAGCTCCGAGATCTCGTCCATGATCATAATGCCGGCCATGACGGTGATGCGGAGATCGCCGATTTCACCGAACTGATCCTTGAGATGGCCAACATAGCGGTCGAAGCGGGTGGCGAGATCGGTCAGGTGATCTTCCTGCCCCTCTTCGCAGGCCATGCGATAGGCCTTACCGTCGATCGTTACCGTTACCTGCGCCATATCCTAAGCCCTTTATTAGCGGTCGAGGACCGCGCGGATGGTCTCCATCGCCGTTACAAGACGACGGGACACTTCGCGATTGACCTCTTCAAGCCGGTTGGCGCGGAACTCCGCCTGGTCGAGCTCCTGCGCCAGCTTGGAGCGATCGGCATGCACGCGGCGAACTTCGCCTTCGATCTCGCCGGTCTCGCGCTGGCGGTCGAGCCTGGCGTCAACGGCGTTATCGAGACCCGAAATCGCCTGCCTGAGCTCCGCGAGCGCCGCGTCGATGCTGTTGCCTGTGGATGTCATGTCTTTCCGGTTCCCCGCGCAAGACCCGCGAATCGGTATTGAGGCCCGACGCGATGTTTTCAAAAGGATATGCAGCTCGCCAACTGCCCGTCAATAAAGGCCTGAGGGCGACGGGCGAGCTAATTGTGGATGAGTGAAATCGGCAGGTCCGTTAGCGGCCCCGTCAGCAGCTTTGTCACACGCCTGTCAACTTTTGTTAAAATCATTGGTCAAATGTCAAAAATCGTCATTCTGGACCGCCTATTAGGGGTTCGATTTATTGACTTGCCTGCTCCAACTGCTATTTGTGCACCCGCTCTCATTGATGGTCTCCGCAGGCTTGAGGCCATCCCCCGACACCCCGGAACAAGCGGAATAGCGATGATTTCTCCTGAACAACACGACCGGATGGCAAATGCGATCCGTTTCCTCGCAATGGATGCAGTCGAGAAGGCGAATTCCGGCCATCCGGGCATGCCGATGGGCATGGCCGACGTCGCCACCGTCCTGTTCTCCAAATATCTGAAGTTTGACCCGACCAAGCCGCATTGGCCGGATCGCGACCGCTTCGTGCTGTCTGCCGGCCATGGCTCGATGCTGCTCTACTCGCTGCTCTATCTGACCGGCTACCCGGACATGACGATCGATGACCTCGCGCAGTTCCGCCAGCTCGGCTCCAAGACCGCCGGCCATCCGGAATACGGCCACGCGACGGGCATCGAAACCACCACCGGCCCGCTCGGCCAGGGCATTGCCAATGCCGTTGGCATGGCGATCGCCGAACGCAAGCTGCGCGAGGAATTCGGCGCCGACCTGCAGGATCACTATACCTATGTGATCAACGGCGACGGCTGCCTGATGGAAGGCATCAGCCACGAAGCCATCGCGCTCGCCGGCCACCTGAAGCTGAACAAGCTCATCCTCTTCTGGGACAACAACTCGATCACCATCGACGGCGCCGTATCGCTGTCGGACTCGACCGACCAGATCATGCGCTTCAAGGCTGTTCACTGGCACACGATCGAAGTCGATGGCCACGACCAGGCTGCGATTGCTGCTGCCATCGAGGAAGCCCACAAGTCCGACAAGCCGACCTTCATCGCCTGCAAGACGGTGATCGGCTTCGGCGCTCCGAACAAGCAGGGCAGCCACAAGGTTCACGGTTCGCCGCTCGGCGCCGAGGAAATCGCAGCCACCCGCAAGGCGCTGAACTGGGAATACGAACCCTTCGTCATCCCCAACGACGTTCTCTCCGATTGGCGCGCCGCCGGCACCCGTTCGACTGAAGCCGTCAAGGCATGGGAAGGCCGCCTCGAAAAGGCAGCGACCAAGTCCGAATTCTCGCGCCGTTTCGCTGGCGACCTGCCTGCTGGCTTCGACGCCGCTATTCTCGACTACAAGAAGAAGCTCGCCGAAACCAAGCCGACGGTCGCAACCCGCAAGGCGTCGGAAGACGCGCTTGAAGTCATCAACGGCTTCCTGCCCGAGACGATCGGCGGCTCCGCCGACCTGACGCCGTCGAACAACACCAAGACCAGCCAGATGCATTCGATCACGCCGACGGACTTCGCCGGCCGTTACATGCACTGGGGCATCCGCGAGCACGGCATGGCATCGGCCATGAACGGTATCGCGCTGCACGGCGGCCTGATCCCCTACGGCGGCGGCTTCATGATCTTCTCGGATTATTGCCGTCCTCCGATCCGCCTGGCATCGCTGATGGGCATCCGCGTCGTCCACGTTCTGACGCATGATTCGATCGGCGTCGGCGAAGACGGCCCGACCCACCAGCCGGTCGAGCAGATGGCCTCGCTGCGCGCCATCCCGAACCTGATGATGTTCCGCCCGGCCGACGCCGTCGAAACCGCCGAGTGCTGGCAGATCGCGCTGAACACCAAGGACCGTCCGTCGGGCCTGGCGCTGACCCGCCAGAACCTCACCACGGTACGCACCGAGTACAGCGAGAAGAACCTGTGCGAACTCGGCGCCTACACGCTGGCAGGCAATGCCGACGCCAAGGTGACGATCTTCGCTTCGGGCTCCGAAGTCGAACTCGCCGTTGCCGCCCGCAAGACGCTTGAAGAAAAGGGCGTTACCGTCCGCGTCGTCTCGGTCCCCTCGACCGAACTGTTCTTCGAGCAGCCGGATGCCTACCGCGCCGAGATCCTCGGCAAGTCGCCGATCAAGATCGCCGTCGAAGCCGCCGTTCGCGAAGGCTGGGATGCGTTCATCGGACCGGAAGGTACTTTCGTGGGCATGAAGGGCTTCGGCGCTTCGGGTCCTGCCAAGGACGTCTTCAAGAAATTCGGCATCACGACGGAAGCCGTCGTCGCCGCAGTTGAAGCCAAGCTTTGATCTGATACAAGGAGCGCCTCAGGGCGCTCCTCTTTGCTTATAAACCAAGCCCTACTCTCGGGAGAGACACACATGACTGTAAAGGTTGCCATCAACGGCTTCGGTCGTATCGGCCGCAATGTTCTCCGCGCCATCGTTGAATCCGGCCGCACGGACATCGAAGTCGTTGCCATCAACGACCTCGGCCCGGTCGAGACCAACGCGCACCTGCTGCGCTACGACTCCATCCATGGCAAGTTCCCGGCCGAAGTGAAGGTCGAAGGCGACACGATCACCGTTGGCGGCGGCAAGCCGATCAAGGTTACCGCCGTTCGCGACCCGGCACAGCTGCCGCACGGCGAACTCGGCATCGACATCGCGATGGAATGCACCGGCATCTTCACCTCGCGCGACAAGGCTGCCGCCCACCTGACGGCCGGCGCCAAGCGCGTCATCGTTTCGGCGCCTGCCGACGGTGCCGACCTGACCGTCGTCTTCGGCGTCAACCACGATCAGCTGACCAAGGACCACCTGGTCATCTCCAACGCGTCGTGCACGACCAACTGCCTGGTTCCGGTCGTCAAGGTTCTCGACGACCTCGTCGGCATCGATCATGGCTTCATGACCACGATCCACTCCTACACCGGTGACCAGCCGACGCTCGACACCATGCACAAGGACCTGTACCGCGCCCGCGCTGCAGCTCTGTCCATGATCCCGACCTCGACCGGCGCTGCAAAGGCTGTAGGCCTCGTCATGCCGCACCTGAAGGGCAAGCTCGACGGCACCTCGATCCGCGTTCCGACCCCGAACGTCTCGGTCGTCGACTTCAAGTTCGTTGCCAAGAAGGCCACCTCGGTTGCCGAAATCAACGAAGCCATCAAGGCTGCGTCCAACGGCAAGCTGAAGGGCATTCTCGGCTACACCGACGAGCCGCTGGTTTCGCGCGACTTCAACCACGACAGCCACTCCTCGATCTTTGCTTCCGACCAGACCAAAGTCATGGAAGGCAACTTCGTGCGCGTTCTGTCCTGGTACGACAACGAGTGGGGCTTCTCCAGCCGCATGTCCGACACGGCAGTCGCCTTCGCCAAGACCATCTAAGGTCGGCGATATCGATTTTGGAAAGCGGCTCGGGAAACCGGGCCGCTTTTCGTTTGTCGAGGCGCGCCGGCCACCGAACATGCTTGCCGTCGTCCATCAGGATGCGGTAAATTCGGCCACAAGCTGCAACGCGGTCGCGAACCAAGACATCAGACCTGCAACAGGCGGACCACCCATGAAAATCCTGATGTTGGCGATCCTACTCGTCATGATCGCCGGGGTACTCAGTCTCACGGTCGTCGGCGGCGGCTCCAAGCAGGTCGCCAAGGGCCAGCCGCTGCTCGCATCCTCCTCGCGATTGATGGGACCGCGATAATTGAACGCAAGGCAGCGATAAGGCTGGCGCGGCACCAATGGACACCGTAGTGTCAGGCAATCGAGAAGCGAAAGAGAAATCAATGGACTACTTCACCATCGAGATAGCAGGCAAAGCCATCGCGAGCTTCCGTTCGGATAATGCCGAGGACGCCAGGCACTTCATCGAGGCGGAAGATTTCCGCGAGGATCTGACGGTGCTTGAGACGGAAGGCAAGCCGGTATGGGATGGCAAGACACCGCTCACACTGCGCAAGGCAACCCCGGACGAGGCGAGCGAAGTCGAGCATGCCTACGAGTTCGACGACGACCCATCCCGCACCATCGACGACGAGTTCGTCGTCTTCCTCATCCCGATTTCGGACGCGGATGAAGACGACAGCGACGACGAGGCATAAGGCCGCCGCAAATATAGAGGACGATTGTCCAAGAAAAGGACAGGGCAGCGATTTCTGCCCTGCTCTCGCCTGATTTGATCCTACACTTTACTTAGGATCATTCTCCAGCCGTTCATTTGATTTGCCGTCAGGCGGACCACTCAGCAGCATGATGCAGCAAAGCGCAAGGGTAGCCCTTTAGGTCTACCCTTCGTTCGGATTTTGCCATTTACTGGCAGGCATCGAACCGGAACAGGAGAACCGAGACCATCGTTAAGACAGCCGCATTCGACGGGGGGCGACATTGCGGCCAATGATTTTGAATAAAGGGGTTTGAGCATGGAAGCATTCTACATCGTCGTACTGGTATCGACGGCGCTCGTGCTTCTTGCGGCCTTCTCCAGCCTGCTCGCCTTTCGCTTCGGCGCTCCCCTGCTGCTTCTCTTCCTCGGCATCGGCCTGCTCGCAGGCAGCGACGGCCTCGGCATCGAATTCACCAACAATTACCTCGCCTACATCCTCGGCTCGATCGCGCTCGCCATCATCCTGTTCGATTCCGGCTTCGGCACGCCGGTGCAGGCCTTCAAGCTCGCCGCCGTCCCCTCGATAACGCTCGCCTCCGTCGGCGTGCTGATGACGGCCGCCCTTTTCGCTGTCGCCGCCATGTGGCTCCTCAACTTCACTTGGCTCGAGGGCATGCTGCTCGGCTCGATCGTCGCCTCCACCGACGCCGCCGCCGTGTTCTTCCTGCTGCGCATCGGCGGCATCAACATCCGCGACAAGGTGCGCTCGACGCTCGAGGTCGAATCCGGCACCAACGACCCGATGGCGATCTTCCTGACCATCGCGCTTGTCGAGGTTCTGGCATCGGGCGAGCGCTACCACGGCATCAACATCGGCATGCTCGCCATGTTCGTGCAGCAGATGGGCCTCGGCGTCATCCTGGGCCTGCTCGGCGGCATGATGATCGTGCTGATCGTCGGCAGGCTCGAGACGGACCGTGGCCTCACCCCGATCTTCGTTCTGGCGCTGGCTCTTCTGGTGTTCTCGTTCACAGGCGCCGTCGGCGGCAGCGGCTTCCTCGCGGTCTACGTTGCCGGCATCTATGCCGGAAACCGCAAGCTGCCCGGCTATGCCTCGATCAAGCGCTTCCAGGATGGCATGACCTGGCTGGCGCAGATCATCATGTTCCTGGTGCTTGGCCTTCTCGCGACGCCGTCGCAGTTCGGCGCGATCGCCATCCCTGCCGTGCTGCTCGCGCTCTTCCTGATCTTCATCGCCCGGCCGCTGGCGATCTGGCTGTCGCTGCTGCCCTATGATTACACGCAGCAGGAGATCGGCTTCGTCGCCTGGGTCGGCCTGCGCGGCGCGGTATCCATCCTGCTCGCAATCATGCCGATCCTCGGCGGGCTGGAGAACGGCCAGGTCTATTTCAACACCGCCTTCATCATCGTGCTCGTCTCGCTGCTGGTGCAGGGCTGGACCATCAAGCCGGTCGCCAAGAAGCTCGGCCTGATCATCCCACCGCGCATCGGCGCCGTCGACAAGGTGGAGGTCGATCTGCCGGGCGCGGCCAACCATGAACTGCTGTCTTACCGCGTCGTCAAGGACAGCCCGGTGCTGCGCGGAGAGCGCATCCCGCGCTGGGCCACGCCATCACTGGTCATTCGCGACGGCAAGTCGATGCGCTACCAATATGCCGGCCGTCTGCGTGAGAACGATCTGGTCTACCTCTTCATCGTTCCCTCCTATTCGCGCCTGCTCGACAAGCTCTTCGCCAGCCGCGTGCCGGTGGAGGAGGACGACACCGATTTCTTCGGCGCCTTCGCGCTTTCCCCGAGCCGCCCGGCGACAGATCTCGACGCCGCCTACGGCCCCGGCCTCCTGAACGAAAATGAAAAGGGCCTGACGATCGCCGAGCTGATGAAGCAGCGCCTCGGCGGGAAAGCCGAATATGCCGATCGCGTCCGCCTGGGATCGATTATTTTGATCGTCCGCGACCTCGACGACCACGACCACATCAGTTCGATCGGCATGTCGCTGGAAGCCGTCGAGCCGGCGGTAACGCTGCCCATCTTCATCAATCTCCGCGATATCATCGACCGCGTGCACGACAGATTCAAGGGCCGCAAGAGCAAGGAAGCGGCAGCGGCAGCCGCTGCGGGAAAAGCTGACGAAAACCCGCGCTGAACGCCTTGCGTCAACGATGATCCTTGCTATGGTCCCCGCATCTTTTCAGGCGCTAAACGAACGGATTTTTCCATGCCTTCCTTCAAGACCCTCGACGACCTTAACGACATTGCCGGAAAGCGCGTTCTCGTCCGCGTCGACCTCAACGTCCCGGTAAAGGACGGCAAGGTCACGGACGTGACCCGCATCGAGCGCGTCGCCCCGACGATCAAGGAACTCTCCAAGAAGGGCGCCAAGGTCATCCTTCTCGCCCACTTCGGCCGCCCCAAGGATGGCCCCTCGCCGGACCTGTCGCTCACCCTGATCGCCCCCTCCGTTGAAGCCGTTCTCGGCCATCCCGTGCAGACGGCGACCGACGTCATCGGCGAAGCCGCCGCCGGCGCCGTAGCCGCCATGAAGGATGGCGACATCCTGCTTCTCGAAAACACCCGCTTCCACAAGGGCGAGGAAAAGAACGATCCCGATTTCGTCAAGGCGCTGGTCGCCAACGGCGACATCTACGTCAACGACGCCTTCTCCGCCGCCCACCGCGCCCACGCCTCGACGGAAGGCCTCGCCCGTCACCTTCCCGCTTACGCCGGCCGCACCATGCAGGCCGAGCTTGAAGCGCTGGAAAAGGGCCTCGGCCAGCCGGTCCGTCCCGTCGTTGCCATCGTCGGCGGCGCCAAGGTCTCCACCAAGATCGACCTCCTCATGAACCTCGTGAAGAAGGTCGACGCGCTCGTCATCGGCGGCGGCATGGCCAACACCTTTATCGCCGCCCGCGGCACCAGCGTCGGCAAGTCGCTGTGCGAACATGACCTCGCAGACACCGCCCGCCAGATCATGATCGAAGCCGCGACCGCAGGCTGCGCCATCGTTCTGCCCGAGGACGGCGTCGTCGCCCGCGAGTTCAAGGCTGGCGCTGCCAACGAAGTGGTCGCCATCGATGCCATCCCCGACGATGCCATGATGCTCGACGTCGGACCGAAGTCGATTGAATCGGTCAAGGCCTGGATCGAGCGCGCCAACACGCTGGTTTGGAACGGCCCGCTCGGCGCCTTCGAGATCGAACCTTTCGACAAGGCAACCGTTGCCGCCGCGCAATATGCAGCCGAGCGTACCAAGGCCGGCAAGCTGACCTCGGTCGCCGGCGGCGGCGATACCGTCTCGGCGCTGAACCATGCCGGCGTCGCCGATGACTTCACCTACGTCTCCACCGCGGGTGGCGCATTCCTGGAATGGATGGAAGGCAAGGTCCTGCCGGGCGTCGAGGCCCTCACCAAGGCCAAGTAAGTCGAACCGGGCTGTTCGCCTGTTTGAACCGGCTCATCTGAGACCGCGAGAGCCAGCGCTTTCGCGGTCTTTTCGTTGGCGCTAACATAATGCTTAACTTTCAAACGTTTGAAATGATTTCAATCGTTTCAATAGCTTACCCCAGGATTTTCCTTTTAAATTTCTTCTGATATCGCAGATTCGAGTGCCGATCGGCTTTGACATAAAGCAAAATCCGGACGTGATGCGCCGGTTCGAGAGAAGGAATGAAGTATGGTGGACGCGAAGATGTTGAACAAGATCAGCTCGGCGCCAGGATTCATTGCAGCGCTGGACCAGAGCGGTGGTTCGACACCCGCAGCGTTGCGCCTCTACGGCATTGCCGACAGCGATTACCAGGGTGACGAGGACATGTTTCGCCTGATGCACGCCATGCGCGTCCGCATCATGAGCGCGCCTGCCTTTACCGGCGAAAAGATCATCGCAGCCATCCTCTTCGAGCGGACCATGGACGGCGACGTCGATGGCCAGCCGGTTCCTTCCTATCTCTGGGAAAAGCGCGGCGTCGTGCCGCTTCTCAAGATCGACAAGGGTCTTGCCGCCGAGGAAAACGGCGTCCAGATCATGAAGCCAATGCCTGAGCTGGAGACACTCCTCGCGCGCGGCCGCGACAAGGGAATTTTCGGCACCAAGATGCGCTCGGTGATCGCGAGCGCCGACAGAACAGGCATTGCAGCCGTCGTAAAGCAGCAGTTCGAAGTGGCACGCCAGATCATCGGCAGCGGCCTCGTTCCGATCGTCGAGCCTGAAGTGTCCATCAAGAGCCCGACGAAGCAGGAGGCCGAGGCCATTCTTCGCGACGAGATCGCCAAGCAGCTCGACCTGCTTCCGGCGAGCGAAAAGGTGGTGCTGAAGCTGACGATCCCGACGGTCGCCGATTTCTACGCGCCTCTGGTCGCCCATAAGCAGGTCGTGCGGGTCGTCGCCCTTTCCGGTGGCTATAGCCGCACCGACGCCTGCGAGAAGCTGAGCCACAACCATGGCATGATCGCCAGCTTCTCGCGCGCACTGACGGAAAACCTGCGCGTCTCGATGAGCGATGCTGAGTTCGACGCGAGCCTCGCCGAAACGATCAATGAGATCTACGCCGCCAGCGTCAACAAGGCGTGAGCCTCACCCCGACGTCACCCTCTGCCCATTGCCGAGGAAGCGTCGGGGCAGCAATTGTCACCAGCACAAATTTGCCTCTACCGGCAGGCCCCGCCACGCGCCAATATGGCGTCCACAGCAGCCTGCCGGAGATCCCATGCGCACCGCCTTCACGACCGTCGATGTCTTCACCTCCACCCGCTTTGAGGGAAACCCGCTTGCTGTCATGACCGACGCGCGCGGCCTCTCCGACGAGGCGATGCACAAGATCGCCGTCGAGTTCAACTATTCCGAAGTCACCTTCGTGCTGCCGCCCGAAGACCCTGAGAATACCGCCCGCGTCCGCATCTTCACGCCCACCGCCGAAGTCCCGTTCGCCGGCCATCCCAATGTCGGCACCGCCTATGTGCTGGGCACGCTGGGCGAGGTCTTCGGAAAGCCGGTCGGCGATATCATGCGCTTCGAGGAGAAAGCCGGCCTCGTTACCGTCGGCCTCAAGCGTGAAGGCGATCGCGTCATATCCACCGCGATCCGCGCGCCCGGACCGCTCGTCACCGGACGCAGCTTCACCGAAGCCACCATCGCCCGATGCATCGCCATCGACGAAGCCAGGGTCAGCCGCCGCATCCACCCGCCGCTCACCGTCTCCGTCGGCCTCGGCTTCGCCGTCGCCGAATTGACCGACCTCGACGCCCTGGCCGCAGCCCGCCCCATCCGCGCTCATTTCGAGGAGGCAGCCGGAGAGACCCCGGAAGGCCATCACGATTTCTCCCTCTTCGTCTATGTGAGGAAGCCCGAGGCGCCGTGGACTATCCGCGCCCGCATGTTCGCGCCGCTAGACAACGTCACCGAAGACCCCGCCACTGGCAGCGCCTCGGCCGCCCTCTCGGCCTATCTCGTCTCTTTGGAGCCGGAGCCGGACATGCTGATAACGCTGACGATCGAGCAGGGCGTTGAAATGGGCCGCCGCAGCGTGATTTCGGTCGAGGTGGTGAAGACGGGTGGCGTGGTGACGGATGTGACGGTCGCGGGCGAATGTGTCGAGGTCATGCGGGGTGAGATCGAGGTTTGAGGGATAGCAGACGTTCAGGTTGCTTCGACCGTGTATGGCACATAGTCCTCAAACTGCCATGCCAAGTCACGGCTCCATCACTCCTCACACGAACAAATCCCGCCCGAGCAGCGCCACCGCCCAGATCGCGAAGGCAAACAGCGCGATCTTCCAGAAATCCGCGCGCTTTCTGAGGCCCGGCAGACCGAGCGGCTTGATCAGGTGAACCACCATCGCAAGCATCAGGAGAAGCGCGACAAGCTTCGTCATGTCTTTATTTTTCCATATGTTCTTGATGTCACAGGACGGACATTATTTCGCGCGACGACTGCCTCTAAACATGCCGTAAAGGCATTCGGGGACACAATCAACATTTCAAAGACTGGGCGGTACCGTGCGCTGCCATATGTCTTTGTGCATGTAGGCCGAGTTGCATGGGGGGCCAATGAAACGAAATCTTCTATCCGTCGCTGCACTTCTGTTCGGCACGCTGTTTCTGTTCATGGGCAATGGCCTGCAAGGCATCCTCCTCCCCGTCCGCGGCAATCTCGAAGGTTATGCGACCACCACGCTCGGTCTGCTCGGCACCTCATGGGCAGCCGGCTTCGTCATCGGTTGCCTCGTTGCGCCGAAGATGGTCAGCCGCGTCGGCCATGTCCGCGCCTTCTCCGGCTTCATCTCGATCATCGCCATCATCGCGCTGGTGAGCGGCATTGCCGTTCATCCGGTCTGGTGGGTGCTTTTGCGCGCCGTCACCGGCTTTGCCACGGCCGGCACCTCGATGATCATCGAGAGCTGGCTAAACGAACGCGCGACCAATGAAAGCCGCGGCGCGATCTTCTCGCTCTACATCGCCATCACCCTGATCGGCGTCGTCGCCGGCCAGATGATGATCCCGCTCGAAGATGTCCGCACACCCATTCTCTTCATGATCTGCGGCATCTTCTATTGCATCGCCATGCTGCCGACGCTTCTGTCGACCGCCGCCTCCCCACAGCCGCTGAAGGCCGTGAAGCTCGATCTCAAGGCGCTCTATCGCAACTCGCCGGTCTCCTGCCTCGGCATTCTCCTGGTCGGCATAGCCAATGGCGCCTATGGCACGCTGGGCGCCGTCTTCGGCGCCGGCGCCGGCCTGTCGGACACCTCGATCGCCATCATGATGAGCTCGACCATCTTTGCCGGCGCCGTCATGCAGCTTCCGGCCGGCCGCCTGTCGGACCGCATCGACCGCCGCTATGTGCTGGCCGCCATGTCGGCGATCGCCGCGTTGGCCGGCCTGATGTTGGTCGTCCTCCACCCCTCCTCGCCGGTCTTCATCATCACGCTGGTGGTGCTCTATGGCGCGGTCGCCAACACCCTCTATCCGATCGCCGTCGCCCACGCCAACGACTACGCCTCCTCGGAAGACTTCGTGAAGGTATCCGGCGGCCTGCTGCTGCTTTACGGCATCGGCACCATCATCGGCCCGACGATCGGCGGCCCCGTCATGTCGATGGCAAGCCCGCACGCGCTGTTCCTGGTAACCGCGCTCGCCCACGTGCTGATCACCGCTTATGCGATCATCCGCAGCCGCGCGCGCGCCGCCATTCCGGCAAGCGACCGCGACGCCTTTACCACCATCCCGACGGCCACCTCGCAGACGATGACGCCGGAGGGCATGTCACTGGCCGATCGCGGCCAGAACAAGACGCCCGAGCCGCCTATGGAGCCGGCGCCCCGATAACTTGAAGCGGAGAAGGCCGGGACCTTCCGGCCGAGGTTAGGACGGAGGACTGAACATGAGCCTTGATGACGACCGGCCTAGGAAGAAGGCGAATCACGAGATCGGCATGGATCTGTCGATGATGTCGGTGGACGAACTGAACGCGCGTATCGACATGCTGAAGGCCGAGATTTCACGCATCGAGCAGGAAGCGGCGCGCAAGGCATCGGGAAGATTGGCTGCAGAAAACCTCTTCAAATCCTGATCGGGCAAAACCCCGGATTTGATTTATATCAGGCGCGCAAGTGTTAATTCGGTACACACTTAATGAGGCGTTAAGCTTTCTAATGTATTGATGTCTTCATCCGGACTTGCTCTGGATCTCAGACAGTTTCCCATGCGGTGAATTGGTCTGATTTTTCTCCCTGTTTTACCTTGAGAGCCGCTTTTGCGGCTCTCCTTTTTTGTCTTGGCTGGGGACGAAATCCACGAAACTGTGGAAGTTAACCCTTTATTAAGAAACGCCTTGCGCAATTGGGCTAAAGCTACCATCTTTAAAGTCATTAAAGCGGGCCGATGAAACTTTTCAGCATCGACCGGCGTTACCTGATCAATAAGTAGATGCGTGCAACAGGGACCCTTTAAATGTCAGAGCTTGGATTGAACACGATCAGTTTTGCAGGACGCGCTGCCGCATCGTCGCAGTTTAAGACATTGTACTCGGAAGGCATGTCGCTGGTCGAAGAGACCGCCGCCTATCTGGATGGCAATGGCCGCACCGCATCGAAGGTTCTTCCGCGCATGGCATCGGTTCTCTACGCAGCAGAGTCCATGCGCCTCACCACCCGCCTGATGCAGATGGCCTCCTGGCTCCTCCTGCAGCGCGCCGTCAACAATGGCGAAATGTCGCGCGATCAGGTTCTGGCCGAAAAGAACAAGGTTCGCCTCGACGGCTTCAATGTCGATCGCAATGCGCCGGGCTGGGGTGACCTGCCGGAAGCCTTCCGCGACCTGATCGAACGCTCGCTGCGCCTGCAGAACCGCGTTGCCTTGCTCGATCGCGAAATCTATCGCCCGAACGAGGCCCCGATCGTTCCCGACAACCAGAACAGCGTTCAGGCCCAGCTCAGCCTGCTGCAGACGGCATTCGGCAACAACTGATCCAACTCAAAGTAAAACAAAAAACCGGCCGTGTTCCCTGCACGGCCGGTTTTTTGTTGTCTGCTTTTCACGGCCAATAGCCCAAACGCAAAAAAGCCCCGCTTTCGCAGGGCTCTTCGAAATCAGTGCAACAGCAGCGATTAGAGGCCGAGGCCGCCGAAACGCTTGTTGAACTTGGAAACGCGGCCACCGCGGTCCATGAGCTGCTGGTTGCCGCCCGTCCAGGCCGGGTGCGACTTGGAATCGATTTCGAGGTTCATGACAGCACCTTCAGCGCCCCAGGTCGAGCGGGTCTCGTATTCGGTACCGTCGGTCATCACTACCTTGATGGTGTGGTAATCGGGATGGATATCAGCCTTCATAACAATCTTCCTGCGATGTCACGTCCATTTGACGCACCACGTTGCGACAAGAGGACCGATTGAATAAATGAAGCCGCAGTCGCTACTGGCTACGGCTTCCCATTAGGATGCGGTGCCTATACATGAAGGCCATTAGGATAACAAGAGCCCTCGGCCGTGTTGCACGGTGTTGAAGGCTGCTGGAGATTGAATTGACAGACGCAATGCAGACCGAGAAGAAAAAGTCCCGCTCGCTGAAGCCTCTCGGCAGACTGACGCCTTACGTCATGCGTTATCGCGGTCTCGTCACCGGCGCCCTCTTCTCGCTGGCGCTCGCCGCCGTCACCTCGCTGGCGCTGCCGCTTGCCGTGCGCCGCATGATCGACCACGGCTTCAGCCACTCCGACGGCCGCTTCATCAACAGCTACTTCGTCATGCTCATGGTCATGGCGGTCGTTCTCGCCATATCGAGCGCACTTCGCTATTTCTTCGTCATCACGCTCGGCGAGCGCATCGTCTCGGATCTCCGCCGCGACGTGTTCGCGCATGTCACCCGCCTCTCCGCCTCCTTCTTCGACGTCAACCAGTCCGGTGAGATCGTCTCGCGGCTGACGGCCGATACCACGCAGATCAAGTCCGCCGTCGGCGCCACCGCTTCGGTCGCGCTGCGCAACATGATCCTGTGTCTCGGCGCCATCGTCATGATGGTCGTCACCTCGCCGAAGCTCGCCAGCCTCGTACTCGCCGCGATCCCCCTCATCGTCTTCCCGCTGGTGGCCTTCGGCCGCTCGGTGCGCAAGCGCTCGCGCGCCGCGCAGGACACGCTGGCGGAGGCCTCGGCTTTCGCCAATGAAACCATCGCCGCCACCCGCACCGTCCAGGCCTTCGGCGGCGAGACGGCCGCGGCAAACCGCTATGGAGCAGCCGTTGAAGCCGCTTTTACCGCCGCCCGCGCTGCCATCCGCTCGCGCTCGCTGCTGACGGGCATCGCCATCACGCTGATCTTCGGCAGCGTCGTCGCTGTCCTTTGGGTCGGCGCGCACAATGTGCTCGAGGGCACGCTGTCGGCCGGCACGCTCGGCCAGTTCCTGCTCTATTCCGTCATCGCCGCCGGCTCGCTCGGCGCGCTCTCGGAAGTCTGGGGCGAGCTCTCGCAGGCAGCAGGTGCGGCCGACCGCCTGACCGAACTGCTCGACGAAGTCTCGCCGATCGTAACCCCGGCCAACCCGACCGCCCTACCAGACCCGAGCCTCGGCCGCGTCGAGTTCGCAGACGTCCACTTCGCGTACCCCTCGCGTCCCGACACATCGGCGCTGCACGGCCTGAGCTTCGCGGTCAAGCCGGGCGAGACCGTCGCCATCGTCGGCCCGTCGGGCGCCGGCAAGAGCACCATCTTCTCGCTGCTGCTGCGCTTCTACGATCCGCAGCAAGGATCCGTCATGATCGATGGCGTCGATGCCCGCGCGACCGATACCGACGGCCTGCGAAAGCGCATGGCGATCGTCCCGCAGGACGTGACGATCTTCGCCGCCTCGATCCACGACAACATCGCCTTTGGTCGCCCGAGCGCCACGCGCGAGGAAGTGCGCGCCGCCGCGATCGCCGCCCAGGCCGACGAGTTCATCGCGCGCCTCGATCAGGGCTACGACACCACGGTCGGCGAACGCGGCATCATGCTCTCGGGCGGCCAGCGCCAGCGCATCGCGATCGCCCGCGCCATCCTCAAGAACGCGCCGATCCTGCTTCTCGACGAAGCCACCTCGGCGCTGGATGCCGAAAGCGAAACGCTGGTGCAGCGCGCCCTTGATGGCCTGATGGACGGCCGCACCACGCTGATCATCGCCCACCGCCTCGCAACCGTCCTCAAGGCCGACCGCATCCTGGTCCTCGATCAGGGCCGCGTCGTCGAGGAAGGCACCCACCATAGCCTCGTCCGCCACGGCGGCATCTACGCCAAGCTGGCCCGGCTGCAGTTCGATGCGGGTGCCGAGGAGCTGCTTGCCGCGGTGAAGTGAAAGCGGAGGCGTCTGTTCTACTAGGGATTGCGATTCCGAAGGCGTTACAATAGCGTTGAACCGTAGCGAGAGAGGGCGATGCGGTTTCACGGTTTCGATTGGGATGATGGCAACTGGCCGAAATGCGGCAGGCATGGCCTATCCATGCGAGCGATCGAATCCGTATTCGGGCGCTCGGTTACCATCTTCGATGATCCCTTCGACCCGGGATTGGAGAAGAGGATGCGCGCCATCGGCAAGGATGAGCAAGGGCATTACATCTTCATCGTCTTTTGCCTACGCGTCAAAAACGATGTAACTTTGCTGCGTCCCATCAGTGCGCGCTATATGCACGCAAAGGAAGTGAGGCACTATGAACAGCAAAAGTCTTAAGCCGCTGCCCCGCTTCTCGTCCGACCGGCAGGCTGAGGATTTTATAGCGGATGCCGATTTGACCGAATTCGATCTCTCCTCCGGTCACGACATGCTGTTTGAGCGGATGCCGTCGGAACAGGCATCAATCGACCGTTATGTCTTCGTCATCACGAGTGACGCGCAAAGCCGATTTCATTTCGACGTGAAGACATTAAGCGGCGAGATCCTGTTTTCCTCGACGTCTCTAAGCTCCAGAGAGGCAGCGCTGGCGGCGATCGACGCGTTCAAGGCAGGCATATCCGCAGCCGCGACCAAAGATGCCTCGGACGCTGCTGCCTAAGCTCGCTCTGCACAAACATCCCGATGGAATAATTGGATTTTTTGTTTTAGGCTGCGCTTGCAGATTTCAGCAACATCCTGATTCCGGGAGACAATCGATGTATAAGTTCGAAGTTTATAAGGACAAGGCAGGCGAATTCCGTTTCCGTTTCAAGGCATCGAACGGCGAGACGATGTTCGGCTCCGAAGGCTACAAGGCCAAGGCATCGGCGATCGCCGCGATCGAGTCCATCAAGAAAAATTCTCCCGGCGCCGTCATCGACGACACCACCAAGGCGGCAGACGCCTGATACATCAAAGGCGGCACCCGAGGGAGCCGCCTTTTTTCTTTTGCCATGCTGGGCCATGAATGGTTGCGAATGTTGCGCCTCATCTACGCACCCGCACCCCATCACTTCTCAGTCAGCTTCAGCTCGATCCGTCGGTTGGTCGCCCGCGCTTCCGGCGTATCGCCGGGCGCGATCGGCTGATACTCGCCGAAGCCGGCCGCAACCAGCCGGTCGGCCGGCACGCCCTGCGAGATCAGGAACTTCACCACCGAGATCGCGCGCGCCGAAGACAGCTGCCAGTTGTCGGCGAAGCGGCCGGTGCCGGCAAGCGGCACGTTGTCGGTGTGTCCGTCGACGCGCAGCACCCAGTTGATCTCCGGCGGAATTTCCTTGGCAACATCAAGCAGCGCCGCCGCAAGCTTGCCCATTTCCGTCTGTCCATCGGGATTGAGATCGGCACCGCCGGAGGGGAAGAGCACTTCGGACTGGAACACGAAGCGGTCGCCGACGATGCGGATGTTCTCGCGATCCGAAAGGATTTCGCGCAAGCGTCCGAAGAAGTCCGAGCGGTAGCGGTTGAGCTCCTGCACGCGCGCAGCAAGCGCCACGTTGAGGCGGCGGCCGAGATCGGCGATCTTCGTCTGCGAAGTCTGGTCCTTCTGCTCGGACGCCTGCAGCGCCACTTCCACCGCGGCGATCTGGTTGCGCAGCGCCGCGATCTGCTGGTTGAGCAACTCGACCTGGCTCATCGCTCGGTCACTCATCTGCTTTTGCTCGTCGAGTTCCTTGGTCAGTGAGCCGATCCGCTGCTGCGCGGCGTCCTGGCCGCCAGAGCCGGCCGAGAGCAACGACTGCAGTCGCGAGCGCTCGCCCTCGGCGGTCGCCAGCGATGCCTGCAGATTGGCGACGCTGTCCTCGAGATCCTGCTTGCTGCCCTTTTCGAGCGCGAGCAGCTGCGTCAGCTCATTGATCTGGCTGTTCAGCCGGTTCATCACCTCGTCGCGGCCGGATATCTCGCGGCTCAGAATGAACTGCCCGACAACGAAGACCGTGAGCAGGAACATAACCGCGATCAGCAGCGTCGAGAGAGCGTCAACGAAGCCGGGCCAGTAATCGACCGTGCGTTCGCGGCGACGGTTGCGGGCAAGAGCCATGGCTTACTTGCCCTCGCTCTTCTCGGTCTGCGGCATGCGCTGTGGGCGCTCGCTGGTGGCCTGCTTTTCCTGCGCGCCGATCCGCTCCGCCAGCCGGTCGAGCGTGCGGCGCATCGCCTTCGCCTCGTCCTGCTGCGCCTCGATCCAGTCGCGCAGCATCTGCTGCTCGTTGCGCATGTTCTTGACCAAGCCCTGGATGCCCTCGGCGAGATTGGCCATGGCCGCGACAGAGCGCTGGCTGCCGCCGCCCTCTTCCGAGACCTTCTGCATATATTCCGATAGTGCGCGGATTTCTTCCGGCGAAACACCGCCCTTGGTGTCGATCACGGGCGCGGCGAGGTCGGAGCCTACATCGGTCACCGACGAGAGCCAGTTCTCCAGCTCCGTGTAGAAGCGGTTCTGCGCGCGGCCAGCCTGCAGGTCAAGGAAGCCGAGGATGAGCGAACCGGAGAGGCCGAGCAGCGACGACGAAAACGCTTGCCCCATGCCCGAAAGCGGCTGCGACAGCCCCTCTTTCAGGGAGGTCAGAACATCGGAAGACCCGCTCGTGCCGGCATCCAGCGACTGGATGACCGAGCTGATCGAGCCGATCGTGCCGATAAGGCCCCAGAAGGTGCCGAGCAGACCAAGGAAGACGAGGAGGCCGATGAGATAGCGCGAGACGTCGCGCGATTCGTCGAGACGGTTGGCGATGGAATCGAGAATGGAACGGAAGGCGGTAGTCGAGATACCGCTCGCCGACGCATTGCGGCTGCCGATCAGCGTGCGCATCGGCGCCAAGAGCTTCGGGTTGCGGTTCACCTTGTCGGCGCTGCCGGCGGCGCGGAACGAATTGAACCAGCGCACCTCGGGCCGAAGCGACAGCACATGGCTGAACACGAGGATGATGCCGATACCGAGAACGCCGAGAATGAGGCCGTTCAGCCCCGGATTGTGCATGAAGGCGGTCTGTGCCTGCCGGAAGAGAATAGACGCTATGAAGCCGACGATGACGAGGAACAGCACCATCGTCCAGAGGAATGGCATCGGGCTGGATAGCTTGTAGCTGTAATTTCCCGTGGTTTTCTCGGTCGAGCCGAACTCCGCCGCATTCACATTTTCCATAGATTCCGCAGCCTCCGGCTTCATCGCAGCCGGAGACTAGAACATCATTGTGCCGAATTGAAGTATGCGGCAGAGAAAACGCGTGTGTTTACAACAGCGATTTACCGGCTGGGAACAGGGCGCTTTGCAACTTCGCCCAGGGCCTTCTGGATATACTCGTTGCCGGCAACGACGCTGCCGGTCTCGAGCATCGAGGTGCCGCCGTCCCAATCGCTGACATAACCGCCAGCTTCGCGGATGAGCAGGATGCCGGCCGCGATGTCCCAGGCCGAAAGCCCGGTTTCCCAGAAGCCATCGAAACGACCAGCTGCAACGTATGCGAGATCGAGCGAGGCCGAGCCCATGCGGCGGACACCGGCGACTTCGCCCATGACGTGGCGCAGTTCGACGAGGAATTTGCCGTGATTGCCGCGGCCGAGATGCGGAACGCCGCAGGCGACGACCGAGTCCGAAAGCACGCGGCGGGCGCCGACGCGCAGGCGGCGATCGTTGAGGAAGGCGCCGCCGCCGCGCTCGGTGGTGTAGAGCTCGTCGGTCGCCGGGTTGAAGATGACGCCGGCGACGATCTCGTTGTTGCGCTCAAGCGCGATCGACACCGCAAACATCGGAATGCCGTGCAGGAAGTTGGTGGTGCCGTCGAGCGGATCGACGATCCAGCGATGCGCGCCGTCGGTGCCCTTGATCTCTTCGCCTTCCTCGCCGAGGAAGCCATAGGTCGGACGTGCCTTCAGAAGCTCTTCGCGCACGATCTTCTCGGCCTTGCGGTCGGCGGACGAGACGAAATCGCCCGGTCCCTTGACCGAGACCTGCAGGTTCTGCACTTCGCCGAAATCACGCCCCAGCGATTTTCCTGCCTTGAGGGCAGCCTGAACCATGACATTGAGAAGAGCTGAGCGGGCCATGTGGGCGGTTTTCCTTGGGCTAAATAGGTGCGCGTTGTCAGGGCGGGGATGGTCCCTGATCGCCGGTAGAGGCTGCGCTTTATAAGATTGGCGGCTTCAAGACCACAAAATCAGGGAAATTTCAAGAGCAGCGCCGAACGTCGAACAGATCGCTTGCCGGGCGGGGGCTAAACTGCTGCCGCCCGCGCCCCGCAAATCCGGCTCTCTAGAACTTCTGCTGCGTGATCAAAACCTCGCGCGCGATCTGCTCCAGCGGCAGGATGCGGTCCACGCCACCCTTGGCGATCGCCTCCTTCGGCATGCCGAAGACCACTGACGTCGCCTCGTCCTGCGCCACCGTATAGGCGCCGGCCTGATGCATTTCCAGCATGCCGCGGGCGCCATCGTCGCCCATGCCGGTCATGATGATGCCCATGGCGTTCGAGCCTGCCGAGCGCGCCGCCGAGCGGAACAACACATCGACCGATGGCCTGTGGCGCGAGACCAGTGGCCCGCTCTTGACCGCAACGTGATAGCGGGCGCCGCGCCGCTCGAGCAGCATGTGGCTGTCGCCGGGCGCGATAAGCACATGGCCGCGCAAGACAGGATCGCCATCGACCGCTTCCTTGACCTCGACCTCGCACAGGCTGTTCAGCCGCTTGGCGAAGGCTGCGGTAAATTTCTCGGGCATGTGCTGGACGATGACGATCCCCGGCGCATTGGCCGGCAACGCCTCGAGAAATTCGCGCAGCGCTTCGGTGCCGCCGGTGGATGCGCCGACGCAGACCACCATTTCGGTCGTCTTCGCCATGGCTTTCCCGGTCGGCGGCGGCAGCATCGCATCCGCCGTCAGCTTCTGCGCCGGCATCGGGGCCCCGGGACGCAGGCTGTTGACGTTACGTCTCGTGTTGCCGAGACGCGCATGCGAGGCGCTCTTCACCGCCTCGCGTATCCGGACCGCATCGTCGGCCAGACTGTCCGCCGCACCGATCTTCGATTTCAGGATCACGTCGACGGCGCCTGCCTCCAACGCCTGCATCAGCGTTTCCGACCCGGCCTCCGTCAGCGACGAGCACATGACGACGGGGATCGGCCGCTGCGACATCAGCTTGCGCAGGAATGTGATACCGTCCATGCGCGGCATCTCGACATCGAGCGTGATCACATCCGGAATTTCTTCCTGGATCTTCTTTGCCGCCATGAAGGGATCCGTTGCGACCCCCATGATCTCGATATCGGGATCCTCCTGCAGCACGCGAACGAGCGTCTGGCGAACGCTTGCGGAATCGTCGATGACGAGAACGCGGATCTTCTTGCCCATATGCTCTTTGACCTAGATGCGCTGGAATACGGTGTTGGAGACCTGCTTCAGGGGCAGATCGATGCCGGTGATGGATTCGGAGTGGCCGATGAACATGTATCCACCCGGCAGCAGCCGCGCGCACAACCGCTTCAACACGCCCGATTGCGTCGGCTTGTCGAAATAGATCAGGACGTTGCGGCAGAAGATCATGTGCATCCCCTCGCCGACAGGATAGTTTTCGTCCATCAGGTTCATGCGGGCGAAACCGACGCGGCTGCGCAGGTCGGCCGAGATCCTGACCTCGCGGCGGTTGGTCTGCTTGGCGACCATCACGTATTTTCGTTGCAGCTCGCGTGGTACCGGATGCACCATGTCCTCGGCATAGATGCCGCGCCGCGCCGTTGCCAGCACGTCGGTGCTGAGATCGGTCGCGAGAATGCTATAGTTGAGGTCGCGCCGGTCGTTGACGAACTCCTCCAGCACCATCGCCATCGTATAGGGCTCGGCCCCCGTAGAGCAGGCCGAACTCCAGGCCCGGATCGTACGAACGCCGCTCGAGACGAGTGCCGGAAGCGCCACCTGCTGCATATATTCGAAGTGGCGTGCTTCGCGGAAGAAGTCGGTCTTGTTGGTCGTCACCGCGTCGATCAGATAGACCGTCTCCTGCTCCAGCCCGTCATCGTGGAAAAGGAAATCGCAGTAGTCGTCGAACGTCGCGTGCTGCGTCGCCCGCAGCCGGCGGCGAAGCCGGCCCTCAAGCATCGTCAGCTTTGTCGGCGGCATCTTGATGCCACTGTAATCATAGATGAATCGCGCAAGCTTCTCGAAATTCCGCTTGCTGATCCTGTCGCCCACCATCTGGGTCTCAACGGCAGCCATGCTCATAGATCAAAATACTCCAGCTTGTCCGCTCAGGCGGCCGATTGCAGGACGGAGGCATCCTCGCGCGACAGCAGCCGCGCGAGATCGACGATGACCACGAAGCCAGTTTCCCGGCGCACCACGCCGGAAATATAGTCCGAGCGCCAGCGCACGCCGATGTCGGGCGCCGCCTCGATCTGGTCGTTGCGGAACGGCGTGACCTCGAAGACCCGGTCGGCGACGAGGCCGAGCGTGAGAAGGCGGCTCTCCATCGGCCGGCTCTCCATGGGAATGTCGAGGACGAGAACCCGTGTATGCGAGGTGGGCACCGTCTTCGACATGCCGAGCTTCAGCCTGAGATCGATGGTCGGGACCCCCTGGCCGCGCACGTCGCGCAGGCCAAGGAGATAGTCGGGACCATTCGGGATCTTGAAGGCTTCCGCGTAATCGAGGATTTCGCGAACCACCTCCACAGGCACGGCGAAGATTTCCTCGCCGAGGCTGAAGGTGACGAACTGCGCTTCCTGGGAGGTGGTTGCCATATTATGCGCTTTCCTTGAAATCGGCGTCGCCATCATCGGGTCCGCCCATGGCCATATCGAGAGCAAAACCCTTAGCGCGCGCCTGCTGCGCCGAGACCGAATTGGTCGGGGCCTTGGAAGCGGGCTTGCGGGCGGCAGCCGGTGCGGGGCTGCGAACGCTGATGCGGGCTGCGGGCTTGCGGCTATCGCGGCTGCCGGCCATATCGACCTTGAAGAAGGCGATCGAGGTCTGCAATTCTTCCGCCTGGCTCGCCAGTTCTTCGGACGTCGCAGACATCTCTTCCGATGCGCCGGCATTCTGCTGCGTCACCTTGTCGAGCTGCTGGATCGCCTCGTTGATCTGCGAGGCACCGATGTCCTGCTCGCGGCAGGCAGCGCTGATTTCGGAAACCAGTTCCGCGGTCTTGCGGATATCGGGAACCAGACGGCCGAGCATGTCGCCGGCTTCGCTGGCAGCCTTCACGGTATCGCCCGACATGGCGCTGATCTCGGCGGCAGCCGACTGGCTGCGTTCGGCAAGCTTGCGCACTTCGGAAGCCACGACCGCAAAGCCCTTGCCATGCTCGCCGGCACGCGCTGCCTCGACGGCGGCGTTGAGGGCGAGAAGGTCGGTCTGGCGGGCGATTTCCTGGACGATGCCGATCTTCTCGGCGATCGTGCGCATGGCCTCGACAGCGCGGGTCACTGCATCGCCGCTGGCTTCCGCATCCTTTGCCGACTGGCGAGCGATCTTCTCCGTCTGTGCGGCATTGTCGGCGTTCTGCTTGATGTTGGCGGCCATTTCTTCCATCGAGGCCGAAGCCTCTTCGGCCGATGCCGCCTGTTCGGTGGCGCCCTGCGAGACCTGCTCGGAGCTCGCAGACAGTTCCTGGCTACCGGACGAGACATTCTCCGCGGCGGCGATCGCATCGGCAACCACACCACGAAGGCGCTCGACCATCTGTTCCAGCGCGATGCCCAGCGTATCCTTGTCCGATAGCGGCTTCGGAGCAACGGTCAGGTCGCCGTTCGAAATCTGCGTGGCGATATTCGCCGTGTTGCGCAGGTTTGCGGTCATGACGTTCAGCGTGTCGACCAGATCCTTGATCTCGTCGTTGGTCTTGACGAGGACGTCCTGATCGAGATCGCCGATGGCGACCGCGCTGACGGCAGCCTTCGCCTTGTTGAGACCGGCGCTGATGCCAAGTGCAATCCAAAGAGCGGCGGCGATGGCGATCAAGAGCGCGACACCGGCAACAGCGAAGATGAAGTTGCGCGTAGTGGCGTACTGCGCGCTCGTATCTTCATCGGCTTGCTGCATGGCGGCGCGGTTTGCGTCGATGCGGGCCTGGGTCAGTGCTTCGATGTCATCGACAATCGACCGTCCCTCGTTTGTCGCTAGACGCACGGCCTCCGCGCCGTTGCCGTCCTGGGCGAGCTGATGAATGCGGTCATCAAGCGCATAAAGCTTCGTCTCCAGGTCGCCGACATCCTGCCAGCCCTTTTTGCCGGCTTCGCTGGTATTGTTGTCCAGCAGCCACTGGCGGGTCTCGGAAAACTGCTTGCGGTTGCTGTTGCTGGCGTCGATGTACTTGGCGACATCCTCAGGCTTGGTGGCGGTCGCCATGTTCATCTGGGCGCGAACGATACGCAGCTGATAGTTGCCGAGATTCTGCGCCTGCTCCAAACGCTTGGCCGGTCCCGCAATCACATTGCTGATCGCGTCGTTGAGGTTGGAGAGGCTGTAGATGCCGTAGCCGGCGGTGGCCGAAAGCAAGATGATCATCAGGCCAAAGGCGATGGCCAGTTTCAATTTGATGGTAAACCGCATTTCTTCATGTCCTTGAAATCGCAGTATTAAGGGCGCCGCCATTGGGAGAATGGTGGCATGACAGGCGCAGGAAGACTGTACATCCACCCTTCTGCGATCTCCGGAATCCGGATATTTCGACCGACGTATTCACACTTCGGGTTGTCGCACCGCGCCAGCGGCCCGGTGCGACGAAACTTAAATCAAGCGCTTTCGAGAAAATCGTCGTCGCTTGCGTCAGGGCCACCCATCGACATGTCGAGAGCAAAACCCTTGGCGCGGGCCTGCTGGGCCGAGACCGAGCGGGCGCTGAAGTTCTTGTTGCCGGTTGCCGTCGGACGGGTGGCGGCAGCCTGGGCGGGCCGTGTCGCGGCGGGCTTGGCCGCAACGGTCCTGACGCCTGCCCGCATGCCCGACATATCGACCTTGAAGAAGGCGATCGACGCCTGAAGCTCCTCGGCCTGCGCCGCGAGTTCTTCCGACGTCGCCGACATCTGCTCGGAAGCGCCGGCGTTCTGCTGCGTCACCTTGTCGAGCTGCTGGATCGCCTCATTGATCTGCGAGGCGCCGATGTCCTGCTCGCGGCAAGCGGCGCTGATCTCGGAAACCAGTTCCGCCGTCTTGCGGATATCCGGAACCAGGCGACCGAGCATGTCGCCCGCTTCGCTGGCCACCTTCACGGTATCGCCCGACATTGCGCTGATCTCGGCGGCAGCCGACTGGCTGCGCTCGGCAAGCTTGCGCACTTCGGAAGCCACGACTGCAAAGCCCTTGCCATGCTCGCCGGCACGCGCTGCCTCGACGGCGGCGTTGAGTGCCAAGAGGTCCGTCTGGCGGGCGATTTCCTGCACGATAACAATCTTGTCGGCGATCGTGCGCATCGCCATGACGGCGCGCGTAACCGCTGCACCACTCTCCTCGGCGTCCTTTGCAGATTGGCGAGCGATCTTCTCGGTCTGTGCGGCATTGTCGGCGTTCTGCTTGATGTTGGCGGCCATTTCTTCCATCGAAGCCGAGGCTTCTTCGGCGGATGCTGCCTGCTCGGTCGCGCCCTGCGACACCTGCTCGGAGCTGGCGGACAGTTCCTGGCTGCCGGCGGAGACGTTTTCCGAAGCCGAAAGTGCATCGGCGACGACGCCACGCAGCCGCTCGACCATCTGCTCCAGCGCGATGCCCAGTGTGTCCTTGTCCGACAGCGGCTTCGGCGAAACGGTCAGGTCGCCATTGGCGATGCGGTCGGCGATGGCCGAAGTCGTGCGCAGGTTCGCAACCATGTCCTTCATGGCGATGCCGAGCACGTCCTTGTCTGACAGCGGGCGCGGATCGATCGAGAGATCGCCCTGGGCCACCTGGTCGGCAATTGCGGCCGTCTGGCGGAGGTTGGCGGTCATCACGTTGATGGTGTCGACGAGATCCTTGATTTCGTCATTGCTCTTGATCGCGATGTTCTGGTTGAGATCGCCAATCGCCACAGCATCGGCCACCGTCTTCACCTTCCGCAGACCCGTGCTGATCGTCGTCGCGATCCAGATCGTCGCGCCAATGGCGATGACGAGCGCGGCCCCAGCAACGATCAGGAGCATCATGAAGGTCGTGTCATAGGTCTTGTCGCCCACCGCATCAGCCTCGGCAACAGCCTGCTTGGTAAGTGCCGTCAGAGCGGCGGCCATGCCATCAAGCTTCTGGCGCGCGGCGACACCGTCGGTCTCGTTCAGCTGCAGGCCCATCTCTTTCTGGCCCGAGGTGATGAGGCCGCGAATGCGATCGTTCAGAGCAACATAGCCGGTCCAGAACTCGCGGATTTGGTTCCATTCATCCTTGAACTCCGGCGGCGCGTCGTGTTCACCCTCGTCGAGCGCCTTTTCGAATGCCTTGCGTTCGGCATCGATCGCGGCGTTTGCCGTGGACACGAATTCGGGCCTGTCAGCGACAAGCAGGTCGCCCACTGCAAGGCCGAGACCATCGAAAGCGGATGTCAGGCTACTGGCGTAGTGATCCTGCTCTACCGGACCTTCCAGAAGCTCATTGCGCAGCGTGTTCATCGTTTGCAGGCCATGGATGCCCAGTCCAACGGCACCGATGATCAGCAAAATCAGGAGTGAAAAAGCAAATGATAGTTTGAGCTTGAGCGTAATGCGCATGTGAAAACTCCGGCCTTTAAAAATCGCTGGGTGAAATCGCGATGGCGATCCTGGTTTCCGATCATCCAGGCGACTTCGGACCACGCGATTTCGGAAATGAGATGGGAGCTTTCATCCGCTCATGGCCGGCGGCCTTCGCGCCGCTCGCCTCCAACGATCCATTCGTTGGCATAATGGTTGTCGTGGCCGGTCATCCGGCCACGACAAGGTCATTGATCACGCGCTCTCGCGGAAATCGTCGTCGCTGGCATCCGGGCCGCCCATCGACATGTCGAGAGCAAAGCCCTTGGCGCGGGCCTGCTGGGCGGCGACGGAGCGGGTGTTGACATTCTTGTTGCTGACGACGGCGGCAGGCCGGGCGGCGGGAGCCTTGGCGGCCGGCTTCGCTGCAGGCTTCTTGAAGCCGGCCTTGCTGCCTGTCGTATCGACCTTGAAGAAGGCGATCGAGGCCTGAAGTTCCTCGGCCTGCGCCGCGAGTTCTTCCGATGTCGCCGACATCTGCTCTGAGGCACCGGCATTCTGCTGGGTCACCTTGTCGAGCTGCTGGATCGCCTCGTTGATCTGGGCGGCGCCGATGTCCTGCTCGCGGCAGGCAGCGCTGATCTCGGAGACCAGTTCGGCGGTCTTGCGGATATCCGGCACCAGGCGTCCGAGCATGTCGCCGGCATTGCTGGCGGCCTTGACGGTATCGCCGGACATGGCGCTGATTTCAGCGGCGGCCGACTGGCTGCGTTCGGCGAGCTTGCGCACTTCCGAGGCGACAACCGCAAAGCCCTTGCCATGCTCGCCGGCACGCGCTGCCTCGACGGCGGCGTTGAGTGCCAGAAGATCGGTCTGGCGGGCGATTTCCTGCACGATGACGATCTTGTCAGCGATGGTGCGCATCGCCTCGACGGCACGGGTCACGGCAGCACCGCTTTCTTCCGCGTCCTTGGCCGACTGACGAGCGATCTTCTCGGTCTGCGCGGCATTGTCGGCGTTCTGCTTGATGTTGGCGGCCATTTCCTCCATCGAAGCCGAGGCTTCTTCGGCGGACGCGGCCTGTTCGGTGGCCCCCTGCGACACCTGCTCGGAGCTGGCAGACAGTTCCTGGCTGCCGGCAGAGACGTTTTCCGAAGCCGACAGTGCGTCGCCGACGACGCCGCGCAGACGCTCGATCATAAGGTTGACGTTGCCCAGCAGTTCGCCGATTTCGTCGCGGTTGGTGATCTCGGCCATCTTCGTCAGATCGCCTTCGGCCACTTCGCGGACCACGGTGTTGGCGCGGTTGAGACCCTTGGAAATGGTGCTGGCGATCCAGAAGGCGGTGATGGCGGCAAACAGGAGGGCAGCGGCGATGGCGATGATCATTGTCGTGCGGGTCGCCTGGTAGCTCGCTTCCGCGTCATCGTCCGCGACACTCATACGCTCTTTCTCGAGCTTGAGAATGTCCGCGAGTGCGGCATCGATCTGGTTGGCTGCAGCGCGTGCCGTTGTCACGGAGACGTTGTTTGCGGCTTCGGCGTTGCCCGCCTTGACGAATTCGCGGATCTGGTCGTCGGCCTGGAAGAACGCCTTCGAGAGCTCCGAGACCTGCTCCCAGCGCGGGCGACCCTGCTCGGTGGCAATCTTCAGCACGGATGCCAGCGACTGCGCGAATTCCTTGCGCCCGACATCGCCCTTGGCGATGGAATTGTTCACTTCGGCTGCATCCTTGGCCATCAGCAGGTTCTTCTGTTGGCGGATCGCTTCGAGCTGGCCGATATTGATGCTCTGCGCCAGCTCCAGGCGCACGGCCGGACCGGCCAATACCGCTCCTATGGAATCATTCAGGCCGCTGAGGCTGATGATCGAATAGGTCGATGTGCCCAGCAACATGAGGATAATGAAGGCAAACGCCGACACCAGTTTCGTCTTGATCGTCAATCGCATCTCTAACCCCTTACCCCTCGATGACACAGCCTAAACGGCGGTCGATGTCTCATGTCGTGAAGAAAAAAGTGCCTGCAGATTTGGCAGGATGATGAACTCGCCCCCGCGCTTCACCAGGCAGTCGATGTAGTCGGCGCGCCAGCGCATGCCGACGCTCGGTGGCGGTTCGCTGGCAGCCCTTGCCAGCGTCGTCACCTCGTTGACCTTGTCGGTGCGCAGCCCGACCAGGGTCGCCTCGCCATCGAGATCGACCTCGATGACGATGATGCGGCTGTCGATCGTCGCTTCCGTGCCTTCCATCCCGAAGGCCAGGCGCAGGTCGGCCAGCGGAATGACCTTGCCACGGAAGTTGATGACGCTGGCGACAAAGGGCTGCGCCCCCGGCACCGCCGTCTCCGGCAGGAGATCCAGGATTTCCTGGACGATCACCGCTTCCAGTGCGAAGGTTTCGCCGTTCATGTCGAACGTCAGGACCTCGACTTCGTCGGCATAGTTCCAATGATGGTCGATCTTTTCGACTGCCGCACTCATCCTGCCACCCGCATCTGTGTTTCCTGTTGCTGACCGGCGGCCACGAGATGGCCGACGTCGAGAATGAGGGCGACGCTGCCGTCGCCGAGAATGGTGGCGCCCGAGAAGGTGGACACGTCGTTGTGCAGCTTGGACATCGACTTGATGACCGTCTGGTGGTCGCCAATGATCTGATCGACCACCAGGCCGACGCGTTCCGTGCCTGTCGAGATGACCACGACCTTCTGGTGCACGTCGGGCTTGGTGCCGGTGCGGAAGAGATCGCGCAGCCTCAGGAACGGCACGAGGCTGTCGCGCAGCGAGATGAAGCTGCGTCCGCGCGAACGCAGATCCTCTTCCAGCGACAGTTCCAGGCACTCCTCGACAGCGGAAAGCGGGATGACGTAGCTGCCGTTACCGACCCGCACGAGCAGGCCGTCTATGATGGCAAGCGTCAGCGGAATGCGTAGCGATACCTCGGATCCCTCGCCATTGTGGCTGGTGACGTCGATCGCGCCGCGCAAAGCCTCGACGGTCTTCTTCACCACGTCCATGCCGACGCCGCGGCCGGAGAGATTGGTGATCGCCGCAGCCGTAGAAAAGCCCGGCGCGAAGATCAGCTGCAGAAGCTCGGAATCGGTCAGCGACTGGCCGGGCGCGATGAGGCCGGAAGATTCCGCCTTGGCGCGCACCCGCTCGCGATTGATGCCGCGACCGTCATCCTTGATCGATATGATCACCTCGCCACCGGCCTGCCGCGCCGACAGCGTCACCGTGCCGGCCTCGCTCTTGCCTGCGGCCAGACGCTCGGCCGGCGTTTCCAGCCCGTGGTCGATCGAATTGCGCACCAGATGCACCAGCGGATCGGCGAGGCGCTCGATCACGGTCTTATCGACCTCGGTGCTTTCGCCTTCGGTGACCAGCTCGATCACCTTGCCCGTTTCGCGGGCGAGATCGTGGACGAGACGGCGGAAGCGGGAAAACAGCGTCGCGACCGGCACCATGCGCAGCACCATCATCGTGTCGCGCAGCTCGCCAGACAGGCGCTCGATTTCTTCAGAGACCGACCGCAGCGCGATGTCGGCGCTGGCGCTGGCCAGCTGGCTGAGGCGCGACTGGGCAATCACGAGCTCGCCGACGCGGTCCATCAGTTCGTCTAGACGTTCGGCCGGAACGCGAACATTTTCGGCAGCCTTCGCCTGACGCTGGTCGTTCTGGGCAGCGCTCTCGCGCTTGGCCGGCACAGCTTCGACCGGTTTGAACTCCGGTGCGGCGGCGGCCGATGGCGCAGCCGCCACAGTCTCGGCCTTCACCTCTACCACTGTCGCGACCGGTTCAGCCTTGACCGGCGCAGCTACCGGAGTAGCGATCTCCTCGACCTCAAGCTCCATGTCGTCCATGACGAAGATGAACACGTCGTCGATCGCCGAGCGGTCCTGCGTGCTGGTGAGAACGACATCCCAGGTGACGTAGAGATCAGTCGGTACGATCTCTTCGAGCGGCGGGATGGCCGAGAGATTGGCCTTGACGCTGCATTCGCCGAGATCGCGCAGCTCGTCGAGCAGGCCGAGCGGGTTGGTGCCGTTCGCCATCGAGTTCGAGGGAAGGCTGAAGCGGATGCGCCAGGTGGTGGTCTTGGTCGCGGCAGCGGCGGGAGCAGCGACCGGGGCCGGAATTACAGCCTTGGCAGCGCCACCTGATGTCTCTCCGACGGCGGCCTGAAGCTGGGCCAGCAATCGCTGGCCGGTGTCACCGTGATCGGCATCCGGCTGATCAACCAGTGCACGCATGTGATCCTGAGCGGCAAGCACGGCGGCGACGAGTTCGGCCGTCGCCGGCACCTCACCCTTGCGAACCCGGTCGAATGCCGTTTCGCAATGATGCGTGAAGGCGGCCAGCGCATCGAAGCCGAACATTGAGCCCGAGCCCTTCAGCGTGTGAAGGCCGCGGAAGACGGCATCGACGACGTCCTTGTCGTCGAGCTTGTGCGTCAGATCAAGAAGACCCGCCTCGATGGCTTCGAGGCATTCGGCCGCCTCGGTGCGAAAGACCGCTACAGGATCGAGAGAGCTCATCTGCCGAGCACCTTCCTGGCTATCTTCACGAGGTTTTCGGGATCGAACGGCTTGGTCAGCCAACCCGTGGCGCCGGCAGCCTTGGCGCGGGCCTTGAGGTCGGCGTCGGACTCGGTCGTCAGGAAGATGATCGGCACGCCGGTGTGTTCAGGCAGCTTGCGCAGCTCCTCGATCATCGTCAGGCCGTCCATCACGGGCATGTTGAGATCGGTGATGATCAGGTCGTAGTTGCCGGCCTTCGCGGCCGCCAGGCCCTGGGCGCCATCGGCCGCTTCGCTGACGGTATAGCCCGCATTGGTCAGCGTGACCTTGGTCGTCAGTCGAATGCTTGCGGAATCGTCGACGGTGAGAATGTTGGCGCTCATGGCTTGACCTCTTCATGCAACCAGAATTTTGTATCTTCGCTGTTGAAGGCTTCCACGAAGCCGGCGCGCTCGAGCACTTTCAGAACCTGGCCGCGAGCCGGAGCCGCGAGTGCGAGCGCCTTGTCGTTGGTTTCAGCGTGCCGGCGAACAGCTTCGATCAGCTGCACAAAACTCAAGTCGGCCTCAGCTTTTTCAGGGATATCAAGAACAACTGAATTGTTAGTCTTAAATACAGATACGATTTTTGAGAATATATCCGATATATTCCTGATATTCAGAACTTCCGGCAGGGGTATAGAATCGGAATACTGTTCACGCACGCTCACTTCGGCCTCCTAGGGCGGAGAAATACTTTTTCAACCCGTTGAGGAATCTCATGGCACGCTTAACAACACGTAAAAGTAGGTTGCAGCGAAATGCAATTGAGACGAGTCCCGACTCCCCGAATTCTCACCCGGGAGAAATAATAATTAGCCCTCGCATATATTAAAATAATATCGTAATTTCAATAAATTAAAAGAAATATGGGTGACTGCCCGCAACGCACGCCGTGCAATTCACGCTATGTTAAGCACAACGTTGACGAGTCTGGCGTGTTTACTCGACGTTTCCATGATGCCCGTAAAAATGGTCTCGAACCTTGCTGAGGTTTTAAGTAAAGGACAATAAAATGACGAACGGGGCGACATCGGCACTGACTGCATTCCAGGCATCGGGATCAGCAATCAGCCAGACACTGGAAGCAGCGCGTAGCAAGGTCGAGGAGCGCTTTCTCGAAGGCGGCACCGTCCTGCTTTCGGTGATGGAGGTCCTCAACCGATTGTTGAGCTCGCTCGACAACATCACCAAGGCGCTGGACGCCGGCGAGAATGGTGATGCCGGCGCGGAATTGCGCTCCACCGTCAAAAGCCTGAGCGATCTGCCAACGGCGGAAAAGTCTCGCCGCGACGCGCTTTCCTCGCTCGCCGAGACCGGATATTCGCTGCGCCGGCACGTCTCGGACATGCAGGAAACCATGCGCTACCTGCGCACCTTCGCCGTCACCGTAAAGATCACCGGCGCCGGTCTTGCCGAGTTCGCAGGCTTCGCGCAGGAGATTCTCGAGCGCATCTATTCCGGCACCGATGAGGTCAATCGCTTCGCCGGCCGGATCGAGGAGCTGGAAAAGGAAGTGAAGCTCGCGCTGACCTTCGGCACCGACGTCTCCAAGAACTACGCCGATACCGTTCCTGCCGTAGCAAGCGCTCTTGACGCCGACGCGAGAAAGATCGCCGAACATCGCCAGAACCTTGGCGCCATTGCCCGCGACGTCGGCGCGGTGGCGCGAGGCGTGCAGAGCAAGGTCGCCTCGACCCTGTCGGCGCTGCAGATCGGCGACATCACCCGCCAGCGTATCGAGCACGTTCAGAGCACGTTCACGCTGCTCGACGAGTTCCTCGACAGCGAGGAAGGCCGTGGCCTGAACGCCGACGCCCGCGCGCGTCTGCAAAACGTCATACAGCACCTGACGGCAGCGCAGATGAACGAGATGTGCCGCGATTTTCACCGCGATTCCCAGAACGTCGTCAAGACGATCGCCAGCTTCGGCCACGACACGCAGGAGATCATGCGGCTGCGCGACCAGATGAGCGGCGGCGGCCAGGGCAACTTCATCCGCGCGCTGGAATCCAGCGTCTCGGCCGCCCATGAGATCGTCAAGCAGGTCGACGCCGTCACCCTCAAGGCCGACCAGGTCAGCCAGTCGACCCGTGACACCACCGCCAAGCTTCTGGAAGCGATCGGCAACATCAAGACGGTGAAGACCGACATCCACTACATGGCGCTGAATACCAATCTGCGCTGCAGCCGTCTTGGCGAAGCCGGCAAGTCGATCAATGTCGTCACGGCCGAACTGCGCATCTTCGCCGGCAAGCTGGATGACAGCGCTGACGCCATCGTCAACGGCCTGCCGGCGCTGGAGGAAGCCGCCGGTCGCGTGGCCCCGTCGAGCGAGACGGCATCAGGCGGGCTCGCCGAAAACCTGACGACCGCCGTCGCCGATATCCGCACCGCCGCCGATACAATGGAAGCCGAGCTGAAGACACTGTCGGAACACGGCCGCGAGGTCGCCGGCAAGATCAACCTCTTGATCGGCACGCTCGATTTCCAGAAGGACCTCGGCGATGTGCTGGCGGGCTGCGCCGATACGCTGGAAGATGCCGCCGGCGCCGAGATCGCTGACATCTCGGACTTGGCTGAAGCCATCGCCCCGCTCGATCGCAAGATCTTCAAACTCTATACGATGGTGCAGGAGCGTAACGTCCACCGCGACATCATCGCCGCAGTCGAGGAGACAGCCACTGTCGAGCCAGAACAGGCAAGCGCCGCGTCCAGCGACGAAGACCTCTTCGAGGACGCGCTCTTCTAAAACGTTAGAGCGCGGTCAGCGCAGGCGGCGGAACTTGTTGGCGGCTTCGATCCCCGCCTTCTGCTGCTCTTCCTCGATACCGAGGTAGAAATCCTCGAGCGCCGGGTCGGGCAGACCGGCACGGCGCGAGAGCACATACCACTTGGCAGCCTCGACAGGATCCGGCTTCGTGCCAAGCGCGTTGATATAGAGATGCGCCAGCTTGTTCTGCGCAACCACGTTGCCGTCATTGGCCGCGATTCTCAGCCACTGGAAGCCTTTCTCGAAATCGCGCGGGCCGTTCGTTCCGTTGACGAACCAGACGCCAAGATCGAGCTGCGCGGTGTCGAAGCCGGCATGCGCGGCGCGCGCCATCCATTCGCGGGCAAGCTGCTTCTTTTCGGGCGGCAGGTCGGGCAGCGACGAGTAGATCTCCGCCACCGCGTATTGCGCGTCGGCGACCCCCTTCTCTGCCGATTTCTCGTAGAACGGCAATGCCAGCTTCAACCCCTTGTCGCCGGGATTGTCGGCAACGAGAATTTGCCCCCAGTTGAACTCGGCCGACGCATTGCCGGCTTCGGCCGCCTTGCGCATGTAGTTGTCGGCAAGCGTCTTGTCGCGCTTGACGATGCGGCCTTCCATCAGGATGAGCGCGTATTTGAACATCGCCGCCGGATCACCGCCCTCGGCCGCCTTTCCGTACCAGAAGGCAGCCGCCTTTGCGTCGCGCTTGACGCCGAGGCCATCCGCCAACAGTTCACCCATAAGCGTCTGCGCCGCCGCATCGCCAAGCTGCGCGCGAGGCAGCGCAATCCCCATCGCCGTCAGGTAGTAGCCGCGCTGATAGGCGCCATAGGCGTCATCGACCTTGCCGTGATAGTCCTTCTCGGCCGGCAGATCGGGAAGCTTCGCACCCATACGATCGAATACGCCGACACCGGTGGACGGAGTTACCCCGTCCGGCTGCGCACGGCCGGACTTCAGCGTCTCAGGCGCGCCGGTGAGCGGTCGCGTGACCATATTGTCGACCTGCTGGGCCGATGCGCCATGCGCGAAAACCGCCACACATGTGGCGGCGGCAAGAAGAGAAAGGCGCAAATGGCGTGTCAGCATGGGCATGAGGGCGATATCAACCCTCAAACCGTGGCGCTTTTTCGTCAAGAAGTGCGTTGATTTCGGTAACCACCAAGGCCGCACGCGCCGGCTCGCCGAAAACGGCAAGACGCATGGCCACGAATTCCGCCCCGCTCTCGGCAACGGCAAGCGCCGACGCCGGATCGGTGCCGCCCATGACGATGCACGGGATCTCGATCATCGAGGCCCACCATTCGGCGAGCGCGAGGTTCTTCGGATGCGCCTCCGGCTTGATGTCGCCTTCGAGCTTGCCGAAGAAGACATATTCGGGACGCTCCTCGCCGATCTCAAGCGCATGATGCCGGTCGGCCGCATTGCCGCCGCCGACGATCAGCTTGTCGGCATATTTCTCGACCGCCTCGGAAATCTCCGCGGCACCGCCGGTGATATGCAGGCCATCGGCCTTGGTGCGGCCGACGACCCGGCTGTCGCCGGCAAGCAGCGCCGCGGCACCCGCGTTCTGCGCCAGCGGCACGATCTTTTCGGCGTGTTTCTGAAACTCGCCGTCCCCAAGCCCGTATTGCGGCAGGATGATCGAGGCGACATCACCGCCCTTCAGCGCATCACCGACGATTTTCGCCTGCTCGTCGGCATCGGCGATATCGGGCACGATCAGCACCAAGCGGCAGCGGTTTTCAGGTTCCGACATGAACTCTTTCCATTTCCAGCGGATTTCGCCATCTGCCGGCCGATCCGCACTCGTTTTGTGTGAGTAATTCCGTTAGACCGGGCTGGCAAGGGGAGGACTTCAAAAGCATGCCGATGGACGTGTCATTTTACTACGCCGCCATTCCTGCCGTCATTCTTGTCGGTCTCGCGAAAGGGGGTATGGGCGACGCCTTGTCGCTGATCGGATTGCCTTTTCTGGCGCTCGTCGTGTCGCCCGTGCAGGCCGCCGCCATCCTGCTGCCGATCCTGATCTTCATGGACATGATATCGCTCGTCATCTGGCGCAAGCATGGCGACTGGACGACGCTCAAGATCATGCTGCCTGGTGCGCTGGCCGGCATAGCGCTCGGCTGGGCCACCTCGGCACTCGTTCCCGGCAATGTGCTGCGCGTCGTCATCGGCGTCGTCACCATCCTCTTCTGCCTGCGCTATTTCTGGAACAACTTCGGCCCCGGCAGAGGAAAGGTCGTGCCTCCGCATGGCCAGCGGCCGGTTCGCGCCACGTTGTGGGGCACTTTCTCCGGCTACGGAAGCTTCGTCGCGCACGCGGGCGGCGCGCCGTTCCAGATCTACGTCCTGCCGTTGCGGATGCCACCGCGCGAATATACGGGCACCAGCGCCCGCTTCTTCGCCATCCTCAATGCAGTCAAGCTGATCCCATATTTCGCGCTCGGTCAGTTAGACACCCAGAACCTCGCCGCCTCCGCGACGCTGCTGCCCTTCGCCCCGCTCGCCACCATCGCCGGCGCCTGGTGCGTGAAGCGCATGCAGCCGAAAATATTCTATCCGTTCATGTATGCGATGGCGCTGATCGCAGCCGTCCTGATCGCCCGCGAAGGTCTTGGATTTTAGGCTTTTCGGCGCTTCGCTGCGGCGCACAATCCGCTTGCCCAAATTCTCCGTTTGACGTAGCTTTTCGCCATGTCGAACGTGGACCCTTTCACTGCGATTGCCGACCCTCACCGGCGCTTCCTGCTGGAGGAATTGCGACGCTCGCCGCGCACCGTCAACGAGCTCGCCGAAGGCCTCCCGATCAGCCGTCCGGCCGTCTCCCAGCACCTCAAGGCACTGCTCGATTGCGACCTCGTCTCGGTCACCGCCAATGGTACGAAACGTATCTACGCGGTCAACAATCGCGGCTTCGACAGGCTCAATCTTTGGCTGGATCAGTTCTGGGCATGATGTTGCCCTGACATGAAAACGCGCCGGCTGCGACCTTTTGGGCAACCGACGCGCAGGAACACTGTAACGGACGCGATAGACCACTAAACAACTGGTTATACTACGATATTTACCTTTTGAATCGTGTTCGCCACGCCCTGTAACGCTCTATCCTGCTCAGTGTACGGATGATTTGAGACGCTCAATCTCGTCTTTGATACGCAGCTTTCTGCGTTTGCACTCGGCAACCTCACGGTCGTCTCTGGAGGGGGATACCATCAGCAGATGAAGCTCCTCCTCGAGAGCACCATGCTTCTTCTGGAGTGATTCAAGATGAGCTTGAACAGTCATATGACCCTTCCTTCCTCTTACCTTTCTCCAGCCAACACCGCCGGAGATCCAAGGCGTCAACCCTCAAACTGTGACACATTTTTGAAGGCTTGTCGAAGGCGAAAACAAGGAGAGAGCATGGCAAATTCATGATCGAGACTAACTAGCCGTTACCGCTATTTGGTGATAGGAGCTTGCAAAAATTAGCGACAGGCCGGAGAAGGTCTGAAGACGATCATGGGGAATGCGTATGCCGGATCAGGAACAGGCGGAAGTCAGGCTCATCGTGGCGCGCCTGCGCCAGGAGCATGAAGATTACGATGTCGCCATCAACGCCATGATTGCGACTGGCTGCGATGCGCTGCGCGTTCAGCGCATGAAGAAAAAGAAGCTTGTTATCAAGGACAAGCTGTCGAAACTCGAAGATCAGATCATTCCTGACATCATCGCCTGAGGGAAGTGACGTGACGATGACAGACAGACCAACCGTTGCCATCATCATGGGAAGCCAGTCCGATTGGGAGACCATGAAGAATGCTGCCGATACGCTGGAAGCGCTCGAGATTCCCTATGACGCGCGCATCATATCAGCACACCGCACCCCCGATCGCATGGTGAATTTCGCCAAGGGCGCCAAGTCGGAAGGCTTCAAGGTCATCATCGCCGGCGCCGGTGGCGCTGCCCACCTGCCCGGCATGACCGCCTCGATGACCCCTCTCCCTGTCTTCGGCGTTCCGGTGCAGTCGAAGACCATGTCCGGTCAGGACAGCCTGCTGTCCATCGTTCAGATGCCCGGCGGCATACCTGTCGGCACGCTGGCGATCGGCAAGGCCGGTGCCATCAACGCCGCACTGCTTGCCGCCGCGGTTCTGGCGCTTTCCGACGAAGACCTGGCCGACCGGCTCGACGACTGGCGCGAGAGCCAGAGTGCCGCCATCGCCGAATACCCCATGGACGACCTATGAGCATCACAACGATCGGCATCATCGGCGGCGGCCAGCTCGGCCGCATGCTGGCCATGGCTGCCGCACGCCTGAACTTCCGCACCATCATCCTCGAGCCGCAGGCCGATTGCCCGGCAGCACAGGTCGCCAACGAGCAGATCGTCGCCGCCTATGACGATCCGACGGCGCTTGAGGACCTGGCGACCCGCTGCGACGTCGTCACCTATGAATTCGAGAATGTGCCCGTCTCGGCCGCTGAAGCCCTGGCGCAGACCGTGCCGGTCTATCCTCCGCCGAAAGCGCTGGAAGCCGCGCAGGACCGTCTCGTCGAGAAGCGCTTCATCAACGAGTGCGGCATTCCGACGGCGAAGTTCCACACCGTCGACAGCCAGGCGGACCTCGAGGCCGCGCTTGCCGACTTCGGCGGACAGGGCGTCTTGAAGACCCGCCGCCTCGGCTATGACGGCAAGGGACAGAAAGTCTTCCGCTCGGCATCGGACAGCGCCAATGGCGCCTATGCCGAGCTCGGCAGCGTACCGCTGATCCTCGAGAGCTTCGTAGCCTTCGATCGCGAGATCTCGGTCATCGCCGCCCGCGCCACCGACGGCACGGTCGTCTGCTACGACCCGGCCGAAAACGTCCATCGCAACGGCATCCTGCACACCTCGACCGTTCCAGCCACGATATCCGATGCTACGGCCGACGCCGCGCGCGAGGCCGCGGAAAAGATTCTGACAACGCTCGGCTATGTCGGCGTCATCGGCATCGAGTTCTTCGCGCTTGCCGACGGCAGCCTGATTGCTAACGAGATGGCGCCCCGCGTCCACAATTCCGGCCACTGGACGGAAGCGGCCTGCGTGATCTCGCAATTCGAGCAGCACATCCGCGCTGTCACAGGCCTGCCGCTCGGCAACGCCGACCGCCACTCCGACTGCGTGATGCAGAACCTCATCGGCGACGATATCCTTGATCTTCCGGACTGGCTGAAGCGGCGCGACACGCTGGTTCACCTCTATGGAAAGACGGAATCGAGACCCGGCCGCAAGATGGGTCACGTCACCACACTTGCAGGGAAATAAGGGGTTTTCCCCTGACAAAACCGGCCGCTGCCACGGGAAAAACACCGTCACGTGGTTGACACGGAGAAGTGGCCGGGTTATCTGCACGCCCAACCTGAAGAGCGCGCCCTGAGCGCGCTTTTGAATGTAATAGATACGGGCGAATGTGAATTCCCCCCAACATCGCGGATCAAAACAATGAAGATCAAGAATTCGCTCAAGTCGCTCAAGGCTCGTCACCGTGACAACCGCCTGGTTCGCCGCAAGGGCCGCATCTACATCATCAACAAGCTGAACCCACGCTTCAAGGCTCGTCAGGGCTGATTTGGCTGGCCGGATGGCTCGGCAGCCTTTGCGCGCCTGAGCCTGTCCGGGAGGGTCCCTTTAGTGATCCCGTTAAAGTGTTTTGATCTTTCGCGTTGGCGGGCTATTATGCCCGCCATGCGTTTTTTGGCCATGACCTGCGCGGCACTGCCGCTCTCCCTCGCCCTGCTCTCAGTTGCCTTGCCTGCGAATGCGCAGGAACCCGCGCCCGCGCGGGAAAAGGAACAGATCGTTGAGCAGCAGGCTGCGAACCTTTCGCCAAAAGAACATCTCGATCAGCTTTTCGCAGCATTGAAGCGCGAGCGCGACGCCGACAAGGCCGACAACATCGCCAACGAGATCCGCGCCGAATGGAATGATTCGGGCAGCGCCACCGTCAATCTGCTGATGCAATGGGCCGACAAGGCGATCGAGGAGAAGCGCAACAGCGCCGCACTCGATTTCCTCGACCAGGCGATCGCGCTGAAGCCCGGCTACTCCGAAAGCTGGAACCGCCGCGCCACGCTGAACTACACCAACGGCGCCATGCGCAAGTCGATGTCCGATATCGAACACGTCCTCGATATCGAGCCGCGCCATTTCGGCGCTCTCGCCGGCATGGCCTCCATCCTCGGCGACAGCGGCAACGATCAGCTGGCGCTGAAGGCGTGGGAGCGCTTCCTCGAAATCTATCCCGCCAACCGCAATGCGCAGGAACAGCTGAACACGCTCTCCGAAAAGCTCGCCGGCAGCCGCACCTGACACACCACTGTGTAACGGGTTCCCCTCTTGAAGGTGAACCGCGCGAACCAATCTAACGTATGCTCCGTTAGTCTCCGCCGCAGGTCGAACCATGCTTACCCTCGTCTCCGCCTTCCTCGCTCCAGTCGCCGCCGCGATCGGCTACTCCTCCTATAAGGCCCGCCAGTTCGAACAGGCCTACCCCAATATCGGCGAGCTGACCGACATCGGCGGCTACCGCATGAACGCCGTCCATATCGAGCGCCCCGAAACCGCCGACCTGCCGTCGCTGGTTTTCATCCACGGCGCCAGCGGCAACCTGCTCGACCAGATCGGCGCCTTTCTGGAGCCTCTGCGCGGCCGCGCCGAAATGCTCTTCGTCGATCGGCCCGGCCACGGCTACTCCGAGCGCGGCGGGCCCGATAACGCCCTGCCCTCTGGCCAGGCCGACGCCATCGCAGCGCTGATGGACAAGCGCGGCATCGCCAAGGCGATCATCGTCGGCCACTCCTTCGGCGGCGCCATCGCCGCCGCCTTCGGCGTCCGCCATCCCGAGAAGACGGCAGGCCTGCTCTTCCTCGCACCTGCGACCCATCCTTGGCCCGGGGGTATCGATTGGTACTACCATGTCGCCACCGCCCCCGTGATCGGCTGGCTCTTCAACCATGCGCTAGTCGTACCGCTCGGCCTCAGACGACTGGAGCGCGGCACGATCAACGTCTTCAGTCCAAACCCGAGACCCGGCGATTACATTGAGAAGACGGGCCCCTCGCTGGTGCTGCGCCCGGCAACCTTCCATAACAACGCCGTGGATTTCAGCCGCCTGCTCGACTACGTCAAGGCGCAGTCACATCTCTATTCCCGCATCGCCGCGCCGACTGTGATCATCACGGGCGACAGCGATGACATCGTATGGGAACATCTCCACTCGCAGGGCCTCGCCCATGACATCGTCGGCTCCGAACTGGTGAAGATCAAGGGCGTCGGCCACAAGCCCGATTACCTCGCAACCGATGTCGCCATCGCCGCGCTGGAAAAAATCGCCGGCCGCCCCCGCGACCTGCAGGCCGCCGCGCGAATCTCCGAGGCGAGGCTGGCTGCCGCTGGCGCGCCTGAAGCCAAGTTGCAGACCCAGCCCGCTCCGGCACCGCAGCCCGTCGCTACCCCGGACCTGCAGGGCAGCACTTAGCGCCCGCCGCGCATTGCCTGCCCGGTCAGCAACCCCATATCTTCCATGTCAGTCCAACGAGGGGAACATCATGGACCGCCTTCGCATGAAATCCGCAGCCCTCATCGCTGCCCTGTCCCTGACGCTGGCACCGCTTTCAGCGGCACTTGCCGCGTCGCCCGCGCCCGTCGAGGCCGAGCACGGCATGGTGGTCACCGCCCAGCATCTGGCGACCGATGTCGGCGTCGAGGTGCTGAGGAACGGCGGCAACGCCGTGGATGCCGCGGTCGCCGTCGGCTATGCGCTCGCCGTGGTCTATCCGACCGCCGGCAATATCGGCGGCGGCGGCTTCATGACGATCCGCATGAAGGATGGCAAGTCCACCTTCCTGGACTTCCGCGAACGCGCGCCGCTCGCCGCCACCAAGACCATGTATCTCGACGCCAAAGGCGATATCGTGCCCCGCGCCAGCCTCGATGGCTATCTGGCCGTCGGCGTTCCGGGTTCGGTCATGGGCTTCGAAATCGCGCGCGAGAAATACGGCACGAAATCCCGCCAGGACCTCCTTGCTCCCGCCATCCGCTATGCCAAGGACGGCTTCACGCTGGAACAGGGCGATGTCGCCTCGATCGAAAGCAGCGCCAAGCGGCTGGCCAAGGACGAGGCCGCCGCAAAGATCTTCCTCAAGCCTGACGGCAAGCTCTTCACCTCGGGAGAAAAGCTGGTCCAGCCTGAACTGGCCGCCGTGCTTTCAAGCATATCCGACAAGGGCACCGACGCCTTCTACAAGGGCATGCCGGCAGACGCGATCGTCAAGGCGAGCCAGGCCAAGGGCGGCATTCTCGCCAGGCAAGATTTCGAGCAATACCAGGTCCGCGAGCTGAAGCCGGTGGAATGCAGCTATCGCGGCTATGACATCATCTCCTCGCCCCCGCCCTCCTCCGGCGGCGTCATCATCTGCGAGATCCTGAACATCCTCGAAGGCTACCCGCTCTCCTTCCTCGGCTACGGCTCGGCCGAGACCGTCCACCTCATGACCGAGGCCATGCGCTACGCCTATGTCGACCGTAACGCGGCACTCGGCGATCCCGATTTCGTCGACAACCCGGTCACCACCCTTCTCGACAAAAGCTACGCCAAGGCGATCCGCGCCAGCATCGACATCAACAAGTCGGGCACATCGGCGAACCTGAAGCCGCTCGGCGCCAAGGAAAGCGTCGAGACCACGCACTACTCGATCATCGACGACGAGGGCAACGCGGTGGCCGTCACCTACACGCTGAACGGCTCCTTCGGCGCCGGCGTCGTGGCGCCGGGTACCGGCATCCTCTTGAACAACGAGATGGACGACTTCACTTCCAAGCCCGGTGTCCCCAATCTCTACGGCCTCGTCCAGGGCGAAGCCAATGCCATCGCCCCGAAGAAGACGCCGCTCTCGTCGATGAGCCCGACCATCATCACCAAGGATGGCAAGCCCTTCATGGTGATCGGCAGCCCCGGCGGCTCGCGCATCATCACCATCACACTGGAAGCATTTCTGAATGTCGTCGATTTCGGCATGGACATCAGCCAGGCCGTCAACGCCCCGCGCATCCATCACCAGTGGCAGCCCGACAAGATCTATTTCGAGCCTTACGCGCTGTCGCCCGACACGATCCGAGCGCTGATCGCGATGGGCCACACCATGGACGACGGCAGCGGTCCGCCCGTCTGGGGCCAGGCCGCCGGCATCCTCGTCGGCGGCAAAAGCCTCGCCGATATCGCGAAGGGCGGTGGCGCCCGCTATTACGGTGCCATGGACAGCCGCGCGACCGAGGGCTCGGCCGGCGGCTACTGACGTCGTCATCGGCCCAATCAGCGAATTGTCGTGCGCGCATACTCCGCCTTGATGGTGACGGCAGGCTTGGCGCCGGCAACACTCGGCCGGGCGCTATCGATCAGCGAGGCATTGGCGGTGACGGTATAATCGACCGGCACCGGCTTGCCGAAGTCGAGATAGCTGTCGACGGAATGCGCCGTGACGTCGATCGTCTCGTCGTCCCTGAGCATGTCATAGACGAGATGCGCCCGGAGCGCCGCGCTGTCGATCTTCACCGTCGACGCATGACCCGACAGCGTCAAATCGGCCGCCTTGCTGGTCAGCCCGAGCCTCGCGAAATCCCCCTCGAGCCGCGCCATGACAGCCTGCTGGTCGATCTCGACCGATCCGCCGGCCGGAATGTTGGCGCTCACCTCCGGCGAGCAATCCGAAAGGTCGAACCACCGCGTCGATGCCACCGCGATGTTGAGCGTCGTGCCATCGATCCGCATCCGGCTCTGGTCCTCGCAGCCATTGAAGAACCAGCTCGAATACCAGCGGCTGAACCAGCCGTCGCGCCGGCCACGCGTCTCGGCCTGGTAGGGCTCGCCGGCATCGGTTGTGATCCTGATAGAACTGGCATCGCCCGTAATCACGACCGAGCGAATCGCCGAGACGTCGAGCGTTTCGCCCACTCGCCAGCCATCGGCATAGCTCGACACCAACGTCAGCAACAGCAGGGGAATGGTTATGATGATCATCATGGTCAGTCTCCTTGGATAAAACCGCTCCCATCGAACGGCGTCCCCTAGGTCGCCGGAGCCAGGCAAAATCGAGACCTCGATCGCAATCCGGGTCGCCCGCGATTGCGATCGAGGTCATTGTCGTGCTCATATCTCCAAGTCTGTTGCTGGACCCGACCCCATGATCTTCGTGCCGCTGCCCTTCGTCGTCACATTGCTGCTCGTCATCCTGCTTGTCCGTATGGTGAGATACGGCGACGGCCTGTCGCCGGAAAAGCGCCCGTTCCTGATCCTGGCGGCGCTGTACGCGCTGCAATCCGTGCTGATCGGCCTGCGCTGGGGCTACGACGTCATCGCCCTCGTCCCCGGCCAGGCCGTGCTCGCCGCGCTGATCGCCGCCTTCGCCTGGATCGGCTTCAGCAATCTCGCGCGCGAGACCCCCGTTTCATGGCTGCGGCTCTCGCCGCATCTTCTGCCCGCGCTGCTCGTCACCGTTCTCATGGCCTTCTGGCGCGAACCGGTCGGCCTTGTCATCACCATTACCTTCGCCTTCTACGGCATCGCCCTCTTCTGGCTCGCCCGCCACGGTCCGGATGGCCTCGTCTCCTCGCGGCTCGATGGCGCGCTGCTCTCCTACCGCTCCTTGCTGATCACAGGCTTCGCGCTGCTCGCCTCGGCGGTGGCCGATGTCGTCATCAGCCTGGATTTCTATAGAACCGGCGGCGCCCATGCCGGCGCCGTGGTCGCGATCGGCAATGTCATCTCGCTATTGGCGCTCGGCACGGCCGCGGCGGTCGCCAGCAGCAGCCAGTCCGCCGAACCCGCTCCCACGCCACAGCCTCCGACACTTGTCGCCACATCGGTTCCAACGGAAGAAGACGGCGCCATCGCCCGCGCGCTGGATCATCTCATGCAATCGCGCCAACTCTACCGCGACGCAGAACTCAACCTCGGCCGCATCGCCCGCCGCATGAACCTTCCCGCCCGCCGCGTGTCGATCGCGGTCAACCGTGTGCATGGGGCAAGCGTCTCGCAATATGTCAACGACTTCCGCATCCGCGCCGCCTGCGAAATGCTGGCAACGACCGATGAGCCCGTTACCCGCCTGATGTTCGATTGCGGCTTCATCAGCAAGTCGAATTTCAACCGCGAATTCCTGCGCGTGACCGGCATCAGCCCCTCCGAATACCGGCGCCGGAACAAGGGCAACGTGGCTGTTCTCCAACCGTCATCGGAGCCGATGCTTTTCATGTCACCGTGACAAAGCAGCCGTTCACAACGTGAAAGCGGCGTCCTATTCATGTCCGCGTCATCATCCGAAAGAGCTTCCATGGTCAGCATTGAAATGATCGTCGCCGCCCGCGCCCGCCTGCGTGGACATGCCCGCCGCACGCCGCTTCTCTCCTCCCCGTTTCTCGACGAGATCGCCGGCCGCCGGCTGTTCATCAAGGCCGAATGCCTGCAGCATACCGGCTCCTTCAAGTTCCGTGGCGGCTGGGCGGCCGTCTCGGCGCTGGAACCCGAGGTGCGCGCCCGCGGCGTCATCGCCTTTTCCTCCGGCAACCACGCGCAGGGCGTTGCCCTTGCAGCCAAGCTGCACGGCGCCCCTTCCGTCATCATCATGCCCTCGGACGCACCGAAGCTGAAGATCGCCAATACCCGCGCGCTCGGCGCCGAGGTCGTGCTCTACGACCGCGCCACGGAAGACCGCGACGCGATCGGCGCGCGCCTCTCGCAGGAGCGCCGGCTGACCTTGATCAAGCCCTTCGACGAACCGCAGGTCATCGCCGGCCAGGGCACGACCGGTCTGGAGATCGCCGAACAGGCGGAAGAAGAAGGCGTGACCTCGGCCGAAGTGCTGGTTCCCTGCGGCGGCGGCGGTCTCACCTCGGGAATCGCGCTAGCGCTGGAAGCCCGCACGCCCGGTTTCCGCGTCCGTCCCTGCGAGCCCGAAGGCTTCGACGACACCACCCGCTCGTTGGCCTCGGGCCAGATCGAGCGCAATGCCGTGATGTCCGGCTCGATCTGCGACGCCATCATCACCCCGCAACCGGGCAACATCACCTTCCCGATCCTGCAGCGACTTGCTGGACCCGGCATCGTCGTCACCGACGAGGAAGCCTTGCGCGCCATGGCACTGGCCTTCACGCGCCTGAAGATCGTCGTCGAACCGGGCGGCGCGGTGGCGCTGGCGGCGGCGCTGTTTCATGGCGAGCAGTTGCAGGAGGAGACCGCGATCGTGGTGACGTCGGGCGGCAATGTCGATGCGGATGTGTTTGGCAGGGCGTTGGCGCTTTAGTCGAAAACGCATCGGGTGTGATACCCCCCTCTTCCCTACCGGGCATCTCCTCCTCAAGGGGGGAGATCGGATGGGCGTACCCGCTCGCTCCTACCTCGATGCTTGGCGCAAACCTCGCAACGGGTCGATCTCCCCCCTTGAGG
>UCJD01000070.1 GCA_900472605.1 Hyphomicrobiales bacterium | reverse complement strand
CATTTTTGCAACGGCTCCCAACGGGGAGAAGGTGCCGGCAGGCGGATGAGGGGGCTCCGGGCTCGGAGCAAAACCTACCGCGTAGGAACCGGCACTTCGCCGCGATAATCATAGAACCCGCGCCCCGACTTGCGGCCAAGCCAGCCGGCTTCGACGTATTTCACCAGCAGCGGGCAGGGGCGGTATTTGCTGTCGGCCAGGCCGTCATGCAGCACCTGCATGATCGACAGGCAGGTGTCGAGGCCGATGAAGTCGGCGAGCTGCAGCGGGCCCATGGGGTGGTTGGCGCCGAGTTTCATGGCGGTGTCGATGGCATCGACGGTGCCGACGCCTTCGTAGAGCGTGTAGATCGCCTCGTTGATCATCGGCAGCAGGATGCGGTTGACGATGAAGGCCGGGAAGTCCTCGGCGACCGTGACGGTCTTTTCCAGCGAGGCCACGAATTCGCGGGCCTTCTTGAAGGTGGTCTCTTCGGTGGCGATCCCGCGCACCAGCTCGACCAGCTTCATGACCGGCACCGGGTTCATGAAGTGGATACCCATGAAGCGCTCGGGGCGGTCGGTGGCGGAGGCCAGCCGGGTGATCGAAAGCGATGAGGTGTTCGTTGCGATGATTGCTTCCGGCTTCAGGACCGGACAGACCAGGGCGTAAATCTTGCGTTTGACGCTCTCGTCCTCGGTCGCTGCCTCGATGACGAGATCGGAGGAGGCGAGATCGTTGATGTCGGCGGAGCCTGCGATCAGCGACAGCGTGCTCGAGCGCTCCTCGTCGGTCATCTTGCCGCTTGTGACGTGGCGGGCAAGGTTGCCGTTGATGGTGGCCAGCCCCCGCTCGATGCGATCCTGTGTGAGATCGTAGATGTGGACCTTGTAGCCTGCGCTAGCCGAAACCTGCGCGATGCCGCAACCCATCTGGCCCGCGCCGATAATTCCGATTGTCTTGAACACCGCAGTCATCTCCACACCCCTGCTCGGCTTTCGCCCCCGCGATTGCCGTACCTATTCAACAAAACTGCCGGGCGAATGATCGCCCGGCAGCAGTAGTAGCCCCTAAAAAGATAATTTTCCAGTCGCTCGCATCTGCGAAAGATGACAGGCGATCATGGAAGCCCGGCGCCGCATGCGAAACCGGGCGTCCACTGACTTACAGAGCCTTCTGCAGCTCGGGCAGGGCGTCGAAGAGATCGGCGACGAGACCGAAATCGGCGACCTGGAAGATCGGTGCTTCCTCGTCCTTGTTGATCGCGACGATGACCTTCGAGTCCTTCATGCCGGCCAGATGCTGGATGGCGCCGGATATGCCGCAGGCGATGTAGAGATCGGGTGCGACCACCTTGCCCGTTTGCCCGACCTGCCAGTCGTTCGGCGCGTAGCCGGCGTCGACGGCCGCGCGGCTTGCACCGACCGCAGCGCCGAGCTTGTCGGCAACCGGCAGGATGACTTCCTGGAACTTCTCGGACGAACCGAGCGCGCGGCCGCCTGATATGATGATCTTCGCCGAGGTCAGTTCCGGACGGTCGGAGGTCGACAACGCATCCTTGACGAAGGTCGAGAGGCCGGAATTGGCCGCAGCCGAGGTGGTTTCGACCGGAGCGGAGCCGCCTTCACCTGATGCGGCGAAGGACGCCGTACGCACGGTGATGACCTTCTTGGCGTCGGTCGACTGCACCGTCTGGATGGCGTTGCCGGCATAGATCGGGCGCTTGAAGGTGTCGGCCGAAACGACTTCGATGATTTCCGAGACCTGGGCGACGTCGAGAAGGGCTGCGACCCGCGGCAGGACGTTCTTGCCGACCGAGGTGGCGGCCGAGATGATGGTGTCGTAGTTGCCGGAAAGCGAGACGATCAGGTCGGCCAGCGGCTCGGCCAGATTGTTGGCGAGGTCGTCGCTTTCGGCGAGCAGGACCTTGGAGACGCCGGAGAGCTTTGCGGCGGCGTCTGCGGCTGCCTTGGCGCCCTTGCCGGCGACGAGAACGTGAACGTCGCCGCCGATCTTGGAGGCGGCCGTCAGCGTCTTGGCGGTCTGGTCGGAAAGGCTGGCATTGTCGTGATCAGCCAGAAGAAGAATTGCCATGATGATTTGTTCCTTTCTCGACCCTTAGAGGACGCCAGCGGACTTGAGCTTTTCGACGAGCTCGCCGACCGATGCGACCTTGACGCCTGCCTTGCGGCCGGATGGCTCCTCGGTCTTCAGGACTTTGAGCTTCGGCGCGGTGGAGACACCGAAATCAGCGGGGCTCTTCTTGTCGAGCGGCTTCTTCTTGGCCTTCATGATGTTGGGCAGCGAAGCGTAGCGCGGCTCGTTGAGGCGCAGGTCGGTGGTGACCACAGCCGGAAGCTTGACGTCGATGGTCTGCAGGCCGCCGTCGACTTCGCGGGTCACGGTCGCCTTGCCATCACCGATCTCGATCTTCGAGGCGAAGGTGGCCTGCGCGGTGCCCAACAGCGCCGCCAGCATCTGGCCGGTCTGGTTCGAGTCGTCATCGATCGCCTGCTTGCCGACGATGATGAGGCCCGGCTGTTCGGCGTCGGCTACGCCCTTCAGAATCTTGGCGACGGCGAGCGGCTCGACGGCGTCGTCGCTCTCGACCAGGATGGCGCGGTCAGCACCCATGGCGAGCGCCGTGCGCAGCGTCTCCTCGGCCTTGGCCGGACCGATCGAGACCACGATCACTTCCTCGGCCTTGCCGGCTTCCTTCAGGCGAAGCGCCTCTTCCACCGAGATCTCGTCGAAGGGGTTCATCGACATCTTGATGTTGGCCAGCTCGACGCCCGTGCCATCCGGCTTCACGCGGATCTTCACGTTGTAATCAACCACCCGCTTTACTGGGACGAGAATCTTCATGTGGTCCTTCCTTCAACTCTTTCGTCAAGAAAATGCGCGTTTCCGCGCTGCTCCGATTGTCGAATGGCGACATGGATACGCGTTTTTCCTCCAAAGACAACGCTTCCATGACGCAGACAGGCAAATTCCATGGGGGATTATATTACCTTTACGTTCACGTCAATATTTGCCGCCTCACCTGTCCCAAGGCAGGCGCGGGCGGGGCGGCTGGCCCGGGATGGTGACCATGGCAGGATTGGGCGTGGCACGGTCGCGAACGGCGCGCGGCGCCACCACTTCGCGATCGAACAGCGGCACACCTCGGCGGCGCATGATGACGACAAGCACGGCGCCGGCGACGATGCCGCCGACATGGGCGCCCCAGGAGACGTTGCCATCAGGCTCCAGCGCCAGCATGACGAATTGCTGGCCGGTCCAGAGAATGAGCGGCACGAAGGCGGGAAGCGGCAGGGGCACCCGCATGAACACCAGCACCCAGATTTTTACGCGTGGATGCAGCATCAGATAGGCGGCGACGACGCCCGCGATCGCGCCCGAGGCGCCGATCAGCGGCGCCTGCGAGGTCATGCCGACGAGGCCATGAACAAGTGCGCCCGATATGGCGCAAAGGAGATAGAAGACGAGGAAGCGCAGATGGCCCATCGCATCCTCGACATTGTCGCCGAAGACCCAGAGGAACAGCATGTTGGAGGCGAGGTGCCAGAAGCCGGAATGGACGAAGGAATAGCTGACATAGGTCAGCGGTTCGGGCGTGATTGCGAGTGCGGGCTCGAGGTGGGCATAGTGGAAGGCGACGGCCGGGATGTAGCCGAGGCCGACAAAGGCCGCCTGGGCGACCGATTCAGTGGCGATGACGCCGGTAAACAGCCAGACGACGATGTTGACCGCGATCAGCCCCATCGTCACCCATTGCAGCTTGATATGCTTCAGCGTGTTGGCATCGTGCAGCGGTATGAACATGAGGGCCGGCGGTCCAGTTGCTTGGTATTTATCAAGCCTAGCGGTTTTTTCCGGGAACCCAAAGCACATCCGCATGGCCGCGATCGTTGGCATGGCGGGCGGCGACGAAGAGGAAATCAGACAGGCGGTTGACGTATTTCAGCGCTGCCGCGCTGACGATCTCGCCCTCGCTGCGCGACAGTGTCACCATCAGCCGTTCGGCACGGCGGGTGATGGTGCGCGCCAGATGCAGGTGCGCGGCGGCGGAGTGGCCGCCCGGCAGAACGAAGGATTTGAGCGGCTCAAGATCGGCGTTCAGGCTGTCGATGTCGTTTTCGATGCGTGTCACCTGGCTTTCGACGATGCGCAGCGGCTCGTATTCCGGCGGCGTTCCGGTGTCGGGCGTTGCGAGATCGGCACCGAGATCGAAGAGGTCGTTCTGGATCGACATCAGCATGGTGTCGAGATCGGGCATGCCTTGCATGTGCAATCTCGCGATGCCGATCGCCGAATTGGCTTCGTCGATAGTACCGAAGGCCTCGATGCGCAGATCATCCTTCAGCCGGCGCGGGCCGGCGACCAGCCCGGTCGTACCGTCGTCGCCCGTCTTGGTGTAGATCTTGTTGAGCTTGACCATGGCTGTTGCTCCTCTGTAATCAGCTGGGGCGACCGCCGCCGGTGAGCCACAGCGTCAGCATGATCAACAGCACGGCCACCGCCTGCAGCAGCACGCGCAGCTGCATCAGCTTGTTGGACAGGTTGGCGTCGCCACCCTTCATCATGTTGAACAGGCCACGGATGAGAACGATGGCGACAAGGCCCATCACGATGATGGCGAGAACGTAGACGACAGTTGACATTGGGTTTCCTCCTCCTCAATCGAACCTGCGCAGCAGCCGGTAGAAGAGGTCCGCGGGCAAGAGCTTCTTCAAAAGCATGCCCTGCTTGGCCGGCCGCGTCACTGGGTAATGTGGTCGCGGGCGGGGCGCGTGCAATGCGTGCTTCAGGACATCGTAGACGGCCTCGGGGCCGAGCTTATGGCGGTTGGCAGGGCCGGAGCCATCGAGCCTTGCCAGCTGGCGGCGATACTCCACGGCATGCGCCGAGCCCCTGACGTTGATATGCTCGTTGATCTTCGCGAGCGAATTGGCGACGAAGCGCGAGGCGATCGGGCCGGGTTCGATCAGGCTGACATGGATGCCGCTGCCTTCGAGCTCCATGCGCATGGTGATGCTCAGCCCCTCGAGCGCGAATTTCGAGGCGTTGTAGGCGCCGCGAAAGCGATAGGGGACGACGCCCAGGATGGACGAGCACTGGACGATGCGGCCCTGGCCGCGCTTGCGCATCATCGGAATGATCCGCCGCGTCAGCTCGTGCCAGCCGAAAAAGTTTGTCTCGAACTGCTCGCGCAGAACGTCAGTCGTCAGATCCTCGACGGCGCCGGGCTGGCCATAGGCGCCGTTGTTGAAGAGCGCGTCGATGCGGCCGCCGCTCAGCTCCGTGACGCCGCGGACGAAATCGGCGATCGAATCGGCGCTGGTGTAATCCATGCGGAAGGCTTCGATGCCGTCGGCCTGAAGCGGTGCCAGATCGTCGAACTTTCTGACGGTCGCGAAGACGCGCCAGCCGTCGGCCTTCAACGCTCGGGCACAATAAGCACCGATCCCGGACGAACATCCGGTAATGATGATAGTGCGTTGATCCGACATGGAATGATTCCTGTACAAACTAGGACTCGTTTCCCATATTCGATCGGGCGACACAATGAGGAATGCCGGGAGCCGGAATGCCGAAACTTTTTCGCATCTTGTATGATGTGCTTTACGATGCGATCTGGCATTTCCTTGAAGATGACGGCTTCGCCATGGCAAGCCATGTCGCGCTTTCCACGCTGCTTGCCGTCTTCCCCTTCCTGATTTTCGGCACTGCGCTCGCCAATTTCCTCGGCGCCGACCAGTTCTCCATGACGGCCGTGCACCTCGTCTTCGACACATGGCCGGAGGCGATCGCCAAGCCGCTCGCCGATCAGGTGCTGCAGGTGCTGACCGTGCCGCGCGGCGGGCTGTTGACGATTTCGGTGCTGGCCGCAGCCTACTTCGCCTCCAATGGCGTCGAAGCGCTGCGCATCTCGCTCAATCGCGCCTACCGCGTGCAGGAAACGCGGCCGTGGTATTTCACCCGTCTCGCCAGCCTCGGCTTCGTGATGATCGCGGTGACGATCTTCGCGGCGATCAGCATCTTGCTTGTGGCAGTGCCGCTGGCGCTCGATTATGCCCGGCAATGGTTTCCGCTGTTCGCCGACACGCTCGACATCGTCTTCAACTGGCGCATCTACGGTACGCTGTTCGTGCTGACGGTCGGCCTGCTGGTCGTGCATCTGTGGCTTCCGGCCGGCCGGCGCAGGGTGTTCGATGTCGTGCCGGGCGTGCTTCTGACGCTGATCCTGTGGTTCATCGGCGCGCTGATCTTCGCCTATTATCTCGCGACCTTCGCCAATTATGCCGCCACCTATGCCGGCCTGGCATCGGTCATGATCGTGCTGATCTTTCTCTACATGATCGGGGTGATCTTCATCATCGGCGCCGAGCTCAATGCAGCGCTCCTGAAATTTAGGGTGCGGGCGATCTTCTCGCACAACTTCCTGAGCGGCCAGGGCCAGAAACCGTCAAAGCCCGACGAGGTGGCGAACATCGTGCGCCGGGACGCCTCGGGCTCTTAGGTCTGAGAGGCCCGTGTCGCCGCTGCTTTTCGAAAGCTTTCGGCCTGTCGTGTCAGTCACGAGGCGATGATGGTGATAGGTGGGTGCCGGAAGATCGAGCAGCGTCTGCAGGACCCGATGAACCGATGTCGCGTGGAAGAGATCGAGGCCGCGCACGACATGGGTGACGCCCTGCAGCGCGTCGTCGACGACCACGGACAGATGGTAGCTCGACGGTGCATCCGAGCGCGATAGCACAACATCGCCCCAGGACAAGGGATCGGCTGCGATGGCGCCCTTTTCGGCGTCGCCGGTCTCCTGCCATGAGAGCGGCTCGCCGATCAGCGCGATCGCCTTTGCCATGTCCAGCCGCCAGGCGTGTCTCAGGCCGGAGGCGAGCATCGACTGCCGCTCGCCTAAGGGGCGGTCGCGATCGTCCCGAGGGTAGAGCGGCGATCCATCGGGATCGCGGGGCCATGCGATGCCCGCAGCCTCGGATGCCACGACCTTGGCCTTGACCTCGCCACGGGTGAGGAAGGCGGGGTAGGCGAGGCCGCGGTCGATGAGGTCAGCCAATGCCGCCTGGTAGGCGTCGAAATGCTCCGACTGCCGGCGCACCGGCTCTTCCCAATCGATGCCGAGCCATCCGAGGTCGGCGTAGATGCCAGCTTCGAATTCGGGTGTGCAGCGGGTGAGATCTATGTCTTCGATGCGCAGCAGGAAGCGCCCGTCGGTGGCATCGGCCATATCGCGGTTGAGAAAGGCCGACAGCGCGTGGCCAAGATGCAGCGGGCCATTGGGGCTCGGGGCAAAACGGAAGACGGGCTTTTGACGGGGAATCGCGATCATGCTTTCTTCTGCCACGTATTTTTGAAGATCGCGAGGAAGCGTGCATATCATTCGCAACGACGGGGACGTGGCCCAAGGATTGGCCGAACTGCTCATTCTCGACCCGCGCCTTGTTTCCATCGCCGCCGATGCCGGTCCGCTTCCGTTGCGGCTACGCGAGCCCGGCTTCGAGGGGCTGGCGCATATCATCGTGTCGCAGATGGTGTCGCGGGCAAGTGCGGAAGCAATCTGGCGGCGGATGCGGCCTGAGGATGTCGTGCTGACGGCCGAGGCCTATGCCGGCCTGCACGCCGAGGCATGGCGCGAGGTCGGCCTGTCGCGCGCCAAGGCGGAGACGCTGACGCGGATCGCCGAGGCTGTCGCCTCCGGTGGGCTCGACCTGCAGGCTCTGTCAGGTCTGCCGCCAGAGGAGGCGTTGGCCGCGCTGACGGCGCTGAAGGGCGTCGGGCCGTGGACGGCGGAGGTCTATCTGATGTTTTGCGGCGGTCATGCCGACGTCTTTCCAGCCGGCGACGTGGCGTTGCAGAACGCGGTGGCAGCTGCCTTCGGTCTCGATCAGCGACCGGCGGCACGGCAGCTTGCTCAACTTGCCATGGACTGGGCGCCGTGGAGATCGGTGGCGGCGCGGCTTTTCTGGGCGTATTATGCAGCGAAACTGGGACGCGGCCTGGTTCCGGTCGGCTGAACGGCAACACATACAAATGCCATTGTGTGGCTTGAATTTATTGGACTTCACAATGCCGTCACAACCGGCCTAATATAAGAGTGCAGATGCCGAATCGATCAGGAGAGTGCCTTGACGATTGCTGTTTCACCTCAGGCCCTGCCAGCGCTCGTTCTGAACGCTGACTATCGGCCGCTGAGTTATTATCCCTTGTCGCTCTGGTCCTGGCAGGACGCGATCAAGGCGGTCTTCCTTGACCGTGTGAATATCATCGCGGAATACGAACATTCGGTCTCCTCGCCGAGCTATTCGATGCGGCTTCCGAGCGTCGTGTGCCTGAAAACCTATGTGCAGCCTTCGCGCAATCCGGCTTTCACGCGCTTCAACGTGTTCCTTCGCGACAAGTTCGAGTGCCAGTATTGCGGCGATCATAACGACCTGACTTTCGATCACGTCATTCCGCGCGCCCATGGCGGCGAGACGACGTGGCAGAACGTGGTGGCCGCTTGCTCTCCCTGCAATCTCAGGAAGGGCAGCAAGCTCCCGAAGCAGGCCGGCATGTTCCCGCACCAGAAGCCGTATCAGCCGACCGTGCAGGACCTGCACAACAATGGCCGGCTCTTCCCGCCGAACTATCTGCACGATAGCTGGCTCGACTATCTCTACTGGGATAGCGAACTGCAGCCCTGATCGCCAGTCCGGCCCGTTTCCGGGCAGGACTGCTTCACGCTTCGATGGATCAGCCCGGCTTGTTTGATCAAGCGAGCCTGATCGGTCATGCCGACTTGCGCACGCCGATGAAGGCGAAGGCGGCGAGGATCAGGCTTGCAATCACGTTCCATCCGGCCATGGAGAGACCTGCTACACGGAGCGCCGCTTCCGTGCAGGACGGGCCCTTGATGGTGTTGAGTTCCGTCAGCAGATCGCCGGCATTCTGCGTCATGCTGCTGGCACTGGTCGAGCAGGCGGTGGGGCCAGCCCAGAAATGCCATTCGACACCGGCGTGATAGACGCCCATGCCGGCGCCGACGATCATCAGCAGGCCACCGGCCAGCAGAAACGTGCGGCCGATCCAGTTGGGCAGGCCGAGTGCTGCGGTGATGGCGCCGATGATGACCAGCGGGATGCCGTAGTAATAGGGCTGGCGCTGCATCAGGCACAGTTCGCAGGGAATATAGCCGCCGATATATTGGAAGCCGAGCGCGGAGCCGATGACGATGGCCATGCCGATCGCCAGTACGATGGAATAGATGAAGGTGGGACGGCGAACGGAGAAGGTCATGCGGGGGGCTCCGGGCAAATGGCGCATGGGAAATAGTGGATACTTAGTGGGCAAGCAGCTTGTAGCCGACACCGAGCACGATCAGCACGCCTGCAACGATCGCGGTGATCTGGCCGAGGCGCTTTTCGATGAAATGACGGATCGGTTCGCCGTAGCGGCGCAGCAGCCAGGCGAGGAACAGGAAGCGCGCGCCACGGGCGATGATTGCCGAGATGATGAAGAAGCCGAGGTTCATGTGGATGACGCCGGCAAGAATGGTGACGATCTTGATCGGCGGCAGATGCGCGAGACCCGACGTCACCAGCAACAGCAGCAGGATTTCCCATTCGTCGTGAATGTAGGTCCGCATCTGCTCGAAGGCATCGAGCTTGCCGTAGAACTCCAGGACCGGCCGGGCGACGGTATCATAGGCGTAGTAGCCGAGCGCCCAGCCGGCGATGCCGCCGAGAACCGAGGCGACGGTCGCCACAAGCGCGTAGCGATAGGCGCGCTCGGGCTTGGCAAGCGCCATGGGCAAATAAAGGACATCGGCCGGAACGAGAAAGACGGAGCTCTCGACGAAGGCGATAACGGCAAGCCAGACTTCGGCCGATTTGCGTGATGCCAGCGACATGGTCCAGTCGTACAATCTGCGAAGCATTCCGGTCCTTTCAGGTTGCGTGCATGAGCTTTATGGGCCTGATATCGGCCTGTAAATGGCTGCTGTGTCAGTCATGCGGCAGTGCGGTAAAAAACTCTTCGTGATCACGGAGGTCGATCGCGCCGGATCAGGAAGCGACGCCGGGGGAGGGGACGCGCTTCTGGCGCATCACGTTCATCTCGGTGCGTTCGCGCGCCATCTCGCTCACCATCTGGCGCAGCGCCGGGTGCTTGGCCGTGAACATGTTGAAATCGCGTCGTTCCAGCACGAAGAAATGGCAGAAATCGACGGCGACCACATCGGCGTTGCGGCGCCCGCCGCTCAATAGCGCCATCTCGCCGAAGAAGGCGCCGGGCTCCAGCCTGATCGCATCATCGGGTAGCTGCACTTCGACGGCGCCCGCCGACAGAAAATACATGCCGCCGCCGCGATCGCCCTTGCGCATGACGCGCTCGCCCGGAAGGGCCGATTTCGGGCGGAACAGCAAAAGCAGCTCTTCCTGCGAGTTCTCGTCGACATTGGCAAACAGCGGGAAGGTCTCGCTGAGCTCACGCATTTCCAGCTGGTGCTGGTGTTCGCGGGCTTCGGTGATGGCGCGGATCTTGTCGAGTTCGTCGTTCAGCACGTCGAAATTGGCGTGGCCGTGGCGGGCGCTTTGCGGCCAGCGGCGCTGGATATAGCCATGCAGCGCCTCGGCCCCGGCGCAGACGATGGGGTTGAGGGTGATCGAGATGATGGCGCTCGCCAAGATAATGTCCTGGCCGTCGGTCGGCAACAGGCCGAGCGTGACGCCGAGGCCGGCCAGGATAAACGAGAACTCGCCGATCTGCGCCAGGCCGCCCGCCACCGTCAGGCCCATGCCGATGGGATAGCGCAGCAGCGTGACGACAACGAAGGAGATGATCCCCTTGCCGACGATGATCAACAGCAGCGCGGAGAGCACGCCGAGCGGCTGGCGAAGCAGGATCGACGGATCGAACAACATGCCGACCGAGACGAAGAACAGCACCGAAAACGCGTTCTGCAAAGGTAGGGAATCGGCGGCGGCGCGGTGGCTGAGGCTGGATTCGCTCATGACTACCCCAGCGAAGAAGGCGCCAAGCGCAAAGGACACGCCGAAGATCTGCGCGGAACCAAACGCGATGCCGAGGGCCAGCGCCAAGACCGTGAGAGTGAAGAGTTCACGCGAGCCGGTGCGGGCCACGCGGATCAGAAGCCAGGGCACGACCTTGGGGCCGAGGAAGATCGCCATGGCGGCAAAGGCGCCGACCTGCAGCAAAGTGAGCGCGATCGTCAGCGGCAGCGGCATGGCGGCGCCATGCGCGCCTGAGGGGGCGTGGCCGCCGAGCAATTCGGCCAAGGCCGGCAGGAGCACCAGCGCGAGCACCATGGCCAGGTCTTCGACGATCAGCCAGCCGACGGCGACGCGGCCGCTTGCGGCATTGACGAGGTTTCGCTCCTCCAGCGCCTTCAGGAGCACCACGGTGCTCGCGACCGAGAGGCTGAGCCCGAAGACGATGCCGGCGCCGAGGCTCCAGCCCCACCATTCGGCCAGCCCGATGCCGAGCAGGGTCGCAACCACGATCTGCGCGATCGCGCCGGGAATGGCAACGCCGCGCACGGCGAGCAGGTCGCGCGCCGAGAAATGCAGGCCGACGCCGAACATCAAAAGGATGACGCCCATCTCCGCCAGCTGGCTGGCAAGTCCCGAATCCGCCACGAAGCCCGGCGTGATCGGCCCCATGATAATGCCGGCCATCAGATATCCAACCAGCGGTGGCAGCCGCAACCGGTCGGCAACATAGCCGAGGATGGCCGCGCAGACGAAGCTGACGGCGATTGTCGCGATAAGCGGGACGTCGTGATGCACCCTGATAGGTTCCCCTGTTTTGGCGGTGGCACTTTGAACGATGTGGGCCGGAAATTAAACCGCTGATTTAAAGTGCGCTATGTATGAATTTCGATAGCGAGCTCCCGTCCCGGGACGTTTGGCGTCGTCGGCTATTCGATCAGTTCATGGCTTTCGGCTGGCTTGCTGTTTTATTCGTCATCACTTGATTGCTTTGTTCGCCTTTAGGGCGCATGTTCCGTCCTTCAGTAGCCACTTTTACGGGCGCTGCTGGTTGAGGGCCTCCACACCCTAGCCCCCTATCGAAAGGAGGACCACGATGTCTTCCAATGTAGATTCCACCTACCTCTCCGGCGCCGATCTCGATTACCTTCACGGCATCCTTGCCGAGGCCGGCTATTCCGGCGACAGCGATACTGCGCGACAGCTGCGCTCAAGCGGCGTTGCCGCCAATCTGCTGATCCGGCTGTTCCAGGAAGGCGTGACCGAGCGCGCCGAGCTTGTCGTTCAACTCGAGCACCAGTTCGGACGGTTCGTGCAGGTTCGAAAGAGCGCGGTCTCGCCGTTCCACCGCTATGCGATCCAGGGACTGCCGGTGAAGCAGCGCATGAGCCGCGTGCAACTGGCGCCGGCGAAAGTGGCTGCGCACTGATCCGCCACATGGTTTTCGGGAGAGCTGGCGATGCAGGATGGCGAGAGCCAGGCGACAAGCGCCTGAAATCGGTGGTGCCCCATGCCGGAGTCGAACCAGCACTTCTTTCGAAACTCGATTTTGAGTCGAGCGCGTCTACCAATTCCGCCAATGGGGCAACGGATACCGACGAGGCGGGTGTCTAGCATGCGTTTAGCCGCGGGCGCAAGACGGGGATGAGGGTATCGGGCTGATTTCGTGGGGCTTCCGGCCGAATGGTTTCGGCCGGAAGGGTGTTGTCAGTGGGCGGCGGAGACGGCCGGGGTGGCGACGCCGGATTTCTTCAGCGTGATCGCCAGGATCGAGGCGAGCAGGCAGAAGGCGCCGGCGATGAAGAAGGCGGGCAGATAGCTTTGAAGCTCGGTGCGCGACAAGCCTGCACCGTATGCCGCCGTGGCGGCGCCCAGCTGGTGGCCGGTGAAGACCCAACCGAAGACGATGCCGACCTTCTCCTTGCCGAAGCGTTCGGCGGCGAGCTTGACCGTCGGCGGCACCGTGGCGATCCAGTCGAGGCCGTAGAAGACGGCGAAGATCGACAGGCCGTAGAAGGAGAAATCGCTAAACGGCAGGAAGAGCAGCGATAGGCCGCGCAGGCCGTAATACCAGAAGAGCAGCCAGCGATTGTCGAAACGGTCCGACAGCCAGCCGGAACCGATCGTGCCGAAGAAATCGAAGATGCCCATGACGGCGAGAACGCTGGCGGCGGCCACCGGTAGGATGCCGAAATCGCCGCAGAGCGTGACGAAATGGGTCTGGATCAGGCCGTTGGTGCTCAGGCCGCAGATGAAGAAGGTGGCAAACAGGATCCAGAAGGTCGAGGTCTTCGAGACTTCCTTGAGGACGACGATCGGTGCTGCGAGCATGGTGAGCAGGCCGCCCGCCTGCGCCGGCGGCGGGGTAACGCGGTCCTCGCCGAAGGAGGGGAGGTTGAGATCGGAGGGGCGGTCGCGCATGAAGGCGAGCACGACGAGGGCGGCAAAGAGGATCATGCCGCAGACGAAGAAGACGGTGGCGCGCCAGCCATAGCTTTCGGTCAATTGCGCCATCAGCGGCAGGAAGACGAGCTGGCCGGTTGCGGAGCTTGCAGAGAGCATGCCGACGACGAGGCCGCGGTGCTTGGTGAACCAGCGGGCGGAGACGGTGGCGGCCAGCACCATTGCGGTCAGGCCGGTGCCGAGGCCGACGACGATGCCCCAGAGCAGCAGCAGCTGCCAGATCTCGGTCATGAACAGCGAGCCGATAAAGCCGCTGGAAATCAGGATCATGGCGAAGACGATGACCTTGCGGACGCCGAAATAGTTCATGAAAGCGGCCGAGAAAGGTCCCATCAGGCCGAACAGCAGCAGGCGCACGGCGAGTGCCGAGGAAATCTGAGAGGTCTCCCAGCCGAACTCGTCCTGCAGCGGCTTGATCAACACGCCAGGCGCGCCCATGGCGCCGGCCGTAACCAGCATGGTGAGAAAGGTGGCGGCGACGACAACCCATCCGTAGTGGATGTTGCGCCGCGCCAGCGTGGAGGCAAGTGCAGTGGAGACCATGGGGCTGTTCCGTTCGGGGGTTGCCGGAAGCTAAAGCGCGTCGCGAATCTTTCAGATTCGCTCCTGTCGCCTCAGGTATTTGTTTTTCGGCATGTCTTAATCCCGAAACCGGTGACCACTTTCGGGGGACATGCTAGTGCAAATATTTAGATGATGGCCATCATCATTGTTGATTATTGATGATGGACGTCATATAAATTGTCAAGCGGTGTTTTTCAGGAGCCTTGCGATGCGTGTCAGCCGAGAGAAGTTCGCGGAAAACCGGGAGAAGATCCTTGGTGCCGCGGGCGTGCTGTTTCGCGAAAAAGGGTTCGAATCAACAGGCGTGGCCGAGATCATGAATGCCGCGGGGCTGACCCATGGCGGCTTCTACGGTCATTTCCAGTCGAAGGAAGATCTGGCGCTCGAAGTCAGCCGGGCATTGATCGAGCGGGTGAAGATCCGCTGGAAAGAGATCATAACAGGCGCGCCGGACGCGCCGCTCGATGCGCTCCTCAACCATTATCTTTCGCGTTGCAGCGTCGACGATCCCGGCGGTAGCTGCGTCTTCGCCTCGCTCGTGCAGGAGGTCAGCCGCAGCCATGGCGCGGTGCGCTCGACCTTCAACGACGGGCTGTCGGCGCTGGTCGATATCCTGTCCGGGATCGTGCCCGGCGAGACACCTGAAAAGCGGCGCGCCAAGGGGTTCACGACGCTTTCGGCGATGATGGGCGCGGTGATTCTGGCGCGCGCGGTGGAAGGCCGGGAGCTATCCGACGATTTCCTGTTCACGACGCGTGACGCTCTTTCGTCGGCTAATGGTTAGCCGCGTCTCGCGATCAGGCCGCTGATCTCGACTGTCTCCGCAAAGCGCCCTTCAGGCGAAAGCCTTGCCAGTGCATCGCGCAGCTCGCTTTCGAAGGCCTGGGCCATTTCTCCCAGCGTTTCTGGTGAGGTGACGGAGGTCGAGAAGGCGCGGCCGATTATGTCGTCTGCGCTCAGCTGACGCTCCTTGACGATGCCGATCCGCTCGAGTTTGCTGAAGGGCGATTGCAGCAGAACGGTTTCATGAGCGACCCAATCCGGGCCCTTGCGGCGCTCGCGGTCGGCGTTGCGCTCCGGCGCGAAGGTTTCAGAAAGCGCGTTGACGGCCGCGTGCCAGTCCGGCGTGGAGGCTATGTGGCGATCGCCGAAGAGCACGACGCAGCCGTCGTCAACGGTGAGCGCGTCGAGTGCCTTGAGCGTTGCCGGGCGGTCCATCCAATGGAAGGAGCGGCCCATGACCGTCATTTTCAGCGGCGCGAGCGACGGGCCGAGATCGTAGGAGGAGCCCTGGATGAAATCGACGGCGACACCGGCGGCGTTGGCATCGGCGCGCGCGGCCTCCAGCATCTCCGGTTCGGGATCGATGCCGGTGACCTTTGCGCCGGTGATGCGGGTAAAGGCGATGCCGAGCTGGCCGGGGCCGCAGCCGAGGTCGAGCAGGCGCTCACCTGTTTGAAGGCCGGAGCGTTCGGCGACGCGCGTGATCAGTTCGTCCGGATAGGGGACGCGGTAGCGGGTGTAATAGGCGGCCGTCGAGCGGAAGCGGCGGGCCTCGAAGGGGATGACGGTCATGGGGATATCCTTGGCGGCGATATTTTGCGGGCGCCCTCGAATGGATGAAGCGCCCGCGCCGTTCAGGGCAGGCGTGTGCCCGGCAGCCTTACTTGAAACCCTCGACGCGGTGGGGCACGTAGGGCTCTTCCAGCGCGGCGATATCCTCGGCCGAGAGCTTGACTGAAAGCGCGCCGACGGCGTCGTCGATATGACCCGATTTCGAGGCGCCGATGATCGGGGCGGTGACGGCACTTTTCTGCAGGATCCAGGCGGTGGCGATCTGGGCGCGGGAGACGCCATGCTTCTTGGCAAGACCGCCAACGATGCCGATGATGGCGCGGTCCGCATCCTCGGCCTGTTTGTAGAGCGTCTTGCCGAATTCGTCGGTCTCGCTGCGGGCGGTCTTTTCGTCGACATCGCGCGTCAGCCGGCCGCGCGCCAGCGGGCTCCAGGGAATGACGGCGATCTTCTGGTCCTTACAGAATGGCAGCATCTCGCGCTCTTCCTCGCGGTAGAGCAGGTTCAAATGATCCTGCATGCTGACGAAGGGCGTCCAGCCATTGGCCCTTGATGTGTAGATCATCTTGGCGAACTGCCAGGCGTGCATGGACGACGCGCCGATATAGCGCGCCTTGCCTGATTTCACGACATCATGCAGCGCTTCCAGCGTCTCCTCGATCGGCGTCGTCGGGTCGAAGCGGTGGATCTGGTAGAGGTCGACATAATCGGTGCCGAGGCGGCGCAGGCTGTTGTCGATCTCGTCGAAGATCGCCTTGCGCGACAGGCCGGCGCCGTTGGCACCGGGGCGCATGCGGTTGAACACCTTGGTGGCGAGCACGATTTCCTCGCGGCTCGAAAAATCCCTGATGGCGCGGCCGACAATCTCCTCGGAGGAACCGTCGGAATAGGTGTTGGCGGTGTCGAAGAAATTGATACCGGCTTCGATGGCCTGCCGGATCAGCGCACGGCTCGGCTCCTCGCCCTGTGTCCAGCTGTGATTGCCGCGGCCGGGCTCGCCGAAGGTCATGCAGCCCAGGCAAATCTTCGAGACTTCGAGGCCGGTGCCGCCGAATTTGACGTATTCCATGAAATCGCTCCGTGATGAGACCAGAAACCCTTGCGCTACCCCTATCTAGGGCGGCGCCCGGCAGATTGGCAGCGGCAGCGGTAAACAACCACGCGTTCCGCAGGGCCGTCAGGGCGATCGGGCTTCACGCTTGCGTGATCCCCGCCCGCGGTGTTAGCTGCTGCAGCATAACCGCACGTTGCCCCCTTGATCTAAGATAGCGACCGAGACCCACCGATGATCATGCGCCCATGAAGCTGCCGCCGCGCGCTCGCTATGACGATCTCTATCGCGATTTCGCCTGGACGGTCCCCGAGGATTTCAACATCGGCCGGGTGTGCGCAGACGATTGGGCGGCACGCGAGCCGGAGCGGATCTGTCTTCAGCACTTCAGCCCCGATGGCAATCACCTGTCGATGAGCTATGGCGCGCTTGCGGCGCGCTCCGCCTCGCTGGCCAATGGGCTTGTTGCGCTCGGCCTGACCAAAGGTGATCGGGTGGCGCTGCTCCTGCCGCAGTCCTTCGAGACCGTGATCGCGCATATGGCGATCTACAAGATGGGCGCGATCGCCGTGCCGCTGGCGCTGCTCTTCGGCGTCGAGGCGCTGGAATACCGACTGAAGACGTCGGGCGCGGCCGCGGTGGTCACCAACGGATTCGGGCTCGAGCGGATCGCTGAAATCCGCGATCGGCTGCCGGAATTGAAGATGGTGATCAGCGTCGATGCTGCCGGTGACAACGATGAGGTCATCTCGTTCGGCGGCCTTGTCGAACGCCATGCGCCCAGCTTCGACGTGCCGCCGACCGGGCCGGACGAGCCGGCGCTGATGATCTTCACCTCGGGCACGACGGGCGCGCCGAAGGGCGCGCTGCATGGACACAGGGTGCTGGCCGGGCATATTCCGGGCATCCAGTTCGCGCATGAGGGTTTTCCTCAAGCCGGCGACCGCATGTGGACACCGTCCGACTGGGCCTGGGCGGGCGGGCTGCTCAACGCGCTGCTGCCCAGCCTGATGCTCGGCGTGCCGGTGGTCTCGTCTCCGGCGCAGAAATTCGATGCCGACATGGCCTACAGGATCATGGCCGAGATGAAGGTGCGCAATGGCTTCATTCCGCCGACGGCCTTGCGGCTGATGAAATCGGTACCCGATCCGCGCGAGCGATACGATCTCAAGCTGCGCACCATCGGCGCTGCCGGCGAGGCGCTCGGGGCGGAGACGCATGACTGGGCAAGCCGCACGCTTGCGATCGAGGTCAACGAATTCTACGGGCAGACGGAATGCAATTTCGTGCTGTCGTCGAACGCGGCCCTCGGCGTCAGCAAACCGGGGGCGATCGGCAAGGCGGTGCCGGGGCATCGCGTGGCGATCGTTAACGAGGCCGGCGAGGTGTTACCCTCAGGCGCCATCGGGCAGATCGCCATTGCGAGGCCGGATCCAGTGATGTTTCTCGGCTATTGGAACGATGCGGAGGCGACCGCGCGCAAGTTTGCCGGCGAGTGGCTGCTGACCGGCGATCTCGGCCGGCAGGACGAAGACGGCTACGTCACCTTCCTCGGCCGCGACGACGACGTCATCACGTCATCCGGCTACCGCATCGGCCCGGCCGAAATCGAGGATTGCCTGAGCGGCCACCCGGCTGTGCAGATGGCGGCGGCGGTGGGCAAGCCGGATGCGCTGCGCACAGAGATCGTCAAGGCTTATGTGGTTTTGACACCGGGGTTCGTGGCAAGCGATACGCTGGCAGCGGAGATCCGCGATTGGGTGAAGATGCGGTTGTCGATGCACGAATATCCGCGCGAGGTGGCGTTTGTCGACGCGCTGCCGATGACGACGTCGGGGAAGGTGATGAGGCGGATGTTGCGGGAGCGGGCGGTGGGGGAAGGGTAAGGGTAAGGGTAAGGGTAAGGGCTGTCGCGGGCTTGTCTGGCGCTTGCTGCGAATCACGCAACTCGCTAGGTTCTGGCCACAGGCTGGACCCAAGCCTCCTCCCTCCTTTCGGGAAAGCATCTCACATGCAGGGTGACGCCAGTTCATCGAACCATCTGTTCGAGCATCGCATAAGGAGGGGTTGCGGTTCGGCTCGTGATGGAGGTTTGCAATGAAGCTTTCGGCACCGATATTTCAGCTAAAACGGCGCGCCAAATTGATGGCACGCACTGATGGCATTGCGCTCAACGAAGCATTGGACCAGATCGCTCGAGACGAGGGCTTTGCAAGGTGGAGCCTGCTCTCGGCGAGCATGACGTCGGGACCACTTTCCGAAACCATCTTGTCTCGCCTGGAACATGGCAATCTGTTGCTGCTTGCGGGACGTCCAGGGCAGGGCAAGACCATGCTTGGGCTTAAGCTCCTACTCGATGCAGCCCGCAGCGGGCGCAGAGCAGTCTTGTTCACGCTTGAATTAACGGAAGAGCAGGCGCAAAGGCGTCTAAAGACGTTGGACGAGGCGGATGGCGCTGCGGCTAATGGAATTGAGGTCTCCACGTCCGATGAGATCAGCGCCGGCTACATCATGAAATACATGGCGGGATCTAAGCCGGGAACAATCGCGGTTATTGACTACCTTCAGCTGCTCGACCAACAGCGAAGCAAGCCTGTTCTCTCAGAGCAGTTGAAATCCCTCGAGGATTTCGCACGGGAAACCGGTGTCATCCTGGGATTCATTTCGCAGATAGACAGGTCGTTCGAAGCCGCTGGCAAACGCCTTCCCGACATTCACGATGTACGTCTTCCGAACTTTGTCGATCTCGGATTGTTCGACAAAGCGTGCTTCCTGCACGGCGGCGAAGCGCAGCTGCAAGACGTCCTTTGATTCTGGGGGCTGCGGACGCCAAGTTCGCCGCCCCACACCTCACCCCCGCCCGGCCAGCGCCATGATCTTCTGCCGCAACATCTTCGCGACATTACGCGTGCTGCTGTAGAGGTGCAGCTGGGCGGCGACCTGGCGGACGTCGCGGTCGGCGTTCTGGTTGAGGCCGATGACGACGGTGCCCATCTCCTCGCGCTCCTGCCAGAAACGGCTCATGATCGGGTGATCGGGGACGGCGCAGCTGTCGGAGCGGACGATGTTGGCGTCGTCGAGGTGCCATTCGGTGAGTTCGCCCATGAGCAACTTGCCCGGCGAATAGCGGGCATATGTCTCGTCGTAGGCGGTCTTCCAAGTGTAGGCCTCGCCGCCCATCATCAGGACGACGGTGGAGGCGATCGACTTGCCGTTGAAATCGATCGAGTGGATACGCACGGCGTCGACGGCGGCGAGGTTGGAGATCGCCTCGCGGGCAAAAGCGGTGTGCAGGCGGTCGGTGACGAGCGCGCTGCGGCGCTTGCCCTTCCAGCCGCCGGCTTCGAGCGCCAGGAACTCCTCGAAGCGCATATGGATGTCGCGCGGCTGGCGGGCGACGTTGTAGACGATCGAGCCCTTTTCTTCGAGAAGCCGCCATTGCCGGCGCATTTCGCGCATGTGAGAGGAGGAGACCGATTGGCGCAGATAGGCGACGGCGTCCTCGTCGCTCTGCAGCATCGGACGCAGATAGGGATTGGTGGTCGCGATCGGCAGGTTGCGGCCGATGGCGACGGCTCGGATCATACGGGCGAAGATGCCGTTCAGGCGGAGATCCGGCAGTACCAGGATGCCGGGCATGCGCAGGTCGCGGGCAGTCAAGCCCTCCAAAAGATTGTCGAGCGTTTCGGCCGCATCCTCGCCGTCAAGCAGCGGCGTGCCCAAGGGCGCGAAGCTGTTGGCCCAGACGCGGATGATCGAGGGGCCGACGGCAAAGCCCGGCTTTTCGATCGAAAACGGCATCAGCACGCGCAGGCGGCTGCGGGTCTCGTTCTGATCGCGCAGCAGCGCGAAATTGACCTCGCGGTCGTCGAGACGCGGCATGGCCGGCGCCAGGAAACGGCCGGTGAAGAAGACATTGGGCTCCAGCGCGCGGTTGGAGAGGAAATCCAGTTCGTCCTGCAGGTCGTAGCCGAGCTTGCCCGAGTAGACACAGAGCTCGCGGCCCGGACGGCCGACCTCGACACGGGCTTCGGCCTGCGGTGCATCGAATTCCAGCGATGCCAACTCGTGGACCATGCGGTTGGCGGTCGCGTCTGTGGTCTGGGTTCCGGGAGGATTGCGCACCATACTGTCAGGCTTCCATATCGTTGCCGGCGCTGGCCGGTCTGGCGAAGGCGAAGAGGGCGATGCCGAGCGTGCGGCGGACTGCGAGATGCAAGAGCACCGCCTCGACGCCCATGGCGGAGGCCGTGGCGATCGCCGCGCCCTCGATGCCGAAATGGGGAATGAGGAGAATGTTGAGGGCGACGTTTGCGGTCAGCGCGCCGGCATAGAGCGCGACGCAGATATTCTGCTTGCCGGCCATCATCAGCAGCGTTTCGGCAGGACCCACCAGCGCCTTGGCAAGAATGCCGGCCAGCAGGATGGCCATCAGCACATAGCCCGCCGTAAAGGCGCCGCCGAACAGCGACAGCAGCAGATGCCCGGCTGCGAGGACGACAAGGCCGACTGCGAGCGCCGGCCAGAAGGTCCATCTGGCGGCATCGAAGGCGGCGGCGGCGAGCTCGGCGCGGCTGCCCTCGGCGATGATGCTGGAAAAGCGCGGTCCGGAGGCGGCCTTGACCGAGAAATTGATGAAGTGGACGAGTGCCATGGTCTTGGCTGCGGCGAAGTAGATGGCGACCTCGTGCGGCTCTAGAAAGATGCCGACGACGACGACATCGGAATTGGTGAGCAGGAAGCTGACGCCCTCGATCACGAAGATCGGGAAGGCGACACTTAGCCAGCTCAGGAAATCGATCTTGCTCGGACCCTGGTGATAGTGCCGGCGCAGGCGGATCAGGGTCGCGACATACTGGCCGAGCGCCGTGAGATAGGTGGCGACCAGCGCTGCCTGCATGGCGGTGACTGCCGTGTGCGGCGCGCCGAGGCCGATCGCGATGAGCATGCAGGTGATGATCAGGATCGGGCGGACGATATAGACCGGGCTCAGCGCCATGACGGGCCAGTGATTGGCGCGCGAGGTGCCTTCCAGGATGTCGCCGAGCGCGATCATCGGCATGGCGAGCAGGCCGAGGAAGATCGGCACGAGATAGTAGCTCTGGATGCGATCGCCGAAGATATGCAGGCCGATCATGCCGATGACGAGCACGGATGTGCCGGACAGCAGGCCGAAGATTCTGGCGGTGCCGGTCAGTCCGCGGATTTCCTCAAAGGCGCCCGACGCCTTGTACTGCGGCAGGAAGCGGACGATGGCGGTGTGGAAGCCGAGGCAGGAGAGGTCGCCGAAGAGAACGATCAGCACCCAGACGAAGACGAAGATGCCGTATTCGTATTCGCCCATTAGGCGGGCCAGGATGATCTGCGAGAGAAAGGCGAGGGCGGCGCTGATGACGCGGATCGCAAAGGCGGTCAGCGCCATGCGCTTGGCGGCGGCCTTTTCGCCGCGCTGGGTCAAGATATCGCCGAGCATGCGAAGCAGGCGACCGCCCGCAGGACGCAGGCTCGCCGGTAACATCTTCTCCGCTGTCTCGATGACCGCCATAATGGACACGCAAAACTCTCTGGCAAATCGTCCTTAGAGTAGTGGCATGACAGCGTTAAGAAACGGTTGTGACGGGGCCTTTCGGCTTAACCTGTCCCCCGTTCAAGGCGTCAGCCGCCACCGCGCGTCAACGCCCTGTCTATCAGGACATCGAGGACCTCGGCGTAGCTGACGCCGGATGCCGCCATCGCCTTGGCGTACATGCTGATATTGGTGAAGCCGGGGATGGTGTTGAGCTCGTTGACCACGAAGGACATGTCCTCCTTCACGAAGAAATCGACGCGAGCCATGCCGTCGCAGCCGAGCGCCTTAAAGGCCTGGCGCGCTGTTTTGCGCAGGTCGTCCTCGATCTCCTTTGGCAGTTGCGCGGGCACACGGAGCGCCGCACCTGCCTCATCGATGTATTTCGCCTCGTAGCTGTAGAAACCGTGACTTTCGGCCGGCGCGATCTCGCCCGGCAGCGAGACGGTGATTTCGCCATTTGCATGTTCGAGCACACTGAACTCGATCTCGCGGCCGGCGATGAATTCTTCGGCGAGCAGCTTGCTGTCGTGCCGGAAGCCTTCCGCAAGTGCCGCTGCGAAGTCCTCTTGCGTCTTCACCTTGCTGACGCCGACCGAGGAGCCCTGGCGGGCGGGCTTGATGAAAAGCGGCAAACCGAGTTCATGCGCCGCTGTTCCGAAGGAGAAAACGCCGTCCTGTTCGATGCAGAGGGCTTTCGCCACCGGCAGGCTGGCTTCTCGAAGCAAGCGCTTGGCGATGTCCTTGTCGATGGCGGTGACCGATCCGAGCAGGCCGCAGCCGGCGAGCGGCACGCGGGCAACGGCTGCCAGGCCCTGTATCGAGCCATCCTCGCCATGCATTCCATGCAGTACGGGAAAGAGAACGTCGATCGCGGGCACTTCATAGGGGTGCGTGCCCTGCGGGATGGCGAGCATGCGGCCCCGGCCGCCCGGCAGAAGGCTGACTTCGACGGCTTCCTCGACCTTGGCGGCCGCCGACAGCGTTGTGCCCTTGGGCAGAAGCAGCCATTGCCCTTCCCGGGTCACGAAGACCGGCAGGACGTCGTAGCGCCCGGCGTCGAGGGCTGCGACGACATTGGTCGCTGAAAGGATGGAGACGTCGTGTTCTGGCGAGCGGCCGCCGAAGAGGATGGCAATGCGCGGCCGGGACGATTTTGGTTGTTCGGGCTGTGTCGGCATGGCGGATGGGTCCTCTTGTATCGTTGTTATTGGTCGAACCTGACGGCGATGCCGCGATTGGCGAAGAAGCGGTCGAAGGTCTCGATCGGAAGCTCGACATCTGCCTGGCTGGCTTCGTCGTGGCCGGACGGGTTGTGGAAGCGGATGGTGTCAGCGGTTGCCGCCGTCACCAGTACCAGGTGGCCGCCCTTTGCGAGCGGCTGGCGGTCCGGCCAGCGGATCTGGCTGTTGACCGAGGCGATGAAGAAGTCGCTGTCCTTCAGCACATCCGCGATATCGGGTGTCGGCAGGCCGGTGACTGTTTTCGCATGGAGACCGAAGGTTTCGCGGACATAGGTGACGAAGGGTGCGTAGATCAGTCCCTTGATCGACTGGTCATCCTCGTTGACGACATAGCCGCCGAATTGAGTGCATCCTCGAGCGAGATCGATAATGCGGTGGTCTTCGCCCCTGGCGGCGAGGATCATCTTGAGGCAGGCCATGCCGCAGATGTTGACGGCCCAGCGCGCATATTCCTCCACGGAGTCTGCGCCGGATCGCTGCCAGAGCGGATCATCGAGCAAGGCAGAAGCGCCGCGCTCCAGCACGGAGAGCGTCATCGACGGCGTTTCCCACTGGCTGAAATAGGGGGCCTTGCAAAGGGTGCGGTTCATAGAGTGTCCTAGAAATCAATCCTGATATCGGCGCAAGCTCGATGAACAAAGCGACTGTTTTGCGGCTGAATTTCGAGCGGATTATGAAAGTGGAAGTTGTGGGCGACTTCTGCTCATTTGCGGGTCGCGCGCATGAAAAAGCCCTCGCGACATCCCGGTCGCGAGGGCTTCGATTTTCCATGCTCGATCAGGTGTCAGGCCTGCTCGAAGGCGCCGTGGCAGTGCTTGTACTTCTTGCCCGAACCGCAGGGGCAGACCTCATTGCGGCCGACCTTGCCCCAGGTGGCGGGATCGTCGGGGTTGCGATTCTCGGGTGCCACGATGACTTCCGATGCCTGGTAGACCGATGCGAACTCGTCTTCGCCGGTCGCCGGATCGATGTGGTGTGCCTGCATGGCCGGCGGTTCCGGCTGCTCCTGCTGCACCAGTTCGACACGCATCAGCTGGGCGGTGACGGCCTGGCGAAGGCTGTTGAGCAGCGTGTTGAAGAGCTCGAAGGCTTCCGACTTGTATTCCTGCAGCGGGTCGCGCTGTGCGTAGCCGCGGAAACCGACGACCGAGCGAAGGTGATCGAGGTTGACGATGTGCTCGCGCCAGAGCGCGTCCAGCGTCTGCATGACGATGGAACGCTCGACGTAATGCATGATGTCGTCGCCGAAGCGCTCGGCCTTTTCGGTGAAGACTGCGTTGGCCGCTTCCGTCAGGCGGTCGCGGATATCGTCTTCGCCGATGCCTTCTTCCTTGACCCAGTCCTCGATGGGCAGGTCGAGATTGAGGAGCGCGTTGGTCTGTTCCTTGAGGCCAACGGCATCCCACTGTTCGGCGTAGGCGCGCTCGGGAATGTGCTTCTGAACCAGATCCTCGATCACTTCGCGACGCATGTCGGAAACGGTCTCGGAGATATTGGCCGCTTCCATCAGCTCGACGCGCTGCTCGAACACCACCTTGCGCTGGTCGTTGAGAACGTCGTCATACTTCAGGAGGTTCTTGCGGATGTCGAAGTTGCGGGCTTCGACCTTCTTCTGGGCGCGCTCCAGGGCCTTGTTGATCCAGGGATGGACGATGGCTTCGCCGTCCTTGAGGCCGAGCTTGGTCAGCATCGAATCCATGCGGTCGGAGCCGAAGATGCGCATCAGGTCGTCCTGAAGCGACAGGTAGAACTTCGAACGGCCGGGGTCGCCCTGACGGCCGGAGCGGCCGCGCAGCTGGTTATCGATACGACGGCTTTCGTGACGTTCCGTGGCGATGACGTAGAGGCCGCCGGCTTCGATCGCCTTCTGCTTCAGAACCTTGATCTCTTCGACGATCGCAGCGATCGCGGCATCACGCTCGGGACCGGGCTCCACTTCGCCGAGTTCGCGCTCGATGCGCATGTCGAGGTTGCCGCCGAGCTGGATGTCGGTACCGCGGCCGGCCATATTGGTGGCGATGGTCACGGAGCCGGGCACGCCGGCCTGGGCGACGATATAGGCTTCCTGCTCGTGGTAACGGGCGTTCAAAACCTGGAAGTTGTTGAAGCCCTGCTTGCGCATGAGGTCGGCGAGCAGTTCGGACTTTTCGATCGACGTCGTGCCGACAAGCACGGGCTGGCCGCGCTTCTGGGCTTCGTTGATCTCGGCGATGATCGCCTTGAACTTTTCCTCGAAGGTCCGGTAGACCTCATCGTCCTCGTCGATACGCTGGATCGGCAGGTTTGTCGGTACCTCGATGACGTCGAGGCCGTAGATGTTGCCGAATTCCTCGGCTTCCGTCTGCGCCGTGCCGGTCATGCCGCCGAGCTTGTCGTACATGCGGAAGTAGTTCTGGAAGGTGATCTGCGCCAGCGTCTGGTTTTCAGGCTGGATCTTTACGCGTTCCTTGGCTTCCAGTGCCTGGTGCTGGCCTTCCGAATAACGGCGGCCCGGCATCATGCGGCCGGTGAATTCGTCGATGATGACGATCTCGTCGTTGCGGACGATGTAGTCCTTGTCGCGGGTGAAGAGCTTGTGGGCCTTCAGCGCGTTGTTGACGTGATGGACGATCGCGACGTTTTCGATGTCGTAAAGGCCGGCGCCCTTGAGCAGGCCAGCTTCACGCAGAAGATTTTCGAGCTTTTCGGTGCCTTCTTCGGAGAAGTTGGCCGAGCGCTGCTTTTCGTCGATCTCGTAATCGCTTTCGACGAGAAGCGGAATGAAGGTGTCGATCGTGTTGTAGAGATCGGAGCGGTCGTCGAGCGGACCGGAGATGATCAGCGGCGTGCGTGCTTCGTCGACGAGGATCGAGTCCACTTCGTCGACGATCGCGTAGTTGTGGCCGCGCTGAACCATCTGGCCCTTCTCGTACTTCATGTTATCGCGCAGATAATCGAAGCCGAGCTCGTTGTTGGTCGCGTAGGTGATGTCGCAGGCATAGGCAGCCGCGCGTTCCTCGTCCGACAGGCCGTGGACGATGACACCCGTGGTCAGGCCGAGGAAGCTGTAAAGACGCGACATGGTGGCCGCGTCGCGCTGGGCGAGGTAGTCGTTGACGGTAACGACGTGGACGCCCTTGCCTGATAGCGCGTTGAGATAAACGGGAAGCGTTCCGACCAGCGTCTTGCCTTCGCCCGTCTTCATTTCCGCGATCGCGTTGGAATGAAGGATCATGCCGCCGATCAGCTGGACGTCGAAGGGGCGCATGCCGAGCACGCGGCGCGAGGCCTCGCGCACGACGGCAAAGGCCGGGACGAGGATGTCGTCGAGCGTCTTGCCTTCGGCGAGCAGCTTGCGGAATTCCACCGTCTGGGCGGCAAGCTGTTCGTCGGACAACGCCTTGGTCTTTTCCTCAATCGCATTGATTGCGGCGACGTTCGGCTGGAAGGACCGCACGCGGCGATCATTGGCAGAGCCAAATATTTTGCGGGCGATACCGCCAAAGCTGACCATACGACTGGTCCTTTCTGAATATTCATCCCGGGCTTCTCGTAAGGGCGGCCCGGCCGAATTTCGGGCGCACGTATCGAAACGCCAGGAAACTTTTCTGGACGCGAGGTTGCGTGACAGATAAGAGGGGGGTCGAATGATGTCAACGGATTTGGCTGATATAGAAAGGCCACATTCCAGTGTTGATGCCTGTTTCAGGGCAGGATTCAAGAAGTTGAAGCCGGTGGGTTAACTGTGAAGGAATGTTTGATGTTGAACTACAACAGAATCGCCGTGATGGCACTCGCCACGTTCGTCGCCTTCCAGGCGCCGGTGCGGGCACAGGACGGCGCTGACGCCGTCGTTGCCAAGGTCGGCGATGTCGAGATCCACCAGTCGGAACTCGACCTGGCGGTTGCCAACCTCGATCCGCAGCTGGCGCAGCTGCCTGACGACCAGAAAAAGGTCGCAGCCCTTTCCGCCGCTATCGACGTGAAGCTGCTTGCCAAGGACGCGGCCGCTGAAAAGCTCGACCAGACGCCCGAGTTCAAGAAGCGCATGCAGTACCTTGCCGATCGCGAACTGCACAACGCCTACTTCAAGAAGCACGTCGTCGACACCGTGACCGACGCTGAAGTCAAGGCACGCTACGACAAGGAAGTCGCTGCCCTCCCGAAGCAGGAAGAGGTTCACGCCCGCCACATCCTGGTGAAGACGGAAGACGAAGCCAAGGACGTCATCAAGCAGCTCGACGCCGGCAAGAACTTCGCCGACCTCGCCAAGGAAAAGTCGACCGATCCGAACAAGGCTGACGGCGGCGATCTCGGCTATTTCACCAAGGGCCGCATGGTCAAGGAATTCGAAGACGCAGCCTTCGCGCTCGACAAGGGTGCCTACACCAAGACTCCTGTGAAGACCGATTTCGGCTACCACGTCATCCTCGTCGAGGATAAGCGCGACGCCGCTCCTCCTGCTTACGACCAGGTCAAGGATCAGGTTCGTCAGCTCGTCATGCGCGACAAGTATCTTGCGCTCCTGACCGCTGCCAAGGAAAAGTCCAAGATCGACATCACGGACGAAGCCCTGCGCAAGGGCTATGACGACGCCAACAAGCAGCCGCAGCCGGGCGACGCGCCCGCCGCAGCGCCGGCTCAGCAGTAACAACATCCATCGAGGGCCCGGTTTTTCCGGGCCCTTCCGTATCCCCTTTCATGCCAGGTCGATGATCATGTCCGGTTCCGTTTCCCCGCTCGCTCCCAAAACCTTCGTGTCCATGCCCGCGCTGCGCGGTGTTCGCATGGCGACCGCCTCGGCGGGGATCAAGTACAAGAACCGCACCGATGTCCTGATGATGGTGTTCGACAAGCCGGCGGCCGTTGCCGGCGTCTTCACCCGCTCGAAGTGCCCCTCCGCGCCCGTCGATTTCTGCCGCACCAATCTGCCGGGCGGCGTTGCCCGCGCCGTCGTCGTCAATTCCGGCAATGCCAACGCCTTTACCGGCGTGAAGGGCCGTGAATCTACCGCGCTGACGGCAAAGTCCGCCGCATCAGCCGTTGGCTGCAGTGAGAGCGAGATCTTCCTGGCCTCGACAGGCGTGATCGGCGAACCGCTCGACGCCACCAAGTTTTCCGGCGTGCTCGACACGCTCTATTCCGACGCGACAGGCGATTTCTGGTTCGAGGCCGCCAAGGCGATCATGACCACCGACACCTATCCGAAGGTCGCGACCCGCACGGCCGAGATCGGCGGCGTAAAAGTCTCGATCAACGGTATCGCCAAGGGCGCCGGCATGATCGCGCCCGATATGGCGACGATGCTCTCCTTCGTCGTCACCGATGCCGACATCGCGCCTGCAGCGCTGCAGGCGATGCTGTCTCAAGGCGTCGATCCGACCTTCAACTCGATGACCGTCGATAGCGATACCTCGACCTCCGACACGCTGATGCTGTTTGCGACGGGCGCTGCGGCCGACGATGGCCAGGTGCGCGTCGAGACGGCGGACGATCCGCGTCTTGCATCCTTCCGCGCGGCCCTCAACGATCTCCTCAAGGATCTGGCGCTGCAGGTCGTGCGCGACGGCGAGGGCGCCACCAAGATGCTCGAGATCACCGTCACGGGTGCTGAAAGCGATGCCGCCGCCAAGACGATCGCGCTGTCGATCGCCAATTCGCCACTGGTGAAGACGGCTGCTGCCGGCGAGGACGCCAACTGGGGTCGCATCGTCATGGCTGTCGGCAAATCCGGCGAAATGGCCGACCGCGACCGCCTCGCCATCTGGTTCGGCGACGTGCGCGTTGCCGTCAATGGCGAACGCGATGCCGGCTATTCGGAGGAGGCGGCCTCCAACGTCATGAAAAAGCAGGACATTCCGGTGAAGGTCGAAATCGGCCTCGGAAATGGCACCGCGACGGTCTGGACGTGCGACCTGACAAAGGAGTATGTCGCCATCAACGGTGACTACCGGAGCTGAGTTTTATTGACCGAGACATCCCCAAAGAAGGCAAATCTGCCGCTGGTGCGCAGGCTGGAAGCCGTCGGTTTCCGGGCCTGGCCGGCCTCGTCGGTTGTTTACGATGGCAGCTGGCAGGTGCGGCTGACGGCGGGGCATCCGTCGAACCGGCTGAACTCGATCGTGCCGCTCGATCCGTCCGATCATCGCGACGTCGAGATACGGCTGGCCAAGGCGAGCCGCAAGTTCGAGGCCTATGGCCGCCCGGCGGTGGTTCGGCAGACGCCGCTGGCTTCGCCGGTTCTGATCGATCTGGTGAAGGCCGAGGGTTGGACGCCGTTCGACGAAACCATCGTCATGACCTGCGATCTCGCCAATGCCGACCTGCCGGATACGCTCGATCATTTGCCGACGCATGACATCAGCCGCTTCGTGGACGCCAATCTGGCGACCGATCAGGTCTCGACCAAGCTGAAGCCAGCACTCGCCGAAGTCATCAACGCGATCAAGCCGCCATCCGGCCTGTTCATGGTGGAAGATCCGGAAACGGGGCCGCTGGCGACCGTGCTCTGCGTGCAGGACAACGATCTGGCCGGCATCATGTCGCTCTCGGTCACGCCGTCGCGCCGCCGCGAGGGGCTCGGGCTTGAGATTTTGACGTCCGCTCTGCGCTGGGCGCGGATGCGCAGCGCCCGCTCGGCCTGGCTGCAGGTCAAGACCGGCAATGTGCCTGCCATCACGCTCTACGAGCGGTTCGGCTTCGTCGAGGCCTATCGCTATTCCTACTGGCGGCGGGATCTTTGCCGATGAGCGAGACAAGCGTGAGCGGTACTGGCCACAGCATTCTCCTCGTCGTTGCCTGCGCGTTGATCGACGCGGATGGCCGCATCCTGTTGGCGCAGCGGCCTGAAGGCAAATCGCTCGCCGGCCTCTGGGAGTTCCCCGGCGGCAAGATGGAGCCGGGCGAGACGCCGGAGGAAACGCTGGTGCGCGAGCTTCATGAGGAGCTCGGGATCACAACCAAGGTTGCGTGCCTCGCGCCGCTCACTTTCGCCAGCCACACCTACGAGAAATTCCACCTTTTGATGCCGCTTTACGTTTGCCGCCGTTTCGAGGGCATTCCCGTTGGCCGCGAGGGTCAGGCGATCAAGTGGGTGAAGCCGCAGGCGCTGCGCGATTATCCCATGCCGCCGGCCGATGAGCCGCTGATCCCCATTCTGCAGGACTTACTTTAGAAATTTCTATTTTATAGCTATTTCTGTGCCAATCTGGCTGTGGATATTAATCGATCGTTTAACAGATTCTGCCAAAGATCGGCCTCAATCAAGCAACTGGCGTGTGTGTAGAAGGCTTGACGCATGGACGACGATTTCTGGAAAGCAGTTCGGGAGAAGGAGCAGGCTTCGGTTTCCTCGCGCAAGACGGGGGCGCTGAACATCGCGCTTCTATTCGGCACGGCCGTCGTGGCCCTGACACTGATCCTGACGCCGATGCTCGCCGACAAGTCGAAGTCGAGCGTCTTTGCCAGCGCGCCGTCGGAATTCGATTCGATCACGACGGGTTCAATTCCGAAGAGCGAGAACGGCCAGAAGAGCGAAAACGGCAAGCGCTATACGATCCGTCGCAGCGTCCTGCAGGATACGCCGGGCTCGGTTTGCGTCGTGCAGGGCTACGGAAGCGGTGTTGGCTGCTGAAGGCTTGAGGCCCAAGGCGATGCGGAGAAATCGACTGGCATGTCGAGCGACGAGGGACGAATGACGAGACTTCTGAAAGCATTTGTCACTGATCGCAACGGCGCCACCGCCATCGAATACGGCCTGATCGCCGCCCTGGTCGCCACCGCGATTATCACCGGCGTCGGAGCGGTTAGCGGACAGCTGAACAACATCTTCACCATCATCGCAAACAACATACCGTAGCTGATCTGAGCAGGGCGACAGCTGGCCAAAAGCCCTACTGCTTGAGCTTGTGCTCCTCGACCTTCAGCGCGTCGGCGAGCCTGACCTTTGCCGATCCCGGCCGCAGCGGTTTTTGCTGGCTTTCGTGCGGCGCCCATCCCGAGACATAGATGATCGAGAAGGTGGCCCGGATGCGGCCATCCGGATCGGAATAGCGTTCCGCGTACAGTTCGGCGGCGCGCATGAAGAAGGCGCGCGTCAACGGCTTGCTGCTGCGCTCGGCAAGCGGATTGGTCATGCCCATGGCGCGCAGATCGCGCATCAGCGGAAAAATGGAATCGTAGCGGACCGTATAGGTCTCGGCGTCGATAACGGGCAGCGCGAAACCGGCGCGCTGCATCAGTCCGCCGACATCGCGGACATCGGCGAATGGAATGACGCGGGGGCTGGCGCCGCCGGTCATCTCGATCTCGGTGGCGAGCAGGACCTCGCGCAACTCCTGCAATGTGCCGGAGCCGGGAATGGCGGCGAGGAACAGTCCGTCGGGGCGGAGCGCACGGCGGATCTGGATGAAGACGCCGGGCGTATCGTTGGTCAGGTGCAGGCTCAAGGGCGCGATCACCAGATTGGCCGATTGCGGCTCAAGCGGAACCATCTCCAGCGGCGCTTCGATGAAGGCATCGTCGGAGGTGGCATAGGCCTGTTCGCTTTCGATGCGGGTGAGGCTGCCGATCTTGCCGGTGGCCTTGGCGGCGCGGGCGGCGGCGCCGGTCGCGCCATGCAGTTCGACGGCATGTTCGAAGGTGCGCTCGACGACGGCGAGGCGTTCGCCCAGTTCGTCGGCTGCGATATCGAGCAGGAAGCTTGCCTTCGGATCATTGTTGCGAAGCGCGCGATGCCGGTTCGCCGCAATCCTTGTCGTGTCGAAGATGATGTCCATGCCGACGTCAATAATCCTGCCGGGGCGGGGCGGCAAGGCGATTTTCCTGTTGCGCGAAATGCGCTATCGTTTCGCCATGGGGTTGCGCGGGTGGCAAGGTTTGGCGGGGATCGACCGGGCGCTGAGGCGTCCGCTCTCCGCTATGGTCGACCTGATCTATCCGCCCGCCTGCGCCGTCTGCGGCGTGTCGACGGGGCGGCATCGCGGCGTCTGCCCAAAATGCTGGTCGGCGCTGCGGTTCATCGAGCGGCCCTATTGCGAGGTTCTGGGCGTTCCCTTTTCGCATGATCTCGGCGCTGGGATATTGAGTGCCGCCGCCATCGCCGACCCGCCGCCTTTCGATCGCCTGCGCACGGCAGCCTTCCACGACGAGGCGGTGCGCAATCTCGTGCATGGGCTGAAATATCGCGACCGCACCGATCTGGCGCCGATGATGGCGGCTTGGATGCTCCGGGCATCCGATGGTGCTGTCGAGCGCTGCGACGCGATCCTGCCGGTGCCGCTGCATCGAACACGGATTTTGTCGCGCCGGTTCAATCAGGCGGCGGAACTGGCGCGTCATATGGCAAAGCAGGCCGAGCGCCCGCTGCTGCCTGCGACGCTGTTGCGTGTTCGGCGAACGCGCCAGCAGGTGGGGCTGGGTGCGAAGGCGCGGCAGGAGAATGTGCGTGGCGCCTTTGCGATCGCCAGCGGCCGCGAAGGCGATGTGTTCGGCAAGCGGCTGGTGCTGGTCGACGATGTCTATACGACAGGCGCGACGGTGGCCGCTGCAGCCAGGGTGCTGCGCCGCGCCGGTGCGGCCGATATCACCGTTTTGACCTTTGCAAGGGCACTATCCGAAACTATATGACAGGGAGATTACTGCCTTTGTCTGGAGTTCCGATGGTACCGGTTACGATCTATACGCGCGATGGCTGCGGTTTCTGCGTTCGCGCCAAGTCTCTTCTTTCCGAAAAGGGTGTCGATTTCGTCGAGCACAATGCGACCTCCACGCCTTCTTTCCGCGCCGAGATGATCGCGCGCGCCAATGGCGGCTCGACGTTCCCGCAGATTTTCATAGGCGACAAGCATGTCGGCGGGTGCGATGATCTCTATGCGCTGGAGCGTGCGGGCAAGCTCGACCCGCTGCTGGCCGCTTAGGATAAGCCAATGACATTCAAGGCCGCTGCCATTCAAATGTGTTCGGGTATCGATCCGCAGCGCAATGCGGATGCCATGGCGCGGCTGGTGTGCGAGGCCGCCGCCTCGGGTGCCATCTATGTGCAGACGCCCGAGATGACCGGGATGCTGCAGCGCGACCGCGCCGCCGGCAAGCTGCATCTGCGTGACGAGGCGAACGACATCATCGTTCGCACCGCGCGAAAGCTTGCCTGCGAACTTCAGATCCATGTGCATGTCGGCTCGACGGCGATCGCGCTCGATGACGGCAAGCTTGCCAATCGCGGCTATCTCTTCGGTCCCGATGGCACGATCCTGAACCGCTACGACAAGATCCACATGTTCGATGTCGATCTCGACAATGGCGAGAGCTGGCGCGAGAGTGCGGCATACCGGCCGGGGCAGGAGGCGCGCGTGGTGTCGCTGCCGTTCGCCGAGATGGGCTTTGCGATCTGCTACGACGTTCGCTTCCCGGCGCTGTTTCGCGCCCAGGCGGTCGCCGGCGCTGAGGTGATGACGGTGCCTGCCGCCTTCACCCGCCAGACCGGCGAGGCGCATTGGGAAATCCTCTTGCGCGCCCGCGCCATCGAGAACGGCATGTTCGTGATTGCCGCCGCCCAGGCCGGCGTGCATGAGGATGGGCGCGAGACCTTCGGGCACTCGATGATCATCGATCCCTGGGGCAAGATCCTGGCGTCATCGGGTGGCACCGGCGAGGCGATCGTGATCGCTGAGATCGATCCCGCTGCCGTGAAGGCTGCGCGCGACAAGATCCCGAATTTGAAGAATGCCCGCGAGTTCTCGATCGAGACTGTTGGCGGCGATGTGTCCGGAGGCGTGGCCGCGTGATCCGTTATTCGTTGCGTTGTGACAATGCCCATGAGTTCGAAGGCTGGTTTTCCGAAAGCGCCGATTTCGAGCGCCAGGTCGCGTCCGGTTTTCTCACCTGTCCCACCTGCAATTCTGCCGCCGTCACCAAGGTGCTGATGGCGCCGTCGGTCTCGACCGCGCGCAAGAAGGACCAGATGCAGACGGTCGCCATGGATGCCGTGCGCCGCGAGGCCTTCCAGAAGCTGAAGGAGGCGGTGACCGCGATCAAGGCCAACTCCGAAGATGTCGGCGAACGCTTCCCCGAGGAGGCGCGCAAGATCCATTATGGCGAGGCCGATGCGCGCGGGATCATCGGCCAGACGACGCCAGATGAGGCGCGGGCGCTTCTCGACGAAGGCATCGAGATCGCGGCATTGCCAGTGCTTCCCGACGACGTGCACTGAGATGAGCCTGGAAGCGCGCCTTGCGATGTATAACTTCGGTTTGCACGTGGCGCCCTTCGAGAGCGACGCCGTCGAGGGGTTTCGGCTGCGCGAACCGGCGAATTTCGAGGCCGCACGGCGCGCCTGCGGTTTTGTCGGCCGCTCCGGCTATGCCGGCGAGCCGGGCGCGCGAAGCTGGGGGCCGCAGGTCTTTCCGCGTTTCATCGAGGGTAGCGGCTTCGACACCGCGCCATCCTCCCTGTCGCTCTGGGCCGATATCGAATCGCTGATGGCGTTCAGCTATGACGGCGTGCATGCCGATGCGCTGAAGCACGCGCGCAACTGGAACGTCAAGCCAAAATGGCCGCCGCTCGTTCTCTGGTGGGTGGGGCCGCATCATCGGCCTGATTGGGCCGAGGCCGTCGAACGCTTCGAGCATCTGGCGGATCACGGGCCGAGCGCCCGGGCCTTCACCTTCAAGATACCCTTTGGGCCTGATGGCGCGGCGGTCGAGATCGATCGGGCCCGCGTCAAGGAACTGGCGGCGCGCAACGCCGAGACGCAAGTCGATCTGCTTGCGCATGTCAGGACGTTGAAAGTCTAGGCGAAATGCCGACGGGGTGCTTACGCCCCGCGCTTGGCGAGCAGCATGTAGTTCACGTCCATATCCCGCGACAGGTTCCACTGGTTGGACAGCGGATTGAAGAACACGCCGGTGCGGTCGATGATGGTGAGGCCATCTGCAGTGACCGGCTTTTCGATCTCTTCCGGACGCACCAGCTTCTCATACTGGTGTGTGCCGCGCGGCAGCCAGCGCAGGACGTTTTCGGCGGCGAAGATGGCGAGGGCCGCGGCCTTCATCGTGCGGTTGATGGTGGCGACGAACATCAGGCCGCCGGGGCGGACCATTTTCGCGCAGGTGGTCATGAAGAAATCGACGTCGGCGACGTGTTCCACCACTTCCATGTTCAGGACGATATCGAAGGTCTCGCCGGCCTCGGCCAGCTGTTCGGCCGCGACCGCGCGGTAATCGACCGGCACGCCGGAGGCCTTCGCATGGGTCGATGCGATGCCGATGTTCTTTTCGGAGGGATCGGCGCCGATAACGGTCGCGCCCATGCGGGCGACCGGTTCCGACAACAGGCCGCCACCGCAGCCGATGTCGAGCACCCGCAAGCCTTCCAGCGGCCGGGCGCTTCTCACGTCGCGGCCGAAGTTTTCAGCGGCCTTGTCCCTGATGTAGCCGAGGCGAACGGGGTTGAACTTGTGCAGCGGCTTGAACTTGCCTGTCGGGCTCCACCACTCGGCCGCCATTGCGGAAAAGCGGTCCACTTCGCTCTGGTCGATGGTGCTCTTCGCCGCTTCCGTCATGGTCCTGCTCCTTGATTGGTCAGCAGTGAAGTCGGACGAACGGCCCGCGAAGTCAAGAGCCAGCGATGGTGTCGCGTGGTCGCGGTAGTGCTCGGCCTTTCGCGCCGGGCTACTACAAGTGGATAAGGCGACGTCCATCAACACATTGTGATATAGTTAATGTATTGTTGAGGGTAAGGGCGATGTTGCGTGTGCGTAATGCATTGGCCGCTGTGCTTGGCCTGTCAATGTGTTTCCCGTTTCCGGCGTTCGCGGAGGTTGCGGTCGGCGAGGCGACTCTCATCAAGACAGAGGTGGCTGGGGAAAACGGGCCTCTGGTGGTCAAGGACCCTGTTCATCGCGACGAACGTATCCGCACCTCGATCGGCGGGCTTGGTCAATTCGTCTTCCGAGATGGTACCAAGCTTGCCGTCGGTGCCGGGTCGTCGGTGGTGATCGACAGCTACGTCTATGACGACGCCAATTCGGTCAAGAAGCTGACGATCAAGGCGGCGAAGGGCACGTTTCGCTGGATCAGCGGCAATTCCTCCTCATCGGCCTATTCGATCGTGACGCCGGCGGGAACGATCGGTGTGCGCGGCACGGCGTTCGATGTCTATGTCGCGCCGAACGGCACGACCGCCATGGTGCTTCTCAACGGTTCGGCGCAATTCTGCGGCGCCGGCGGCTGCAAGCAGCTGCGCGAGCAGTGCGACTGCGTGATCGCTTCGCGCGGCGGCGGGGTGTCGGATCCGCGCAAGGTCGACGAGACGACATTGCGGACGCTGCGAAATAACAAGGCGCTGCCGTTCCTTTCGGGAAACCAGCAACTGTCAGGGCCACTTGGAAATATCCGCACCAGCTGCGGTCTGCGCAGCATGCGCGCCGAACGGCAGGACCGGCCGCCCGAGAGCTCGCCGGTGCCGACGCTGTTTCCGCCGCAGGAGCAGGCGCCGCCCTCACCGCAGAAGCCAGAGCGGCCACAGAAGCCGGATGAACCGCAAAAGCCGGATAAGCCCGACAAGCCGCATCATCACCGCCCTGACAAGCATCACCATGACAGGGATCACGATCATCCGGACCGACACCACCATGATCGCGACAGGGACCGCGACCATTGGGGCGGACGCGGAGGACATCACGACAGGGGCAATGACGGTGGCGGCTGGGGCCAGCGCAGCGGAAATCACGACGTTCAAAATGAGCATGGACGGCGCGACGGATGGGGCAACCGACATGAAGGGGCGCGAGATCGTGGTGGCGACAACCACGGTGCGCGGGATCACGCCGATCGCGGTAGTGCCACCCGCGATGGAAGCCGCGACCATGCCGATCGAGATCGTGGGGGGCGTTCCGATGGCGGCGATGGCGGCCGCAACGGGCATAACGGGCATCGCGACGGGACGCAGGGCGGTGCTGCGCCGGCGAATGGTGGTCAGGCGCAATCCGGCGGAGCAGAATCCGCTGCCAGCGATGGTAGCCAGGGTAGTGTCGGGACCGGGACCGGGACCGGGACGGGGGCTGGCGATGGCGATGGGGCTGGCTCGGGCGGCCATCGCGGCGGCTGGCATGGGCGCAATGGCGACCAGAACGGTGGCCGGCAGGGCGGAGGTGGTCACCAAATGCGCGACCACAGCGGCGCCGATGGCGATGGCGCTAGTGGCGGTGGTAGCAGCGACTAGGCCGGTCTCATTCCAGCAAGTGCGAACTTCAAGAGGCCTGCCCCGATAGCGGGGCGGGGTCTTCAGTGGAGGTTTCCCTGAAATGATCGCCGCGGCGGGCGAGGCGGCGGTAGAACTCCGGCAGTGTCGCCGGGTAGGGCTGCGCCCGCTGCCGGACCTTTGTCAGCAGCTTGCGGCTCTCCGTGGAGCGGGTGGCGAAGGCTTCCACCAAGGCCTGATGCGCGGTTTCGAGCAGTGCGAAGGTCGCCGAGAGGCCGATGGTCTCATCGCCCAGCGTGGCGTAGAGGCGGGTGCGCGTGCTCTTGCCTTTCAGGCCGAGCGAGCCGGCGTCGAGCAGGGCGAAGTGCGGCAGGGCCGCGGCCGTGGTCTCGGACACCAGGATATCGAAGCCGACTTCCTTGCAGCAGCCTTCGATGCGGGCCGACACATTCACCGCGTCGCCGACGGCGGAATAGTTGAAGCGGCTTTCGGCGCCCATGTTGCCGACGCAGGCGAGGCCCGTGTGGACGCCGATGCCGATCCCCACCTGATACTCCTCGCCGAAACCGAAGGCATCCGTGGCGTTCAGGGTCGCGAGCGTCTCGCGCATGGCAAGGGCGGCGCGTACGGCCTTGACGGGATGGTCGGTGACATCCACCGGCGCGTTCCAGAAGGCCATGATGCTGTCGCCGATGAACTTGTCGAGCGTGCCCTCATTGGCCACCACATGGCGGCTCAGCGCATCGAGCAGCGTGTTGAGGAAGCGGACGACCTCGGCCGGCTGCAGGCGCTCGCTCAGCGTCGTGAACCCGCGCACGTCGACGAACATGACCGTCAATTCGCGGTCGTCGCCGCCGAGACGCAGCGCATCAGGATTGTGCTCGATGCGGTGCAGCAGCGAGGGCGAGAGATACTGGCCGAATGCCTTGCGCACTTCGCGTCGCTCGCGGTCGATGACCAGGATGCGGAAGGATGTGGCGGCGAAGTGGATGATCGAGGCGGCGACGATCGGGGCGAGCGGGTCGAACAGCAGGCCCCATCGCGAAAAGGCGAACCAGGAACTCGCGAAGGCGAGCGCGGTGACGATCAGCCCGCAGGCGAGGCCGACGGCGGGGCTGACGAAGGTGGTGACGATGACGAGGCAGGTGCCGAGCACCGCGATCAGCAGGATTTCCATGCCATCGGCCCAATCCGGCCGCGAGAGGAATTGGCCGGAGAGGATCTGCTCGACCGTCTGCGCATGAATGGACACCCCGGGCACGTTCTCGCCGAGCGCGGTGGTGCGGATATCCTGCAGGCCGGCAGAGGAGGTGCCGACGAAGACGATGCTGCCCTGCACGGCGGCTGCGACACCCGGCGCGGGCCCGTCGGGCGCCAGCACCTTGCCGGCGGAGATATAGCGATCGGCGACATCGGGGCTGGTGTAGAGCCAGAGTTCGCCGGATGAGGTGACGGGTACCACGAAGTCGCCGACCTTGATCGAGGTCAGTGTGTCGGGAGCATCGGGGGCCGCCGCGACGATATAGGTCGAAGCGCCCTGGGCGACGCGCAGCGCTTCCAGCGCCAGATTGGGATACAGCTGCTCGCCATCGCTGAGGAGAAGCGGGACACGGCGGACCGTTGCGGAGTAGGTGCCGGGATTGAGGCTGATATGGCCGAGCCCGGTGGCGTTGATCTGCAATTGCGGGCGCACCGGCGTTGCCGCCGTCATGCGCGGCGGTGCGTTGGACGGGCTCTCGCCGGTAAAGGCGAAGCCCGCCTTGACCGGCGGCCTGTAGCTGCCGTCCATGGATAGGCCAAAGCCGAGCACGACGGGTTTGTCGGCGATGGCCTCGGCGAAGAGCTGGTCGTTATCTGGTAGTCGGCTAAGGAGCGTCGGGTCGACGCCCGCGACATCGCGCATGATCGACCGCGGCGACAGGCGGTCGGCCTCGGCGAACAGCACGTCGAAGGCGATCGCCGCCGCACCCATGTAGGACAGGCGCTGCACCAGAAGCGCCAGCCGGTCGCGCGGCCATGGCCACTGGCCGAATTCCCTAAGCGACGCCTCATCGATATCGATGACTCGCACCGGCGCGTTTTCGAATTTGCGCGGGGTGATGCGTTGGTACTCGTCGAAGGTGATGTCGCGGATCTGGCGCAGGAGCGGCGGATCGGTGGCGCGCAGCAGCGTGAAACTCGCGACGAGCGCAAGGCCGAGAACCACGCCGATTTTCTGCATGCGTGTCATGATCGGACCGGCCCCCGCGCCCGCAGCCTGGCAGCGGTCGAAACGATGGTTGGCGACGCCGGGCTCCAGGCGCTTCTAGGCTGCCTGTTTCCCGGGCGTGACGCAACTGCGTCTTTCGGGCGTTCGGCGTTGCTCAGAGTTCAGTGCATGTCAGTTCGACCGCGCCGGTGTTGTTCCAGTACATCCATGGAATGTCGTTGGCACAGCAGTAGAGAACGCCGTTTTTCGTGGCGATCCACGACGGGCGAGACACGCCGATCAGAAACGCCGTCTCCGTGTCCTGATCGATGACGCCGATCAGAGCGAACCACTGCGCCTTGGGCATGACCTTCAATCCGGCAAACGGTTTCAGCCACGCCCGATCATAGCCGTTCGCGTGCTCATCGATCTTCCAATCCGTCCACGTGCCCGACGCCGTGAAAGCGTAGGTCGCGCCTTGCCGGATGTCGCAGACGCGTGTCCAGCGTTGGTCGGCCGGGATGGATTTCGTTATTGTGAATGGCATGATGACATCTCCCCACGATGCGCAGCCGCAAGCGGGAAGATTAGTTGCATTTTACAGTGTTGCAACAAATAATTGTGATGGTGTTCAGCTCGCATCATTACGCGATACTCAGCCCTGCGGCATCGCGTCGTTCTTGCTTGAGGCAGCATGCGCTTCCAGGATTGCCGCCGCTATGACCTTGCGCAGTTCGTAGACCAGCGACCTAGAGCGCTTGCGGTCCAGGTCCTGGGCCGCCTTCGCAAGGTTAAGTCCCTCGTTCAACACAATGTGATGGGCGCGGGCCAATGCCCAGGTTTCGATATCAAGACTTCCCATTCGGAATCTCCGCCAAATCATTCAGCATCAAAGACATTCGCGAATCAATTTACGCCGCATACTTACGATTGAAGAAGAATCACAGTTACCTATGCTTGGAAATATATGCGACACCCGATTTTTAGTGATGTGACAAAATTGTTGCGCCGTGGCGGCAGGTGTGCCGCGCCACGGTTGTGCGTTTGCCCGAACGATATCAGTTCAGGTTGATCGCTGTCGGATCGTCAGTCGTTGGCGGCCATCATCCGGTCGCTAAGGCGTCCCGAAGACCAGCGCATCCATTGATCGGGGCTGCCGTTGAAGACGTTGAGGTCGATCCTGCCTTCGACGCCATGCGACAGGCCCGAGCCGGAATACTGCCAGAAGAGCCACTTGCGGCCCGGATAGCGCTTGGAGGGGTGGGCGGCGACGGAGCGCAGCCAGAAGGGATAGTTCTGGAAGGCGCCCTGAAGGTTGTCGGCATAGAAGTCGGGCGCGGTGTAGATCACCGGACGCTTGCCGTAATAGCGCTCGAGCTTGTCCATGAAGACCTGCATCTTCTCGAGAACGTTTTCGGTCGAGGGACGACGCTTGCAGGCGGATTCGCCGTTCCACTCGACGTCGATGACGGGCGGAAGCGCATCGGGATCGCGCGGCACGTTGCGGATGAACCAGTCGGCCTGTTCGCCGGCGGTGCGGCACCAGTAGAAGAAGTGATAGGCGCCGCGCTTCAGCCCGGCTTCCTTGGCCTTGCGCCAGTTGGTGCGGAACATCGGGTCGAGGTGGTCGCCGCCGTCGGTGGCCTTGATGTAGGCGAAGTTTGCGCCCTGGGTGCGCAGCCTCGGCCAGTCGATATCGCCCTGCCAGCGCGAGACGTCGACGCCGTGAACGGCGAGCTTGTGGGGGGAAGATCGGCCGAAATTGATCGGCTTGGCGTCGCGGAACTGGCGGCTGTAGAGCTTGCTGCGGGTGCGCGGCTGTGCCGTCTCCTCCATATCGGGAAGATCGGGGCGTTCCAGGACGGGCGGGGCGCT
>UCJD01000061.1 GCA_900472605.1 Hyphomicrobiales bacterium | reverse complement strand
CAACGGCGGCAGCGGCGGCAGTGCCGGTGGCGGTTCCGGCGGCTCTGGCGGCAACGGTGGCGCCGGCGGCAGCAGCGGCAACTAAGCCCTGCTCGCACATGCCTCGGTCGTGAAGTGGCGGCGGTCTGGTAAGGCCGCGCCATTTCACCGCCGCAAACATCAAGCCCGGGCGAGGTGCCCGGGCTTTTCGAGTCTGGACGTCACGCCGTGCGTGGCGAACAGCCGGCGAAAGTAGGGGTAACGTCGGGTCGAAGGGTCTCAGGTGCCGGAGAACTGGGCCGCGCGCGGTCCGGCAAGGGTCACCTGCCACGCGCTCTTGTTGTTGAAGTTCTGGCTGGCGAGGAAGGTGTATCCTGTGCTCGACCATGGCTTTACGCTGCCGGCGAGATTGTCGAGCACATAGTCGCCCGACTTCAGGCGGGCGAGGAGCACGACGTGATTGCCGCCATTGCGGTCGATGACGACCGATATGGCGAGCTTGTTGGCAGGGAAGCCGGCATCGAGCAGGGATTTCATCTTCAGAAGCGCGTAGTCTTCGCAATCGCCCTTGTTGTTGATCGGCAGCGACCAGTATTCGGCCTTGCCCGATGTGGCGTAATCGGTCGCCGGACGGACGCTCGAATTCGCATCGCGGTTGATCTTCTTCAGAAGCGGCATTGCCTTGTCGTCGCTGATCTCGCCACTGCTGGTGTTGTGGCAGAGCCAGGCATAGCGGGCGCATGCAGAGGGGAAGCCGATCGGGGCACCGATAGACCGGGAAGCGCGCAGCGTGGAGCCGGCCGTGCTGGTATTGGGGAAAGCCATCAGCATTGTCGCCAATACTGAAATCATGAATGATATCCGCATGATCACACCTTTCGGCTCGCCGAGTGGGTACACGGCGGCATTCTATGCCGTTGAATTTGATTGAAATTTTATGCGCTAGAGGTTGAAGACGTACTAACGGTTCGGCCAGTCAACGCGGCGTTCTATTAGCCTCTTCTTACCTTCCGACGGTGAGTCGGACAAGGAAATGGGGCTATGCGACGCGCATGATCTGTGGATTGTCGTGTCCGCGCCTGCCGCAGACACGGAAAAGCCCGGTGCAAGACCGGGCTCTTTCGACAGGCGGATCACCGCCTTTATGTAGGCGAGGTCAGAACTTGAAGCCGACGCCGACGGTCACGACGTTCTGGTTGAAGTCGGTATCGACGCCCAGAAGATCCTTGCTGCCGTAATCGTTGTAGCGGTACTCAAGGCGGCCGAAGACGTTGTCGGTGAAGGCGTAATCGACACCGGCGCCGACAGTCCAGCCGGAGAATGTGGCGCTGTCGCTGCCAAGAGGCGTATCGACATGGCCGCGGGCGCCGGTCCAGCCGGCCGCGCCGTAAAGCAGGGCATGATCAAGCGCGTAGCCGACACGGGCGCGAACCGATCCCGTGGTATCGAACTTGTAGCTGTTGACGCCAACATCCTGGGAGTTCCAGTTGTAGGAGACGTCACCTTCGACACCCAGGACGATGCTGTTGTCCAGCTGCCAGTTGTAGCCGGCGAAGCCGGTGATCAGACCGCCATTCATGCTCGACGAGCCGATGCCGGAGAAATCACCATTGCCCCACGCGCCGCCGCCCTGAAGACCGGTGTAGAAGCCGTTCCAGGTGAAGACAGGCGCCGCCTGCTCGACGGGTGCGGGCGGTGGTTCGGAGACAAGGTCGGCCGCCGAGGCTGACCCGGCAAGCATGAGTATCGCTGCTGACGCAGTAACGATGCGAACATTCATGATAGATCCCTCTCCTATGAATAAGGGTACACTTTTCACTCAGTTGTCGGGAACCGCGGTGCCCAACCGTGGATCGTTGCGTTTTCGCACGCCTAGGGCATGCCGCAGACAATGGCGCCTATGCGACCCGACGTACCAACGTCGCCACATCTTGAATGGTTCCATCACAAATGGCTAATTTTACGGCGAAAGGCCGGAGTTGTGCCTATTCGGCCGCCAGGGTCGTGTTTCTCTCGGTCAGGTAGAGGGCGATGTCGCCAGCGGCCATCGGTCGTCCGAACAAATAGCCCTGGCCGATATCGCAGCCGAGCTCGAGCAGATGGTTCAGCTGACGCGGCTCTTCGATGCCTTCGGCCGTGGTCTTGATGTTCAGGCTGACCCCTAGGGCGAGCATCGCCCGGACGATCTTTTCCTGGCGCTCGTCATCGCGGTAGGTGGCGATGAAGCTTCTGTCGATCTTGATCTTGTCGAAGCGGTAGCGGGCGAGCTGGGAGAGGCTGGAATAGCCGGTGCCGAAATCGTCCAGCGCGATCTGCACGCCGGCATCGTGGAGTTCGTCGAGGATGGCGGCGGCGCTCGCCGGATCCTGAATGAGGGCGTTCTCGGTGATCTCGATCTCGAGCCGGTGGGCGGGAAGGGTGTTGATCGTCAGCGCCTTGAAGATGCGCGCCGTCAGCAGGCGGTCCTCCATCTGCACCGGCGAGACGTTGAACGAGAGGGTGATGTGATCGTCCCACGCGAGCGCATCGCTACAGGCCTGGCTGAGCAGATCTTCGAACAGGACCGTGATCAACCCGGTCTCCTCGGCGATGCCGATGAAGACCGAAGGCGGAATGCTGTTTCCCTCGTCGTCGGTCCAGCGTGCCAGTGCCTCGAAGCCGCAGACCTCGTCGGTCTTCAGGTCGATCAGCGGCTGGTAGAACGGACGGATCGCCTTGTTCTTGATGGCGACGCGCAGCTTGGCCTCCAGCGAGGCGCGCAGCGCGACCTTGTCGCGCATCGAGGCTTGAAAGGCGAGATAGTTGTTCGGCCCGCGCGACTTGGCCTCGTACATGGCGAGGTCGGCCCGGTGAGCGGTATCTTCCAGCCGCTCGCCCGGTTGCCAGCGGTCATAGCCGACGCTGGCGCCGACTTCGACGGCAAAGCCGTTGATGTGGATCGGGCGGGTAACGGCCTGGATCAGCAGTCGCGACAGGCGTTCCTCATGCTGCGACGACAGGCCGGTCGCGACGATTATGAATTCGTCGCCGCCGAAACGATAGACGGAATCGGCGCTGCCGATGGCGCAGATCCGCTTGGAAACCTCGACCAGAAGCGCATCGCCGCCATTGTGGCCGATCAGGTCGTTGACCTTCTTGAAGCCATCGAGATCGACACAGAAGATGCTGACGTTGCGCTCCCATTCGTCGCTGTATGCATCGATCTGCGCGCGCCGATGCAGGAGAACGGCGCGTTCGAAGGCGTAGCGGTTGGGAAGCTTGGTCAGGTGGTCGTGCGTCGCGGTCCAGTCGGCCTTGGCCTCCGCCTTGGCGCGCAGGTCCATTTCCTTGCGAAGATCGGTGATGCGCAGGACGGAATAGACGAAGCTCATCGTGCCGGCGACGGCGAGCGCCAGCACCAGCTTGTCGGCGCCGTAGCTATCGAATTGCTGGACGAACAAGGCGAGCAGATCGCCGAATTGCAACACCGCGCCGACGACCCACAAGGCCGCGCCAAGCGCCATGAGGGACAGCCATTGCCGTCCGGCTCTGCTCCGGAAAAATACCGGCATGCTCCCCACTCCATCTCCACCTTGGCGGGATATAGCACGGAAGTCTAAAGTATCCGTTGAAACTAGGGGGTGACTTCTAGTTATCTCCGCCTACTCATAGGCGTATCCGTATTTAATAAAATACGGGAAAGGAAACGGGCGAACATCGTCGTTCGCCCGCTATTCACATGCTTTACAGGTGCATCAGCATGGAGACGGTGACGGCCAGGCACAGAAAGATCGCGCCGCCCGTAAACCGCATGAGACGCGTGCGTTTCAGCCGCGCCCCGTTCCAGTCGTAAGACATGGTCAGGCCTCCTTTTACGAAGGATTATCACCTGGAGATGCCAGGCGATTTAGCTTTTGCGCAATTGGCTTGCGCAAGGCTTGTCTAAATTTCTGGATGTGAAACTATTGAAACTACACGCGGTCGAAGCGCAGCGACCAGCGTGTGCCGTTGCTGGTCATCCTGATCGCGGAAAGCGGCTCGACGTCGATATGCCAGAAGGACGACAACGGCGCTCCAAGCGCGATCAGCACCGCAACGCGGATGGTGGGGGCGTGGCTGATGGCGATGGCATGGCCGCCGAGCGCGGACTGCGCCTGCATCCACGGCGCGACGCGGTCGTGAAGGGCGCGGATGCTTTCGCCGCCGTGCGGGGCCGCGTCGGTGTCGGTCAGCCAGGCGGAGAGGGCGTCCGGTTCGCTCTCCTGCAGCGCCATGATCGGCTGGCCGGCCCATCGGCCATAATCGCAATCGGATAAGGCGGGGAAGACCTCGGCTTCAAGGCCAAGGGCATCGGCCGTCTGGCGGGCGCGCAGCGCGGGGCTGGTGAAGACGCGGTCGGCGCGCGGCATGGCTGGCGCCAGCGCGCGGGCGTCAATCATCGCCTTGTCCTCCAGCGTCTCGTCGAGCGGGAAGCGTGCCTGCCTGACAGCATCGGTGGCGCCGTGGCAGATGAAGGTGAGACGCGTCATCACGCTGGCTTTTTCCTTGTCACGCGAGAGATGCCCTTCTCTAAGCGCGCCCTTGTGTGACAGCGCGTTGACAGGTCGAGGCCGGCAGCTATAACGTTGATCTCGTAGGTTTGGAAGCCGGTGAAATTCCGGTGCGGTCGCGCCACTGTGATCAGGATGAGGATACCTCAAACTGGAAGTCAGACCCTACCCACGAACATTCTCGACTGAACGCGTTTTTCCAGGAGGAATTCATGTCTCATACCACGCTCGCGCCCACCTCGGTGGCTGCTCCCATTCCCGTCGGCGACATCCTGCCATGGGCCATTTTCGGCGGCCTGCTGATGCTGATCGCCATTTATTTCGTCGGCACCGAAGAAGGCGCGATGGCGCTGTTCAACGGCATGTATGTGCACGAATTCGTGCATGACGGCCGACACCTGCTCGGCTTTCCCTGCCATTAAGGGAGTTTGAGACATGGTTGGAAAACTTTTGCTTCGCGGCATGCTGGCGGGCCTGATCGCTGGCGTCCTGGTGTTTGCCTTTGCCCATACGTTCGGCGAACCGCTCGTCGATCAGGCGATCGGTTTCGAAGAGGCGGCCGCGCAGGCTGCCGGTGAAGCGGCCGAGCCGGAACTGGTGAGCCGCGCCACCCAGGCGGGCATCGGCCTGTTCACGGGTGTGATGGCCTATGCGATCGCCGTCGGCGGCATCTTCGCGCTGATCTTCGCCTTCGTGCAGGGCCGCGTCAGCAGCCTCAGCGCGCGGGCGACCTCGGCCGTCATCGCGGCGGCTGCCTTCGTTGCCGTCGTCATCGTGCCGAACATCAAGTATCCCGCCAATCCACCCGCGGTCGGCAATCCGGATACGATCGGGGTCAGAACCGAGCTGTTCTTCCTGATGATCGTGGTGTCGATCGCCGCGCTGATTGCGGCGATCTCGCTTGCCCGGCGGCTGACGCCCAGGTTCGGTGCGTGGAACGGCGCGATCATCGCAGGATTTGCCTATGTGCTCTTCATTGGCGTCGTGCAGTATCTGCTGCCTGTCATCAACGAGGTGCCGGAGAATTATTCGGCGTTGGTGCTCTGGCAGTTCCGCACCACCTCGATCGGCATGCATGCGATCCTGTGGACTGTGATCGGCCTCGTGTTCGGGGCGCTTGCCGAACGCAAGCTGGCGGTTGCCTCGGCTGTTCGCCGGCCGGCCGCGCCGGTTCTTCACTGACGAAAAGGAAAGCCCCGGTTAGCCCGGGGCTTTTGTCCGACATGATCGCCCGATCCGTCCGTCTTTTATTGTGCCTCATCCTGCCGCTGCTTGCCGGCGGCGGGCACGCGTTTGCGCATCAGCGCAGCACCGACGGGCCGCACACCGGCCTTGCCATTCCCGAGATATCGCATGGCGAGATGATCGTGATGGCCGAGCATCGGGCCGCCATCATCGACCTTGCGTCGCGCGCCACCGATACCGACGAGCCGTTCCGCCGCGTGCTGAACTATGCCGCGATCCAGTATGCCTATTGCTTCTGGGGCAAGATGCCCGGCGGGGTGACGGATGAGGCAAGCCCCTTCAACGAATGTTCGCACGCCTACCTGGCCGCCACCAAGGCGGTGCTGCTCAAGCTGCGCGACATGCCGCGCGAGACCAAGGCTGCTGGCGCGATCGTCTCCGAGATCGACGTCGCCATGACCATGCGCGGGCTGTCGCTGATCACCTGTGCCTTCAGCGGCGAGGCCTTCAACACGGCCGATGTGATCCGCCCGCATTGGGCCGACATTCCCACCCATCCCGCCAGCATGGCGTCGCTGACCGGCCTTGCTGCTCTCTGCTTTCTGATGGTGATGGCTTGTCGGCGGTTGCTCGGCGCGAAGACGCCTAAGCAGAGCTAGTTCCGGTCGGTCTCGCGGTGCAGGTGCATCGCCACCAGCATGGCGGTGAGGTGCACGGTGTTCTTGGCGCCGTATCGTTCCTTCATCCGCTCCAGCCTGTGCTCGACCGTGCGGTGCGAGATGCCGAGTTCGGTGGCGATCTGCTTGGCGGTCGCGCCCTCGGCCAAAAGCTGCACGACAGCCTCGTCGGTGAGGTCGAGCTTGGCCTGCTGCTCCGGCGCGTTGAACATGAAGCGGCCGTTGGTGACGGTCAGCAGCCACGCCGGTCTGGCCTCGGTCGTCCTCTGCGGCAGGATCAGGCGCTCATAGGCGATGTTGACCCCGAGCAGCGTGGTCTTGACCATCTCCATCGACGGCTTCTGCGAGGCGATCACCTCGCGATAGCGTGGAATGACCGCCGTCTCCATGTAGTTGCGATCCTTGAAATCGCCGATGCGCTGGTTGGCGAAGAGCTTGTTGATGTTGAGGATGCGCGAGGCGAAGCCGGAGGAGCGGACCCCCTGCAGCTGCCAATCGAGCGGATCCTCGCCATCGAGCACGATGACCGTCAGCCGCATCTTGATCGTCAAAAGGTCGACCGCATCGCGATAGACAGCCTCGGGCGGCCCCGGCTGGTCAGGAGACGTGCTCAGCCAGGCGTCGAGTAGCTTCTGCGTGACAGTGTGAAACGTGGTGTCCTTGGTCATCAACTCAGGCGTGAAATGTGCGACAGGTTAATCGAACAACCCAGGATGGGTTCATGCGGTGCACCATTCTGCGGTCAACTTACACCAAAGGATTCGTTTGAACAGAATATTCAATGTAGAGGCGAGTAAATCTTCGCGTCGAACGGGAAGGAATGCGCGTTAAACGCGTTTGGCTCCGACAGGCGTGCGCGGCGTCATGTACGCCCGACGATCAATCGTCGGCGTAGCGCTGTTCGCGCCAGGGGTCGCCATACATGCTGTAGCCGTTGCGCTCCCAGAAACCGGCTGCATCCGCCGGCATGATGTCGATGCGGCGCAGCCACTTGGCACTCTTCCACAGATAGAGATGCGGCACGATCAGCCGCATCGGGCCGCCATGCTCGCGGGTCAGCGGCAGATCCTCCCAGGCGGTGGCGAGAATGGCGTCTTCGGCGGCGAAATCAGCAAGCGGCAGGTTGGTGGTATAGCCGTCATAGCTGGTCAGCATAACGTGGCTCGCCTGCTGTTTCGGCATGGCGAGGTCGAGCAGATCGCGCGTGGCGACACCCTTCCACTTGTTGTCGTAGCGCGACCATGTCGTGACGCAGTGGATGTCGGACACGCGGGTGCTCTGCTCCAGCGCCTGAAAGGCGGTCCAGCTGAGATCAAGCGGCGTCTCGACCAGCCCGCCGACCTCCAGCCGCCATGTGTCGGTGGATACGGCCGGCTGTTCGCCGAGATCGAGCACCGGCCAGTTCTTCACGAGATGCTGGCCGGGCGGCAGTCGGTCGGTTTCGGGCCTGCTCGTGCGGCCGGTCAGGAACTTGCCTTCGTCGGCCCAGCGGCGTTTGGAATTTGTGAGCTTGCTATCGGCGGGGATCTGCTCGTCGCTCATTATGCGGCCTTTCGCGTTGCAGGGATTACGTCACCCAAGCCCTGTTGCTGTCAAGCGGACGGTATCGCGACGCAAATTCGCCTTGCGTTCACAAGTCTGAGAGATCGGCCACAACGGCGCCGCAAGACGCAATGCTGCAGTCGCGAAAGGTTGAATTCGCCGCTCATTTGCCTGATAAACAGGGTCTATCGCGGGCGTCGATCCGGCGCCCGATTGCATTTACAGGATCTTCAGTCGCATGCCCATTTCCGCCGAGATCGAAGCCGATCTGCCGTTCCTCATCGCGCTGCGCCGCGATCTGCACGCGCATCCGGAACTCGGATTCGAGGAAGTGCGCACCAGCGACATCGTCGCCAAGCTCTTGAGCGAGGCGGGCATCAAGGTTCATCGCGGGCTCGGCGGCACCGGCGTGGTCGGCACGCTGCAGGTCGGCAACGGAACGCGCCGCATCGGGCTTCGCGCCGACATGGATGCGCTCGCCATGCCCGAAATGGCCGATCGTCCCTACAAGTCGACGGTGCAAGGCAAGATGCATGCCTGCGGTCATGACGGGCACACGACGATGCTGTTAGGTGCTGCACGGCATCTCGCGGCGACGCGCGGCTTCTCCGGCCTTGTCCATTTCATCTTCCAGCCGGCTGAGGAAGGACGCGGCGGGGCGAAGCGGATGGTGGAGGACGGACTGTTCGAGCTCTTCCCCTGCGACGCCGTCTACGGGCTGCACAACATGCCGGGCCTTGCGGTCGATGAGATGGCGGTGGTCGCCGGGCCGCAGCTGGCCTCTTCCGACAGCTGGCGCGTCACCTTCCGGGGCACCGGCACGCACGGCGCCAAGCCGCATCTCGGCCGCGACCCGATCACCGCCGCCGGCACGTTCCTCTCATCGCTGCAGACCATCGTCGGCCGCGTCGTCGATCCGCTGCAGCCGGCCGTCGTCAGCGCCTGTTCGCTGCAGGCGGGCGACCCCAAGGCGCTCAACGTCATCCCCGATATCGTCGAGATCGGCGGCACGGCGCGCGCCTATTCCCCTGATGTCCGCGACCAGCTGGAACACGAGATCGGCCGGTTGGCGGAGGGCACCGCATCGATGTTCGGGATTGCCGCCGATTACGGCTTCGAACGGCGCATTCCGCCTGTCGTCAACGATGGGGATGCGACGGAGCGGGCATTGGCTGCGGCTTTAGAGGTCTTCGGCGAGAAGGTCGTGACACACTTCCCACCCTCGACGGCCGGCGACGACTTCGCCTTCTTCGGGCAGCAGGCCCCGGGATGCTACGTCTGGCTCGGCAACGGCCCGGCGGTGGATGGGGCGCTGCATCACAATACGGCTTACGATTTCAACGATGACGCGATCGGGCCGGGCGTGGCGTTCTGGACGCGGCTGGTGGAGCGTGAGTTGGCTGCGGGGTGAGGGGTGTCGACTGTGCCAAGCGGGCAAGATTTAATGTCGAGCACGACAAATATCTGATTGTAATCAGCGCGTTGGCCGAAACCGTCGTCCTCATTCATCCCCGTCATCCGGTGTCGCTCCACAATTGCCATGTCATCGGACAGGGAGCCGGGTTCGCGAACCGGTAACGCCAAGTTTGGTATCCGGTGTTCGGTGATGGTCGCCACAGGCGGATCGACGGCTGTCAGGGCCCGATATCCATCCGGCAAGGAAAGGCCGAGAGACGCTCCTGTCGGCCCGGACGACCCGGAAACCTGGACGTGATCGGGCAGGTGGAAACGCCTGATACCCATACCACTCCATACAATGCCGCCTGCCCATTCCCATTCTTGGGATACGCCCGCCTGCCGTCGCCGAGCCTTGCTCGGGCGCGGGGTTCTGTGGTGCGTGGATTACTGGAGTCGCACCGTTTGCGCCCGTGGCCCCCTCATCGCCTCGCTGTCGCTCCGGCACTTCTCCCCGCTGGGGCGAAGGGGCTGGGCGCACCGGCGCGCCCAATCGTGACGTCCTTTTCGCAAACGAGAAAGATCTGGGCGAGTGGCCACCACGAGTCTCTTCTCCCCAGCGGGGAGCAACCATGTCTCATCCTTTCACATATTTCGGCGTCCATTCGGTCTGTCGGGAGAGGATTGTGTTGGCGAGAATGACGAGTTTGCGGGCGACCGCGATGACCGCGCACAGGTGCTCCTTGCCGTTTCCGCGCAACCGCTTGTAGAAGGCCGCCAGATCCGGATTGTGCCGACTGGCGGTGAAGGCGCACATGAACAGGCTCTTGCGCAGCCGTTCGCGGCCGCCCTGGATCCTGCGCCTGCCGCGATGCTTGCCGCTGTCGTCATCATAGGGTGCGACACCGGCAAGAGCGGCGATCTGGTTGCGGCCGGCATGGCCGAGCTCGGGCATACGGATGACCAGGCACAGTGCGCTGCGCATGCCGATGCCCTTGATGGAGACCAGAAGGTCGAGCCGCCGCGCCAGATCGGGGTCGCCGCGCACCAGCTTTTCGAGCTGCAACATATGCGCATTGCGGCAGGTCTCGAGCCTGGCGATCTCGCGGGCGTGGCGGCGCTTGACGATGTCGGGCACGGCGGTCTCGGCGAATGTCTTCACCAGCGCGATCTGCTGTTCGATCTGCTCAAGATAGGTCAGTTCGGCCGAAAGCCTGTCGAAGCGGGCATCGGGGAGCACCGGCAGCGTCTCAAGGCTGGCGGTGAAGACGGCAATCAGCATGGCGTCCAGCCGGTCGTTCTTGGCCCGCTGCAGCCGGCTTCTGGCGAAGTACCGCAATTGCGCCGGCTGCAGGCGCGCCGCCGGACGCTTCTTGCCACGCAAATGCACCATCAGCCGCCACTCGTAACCGCCGGAGGCCTCAAAGCCGACCCTTGTGACATCATGCTCTTGAAGAAAGGCATCGAGCCGCTTCAGGCCCGCCGCGTCGTAGGCGACCCGCAGCCGCGCGTCGCCGGGATGGATGGCGATGTCGAGATGGCTTTTGCCGACATCGATTCCGGCACAGATCATGCTATTATCGGTCATCTTCGTCGTCCCTGTCTTGGATACGAACCCCAAGGTTCCTGCAACCACACGGGCCTGATGAAGAGCCGGTTGCGATCCTGCTCCCCACAGCCCCGAACGGCTGAGAAGGTGACGATCCGACAACCAGCTGCCGGGCGGGCGGCCACCCGCCCGGCAGAAACCACTATCTCATATTTTGATCATCCAAGAAGGTGCCGGCAGGCGGATGAGGGGGCCACGCGGCACAACCTCAACCACCCTTGACCCCTCTACAAAACCTCAAGCACCGGCGTTTCCATCACCCGTCCCGTCAACACATCGGCAATCCCCCGATCGGTCTGGTGGGGGCCGATATTGCAGGCGAGCGTAGCGCCGAAGCAGGCCTTAAAGACCAGATAGGGCGGCCGCCAGTCGACGACGTCTTCCATGGCGCGGCGGATGGCGCGGAAGGTTTCAGCGGTTTCTTCAAGCGGAGCCTCGCTGACGAGGCCGGAGAGCGGCAGCGGCAGCAGCACCTTGATCTCGCCATCCTGCACCACCGACATGCCGCCGCCGGCCGCGATCACGGCGTTGGCGGCGATGGTCATGTCCTGGACGTTGCCGCCGAAGAGGGTGAGGTTGTGGCTGTCATGCGAAACCGTGGTGCAGAAGGCGCCGCGCCATGTGCCCCAACCGGTGAGGAAACCGATGCGCGGGCGGCTGTCGACCTTGCCGTGGCGGTGGACGACCGAGATCATCGCACTGCCCTCGGGCGGCACGACGAAACCGTCCTCTACGGCGGTTTCGGCTTGCGCCCACTGAGTGAAGCGCGGGCGGTCGATGGTGGCGACGCGGACGCGGCTGCCCGTGGAGGGTATGCGGAAGTCGTTCTCGGTCAGTGCCGAAAGCTTGACGGAGTGCTGCAGCGGCGCGCTGTCGAGGGCGGGCAGGTCGATCGCCATCTTGCCGTCGCGGGAGACGAGACGGCCATTGGCGAAGACGGCCGATGTCTCGAACTCGGTGAAGTCCTTGAACAGCACGATATCGGCGCGGCGGCCGGCGGCGATGAGGCCGAGGTCGGGGCGGCGCAAGCGCTGGGCGGCGTTGAAGGTCGCGGCGCGCAGCGCCCATTCGGGCTTCATGCCATAGCTCACCAGGCGGCGCACGACGTCGTCGAGGCCGCCGCAATGGTAGAGCTCGTCAGGGAAGACGTCGTCGGTGCAGAGCGTCACGGTCGAGGGCAGGTGGCCGAGACCGTTCAGCGCCGCCACGAATTCGCGCAGCAGGTGATCGTGCGAGCCGCGAAGCTCGATCGTCAGGCCGGCGGCGAGCTTGCGCAGGAGATCGTCGGCCGAGGTAAGCTCGTGGTCGGAGGTGACGCCCGCCGCCATGAACGCGTTGAGATCGCTGCCCTCCAGTCCGCGCGCGTGGCCGCAGACCAGCTTGCCGGACAACAGGCCGGCATTGACGATACCGGTCATGCGGGTATCGCCTTCGATGACCCCCCGCATGTTCATGACTTCGGCGACGCCGCCGATCTCGGGCCGGCGGAGCAGCTCTGCTATGACGGAGGCGTCGAAATCCGCACCCGCGACCTCAAGGCCGGGCGCGGAGGGGACGCAGGAGGGGGCAAGCAGGATGGTGCGCAGCGGCAGGCCGCGCGTTGCCTCGATCGACCAGCGCACGCCATCGATGCCGTGGACATTGCCGAATTCGTGCGGGTCCCAGACGACAGTCGTGACGCCACGCGGCAAAACGGCAGCGGCATAGGCCGATGGCGTGACCATCGAGCTTTCGATGTGCATGTGGGTGTCGATCAGGCCGGGTGCGATGATGCTGCCACGGGCGTCGATCGTCTCCGCGGCGTCCTTGCGGCTCTGTGGGGCGTGGACGCTTGCGATCAGCGGGCCGACCAGGCCGATATCGGCGTCGCGGATCAGGCCGGTGACGACGTCGAGCAGCTGTCCGCCTGATATCAGCACGTCGAAGGGCGCATCTCCACGTGCGGCGGCGACGGCGCGGGCGCGCAGTTTGGGATCGCTGAGGTCCATCGGTTCCAATGTGTTCATCGGGCGGCCTCCCGTTGGAGGGCGCCGAGGATGATGGCGCGGGCGGCGTCGCTGTCGATCTCGACGGCGTAGTTGGCGTTCGGCTTGGCGCGGGCGGCGCGGGTTTCGACCACGGTGCGGCCGCGCGTCAGGCTGCCCTGCAGCTCGACGTCGATACGGGCTGTGCTGAACGTGACGATCTCGGGGTGGGCGAAGGCCACGGCGGCGCAGGGGTCGTAGATCGCCATGCCCAAGCGGCCACGGCTGGTGCCGATGCCGATATAGCCGTCGAGGAAATCGGCCAGCGTCTCGGCATTGGGGCCGCCGGCCTTGCGGATCGGGGCGACGTCGTCAGGGACGGCGATGACCTTGCGGCAGAGGTCGAGATCGACCATGCGCAGCGGCAGGCCGGAGGCGATGACGATCGCCAGCGCTTCGGGGTCGGCAAGCGCGTTGAACTCTGCGGATGCCGTGTGGTTGCCAGCCGTGACGCCGCCGCCCATCCAGGTGAGCTCGGTGATGCGGGCGGCGAGATCGGGGCGGGCGAGTGCCAAGGCTGCGATGTTCGTCAGCGGGCCGAGCGCGAGGATGCGGTGCGGACCGTCCTGCTCGAGCCAGCCGCAGAGCGCGGTGAAGGCGTCGCTGTCGGGCAGGGAGGAGGCGTCGGGCAGCGTCTTGCCCGATGTCGGGATGCCCGTTTCGCCGAGGATCGCCTGGGCTGTTTCGATCTCGCCCAGCACGGCTGAGGCGCGGCCGGAGTGGATCGGGAAGGTCCAGCCGAACGCCATTGCGGCGCCGGCGGCGTTTATGCGCACCTGCGGCAGCGGCGTGTTGCCGAAGACCAGCGAGATGCCCGCGATGTCGAGCTTGGCATGCGCCACGACCAGAATGGCGGCGATGTCGTCGAAGCCCATGTCGGTGTCGATCCAGACGCCCATGATATTACCTGTAGCGAGAGAGTGGGGCAGCGGCCGCAAGCGGCAGATCGAAAGCAAGCGTGGCGCCGATCGCGTGGCTCGGCTCGGCGGCGTCGACCTCGGCCTTGATCGGGCCGAGCGGCGTGTCGAGCAGATATTCCCTGACGTTTCCGGCAAACGAGGTGCCGCGCACGGTGCCTTGGAAAGGACCTGAACCAAGGATCACCATGCGCGGACGCCAGGCCAGGCCTTTGGCGGCCTGTGGCGCTGGAGCGGAAAGCTCGACGAGTGAGTTGGATGTCGCGAGCTTGCCGTTTTCCAGCGCAAAGACGTTTTCGAAGCCGACGAAATCGGCGACGAAGGCCGAGACGGGCTTGTTGTAGATGTCTTCCGGCGTGCCGATCTGCTCGATGCCACCATCAAGCATCACCACGATCCGGTCGGCGAGCGCCAGCGCCTCGATCTGGTCGTGGGTGACGAAGATCATCGTGACGCCGGTTTCCTTCTGGACGCGCTGCAGCTCGGCGCGCATTTCCAGACGCAGGCGGGCGTCGAGGTTGGAGAGCGGCTCGTCGAGGAGCAGCACCTTGGGCTCCATCACCATCGAGCGGGCAAGCGCCACGCGCTGCTGCTGGCCGCCGGAAAGTTCGCCCGGCTTGCGCGCGGCGAAGCTGGCGAGGCCGACGGACTTGATTGATGCGGTGACGCGGTCGTCCAGTTCCCTGCCATTGATGCCCTTGAGACGCAGGCCGAAGGCGACGTTCTCGTAGACCGTCAGGTGCGGAAACAGCGCGTAGGACTGAAAGACCAGGCCGACATTGCGCTTGTTGGCGGAGACGCGGGTGATATCGGCGCCGTCGAGCGTGATGCGGCCGGAGGCGGGGTTCAGCAGGCCGGCGATGGAGCGCATCGTCGTCGTCTTGCCGCAGCCGGACGGCCCGAGCAGGGCGACGAGCTCGCCCTTTTCGATGGTGAGGTCGAGATCCTTCACCGCGACCGTATCGCCGTAGGCAAGCGTCAGCTTGTCGAGTTGCAGATAGGCGTCAGACATAGCGAGAGAACCCCAGGAAGCGTTCGGCAAGGAAGACGATGCCGATGGAGAGAAAAGCGAGCAGCGCCGAGAGGGCCGCGATCGACGGGTCGTAGGTGGTTTCCATGTAGCCCAGCATGTCGATCGGCAGCGTGCGGACGCCGGGACCGGAGAGGAAGAGCGAGACGGGAACCTGGTTGAAGCTGGTGACGAAGCCGAGGATGAAGGCGGCGAGAATGCCGCCGCGGATGTTCGGCATCACCACGCGGAAGAAGGCGCCTGTTCGCGACGAGCCGAGCAGGACGGCTGCTTCCTCGATATCGGAGCGCAGGTTGTTGAGGCTGGCGGAGACGACGCGTACGGCATAGGGCAGCACAAGCGCCGTGTGGGCGAAAAACAGCGCCAGCGTGATGTTGAAGCCGAAGGGCACGACGAGATAGCGCAGCAGCGCCAGGCCGACGATGATACCGGGCACGATGATCGGCAGCGAGACGATGGTGCGCACCGTCTCCGCGCCCGGCAGCTTGTAGCGCGACAGCGCGTAGGCGGCGGGGATGCCGAGGATCAGCGCCGCCAGCGTGCCGCCGACGGCAAGCAGCATCGACATGGCGAAGCTGTCGCGGAAGCTGTCGATGGTGAAGACCTTGAAGACCCATTTGAACGACAGGCCCTGCGGCGGGAAGGCCAGCGTATCGCCTGCCGACAGCGAGGCGGCGATGATGATGAAGAAGGGGCCGATCAGGAAGATCAGGAGCAGGCCGAGCACCAGCGGCGAGAGGATGCGTGATGTCATCGCTTGTTCCTCGCTGTTGCTAGACGCTTGAGCAGGATGTTGGCGGCGAAGCTCATGACGATCAGCATGAAGGCGATGACGCTGGCGGCGACGAAGTCGTTGGCGACCGACACCTGCTGGTAGAGCAGGGTTTCGAGCATCAGCACCTTGGAGCCGCCGAGTACGGCGGGGGTGATGTAGGCGGTGAGCGAGCCGGTAAAGACGAGCGTGCCACCGACGACGAGGCCCTCGCGGGTCAAGGGTAGGATCACCTTCCAGAACACCTGGAACCAGTTGGCGCCTAGCACGCGGGCGGCGGGAATGGCGTCCTTCGGCATGTTTTCGAGCGCGCTGATCAAGGACAGGATCATCAGCGGCAGGAAGAGCTGAAGCAGGCCGATGAAGACGGCGGTCTCGGTGAAGAGCAGGCGCAGTGGGCTGTCGCTGAGGCCGAGCCCCTGGATTGCCTGGTTGACGATGCCGGTGCGGCCGAGGATGACGATCCAGGCATAGGTGCGTGCAACAGGCGAGATCATCAGCGGCAGGGTGACGAGGCCGATCATCCGGCCCTTGCCCTTCGGCGGCAGGTTGACGATGGCGAAGGCCGCGGCATAGCCGATGACGGCGGAGACGGCGGTCACTTCGAGGCCGAGCTTGAAGGTGCGCAGGAAGACCGTGCGGTTCAGCGATTGCGAGAAGAAGCCCGTATAGGCGCTGAGCGTCCAGCTGCCGTCGATGTGGAAACCTTCGGAGAGAAGGATGACGACGGGCAGCAGGAAGACCAGCGCGGCGAACAGGGCCGCGGGCAGGGCAAGCGCCAGGGCTTCCGTGCGGTTTTGAAACATGAGGCGTCTTTCAGAGCAATCGCATAGGGCGGCGCCGGCCGGGGCCGGAGCCGTTCTGTTGGTGACTGGCCGTTACTGGCCGACCGTGTCGTTCCAATCCTTCAGCCAGCCGGCGCGGTTGTCGAGGGCGGCGGCCGACGGGATGAGCTTGAGGTTCTTCACCGTGTCTTCGCCGTAGGTGAGGTTGCCCGCGGCTTCGTCGGAGACCTTCACCTCCTTGTTGGCCGGGCTGTCGACCAGCTTTTCGGCGAGCTTGGTCTGGATCTCGGTGGAGAGCCAGAAATCCATGAACTGCAGCGCGAGATCCTGGTTCTTCGAGCCCTTTGTCGTGACCATGACATTCATGCCGCCGGTCTGGCCTTCCTTCGGGGTGGCCCAGGCGACGGGAACGTCGAGCTTGGTGAAGCCTGCCCAGGAGAAGCGGCCGATCGGGGCGGCCCAGATTTCCTCCTGCTGCATCAGCTGCACCAGCTGCGAGGACTTCTCATAGAAGGTGACGATGTCGTCCTTCTTTTCGCCGATGGCTGCGATCGGCGCCTTCAGGTCCGGCGTATCCTTTCCGAGCGCGAGGCCAAGCATGTAGAGCGCCGGCGGGCCCTGGTTGGTGGTGACATTCGGGAAGGCGACGTGCCCGACATATTCCGGCTTCAGCAGGTCGGCCCAGCTGTCGATCTTCATCTTGTCGGAGCGGTAGGCGATCGAGGTGGCGTAGAAGGTGTAGCCGACGCTCATGCCGTCGCCGTTCGGATCCTTGGCGAGATCGTAGAGCTTGCCGAAATTGGTGAGCTTCGAGGTGTCGATCTTGTCGATAAGGCCCTTGCGTGTGGCCGATAGCGCATCGGCCATGGAGACGACGGCCATATCGACGACGGGGTTCGCCTTGTTGGCCTCCATCTTCGCCAGGCGCTCGACGCTGTTGCCGGTTTCGACCACCAGCTTGCAGCCGCACTTGGCTTCGAAGGGGTCGTAGACGATCGACTTGAAATCATCCTGCGCGAAGGCATAGACCGAGATGGTGAGCGTCTTTTCCTGAGCGCTGGCGGCGACCGGCGTCAGGGCAAGAAGGGCCGCCGAGGCGATGAGGGCATGCTTCATGTCAGGAGTTCTCCGTCTGAGAGGCTCGTTTGGCTGGGTCCACTGTGGTTGGACCGCCATTGGTTGGATCGACTGGACCGGATGATTGGCGAACGATCAGCTGCATGGGCACCCGATCTGTGTCGGCGCTGACGAGCACGCCTTCGCGGCTGCCGCTGGCCTGTATGGTTTTCAGGAGCGACGAGATGGCGACATCGGCAATCGTCGCCATGTCCATCGCCACCGTCGTCAGGCTTGGAGTAATGACAGGGGAAAAGATCAGGTCGTCGAAGCCGGTGACGCTGGCCATGTCAGGAACGACGATGCCGTCGCGCTGCAGTTCGGTCAGCGCCCTTAGCGCCTGCAGGTCGGACAGCGCGGCAAAGGCGGTGTAGCCTTCGCGGACCTTTTCGGCGAGGCCGAGCGTGCAACCCATGCCGTTCTCGCGCTCGAGCCGCTCGACCCAAAGGGTGGAGGAGCGCATGTCCGGGCGCAGACCGGAGCGGATGCCGCCGACGCGATCGTTCTGGACGTTGGATTCGGGATTGTTGCCGATCACGAGGATGCGCTTGTGGCCGAGCTCGGCGAGGTGGTTCGCAATATCGCGACCGCCCTGCCAGTGGTCGGCGGCCACCGTATTTCCTGGTGTCGAGGCGGTGTCGATGACAGCGACCGGACAGCTGGCTGCCGAAATGCGGGTCGCGCGGCGCGGTACGATGACAAGGCCCTCGACGCCGCGCTCGACCAGCCGGTTGATGGCCTCGGTCTGTGCGGTGATGTTGCCGCGCGAGTCGGCGATGAGGACGCCGTAGCCGGCGGATGTTGCGGCGAATTCGATTGCCTGCGCGAGCTTCGGGAAGAGCGGATTGGCGATGTCGGGCAGCACCAGACCGATGACGCCGCTGCGGCCGGTGCGCAGCGCCCGCGCCGCCTGGCTCGGGACATAGCCCATTTCGGCCGCGTGTTCGCGAATCCGCTCGGCAAGCTGTTCGGAAACGCGGCCCTTGCCTGAAAGCGCGTTCGACACCGTCGCGACGGAGACGCCAAGCGACGTTGCGATCCTGCTCAGATTTGGTCCCTGTCGGGCTGGAGGCATGATATTCGACGGATTGGATTAATCGTTTAACCAATGCGTACATGACGACGTCAGCGTTGTCGAATCCAATCTTGCGCCGCTTTGCGATTTTCCGCAATCGCGCGCAGGCCAGAAACAAAAAAAGCCCCGGCGAACCGGGGCTTCTGTCAATTCCTGTGGTCTCAGCTTGCCTTTGCGGCAACCTGCTTGACCGGGGCGGTGTTGCC
>UCJD01000063.1 GCA_900472605.1 Hyphomicrobiales bacterium | reverse complement strand
AAAATGCGGAAATGCTCTAGTGGCGGTCTTGGGGCGATCGAAGGATTGTAGATTGAACACGCGTGGCTCTCCCGATTTGGTGCAAAACGCCAAAGTTCGGGATTGGTTCATTCATGGCGCTGGTCATGAGGATTTCTGACACTATTTGGGCTCCGCTCGCCAGACGTCGCCCATCCGCGGAGGCGGGCGCCAGATAATACCTGCGGATCCCGAAAATGCTCATTCAACCGTTGATTTGTCTTGCAAAACATCGGTTTGACGAAGAAGCATGAGCGCCTCCGCGTAAATCTCGCGACGGCGCTCTTCCCTCATTAAATGAAGTCGCTTTCGCTCGTCAGGCGCCAGCGTTACGCCCGAGCTTTGGGGTTTGATATCTTCGGATTCCACGAAGTCGATCAGAAGGTTTCGCATCACGCCGTTGAGTTCACGAAGATCGCGTACTTCGGCCGCAAGGGGGATGGTGTGGAGCCGTCGGGCGATTGCCTGATCGATCGCCTTCTCGGTCAGGCGGGTTTTCGCAGCAAAATAGCGAGCGAAAACGATCGCACAAAGCGAGAGGGATACGACGGCAATGGCGACGAGCATGGAAAGTCTCCTAACACCATTTGTAGATCGTAACTTGGCGAACGAAGTTCAATGGTTCACACGCTATGACGCAGATATCGATCGTTCGGTAACAATCATCTGCGTCTCGCTGCTCTTGAGGGTGCCTTGGACGAACTCCAGTGAATTCGGTCAGTTGGTCAGGGTGTCTCGGCATCGCAGGTCGTGGACGGAGCGAGGACCCCCGAAAGAAAACCGAACGCGCCTATGCTGCGCTGGAGGTCGCAACTCAAACAAAAATTTCAGCACCTAGCCGTCCGTTCGCGAGGTTTGCTCGTTTTACAAGCAGAGGCGCAAGGTGGGCGGTGAGCAGCAGCCGATCGATGCAGAACCGAACCGTCCGTAATTTAGCTGAACATGAAAGCTATTTGCCAGCCGCAAGTTCGGAGACGCGTCTCGCGAAGACGTCGCTCGCAAAGGGCTTCGTCAAGACCTGCATTCCATGATCGAGGTGGCCGTGATTGAGAACGGCGTTTTCTGCATATCCCGTGACGAACAGCACGGGCAACTCAGGCCGCTGGACGCGCACGGCATCAGCAAGTTGACGTCCATTCATACCATTTGGCAAGCCAACGTCTGTTACAAGTATGTCGATATCTGGACGTGAAGTTAGCATTTTAAGCGCGGAAGGCCCGTCTTCGGCTTCCATCACCGAATAGCCCAACTCTTGGAGGATTTCCACGGCGACCATCCTGACAAGCGGTTCATCGTCTACGACCAGGACTGTCAACTGCCCTACGGCTGCCGGCGAGGGGCCGTCCACGAGAAAAACGTCATCTTCCACAGCGGCACTCACGTGCCGAGGCAGGTAGATGCAGATCATCGTGCCCTTGCCAACTTCTGAGTAAATTCTCGCGGCGCCACCTGACTGTCCTGCAAATCCGTAGACCATGGAAAGGCCAAGCCCTGTACCTTGGCCAGTGGGTTTCGTGGTGAAGAACGGGTCAAAGGCCCGGTCAACGACGTCGGGCGACATGCCCGTCCCGGTATCGCTTACGCACATGGAGATATATTGACCAGGCTCCAGTCCCCGCGCCCTTGCGCCGCGGTCATCCAACCAACGGTTTCCGGTTTCGATCGTCAGCTTCCCACCGTCGGGCATTGCGTCGCGTGCATTGATGCACAGGTTGAGAAGAGCATTTTCGAGTTGGCCCACATCGACAAAGGCGGTCCACAAACCACCAGCTGCGGCAGTTTCCACCTCGATGCCAGGTCCAACGCTACGGGTGATTAGGTCCTGCATGCCAGCCACGATCCGGTTAATATCGGATGGTTTGGGATCGAGGGTCTGGCGGCGTGAGAACGCAAGCAGGCGCTGCGTCAGTCCTGCCGCGCGCTTTACCGCGCCGAGCGCGCCGGTCAGATACCGATCGATATCGCCGATGCGACCTTGCGCCAATCGCGTTTTCATCAGGTCGAGACTGCCACCAATCCCTGCAAGAATGTTGTTGAAATCGTGGGCCAAGCCGCCTGTCAGTTGACCGACCGCCTCCATTTTTTGCGACTGTCGCAGGGCCTCTTCTGCTTTTAGGAGCGCCCCTGTGCGCTCCTCAACTCGCTCCTCAAGTGTCTCAGTGAGTGCTCGCAGTTCAGCAATGGCGCGGTCACGCTCCGCCTCAACGGCACGCCGACCTTCAACATCAATAAGCACGCCCGGAAATTTTGCCGCGCTGCCATCAGCAGCGAGGTCAACGCGGCCGTTTGCCTCAAGCCAGTAGTAATTGCCATCTGTCCGTTTGGTCCGGTACTGATGAGCGAATGCTCCGCCACGTCGCAAGGCTTGTTCTATAGCCAACGCCAAACCTGACTGGTCGTCGGGATGCACTGTCTCGATCACCTGGGAGAGACTGAGGTCCGAGCGCCCCTGGGAGGGGTCGAAGCCGAACGCGGTCGCGAATGCTTCGTCTACCGTGAACTTGTCGCTTGGAACGTCCCAAAACCAGGTTCCGATGATAGCACCCGCGCTGAGAGCGAGCTGCACACGCTGTATGTTGTCGCGTGCGACTTCCTCGCTTTTGCGCAAGGCTGCTTCGGCGGCTTTCCGCTCCGATATGTCGCGAAAGAGGACCGAGACCTGGCGAAGACTAGGCGGTTCGATCCGTGTCGCCGAAACTTCAATGTGCCGGCCAATCGCCTTGAACTCCTGCTCAAAACGCACTGTCTCACCCGTCGCAAGAACTCCGCCGTAAAGCTTGAGCCATACATCGGCATTATCAGGTTCTATTTCGCGCAATCGCTTCCCGACGATGCCCTTGATTCCCGTCTGCCGCTCATAGCCGGAATTGGATTCGACGTGAACGTAGTCGCTCACCGGGCCGTGCGGACCATCTATGAATTCGATGATACAAAAGCCGTCGTCGATCGCTTCAAACAGAGCCCGTCGCCGGGCTTCGCTACGAGAAAGAGCATCTACCTCGCTTTGCTCTTCAAGGTCGGTATTCATGGAAGATGTCACCCGCGATCCTTCATGCACGTCGTTTTCATGGCGGCTAAATATACCGACACCGACCGGAGACAATCCTCTCCGATTGATTAATTGTATTCGAACCAATCGGGGCGGCGGTCGTGGGCCACTATCCGGACAGAGGCCGACAAGCCATCTTATGCACGCGTCGCGTCAAATGGAAAGTAGATGGCCGGCCCACCTAACATGAACCGCGGACTTTTGGCTCAGCGCTAGATTCTTCTAGCGAAGAAGCCCGTCGATATCGAATTCGTCCCAGCCGCGAAGCAGCGAGGCCGGTTCGTCCGGCTTAGAGGCCGGTTCGTCCGGCTTATCCCTGGCAGTTCTTTTCGCCTTGTCGGCCTCTCTAAGCGAACGCGTGAGCTTCGACTGGTAGGCGGCCCGTTCACGTTTCTCCGCTTTCGCTTGCGCATCTTCGATCCGCCATTCCTCGACCGTGGCGCTGTCGAGGAGGTCTTCGACTACTTTGGGATCGAATACGTGGAACGTGATCCGCCGAGCGCGTCCGTTCAGCCGCACGGTCCGTGTGCCGGCGCTCGGGAGACGCCCGTCGGATAGCCAGCGATGGCGTTCGCTGGTCTTGATGTTCAGGATATCCTGTATCTCGCGGGGTATGACCGGGAGACTTTCCACGTCAGTCATCGCCCCAGCTACAATTGCGGCGGTCGCGTTGAACACCGCTTTGGCATCCGCCGGCATTGCTAAAACGAGGTCGATGCCATCGAGGACCAACGACTTTCTCACGGCGGTGGGAAGACGCGACTGCAATTCCTGCAGGATGCCCTTTGCCCGCACGGACGACCCCAATGTCGCTGCCGGCGACAGCGTCCATGTCCGTATGAGCTCGATTTCCGCGTGGTGGTGCTTTGGCATGATGCCTAGATGGTGTGTTCAGGCTGCGCCGTCAACGCGCTCGATGCAATCACGACGGCTGGAAATCGTCCGAGTTCTTCCGAAAGCTGATGATAAGGCCTTTGGGTGTGCGGCCAGGGGAAAACATTGCCCGGCCGATCGTCAGAAGCCGGGTGATTGGGTGGCGGTAACTAGCCTGGGAAGAACCAGCGTCGCCGGGCCATGCACGCAGGCGCTGATTTCAAAAGCTAGGAACACTCGACTAGCCGCTTAAGACAGTTTCGCCATATTGATCCATTCCGACAACACCGTATAGGGCTCGGGGCCATACGCATATTCCGCTGGAATTGCGGGCTGAACCATCGAAGACATGTATCGTCTCAGATTGTCTGTGCTGTTACTCGCCGCCAGGCCATAGAAGTTGCCACTATTCCAGGTGACGACACAATGCGTGTAGCGCGAGTAGATAGCATCCGCCAGTTCCACGAGCGTCACCTCGCTGTCCCGCATGGTATTGAGTACGAGTGAAGTCTTGCGAGCAATCTCCTCTACCTCGAAATATCGCGATTTGAAGCCAAAATCCTTTTGTCGTTCTCGAACTTCATAGTCGGATAAGTTGGGCGCGCGAAACTTCTCGACAAGCAGAAAGATCCCATCCTTCTTGAGATGTTGGCTTACGAAATCAATTTGCTGTTCACGGTTGGGCGAGTACATCTGGAACGTCGTGTCTTCAAGAATGATATCGAATCCACCCGAAAACTTTTGAAGCTTCGAGTCGGAATCAAGGTGCTCTTTCGTCAGTCGATGGAACGGCCCGAGGAAGAACGCCGCGTGTTCGGGTTCGCCGAACGCCATGAAGCATTTGTAGTTTTCCTCGCTGGGACTGCAGCAGAGCGCTCGAATTTGCCCCTCACTGATCTCCGACAGGGTTCGGGCCATTGTGCCTTCTGCGGTGCCGAGGCTGTAGAACAGGAGTTGCCCTAATCCGCCCTGACCATATCGCAGGATAGCGTGCCCCATCCGGCATTCTTCCTCGAGGCGATAGGGGATGCTGCCGTGATAGTGCTGATCAAAAAAACCCTGGCGCCGGGCGTGCAAGTCGACAAAGCGATCGAGAAGCGCATCATTCGGCAAGAGCCGTCGGTCGACAACGGGCCTTCGGACTGGCATGCCTCTTGTGCCGGAAGCTGTCTCGTTGAAGAAATCTGCGAGTTGATTGAGCCGCGGTCCGCGGTCACATTCACTTAAAAATGCAACGGAATCCACCATGACGATAATTCCCCCAGGGTTTAGATGCGCGAGTGTCGCCGCAGTCCGCTTTGAGTTTTTCGGCAGGCTAGGGTGACGAGTTGCGTTGATGTCGTGATAGCCCGCATCGCGTGACGCCGCTTTCAAGCGCATGCCGTCTTTGCGTCAAAGTGCCACGTTCGTCTACCTTGGGTTATCGATTGATTGCCCAGCAACCGGTGATTACCTTATGGTTGCACGCCAACCGTTTGATCCGAGAAGGATTTCCGCTTTTGAGGGACACCTACGAATTCCAACCCCAAGCGATCCGTCTATCCGACCATCGCACGCTTGTTCATCACCATTTCGACTGGGGTACGGTTCGAGCGGATATCGTCAGACGAACCGGGCTGGCTCGCCAAGAGACGCGATTTACCTGTCACAAACACTGCTTCCTGATCAATCTCAAAGGCGAGGCGACATCAGGCGAGGACTTCGTGGACGGTCGTCGCATCGGTTTTAAACCGCGCGGGCCGGGGTCAATCGTGTTCATACCAGCGCTTTGCGAATGGCGGGGATGGGACGAGGGTGATGCAAGCGGGTCATATCTCCTGGTATCAATCGACCCGATCTTCGCCGAGCAATGCCTCGGCCCGAGCGTCATGTCGCGCCTTGGACCCCTTATAGGGTTTAAAGACAACACGATCGAAACATGCCTTCAACGCATTGCGGCCGAACTTCGGAACCCCGACCCAATCAGCCTGATATTCGTTGAAAGTCAGGCAACGCAGCTGCTTGTTCAAATGGTCAGGTTGAACGGCATCGGCCAGGAGCCGGTCAAAGGAGGTCTGACCCCACTGGACCTTAAGCGGATCATCTCGATCATAGAGGGGCGCGTTGTGGCCCCGCCAAGTCTGGAGGAGCTTGCAACGGAAATTGGAGTCAGCCGGCGGCACTTCTTTCGCGCATTCAAACAATCGACCGGAAAAACGCCGCATGCGTTTCTCGCAGAGAACCGGCTCAATCGTGCTGCCGATCTTCTGAGGACAACAGATCTTTCTGCCACAGAGATCTCGCTGGAGTGCGGGTTTTCGAGCTCGAGCCATTTCACCTATGCGTTCAGGCGGCATTTCAATGCAAGCCCGCTCGCGTTCCGGCGCCAATGGCGCGATTGACCACTGCTCCAGTATCCATTTTGGCACTTCTTCGAAACCGCGGCACGAAATCGGGAGCAAGCGGCGCGAGCCCTGCCTAAGGTCCGGGACCCTTAAACAGAAGTCCTTCCATGGCTCGCCCAAGTTCCGCCCTCTGTGTCAGGCACCCGCGCCCGACCTTCAGCGTATGCTGGTTCCTGGCAAGCACATTCGCGTCGTCGGTCGGCCGCAACGGCTTCTATATGGTCAGCGGATGGAGCTTGGCCGTGGCCGGTGAAGGCAGTGCTTCCGTGGCGATCTTCTTCGCAATCCTCAGCGTCACGGAACTGATCAGCAGTCCCATCGCCGGCTGGATTTGCGATCGATACAACCGGCCGGTGGTCTTCATCATCGCGGACCTACTGCGTTCGCTCGCCGCAATCGTCGTGGCGATGTCACTTGATCATGCGGGCACGCGTTGGACAATCTGGATCGCCGCCATTTGGTTCGCCGCATGCGATCGGGCTGCCCTGACGGCGTCGCAGTCGATGATACCAAGCGTGGGACGTCACCACACGCCCATTGCCGCAAACTCGACCGTACTCTTTGTCACCCAAGGCGGCGGCCTCACAGCAGCGTTGGTAATCGGAACAATTTTGGACAGTTCGACCTTCGCCGTCGCCTTCTTGTCGATGGCCGGTGCCTTCGCGATATCAGCGATCGGCATGTCTTTTGTCCGGCTGACAACGGACAGGACCTGCGTTTCGCTCAGGACGCCGCACTCGATAGGCCTCATTCATTCCACGCTATCCGCAGCTACCTTCGCCTACGCACTGCTTTATGCGGGTGGGGTTCTCATCACCATTATCGGTCCGGCTTTCGTCTTCGAGGAGTTGGGCGGAACAGCCATAGACTTTGGATGGTTTGAGAGCGCCTGGTCGCTCGGTACTATCCTGGGCGCAATCGCTATTGCCAAGGTTTTCAAGCTCGCGACAGCGCCAACACTGAACATCATGACCGTCGCGCTCTCCGCGTGCTCGTTCGTTGCGCTGGCAATGACCGGCCTGCCTTCGGCCCTGCTGGCCGTTGGCATAGCCGGTGCCGCTCACAATGTTGGAAGGGTTGTCGTCGAAATCACCTTACAAGCCAATGTGCCATCGGCTGCGCTGGGGCGTGCGAAAGGTGCGCTTCATTCGATTGCTGTTCTGAGCGGCCTTGCGCTGATGACAGTCATCACGGTCTTTTCCGGCGTCATCGACCCTTCCAGAGCGTTTGCCGTCTACGCCTGCCTCCTCGCGCTGGGCGCAATATTCCTGATGGTTTGGAGCAACCGGTCACCTCGGCCCTGATCGGCGCCCAATACCAGCGCAGGCTAAGGGCGATGACCGTAACGCTCTATCGAAATTGTGCCGTCAATCGCGATGTCCCCTGTGTTTTCCCCGGTAAGCCACTGGCGAAGCGCGAACCTCTAGATTATTGTCTCGAGCGAGGCAGTACGTGCTGTCTTGGGGCGTGGAAACCCCTCCGTGCGACTGGTGCTGGTCGATTCAGCGCCAAACTCTCTGACCTTTCGGGTCGGGGAGCCTGTGACGTATGTCCAGGTTCTCCGGAACTAAAGGTTACAGGGCTGTCACGGACAGTTTCCAACTCCCCGATCATTCGGAAGTTAAGTGAGTCTATCGCGGGGGCGTACCGCGACAAACTCTCTCAACGGGGAGTGGGACATGCACCCGCAGCAAGACCTACCGACATTCAAATCAGGCACGTGCAGGAAAAAATCGCATGATACGCGGTCCTGGCGCCATGTTCAGGCGGACCTCGTCCAGCGAACCGGACTCGACAAGGAAGAGACGTCGCTGACGCCAACGCGTCATCTCGTCCTGGTGAACCTGCGTGGCAACTCCGAACGCGGGGAGTATTTCATTGATGGGAGGCGCAAGAGCTTCGTGCCGCGAAAACCCGGCGCCATCCTGTTCATCCCGGAAGGCTGCAATTGGCGCGGCTGGGAGGCCGGCGCTTCGACGGCGGCTTATCTCTCTTTGTCCGTAGAGCCGTCATTCGTGGAGCTGCTCCGATCCGGCCTGCCGGCGGGCACAGCGGCGCCTCTCGCGCCTGATCTTGGCTTCGAGGACCCAATTATTCTGCACGCGGCGCGCGGGATCGGCGCGGAAATCGGACTTCGCAGTCCCTTGAGCACGCCACTCGTTGAAGCCTATGCGGTAACGATATTTGCGCAGCTCATGCGCAGACAGTCCCATGTGCGAACCGAGCGTCGGGGCGGACTGGCTTCATCCAGCTTGAACCGCGTGATCGAAACGATCGACGATGATCCCTCAGCTGACCTATCGCTCGCCGATCTGGCCAAGCTGGCCGGTCTGAGCATTCCTCATTTTTGTCGAGCCTTCCGGCAGACATTGGGTTGCCCACCCCATGCCTTCATTGTTAAGCGCCGAATCGACAAAGCAAAGGACTGCCTTCAGAGCACAGAAGCGGCCCTGACCGAGGTAGCGCTGACATGCGGTTTCTCGAGCTCCAGCCATTTTTCGAATGTGTTCCGGCGCGAGGTGGGTGTCACGCCGCTCGAATACAGGCGGTCGTGGAGAATACATTGATCATTTCCTGATCAGTTCGCGCAACTGCATCAATTTAATGCAAGCAGCAGGTTCCACACAAATGCATCCTTCGGAAAAACATCTGAGGGAACGAAATGCATTTCTGCCCTGTACGGCTGGTTGAGCAACCGGCTTTATACGACAACAAACCTGCACTGCGCGTCGCTGGTCTCCGAAAACGCTACGGGCCGCTTGAAGTGCTGAAAGGAGTGTCGCTTACCGCAAGACGTGGCGATGTGATCGCGATCCTCGGTAGCAGCGGCTCTGGCAAGAGCACCTTGCTCCGGTGTCTGAACTTACTTGAACGGCCTAGCGACGGACATATCTGGCTCGGCGATACCGAGATCGGGCACTCAACTGGACTGAGCGATCGGCGGAAAATCGAGGCGCTTCGGGCCCGGATGGGCATGGTGTTCCAGACTTTCAACCTGTGGCCGCACAAGACGGTCTTGGAGAATATCGTCGAAGCGCCGGTCCACGTTCGCAGGCTTACGCGATCCGATGCCTCCCAGAAGGCAAAAGACCTGCTTTGCAAAGTCGGCCTCTTCGACAAACAGGATGCATTTCCGACGCATCTATCCGGCGGCCAGCAGCAGCGTGTCGCGATCGCCCGCGCGCTCGCCATGGAGCCGGAGATTTTGTTGTTCGATGAGCCCACTTCGGCTCTCGATCCAGAACTGGTCGGTGAGGTCCTAAAGGTCATGCGCGAGTTGGCCGAGGAAGGACGCACGATGCTTATCGTGACCCACGAGCTCAATTTCGCCCGGCAGGTATCTAGCCACACGATGTTTCTCCATCATGGTCGGGTGGAGGAGCACGGCAACACACGCGAGCTGTTCGCATCTCCGTCCTCTCCGCGGTTTCGTGACTTCCTGTCTGCCCAGGCAGGGGGAGGCGCGAGGTGACCGGACTCGCAGGTTTTGGCCAACAGATCGCTATCGGCGCAGCGACCACTTTGCAGGTCGCCATCGCCAGCCTGGCGCTGGGCACCGTCGTCGGACTTATGGGTGCCCTTGCTAAACGCAGCGGCACGCCTGGTCTCATCCAGCTCGCTTCTGCTTATACGACTGCCATGCGCGGGGTGCCCGAGCTTCTGGTGATACTGATCTTGTATTTTGGTGGAACGGTAGCGCTGACTGCTCTGTTCGGCAGCTACGTCGAGGTCAACGCATTTATCGCTGGTGTCATTGCGCTGACACTGGTGTTCGGCGCATATGCCACAGAGGTCTTCAGGGCGGCCATCGATGCTGTACCTCCGGGTCAGATCGAGGCGGCAAAATCGCTCGGCCTTCATCGCCTTGCAATTTGGCGACTGATTATCCTGCCGCAGATGTGGCGATATGCTCTGCCGGGACTCGGCAATCTGTGGCTGACCCTCCTCAAGGATACCGCTCTGATATCAGCTGTCGGCCTGGAGGATCTGATGCGAAAATCAACGGTCGCCGCTGGCGCCAATCATGATCCGCTAAAATTCTATGGGATTGCGGCTCTCATCTATCTCTCATTCACATCCGTTTCGCTGGTCGCAATCGCCTCGCTCGAGCGGCGAGCAAATCGCGGCATCAGACCTCGGCAAGGTGCTGCGTGATGAACGTTTCCCTCACATTTGACGTCTTGCCGCTCCTCATATCAGGCCTTGTTCTAACATTGCAGTTGACGGGTATTTCCATCGTCGTCGGGTTCGCCATCGCGGTGCCGTTGGCGTTGATGAGGGTGTCCAACTCAACGACGTTATCGCACCTCGTATCACTCTATACGTTCGTGTTTCGCGGGACGCCTTTGTTGGTCCAGCTCTTTCTCATTTACTATGGCGCAAGCCAGATCGTCTGGATCCGATCGAGCATCGCATGGAGCATCATGCGAGATCCATATTGGTGCGCGCTTATAGCCTTCTCCCTCAATAACGCGGCCTATGTGACAGAGATTTTGCGCGGTGGCATGCTTGCGGTGCCGCCAGGTGAGATCGAGGCCGCAAAGGCGCTCGGAATGTCCTACGCGCTGCGCACACGGCGAATCTTGCTACCCGCAGCGATGAGGCTTTGTCTGCCTGCCTATTCCAATGAAATTGTATTGATGCTGAAGGCAAGCTCACTCGCCAGCACGATCACCCTCATGGAGTTGACCGGCACGGCTCGCAAGATCGTGGCGCAGACCTTCTCGCCCTATGAGGTCTTTGTCGCGGCCGCATTGATCTACCTCGGCGTGACGACGGTCGTGGCCTTCGCATTGGCGCGGCTGGAGAGCCATCTCAACCGCCATCGGCGGCGTGGTACCGCGCCCGCACGCTCCCTGCCATCGATCCGAAGATTCTTGACCGCAAAGAGGATGTCGTGATGACGCGCACTCCGTTGCTATTCACACCGCCAAGCGCTTCGCCTGCGCTTGCACCGTCCGCTGCGGTCCTGCGCGGCAGCTGGTACGGCATCGACCTTGGCGCAATCAGGCACAATTATCGACAATTGCGCTCGCAGTTGCCGCCGACGGTCAGGATCTTTGCATGCCTGAAACGGAATGCATACGGATGCGGCGCTAGTGAGGTCGCAAAGGCGCTGGGGGACGAGGGAGCGGACGGCTTCGCGGTGGCGTCGCTTCTTGATGCAATTGCCATTCGAGGAAGCGGGCTCAAACAACCAATCCTGCTTTACCCGGGCCCAGGAACGTCATCGGCCGAAACGATCGGCGCTCTTGATCTCACTGTGACGATTTCAAGCCTGGATGAGTTGGAACAATGGTGCGGTGCCCTGCCGACGCTACGCATTTTCGTGAAAGTGGATCTTGGTTTCTTCCGTGCCGGCGCCACGCCGTCACAGGCAGTCCCGCTGCTTGCGGCGGCTGCGCGGCGTCGAAATGTGAAGGTCGAAGGCATTTACGCCCATATGAGCGAGTTCCCTGGCCGACGGCACGACGATGCTCGGGACCAACTCGATCGCATGCAGAAGATTCTCCGGGGCGCGGCATCGCTTGGCCTGCGTCCTGAAGTCGCGATGATGTCCAGTTCCGAAGCCGTTCTCGCCTATCCCGACATGGATTTTGACGCTGTGGACCCGGGTGCTCTGTTCTTCGGACTTTCGGACGGTGACAGACCGGTGAGACACATATCACTTCGCCCTGCGCTCAAGACCATCGCCGCGAACCTGGTCTCGGTGAAACGCATCGATGTTTCATTGGGACCAACACCTGACATTTTCGGTTTGAAACCAGGCATGACTATCGGCGTCCTTGGGATGGGCTGGGGGGACGGCATGCCCCGGCAGCTTCCTTCAACCGCCGCGGCCCTTGTCGCTGGAAAGCGTGCGCGGTTGTTGGGGCCTGTACACCTTGAGCACGTTCGCATCGACCTCAGCGATGTGCCGAACGCCCGGTTCGGCGATGAAGTCGTCTTGCTTGGCCGCCAAGGCAGCCAATCCATCAGTCATGAGGAAGCCTGCCGAACATGGGGGACCGATCCCATTGGGCTCTATGGGCAGCTTCGAGACCATGTTCCGCGGATCTACGCCTGACACATCAAACAATACAGAAAGGGGAATAGAATGCATATTCTAAAATCAACAGCCGTTCTGGCCATATGGATCATGCTTGCAGGATTCGCCCATGCGCAGGACTTGAAGGTCATCACCATTGCCACTGAAGGCGCGTTTCCTCCGTGGAACTCTGTCGACACCGCTGGCAAACCTGTAGGCTTCGACATCGACGCGGGTGAGGCAATTTGCGCGCGCGCGCATCTCCAATGCAGTTTTGTAGCGCAAGCATGGGATGGCATCATTCCCGGGCTTACAGTCGGCAAATACGATGCAATCATGGCCGGGATGTCCATCACCGAGAAACGCAGGAAGGTGATCGCCTTCTCCAAACCTTACGCCTTGACATCCAACTACCTCGTCGTGCGTAAATCGTCCGGACTGCCTGCAATCGACGGTGGCGCATCCGTCGATTTGACGGGTGGCACCAACGTTGCGCTCCTTGATGTCTTGAAGAGTAATTTGACTGGCAAGAGCGTCGGCGTTCAGGGCTCGACAAACGCCGAAGCATTCATACGAGAGTATTTCGGTGACACGGTCGACGTCAGGACCTACGATACCCAAGACAACCTCAATCTCGACCTCGTCGCCGGCCGGATCGACGCTGGTCTTGCGGATTATTCGGTTTGGAAGGTCTTCCTGGAGTCCGCCAACGGTGCAGACGCCACGCTTTATGGTCCGAGAATCTCGGGTGGCTTGTTTGGACCGGGCATCGGCATTGGCCTGCGAAAGCAGGACAATGAACTGGCCGCCCGTTTCGACCAAGCCATTGAAAGTGTGACGAAGGACGGAACGTTGAGGGCCATCAGTCTCAAATGGTTTGGCGCTGATCTGGTCTCACAGTAACGCTTGCGGCATGCCGACTATCGTCAAGGTCACCGGATGAGATCGCAATCTGCACTCCGTTTCGATCATCGGTCCTACGAGGTGTGAAGCGATCTGGCCGGGAACACGCGACGTACAAATAGCGCGCGACCAGGCCCGTGAAATGAGATTGGAGTTTCGATGCGCTATAGAACCGAACAGCTGAGTGTCGACAGGAGCACCGCTAATGCGTCTCGTTCCGCATTGCTACTAGCCCGCGTGCGAACTCAAATGAAGGCCGGCGCCAGCCCTGCTGAATGCCTGGAAATCGTGCGACTTATGATCGCCCGACAGCTGGAGGCCGACGCGTTCGTGATGACAGCGAGATCTGGTCCTGGACCTCGATAAGTGCCATTTCGATCAAATAGGCCAGGAAAGGCGCGTCCTTGCCCTGCGCCATTTTTCTCACCTCAAGCAATGTATCTCTGATGTAGTCCATCAAGCCATCCCTCCGGAAAAGGTTGCGCAAAATAATATACCACCCGCAAAAATAGAAAATTCCACAAATAGTGGTAATGATATATGTCGAAGAATCCAGCTTGGATAAGCTATAGCACCTGTCAGCTTCGCGGTATTGAGCCGCGCGAAGTCTTCAGCGCCAATCGCGGTCGAGTGTAAAATACTAATGTAGACGGCAGGCGTAGGTCGCGTTAGGGATGTGCATCGCAAACGCATTTTCGGGATGTATCATGGGCAACGAGAGCTTTGTCGGCGTCGAACTTCGACCGCTTGTCGGACTGTTGGCTCACGTCCCGGAAGCAACAATTGAGCAGCTTACGATCGAGGCTATCAAAACACATCGTACGCTCGCCGATAAAGCTGAAAGTCTTTTCGAAGATCTCCCAGAGGACATGAAGTCCGGCAAGCGAAGCGGGGGTCCCGCCCATGTTGCCTATCTAGAAGCAACGATCGCGATGCACGCTCAGATGTCCGCATTGTCGACGCTGTTGACGGTCTTAGGCCGCACACCGAAAATCTGACCCACCATACAATCAAATCAGACCGCGCCGGATTGCCAGCGCAACCAGCTGCGTGTTGTTGCAAAGGTCGTAGCGGCGCCGAACTTCCGCAAGCGCTATGCGAACCGTGTTGTATTTCACCTGCTCGATTTCGGCCACGACATCAACTGCTTTCCCGAGTTCGAGCCACCGGACATAAGTGGCCTCCTTGGGGCTAAGATAGATCGGCAATTCTGCTGACGGCGCGGTTCGAATGCTCTCGATTCTTGCATGCATCTGACCGGCAGCAGAGGCCGCCGCAATTGGATCGATCGTCCATTCACGGGCAAGCGTCGGCCGCGAAGAAGCAAACGTCAACATAGACATCGCACCATTGGCGATAGCAACTGGAATAGATATCCCGCAACGGATGCCAAATTGGCCAGCCGCTGAAAAAAACCGTTGACCTTCCTTCGACAAACTCGTCCATTCCGCTTCAGCCGACCAACTGAATGCACGTCGAATTCGACGTGCCTTATCAATCCTGGGATCGTGCCGATTTAGCTTGGCACTGAGGTAACGATGTTGCCATTCCGGACTGAAATTGGAAACAGCATATGTTTCGCCAGGGCGCAAATTCAAAAAACCGTAACCGCAAAAATCAAATTGGTCGGCAAGCTCCGCCAGCGCGGCTTTCAGTGTTGTCTGATCACGGGTGATGGCGCTAATATCCAGCAGCCGTTGAAGAAATCGGTCCATCTATTCCCCCGCGAAAAAACTCCGATCTTTGATCCTGTTTGTTGATCGACGCGCGAGATGACGGAATGAACCACGGATTTTACCGAAGGGTTTGACGTCTTTTAAATTGCTTTCCATCAAGCATTCTCCAATAACGAGCAACTCTCTTAGCGCTTTTGCGGGGCACCGGAAATGAAACATCGCTTGGCGAAAAGCATTTTTGGCACTTCCTCGATATGCGAGCATTATCGAGCAGAAACTCACCCGCTGGCTGAAAGGCAAGGGCTATCGAGAGCTCGCTGCCCTCGGCATGAGCCCAAGGTTCCTGGGCCGCAGGATTGATTACCCACCCATGAACCGGTGCTTCGAGGGCTTCACTGGTTTTGAGGGCCGGAAGTGTTGAGGATATGGTTCGGATGGGTCGGGCTACAAGATCTATCCGGAGCAACTTCGAGCCTGAGATCGCGTTGGCTGATCTCAAACGAGCATGGAGCCCACTCAATCTCGAGAACCATGTGCATCGTCTGGCTCGACCGGATCTCACAATCCAGGCCGTGCTGGCCAGAAGAGACACGGTTGTGATGCCAGCGCTATCGGAGGAGCCTGTAATCCAGTTTAATGGAGGCTGGCGGCCGACCACAGATCTTGAAACTAAGTCGCGGCCACTATTCCCTTGGAAAACTCTAATAGCTCTGTATGCCGGTCTGAGCTTCTAACCGTTTCTATCTTGCGGTGATGTGGCAGAACGCTGTTCACAGCCGGGAGGTTTGAGCGGCGATCAGTAAGTATCCACTATCGGCTCTTTGAAGAAACACGGTGGCGGCCGGACTTGGCGGGCTTATCGTCGTCATCATGGATAATTTGATCGAGAATTCTCTCTAAGCCTCTTTTTTGAGCGAAGCCGAGTATTCGCTTCTTTGTATTTGGACCGGAATTCGGATCCGTTTTTGCTGTTGCTGCCAACAGTGCTTTGGCCACACCCCTAGAAGAACGCTCAATTCTAGCACCATAGATAGTCAGGCCTCCGCCGCCCGACTTTTTATGTACGAGAAGGTCACCGCTATATGAATCCGTTAAAACATCCCGGTTCACAACCAGGACGTCGGTATGAGGTGCTCTTCGAGTTCCCGTGTTTACAACAACGCCTGCGTAGATTTCCTTTCGAGACTTCTTCTTCGTTGCTATTTTTGGCTCCAAAGCTGCGAGTACTTTTGTGGCAAGGTCCCGTGGAGCATCTTCTAAGAACAACTTGATGGCAGGAAGAGGCACCTTCTGCCAAGCGGCAACGAGCACGTCGGCAGGGATGTGATCCCAAACACCAAAGACCGCGATTCGATGAGATGTCGTAGTTATGAAGTCGCTGTCCGCGCCACCATCAACCGGCGCGTTTGAAAGGAACTTTGCTGTGGCTTCAGCAAACTCATCGATCCGCTTGCCTTGGACGACTGCGGATTTCAAAGCTTCCAGCTGGGAGTTCCTCAAGGTGCTGATAGATATCATTGCTTATCCCTGCCTGACACGCGGATGCACGTACTCCACGATAAGATCTATACCGTAACGCGAAAATAAGCCAGCGGCGGCATCTAAGTTCCGCTCAGTCAGTTGCTCCCGATCGCCGTACCGTCCAGAGGAGTTGTTGATGAGCCAAACTCGTTCTTCCGGATCATAGACAATTTCTCCGCCAATCCGCGCCCGCTTATCATCATTAGGTAATAGCGATGGGTGTCCAATGCGAATCTTATCCTCGGGAGTTTTCCAATCGTCAACTCGCGGCCGAAAGATCCAGGGAGCATTCGTTGCCTTGTCGACTAGCTCTTCCGCGGCGAAAAGTATCTTCTCGTCTTCGGTAATCAGCCGCTGTTCATGTAAGCTTTGAGCAAAGGTGCATTGGACTGCGTTAGCTCATCTAAGCTAATGGGATGACAAAGTTTTTCATGATCTGAAACGGGCTTCTCTGGTTCCAACATGGGGCCATACATGTCATCAAGGCTCATCAGTCACCATCACCAATAACTATAAGGTTGTGCTGTTACACATACCACCCGTGTGGCGCAACTTTTCTTCTTTGGCGATGCGCGGGCGATGACTTTTCCTCGCCATAGTGCTTACTTCATCTGCATCGCTCGTTATTTTTGTCCACCTATCCTCGAAAGATCGATCCTCATTCCCGCCTCCGCGGTCTTATCCGGCTCGGCCGATTGTGAACTATCTTCACTCTCGAGGGGAGAAGATACGGGATCAGCATCTTCAGCGGACATTTCTGAGCTCGTCTCCATTAAGGTCGGGCCCCCAGGATCTTGGGCACGGAACACGTTTTCTCCCTCGAAGCTGCCGGTCTTCCAAGCGTAGATTGTATCATCGACCAACTGCGGTAGAAGCTCCTTGTTCGTGGGGCGGCCATACCATTTGGTCACGATCCGAGCGACTCTCGCAAAGATGCCTGTCCCCGTTCGCAAGTTCGAGCAGGCGTCGAACATGTCTGATTGTAGCTGTGACGGATCGCCGACACCAACGCCCGCGGGAAACTGGGTGATGCCGACGCGAACGATGGCATGACCGACATAGTCGTTGACCACAGCCATCGCCTCGTCGGGCGAGCGAGGTCTGGGAATGAGAATAAGCCGACCATCCGCCTTCACTGTTACGGCCAGTGGATCTTCGGAACCGACGGCAGACACGAATTGCTCAACAATAGCAGGCTTGAGGGCTGGATCGGCGCATTTCGCGATAAGGGCGGAGTCCATGGTCTTTCTCCAGATCAGGTGTTGAAGGACATCACGAGAGGTTTGCCGAACAGCCGGGCCCACGCCTCTGTGCTGGCATGTTGGATGGCGATGATGGAGGTTTCTTTGGTCCACCAGCCATTCCCTATTGCTATGATAAGATCAGGATCATGAAGCATCGACTGCAGGATGGGCCAAATGATCAGTTGCTCGTAGCAGATGAGTGGGGCCAAGCGCTGGCCGCCAACGGACACGATCGGATTTGCAAAGAAGTCCGCTCGGGCTCCGCGGCTCCTTCCAATCAGAGGCAACCAAGGCTGCCACATCGAGCCAGGCACCGGCATACGTTGGCGGTAGAGGATCTCGCTTTCGGTGGAAGAGACGCGGACCAGGACATTATCGTATCCATCCGCATCGACCACAGCTGCGCCGGCGATGACGCTCAGATCGCCATCGGCGAGCTGCTGCCGCCACAAGCGCTCCACCGATGGCGTCCAAAACGCGAGCGCGCTTTCAGGCAGGAGCATGTAGGCGGTGTCGGGGCGACGCTCTGACCGCAGAGTTGCAACAAGGTCACTATGGCGAGCAAGACTGTTGTCGCGACCAAGACTATTTCCGAGCTGCAGGTCGACGCCCTGCCATCCCCGGCCTATGTCCGGTGCGGTCCAGAATGCGGCGGACCAGAGCCAGAAGCCTACGAGGGTTATGGCTGCAGCCGGTCGATAGTGCGTCGACATGATCGCAAGACCGGCTGCGACTGCCGCAAGCCCAATCAAGCCCCAACCCGGAAAGAGAACGCCTGCCGCGGTGATCGGATGCGCCCAGCCAACAATGCCGAAGGGTGGAATGGCCATCAAGATCATCGCCAGCAGATATCGCAGGGCTTTCCAGCCCCCTGAATGGCGCGACCAGAGGAAGGCGTGAACGGCAACGAAACCGCTTGAGGCGACTACCCACAAGATCAGCCCCGGCCAGATGTCCGATTGATAGAAGGCAGCCACGCCTTGAGGCAGACCACGCGACGCCGCCAGAAAATAGGCTGCTGACACGAGACCGGCGGTGCGGCGACTGCGCGCCAGAGACCAGAGCGCGGGAAAGGCGATTGCTGCGGGAATCGCCAGCACATGTCCGCTCCAGGCGATATATCCTGCTGCTGCAGAAGCGAGAGCGAGGGAAAGAGGCTGAAGCCAATCATGGCGCATAGGTGAGCACCTGTTTTGCAAGGCCAAGGACACCGGAAGCAGGGATCGGCCCGAAGTATCGCGAGTCCCAGGACCCGGGAAACGGTGAGTGTAGGAACAGGAAGCCGGCCGGAACCGTCCCTCCCCCATACGGGCGCAGAGGTCGTCCCTGGCCATCCCGAGACACGAGGTTCGAGCTTTCGATCGGCCGCCCATCGATCGTGACGTCGCCGGCGACATCAATGCGCTGACCGGCAATCGCCGCCACGGTTTTAATGAGGGGACCAAACCCGCCCGGGCATAGTCCCGCGCGAAGGTAGCCTCTCACAAATCCCTCGAAGACAGCATCGTTCTCAGGCGGGCAGACGAACACCATGTCGCCGGGCTGAACTGGCCGATCAAGTGGCGCGACACGCCAGAGACCCAGCGGCTCGCTGGGTGTGGTATTGATCCGCAGGCCACCGACGACCCCGCCAATGATGACCGCAAGGGCAACGCCGCATGAGGCAGCGATCAGGGCGAGGGCAGGGCGCCTTTGCCGCACTATGGCAGGGGTGGGTTTTTCGCGAGGCGTCATTTTAGCGAAAGCCCTTTCGACTGGGTCTGCCGCATGCTCTCGGCCTGCTTGAGCGCCACCGCTGTCCGTTCATGCGCGGCCAGTTGCTGAACAGTCCGGATCGTGTCCCAGGCCGACCGCAGCTCCTGTTTCTGCGCCGGCTGCATGCCCGCGGACGCCGCCTCGAATGCCTTCCCGTCCGCGGTCTTGGCCGCAAGCGTGAGAAAGGTTCTTTCACCGAAGCGCTCCGACACGGCCTTGGCGAAGCCTTCGAGCTCGGCCTTCACCATCTTGTCTGCCAAGGCAAACTCGAGGCCGGCGGGGATATCGTTTCGATCGATCGCATCGCGCACGCGCTCGAGCACCTGCTTTGCCGATGCGGAGAGGGCTGGGATATCGAGCGAGAGCTTGGTGCGGACTGCGCGCTCCTCGTCCTCATAGCGGCTGGTAGCCTCAACGCGTTGCGCGATGAAGCCCTGCAGATCGCGGGCAAGTGCCGGCGCGTTGAGGATTGCTGTATCGCGCGCCTGCTTCTCGGCGCTGCCTGCAAACAAACCGGTCTTGCCCTTCAGCGCGCCGAAGCTTTCCGGCCGCTCGGCAATCCGCATAAGCGTCGTTGCTGCAGCCGTCCCATTCGTCAGCATGGCGTCGACATTGACTGCCTTGAAGGCGGCCTGCGGATCCGCAAAGACGTGATGGAAGCGAGCGGAAACTTGCCTCCAGCTATCCTTCAGCACGGGGTCGGCCGAGAGCCTGTTTTCGATCGCCTGAGCGATCGATCTGGGGAAGGTCGTCGTACCTGAGACCATGGGTTCTACCTCTTTGATTGCAGACGGTGTCGATGCGGTCGACTTCGTTCGACCAAGACCGGGTTTCACTGCGGCGGCTGCAAGGCGCGCGCCGAGCTCGGCGAGTCTTGACGATTGACGGACGGTCCATTGCAGCCGGTCGTGCGCGATCGTGCGGGCGACGTTCAAGAGATGCAGGCCGCGCGCCTTAGCGAACCGAAGCGCAGCGCGATAGTGCGAGGCGTCCTGATAGTCGAGCGTCGTTTCCTTCGATCCAGAGCGCGAAAGCCGCTCGTGAAGGCGGGCCATCGTCAGTTCCTCGATCGGCACGACCTTCCAGGAATTCCGGTCGACCTCCTTGCCGTCGGGAAGCGTGACGCGTTGCGATCCGACGTGTTTGAGGCCGATACGATCACCGATCTCGGCTTTCGATTCATTCATCGCCCGCGCGAGATCGACACCCCAGACGGTTCGCTCCTGGCCATCGGAATAACCGAGCGTCACGTAGTAGCTCTCCCGGTTGCCTGACTTGTGTTCATAGGGCGCTTCGCCATGGGCGATCAAGACGCCGCCGCGCCGTTGCGCGAATTCTTCCAGCCCGACATAGAGCTCCGCCGTCTCGCGGTGACGGGTCATGGCGACATAGGAGAGATGCCGATCCAGCGTGCTCGACGCCAGTACCTTGACGCGATCGACAGTGGCGCCTTGGCTCTTGTGGACCGTGGTGGCGTAGCCGTGATCGACATTGGCGTAGAAGCGCTGTTCGACCACGACCTGACGCCGATCTTCGCCGTCGCCAATCTCAGCAACGAGGCGCCCTGGCTGCGCCTCGACGACTCGCGCCAACATGCCGTTCTTGACGCCGAGCGATCCTTCATTCTTCAGGAAGACGATCTGATCGCCGGCCGCGAAGTGCCTCGTGCCGTCGTCCGTCTTGAACGCATGGCCGGCCTCGATCGCGCCTCGCTCGACCAGCTTACCGCGCGCCATCTCGTTCAGCAGACGCACATCGACACGTCGATGAGCCAGGATCAAGGTCGCCTTGGCTGGATCGTATTCGCGATCCCAGTCGGCAATCAAGGAAGTGATCGCCTCGTCCTTGGCCCAAGCGGTCCGCACCATATCGCGCTGTGCGTAAGCGTCGAGCGCGGCCGATACGTTTCCGCGCGCCAGGTCGAGGGAGGCATCACGCATCCATTGTGCGCGCTGGCGGTAGATGGTCCCGAGTTCCGCATAGCCGATCCGCTCGGAGATGGCGCGGAAGGCAGCGCCGGCTTCGATGGGCTGCAACTGTTCGGGATCGCCGATCAGGACGAGCTTCGCACCTGAGGTCGTCACCGCTTCGACGAAGCGAGCCATCTGCCGGGAGGAGACCATGCCGGCCTCGTCGAGGACGAAGACGGTCTTGTCATCAAGCCGATCTCGCTGCTGATCCCATCGGAGCTCCCAGGCCGATAGCGTGCGGGAGGCAATGCCGGCTTCCTTATCCAGACCTTCGGCCGCCTTTCCCGCAAGAGCGCCGCCGACGACACTATATCCCGCCGCTTCCCAGGCTTCGCGCGCCGCCTTCATCATCGTCGTCTTACCGGCGCCTGCACGCCCGATCACGGCGGCGATCCGCTCCGAGCCAGCGACATGTTCAATCGCGGCTTTCTGCTCATCCGACAGGCGATCATGACGAGAGAAGACGCCGCGCAGGAGGGTGGCCTTGACGGCATGAGAGGATCGCTGCGACAGCCATATCGACTGGTTGGCCATCCGCGCTTCAACGGTGATGAGATCCCGTGTCGTGTACTTCGCCGCTGCCCTGTCGCCGGTGGCGAGATCCATACGGTCACGCTCGAGCCGCAGCGCCTGCGGGCTCTGCAGGATCCGCGCCATCAGGTTCTGGAAGACGCTTGCATCGTCGATATAGCGATAGAGGATCTTCGCGACATCGCGTTCCTCGAAGACACTCTTCTCGCGGGTGATGAGGTCCAGCACGATCTCCGGATTGCGCTGGATGCGCCGGGCGTTCTCCGCGCGGCGTTCTTCCTGCAGCTCCAGCCGCTCAAGCGCGACCTTCTCCTCCCCGCCGTCGCCTTTCCGTTCGATCGCCTTGGTCCCGACGCCGAGATGGATGGTCGGTGTCAGCTCGATCCCTTGTTTCTCGAAGGACCGTCCATCGATACGGATATCGAGACCCGAGAGCGCCAGATGCTGGTTCTGGATCGCAAACCATCCGTCGCGGAACGCGTTGAAGTCGTCGGCGCCGCCGGCCCAAAGATCGTAGACGATTTTGCCCGCATCATTACGAACAGGATTGCCGTCAGCTCCCAAGACCGCGACCTTCTTGGCGCCGAAGCCATCCTCGGTCAACGGCCGCAAGGTCGTCATCAGGTGGATGTGCGGATTGCCCGGGGCATCGTGAAACACCCAGTCGGCAACCATGCCCTTGGCGGTGATATGGCGCTCGACAAAATCACGGACGAGGGCAATGTTCTGATCGGCGGTGAGCTCGATCGGTAGGGCAATGGTCACATCCTTGGCGAGCTGCGCATCGCTGCGCTTTTCGAATGCCTCGACCTTGTTCCAGAAAGCCTCAGAGGCACCGGAGACCGAACGATCGGCAATCATCGCCTGCAGCCATTCCGGTGCATCCTCGGGGATGACGAACTCCTCATGCAGCAGCCCCTGCTTACTGGAGTAGTCGATCGTCCGTGCTTCCCGCTCGAACTCCATTTTTGCGCAATGCCGATAGGCCGCAGACAAGACCGCGCTGCGGCCGGAGCCGCGGGCAACGATACTGACTGAGAAATGCGGGACAGCCACGAGTAGAATTCCCCTTTACGCAAATGATTCCAATCAGTTCGAAGATTGCGGCGGCCCCGCCAGGCCGCTCTTCCGAGCACGTCGCGTCAGCGACGTATAATTGCGCCCTTGGATCCGCTTCTCCGAAACGGCGGGATCATTCGCCAAACGCTGGCGCTTTGGCGAGGTGCAACATTGCACCTTTCCAGCGGGCGAAAATTCCCGGCAGGGTTCGTCTTCATCGAACCATCAGCAACGAGGACGCCACGCCCATGAAGAAGCCAACTGCCAAAATCCGGGACGAAATTGCTCGCCTACAGGAGCAACTCAAGCAGGCCGAGACACGTGATGCCGAGCGCATCGGGCGCATCGCGCTGCGTGCGGGCATCGGAGAGATCGAGGTCGAAGAGACTGATCTTCTGTCAGCGTTCGAAGATGTCGCCGGCCGGTTTCGCGCTGGAACGAAACCGGTCCAGGGACGCAACCCTGCGGCCACGTCGCCGAACGGCGCTGGCGAGGGTGCGGGCGAATCTACTGAGACTTGAGCGAATGCAAAAGATGACAGCGACCGAAGCCCGCAAGAAGGACGCGCGGGAGAAGATCGAACTTGGCGGCCTGATCGTCAAGGCCGGCCTGCGCTACGAAAAACGCGCGCTCTTGCTCGGGCTACTGATCGATGCCTCCCAGCGGATCAAGGCTGACGAGGCGGAGCGAAGCCGCCTGAGTGAACTCGGTGCGAAGGCATTTGCCGATGACACCTAAGAAGAGCCTCGTCGCGAGCATTCCGGCCGTAGTCATGATCGCCGTCTGTTTGAGCCTCCCCGGCATCGAACGCTGGCTCTCGGCGTTCGGAACGACCGGTCAGGCAAAGCTGATGCTCGGGCGGATAGGGCTGGCATTGCCCTATGTGCTCGCCGGCGCCTGCGGTCTTTTGTTTCTCTTCGGAACCCGGGGGTCGATCAACGTTAAGGCGGCCGGTTGGAGCGTCGCCGCAGGCGGCCTCGGCGTGGTCATCGTCGCAGCGATCAGGGAGGGGTCGCGCCTGCTGGCGTTTACCGAGCAAGTGCCCACGGGAAGGACGCTTTTGTCCTACGCCGATCCTTCGACCATCACAGGAGCGGGCGCAGCATTGCTCACTACATTCTTCGCTCTGCGCGTCGCGAGGATGGGCAATGCGGCCTTTTTGCGAAGCGAGCCGCGACGCATCCGTGGCAAGCGCGCCCTGCACGGAGAGGCGGATTGGATGACGATGCAGGAGGCTGAGAAGCTCTTTGCGGAAACGGGCGGCATCGTCATCGGCGAGCGTTATCGTGTCGACCGGGACGATCCGGCGGCGACGGCATTTCGACCGGGTGAGCCGACAACCTGGGGCAAGGGAGGCTCCGCGCCGTTGTTGTGTTTCGACGGCTCGTTCGGCTCGTCGCACGGGATCGTCTTCGCCGGTTCGGGTGGTTTCAAGACGACGTCTGTGACCGTCCCCACCGCTCTCAAATGGGGCGGCTCGCTCATCGTGCTCGATCCGTCCAACGAGATCGCGCCGATGGTGACGGAGCACCGACGCAAGGCGGGGCGGCGCGTCATTGTCCTCGACCCGAAAAACGCTGGTTCTGGCTTCAACGCGCTCGACTGGATCGGTCGTCACGGCGCCACCAAGGAAGAAGATATTGCAGCGGTCGCTTCATGGATCATGAGCGACAGCGGTCGCGCGACGGGCGTTCGCGATGACTTTTTCCGATCATCCGGTCTGCAACTCCTGACCGCCATGATCGCCGACGTTTGCCTCTCCGGCCATACGGACGCGAAGCATCAGACTTTGAGGCAGGTTCGCGCGAATTTGTCGGAGCCAGAGCCAAAGCTCCGCGCGCGCCTGCAGGAGATCTACGACAATTCCGCATCCGCCTTCGTGAAGGAGAATGTCGCCGCCTTCGTCAACATGACGCCGGAAACATTCTCCGGCGTCTACGCCAATGCGATCAAGGAAACGCACTGGCTGAGCTATGCGAACTACGGCGCGCTGGTGTCGGGCTCAAGCTTCTCCACCGATGCACTGGCGGAAAGCGAGACCGACGTGTTCATCAATATCGACCTTAAGACCTTGGAGACCCATGCCGGGCTGGCGCGCGTCATCATCGGCTCCTTCCTCAACGCGATCTACAACCGGGATGGGGCGATCAAGGGCCGGGCATTGTTTCTCCTCGATGAGGTCGCAAGGCTCGGTTACATGCGGGTGCTGGAGACGGCGCGTGATGCCGGCCGAAAGTACGGCATCACGCTGACGATGATCTACCAGTCCATCGGCCAGCTGCGGGAAACCTATGGTGGGCGGGACGCGTCCAGCAAGTGGTTCGAGAGCGCCAGCTGGATCTCGTTCGCCGCGATCAACGACCCCGAAACAGCCGACTACATCTCGCGTCGGTGCGGCACGACCACGGTCGAGATCGACCAGGTGAGCCGCAGTTTCCAATCGCGCGGGTCGTCACGAACTCGCTCGAAGCAGCTTGCCTCCAGGCAGCTCATCCAGCCACACGAAGTCCTGCGGATGCGCGCGGACGAGCAGATCGTCTTCACCGCAGGCAATGCGCCGTTGCGATGCGGCCGGGCGATCTGGTTTCGTCGGCCGGACATGAAGTCCTGCGTTGACGAGAACCGGTTTCAGCACCGCGGTGATCGCCCAGAAGTCACAGCTTCGGGCGAATAGAATTGACCCCGAGAGGATCCATCGATGCGATATTGGGAAGCTTGTATGGCACAGGTGGCAGCTGAAGACGCGATCGAGGAATGCCGCATCCACGAAGCGGCGGCCGCCGTCCGAAAGGACGACAAGGCATTGGTCGCGCTGACAGCTGCGGCGTCCATCCGGGAGAGGGAAAGGGGTTTGGGGAAAGGGTGGAGGGAACCGTCCCCTTTCTCCAAGGGAGGGAGTTTGAGGGAGGGGCCTGGCCCTTCCCTCATGGGGTGAGCTTGAGAGGGGCGGCGAAGCCCCCCTTTCATGAAGGACCAAGTCCCGGTCGAACCGGGGCGAGGTCCTATTCTCGACGCCAAGAGGAGATGCGGCAAGCCGCATCTCCTCTGTTCCTCACATGCAATCGTTCTTCAGCTGCGATACCCGCGCTACCACGAAGCAAACCCCGACCTCTCGCTCAATCTCATCGATGATTTTCCACAGGCCTTCGAGTTCCGCGCCTGTCACCAATGTGTAGGGCAACTCTGCTGGTCGCATGATCCCCCCTTCATCGGTCACCGTCGTCTCGATAGGGTCGAGGAGCGAAATGGCTCTTTGATGAAGCCACATCTCTTCGAACATCGCTCCCGAAGAACCGATGGCCTTGTTCGGATATGAAATTCGAGTGTGGCGCATTGTGATCACCTCCGAACCGATATCGCTGCGCAAAGTGGCGATCATGTAGTCGAGAAACTCGCAAAGCCGGTCATGCACCACGCGCGCGAAATCCGATTTGCAGCATGCACGATTAGCTCGAACCCATAGGCGGAATCCGCATAGCTTACCAAACGTCGTGAACACGTTGATCTTTGTCATGATGATCTCCTTTCGTCTATCTGACGGAAGAAGGCCGCACCGAAGACGCGAGGGGTCAGGGAGCGCGTAGCGACCGCCGGCGGCGGCAAGCGGAGGAACCGATTTTCTCGAAGTGGCGCGAAGCGAGACGGAGTGAAAATTGGAGGGGCCGCGCAGTCCTTGACGCCGGAGGGGCGGGTGTACACTGGACGCTCAGATAGATAAGTACCCGCGCCTGAAAGGCGCGCCCGCACCCGGCGCAAGCCGGCACTACCGACGCTGAGGCGTTCGTCTTGGCTGATTTGGCTTTTGTGTTTGTCTCCTTGTTGCGAGAGGGTCGTGACCCGAATGGGCGAAGAGCGCTTGCAGGCTTCGGTCGCCTTGGCGAATAGAGCCGTACGCCGAAGACAGATCGCCCAAGACCTGACATTTCGAACGCTTCACCAGATTGAATCGATCACGCGAAACCGATTCATATTTGTCGTTGGACCAAGGACTTCGCACGCGCGATCCTCAGTCATGATCGCTCAGCCCTATCAGCTCTATGTCGAACGCACGGATCGCGCCAAAAATATGGCTCGCTACTATGCGATGTCGATCGATGCCAATCTGTTCGGCGAACTTTGCCTAACGCGGCGATGGGGACGGATCGGCAGCAAGGGCCAAACACTGATCCATCACTTCGAACGGGAGAAAGATGCGGTTTCCCTCTTCCTAGAACTCACCCGGCAGAAGCGGGCCCGAGGCTATCGAACGAGGTCAGCGATCTCAGGCGAATCTGATAGATGAGCTCCATCTACCCGCATCGAGCTTGGAACAATCCGATGAAATCACTTCTGACAGGCCTCATATCAGCTGCTGTTCTGCTAGGGGCCATCTCCCCTGTTTCGTACGGTGAGGCCGCGCAATCCGCTCGAACCTCGGGTTATCCTAAATGTGCATCCGGGGCTCGTTACAACTGCGTTGTCGACGGTGATACGCTGTGGATCAACGGCCAGAAGGTGAGGGTTGCCGATATCGACGCGCCCGAAATCAGCACGCCGAAATGCGCGTCGGAACTGGCACTTGGCAACAGGGCAACCGAACGGTTGATTGAGCTCGTCAATGAGGGGCCATTCCAACTCCACGCTTGGCCAGGCCGTGATACGGATCGTTACGGCCGCAAGCTCCGGGTACTCGTCCGAGACGGAAGAAGCCTCGGCGATCGGTTGGTCTCCGAGGGTTTGGCGCGAACCTGGTCAGGCCGCCGCGAACCCTGGTGCTGAGGATCCGGCACGCCGGAGCGGGCCAGCTCCACTTTTCGGGGCGCCTTACGGACGTCGGTTCCAGTCGGTCTCCAAGTTGACCTCGATGTCGACGAATAATGAGATCCTGATCGCGTCCTTCAGACCGAGCGTTCCTTTGCGGAAGAAGTGACCGCGACATTGCCGAGAGTGCGCAGGCGGCGGCCGGTGGCGGTGCGGTATTTTGCGAGCTGTTTCATGATGGTTCTCCTGTGATTGCGCTTCATCGCGGGGATGAGATGCTGATCGGGAAGGAGTGCTGCATCGGAACGACCGCAGCGAAGCGGAGGACCTGAGGGCGGCTGAATTTTGGCTCGCGAGGAAGCCGAGGGCGGGGAAAATTCTGACGGCTTCAGCTTGCGGCACGACGCTCGAGACGCACCATCCCTGATGTCGATGAAATGGGCTCACAGGAGCACCGCGACAGTCGACAATGGCGCTGCGCTATCGGTTGCTTCTCAGTACGGAGGCTCCCGATCAACGGTCTCGTTCCGCAGGGCGACGGCCGCAAGCTCCGCCCGGGCGACTTCCAGTTCGGCCTGGATCTGGCGACGCTCGCCAGCGTCGCACGCGTTATGAAGTTCGGCCCGCAGTTCCTCGATCTGGATTTCAATGTTGTAGGTCATCGTCTGAGCTCCTTGAGTGTGAAAGACGACGCCAGAGGCCGGGAGGGGATGGCGGGGTCAGGGATCGTGCGAGCGACCGGCAGGGCCGGGGAGTGGGGAGCCGATTTACGGAAGCCGCCACAGGCGGCTGGAGAAAATTGGGGGAACCGCTCATCCTTGAGGCCGGCATGCACGAGCGGCACACTCCCGGTTTCTGAGCAGCTATTCCTCCCTCTCGTGTGCCACCAAAAAAGCCGGGCCAGGCTCGAAGCCTGATCCGGCTTTAGGTTTTCGGGGAGCATATGGCCCCGCCCTTTCGGGCGAGGCTTGGATCCTCAGTCCCGGCTCGGGC
>UCJD01000064.1 GCA_900472605.1 Hyphomicrobiales bacterium | reverse complement strand
AGCCCCTCCCCCTTGTGGGGAGGGGTTGGGGAGGGGTTTTTGCATGTGGTGTGGAGGGGCTTTTGACGACCAGAATACCCCCACGAATTTCCTTCCTCCAAACCCGCGCATTTTAAACCACCATTCCCGATTTCCCCGATCCTCACACGCCAATCCTCTTGCCAGCTGCTTCGCAAACATGACAGTTTCCGCGAGCGCTATTTTGGGGAGATATTTCATGCTGTTTCGTCGCGCCGTCCTTGCCGGACTGACCGCACTCGCTCTTTCGCCGCTTGCCGCCACCGCTGCCGAGTTGCCTGACCTGAAGGGCAAGACGGTCGTCGTCGTCACCGAGAACGCCTATCCGCCGCTGCAGTTCGTCGATCCGAAGACGGGCAAGCAGATCGGCTGGGAATATGATGCGATGAACGAGATCGCCACGCGGCTGAATTTCAAGGTCGAGTATCAGAACACCAGCTGGGACGCGATGATCCAGGCGGTGTCCGACAGCCAGTACAATATCGGCATGACCGGGATCACCATCAAGGACGACCGCAAGGCCAAGGTCGACTTCTCCGATCCCTACATGCGCTCGCAGCAGTTCATGCTGGTGCGCGGCGACGAGACGCGGTTTACGGATGCCAAGACCTTCGGCGCCTTCAATGACGGCCTGGTCGGCGCGCAGCCGGGCACCTCGCCCTTCTATGCCGCCGTCTACGAGATCCTCGACGGCAACGAGCAGAACCCGCGCATCAAGCTGTTCGAAACCTTCGGCGCCACCGTGCAGGCGCTGAAGGCGGGCGACGTGGATGTCGTGCTCACCGACAGCGTCGCGGCGCAGGGATATGTCGATGCGTCGAATGGCGGGCTGAAGGTCATCGGCGGGCCGCTCGGTACCGAGGATTTCGGCTTCATCTTCCCGAAGGGTTCCGATCTCGTCGGTCCTGTTAATGCGGCGATCGCGAGCCTGAAGGCCGACGGCACCTTCGACAAACTGAACAAGACGTGGTTCCTCGACTACAAGATGGGTCAATGATCCCGTCTTTCGTCATCGTATACCGCGCGCGGACATCCGCATGATGGCTCCGCAGCCAAGTCCGCGGGGCCAGGAGAAGGGCGACTATCCCTGGTGGCTGGTCGCCCTTGTCGTGATCGGCCTTACGCTCGCCGCCGTCATCATCGCCAACGACGTCTATGCGCAGGTGTTCCGCACCGTGTTCAACGGCGTCGGCATCACCATTTTCGTGACGCTTGTCGGCTTTACGCTGGCGACGCTGCTCGGGCTCGGGATCGCGCTGCTCGGGCTGTCGGACAGCGTCGTGCTGCGCCAGATCGCCCGCTTCTATGTCGAGGTGATCAGGGGCATCCCGATGCTGGTGCTTCTGTTCTACGTCGCCTTCGTCGGCGCGCCGGCCTTCGTTGCCGCCTATAATGTCGTGACCGCGCCGCTGGTGAATGCCGGGCTTGCGGAGCCGCTTTTGGTGCGCGATTTCTCGCTGATGTGGCGGGCGATCATCGCGCTGATGATCGGCTATTCCTCCTTCATCGCCGAGGTGTTTCGCGCCGGCATCCAGTCGGTGGATCAGGGGCAGATCGAGGCCGCCAAGGCGCTCGGCCTTTCGCGCTACCATCGCTTCCGCTTCGTGGTCTTTCCGCAGGCGATCAAGGTGATCTTTCCGCCGCTGTCGAACGATTTCGTGGCGATGGTGAAGGACTCATCACTGGTCTCGGTGCTGGGGGTTTCCGATATCACGCAGATGGGCAAGATCTATGCGTCCGGCTCCTTCCGCTTCTTTGAAACCTATTCGATCGTCACCTATATCTACCTGATCCTGACGATCGGCCTGTCGCTTGGCCTCAGGCAGATCGAGAAACGGATGCGTGGACGCGAGGGGCGGCGATAAAGCTCTGGCGATAGCGCTAATGAATCGAATTGCCGAGCATCGGAAAAATTGGTAAGTGACTGCTCATGGAATCCAAGTTCAGTTGCATTGGGGCGCATATTTTCGTGCTGCAGGATCACTACCGCCTGCCGGCACGCTTCTTTGCGACCGTTTCCGGTGCGCTCAACAGCCGACTTCGTTGATCCCTGCCTGATCGACTAACGGCCGGCGGCCGATTGTGCCGCCAAGCTCCATACCCCCACTGCAAGCAAACGCCCTTTGCATAATAACGGATGTATCGCCATGAGCGCACCTCGTACCCTCTACGACAAGATCTGGGACGACCACCTGGTCGATCAACAGGACGACGGCACCTGTCTTCTCTACATCGACCGCCACCTGGTCCACGAAGTCACCTCGCCGCAGGCCTTCGAAGGACTGCGCATGACGGGCCGCAAGGTCCGCGCGCCTGAAAAGACGCTCGCGGTCGTCGATCACAACGTGCCGACCTCGCCGGATCGCCACCTTGGCATCAAGAACGAGGAAAGCCGCATCCAGGTCGAGCAGCTGGCGATCAACGCGGCCGAGTTCGGCGTCGAGTATTATTCGGCGAGCGACAAGCGGCAGGGCATTGTTCACATCATCGGACCGGAGCAGGGCTTCACCCTGCCGGGCATGACGATCGTCTGCGGCGACAGCCACACCTCGACGCACGGCGCCTTCGGCTCGCTGGCACATGGTATCGGCACGTCGGAAGTGGAGCACGTTCTGGCCACCCAGACGCTGATCCAGAAGAAGGCGAAGAACATGCTGGTGCAGGTCGACGGCGTGCTGCCGGCTGGCGTCACCGCCAAGGACATCGTGCTCGCCATCATCGGCGAAATCGGCACTGCCGGCGGCACCGGCTACGTCATCGAATATGCCGGCGAAGCCATTCGCGCGCTGTCGATGGAAGGCCGCATGACGATCTGCAACATGTCGATCGAAGGCGGCGCCCGCGCCGGCCTGATCGCGCCCGACGAGGTTACCTACGAATACATCAAGGGCAAGCCGCGCGCGCCGAAGGGCGAGACGCTCGATCAGGCGATTTCCTACTGGAACACGCTGAAGTCGGACGAAGGCGCGCATTATGACCGCGTCGTCACGCTCAACGCCGCCGAACTGCCGCCGATCGTCTCCTGGGGCTCCTCGCCCGAGGACGTCATCTCGGTGCAGGGCATCGTTCCGAACCCGGATGAGATCGCAGACGAGAACAAGCGCACCTCCAAGTGGCGCGCGCTCGATTACATGGGCCTGAAGCCGGGCACGAAGATCACCGACATATCAGTCGATCGCGTCTTCATCGGCTCCTGCACCAACGGCCGCATCGAGGACCTGCGCGCCGCCGCCAAGGTGGTCGAAGGCAAGACCGTTGCCGGCACCGTCAGCGCCATGATCGTTCCGGGTTCCGGCCTCGTCAAGGAGCAGGCGGAAGCCGAAGGTCTCGACAAGATCTTCAAGGCCGCCGGCTTTGACTGGCGCGAGCCTGGCTGTTCCATGTGTCTGGCCATGAACGACGACCGCCTGAAGCCGGGCGAGCGTTGCGCATCGACCTCCAACCGCAACTTCGAGGGACGTCAGGGCTTCAAGGGCCGCACCCATCTGGTGTCGCCCGCCATGGCAGCGGCAGCGGCAATCGCCGGCCACTTCGTCGATATCCGCGAGTGGAACTGAGATCGTTCGGCCTCTTCCGGTGACGGGAGAGGCCGGATCGCATGGATTGCGAAAGGACAGGCTTTGCCCAATCGGGCAGGGCCTGTCCTTTTTCGTTTGCGGGCTTACACTCCCGCCATCCCTCATCCGGAGAGTATCATGACACCAAACACCCCGCTCCCGCGATACCGCCTGCTTCTGCTGCGCCACTCCAAATCCGCGTGGCCCGATGGCGTCGATGACCATGATCGTCCGCTTGGCGGTCGTGGTTTGAAGGCAGCGCCGCTGATGGGGCGATACATGGCCCGCGAGGGGCTGGTTCCCGATCTGGCGCTGATCTCCACGGCGCGGCGCACGCAGGAGACCTGGGCGCTGGTTGATGCCGAGCTGCCTGATGATATCGAGCGGCGGGATGTGGGGGAGATCTACGAGGCGGCGGCGGAGCGGATTGCGGGGGTTATCCGTGGTGTCGATGCTTCGGTTCGCACGCTGCTGGTCGTCGGGCATAATCCGGGGTTGCAGGAGCTGGCGCTCGATCTCGCCGGGGAGGGGGAGAGGCTTGGCGGCGTCAGCGAGAAGTTTCCGACCGGAGCTTTGGCGGTGATCGATTTTGCGGTGGCTTGGGGGGATGTGGTCGGTGGGAGCGGGGTGTTGGAGAGGTTTGTGGTGCCGCGGTCTTTGGTGGGGTGATTGGGGTTGGGCTGCGGTTGGCGTCGGCGCGTTTTGCCGTGGCTGGCGTTGGCGCCCGCGGCCCCCTCATCCGCCTGCCGGCACCTTCTCCCCGCTGGGGAGAAGAGACTTGGGGGCGGGCCGCTCGTGCCGACCTCTTCCCTTCTCCCCTGCGGGGAGAAGGTGGCCCGAAGGGTTCAGGTGCAACGAGTTGCACCGGGGATGAGGGGGCTACAAGCGCAAACGCTCGCTTCTATCTCTCAGACCCTTCTTACGACCCCGCCTTCCCCAAAGCCTTCTCCATCGCCGGATAAAGCCCCTCTTTCAAACTGATATCGTCGAACGGTCCAACGCGCTTGTAGAGGATCGTTCCATCCGGGCCGACGAGATAGCTTTCCGGGATGCCGTAGACGCCCCAGTCGATCGCGGCCTGGCCCTTGGGGTCGATGCCGATCGCCTTGTAGGGGTTGCCGAGTTCGCCGAGGAAGCCGAGGGCGTTGTCGTTCTTGTCCTTGTAATTGATCGCGACAATATTGAGCCGGCTATCTTTCGCCAGTTCCTTCAATATCGGATGCTCCTCGCGGCAGGGAATGCACCAGGAGGCGAAGACGTTGACCAGGGTCAGCTTGCCCTTGACGGCGGCATCGGTGAGCGCCGGCAGGTTGGCGCCCTCGAGCGGCGGCAGGTCGAGCGATGGGGCCTTGGTGTTGAGCAGCGCCGAGGGGATTTCGGAGATGTTCTTGCCGTGCACGTCTTGATCGTAAAGCATCTTGCCCGCCGTGCCGGCAATGCCGGCGAAAACGAGAAGCGGGATCAGCGCGAAGGCGTAGCGGCCGAGGCCGCGCTTTTGCTTCGGTGCTGCTGGCTGCGTTCCCTGGGGCGCGGCGGATTGCGTAGCCTGCGTCGGCTCGGGGTTTGGCGCGTCGGTCATGCGTCGGCCTCGGCTTGAGGCGCATCCTTGGCGCGGGCGGAGCGGCGGCGGATGCCGGAGGCTTCGAGCGCTTTAAGTTCACGGCGGCGAGCGCGGCCGTCGAGCCATGTCCAGAGCGTCACGCCGATGGTGATCGCGCCGGCGAAGAGGTAGGAACCGTAGACGTAGAAGGCGTAGGATTGTGTCATCTCTTTACCCCTCGCGGCTTGCCAGGCGCGCGGCGAGCCGGCGCTGGGCGGCAATCCGGCGACGCCAGATTTCGTTGCGGATCGCCATCACATGCAGCGTCAGGAAGAGCATGGTGAAGGCGATCGCCATCACCAGCAGCGGGCGCAGGAATTCCGGGTCGATCGCCGGGCCGTCCAGTCGCAGCACGCTTGCGGACTGATGCAGCGTGTTCCACCAGTCGACGGAGAACTTGATGATCGGGATGTTGACGAAGCCGACGAGGATCAGGACGGCCGAGAGGCGGGCTGCCTTGCCCGGGTCTTCCATGGCGCGGTTGAGCGCGATCAGGCCGAGATACATCAGGAAGAGGATGAAGACGGAGGTGAGGCGCGCATCCCAGACCCACCAGGTGCCCCACATCGGCTTGCCCCAGAGCGAGCCGGTGACGAGCGCGATCAGCGTGAAGGCGGCGCCGAGCGGGGCTGCGGCCTTGGCCGAGACATCGGCCAGCGGGTGGCGCCAGACGAGCGTGCCGATCGCCGACAGGCTCATGATCGTGTAGCCCATCATCGACAGCCAGGCTGATGGAACGTGGATATACATGATGCGGACGGTTTCGCCCTGCTGGTAGTCGCCTTCGGTCGTGAAGCTGAGATACAGCCCCACGATGAAACAGAGCGCGGTGATCCCGCCCATCCACGGGATGAGGCGCTGGGAGAGCGCCAGGAACCGCGTCGGGTTGGCGAGATCGCTGAATTTGGTGATGGCAAGGCTATTCTCGGTCATGCCGTCTCCTTAGCGCGATCCGCCGCCCCGGGCAATCAAGCCGATGATCAATCCGATGTGTTGCGCAGCGCAAGCGCTGCCGCCGCCGGGCCGATGACGGCGAAGAAGAGCGTCAGTGCAATCAGGATCAGGAAGGGCGGCATGAAGGGAGCGGGACCCTCGACCGCTGCGTAAGTGGCGCTGACGCCGAAGATCAGCACCGGGATGGTGAGCGGGAGTACCAGGATCGACACCAGCAACCCGCCGCGCGGAAGGGCCACGGCGACAGCGGCGCCCACGGCGCCGATCAGCGTGATGGCGGGCGTGCCGACCAGCAGCGTCAGCATGGTGGCGCCGATCGCCTTTTCGCTCATGTTCAGGAAGAGACCGAGCAGCGGCGAGGCGATCACCAGCGGCAGGCTGGTGGCGAGCCAGTGGGCGAGGCACTTGACGAGAACGGTCAGCACCAGCGGCGTTTCCTGCATCAACATCAGGTCGAGCGCGCCATCGTCACGTTCGGCCTGGAAGAGGCGGTCGAGGCCAAGCAGGGCTGCGAGCAGCGCGCCGATCCAGACGATGGCCGGTCCGATGCGGGCGAGCAAAGCGAGATCCGGGCCGACGCCGAAGGGGATGACGGCAACGACGGTGAGGAAGAAGAGCACGCCGACAAGTGCGCCACCGCCGGCGCGGATGGAGAGCTTGAGGTCGCGGAACAGGAGGGCGGTCATGGGGTGGGGCCTTGAAGTGTGTACCGTGGGATACCCCCCTCTGNNCCCTCAAGGGGGGAGATTGGATGGGCGCACCCACCCGCTCCAACCTCAATGTTCTGCGAAGAGCGTACCGCGAGTCGATCTCCCCCCCTGAGGGGGAGATGCCCGGCAGGGCAGAGGGGGGTGATGCTGGCGCGACGATGCTCAGAAAGCTTACCGCCCGCGGCCCCCTCATCTGCCTGCCGGCATCTTCTCCCCGTGGGGGAGAAGGGACTCGTGGTGAGCCGCTCGCGCCGACCTACCCTTCGCCCCAACGGGGAGAAGGTGGCCCGAAGGGTCGGATGAGGGGGCCGCACCCGCTGAGCAACAACGGTGTATCTCGCAAACATCGCCATCACGCCCACACCCCAGCACTCACTCCCGAAAATCCAGCCATCTGCAACTCCCTGGCGTCGCTCAACCCCAACGGCTGGTGCGTCGCGGCAATCACGATGCCGCCAGCCCTCCGATGCGCCTCGATCAACCCGGCGAAGAGCTGATCGGCGCTGGCGTCGAGCGCAGCCGTCGGCTCGTCCAGGATCCAGACCGGGCGGTATGCCACCAGGAGCTTGGCGAAGGCGAAGCGGCGTTGCTGGCCGGCGGAGAGGTAGCCGAAGGGGAGGTGGGTGATGCCGGAGAGGCCCACGGCATCGGCCGCGTCTTCGATCGACATGCCGCTGCCGTCCCCGGTGTCGCCAAGATGGCTGTCGCCGAGATAGCGGCGCCAGAAAAGGAGATTCTCGTCCACCGTCAACTCGCTCTTCATGGCATTGCGGTGACCGAGGTAGTGGCTGATCTCGGGGAGCCTGATGTCGGTGTCGCCGTTCGCATTCGTGACGGTGATCGTGCCCATTTCCTGTCGCAGCAGGCCAGCCAGCACGCGCAGCAGGGTCGATTTTCCTGATCCGTTTTTGCCAGTCAAAACCAAGGCTTCGCCAGACGTCAGGCCAAAGGAGACGCCTTCGAAAATCAGCTCTTCGCCCCTTGAGGCAGCGAGATCGGAGGCTTGGAGATGCATGGGGGTTCCGGGGTTCACGTTTTCAGTCATGCGATGCAAAAAAATCAAAAATGGTGGGTGCCTCTCTGGCAGCTTTCGCCGAAACTATCTATATGTTGATTACCACGCCAGCGGTCGGCGTGAATTTCATCCTAGCGCCGAACATGAGGTCTGACTTCATGTGCGGACCGCGGAAATGGCCGTACCCGCATCCTGATGTGCCTTTAGTGCATAGGCGTCCGCACAATTGTGTTCGCGATCAGAAACGGGGTCTCTCGTGTCTAAATCACTTGATAGCTTCCACTGTCGTTCCGTCCTTACCGTCGACGGTAAGGACTATGTCTATTTCAGCCTGCCGAAGGCCGAAGCAAACGGCCTGCCCGGCGTTTCCAAGCTTCCCTATTCGATGAAGGTTCTGCTTGAGAACCTGTTGCGCTTCGAGGACGGCCAGTCCGTGACCAAGGAGCATATTCTTGGCGTCGCCGAATGGCTTGATAACAAGGGCACGGTCGAAAACGAAATCGCCTATCGCCCGGCGCGCGTTCTGATGCAGGACTTCACCGGTGTTCCCGCCGTTGTCGATCTTGCAGCGATGCGCGACGCGATGGTGTCGCTCGGCGGCGATCCGGAAAAGATCAACCCGCTGGTGCCCGTCGATCTCGTCATCGACCATTCCGTCACCGTCGACGAATTCGGTACGCCGCAGGCCTTTGCCCGCAATGTCGAGCTCGAATACCAGCGCAACGGCGAGCGCTACCGCTTCCTGAAGTGGGGCCAGCAGGCCTTCCAGAATTTCCGCGTGGTGCCTCCGGGCACCGGCATCTGTCACCAGGTCAATCTGGAATATCTCGGCCAAACCGTGTGGACGAAGGAAGAGGACGGCGAGACGATCGCCTATCCGGATACCTGCGTCGGCACGGACAGCCACACGACCATGATCAACGGTCTCGGCGTTCTCGGCTGGGGCGTCGGCGGGATCGAGGCGGAAGCGGCCATGCTCGGCCAGCCCGTCTCCATGCTGCTGCCTGAAGTCATCGGCTTCAAGCTGACGGGCAAGCTCAAGGAAGGCGTCACCGCCACCGACCTCGTGCTGATGGTCGTGCAGATGCTGCGCAAGAAGGGCGTCGTGTCGAAGTTCGTCGAATTCTTCGGCCCCGGCATGGACAACATGCCGCTCGCCGACCGCGCGACGATCGGCAACATGGGCCCGGAATACGGCGCCACCTGCGGCTTCTTTCCCGTTGATGGCGAAACCATCAATTACCTCACCATGTCCGGCCGCTCGCATGACCGCATTGCGCTGGTCGAAGCCTACTCCAAGGCGCAGGGCATGTGGCGCGAGGGCGATGGCGCCGATCTCGTCTTCACCGATACGCTGGAGCTCGACCTCGGCGACGTCGTGCCTGCCATGGCCGGCCCGAAGCGTCCGGAGGGTCGCATCCCGCTCGAAAACATCGCGTCGGGTTTCGCCGGTTCGATGGATGCGGATTACAAGAAGCCCGGCCAGCTCTCCAACCGCTATGCGGTCGAAGGCACGGATTTCGATCTCGGCCATGGCGACGTGGCGATCGCCGCCATCACGTCCTGCACCAACACCTCCAATCCGAGCGTCCTGATCGCGGCCGGCCTGCTTGCCCGCAACGCCGTTGCCAAGGGCTTGAAGACCAAGCCGTGGGTGAAGACCTCCCTGGCGCCTGGAAGCCAAGTGGTCGGCGAGTATCTGGCGAAATCAGGCCTGCAGGCCGATCTCGACACGCTCGGCTTCAACCTCGTCGGCTTCGGCTGCACCACCTGCATCGGCAATTCCGGGCCGCTGCCCGCGCCGATCTCGAAGACGATCAACGACAAGGGGCTGATTGTCTCAGGCGTTCTCTCCGGCAACCGCAACTTCGAAGGCCGTATCTCGCCCGACGTGCAGGCGAACTATCTGGCCTCGCCGCCGCTGGTCGTCGCCTATGCGCTTGCCGGTACCGTGCAGAAGGATCTCACCTCGGAGCCGATCGGTGAAGACCAGGACGGCAACCCCGTCTACCTCAAGGATATCTGGCCGACCTCGCACGAAGTGCAGGCCTTCATCCAGAAATACGTCACCCGCGAACTCTACGAGACGAAGTATGCCGACGTCTTCAAGGGCGACGCCAACTGGCAGGCCGTGCAGGTTCCCCCGGGCCAGACCTATGCCTGGGACGACAACTCGACCTATGTGCAGAACCCGCCCTACTTCGTCGGCATGGGCAAGACCGGCTCCGGCGTTTCCGACATCAAGGGCGCCCGCGTCCTCGGCCTGTTCGGCGACAAGATCACCACCGACCACATTTCCCCGGCCGGTTCGATCAAGGCGGCCTCGCCGGCTGGCGCCTATCTCTTGGAGCACAATGTCGGCGTCGCCGATTTCAATCAGTACGGCACGCGTCGCGGCAATCACGAGGTGATGATGCGCGGCACATTCGCCAACATCCGCATCCGCAACCACATGCTCGGCCCGAACGGCAAGGAAGGTGGCTACACCATCCACTACCCGTCGAAGGAAGAGGAATCGATCTACGACGCTGCCATGCAGTACAAGGCCGAGGGCGTCCCGCTCGTCATCTTCGCAGGTGTCGAATATGGCAACGGCTCGTCGCGCGACTGGGCGGCCAAGGGCACCAACCTGCTTGGCGTCAAGGCCGTGATCGCGCAAAGCTTCGAGCGCATCCACCGCTCGAACCTCGTCGGCATGGGCGTCATTCCCTTCGTCTTCGAGGAGGGCACGACCTGGGCGACGCTCGGGCTGAAGGGCGACGAGACCGTCACCATCGAGGGGCTCGAGAACATCAAGCCGCGCGAGAAGAAGATCGCCAGGATCACCTATGGCGACGGCACGGTGAAGGACGTTCCGCTGTTGTCGCGCGTCGATACGCTGGACGAGGTCATCTACCTCAACAATGGCGGCATTCTGCAGACGGTGCTGCGGGATCTCGCAGCCTGATAGGCCCTGATTTTTAACCGATTGCATGATACTGGCCGCCGGAAAGCGATTTCCGGCGGCTTTTCGTGGTCAGGATGGATGCAATGCGGCCTCCTCACGGCGAAGTGTTGCGGAGTTGTCCCACGCGGGCTCGGTCTCACCCGTTCGTGATTTTTCGTTTGGATCGGGAGAGATTATCTCTAGGTTGAAGAGATGGAGCTCCTGCCAGCGCGTCTGGCGGGGTGGAGAGGAAACGAGGTAGAGGTGCATGTCGCCGCGGTTTTTGATTTCGCTGATTGCAGGTGTCGCTCTGGCGGGCCCTTTGCTCGCCGACGAGGCGCCCAAGGGCGTGGTCGAACTGTTCACCTCTCAGGGTTGCTCGTCGTGTCCTCCGGCGGATGCGGCTTTTCGCAAGCTGGTTGAGCGCGGCGACGTCATCGCGCTTGCCTATCACGTCGATTACTGGAACTACATGGGCTGGGCCGATACGCTGAGCTCGAAGGAAAACACCGAGCGCCAGTACGGCTATGCAAAGACCATGGGCCGCGCCAACGTCTACACGCCGCAGGTGGTGGTGAACGGTCGCGATCATGTGATGGGCTCGGATATCGGCGGCATCGAGAAAAAGGTCGACGGCTTTCTCACCGGCGGCGAAGGGCTGACCGTTCCCATCAAGGCCGAGGTCAAGGGCGATCAGCTCGAGATCAACGTTGCGCCGGGCCAGGGCAAGGCCAATGTCGTCATGGTCTATTTCGATCGTGAAAAGACGATCGAGGTGCAGAAGGGCGAAAACAGCGGCCAGAAGATCGCCTATACGCACAGCGTCTCGGATGTCGAAACGGTCGGGATGTGGGACGGCAAGGAGACACGCCTGACGCTGCCCGCCACCGTGCTGCAGAAGCCTGACCTCGAGGGATGCGCGGTTCTGCTTCAGTCGTCCACGACCGATGGAACACCATCGGCGATCCTTGGCGCCACCGTGGTCATGGCCGGCAAGAACATCTGAGCCGCCGGGACTATCAGAATTTCATCTGTCTTATCAGGTGAAAGCTGGGCGGCCCGACTGATCGTATTCGGGGCTGGGGTTAAGGTCGATACGGTCAGCCGGGCCCTTTGGCGCGCTGGCGCCAAACAATGACATCTCCCTCCAAAGTGCCGAAAGACGATGCGCAGAATTCAGTATCGGCGAATCCGTCAAGGATGCGCCGGTCAAGTGCGAGCGAATTTCACTTTTAATTGAGGCGCTGTTTTGACTGAAATGCGGCACGCGGCAGATTGCACAGACTATGCTTAATGCGCGTGAGGCCGCGCTTGCAATTTGTAAACGCTAAGTCAAACTGTCACTTGCGTGTCACGAACGGAGGCATTCGAGACTGATGACAGATCAGCCGGATTTGCGGCGTGGGAATAATCGGGCCACCGATGGCGATTCTCCCGTCGTCGTCGATATCAGGGACTACAAGCAGAGCAAGGACCCGTTGCCGGTGACGTTTCACCGAAGAGAGCTGGATGCGATCCTGTGGATCTACGGCCGAATGGTCGGCGAAGGTGAGTGGCGGGATTACGCGATCGATCACCTGAAGGACCTGGCTGTTTTCTCCGTCTTCAAGCGTTCCGGCGAGATGCCGCTCTTCCGAATCGAGAAAAACCCCAAGCTTGCCGCCAAGCAGGGCGCCTATTCCGTCGTCAATACCCACGGCCAGATTCTGAAGCGCGGCCACGACCTGCAGCAGGTGCTGAAGGTGTTCAACAAGTCGTTGAAGCTCGTCGAGAAATAGGGCGGCTCAGCCCAAAAACAGCGTTGCCGGATAGCTTTGCGTATCGGGATCGCTCTCGTTACCCTCTCCAAGTCCGCGCTGCATGAGCATCGTGTCCAGCCAGCGGCCATGCTTGAAGCCGGATCCCTTGATGCGGCCGACCTCAGCGAAGCCATGAGTCGCATGCAGCCCGATCGAGTCCGGGTGCGCGCCACCGATGACGGCGATCATCTGGCGGAAACCGAGCGCGGCGCAGCGCGAGATCAGCTCTTCCAATAGCAGTCTGCCGACACCCCGCCCGCGCGCTTCCGGCGCCAGATAGATCGAATCCTCGACCAGGAAGCGATAGGCCGGACGTGTGCGGAAGGCCGAGGCGTAGGCATAGCCGACCAAGGCGCCATGCTCATCCTCGGCGGCGATATAGGGGTAGCCGTTGTCGGCAATGGCGTTGAAACGGGCTGTCATCTCGGCTGAGTCGGGCGGCGTGATCTCATAACTCGCGACGCCGTTCAGGACGGATTCGCGGTAGACGGCCGTGATGGCGTCGATATCGGAGATGGAAGCGTCACGCAGAAGAACGGGCATGGGGCGGGGCCGATGTCTGGAGGGTTGTGTTTGCTTGAAGAGCATTCGCGGCGGCAGTTGGCAAGGGGAAAGCGGACGGGTGGTGATGGTTGGGAGGGGGGCGGGTGGTCCATTGGCGTCGACGTCATACTTCGCCGAGCCCCGCTACGCCGTCTACCCCTCATCCCAATACCCAGCCCAAGAACTTTCTGCCTGGCGTGGCATTGCAACTTCGGCCTTGGCAAAGTCTTGCCTCTTGCGGCCGCCTGCTTTAGCTCATGAATGAAATGGAGCAGGCCAAATGGTTTTCATGGTAGTCGCGGTGCCGGTCGTGTTGGTCTGCTTCCTTCTGTTTCCCCGCCACACGCTGATGGTCCTGGTGGCGGTTGTCGGCGTCGGCTTGGCCGCCGGGCTTTATCTCTACTTCCAGCAATCCGACCGCCTGAACTCGGCAAGCCTAGTGTCCGGCACAAGCAGCGGAACAAGCGGTTGCCAGGATCCGGAAAAGCCGGTCTTCGTCGAGCTGTCGAATGCCTCCGACCGGCAGGTCAACATCGTGCGCTTCCGGCTCATTGCGAAACGGCCGGGGTTCAGCGGCGAGGCCTACTCGGATTACTTCACCAGCGACAAAATTATCGTGCCGCATGGCAGCTACGGCAGTTGCTGGGCGCTGAATCGGTACCGGGGTCTGGAAACCCTGCCGGGTCGCCCCGCACCCGGTGATTTCCAATGGTCCGTCGATATCTCGTCGGTCGATTTCGCCGGCAATTAAGCCAGTCTTTTCAGGCCCGGCGGTCGGCAAAAGAAAAACCGCTTGCAACATCCCTGCTGCAAGCGGTCCTGTTCTTCTCGATCAAGAGCGACAACGTCGTGTCGCCCTATCCATCGCTCTTCGTCTTACTTGCGGTTGCCCATGAACTGCAGCAGGAACATGAAGAGGTTGATGAAGTCGAGGTAGAGCGTCAGCGCGCCCATGATCGCCTTGCGGCCTGCCATGGTGGCGTCGTCGGCGGCGTAGTACATTTCCTTGATGCGCTGCGTGTCGTAGGCCGTCAGGCCCGCGAAGATCAGCACGCCGATCACCGAGATCGCGAACTGCATAGCCGAGGAGGCCAGGAAGATGTTGACGATCGAGGCGATGATCAGGCCGAACAGACCCATCATCAGGAACGAGCCCATGGCCGACAGGTCACGACGGGTCGTGTAGCCGTAGAGCGAGAGCGCGCCGAACGAGGCGGCCGTCACGAAGAAGGTCTGCACGACGCTCTGGCCGGTGTAGATCAGGAAGATCGACGACAGCGACAGGCCGACAAGCGCTGCATAGACCGCGAAGGTCGTCTGCGCGGCCGATACGCTCATCGAATTGATTCTGAAGCTCAGGAAGAAGACCAGCGCCAGCGGAGCGAAGATCACCACCCACTTCAGCGGGCTGGTGTAGATCGCGGCGCCGAACGCGGTCAGCTGGCCGTTGGAGACGGCGAATGTGAATGCGAAATAGGCGGCCAGGCCGGTGATCGCCAGGCCGATAGCCATCAGGTTGTAAACCTTCAGCATATAGCTGCGAATGCCCTGATCGATCTCGCCGGTCTGGACACCGCTCTGAACGCGGCCCTGGTAATTTCTTAGGTCAGCCATGATTTCCTCTTGTCAGCTCCGAATGAACACGGTGTCGGGTTTTCTTGCCCGGGCGCCGCTGCGGAGCTTCAGCATGCCTGCGCATAATATGAGCCTTTCGCCCTTTGCAAACAAGAGCCTTGCAACCCGCGATCGGGTTAAATCGCCGTAAGGTGCCGGAATTATTTCAACCCGGCCACTCATAGCTCGCGCAAAACGGGTGCCGCCTTCTGGCCGAGAATGCGCCATGTGCCGATCAGACCGATGCCGACGGTCAGCACCAAGGCCGTGACGATCGTCATGCCGGCGACGTCAGGCAGGAACTGCGAGGGGATCTTCATGATGCGGGCGACGATGAACCAGGCGGCGACGCCACCCGAAAGCAGCGCGAAGACGGCGGTCGCGAGCCCGAGGATCAGATACTCGTAGCAGAAGGCGCGCATCAGCATGCGCCTCGTGGCGCCTAGCGTCTTCAGCACCACGGCATCATGCGTGCGGGCGCGGTTGCCGGCGGCAAGCGCGCCTGCGAGCACCAGCACCGAGGCGATGAGGGCAACGGAGGCCGCGGCGCGGATCGCGGTCGCCAGCTGCGCCACCAGCGAATTGACGATGTCGATCGCATCCTTGACGCGCACGCTCGTGATCGTCGGATAGGTGTTGGTCACCGATTTCAGGATCGCGGCTTCCTGCGAGGATGTCGCCTTGGGATCGGTGAGCGTCGCCAGCCAGGCATGCGGGGCGCCCTTGAAGGTGTTGGGCGAGAAGACCATGACGAAGTTGATCGACAGGCTCTCCCACTGCACCTTGCGCAGATTGGCGATCTTCGCCGTCATGTTGCGGCCGAGCACGTTGACGGTGACGGTATCGCCGACCTTGAGGCCGAGTTCGCCAGCCTCTTCCGCCGAAAACGAGACCAGCGGCTCGCCGCTGTAATCCTTGTCCCACCATGTGCCTTCGGTCAGGGCCGCGTTCTCTGGAAGCGTTTCGGAGTAGGTGATGCCGCGGTCGCCGCGCAACACCCACTGGCCCGATGGCGGCACCTTGCGCTTGGTCACGTCCTCGCCGTTGAAGGCAAGGATGCGGCCTCGCAGCATCGGCACCTCGACGAGCTTGCCCTCGGGTGCGTCGGTCTTCACCAGATTGCGGAAGCCGTCGAGTTCGGCGCCCTGGATATCGACGAAGAAGAAGTTGGGCGCGCCGTCGGCCATGCGGCCGGTGAGTTGCTGGCGCAGATTGCCGTCGATCAGCGTCAGGGTGACCAGCAGAGCCAAACCGAGGCCGAGCGAGAGCACGACCGAGGGGGTGAGCGCGCCAGGGCGGTGGATGTTGCCGATCGCCAGCCTCAGCGCCGGCGAATTGACGCGCGGGCTGCGGCGGGCAAGCCAGGCGATCCCGGCTGCGACAAGGCGCAGGACGACGAAGGCAAAGGCGATGGCGCCGATGAAGACCACGGCGATGAAGCGATCATGGGCGGTCGCCACCGCAAGGGCGGCGAGCGCTGCCAGGAAGACGGCTGCCATCAGAATGTAGGGCCAGGAGGGCAGGCGGCGGGCCTCGAAGCCCTGCTCGCGAAACAGCGCCGTCGGCGGCACTTCGCGGGCGTGGCCGAGCGGCATGATGGCGAAGGCGAGCGTCGTCAGCACACCGAAGAGGACGGCCAGCGACAGCGCCACCGGATAGAGCGTCGGCGCGGTCGAGACCGGCAGGAACTGCGCCAGGAACTGGGCCGCCAGAATGGGGGCGGCCGCACCGATGACGAGACCAATGGCGATGCCGCCAAGCGCGATGAGGCCGATCTGGAACAGGTAGATGAGGACAACAGTCGAGGCCGGGGCGCCCAGGCACTTGAAGGTGGCGATCGTCGTGCGCTTGGCATCGAGGAAGGCGCGCACGGCATTCGCCACGCCGACGCCGCCGACGATCAGCGCGGTCAGGCCAACCAGTGTCAGGAATTGCGAGAAACGCTCGATGTTTTCTGTGAGCGAAGGAGCGGCGCGGTCGCTTGTGCGGATCGACCAGCCGGCGGAGGGAAAATCCTTGGTGGCGCGGTCGCGGATGCCAGCCATGTCCGATCGGTCGTTCAGCTTGACCTTGTAGCTGTGCTCGACGAGGCTGCCGGTCTGGATCAGGCCCGAGGCCTGCAGCGCCTGGCGGCTCACCATCAGGCGCGGCGCAAAGCCGAAGCCTTCGGAGACCGCATCCGGCTCGGTCTTCACCGTGCCGGTGATGTTGACGATGACATTGCCGAGCAACAGTTCGTCGCCGATCTTTAGGTTCAGCCGCTCGAGTAGCAGCGGCGCGGCGATGGCGCCATAGGTGCCGTCCTGGCCCGATAGCAGCGTATGCAGCGGGTAGTTGGGTTCAGCCTCGAAGCTGCCGTAAAGCGGATAGGCGTCGTCGACTGCCTTGACCTCGACCAGCGCCTGGTCGGATCCATCCGGCTTGCGGGCCATGGAGCGCAGGCCTGTCGAGACCGAGACCTTGCCGAGCGAGCGCAGGAAATCCAGCTCGTTGGCGGCTGCCTCGCGGTTGTTGAGCTCGAAGCGAACGTCGCCGGCGAGAATCTCCTGGCCGCGCGTCGAAATCGTGTCGGTGATCGACTGCGAGACGGAGTTGACGGCGGCGATCGCGCCGGTGCCGAGCGCGATGCAGGCGAGGAAGATATAGAAACCCCTGAGGCCGCCGCGCAGCTCACGTAGGGCAAGACGGAAGGCGAGCGCGACACGCGGGGTGATCAGCGTCATGCAATGGCCACTTCGGCTTCAATCGCGGCGCTGTCGCCCTCTATCTTGCCGGAGCGGACCCGGATCTGGCGCGAGCAGCGCTTGGCGAGCGCGTTGTCGTGGGTAACGAGAACCAGCGTCATGCCGCGCTCGCCCTGCTTGGAAAACAAGAGGTCGGCGATCTGGCGCCCGGTGTCTGTGTCGAGATTGCCGGTCGGTTCGTCGGCGATCAGCAGCGCCGGGGAAGGCGCCAAGGCGCGAGCGATCGCAACGCGCTGCTGTTCGCCGCCTGAGAGCTGGCCGGGATAGTGGTTCAGCCGGTCGCCGAGGCCGACGGATTTCAGCTCGCGGCGGGCGATCTCGAAGGGGTTCGCAACGTTCGCAAGCTCAAGCGGCACGGCGACGTTTTCAAGCGCCGTCATGTTGGCGATCAGATGGAAGGACTGGAAGACGATGCCGATGTTGCGGCCGCGAAAGTCAGCGACCTGATCCTCGCTCATCGTGTGCAGGGGGGCGTCGTTGATATTGATCTCGCCGCTGTCCAGCCGCTCGAGGCCGGCCAGCACCATCAGCAGGGTCGATTTACCGGAACCGGAGGGGCCGACGATGCCGACCGATTCACCGGCGGCGATCTCAAGGTCGATACCCTTCAGCACATGCACGGAGGCCGCAGCGCTGCCGAGCGTCAGATCGGCCCGTTTCAGATCGATGATGGTTTTTGCCAACGGTAAATGCCCTACCTATATGAAAGCTCAAGCTGCCGCCAATCTAGGGACAATGGAATGAGATTTAAAGTTGCGGGTCTTCACATCGCTGTCATCGTCTTTTCGGTGGTGCTTTCGGTTTCAGCGCAGGCGCGCACGATAAACCTCGTCGGTTTTGGCGACAGCCTGATGGCGGGCTACCAGCTGCCGCCGGGAGACGGCTTTCCGGAGAAGCTGCAGGCGGCCCTCAAAGCCAAGGGGCTCGACGTTTCGATCACGAATGCCGGGGTCTCCGGCGACACCACGACGGGCGGGCTTTCGCGCATCGACTGGTCGGTGCCGGACGGGACCGACGGGGTCATTCTCGAACTCGGCGCCAACGATGCGCTGCGGGGCATCGCGCCCGAACAAAGCGAGAAGAACCTCGACCAGATGCTTGCCCGGCTAAAGGAGCGCGGGATCGCGGTGCTGCTGGTCGGCATGATGGCGCCGCCGAACATGGGCGGCGACTACGCGGCGCGGTTCAACCCGATCTACGAAAAACTCGCTAGGAAATATGGGGTTAGCCTCTATCCGTTCTTCCTCGATGGTGTCGTGCTCGATCAGTCGCTCAAGCTTGAGGACGGCATGCACCCCAATTCGAAAGGCGTGGATGTGATGGTCCAAAAGATGGAACCGTCAATCACACAATTCGTGGGAACGTTGCCGACTGTGAAGAATTAGGGACTTGCGCACGTAGTCAATGCGTGATTCCGTGTGAGCACCTGCAAAAGATTCGGGGAGTGCTCGTTATGCCGAGACTTTTTACCGCCCTCGAAATTCCGCGCAATGCGGCGATGAGCCTTTCATTGCTGCGCGGAGGTCTTCCCGGCGCCCGATGGATCGATGTGGAAAATTACCACATCACGCTGCGGTTTATCGGCGATGTCGATAATCGCACGGCAGACGAGGTGGTCGATCGGCTCGACCGGATCGACAGGCCGAAATTCCAGATCAAGCTCGACGGTATCGGCGCTTTCGGCTCGAAGAAACCGCATTCGGTTTGGGCCGGGGTGACGCAGTCTCCCGAGATGTACGCCTTGCAGGCCGAGATCGAGCGGATCTGCCAGCGGATCGGTCTTCCCCCGGATCCGCGCAAATTCACCCCGCATGTGACGCTGGCAAGGTTGAAGTCCTCGCGCGTCGAGGATGTGGTGCAGTATCTCGCCGGGCGCGGCAACTTCCAGACCTCGCTCTTCACCCTACCGCGCTTCGTGCTCCTGTCGTCGCGCGATTCGGTCGGCGGCGGGCCTTATTTGACGGAAGAGGTGTTCCCGCTGCGCGAGGCGATGTCGGCGCCTGTCTCAGACAGCAGCTTCCTGCAGCCGGCCAAGAGCCTGGCATAAACGGCCTCGAAGCCGTCGGCGCCGCCATAATAGGGATCGGGGATATCCTCTCCGCTCCCAAGCGCCAGATCGCCGAACAGATGGATGTTCCGGGCCTCCGGATCGAGCGCCTTCAAGGCCGCGACGTTGTTGCGGTCCATGGCAACGATCAGATCGAAATCGGCAAAATCGTCCTTGCGGATGCGTCGCGCGCGCTGACCTGATATGTCTATACCGTGATGGCGGGCGGTCGCGATCGATCGTCTGTCGGGCTCATCGCCCTCATGCCAGCTGCCGGTGCCGGCGGAATCGATGTGAAAGCGGTCGGAGAGGCCCGCTTCAGAGGCGAGGTGGCTGAAGACCCCTTCGGCCAGAGGTGAACGACAGATATTGCCCATGCAAACAAACAGGATACTGGTGCGTTTCATAACAGATCCATGGTGAACGCGGAGGACAATACATGAAACGCGAGAAACTGGAACGCAAGGCAATCGAGGAGGTGTTGGAAGGGCTCGACGGATGGTCGCTCGGCGACGGCGGCACGTCGATCACCAGGAGCTACAAGTTCAAGAATTTCGTCGAGGCCTTCGGCTTCATGACGGAATCCGCCCTTGCTGCCGAAAAGCTCGACCATCATCCGGAATGGTTCAACGTCTATTCGAAGGTGGATGTGACGCTCAGCACCCATTCGGCCGGCGGGCTGACGGAGCTCGATTTCAAGCTGGCGGGCCTGATGGAGAAGGCGGCGGCGCGGCGGATCGATTGAATCGCGGCTGAAGACCCCCCATATTCGGGCCTGACCTGAAGGTGCCAACTGGAACATAAAGGGCCAAGTGGACATGGACGACGTCAAATACGGTGAAATCCTGCTGCCGGGCGATGAAGAAACGCAGGAGCGGCGGGAGAAGAGCGTTCGGCAGAAATTCTGGCCGACCTTCCGCAAGGCGGCGCGCAAGATCCCCTTCTCGCGCGACGTCGTGGCCGCCTATTATTGCGCGCTCGACCGTGAGACACCGCTCAAGGTGCGCGGCACGCTGCTCGCAGCACTCGCCTATTTCGTGCTACCCGTCGACATGATCCCCGACGTGCTCGTCGGCATTGGCTTCACCGACGACATCGCCGTGCTGTCGGCCGCCTTGGCCATGGTTCGCCGCCATATGCGTGACGCGCACTACGACGCCGCTGACAGGGCGCTCGAGGATGCGCCCGATCGTGGGAAGCCCGAGGATATGAAGACGGTCTAGCCGGCTTTTCGTTACACCGCATGCCAGTTCTTCACGCTTGACGCGCCCCTTTCAGCTGCGCCAGATATTCGCTGCGCGAGAACGGGTTTGGGCCTGATCGACGGCGAACTGGCGCTGTGCCCCTGACCGGCCGATAACCGGAAAACTCCGTTTCCATCGTCCCGAGACCGCCTGTGAGGGATGGCAGGGCGCGTTGCATGTCGTGGACGTTGATGGCGGCGATCGTTCCAGCCAGCATCATCATCTCTCCTTTTACGATCGGTGGTTCGAGCGCGGCGTCGAGCCGCATCAGCAGGCTTTGCACGCGTGGCAGCGCATCGGCGGGCATGTCGATCGTGATGCGGTCGATCGGCTCGCAGACTTCGGTTCCGGCGATGCGCAACGCCTGCGCCAGCACCAGAGGCGTCAGATTGCGATGGTCCGCCGGGGTGCTCGTCGTCCATTTTCGGAGCCTCGTGATCTCGGTGATTGAGAGCGAGGCATTGATCACCTTCCAACCATGGATACCCTGGCCGAACGAGGCTTCGAGAGCTTCGTCGATTGCCTTGAAAGCGAATGGCGGTGCGGCGCCCGGCTCGACCTCGAACACCAGCTGATGCCGGCCTTCGCTTTCGCCGGGTTCGACGCGGAGGCCGATGGTTGCCAGAAACGGATCGGGTGCGTGCTCGATCGCGTTTCCGACACCAACTATACGCTCGACATAGATCGGCGATGTATCGAGGAAGCGCACTGCAAGGCCGTAGTCGGCCTTCAGCGTGTGCTCGATCACTTCCTTCTGAACCTCGCCGTAGAGCGAGATCGACAAGCCGTCCCCGCCGTCATCATGACGCAGATTGATTAGCGGGTCCTGTTCGGAGAGCTGGGACAATGCCCTCCACAGCGCAGGGGCATCTCCCCTGTCATCCGGCACGATCGCCGCTTCCAGCATCGGTGGCGCGAACTGCCTTTGCGGGGCCCCGGCGCGATCTCCGATCCAGTCCCCGACCTTGATGTCGGAAAGCCCTCTCACTCTCACGATATCGCCCGCCCAGGCCACATCGCAGCGTCTGGTTCGTCCTTCGGCAAATATCTCGATATCGGTGACCCGGTTCTCCTTGCCAGCGATTGGGTCGGCGATCGGGATACGGTCGCGAACGCGCAGCGCGCCGGACGCCATGCGAAGCAGCGCAAGCTTTTCTCCGGCCGCATTGCGCTCGACCTTGAAGACGGTTGCCGAAACCGGGCCCTCCTTCGGCGGTATCGGTGCCGGAAGGAGATCGATGATGCCGTCGATCAGTTCTTCGATCCCGGCGGCTGTTATGGCCGAGCCGAAATAGACCGGGAAGAGCAGGCCATCGGCGGTTTGTTGTGCAAGTCGTTGGCGCAGCGTGTCAGTGTCTACGGCTCGATCCTCCGCGAAGGCGGCAAGCAGGTCATCGTCGTGCTCGGCCAGCGCCTGCAGAACGGTGGCGCGAAAGTCCCGGTCGTGCCAGGTGCCGGGATCGAAGCGTGCGAGCGGGGTTCCCGGCGCGGTGACGGATCCCATCGGCACGAGCGCTGTCGTCAGGCGGTCGCGTAGATTGGCAAGTGCCGTCTGGCCGTCGGCGCCGCGCCGATCGACCTTGTTGACGAAGATGGTGGTCGGCACCTTCAGCCGGGCAAGCGCCCGCATCAGGATGCGGGTCTGCGCCTGCACGCCTTCGACGGCGGAGACCACCAGCACCGCGCCGTCGAGCACGCCGAGCACGCGCTCGACTTCGGCAATGAAATCCGGATGGCCGGGCGTGTCCAGAAGATTGATCCGCGTGCCTCGAGCACTGAACGACGCCACCGCCGAGCGGATGGTGATGCCGCGGTCGCGCTCCAGCTGCAAGGTGTCGGTCTGGGTGTCGCCGGTGTCGACGCCGCCAAGCGTCTTGATGGCGCCGGCGTGAAACAACAGGCGTTCGGTGAGGCTAGTCTTTCCGGCGTCTACATGCGCCAGTATTCCAAGATTGAGGGTTCGCATCGCACAACATGTTCATAGCTACGGGAATGGCTCCATTTGCTTCGAACATGTGACGGCGCATGTGATTACCTCCATCTGTGGATGAAGGCATCTGATACTACTCTTCCCTTCGTTGCAAGCGCGCGATAGCGGTTCGGATCAGGCGTTTTCCGCTTCCAGCACCTTCTTCAGCTTGCCGAAGGCGAGGCGGATGCGGGATTTGACGGTGCCGAGGGGCAGGCCGGTCGATTCGGCGATTTCGGAGTGGGACTGGCCGAGGAAGAAGGCGGCGCGGAGCATTTCGCGCTGTTCTTCGGGCAGTCGGCTCACCGCTTCACGAACTTGTGCATCGCGATCGCCATTGGCGACCATCTCGTCGGCGCCGATTTCGGCGGTCGGCTGAAGTGCCGGATCGTCCTCATCCAGGATGCGGGCGCGGGCGCGGCGCTGCAGGTCGATGCGGCGGTTGCGGGCGATGCGGAAGAGCCAGGTCGATAGCGACGAGCGTGTTGCATCGTAGAGCTCTGCCTTGTGCCAAAGCACGATCATGACCTCCTGGACGAGCTCTTCGGCCTCGCTTGAGGTCATCTTCTGCCTGAGCAGCCAGGATTTCAGGCGCGGGGCGAAATAGTCGAACAGGATGGCGAACGCCTGCTGGTCGCGGCGTTCCGCCACAGCCCCGGCTAGGGCAGCGAAGCGCTGTTTGTCCTCGGCGTCCATTCCCTTCAAAAGCCCCCTGGCTCCGCGAATTCCTTAACGGATTTCCATGTCTTAATGACCTACAACGGATTTCTAAAACGTCAAACTCTTGCCTTTATCTTTATGTCTTAAATTCCTTAAGAGCGATGGTTTCAGATCATTTCCGGACTACATCATCCCGAGCGTTAATCCGGCGCTCAACATTGACACCCGGGTGGAAATGGCACAGGCACGGACTTCTCGCGGCCTGCGTTGACGCTTTGGTAACCTGAATTAAGTCAAAATAAAGCAGATCGTGATTATGCGCCGCCCGCTCGCTCGGGCTCGAATCGCAAGAACCGGCAGGAATATCCATGTTTGTAAAAAGTACCGTACTCGCCCTTTCCCTCGTTCTCGCCGCCGCCGGCATCGCATCCGCACAGTCCAAGAAGCCCGCAGCCGCCGCGCAGCAGCCAGCCGCCGCCGCTTCCTCGGCGCCGACCCGCATCCAGCAGTTCCAGGCCTGGGGCGCCTATTCCTACAAGCAGGGCGCCAGCACCGTCTGCTACGTTCTCTCGGTGCCGACCGAGAAGAAGCCCGCCGGCATCGACCACGGCGAGAACTTCTTCATCGTCTCGCAGCGTCCGGGCCAGAACATCTCCTACGAGCCGCAGGCGATGATGGGCTACACCGTCAAGGATGCCTCGAAGATCAACGTCGTCATCGACAACAAGACCTTCGTGATGTTCACCAAGGACAAGGCCGGCTGGGTGGAAAACGCTGCGCAGGAACCCGCGCTCGTCGCCGCCATGAAGGGCGGCCACTCGATGACCGTCAATGCCGTCTCCCGCAAGGGCACGGCGACGTCCTACAGCTATTCGCTGGCCGGCATTTCCGCTTCGCTGAAGCAGATCGAAGGCTGCAAGTAAGATTGTGACTTTGGGTGGAGAGGTGGTGCCGAGTGGCCCCTCATCCGACCCTTCGGGCCACCTTCTCCCCGCTGGGGCGAAGGGGATATGGAGCGAGTGGCCCGCCACAAGTCCCTTCTACCGATAGGGGAGAAGGTGCCGGCAGGCGGATGAGGGGCCACTCGGCACGCCGCTAAACATCTACCCCATCCCCCTTGCGCCGGCCTTCGTCGTTTCCATCTATAGTGACGCGCGGCAAAAATGATGCTAAAGGCGCGCATAACAGCGGATCGATCGCAGTCTTGCCGTCCTGTTCCGCATTCACTTTCTGCTTTCATGCCCATACCGCCCGCCAGTCATTAAGACTATCGGGAGGATCGCATGTTGAATTCGGGATTAGATGAAATGTCCGTCATGGATGCGATGACCGTTCTCAAGCCTGCCGGCAATCAGCCCGCGCGTGGCGAAGCCCTGCCGAAGCCATCGCTGATCGGCCTCACCCGGGAGGAGATGGGCGCCGCGCTGCGCGACAAGGGCGTGCCGGAAAAGCAGATCAAGATGCGCGTCGCGCAGCTATGGAACTGGATCTATGTGCGCGGGGTCTCCGACTTCGACCATATGGCCAATATCTCCAAGGACATGCGCGAGACGCTGAAGACGCATTTCACGATCGCCCGGCCCGAGATCGTCGAGGAGCAGGTCTCCAACGACGGCACCCGCAAGTGGCTGCTGCGCTTCCCGGCGCGCGGCGCCGGTCGCCCTGTTGAAATCGAGGCGGTCTATATTCCGGAAGAAGGCCGCGGCACGCTCTGCATCTCCAGCCAGGTCGGCTGCACGCTCACCTGTTCCTTCTGTCACACCGGCACGCAGCGCCTGGTGCGCAACCTCACGGCGGAAGAAATCCTGTCGCAGCTGCTGCTCGCCCGCGACCGGCTGGGCGACTTCCCCGACCGCGAGGCGCCGCAGGGCACGATCATGCCGGCCGAGGGACGCAAGGTCTCCAACATCGTAATGATGGGCATGGGCGAGCCGCTCTACAATTTCGACGCCGTCAAGCAGGCGCTGCTGATCGCCACCGATGGAGACGGGCTGTCCTTGTCGAAGCGTCGCGTGACGCTGTCGACCTCGGGCGTGGTGCCTGAAATCTTCCGCACCGGCGACGAGATCGGCGTCATGCTGGCGATCTCGCTGCATGCGGTGCGCGACGACCTGCGCGACATCCTGGTGCCGATCAACAAGAAGTATCCGCTGAAGGATTTGATCGACGCCTGCCGCGCCTATCCCGGTCTTTCCAACGCGCGGCGCATCACCTTCGAATATGTGATGCTGAAGGATGTCAACGACAGCCTCGAGGATGCCAAGGGGCTGATCAAACTGCTGAAGGGCGTGCCGGCGAAGATCAACCTGATCCCGTTCAACCCCTGGCCCGGCACCAACTACCAGTGTTCGGACTGGGCGCAGATCGAGAAGTTCGCCGACTTCATCAATTCGGCCGGCTATGCCTCGCCGATCCGCACGCCGCGCGGCCGCGACATCCTCGCCGCCTGCGGCCAGTTGAAGTCGGAATCCGAGCGCATGCGCAAGACCGAGCGCCTAGCCTTCGAAGCGATGATGATCGCCAACCATGGCTCGGATGACTGAGTACCGGTGACGGATCAGCAAGTTTGATCCTCACAGCATCTTCTAATGATTGATTTTGAGGGCCGCTTTTCCTACAAGCGGCCCAAAATCATAATTGGAGGATACCCATGCGTTCCGTACTGCTCGCTGCCGTGGCTGCGACCCTTGCCCTTTCCCTGCCCGCGAAAGCCGAAGACGTCACCGTTGCCGTGACAGCGATCGTCGAACATCCGGCGCTCGACGCTGCCCGCAAGGGTGTTCTCGACGTGCTGACGGCTGCCGGCTACAAGGAAGGCGAGAACCTGAAGTTCGTGTTCCAGTCGGCGCAGGGTAATCCCGCGACCGCGGCCCAGATCGCTCGCCAGTTCGCCGGTGACGGCCCCAACGTCATCGTTCCGATCTCGACCCCTTCGGCGCAGGCCGTGGTTTCCTCCACTCGCGACATCCCCGTCGTCTTCACCGCCGTGTCCGATCCGCTCGGCGCGCAGCTGGTCAAGAACATGGACAAGCCCGGCGGCAACGTCACCGGCCTTTCCGACATGTCGCCGGTTGCCGAGCATGTGGCGCTGATCAAGGAAATCCTGCCGAACGCCAAGACCATCGGCTACCTCTACAATTCCGGCGAAGCGAACTCGGTATCGCTGCTCGCGGTTCTGAAGGTCGAGGCTGAAAAGGCCGGCCTCAAGGTCGTCGAATCCGCCGCCACCAAGTCCGCCGAAGTGCAGGGTGCCGCCCGCGCCCTCGTCGGCCGCGCCGATGCGATCTATATCCCGACCGACAACACGATCATCTCGGCGCTCGAGGGCGCCGTGGCCGTCGCCGAAGAAGCCAAGCTGCCGCTCTTCACCGCCGACACGGATTCCGTTTCGCGCGGCTCGGTCGCCGCTCTCGGCTTCAACTACTACGACGTCGGCAAGCAGACCGGCGAAATCGTCGTTCGCATCCTGAAGGGTGAGAACCCCGGCGATATCCCGGTCAAGGTCGCCGCCGGCAGCGATCTCGTCATCAACAAGGGTGCGGCCGCCAAGATGGGCGTGACGTTGCCTGAGAGCGTGCTGAAGCGCGCGACGAAGACGATCGACTGAGGACATATTTTCCACCCTCATCCCTGTGCTCGTCACAGGGATCCAGCCAACCCAAGTCCTTGGGTTGAAAAGACTCTTCCGCATCGCAGAAGCGATGCTGCTGGATCCCGGCACAAGGCCCGGATGAGGGGGATAACAGTTGCAGCCGCTCCCGTTTGCACGGGGGCGGCTGATCGCATAGAGATGAAGACCCCTCCCAACCCTCCCCACAAGGGGGAGGGCT
>UCJD01000068.1 GCA_900472605.1 Hyphomicrobiales bacterium | reverse complement strand
GCAGGACAGAGGGGGGTATCACGAACTCGATGCCACCCATCCCTCACCGCCCCAGATAATTCTCGATCACCTTCGGATCGGAACTGACGAAATCGATCGACCCCTCGGCAAGCACCGACCCTTCGGCAAGACACGTCACCTTGACGCCGAGATCGCGGATGAACCCCATGTCATGTTCGACGACGACGACCGATCGCGTCTTGGCGATCTCCTTCAAGAGGATCGCCGTCTCAGCCGTCTCCGCATCCGTCATCCCGGCCACCGGCTCGTCGACCAAAAGCAGCTTCGGCTCCTGTGCGAGCAGCATCCCGATCTCCAGCCACTGCTTCTGCCCGTGGCTCAGATTGGCGGCAAACTCGTCCCGGCGATGTGTCAGCCGCACCGTCGCCAAAATCTCGTCTATGCGCGCACGATCCTCCTCCGATAGCCGATAGAACAGCGTCGAAAACACCCCGCGCCGACGATTCAGCGCCAGCTCGATATTGTCCCAAACCGTGTGGCTCTCGAACACCGTCGGCTTCTGGAACTTGCGGCCGATGCCGAGCTGGGCGATGTCGGCCTCGTCGAGCTTGGTGAGATCAGTCTGGCCGTTGAAGAACACCTCGCCGGTGTCGGGCCGCGTCTTGCCGGTGATGATGTCCATCATCGTCGTCTTTCCGGCGCCGTTCGGGCCGATGATGGCGCGCAGCTCGCCGGGCTCGATGACGATGGAGAGCGAATTCAGCGCCTTGAAGCCGTCGAAAGAGACCGAGACGTTGTTGAGGTAAAGCACGCTGCTGGGTTTGACATCAGGGATCATGGCGCTCACTCCGCAGCCTGGATTTTCGCATCGACGCCGTCTTCACGGCTGGCGGACGGCGTATCGCTTGGCGCAGGCTTGCGCTTGCTCAGATACGGTCCGATCGTGCCGACGATGCCCTTTGGCAGGAACAGCGTCACCGCGACGAACAGGCCGCCCAGCGCAAAGAGCCAGAATTCTGGAAACAGGCCGGTAAAGATCGTCTTGCCGCCGTTGACGAGGATAGCGCCGATGATCGGCCCGATCAGCGTCGAGCGCCCGCCGACCGCCGTCCAGATGACGACTTCGATCGAGTTGGCGGGCGCGAATTCGCCGGGATTGATGATGCCGACCTGCGGCACGTAGAGCGCGCCGGCAATGCCCGCCATCATCGCCGAGACGACGAAGGTGAAGAGCTTGAAGTGCTCGACACGGTAGCCAAGGAAGCGTGTGCGGCTTTCCGCATCGCGCACCCCGACCAGCACCTTGCCGAACTTCGAGCGCACGATGGCGGACGCGATCATGAGCGACAGCGCCAGGAAGATCGCGGTGGCGGCGAACAGCGCGGCACGCGTGCCATCGGCCTGGATATTGTAGCCGATGATGTCCTTGAAGTCGGTCAGGCCGTTATTGCCACCGAAGCCCATGTCGTTGCGGAAAAAGGCAAGCAGCAGCGCATAGGTCATCGCCTGGGTGATGATCGACAGGTAGACGCCGTTGACGCGCGAGCGGAAGGCGAACCAGCCGAAAACGAAGGCGAGAAGGCCCGGCACCACGAGCACCATAAGCGCCGCAAACCAGAAGTGGTTGAACCCGTACCAGAACCACGGCAGTGCCTTGTAGTTCAGGAACACCATGAAGTCGGGCAGGATCGGGTCGCCGTAGCTGCCGCGCGGGCCGATCTGGCGCATCAGGTACATGCCCATCGCATAGCCGCCGAGCGCGAAGAAGGCGCCGTGGCCAAGCGAGAGAATGCCGCAGAAGCCCCACACAAGATCGAGCGCCAGCGCCAAAAGCGCATAGGTCAGATACTTGCCGAACAGCGACATGATGTAGGTCGGGATATGCAGCGGGCTGGTAGCCGGCGTCAACAGGTTGAGCGCCGGCACCAACACCGCGATCGCAAGCAGAAGAACCAGTGCGACGATGATCTTGCGATCGAGAGATCGGAGAAGGAAGGCCGTAATCATGCTTCCACCGCCCTTCCTTTGAGTGCGAAGAGCCCACGCGGCCGCTTCTGGATGAAGAGAATGATCAGCACCAGCACCAGGATTTTGCCGAGCACGGCGCCGGCGAAGGGCTCGAGGAACTTGTTGACGACGCCGAGCGACAGCGCTCCAACAAGCGTCCCCCACAGATTGCCGACACCGCCGAACACAACGACCATGAAGCTGTCGATGATGTAGCTCTGACCGAGGTTCGGCGAGACGTTGTCGATCTGCGAGAGCGCCACGCCCGCCATGCCGGCGATACCGGAGCCGAGCGCGAAGGTGAAGGCATCGACCCAGCCGGTGCGGATACCCATCGACGAGGCCATGCGGCGGTTCTGCGTGACGGCACGCATCTGCAGGCCGAAGGCGGAACGCTTGAGCAACATGAGGAGCGTCACGAACACGGCCATCGAGAAGACGATGATCCACAACCGGTTCCAGGTGATCGACAGCCCGCCGAGTTCGAACGCGCCCGACATCCAGCTTGGATTGCGCACTTCGCGGTTGGTTGGCCCGAAGATCGAGCGCACGGCCTGCTGGAGGATCAGCGACACGCCCCAGGTGGCGAGCAGCGTTTCCAGCGGCCGGCCGTAGAGATAGCGGATGACGACGCGCTCGATGACGAGGCCGACGAAACCGGTGAAGACGAAGGCGGCGGGAACCGCGAAGGCCAGCGAGTAGACTTCGAGGCTGGGGAAATTCGAAGAGATATACTGCTGCACGACGTAGGTCGTGTAGGCGCCGATCATCACCATCTCGCCATGCGCCATGTTGATGACACCCATGACCCCGAAGGTGATGGCCAGGCCGATGGCGGCAAGCAGCAGTACCGAGCCAAGCGACAGGCCGTACCAGACGTTCTGCACGACATCCCAGAGCGCCAGGCTGCGGTTGATACCGTTGATATGCGTCTGGATCTCGCCCTTCAGCTCATCGGGCGCGGTCGCCATCGCCGTGGTCAGGATGGTCAGCGCATTGCGCCCACCACGGGCGGCGATGGTATCGATGGCGGATTTCTTATCCTCGGCGCTGACGTCGCTTTTCAGCATCATCACGGCGCGCGCCGCCTCCATCGTATTCTTGACGTCGGCGTCCTTCTCGGCGGCCAGCGCGGAATTGAGGAGATCCAGATTGGCAGGGTCGGCATCGCGCAGGAGGCCTTGAGCGGCGGCAAGACGCGCGCCGCGATCGGGCGACAGCAGCGTCAGCTGGCTCATGGCCGAGCTGATCACACCGCGCAGCGAATTGTTGATCCGGACCTTCGACATGTAGTCGGGATCGATATCTGCAACCGCGTCGCCTGAGATCGGATCGGAAAAAGTCGGTTCGTCCTCTGTGCCGCCCTGCAGCAGGACCGGGCCGCCGGTTTCTGAATTGACGTAGAGCTGGCCGTCGCTGAGCTGCTGCAGGATCTCGCTGACATGGCTGTCGCCGGATGCGACCAGCGCCTTGATGGCGGCCTCACGTTCCGGGAAATCGCCGACACCGAGCGCATCGACGAGCGCGTGGATGTCCTCCTGCGCCTTCAGCGCGGTCGCAAACGCCGGCAGAGCCAGGCAAAGGGTCAAAAGAAGAATCTTGAGGGCGCGATACATCGGCGTCTTGCCTCGGTTATCGTTGGCCTACCGGCACAATCGGGAAAAGGTGAGCCTTGTTTCGGCATCGGTCCGCACCGCGGAGCTTTGCCGTCCGAAGCTTCAAGGCGGCACTTCGGAGAGAGAACTTCCGCCCGGACAGGAGGGCCGGACGGAAGCTGTTTTCAGGCTTCTAGAGTGAAGGGGTGTCCACTCAGGAGCCCTTGCCGCCGCACTTGCCCGTTGCGACATTGAAGTTGCCGCAGTTCATGGGCTTGCGCCAATCGGAGATCAGGTCCTTGGAGTCGGGCAGGAAGTCCGACCATTCGTCGCCGACGACAGCAGGGGTCTGCTGGACGATTTCGAACTGGCCGTTGGCCTGGATTTCGCCAATGAGAACCGGCTTGGTGATGTGGTGGTTCGGCATGACCGTGGCATAGCCGCCCGACAGGTTCGGAACCGTGGTGCCGATGATCGAGTCGAGCACCTTGTCGGTGTCGGTTGTGCCGGCGGCCTGAACGGCCTTAACCCATGCGTTGAAGCCGATATAGGCAGCTTCCATCGGGTCGTTGGTCACGCGCTTGTCGTTCTTGGTGAACGCATGCCATTCCTTGATGAACTTCTTGTTCGCAGGGCTTTCGACCGACTCGAAGTAGTTCCAGGCAGCGAGGTGGCCGACGAGCGGCTTGGTATCGAGACCGGCAAGCTCTTCTTCGCCGACCGAGAAGGCGACGACGGGAATGTCGGTTGCCTTGACGCCCTGGTTGCCGAGCTCCTTGTAGAACGGAACGTTGGCGTCACCGTTGATGGTGGAGACGACGGCGGTCTTCTTGCCAGCGCCACCGAATTCCTTGATCTTGGAGACTTCCGTCTGCCAGTCGGAGAAGCCGAACGGCGTGTAGTTGACGATGATGTCTTCCTTCGGAATGCCCTTGGCGATCAGGTAGGCTTCCAGGATCTTGTTGGTGGTGCGCGGATAGACGTAGTCGGTGCCTTCGAGAACGAAGCGCTTAACGCCTTCCTTTTCCATCAGGTAGTCGACAGCCGGGATGGCCTGCTGGTTCGGAGCAGCACCGGTGTAGAAGATGTTGCGCGAGGACTCTTCGCCTTCATACTGGACCGGGTAGAACAGAATGGAGTTGAGTTCTTCGAAAACCGGCAGAACCGACTTGCGCGAGGACGATGTCCAGCAACCGAAGACGGCCGCGACCTTGTCCTTCTCGATCAGCTCGCGTGCCTTTTCGGCAAACAGCGGCCAGTCGGAAGCCGGATCGACGACGACGGCTTCGAGCTTCTTGCCGAGAAGGCCGCCCTTCTTGTTCTGCTCGTCGATGAGCATCAGCATGGCGTCTTTCAGCGTCGTTTCGGAGATCGCCATCGTGCCGGACAGCGAATGCAGGACGCCGACCTTGATGGTGTCGTCGGCCGCAACGGCTCCATGGAATGCGGCCGAAGCCGACATGACGGCGCCGAGCACGGCACCGGAAACATATGATCTCAGATTCATCTGGTTGATCCCCTCTTCTTGTTCCGACAACAGGCCTGAAACGGCGATTAACTGTTGCTTAAGGGACTATCCGGTGCTGCACTGCGAAAGCGTATACGCGAAATGACGTAGGTGACGGGGCGAAATGTGCAGTTTTGCGTTGCAATGCACTCTTAAGCGCCCCAACGATCCATGTTACGAACATGTCACAAGAAGAATGAGGGGCCGATTACAGGCATGGCAGCGCGGCAACGCATTATCCCCGTCAGGCGCGAGTATAACCGCTGGGTCGCCAACCAGACGCTGGAAGACTATGCGCTGCGCTTTACCGCCAAGAGCGCCCGGCAATTCTCCTCGCAGCGCATCTCGCAGACTGCCATCGGCGCCATCTCCTTCCTGGCGCTGGAAGCGATCGGCGGCGCCATCACCCTTTCCTACGGCACCACCAACGCCTTCTACGCCATCATCGTCGCCTCGATCGCCATGCTCGCCATCGGCCTGCCGATCAGCCGCTATGCCATCCGCCACGGCGTCGATATCGACCTTCTCACCCGCGGCGCCAGCTTCGGCTATATCGGCTCGACCATCACCTCGCTGATCTATGCCAGCTTCACCTTCATGCTGTTTGCCATCGAGGCATCGATCATGTCCGGCGCGCTGGAGCTGACGCTCGGCATACCCTTGTGGATCGGCTATATCATCAGCGCCGTCATGGTGATCCCGCTGGTCACCCACGGCGTCCGCCTCATCAGCCGCTTCCAGCTGCTCACCCAGCCTTTCTGGATCGTCCTCAACGTCCTCCCCTTCCTCTTCATCGCGGTGATGGACTGGGAGAAATTCGACCTTTGGCGCGCCTTCGCCGGCATCCGCCATGCCTCCGGCCCCTCGGGCACCGTCGCCCCCTTCGATCTCGTGGAATTCGGCGCCGCCTCGGCCGTCATCCTGGCGCTGATGTCGCAGATCGGCGAACAGGCCGACTTCCTGCGCTTCCTGCCGCCGGAAAAGCAGACCAAGTGGCGCCACCGCCTCGCCGTCTTCCTCGCCGGCCCCGGCTGGGTCATCATCGGCGCGCCGAAGCTGCTGGCCGGCTCCTTCCTCGTCGTCTTGACCTTCGCCTCCGGCGTCCCCGCCGATCGCGCCGCCGACCCGGCGCAGATGTACCTCACCGCCTTCGGCTACATGATCCCCTGGCACAATGCCGCGCTTTTGCTCATGGCCGCCTTCGTGATGGTCTCGCAGTTGAAGATCAACGTCATGAACGCCTATGCCGGGTCGCTGGCATGGTCGAACTTCTTCTCCCGCCTCACCCACAGCCATCCGGGCCGCGTCATCTGGCTCGTCTTCAACGTGGCGATCGCGCTGCTGCTGATGGAACTCGGCATCTACAAGCTGCTGGAGGAAACGCTCGGCATCTTCTCGATCATCGCCATGGCATGGCTCTGCACCATCTCGGCCGATCTCTTCATCAACAAGCCGCTCGGCCTCGCCCCTCCTGGCATCGAGTTCAAGCGCGCCCATCTTTACGATATCAACCCCGTCGGCCTCGGCGCCATGACGCTGTCGGCAACGATCGCCCTCATCGCTCACTTTGGCGCGTTCGGCGACATCACCGCATCGCTGGCGCCCTATATCACCCTCGTCGTCGCCCTCATTGCCTCGCCTGCCATCGCCTGGGCCACGAAGGGCAAGTTCTACCTCGCCCGCAAGCCGCGCCAAAGCTGGAAGAACCTCACCAACATCACCTGCTCCGTCTGCGAGCACCCGTTCGAGCCTGAGGACATGGCCTGGTGTCCCGCCTATGCCGCGCCGATCTGCTCGCTCTGCTGTTCGCTCGACAGCCGCTGCCACGACATGTGCAAGCCGAACGCGCATCTCAACGCGCAGGTCGGCTATGTCGCCAGGGCCGTCTTGCCCGAGACCATTGTCCAGAAGCTCACCACACGCCTCGGCCGCTACGGCATCGCCGTCGTGCTGGCGCTGACGGCCGTCGGCGCCATCCTCGCGATGATCGCGCATCAGGTCTCCTCCGCCTCGCCGGAGACCGCCGAAGTCGTCAACGGCACGATCCTCATCGTCTTCTTCGTCTTTTCGGTCATTGCCGGCGTCGTCTGCTGGTTCTACGTGCTGGCCCATGACAGCCGCGTCGTGGCGGAAGAGGAATCTTCGCGCCAGAACACATTGCTGCTTAAGGAAATCGCCGCCCACAAGAAGACCGATGCCGCCTTGCAGGCCGCCAAGGAGACCGCCGAGGCCGCCAACCGCGCCAAGAGCCGCTATGTCGTCGGCCTCAGCCACGAACTGCGCACGCCGCTCAACGCCGTTCTCGGCTACGCCCAGATCCTTGAGCGCGACGAGACCATCCCGACGCCACGCCAGTCCTCCATCAAGGTCATCCGTCGCTCGGCCGAGCATCTCTCCGGCCTGATCGACGGGCTGCTTGATATCTCCAAGATCGAGGCCGGCCGCCTGCAAGTCTATTCCAACGAGATCAACATCCAGGATTTCCTTGACCAGATCGTCGACATGTTCCGCCCGCAGGCGCTGGCCAAGGGTTTGACGTTCCAGCACCAGCGCGCGCCCGCCCTGCCCCAGTTCGTGCGCACCGACGAGAAGCGTCTGCGCCAGATCCTAGTCAACCTCTTGTCCAACGCCATCAAGTTCACCGACGAGGGCACAGTGACCTTCGACGTCGGCTACCGCAGCCAGGTCGCGACCTTCACAGTCTCCGACACCGGCCGCGGCATCGCCGAGAAGGACTTGAGCCGCATCTACGAGCCCTTCCAGCGCGGCGAGGCCGAGAGCATCCGCCCGATGCCCGGCCTCGGCCTCGGCCTCACCATCACCCGCCTGCTCACCAACACGCTCGGCGGCGAGATCGCCGTCACCAGCGAGAAGGACAAGGGCTCGACCTTCAAGGTCCGCCTGATGCTTTCGGCCGTGCTGCGCGAGATGGCGGCGCCGCCGCAAGAGAAGAAGATCGTCAGCTATGACGGCCCGCGCCGCACCATCGTCGTCGTCGACGACAACGAGGACCACCGCGAGATGATGCGGGAGATCCTCGTGCCGCTCGATTTCGTCGTGCTGACGGCGGCAAGCGGCACCGATTGCCTGACGTTGATCGAAGGCATCCAGCCGGATCTCTTCCTTGTCGATATCCTGATGCCTGGTATGAACGGCTGGCAGCTTGTCTCGCGCCTGCGCGAGGCCGGCCAGACGGCGCCGATCGTCATGCTCTCGGCCAACATTGGCGACGCCGCCGCCCACAGCGACAGCGACGACAGCCACAACGACGCCATCGGCAAGCCGGTCGATATCCGCCGCCTGCGCGACAAGCTGGCGCTGCATCTCGGCCTGAAGTGGATTTATGCGCAAGATATTCCGGCGCCGGTCGCGAAGGTCGAGCAACCAATGACAAGCCCCGGCGACGCGCATGTGCAGGAATTGCTGCGTCTCGGCGAGATCGGCTACATCAGGGGCATCGAAGCCAAGCTCGCCGACCTTGCCAAGCTGGAGGCAAATCAGCCATTTACGGAGGAACTTCGATCCTATGTCGCCGCCTTCGATCTCAACGGCTTCATGAGCTTCCTGAAGCGCTTCGACGAAAAGGTGGAACACATTGGCTGAACTCCCGCGCGATATCGTTCTGTTGGTCGACGACTCGCCGGAGGCTCTGGGCTTCCTCACCGACGCGCTGGAGCAATCCGGCTTCTCCGTGCTGATCGCCACCTCGGGCTCGGCCGCACTCAACATAGTCGAGCGCATCACCCCCGACCTGATCCTGCTCGACGCCGTCATGCCCACCATGGACGGCTTCGAGACCTGCCGACGGCTGAAGGCGAACCCTTCGGTCAGCCAGATCCCCGTCATCTTCATGACCGGCCTGACGGAGACGGAACACGTCGTCCACGCATTGGAATCCGGTGGCGTCGACTACCTGACCAAGCCGATCAACATCGACGAACTGCGCGCCCGCATCGGCGTGCACCTCAAGAACGCCCGCTCCGCCCAGAGCGCCCGCGTGGCCCTCGACGCCGCCGGCCGTCACCTGCTGGCGGTCAAGGGCGACGGCAACATCCACTGGTCGACGCCCCAGGCAACCCGTCTCGTCAACGCCGCCATGGGCAGCGACGACGGCATGGACACCGTGATATCGACCATCGCCGCCTGGATGAAGGACCGCACCGCCGCCACGCGCGACGGGACCATCGCCGTCGCCCACGGCGGCCAGGACGTGCTGCAACTTGCTTTCCTCGGCACGATCGGTCCCGACGAATATCTCTTCCGCCTGACCGCCAGCCAGCGCGCCGACGATCAGGTGCTACGCCAGCGCTTCGCGCTCACTCATCGCGAATCCGAGGTCCTGCTGTGGATCGCCAAGGGCAAGGCCAACCGCGATATCGGCGAAATCCTCGGCCTCTCGGCCCGCACGGTGAACAAGCACCTCGAGCAGATCTACGTCAAACTCGGCGTCGAAAACCGCGCTTCCGCCGCAGTCAAGGCCGCGCACGTGCTGCATGAGACGTAGGTTGGCCCCAACAGCGAAAAAGGCGCTCACACTTTAGAAAGCACACACGGATATCCTTGCACAGAAGGCCCGCAAGCGGGCATGGCATCAAGATGATATCCGGCAGGTCATGAAGGACAGGCTTTACTATGTGGATCGGCTGCGGATTTCCGCCTTCGCGATCCTGATCCTCTATCACTCCTCGGCGGCCTTCTTCACCGACATGGGTTGGCTGATCCACAGCGACCGGACCAGCCCGGCGCTCTCGCTCATCATGGAATTCCCGCGCGCCTGGCGGCTGGCGCTGTTGTTCTTCGTCTCCGGCATGGGCGCGGCCTTCTCCTTCCGCTCGGATTCCAGCCTCGCCTTCCTGCGCAAGCGCACCATCCGCCTGCTCGTGCCCCTGCTATTCGCGATGGCCGTCCTCGTCGTGCCGCAGGTCTGGTACGAGCGCATGTACGAGACCGGCTATGACGGCTCCCTCATCAATTTCTGGCTGACGCGCTACTTCACCGAGGGCCGTTACCCCAGCGGCAATTTCACCTGGGCGCACATGTGGTTCGTCGCCTACCTGCTTGTCATGTCGGTGATCTGCTACCCGATCTTCCTCTATCTCAGCCGGCCCGAAAACAGGATCATGGCCTGGTTCGAGCGCGCCGCGAAGTCAGGCGCCATCTACTTCTTCTTCATGCTGCCGCTGCTGCTCAATCTCGCCTTGACGCCGTTTTATCCCAAGGAAACCAATGCGCTCTACAATGACGGCGCGTGGTTCGCGGTCTGGGCAAGCTGGTTCGGCCTTGGCTTCCTTGTCGCCCGCAACCACCGCAGCCTGATCGAGCCGATCATCGCGAAACGCTATGTGAGCGCCGCGATCGCGCTTGCTGTGACCGTGTTCCTCTATGCGTTCGCCTGGCTTGCCCCAGCCGAACAGTCGATCGGCAGCTACGCCGATGAAACCCCGCTGTTCAAAGCCGCGATCTTCCTGCTGGCATGGTCGATGATCCTGACCCTGATCGGCTTCGCGGCCCGTCACTTCAATCAGCCGGACGCACGGCTGGTCACGGTCAACCGGCTGGTCTTCCCGCTCTATATCATCCATCAGACGGTGATCGTCGGCGCGCTCTATTATGTCCTGCCGCTCGGCCTGCCCGCCGTGCCGAGCTTCGTGATCATCGCGGCCGCGACCTTCGTGCTGTCGGGCCTCTTCGCCATTGCGGTGGACTTCATTCCCGGTCGCGCACGCCTGCTCTTCGGCCTCGAGGCCAAGCCGCGGGAACGATCGGACGGGCGGACGACCGCCAACGCGCAGCAATAAGCCGGATCAGGCGACCCGGTCCGGCGGCTCGCGTCCTTCGAAAAAGGCGGTGATGTTGTCCACCACCTTCATCCCCATGGCGTTGCGCGTCTCTTCCGTGGCACTGCCGAGATGCGGCAGGAGAACGACATTCTCCATGCCAAGCAGCTTTTCCGGAACCTGCGGCTCCGCCTCGTAGACATCGAGACCGGCACCACGGATCACGCCATTCTCAAGCGCCGCGATCAGCGCCGCCTCATCGACGACGTCGCCACGCGCCGTGTTGATCAGATAAGCGCCCGGCTTCATCGCCGCGAAACGGGACGCGTTCATCAGCTGCCGGTTCTCCGCACCGCCGGGGCAATGCAGTGACACGAAATCACTGGCCGCCAGCACCTCTTCGACGGTGGCCAGCTGCCGCGCGCCATATCGCGCTGCTTCCGCCGGCTCGACCATCGAGCGATTGTAGAACACTACATTCATGCCGAAGCCGAAATGGCAGCGTTGTGCGAAAGCCTTGCCGATGCGTCCGAAGCCGATGATGCCGACCGTCTTGCCCGTGACTTTGGTGCCGATCATATGCGTCGGGCACCAGCCCTTCCATTCATGTGCCCGGATTTGCCGCTCTCCCTCCCCGCCACGACGCGCGACCGAAAGCAACAACAGCATGGCGATATCGGCAGTGCAATCGGTGAGCACGCCCGGCGTGTTGGTGACCACGATGCCCTTGGCCTTCGCCGCCGCGATGTCGATGTGGTTGTAGCCGACCCCGAAATTGCCAAGGACCTTGGCCCGGATCTCGCCGTCGAAAACGGAGGCCGGAAGCTTGTCCGACACCGTCGGCAGCACGGCATCGTGGGTACGCAGCGCCTCGGCGATCGCCGCCGGCGACATCGGCACATCATCGGTGTTGAAGGTCGCGTCGAAGCGCTCGGCAAGAACGGCCTCGACGGCGGCGGGCCAGCGGCGCGTGAGCAGGATCTTTGGGCGGGGCATGGCGTATCCGTATCATCTGCGGCTGCACGCCGATCGGCCGCAACCTGTTGAATTCGTGCGCGATCCTAACCGGATCATCCTCGATCGCAAGGCCGGTGAGCGACTGGGCGGTTCGGATTACAGCCAAAACGAAAGAAGCCCGGTGCGAGACCGGGCTTCCAAGGTGAGAACGACAGTTCTTACTTCGCAGCTTCCTGCGGGAAGTAAGAGAACTTGCCGTCGGGACCCTTCTTCCATTCGTACATGACGTAGCCCGGGATCTTCGGGTCGCCCTTTTCGTCGAAGGAGATTTCGCCGAGAACGGTCTTGAACGGACCCTTGGCCTTCATCGCTGCGGCAACGGCTTCAGCGTCGGTCGAAGCAGCTGCCTTGGCAGCTTCAGCGATCGTCTGCATCGCGGCGTAGGAGTACAGCGTGTAAGCTTCCGGGTTGAAGCCGGCAGCCTTGAACTTCTCGACGAGTGCCTTGTTGTCGGGGTTCAGCGTTGCGTCCGGGCCGAACGTGTTCAGCGTGCCGGCGACTGCGTCACCAGCGATCGATGCCAGTTCGTTCGAAACGATACCGTCACCTGATACGAGCGTTGCCTTCAGGCCCTGATCGGCAGCCTGACGGATGATCAGACCGGCTTCGGTGTGGAGACCGCCCCAGTAGATGATCGAAACGCCGGCTTCCTTCATCTTGGCGATGAGGGCCGAGAAGTCCTTGTCGCCGACGTTGATGCCTTCGTACATGACTTCGGTGAGACCAGCGGCATTCATGGCCTTCTTGGTTTCGTCAGCGAGGCCCTGGCCGTAAGGGGTCTTGTCGTGAACGACAGCGATCTTGGCGTCCTTGAAGTGGTCGGCGAGATACTTGCCGGCGATGCCGCCCTGCTGGTCGTCGCGACCGCAAGTCCGGAACGTGTTCCACAGACCACGCTCGGTGAACTGCGGGTTGGTCGCAGCCGGCGTGATTTCGAGGATGCCGTTTTCAGCGTAAACTTCGGAAGCCGGGATCGAAACACCCGAGTTGAAGTGGCCGATGACGAACTTGACGCCGTCAGCAGCAAACTTGTTGGCAACCGAGATACCCTGCTTCGGGTCGGAAACGTCGTCGCCGAGCACGATCTTGATCTGCTCGCCGTTGATGCCGCCAGCAGCGTTGATGTCGGCAGCTGCCTGCTCGGCACCCTTCTGGAGCTGAGCGCCGAACGCAGCGTTCGGGCCCGTCAGCGGACCAGCAACGGCAACCGTGATGTCGGCCCATGCATTGCCGCTGAAGGCGACCATCGCCGTCAGAGCCACTGCCGACAGAAGAGACTTCTTCATTATGTTACTCCCAGTTTTTTAGCGGGTTCCGTTCCATGACCCAGCGCATCACCCACTTTACTGCGCTGGGAAACTTGTTCCACTCGAAGAGGCAATCTGCCTCTAGATTCAACCGGCTGTCAATGTTTTGCCTTCCAGGAGAAGGCCGATGTCTTTTCGTAGAGCCAGTAGTAGTTGTTGACCATCTGGTTGGTGCGGCGATAGCGATAGCCGGCCGTCGAGAAGATCAGCAGAAGAACGAAATCGATCACATAATAGAACACGCTGATGACGGGGCCGTCGAACAGCGCGTGATGCAGGAACTGCATCGCGGCCGCCAGAAGCACGGTATAGCCGATCACGATCGGATAATCGCTCCAGCCGTCGGCCGCGGCCTTGCCGGAACGCCATGCGGTCCAGAAGCCGATCAGCACGACGATCAGGCGGATGACGCTGCGAACGCCGGTATCGCCTTCAAAGAAAAGTCCCTGCATATCAAAGTCTCCTCTTCGTCATGCTCAATGCCGTCCGCCTTCGAGATAGGCGGCGCGAACTTCAGGATTGGCCAGCAGTTCCTGGCCGGAACCGGACATCGTGACTTTGCCGTTGACCATGACATAGGCCCGATCGGACAGCTTCAGAGCGGCAAATGCGTTCTGCTCGACGAGGAACACGGTAAGCCCCTCGTCCTTGTTCAGCTTCTTGATCGCCTCGAAGATACCCTTGACGATCAGCGGCGCGAGGCCGAGCGACGGCTCGTCGAGCAACAAGAGCTTGGGCCGGGCCATCAGCGCGCGGCCGATCGACAGCATCTGCTGCTCGCCGCCCGAAAGCGTGCCGCCGCGCTGCGTCTGGCGTTCCTTCAGACGCGGGAACATCACGAAGATCTTCTCGACGTCTTCCTTGAAGTATTTCAGGTTGTCGAGGCCGGCGCCCATCTGCAGGTTTTCCATCACGCTCATGCGCGGGAAAATGCGGCGCCCCTCGGGCGATTGCGCGATGCGCAGCCGGGCGATCTCGTGCGTCGGCATCTTGGTGATGTCGCGACCTTCGAAGATGATCTTGCCGGTGCGCGCCTGCGGGCTACCGCAGATCGTCATCATCAGCGTCGACTTGCCGGCGCCGTTGGCGCCGATCAGGCTGACGATTTCACCCTGGTTGACGTGAACATCGATCCCCGCCAGCGCACGGATGTTGCCGTAATAGGTTTCGACGGCTTCGACCTTGAGAAGTGGCTGACCGGTCATCAGTGTGTGCCTCCTTCGAGGCTCTCGACGGCTGCTATCACTTCTTCCACTTCCTCGTCCTCGACACCGAGATAGGCCGCGATGACCTTCGGATCGTTCTTCACATGATCTGGCGTGCCGTCGGAAATCTTCTGGCCGTATTCGAGCACGACGACGTGGTCGGAAATTTCCATGACCACGGACATGTCATGCTCGATGAGGAGCAGCGACGTGCCCTCGTCGCGGATGCCGCGCAGGAGCGCGTTCAGCGTCAGCGATTCTTTCGGGTTCAGACCGGCGGCAGGCTCGTCGAGGCAGAGCAACTCCGGCCCCGTGCACATGGCGCGCGCGATCTCCAGACGGCGCTGGGCGCCATATGGAAGGTCGCCGGCGGGATCGTCGGCGCGATCGATCAGATCGGCCTTTTCCAGCCAGTAGCGAGCAAGCTCGATCGCGTTCTTCGCTTCCGCGCTGTAGCGACCGATCCCGAGCAGGCCGAGAATGGTGTAGCCCGATGCCAGCATCAGCTTGTTGTGCTGCGCGACCAGCAGGTTTTCGAGAACAGTCAGGCCCGAAAACAGGCGGATGTTCTGGAAGGTACGGGCGACCTTGGCTTCGCGGGTGATGCGGAAGTCCGGCAGGCGCTCGAGCAGATATTCCTTGCCGCTCTTCTGACGCAGCGTGATCATCCCCATCGTCGGCTTGTAGAAGCCGGTGACGCAGTTGAAAACGGTGGTCTTGCCGGCGCCGTTCGGGCCGATCAGCGCGGTGATCTCGCCACGCTTGGCTTCGAACGAGAAGTCGTTGATGGCCATCAGGCCGCCGAACTTCATCGACAGGTGCTCGACCTTGAGCAGGGTATCGCTGGTCATGGTGGTTTCCTGAGGGCTCATCAGCCGTGGCCCTCCTTGGTGAAGCTTCCCGATACCGATTTCCGCTCCTTGAGGAACGCTGTCGGTTCACGCGATCCGACGAAGCCGCGCGGCTTGATCAGCATGACGACGACCATCGCCAGACCGAAGAGCAGCATGCGGTAGAGTTCCGGCGTGAAGTCGGGTCCGAAGATCAGCTTCAGGAACTCCATTTCGCGCAGCATTTCGGTGCCGCCGATCATCACGATCGCGGCGATCGCGATACCGGTCAGCGAGCCCATGCCGCCGAGAACGACGATGGCGAGAATGACGGCCGATTCCAGGAACACGAAGGATTCAGGCGAGACGAAGCCCTGGCGAGCGGCGAAGAAGGAGCCGGCGAAGCCGCCGAACATCGCACCCGTGGCAAAAGCCGTGAGCTTGGTCGTCACCGTGTTGATACCGAGCGAGCGGCAGGCGATTTCGTCTTCGCGAAGCGCTTCCCACGCACGACCGATCGGCATGCGCCGCAGGCGGATCGTGACGTATGCCGTCAGCATGCAGAGCGCCAGGATCAGATAGAACAGGAAGATCTTGTAGTAGGCCGACGAGATCGGCAGGTGGAAAATCTTGGCGAAGCCATGTGGGCTGGCATCGAAGGGAATGCCGAACAGCGTTGCCTTGGGAATGCTCGAGATACCGAACGTGCCCTTGGTCAGATCCGTCCAGTTGATGATCACGAGGCGGATGATTTCACCGAAGGCCAGCGTCACGATCGCCAGATAGTCGCCGCGCAGACGCAGGACCGGGAAGCCGAGAATGATGCCCCACAGACCGGCGAGAATGCCCGACAGCGGCAAAAGAACCCAGAAGGACAGGCCGAAATAGCTGGAGAGCAGCGCGTAGGAATAGGCGCCGACCGCATAGAAGGCGACATAACCGAGGTCGAGCAGACCGGCAAGACCGACGACGATGTTCAGACCCCAGGCCAGCATCACGTAAATCAGGATCTGGATACCGAAATTGTCGACCCACTTCAGCGAGCCCTGCGCACCCACAAGCGCCACGATGACGATGGGGTAGAGCAGCAACGCCAGCAGGGCAATCTTCAGGAAGTGGGCGTGGAAGAAGCCCTTCTGCGCGGAGATGTCGAGTTCGCCGCTGCGTGCCTTGGCAAGCTTGCGCGCATCGAGATGCGGGCGCAGGAAGACGACGACGGCGAAACGGCCGACTGCGGCGATCGCCACGAAGACGGCGAGCAGGCCCCAGCGCTGGACGACGACGAGTTCGTTGCTGATGTTCTGCTGCGTGCCGAGGCCCACATAAAGAACGAACATGCCGAAGGAGATGATGCCGGCGAAGATAGCTTCTTTAATACCCTTCTGGACAAGTCCGGATGCGGGCTTGCCAGGGGCGTTTTCAACATTTGCCATGACGTTAAACCTTCTCGACTTCCGGCCGGCCCAGGATACCTGTCGGCTTGAAGATCAGCACGAAAGCGAGGATGGCGAAGGTCGCCACGTCCTTGTATGCGATGGTGAAATAGGCCGACCAAAGAGACTCGATCAGGCCGATCATCAGGCCGCCGAGAACAGCGCCCGGGAGCGAGCCGATGCCGCCGAGAACGGCCGCAGTGAAGGCCTTCACACCGGGCACGAAGCCGTCGTTGAAGTTCACGACACCATAGTACATCAGATACATCGTGCCGGCGACGGCAGCGAGCGCAGCACCCATGATGAAGGTCACGGAAATCGTCTGGTCGACGTTGACGCCAAGCAGCGCCGCCATCTTGCGGTCCTGTTCGGTCGCACGCTGCGCGCGGCCAAGCGCCGTATGATTGACGAGATACCAGAAGACGGTGAGCAGCACGGCCGTGATGATGATGATCACGATCTGCTTCAGCGAGATGGTGACACCGCCGATGTTATAGACGCTGCTGATCAGCGGTGGGATCGGCTTGTTGCGCGGACCCTGCGTCACCTGGATGAAGTTCGATAGCGTGATCGACATGCCGATCGCGGTGATCAGCGGCGCCAGACGGAACGAACCGCGCAGCGGGCGATATGCCACGCGCTCGATCGTCCAGTTCCACAAACTCGTCATCAGCATCGCGATAAGCAGCATGACCAGCAGCAGAACGGCGACTGGAAGACCGGCGAAAATGGATGTGAGGACGAGAAAGACGATAAGGGCGGCGAAGCCACCGATCATGAAAATATCGCCGTGAGCGAAGTTGATCATGCCGATGATGCCGTAAACCATCGTATAGCCGATAGCCACGAGGCCATAGATGGATCCAAGAGTCAGCCCATTAATGAGCTGCTGGACAAAATATTCCATATGTCTTTCCCCTGGACACAGAACCGTGAAAAGCCTGCGTCTCTTGTTATTAGAGCCCTTGTTGAACCCTTGTTTTAAGATTTCATACTGCTTTCAAGGCAAAAGGGAAGTGTAAACTTTCAAAGCTCCAAAGTTCTTTGCCGTTTTGGTGAAAATGACTTTTTCGAGTTCAGAAAGTTGTTTTTTTCAACACAATCCGGCCCCGGACGCCACTTTTCACCGCAAATTCACTTTTCCCGCGCATCTTCTGCCTGTTGCTGATCGGCCTCAAATCGCCAAACCACGCCTGCGTCCTTTTGCGCCAGCGAACCGGCGGTGAAATGAAACGTGAAAACGACTATATGAGAAGCATGATGGAGAAGGGATCGAACCGCCCCACAATGCTCGAGACGTTTGAACGCGCCGCCCTTGAGGCTGGCAAGGCGATCATGGATGTGTACCGCGCCGGCTGCACCGCCGCCAGCAAGGCCGACAACAGCCCTGTCACGATCGCCGACGAGCAGGCCGAGCGGATCATTCTGGCCCATCTCTACCGTGATTTTCCCGATACTCCCGTCATTGCCGAGGAATCGGTCGCGGCCGGCATCGTGCCTGATATCGGCACGTCGTTTTTTCTGGTCGACCCCCTGGATGGCACGCGCGAATTCGTCGACAAGCGGCCGGAATTCACCGTCAACATCGCCTTCATCGTCGATGGCCACCCGGCCGCCGGCATCGTCTTCGCACCCGCCTTGGGCGTTGCCTTTCTCGGCGAGAACGGCACGGCCGAGAAGCTGCACATCGGCCCGGACTTCCGCATCGAAAAGCGGCTGCCGATCAATGTGCGCCTCGCCAAGGCCGAACGTACCGCACTCGCAAGCCGTTCGCACGACAGCCCGCAGACGGCGCGCTTCCTGGCTGAGCAGGCCATCTCGGAATGCAAGAACATCGGCTCGTCGCTGAAGTTCTGCCTCCTCGCGGAAGGAGAAGCGGACGTCTATCCGCGTTTCACCCGCACCATGGAGTGGGACACAGCGGCCGGCGATGCGGTTCTGCGCGCGGCCGGCGGCTGCACCGTGACCCTCGACGGCCGCCCCCTCACCTACGGCAAGACCCGGCAGGTGCACGACGCGGATTTCGCAAACCCTGATTTCATCTCCTGGGGCAACGCGCCCCGGCTTTAAGTGCGGGGATATCTATCGCAAATATCTGTTTGAAATCAGCGCCCGCCCCCGTGCGCTGTCCCCGTTTCCCGATGCGCCTCTACCATTTGCGGCAGTGAAACCTGCCCAAACACGGGAGCTCGATCGTGTCGGACCAGACAAACAACCTCGCCTTGCCCTATATCCTGCCGTCCCAGGCGCAGAAACACGTGCCGCATAACGACGCGTTGCAGCGTCTCGACGCCGTGGTCCAGCTGACGATCCTCGCCGAACGCCAGGGGCCGCCCCCGACACCTCTTGAAGGCGACCGCTATCTCGTTGGCGCCGATCCTGAGGGCGAATGGCTCGGCCGCCAAGGGCTCGTCTCCATCTGGCAGGACGGCGCATGGGCTTATCTCCAGCCAAATCCGGGCTGGCGCGCCTTCTTTCTCGATACCCACCAGCTGCGCGCCTTCGACGGAGCGAACTGGAATGTCATCTCGCTCGACGCCGATGGCTCACTGCCGATGATCGGCATCAACGCGGCGGCAGACGAGATCAACCGGCTGGCGATCGCCTCCGATGCCAGCCTCTTCAGCCATTCGGGACAAGGGCACCAGCTCAAGATCAACAAGGCCGATTCGTCTGAAACAGGCACGCTTGTCTTCCAGACCGCGTGGTCCGGCCGCGCAGAAATGGGGCTCGCGGGAAGCGATGCGTTTTCGATCAAGGTCAGCAGCGATGGCAATGACTGGTCGACAGCGATCGCTGTGGCACCCGATGGCGTCGTGCGCACGCCGTCTCGACCGATCGCGCGCGCATCGCTTTCCACCGGCACCGCCTCCCCGCCACCAGCAAGCCGCACCGGCTTCACGGATATTCACGCTGAACAAGGCGGCTTCGAACTCGGCGCCGCCGTCCCTTCAGGCACCGGCGCGCGGCTGATCGTGCCGGTCGAAGGCTTCTATCTGCTGTCGCTGTCCGTCAGCACCCTCGCTTCTTCCGACCACATGGTCGCAATCGAGGTCAACGGCACGACGGTCATCGCCAGTGCGAGCGGCCCCGCCTCGACATCGCCGGCGCGGCAAAACACGACGACGATCGTCTGGCTGAACCAGGGCGACTGGCTCGCACTGCTTCACAGCGGCACGGCGCAATACGAGTTCGGACCGGCGAAGACCGAGCTTTGCGCGGTCATGCTCTGAGGTAATTACAGCAGGCGGTAGCGGAATGCCCGAGCGACCGCCTGCATCCGATTGACCGAATCGAGCTTGCGCATCGCGCTCTTCAGATATCCGACCACGGTGTGCGGAGAGAGCTCGAGTATGATGGCAATCTCATCGCTGCTCTTGCCGGCCGCCGACCAGCGCAGGCACTCGATCTCGCGGCTGCTCAGATTCTCCAGCGGCTGCTCGGTCACCTGCAGGCGAGCATAGACATCGAGGAACTCCATGGCGCTGAACACATGCGTCATCGCCTCCTCGCGCGAAAGATCCGCCCGCACGCCCGAAAACGCAAAGATATACGGCTGGCGATCGGCGTCATGCAGCATGAACGCAAACGTCCGACGAAATCCCAGTTCGCGAAACAGACCGGTAATCCGCTCGTTCTTCGGGTTCGTCACGCTGCTTTCGAATGCCCTGAGGCCAAACGAAACCGGCAGGCTCGATTTCCTGAGTTCCGAAACAAGCGCACTATTGTGAAACAGGTCATCGTCATCATAGGCGGCAACGAGGCTGTCCGGCCAGCTGCTGAAAATGTGGTTTCCCGCAAAACCGCCATTATCGCCATGCGGAAAACCCGCGAACAAATAGTGGTTGAAGCCCGTCGCTTTCGTAAGACGTGCGAGGCTCTCCTTGGGATCGGCTGGCGGTGGGCTGGATTTTTCTGGCGATAAAAAAGCAATATTCGCCGCGCCGTCATGAACGGCGCGTTCTTCATTCCGCATCGATTTCGTCCTTCAAAGGCTAAACTTGCCCGAAAACGCTCTTCTGGCAGCAACAATCAAAGTATAGGAAAAGAACAAACGATCGCTTCGACGCTAGGCAAAGCCTGCAATTCTATTCCCAATGCACGCAGAAACAACAATCGCGACGACGCACGATGTTCTATCTGCCTCTGGGGAGGCTTATAGTTTGACTGACATCAGACAACTAATATTCATTGTGCATGGCTCCCATGCACTTATGGCAAATTTGCGCTAGGGAAACCGTGCACGCGACGCAGCCGAGCGCCATGATGCGACGCGGTTAAATTTATTATCAAAGTCTTACGATGCGCTTAGGCAATTTTTAAATGTGACAAGCTAGAGTGGCTCTCGTGGTCTTGAGTTGTGTAGAGAGTCCAATGACCGAAATGATACGTCCCCGAGTGAAATATGTCATCGGCCCCGATGGCAGCCCGCTGACGATTGCGGATTTGCCGCCGCCGAATACTCGGCGCTGGGTAATTCGCCGTAAGGCAGAGGTTGTCGCAGCTGTGCGCGGTGGCCTGTTGAGCTTGGAAGAAGCTTGCGAACGCTATACCCTGACCGTCGAGGAGTTTCTCTCCTGGCAGTCGTCTATCAACAGCCACGGTCTTGCCGGCCTGCGCACCACGCGCATCCAGCAGTATCGCCATTGATTAGTTTTTGAAGTTCATTCCATTTCAGTTCGGGCCGACCGCACATCACAAGATGTGAAGCCGGCCCGAAGCTTTTGTTGCTTGCCGGCGTTTATCTCATTGCCGAACTGAACCGACGCTCTGACGCGCGGCCTCCGTCCACAAAGACCACTCGGACAGGGGTTGCGCGAGCAAGGCTCGGCATCTGATTTCTCGCGAACGCCGCACCGTCTACCTCCCCTTTCTTCGAACAATCCGTCACTGTGAGCGGCCTTTGCTTTGCGCCGGTGCCATGGCACGTTTGTCTCAACGCAATCGAAAGAAAGGCAGTCGGGATGAAAATCACCGAAGAAGCAAACACATCGGGCGGCCGCTACGTCGCCGAGCTCGAAGGCCATCAGGCCGAAATGACCTATTCCCGCACATCGCCGAAGCTCATCATCATCGATCACACCGGCGTGCCGGATGCGCTACGCGGCAAGGGTGTCGGCCAGGCGCTCGCGCTGCATGCGGTGGAAGCGGCCAGAACCGGTGGCTGGAAGATCATCCCGCTCTGCCCCTAATTCAAGGCGCAGGCGCTTCGCCACGACGAATGGCGCGACGTCATCAATTGATTTTCTAAAGTCCGGGAAACGCCAAAAGCCATGTATGACGGACAGCACGCCCGTCATGCATGGCTTTTATGAGATGACACCCCAGATGCCCGAAGGCATCGATCATCCTGGCTTAGGCTCTTGCCCGAACCGCCCCGTCGCGCTCTTCGAGCGCGGCAGCGCGTGCATATTCCGCCTGCATCTCTTCGAGCGTCTGCTCCAAGGCCTCTTCCTGCATCCTCAGTTCCTTGATCGAAACCTGAAGATTGTCCGCGCGCTGGCGTGCTGCCTTTGCGAAGGTGGGATAGGCGAAGTGATTCGGGTCGGAAATGCCGGACTTCTTTTCCTCGACGACGATCTGGCTCTCCAGATCCTTCGTCATACGGTCAAATTCAGACATCATCATCTGCAACTGCTGCAGCTGACGACGCTTTTCGTTCACCTGAAACTCTTTCAGACGAACTAGGCTCTCACGCGACTTCATACGCATTACTCCAGTGATGCGAGACCCCGGCTTCACTTGAAACCGCCCATTAGCTGCCGCTGTCATGCGGCTTGCCCAAAAAATTTCCCTCGGCGTTAACAAAAACCTACCGCTGGTAACCTTTCGTTTACGGGCATCGTTAATGATAGTGCCGATGATTTAAGGGTCGGTAAACACAACTACGCGATTTCCGGTCCGTTTCATTGGTGAGTCGAATGAATCGCTTGCCAGCCTTTCTTAATGTAAAAGTTGAGAAATAGGCTTTGCGGATTCTCGTTGGAAAACAGCGGAATGGACAAAATATTTAATAAATTGATTACCTCTTGCCAGAGTGAATCATAATTTGTTAACCATTTCGTGGCAGCTTCCAAATCACGCAGTGACATATCTGTATCGCGTAGGGGCCAGACCACCTTTCGGCGGCGGTAAAGGGGATAAGAATGCGGGTACTACTCATCGAAGATGACAGCGCGACAGCGCAGAGCATCGAACTGATGCTCAAGTCAGAAAGTTTCAACGTCTACACCACCGATCTTGGTGAAGAAGGCGTCGATCTCGGCAAGTTGTATGATTATGATATCATCCTTCTTGATCTCAACCTCCCAGACATGTCCGGATATGAAGTGCTCCGCACTCTCCGCCTGTCCAAGGTTAAAACACCGATCCTCATCCTCTCCGGCATGGCCGGCATCGAGGACAAGGTTCGCGGTCTCGGCTTCGGCGCCGACGACTACATGACCAAGCCTTTCCACAAGGACGAACTGGTCGCTCGCATCCACGCGATCGTCCGTCGCTCCAAGGGTCACGCACAGTCGGTCATCATGACCGGCGAACTGATCGTCAACCTCGACGCCAAGACCGTCGAAGTCGGTGGCCAGCGCGTTCACCTGACGGGCAAGGAATACCAGATGCTGGAGCTGCTTTCGCTCCGCAAGGGCACCACCCTCACCAAGGAAATGTTCCTGAACCACCTTTACGGCGGCATGGACGAGCCGGAACTGAAGATCATCGACGTCTTCATCTGCAAGCTGCGCAAGAAGCTTGCGAATGCTGCCGACGGCGCCAACTACATCGAAACCGTCTGGGGCCGCGGCTACGTTCTGCGCGAGCCTGACGGCGCCGAATACGCCGAAACAGCCTGATATCCGATTTCGGTCCCTACGCCGAACATCCATGAAATCCCGCCTCCACGGCGGGATTTTTTGTTTCAGCAGCTGACCCCGGAACGATAAAAGCCGCCCTGAAGGCGGCTTTTATCGTTTGGATCGAATGAGATATCAGGCTGCGATCGCCCGATTGCCGAAGACCGCGGTCAGAATCTTTCGGTCGAAGGGCTTCAGCAGGAAGTCCGTGGCCCCTGCCCGCTTGCCCATCATCAGTTTCTTCAGGTCGGCCTCGATCACGCAATAGTAGATCTTGACCTCCTTGCCGCCTTCCATGGCGCGAACCGCCACGATCAGGTCGAGCGCCCCATCCATGGATGAATCGACGATAAGGTAATCCGGCAGTTCCACCTGGCAATGGGACAGGGCTTCGCTGGCGCTGGAGGCTTCGCTGACCATGAAATCAAGCTCGGAAAGAATGCGCTTTCCAACCTTGCGGACGACGTCCGACGAATCGGTGATCATGAACCTCTGCATCGCTGCTCCATTGCCCTGCTTCTGTCCCGGCGGGCATCTTCACAGGCAAGGATAGAAACATTCGGCTAAGGAAGTATTACTTCGATACAAGCAATGTGCCGGGATTTTCTCCCGGCCAGATTTTCGATCAGGCCGGAATGACTTCGGCCGTGAAGACGATCTCTTCGGCACTGGCGCTATGGCCAAGCTTCATGCCGCACTCTTCCGCGAGCAACACGGCGTAATAGGGCTGGATCGTATGCGCGTCGATCGCTTCTTCGATTTCGCCCGTCGAAATCTCCACGAACTTCGGCGGCAGGCGCATCAGCTTGCCCTTGGCGACGAGCGTGAACTTCGCGTCGAATTCCGGATTTTCGAGCGTGATATCGATCTGGCCACCGCGCGGAATAGAGGAATAGGCGACGAGGAAGAGGTTGAGCAGCAGCTTGACGCGGTTCTTTGCGATGATCGCGCGCGGTCCGTTCCAGACCACTTCCGTCTTCTTTTCGGCGGCGGCGAAATCCTTGGCGGCGCGCTCGGCTTCGCCGGTGTCGATCGAGGCGCCGACGGAGCCGGAAGCGCCGAAGGCGAGACGTGCGAATTTGAGACGGACGGAGGCGTTCAGCGCACTGGTCCGGATAAGATCCATGGCGTCGGCATCGGCGCCGCCCTCGTCGAGCAGTTCCAGGCCATTGTTGATCGCGCCGACGGGCGAGATGACATCATGGCAAACGCGGCTGCAGAGAAGCGCGGCCAGATCGGGGCCGGTCAGTGTAAGATTTGGGTTCTTCGACATCATTGTCTCCAGAAGGCGGTGATTCATTCCGCCACACATATTGCTTCATCATTGCACGAAGTTTGCGAGCGTACTCGGCGCCATAATGACACCATATTTGGTAAACCGATTGTTAAGACCATCCGCGCAAAATGATAGAAACGCCGGAAACGGCTCCATGTATCGACCATGATGAACGGATGACACCATGCGCCCCTCAATCCTAGGAAGATTCCTGGCCGTCTGCCGGTGGGTCTCGATGATCGCGATGTCGTGCCTGATGCTATCAGCCACGCAGGCAGCGGCCCAGCAAGCGAGCAACGATCAATACTCGGTTCAGGAAATCGTCGACGCCGGCCACTCCTTCTTCGGCTCGACCAGCGGCGGCCTCGCCAAGGCGGTCGAAACGGCATTCCAGAAGTACGGCTTGCCGAACGGCTATATTCTCGGCCAGGAAGGCTCCGGCGCGTTCATCGCCGGTCTGACCTATGGCGAAGGCCAGCTCAACACCAAGAACGCCGGTGAGCATCCGCTTTACTGGCAGGGTCCGTCGCTGGGCATCGATTACGGTGGCCAGGGCACGCGCGTCATGATGCTGGTCTACGATCTGCCGTCCACCGACGCGATCTATGCCCGCTTCGGCGGCGTCAGCGGCCAGGCCTTCGTCATCGCCGGCTTCGGCATGACGCTGCTGAAGAACAACAATGTTCTCGTCGTGCCGATCCGCACCGGCGTCGGCGCCCGCCTCGGCCTCAACGTCGGCTATATCAAGATTACCCCCAATCCGACCTGGAACCCCTTCTGAGACCATGGTCACGGCGAACTCTGTGTCGCCGTGACCCATCCGCCACTTGCCCTAACGGCGCAGGCCGCTTAATCATTGACCTGACGCAAATCAACTTCTGGAAGCAGTGGCCTCGCCGTGATCGAATACGCGCTCTTGTTCGGATTGGGCTTTCTGGCCGCGGCGTTCCTGGTTTTCCTCGTATCGCCGGCCGTTCATCGCCGCATCGTCTGGTACACGGAAAACCGCATGCGCGCGACGATGCCGCTCAGCCCCCAGGAAGTGCGCGCGCAGAAGGACATGGTCCGCGCGCTTTACGCCGCCGAAAACGCCCGCACCACGCAGGATCTGATTCGCGAACGCGAAAAGTCGATGTCGCTGCAGTTGAAGCATGATTCAATTGCCCGCGACGCCGGCCACTTCGCCTCCGAGATCAGCGCGCTTCAGGCCCAGATCGCCGACATGAGCGTCGAGGCCGCCGAGCTGCGCTCGCACCTGCGCAAGGACGAGAACTATATCAGCCAGTTGAAGACGAGCCTGCATATCGCCGAACAGGCGAGCGCCGCCAAGGAAGGCGAGCTCGATGCGCTCCGCATCCGCCTGAACAAGATCGTCGAGCAGACCGACAATCTGAAGATCGACATGGCGGCACGCGAGACCGAGCTCGAGAACCTCAATTTCAAGCACAGCGGTCTGCGCACCGAGCGCGACGAGCTTCGCCAGGACGTGAGCCTGCTGCAGAAGCGCGCCAAGGATGCAGAACAGAAGCTGACGCAGCAGGAGCACACGGTCATCCGCCTGGAAGACCGCGCCGAGCGCGACAAGGCCACGCTTTCGGACAAGGAGGCGCTTCTGACGCGCCGTCAGCAGGAGCTGACCAAGCTCAAGGATCAGGTCAAGGCCGCCAATGCCGACATGCGCAAGGCAAACCGCGCGCTTCGCTCGGCCGGCCTTGCTCCCCTCGTTCTCATCCCGCCGCAGGAAAAGCCCGTGCAGGAAGAAACCCCGACGTCAGAACTCGACACCGCCGCGGTCGCCGCGCGCCTCGCCGAAGAAGTGCGCGCCCGCAGCGCCGCTGTTTCCGAGGAAATCCTCGCCGCGAGGCTGAACACCTCGAACGACGGCGCGATCCGCGAGGAGATCGCCACCATCGCCGCCGACATGGTGGCCTTGACCGCGATCAATGAAGGCAAGGCCTCGCCTATCCGCGAGCTGCTGCCGGAGACGTCCGAGACGAAGGAAGGCGAACGCATAGATCTCGCCCAGCGCGCCGCCACGATCCTGTCGCAGCCCGGCTAAGCCGCCAGCAGATCTCAGATACGCTTGGCCGTGGAAGACATGGCAAACAGCGCAATGCCGGTCGCAGTCGCGACATTGAGGCTATCAAGCCCCGGCGATTGCGGAATGCGAGCGCTGCGGAACCGCGACAGCACCGCCTGCGGCAACCCCTCGCCTTCCGTCCCGACCACCAGCGCCATGCGCTCCGAAGCCGGAATGGAGCGAATATCGACCTCGCCGCGCGGCGAGAGGGTCCAGATGGCGAAATCCCGCTCGGCGAGCTCCGTGAGGAGCGCTACCGCATCACCGCCGCGCTGGTAGGGAACGCTTAACACCGACCCGACCGAGACGCGCATCGCCTTGCGATAGAGCGGATCGCACGAGGTCTCGTCGAGGAAGATGGCATCGGCATCGAAGGCGGCCGCATTGCGGAACATCGAGCCGGCATTGTCGTGATTGGAGATGCCGCAACCGACCAGCACCAGCGAGCGCTGAGGCAACCGGTCGATCAGCGCGCTGCCCTGTGGTTGCCGCCGTCCCAACGCCAGCACGCCGCGATGCAGATGGAAGCCGACGATACGGTCGAGCACCTCCGCTTCCGCGACATAGACAGGAACGTCCTCCGGCAACCTTTCGAGAATATCGGCGACGCCTTCGACACGGTTGCGCAGCAGCAGCACCTTCTCGGCGACGAAATCGCCGCCCTTCAGGTGCGCCTCGGCGAGCATGCGCAGCACGACGGTGCCCTCGGCGATAAATCGGTTATGCCGCCTGGTGAGATCGCGTTCGCGAATATCGCGAAACTCGGCGATGTCAGGATCGTCGGCATTATCGACCGCAATGAGCCGAGGGGTCATTGTCGTCAGCCGCCGTTGACGGTCACATCGGCAATGATGCTGCCCGCCTTGATATCGAACACCAGCGCCTTGGCCACGCCCTCGGCGGTCTTGCCGAAGAACATGATCTGGCCGCCCGAAAGCGACGAGGACTGGAGAACGAAGCCGGCAGGCAGGTTTGCCGTCACGGAAACCGGCGCATCCGACGGAATTCCAGCAGACGCGATCGCGGCAGGCTCCTTGGCAGGCGCCCGCATCGTCTTGTAGACAACCGCGCCGAAGACCGCCATAAGGCTCACGAACATGATGAAGCCGGAGACGATCTGCAGGCGGATCATCTTGCGCCGGACATTTTCCATTGCTGGATCGAGCGGCTTTTCTTCCTGATCGTCTTCTGGCTGGACATTCGTCATATATGGCGTTCCATTCTATAAAATACTTCGGAGAAGAAGCGTCTTGAGCGACCCCTTTAAACAAGCAGCCGGCAATATGAAAGTCCTGACGGCAGATGAACATGCCGAAGGCCGGCTTGATGCGTGGATGACGGCTCAGCTTGGTGAGGAATTCTCCCGCAGCCGCGTCAAGGTGCTGATCAAGGAAGGTCAGGTCACCTCCAAGGGATCAGTTGTTGCCGATCCGCAAAAGAAGGTGCGCCCCGGCGACGTCTTCGAGATCAACCTGCCGGAACCGGAAGACCCGACGCCGAAGGGCGAGAACATCCCGCTCGACATCCTCTACGAGGACGACGACCTGATCGTCATCTCCAAGCCGTCTGGCATGGTCGTGCATCCGGCCGCAGGCAACTGGACCGGCACGCTGGTCAACGCGCTGATCTACCACTGCGGCGACAGCCTGTCTGGCATCGGCGGCGTCCGCCGCCCCGGCATCGTTCACCGCCTCGACAAGGACACGACGGGCGTCATGGTCGTCGCCAAGAACGATGTCGCGCACCGCCACCTCTCCGCCCAGTTCGCCGACCACGGCCGCACCATGCCGATCGAGCGCGCCTATCAGGCTGTCGTCTGGGGCCGTCCGCGCACGCTGACAGGCAGCATCGACGCGCCGCTCGGCCGCGACACCGGCGACCGCACCCGCCGCGCCGTCAAGCGCCCGGGCACCGCAGATGCCGACGAAGCGATCACGCATTACGAGGTGATCGAGCGCTTCCATGAGACGCCGAATGCGCTCTCGCTGGCGTCCCTGGTCGAGTGCCACCTAGAAACCGGCCGCACCCACCAGATCCGCGTCCACATGGCCCATATCGGTCATCCCCTGCTTGGCGATACGGTGTATGGCGCCCATTTCAAGACCAAGGCCAACCTGTTGCCGGATGCAGCCAAGAAGGCGGTGAACGGCTTCGAGCGGCAAGCCCTGCATGCCTACATGTTGCAGTTCGAACACCCGCGCAACGGCGAACTCATGCGCTTCGAGGTCCCGCTGCCCGACGACATGGTGGCTCTGATCGAGGCGCTCAGGAACGCCGAGCTGTAGCCAGCCATTCCGTCACGACCCGGTCTACAACGGCCAAGCCGTCACGTGAACGTGAAGTGAACGGCGACCTTGAACTACGGTTTTGCCATACTTATCTCTACACTGACTTCGTGCGGGCTTCCCAAGCCGCACGTTCCCGGTTTGCCTTAAAGACGCAGGGACGCGTCCGAGCGGGAGCCGGAATTCAGATAGGAGGGTGCAAGAATGGCCCGAAGCAGTTTGCCGTCCATTACCGCCGGCGAAGCCGGTCTCAACCGTTATCTCGACGAAATCCGCAAGTTCCCGATGCTGGAGCCGCAGGAAGAATACATGCTCGCGAAGCGGTATTCCGAACATGGCGACCGTGAGGCTGCGCACCGTCTCGTCACCAGCCACCTGCGTCTCGTCGCCAAGATCGCCATGGGCTATCGCGGCTACGGACTGCCGATCGGCGAAGTCGTTTCCGAAGGTAACGTCGGCCTGATGCAGGCCGTCAAGAAGTTCGATCCGGAACGCGGTTTCCGTCTGGCCACCTATGCCATGTGGTGGATCAAGGCCTCGATCCAGGAATACATCCTACGGTCCTGGTCGCTCGTGAAGATGGGCACCACCGCCAACCAGAAGCGCCTGTTCTTCAACCTGCGCCGCCTGAAGGGCCGCATCCAGGCCATCGACGAAGGCGACCTGAAGCCGGAACACGTCACCGAGATTGCCACCAAGCTGCGCGTCTCGGAGGAAGAGGTCGTGTCGATGAACCGCCGCCTGTCAGGCGACGCGTCCCTCAATGCACCGATCAAGGCGTCCGAGGGCGAATCCGGTCAGTGGCAAGATTGGCTGGTCGACGACCATGAAAGCCAGGAAGCCGTGCTGATCGAGCAGGACGAACTCGATACGCGCCGTCGCATGCTGGCCAAGGCGATGAGCGTCCTCAACGACCGCGAGCGCCGCATCTTCGAGGCACGCCGTCTGGCGGAAGACCCGATCACGCTGGAAGACCTGTCGAGCGAATTCGACATCAGCCGCGAGCGCGTCCGCCAGATCGAGGTCCGCGCCTTCGAAAAGGTCCAGGACGCCGTCCGCAAGGAAGCGCTCGACCGCGCCAAGGCCGTCCGCGTCGTCGAAGCCACGGCTTAAGCGAACCAATCCCCAAAAAGACAAGGGCGGGTCTCACGACCCGCCCTTTTTGTGTGTCCAGATAAGCGACGACCACCCTTATTGGCTGGTCGAAACGTCGCCTGCTGCGTTCCATTCGCGGATGGCAGAGTTGAAGGCCTCAATGCCGGTCGGACCCTTCTGCATGGTGAGAAGTGCGCGGCGACCGTTGCGATAGGTGATCGGAATATCGATCCACTCGCGGGTCGACAGGAGGTCGAGATTGGCCTTGCGGGCATCCGGATAATCGTTGAGCGCGATCATGTGGAAGTCGTCTGTGATCTTCGCCGGCACCGCGACAAGCGCATCGCCACGATCCTGCTCGGTCCGCTTCATCGAAATGCGCTGAACGCTGTCGATTGCCCCGCCCTCGAAATTCGCCGGCAGCGAGAACACCATTTCGACGATGTGGCTTGCCGGCAGCGAAGGATCGGAATTGCGCTTGAAGTTGATCTGCGCCGTGAGGTTCCGCTCAGGCACCGTCAGCGTGCCCTGAACGGAGGCTTCCTGCTTGCCATCGGCGCCCGCCTCATGGTGCAGGCTCCAGACGATCGAACCCTGGATCGCCGTTGGCGAGCTCTGGCCGATGCGCTCCTCATAGAGGAACATCTTCTCGCTGGAACCGGCAGGTGCAGTCTGCCCGGCGGCGGGCGGTGTCGCAGATGCTGTGGCAGCAGGTGCGGCCGTGCCGGAAGCGGCTGCCGGCGGTGTCGTGCCTGCGGCGGCCGGTGCGACCGGGTCGGACGAGGCCACATTCTGCTCGGCGACGGACTTGCCTTCGGCGACCTGCGTGCTCGGTGCTGCGGCCGGGCCGCTATCCACCTCGGTGCCATCAGCCATCAGCCGCTGCGTGAACTTGTTGCCGGCAGCCGAGCCGTCGGCAGAGGCGACGCCGCTCTGTGCGGCATCAGGCGCGGTCGTCGGCTTGGCATCGCTCGTCTGGTCCGCGGGCGCCGTGGTTCCTGCGACAGGAGGCGGCGTTTGCGCGGTCTGCGATGGCGCGGCACTTACGAGGCCCTTGACCATCTCGGTCAGGGCAGCCTGGTGCGTATAGGCGGCATAACCGCCCCCACCGACAACGCCCAATGCGATCAAAAGCGCGATGATGGAACCGATGCCGAAACGGCGGCGCTTCGGCTCCATGCGGAAATTCTTGCCCTGGAACTTCGAGGCGATGTCGTCGCTGCTGCTTCCAACCGACAGACCATCGTCATCCTCGGCAACCACACCGCGATTATCGTAGCCGCGAAGCCGGGTCGCTTCCTGCCAGTCGTCGCCGGCGAGGGGCTCGTTTTTCGGCGTCGACCCGCCATGAATCTCGGAGAAAAGATCGACATCCTCGTAGGATGCGGCAGCTGGTGCCTTCTTCTCGTTGTCGATGGGCGGCAGATCGTCGAAGGCAGCTGCCTCCCAGGAGAAGCTCTCATTGGCGACAGGCATCTTCGCCGATGCAGCCGACACGGGCGCAGACGCATAATCGATGCTCGAAACCACCTCGTCAAAGGCGCGTGCCGCATCGTTGGCGGCAGGTGCTGCATGCGAGGTCTCGGAGAACTGGCGCAGCTCTTCGAGCGCCCAATCGGTCGGCTCAACCGTCTTCGTGGACGGTTCCGGCACTTCTTCCGCCGGCTCGTTCCAAACCGGATCGAAATGCCCGGCGGCGTCGGCATGAATGGGATCGTCCTGCGTCTGCTCGACGAACTGATGCGGCGGCTCGAAAACAGGAACCGGCTCGACGAGACGATTGCTCAGGTCGAAATCGCGGGCGACAGGCTGCGCGCGCGGCGCGTCGTCGATGACAGGCTCGGCATAGGGCTCGACGTCGGGCGCGGCAGCGAAATCATGGCCATGCGTTTCGCGCGCGGCCTCATACTGGTCCTCGACCGGCAGCTGCCAAGGCTCGACCGGCTCCGGCTCGGAGGCGGCGGACACATGCGGCGCTTCCTCGAACACGGGCTCTTCATGCGAATGCGTGGGCTCGGGCTGAACTTCGGGCTCTTCGTGAACCTCGGCGGCATGCACCGGCTCTTCGTGAACCGGCTCCTCATGCACGACAGGCTCGTCAGCAACCGGAGCCTCGGGCTCGACGGGCGCTTCGTAAGCCGGTTCCTCGTAGGCCGGGTGCTCGTAAGCGGGCTCGGCCTCCGGTGCCTCTTCCGCCTGTTCGGCGACTGGCTCGGGTGCTGCGGCAACCTCGGGCTCGGGCGCGACTTCGGGCTCCGGCGGCGCGTCCGTCATCGGCTCGGCGACAGCGGCCTGATCCTCGGCCGGCAGCGCATCGGCATGCTCGGCTTCGACTTCACGAATGGCGGCTTCGAGCTTTTCCAGCTGGCGCTGCAGCATGGCCTCGGGCGGACGCGGCTTCATGTTCTCGAGCTGCCGCTGTACGGCACCGCGAGCACGCTCGTAAACCTTCACCCGCATATCGGGAGTGTTGTCGGTCAGGCCGTCAACCGCCCGCCGGATAACTGCGATAAAATCCGCCATACGTACTTTCTCTAAGAGTGTGGTTCGCCGCGCGAACCACACAAATAATCATATAAACCTTAATCCTCAAAAGGATCGGTCACAAGTATGGTGTCATCGCGCTCAGGACTTGTAGACAGGAGAGCGACGGGGGCGCCGATCAGCTCTTCAACCTGGCGGACATACTTGATCGCCTGGGCCGGAAGATCGGCCCAGCTGCGCGCGCCGACGGTCGATTCCTTCCATCCCTCGAGCGTGATGTAGACGGGCTCGACGCGCGCCTGGGCAGCCTGGCTGGCCGGAAGATAATCGATCTCCTTGCCGTCGAGCTTGTAGGCGACGCAGATCTTCAATTCGTCGAGACCATCGAGAACGTCGAGCTTGGTGAGCGCGATACCAGTGATGCCCGAAGTCTTGACCGTCTGGCGAACCAGAACGGAATCGAACCAGCCGCAACGGCGCGGACGGCCGGTATTGACGCCGACTTCGCGGCCGACGGTCGAAAGATGCTTGCCGACTTCGTCGTTCAGTTCGCACGGGAACGGACCTTCGCCGACGCGAGTCGTGTAGGCCTTGGTGATGCCGAGAACATAACCGATCGCCGTCGGGCCAAGACCCGAACCGGCTGCGGCCTGACCGGCCACCGTGTTCGACGAGGTGACGAAGGGATAGGTGCCGTGGTCGTTGTCGAGCAGCGCGCCCTGCGCACCTTCGAACAGGATACGGGCGCCGGCCTTGCGCTGGTCGTCGAGGATACGCCAGACCTGATCGACATAGGGCAGAACCTGATCGGCGACGTCGTTCAGTTCCTTCTCCAGCGATTCCACCGAAATTTCCGGCAGGCCGAGGCCGCGGCGCAGCGCGTTGTGGTGCGTCAGCAGGCGGTCGATCTTGGCCGGCAGCGCTTCCTTGTCGGCAAGGTCGATGGCGCGGATCGCGCGGCGGCCGACCTTGTCTTCATAGGCAGGGCCGATGCCGCGGCGGGTGGTGCCGATCTTGGTACCGCTGTTGGAGGCCGCATCTTCGCGGAAGCCGTCGAGATCGCGGTGCAGGGACAGGATCAGCGGCGCGTTATCGGCGATGCGCAGAATCTCGGGCGATACGTTGACGCCCTGGGCACGCAGCTTCTCGACTTCGGCGACGAAATGATGGGGATCGACGACAACGCCATTGCCGATCACGCTCAGCTTGCCGCGCACGAGGCCGGACGGCAGCAGCGCCAGCTTGTAGCTGACACCATCGATGACCAGCGTATGGCCCGCATTGTGTCCGCCCTGATAGCGCACGATCACATCGGCACGTTCCGAAAGCCAGTCGACAATCTTGCCCTTGCCTTCGTCACCCCATTGCGAACCGACCACAACTACGTTCGTCATTCACGTCTTCCTGTTAAAGGCGGATTCAACCGCTCCCTGCTCAAACCCGCGCATCTATAAGGCTTTGTTTTTGGGAAAGCGACCCTGTATTGCCGTCTGATTTGGCTTTTTACGTGACAAATCAGCTCCTGGCAGGCTATTTGCCGCCATCGTCGGAGGAAGTTCTGCGCCCGCGCAGCCGACCGGGAGAGAATCGGCTGTGCAGTTTGCCGCCTACATATGCCTTGTCGTTGCCGCGATGTGCTGGGGCGGCAATACCGTTGCCGGAAAATTGGCGCTCGGTCACGTCAGCCCGATGATGTTGACGTCGCTGCGCTGGTTCGTCGCCACGACGATCATTGCCGCCATATCCGTGCCGCAGCTCAAGCGCGACTGGCCGGTTGTGCGCAAAAACCTCCCTCTGCTCTTCTTCTACGGCATCGTCGGCTACACGTTGTTCAACGCCATGCTGTATTCCGCGGTAAAATATACGACCGCCATCAATGTCGCAATCGAGCAGGCAGGCATCCCCATGCTGATATTCCTGCTCAACTTCGTCTTTTTCCGCACCGGCGTGTCGCTCGCCCAGATCCTGGGCTTTGCGATGACACTGCTGGGCGTAGCAGTGACCGCCGCCCATGGCAGCCTGACCACGCTTTTGGAACTCGGCCTCAACACCGGCGATGGTCTGATGCTGGTCGCGGTCGCCGCCTACTCGGTCTACACCATCTTCCTGCGATGGAAGCCGCCGCTCGACTGGCGCACGCTGATGGCCGTGCCGGCGCTCGGCGCCATGCTGAGCGCGCTGCCGCTTCTCGCATGGGAGGTATCGAAGGGTGCAGCTGAGCTTCCAGACGGGACCGGATGGCTCATCACCATCTACACGGCGATCTTCGCCTCGCTGATGGCGCAGGTCTTCTACATCAAGGGCGTGGAATGGATCGGCGCCAACCGCGCAGCACTTTTCATCAACCTCGTGCCCGTCTTCGGTACGCTGTTTTCGGTGGCCCTGCTCGGTGAAAAGCTGCAGCCGTTCCACATCGTGGCATTGGTGCTGACGCTCGGCGGCATCGCAATCGCCGAAAAAGGCCGCCCCAATCGCGCGGCACCTGCCACTTCGGACGCGAGCTAGCTAGCCCAACTCCAGCGTTGTGACGCCGAAGACATTCTTCAGCGGAACGGTGGGAATGGCGCCACGATACATGCGAGATGTCTCGAACACCGGCTCAAGCCCCATGCCGACGGCAAGCGCCACGGCATCGCGATTGTGAGAGGGGATATCGATAAACACCCGCGCGCCCTTCGCTTCCTGCCCGAGCGTCGAGAGCAGCGCTGCGGCGCTATCACTATCGGCGGCAAACAGCGGCCCGATCTTGTATCCATCATAACAGCGGCGGATCGTGCCGTAGCCGCGGATCTTGCCGCTCTTGCGCACGACGGCCGTACGCCTGTGCTTGCGGTTGGTGCACCACGAGGTGACGAAGGCCGAACGCTCAGCTGCAAACACGCTGGCGTCATAGCGCACCAGCCCGTCCAGCTTGTCGGTCACGGGCGTGGCGGTCAGCGTCGAGGGAGGCAGCGAGCCGATCACGCCGCCATAGCGAACCGTCTTGTAGGCCTCCTCGAAGCCGGCCTTGCGATAATTCTCCTGCTGGGCGACGACGCCGTCGAGCCCGATGCTGCGGCCATTCGCCGACGCGATGCCGGCATCCCAGATCGCCCTGCCGTAACCCTTGCCGCGAAATTCCGGATGAACCATGTAGAGCCCGAGAAAGGCGAGGTCATCGCCGTACTTGACGACGGAAATCGAGCCAACAGGGACTTCGCCGACCGCGCCGACGAAAAATCCCGATGGATCCGCGTCATGAAATGGAAGCGAATCGTCGAGACCTGGATTCCACCCCTCTTGGCGCGCCCATTCGAGCACTAGCTCCAACTCACCGGGCCGCATGGGGCGAACGGCAAACTCCGAATTCATGCAATCTTCCCAATCAGGCCCAAGGCAGCGCACACAGGCGGCGTAATGTGATGAAATCAAGTCTAGCGGCCGCAATACGCGATCGATGACCAGGAAACATGTTCTCCGCGGAAGCGATCTGCATCGATCGACATGACGTCGGACACAGAAAACCTTCCGGTCGGAATCATCATGGAACAAGGAAACTGTAATCTCAAGATAATTACTTAAGAGACCATGAAGCTTACCGGTCTTTGCGAGGCTTGAACGGAAAAGAACTTGCGCTGACAGGTCATCCCCGTCTCCCGACACTGAATTAGGATATTTTTCCCAGTTCTTACAGGAGACCAGCAATGCTTCTCGGTATCGGCCTTTCGACTGCCCAATCCCCCGCCCGGCAACGCTCCGGCCCTCGCGCCGTCATCGCATTCGGCGACAGCCTGACCGAGGGCGCCGGCGCATCGTCACGCGACCATAGTTTTCCGTTCATTGCCGCCGGCCTCTTCGATCCGCCGAGGACGATCATCAATCGCGGCATCGGCGGCCAGACATCGACCGAAATCGGCGCTCGCCAGGGCGGCGTACCACTGCTGCTTGCCGTGGCCGGCGGCGATATCAGGAACCTCTATCCGCATACGCGCGACTGGATGGACCGGTTCGAGACCGGCATCGTCAACGGCCTCACACACGAGTGCGTCAACAAGGGCACCGACGAAAACGGCCTGCCTTATGGCGACATCAGGATCCATGGGACGGCAACGGCTGGCTTCACCGACATCGGCCGGCAGATCTACGGCGCCATCGCCACCAACTATGCGGCGGAACCGGGCAGCCAATGGACGATCTCAAGCGCGATCCAGATGATTTCAGGCTCCACTTCCGGCATAGCGGGCATGCGGCTTCTGCTCATCGAGGCCGACGAACTCGGCGGCTACCTCGTCGAAATCGCCGCGCCCGCGTTCGCCCTTGATGGCACGCTGAGCAGCGTGTCCGCAACGGCTGCGAACACGCACGGCTTCATCCGCTCCACGCATCTGCTGGATATCGTCGCGGCCAGCGCGGTCGACATCACGCTGCGCATATTCCCGGGCCAGTTCGAAAAAGGCGCGACCGCGACAGCGCTGCAGCTGACACCCGGCGACGGCGAAATCCCGGCCTATCACCCGGAATTCACGCGTCGCTATCGTTTCGATCAGGATAGTGAGGGCTGGCTGCCGCGCATCCAGGACGGCTATGCGACACCGGTTCTGGCGCTCGACGGCAGGCTGGTCGTCGAAAACGACGACGCCGGCGCGCTGCGCGGATGCGAACTGGCCATCGCCGAAATCCCCGGCGGCATGATCATCCACATAGCCTTCGACATCGAAATCATCGACGGCAGCGGTCAGATCCATGTCGGCGGCCTCGGCGCGCCGGGCGGCAGCTGGGCAACGACGACGGCAAGCGGCGAGCCTACATGGGCGATCTCGGCGAGCGGCCATTATGAGCTGGTCCTGTCCGCCGGCAATCTCGCCAGCGCCAACCCTACCTGCGCGGCAATCGCCGTCCTCAGCAGCGGTAGCCTGCTCCGCTGGTCGCTAGACAACATTGTCATCGAATGGGGCGAAGAAACGCCACAGGTGGAGGTCCTATCTCGATCGGTCGAGGCGCTGCACGGCGCCAATGGCGCCATCGGCCTGCACGGTACACTGGCCGGCGTGAACGGTACGCTGACGACCGACGGCGGCACGCGTCACCTGTTCACACGCAGCCATGCGGGCGATGCCGTGCCTGTCGAATACGCCACGCCCTTTTTCCCCAGCGATGCGGCCACCGGCCGGGTCCAATGGCTGTGGGCGGGACGGAACAATGCCGAGACACCCGAAACCGTTCTGACCGACATCGCGGCGATGGCAGCCCATGTCCCGGGCGGTCGCTATCTGATCGGCTCGATCCTGCCTTCCGCCGGAGATTCTCCTGAAACCCGCCAGACGATCGCCGCCTTGAACGGCGCGCTGGCCGATCTCTATCCGGCACGTTTCGTTGACATTTACGCCGCACTTACCGCCGCTGCGAACCAAACGACAGAAGACCAACAGGACGTCGCCGCCGGCATCATTCCGACATCGCTTCGCTCCGACGCGCTGCATCTGAACGACCAGGGCTATGCCATCGCGGCCGCGGCCTGGGTGTCGGCGACCACCGCTATGGGCTGGTGACCCGGGCGCGGATCGGCCGCGCCGGATTGCCGGCATAAACGGTCCATGCCGTCAGATCGCTGAAGGCAACGCCGCGCGCGCCGAGAACCGCCCCCTCCCCGATCGACACGCCGGGGCCGACAAAGGCCTCGGCGGCAACCCAAGCATTAGCGCCGACGGCAATGGGCTGGGCTGTCAGCTGGAAGGACGCGTCATCGATATCATGCGAGCCGGTGCACAGATGCGCGCCCTGCGAGATCACCACGCCGCGCCCGATGCGGATCGCGGCAATGCTGTAAATGATCGCCCCGCGACCGATCAGCGTGTTCTCCTCCATGATCAGATGCGGCGGATACCAGATCCGCGCCGATCCATGCACCCGCGCATTGCGAGCCAACCGCGCACCGAACAGCCGCAGCAAGAACGCCCGCCAGCGATAGAGCGGCGCCGGCGTCCAGGCCGCGAGCAGCGCCCATGTAATCCCCCATGCGACACGCAGCACGCGGTGCCTGACGCGAAAGCTCGGTCCGCCCTCACGCGAGCCGGATTGCGCGGCGTCGAGTATGCCGAAATTCTCAGACGCGCCTTCCCTCATTGCCGCAACCGCCCCCGATAGGGCAGCGCCGGACAGGCTTGCCCCCGGACAGGCCGCGACAAGGCCAGCACGAACGCGATCTGGCAGACGAACAACGGCAGCACGGCGCCGACGGGGCCGCGCAGAAGGATCGGTAGCGACGACGCAATAAGGATACGCGACACGCTGACGCTAGCGAATACGCCCCACTCCGCCATCAGCACCGACCGCAGCACCATGGCGGCAGCGATCCCGCCCAGTGCGACGCCGGCAAAGCCGAAATCCATGTAGAAATCGCAGCCGACGAAAAAGGACAGGTTCGGCGTCCCGTACATGCCCGCCGCAAACAGCGCGTTGCCGACATCGAGCCCGCCCACGACAGGCTTTCCAGGCCAGGTCGCGCGCGGCACGAAGAACAACACGATCGCGCCGAGCTTCTCGCCCCACATCAGGTCATGCGCCGACATGAAGCGCACCGCATGAACCGCCATGTCGAAGACATCGACCGAGGGAATATCGAAGAAGTTGCCGACGACGGATATTTCGGACAGATCGTCCATTCCATCAAATCCAAGTCGCGTGGTGATGTTCAGGACAGGAAACAGGATCGTCAACGCCAGGAGGCCGACGGCATAAAACCACGCAGCCGGAACCCGCCCGCCGCAAAGCGCCAGGATGACCGGCCCCCAGACGGCCAGCAGCATGAAGCGCGGCGCGTTGAAGGGATTTCGCGCGACCGCCAGCAGGGCGATGACAAGAAGCAGCGGCACGAGAGAAATCAGCCGCGATCTGGACGCATGAAACCGCACAGCGACAAGGCATGCGGTTACCGACTGCACTCCGAGAAAGAACAGGCTGCCGATGAAGGCCTGTGCCGGGTCCTGCTCCAGCCGCGACGATAACAATCGCTCCATTCCGCCTTCGGACACGACAAAAGATGCGAAAGCGAGCCCGTTCAAACCCAGAAGAACCGGCATGGGCACTGTCGAAGTAGCCGCTTGACAGGCTGGTTCGTCTCGCTCCATCGGGACGAGCAGAAACGGCAGGCAGAAGAGCACCACGATCAGCATGGCTGCAATGAACTCGTGCGTTTCATAGGCATAGGCCGTGATCGCGGTCGCACCGCCGATCTGATCGCCATGAATGCGCTGCAGCGGCGAGATCACGAAATAGACGAAGAGGCAGAACCAGAACACATCGCCGACCTGGAACCGGCGCGACCGTATCCCAAACAGCCCTATCAGCACCATGAGCAACATCGGCAGCGTCAGAAGCACGACGAACACGCTATCGGCGAATGGTAGATTGGCGAGATAGAGCGCGATAACGGTCCAGAGCCTGATCATGCGCTGACCCGCAGTGTCTTCCGCCCGTCCGACCGGCCGAACACCAACGGCAGGATCACCAGCGCCACGACCGCATGCGTCACCACTTCCGCCACCGCCAGCCCTAAAAGCCCATGCAGCGCCCCAAGACCGGCGCTCGCCGCAAAGCCGACGAGCATGGCGAGCACAGCCGCGACGGCGACGACGCGAAAGCGACCAAGCCCCTGCGCTGCCTGCGCCAGCGTCTGCGACAGTGCGCCGGTCAGCACTCCGACAGAGAACAGCGCCACCACCAGACCCGACTGCGCGAAAGCACCACTCAACAGCAAGAAGCAGCAGCCACCCGCCAGCATCAAGACAAGCGTCAACACGACAGCGAGCAGCGTCGCCAGCCGCTGCGCCTCAAAGCCCGCCCCCAGCGTGGCGTTGCCTGGTTGAAGCGCGCGGACCATATCGGGAAAATGCGCGCGCCGTACGAACTCCAGAACCTGCGAGACAGCGGCCGCGATCTGCCTGCCATAGACGAACAGTCCGACGCCCGCCTGCCCCAGAACCGCCGCGCAAACCACGATCTGAAACCGGAACGACAGCTGGCCCGGCAGAATCGCAAGGAGCACGCTAAGGCCCTCCCGGGCAAACACGCTGCAATCTGCAACGGTAACCGGCACCACACGCATCGGACAGCCTAGTCGCCAAAGCACGACCAGTTGCGCAACGACCGCGACGGCATAGCCCAGCGACAACGCCGACCCGAGGACCACACCAGCATCGGCTGATTGTGCCCCGGCTGCGACGAGCGCGATGGCGGACGCGATGTAAGCAAGCATACCGGTCAATCCGCTGATGCCGCTGAGCCCCAGCCCATCGAAGACGCCCGCCGCGGTGAACGCCGAGATCAGAAGCGCCGGAACGGCAGCGGGAATATAGGCTCGCGAAAATGCGTCTCCGCCAAGGCAGGCGTAGGCGAGTGCCGCAAGCGACAATACGGACGCGACGCCAAGGCGAACAACCGAGGCCTGCCAGTAGCAGCGCCGCGCCACGTCCATGATCTCGCGATCATCGGCCAGCGAAATCCGCCTCGCAACAACGACCGTCGCGCCGAAATCGGCGATCATCAATGCCAAGATCGCAAAGGAAAAATGCGTCGCGAACGCCGCCATGAGATCGAGCGCGCCGCGATGGATCAGCCATGTCTGCGCAAGGAAGATCGAACCCTGCCCGACGGCAAAGCTCACGATCAACAAGGCCGCGTTGGTCGCCCCACGCGGCCGCCCGCCCAGGGCGAAAGGTCTGCCCCACCGGGGAAAGCCGCTTCTCACGCAGCACTCCGCAGCAGCTGGCTCTCGATCCACGCATAGGTCTTTTCAAGGCCATCCATCAGGCTCTGCGTCGGCCGCCAGTGGAGCGTTTCGGTGATCAGCCGACTGTCCGATGTCCGCCCGCGAACGCCAACCGGACCATCGACATGCCTTTTATGCAGCCGCTTGCCGGCGATCTCGCACACCATGTCGGCCAGGCGGTTGATGCTCACCATTTCCTCGGAGCCGATATTGACCGGCCCGGCGAAGTCCGAGCGCATCAACCGGATCGTGCCTTCGATGCATTCGTCGATGTAGAGAAAGGATCGGGTCTGCCGGCCATCGCCCCAGATCTCGATCTCGCCACCATTGTCCGCCTGCGCCACCTTCCGGCAGATGGCCGCCGGCGCCTTTTCCTTGCCGCCGTCCCAGGTTCCCGATGGGCCGAAGATATTGTGATAGCGGGCGATACGGCAGGTCATCCCGTAGTTGCGGGCATAAGACTGGAACAGTCGCTCCGAAATCAGCTTCTCCCAGCCATACTCGCTGTCGGGTGCGGCGGGATAAGCCGACGATTCCACGCAATTGGGGTTATCGGGATCGGTCTGGTTGATGGCGGGATAAACGCAGGCCGACGACGAGAAAAACACGCGGCCAACCCCGCGTCGACGGCACAGATCGGCGACGTTGAGATTGATCGTCGCCGAGTTGTGGATGATATCGGCATCGTGCCGCCCGGTGAAAATATAGCCAGCTCCGCCCATATCGGCGGCGAGCTGATAGACTTCCTGGAAATCCCGATCGATCACCCTGTCGCAGACGTCGATCAGTCTGAGATCGCCGACGATGAATTCGTCGGCCACGCTCTCCTCGTAGTCGGGCAATTTGAGATCGACGCCGCGAACCCAAAAGCCGTCGCGTTTCAGCCGCGTAACGAGATGGCTGCCGATAAACCCACCGGCGCCGCAGACAAGTGCGGTCTTCTCCAGCATGCAACGCCCCCCAGCGCTAGATTGCTTGTTTCTCCATCTCATGAAGACCAGCGAAAATGGCCTCGAAACGGTCGGTGATAGGCTCGATCGCGAAGTTTGCGCGAGCATGGGCCAGACCGTTGGCGCCAAGCCGGAGGCGCAGCCCGGCATCTCCGACAAGCCCACGCAGATTTTCGATGAACCCCGCCGCGTCATCAGGATCCGACGCAAGACCGGCATCGGCGCGTTCGATCAGACGCCGGGCCAGGTTGTTGCGTGGCACGGAGCCAAGCACCGGCCGCCCGCATCCAAAATAGGTCAGCACCTTGGATGGCACGCAGAAAGCGCCGGCGTCCTCTTCGATCATCGCGATCAGAATATCGGCAGCCCCGAGAACATCCGGAAGATCGACAAACGGTACCCACGGCTTTACGCAAAGATTGGTGACCCCTTCCGCCACCGCCTTGCGCGCCAGGCCCTCGGCGATCGCGCCCTCGGAATGGACGTCGATCGTGATCGGCAGCGCTTTCGCGGCCTTGAGCAGCAGATCGGGATTGTGCTTATAGCCAAGCGTGCCGGCATAGATCGCCCGGACCGGGACATTGCCTCTTTCGCTCTCGGACGCTGCGGGTCCAACTGATCGCATCTCATCCAGCGGCGCCCAGTTCTCGATGACAGAGATCCGATCGGGCGTGATGCCGTTCAGCCGGAGATATGGAACGAAGTCGTCGGTGATCGCGACGACATGATCGCTTGCCCTGAGAAGACCGAATTCCAACCGCTGGTATCGGCGGGCGACCGCATTGCCGATCAGCGGAAACGTCGCGGGCAGGAAGCGGCCGATGGCCTCGCTGTAGATATCCTGAAGCCAGAACACGAACCGTGCCTCGCAGGCGCGCGCGGCCTTGTGAATGACGGCCTGCGTGTCGAGCGGCGCGTTGGCGGAAAGCACGATTTGCGGCCGAAACTGCTTGATCTCGCCGGCCACCAGCCGTCCGAACTCGATCTCCTGCGCCCGCCGCTTCAGGAAACTCGATTTCTGAAATGGCTCGGACAGCGAAAGGCCGGCGATGCGGAACCCGGGCGGATCGTCCGGCCGCGCGGTGAGGTCGCCCTTCGGCGTCTGGAAGCTTTCGGAATGGACGTGCAGCACCTCATATCCGCGTCGCGCCAGAGAGCGGGCAAGCTGCACCTGAAATGGATGGCCGGAATAATCGTGGACGAGAATGCGCCTTGCACGAACCATGCGTCGCTCTTCAACGAATGAGTGAAATTGCTATTTCAAATGCCTGCAATCATGCGCCACCGAGAAAAGTCGGGGCGCAGCCATGACGCGAATAAGGTTGCATTTATGAATGGATGAAACCTTTAGTAACGCAATCGACATGTCAAGCGGACGCCACCGCTAAACACCTGGATTGCACCTAAAGAGGTAAGTTGCCACAGGGGGGGCACAACCCTATCCTGCATAGGCCGCGCGCCACAGCGGCTTGGCCTTGAAGCGGAACCAGTGGCGTTGATCCTGCCCGTTCAGCACCGCGATGACGGGCGTGCCATCGGGCACATTTCCCTTCAGCGCCGCTACCGCCTTGCGTGCGGCATTCTGCGGCGTTCGCGCCCAGCGAACGACAAAGAGCGCGACATCGCAGAGCCTCGCCAGATAAAGCGCATCCACGGCCGCTTCGACCGGCGGGGTGTCGATGACGACGTAGTCGAAATGTAGCCGCGCCCGAGAAAGAAGCGCCCGCACCCGCGCGCTCATCAGCAACTCGTCCGTCGCGAACTCCGCCGGCCGCGCGCCCAGTATGACGGAGAGGTTCGTGGCGTGATCGACGGCCACCATGCTGGCGAGCCCCGGATCGGCCTCTCCGCGCAACAGATTGACGAAGGCGGGCGTCGGCTCGCGATCGACGTGGCGGTGAATGCTGGGCTTCCTGAGATCGCAGTCGATGAGCAGCGTGCGCTTCCCCGCAAGCGAATAGGTCCGCGCCAGCGCAGTCGCAAGCGTCGATTTCCCCTCACCCGGAAGACTGGAGGACACCATGATGACGATCCCCTCCTCGCGGGCATCATCCAGCGTCGGATGCCTGCTGAGAAGCGCCTGCTCGACCGAGACCCGGATACGCCGGATCGATTCCGAAAAGACCGAGAGCGGCGCCGCCATGATCCGGTCGGAAAGCCCGCGCCCATGTGGCCGCTCCAGCTCACCACCCTCTTCATGCGGCACCACCGACGCCAGCTGGATGTTCAGAACCGCCTCGACCTGATCCTCCCCGGTAAACCCGCCAACGAAGAACTCCCGCAGGAAACCCGCTCCTATGCCGAACCCAAGCGCGACGACGCTCATCACGCCAAGGATCGCCAAACTCCTCGGATATGACGGCTCGATAGGCGGCAAGGCCTCCGAAATCACACGGCTGTCGGCCAGCTGGAGGCTGGCCTGCGCCTCGAAATCCTGCAATCGCGTGAGAAGGTTTTGATATTGCGTCCGCGCGATCTGCGCGGATTGCTGCAGGCTGTAGAATTGCGTCAAAGTCTCGGAGGGCGTCGGCAGCTGGGTCGCACTTGCCGCTGACGGAGCCGGCTGATTGAACTGCGCATCGGCGACGCGCAGGCCCGTATCGGCATTGCTGAAAGCATCGCGCATACCGGCATTGGCGATAAGGAAGGCATCCAGTCGCCCCTCGTGGCTGGCAAGGCTGTCCTTGGCGGCGCTCACCCGGGCCTGCAGGCTGTTGCGGGCCGCGATCGTGCCCGCAACCTTGGCGTCGATCTGGTGTCGGACGTAAACCGACGCCACCAGATTGGCCAGAAGTGCCGCCTTCCCGGCATCGCGCGAGGTGACGCCAACGGTGATGAGATAGGTCAGTCCCTCGCGGCGAACACGGACAGCCTCCTTGAACGAGGCCAGTGTTTCGCGCTCGGCAACATCCGTGGCGCCGGACGAAGCGTGACCGAGGCGGGCCAAGGTAACGATGAGGTCAAAATAGGTAGGTTGGGGCGCGAACTCCGTGTCATCAGCCAGCTTGCCCTCCCGCACCACGTCGAGAAGCACCGCATCGGACTGCGCGATCCGCACCTCCCCCTCGACGCGCGCGTTATCGGAAGCACTGGCAATTGCCGCACTCTCCGGCGCCAGCAGGTTCTTGGCGCTGGTGTCGACGACGACGAGCGCCTGCGCCGTGTATCGCGGCGTCAGCAAGATCAGGGCGATAGCGGTGAGCGACAGAATGGCGGCGGCTGTGGCGAAGACCACCCAGATCTGGCGACGGAGAAGGCCTGAAATCATCCTGAGGTCGGCAATATCGCTCATACGAATGCATATCCTCGGAAAATGAGATCCTATACCCGCTCCAGTATCAATGATGAAAAATTACCACAGAAGATTGAAGGCATAACCCTAGATCAAAGTGGTAGGACGCTGGAAAACATCGGGCAGCCTCGAAAGGTCTGCCCGATGGCGTCGCTTATCGGTACGGCTCGAAGAGAGCCTTGATCGCATCGACCTCGTTCGGCCGGATCTCATGTCCGCCGGGATGCCATACGGTCGTCACGGCAGCGTTCTGGCGCTCGTAATAATCGGCCAGCGCCTTCGTGACCGGCACGGGGCTGATCGGATCACGCTCGCCGGCCGTGATCAACACCTTGCGGCCCGCCAGACCGGCATTCGCCTTCGGCTGGAAGGGAATGAGCGGATGCATCAGCGCCGACGCATCGAAAAGTCCCTTCTCGATCAGCACGTTGGCGAGAATGTTGGCGCCGTTCGAAAAGCCCAGCCCGAGGATCGCCGAAGCCTGGTGCTCCCGCGCGAGCTCGCTGACATAACCCGCCAGCTTGTCGGTCGCCCGCGCCAGATCGGCCATATCGTAAACACCCTCGCCGGTGCGCTTGAAGAAGCGCGCCGCGCCGTATTCCGAAACGTCGCCGCGTGGCGAAACGATTGTCGCCTCGGGCAGGAGCTGTCGCGCGAAGTCGAAGAACTGGTTCTCGTCTCCGCCCGTTCCATGCAAAGTGAAGAGAATAGGTTTGCCTGCCGCACCGGCATGCAGCCGGTGCACATATCCGTGATCGGTCATGTCGATATCCTGTCTTATACTTCCAGCGGTTCGAGATGCTGTTCCAGCAACGAGCGCAGATGCTCGTGCTGCGTCGGCAGCGTCAGCGCTTCGCCGAGATGCGCCGTATCCTCGTCCCGGTCGAAGCCCGGTTCGTTGGTGGCGATTTCAAACAGCACGCCGCCTGGCGTGCGGAAATAGATCGCCCAGAAGTAATCGCGGTCGATAACAGGCGTCACCTGGTATCCGGTGTCCATCAGGGCCTTGCGGACCTCCAGTTGCTTCGCGCGGTTCTCGACGGCGAAGGCAACGTGATGCACCGAGCCCGCGCCCGGAAGCGCCCGCGAGATGTTCGGCATCGTCTCAAGATCGATCAGATGCGCGCCGTTGCCGCCGGGAATGGTCAGGCGCTTGACGCCGTCGCGCTCCTCTTGGACCTGATAACCCATGAACGTCAGCAGTTCCGACGTCGCGCCGTCGTCGCGCAGCCGCATCGCAACCGAATGGAATCCGCGGATCGCATGATCCTCGCCGACGCCGCCATGCGTCCAGGGAAGACGGGCGTCGTCCTTGACCTCGACCAGTGCAAAGCCGTCACCATCGGGACCGGCAAAGTTCAGCCTCTTCTCACCGAATGTTTCCTCGGTCTTGAGACCCGTCACATCCAGCTTGGCGAGACGATCGCTCCAGAAGCCGATCGAACCCTGCGGAATAGAGTAGACCGTCGTTCCGACTTCGCCGGTGCCTGGACGACCCTGCGCCATCTTCGGGAACGGGAAGTAGGTCATGATCGTGCCCGGCGCACCGTTCTCGTCACCGTAATAGAGGTGGTAGACGTCGGGCGCGTCGAAATTGACAGTCTTCTTGACGCGGCGCAGGCCGAGCGCATGGGTGAAAAACTGATTGTTCGTCTGGGCGTTCGCAGCCATCGACGTCACGTGATGAAGACCCTTGATCTGGTCGAGCATTTGAGACCCCTTTCTGGCCCGTCTGGCGGGCTGTTCGATGGGTCATAGATGATCCTTATCCGGTCGTTGGAATAGTCCCAATGGCCGGAACGGATTGTCTACTTTTAGTGAACGACGAATAGACGTCGTTCATCGCCAGCTATTCATCCACTGGATTTTCAGGAAGCTGCCAGTCGATCGGCGAACGGCCGTGTTCCTCAAGAAACACGTTGGCCTTCGAGAAGTGATGGCAGCCGAAAAAGCCGTTATGCGCCGAAAGCGGCGACGGATGCGGCGATTTGAGAACGAGGTGCCTGGACGTATCCACGAACGCCGCCTTGCGCTGCGCATAGGCGCCCCAGAGAATGAAGACGACGGCGTCGCACTCGTCGTTGACCTTGCGGATGACGGCATCCGTGAAGGTTTCCCATCCCTTGCCCTGATGCGACGCGGCCTGGGCTTCCTCCACCGTTAAGACGCTGTTCAAAAGCAGAACGCCCTGCCTTGCCCAGTGTTCGAGGAACCCGTGGCGCGGCGGCACGATGCCGAGATCAGCCTGCAACTCCTTGTAGATATTGACCAGCGACGGCGGAATTCTGATGCCCGGCTGCACGCTGAAGCACAGGCCATGCGCCTGGCCCGAGCCGTGATAGGGATCCTGGCCGAGGATCACGACTTTCACATCTGTAAGCGGCGTCAGGTCAAGCGCGCGGAAATATTCCGATCCTCTAGGAAAAATCCGTTTCCCCATCTGCTTTCGCTCGATAAGGAAGTTTTTCAGCCTTTGCATGTAGGGCTGCTCGAACTCTGTGGACAAGGCGCTCTTCCAGCTGTCTTCGAGTGCGATGATCTGTTCATTCATGCAATTGCCTCCACCGGCTCGCCAAAAGCGAGCGACTAACTTGCGTCGAAAAGGGATTTGGCGGACATTTTACCGGTCGCCGGCCATCAAAGTTTACGAACTTTGCGTAGTCTGCTTTCAAAACACGGACGAATTCAAGCGTTGCCGAGGGCTTATTCAGAATGAAATTTGGGACAAGCGGCCTTCGCGGCCTTTCCGAGGATTTGAAAGGCCGGGCGTCGGCGCTCTATGCGACGGCCTTTGGCCGCACGCTCCTCGACAGCGGCCGCGCCGGTCCGGGTGATCCGATCTTGATTGGCCGCGACTTCCGCGATTCCAGCCCCGAGATCGCCGCCGACTGCACAAGCGCGCTTGCGAAACTCGGCTTCGCGGTCATCGATTGCGGCACGCTGCCGACCCCGGCGCTCGCTCTCTACGGCCTGCAACTCGGCGCCGCGTCGCTGATGATCACCGGCTCGCATATCCCCGCCGACCGCAACGGCATCAAGTTCTACCGGCCGGACGGCGAGATCGACAAGACCGACGAGGCGGCCATCACCGCGGCTGCCGCCGATCTCGACAGTAGCGGCTTCGACTGGGCGAGAGGCGATGAGCAGGCGCAGGACCGATCGGCGGAATGCCTGTCGCTGTTTTCGGAGCGCAATGCTAATCTCCTCCCCGCCAACGCACTCTCCGGCCTGAAGGTCGGCGTCTACCAGCACAGCACCGTCGCCCGCGATCTTCTGGTCGATCTGCTTCAGCATTTCGGCGCTGATGTCGTGGCCTTCGGCCGTTCCGATACCTTCATTCCCGTCGATACCGAAGCCGTCTCGGAAGAGACGATCGCGATCCTCAAGGACGCCGCCCGTACGCATGGCCTCCACGCCATCGTCTCGGCCGATGGCGACGGCGACCGTCCCCTGGTCACCGACGAGACCGGAACCCCGCTGCGCGGCGACCTGCTCGGCCTGATCGCCGCCAATTTCCTCGGTGCCAACGTGGTGGTCACCCCCGTCACCTCCAATTCCGGCATCGAGGCATCGGGCGCTTTCACCGTCACCCGCACGCGCGTCGGCTCGCCCTTCGTGATATCAGGCATGCAGGAGGCGCTCGCATCCGACAAATCAGGCGTTGTCGGCTTCGAAGCCAATGGCGGCACGCTGACGGCAAGCGACTTCGACGTGAACGGCCACACGCTCACCGCCCTGCCGACCCGCGATTGCTTCCTGCCGATGCTGGCGACACTGGCGCAGGCAGCCGAGAACAAGCGCCCGTTGTCGGTCATCGCATCGGCCTACGGCCTCGCCTTCGCGGCTGCAGACCGGCTTGAGAACTTCCCGGTCGAGACCAGCGCCAGGCTGATGGCCCATCTGCGCGCAAGCCCTGATAATCTCGCCGACTTCCTGCAGCCGATCGGCCAGGTCGCAAGCACCAGCGACATCGACGGTCTGAGGGTCACGCTCGCCGACAAGCGCATCATCCACTTCCGGCCCTCCGGCAACGCGCCGGAAATGCGCTGCTACGTCGAAGCCGCAACGCAAGACGCCGCCTCCTCCCTGCTTGCATCAGGCCTGGCGCGCATCCGCGC
>UCJD01000073.1 GCA_900472605.1 Hyphomicrobiales bacterium | reverse complement strand
CGCTCCTAATGTATCGTCGGTGACAAATGGCGAAGGTCGGGGTCCGGCGCGTCAAAAATTCCGAGCAGTTTCTCGAACTCAATCAGCACCAGCTGAAATTCCACATCATCCATGGCAGCGATCTGGATAAGCTCCGAAGACGCCCGCGCGATCAGCGTGTCTAGCCAGACGCATTTGTCCGCTCGGATACGGCCCAGCACGTCCTTTCTGATATCTCGCAACTCGGACAGAATGCGAGACACCAGTTCAATGCGCTCATCGTGACCCATCCACTGCAGGCCGTTTCGGGCTTGCCGAATCTCGGCTGTCATTCTCGACGGCATAACCCGCCCTCCTGTCGTATCGATGAAGCTAACCACGACGAACCAGCCGACAACACGGGCTTTGGTCCCAGATGGCTCGACTATTCGTTTGCGGCGACCGTCTGGGCTTCAGCCGGCGGCGTGCACTTGATACGGGGGCCATCGTAGGGCTGATAGGTATTGTCGTCCGCGCGATAGGATTTGTAGCGATTGGCGCACCACATCGCCGCGTTCGCCAATGGGTCGGCAGCAGCTGAAGTCGTGGAAGCCATGGCGTCAGCGCTCTTCTCCGATGAGGGCTGGCAGACGCGAACTTGGCCTTGGAATGAGCGATAGGTGTTCGTCGCCAGATCAAACGACTGGTAGTGCGACGCGCACCAGTTCAGATGTTCGGCCGAGATTTCGATCGACGGCGGCGGGATATCGGCGACCACAGGTGCGGCCGCGGCCGGTTGCTTCGCGACAACCCTCCGGCTGTCAGCCATTGCATATGTTGAAAGTGCGGGAGGCAATCGCTCATAGATTTGAAGCGCGGGGTCGACACGCGTGGGCTCTGCCGTCCAGAGATCAGCGTCCCTCAGACCGCGCAAGCCGTGCTCCGTGTTCTCCGCCATGCCGATCGAGGCCACGGATGCGGCGAGCGTAACCGTGCCCACGACCGTGGCTATTCCAAACGCAACGCTTGCGAGCCCGTTCATTGTCGTCATCCGTTGTTATTGTGTGGGGACATTCGCCCGCCGCCATATCGTCGGCGCCGGATCGATGGGGTCAGGCGACACGGCATGCGCCACGCCGCCCAACCGAGCGCGATCAATTGATGACCTGGATCACCTTGCGGGACGAAGGTTCGATGATGACCCGCTCGTTGTTGACGATCGCGTAGCCATACTTCGGGTTCTCGGGAACCGGCGTGACCACGACGGTCTCTGGCAAGGCATGACCGACAACCACCTTTTCCTGCACCACGACAGGGGCTGCCGGAGCCGGTGCTTCACGAACATAGGTGACGACCTTTGCCGGCGGCGGATCGATAATGGTACCGACCACGGCGCCCGTGACGCCGCCAACAGCTGCACCGACGGGACCACCGACGATGGCGCCGGTGACCGCTCCGCCGGCCGCGCCGTTAACGGTTCCCGACTGCGCCATAGCAACGCCGGACATGAGGGTGATCGCTGTGATCGCAGTCGCTGCAAGTTTGAAAGACATTTTCATCTCCTCTTCTTTGCGACGCTCTGTCGCTGGTAGACAAACGGCTGTAATTGCTGCAGGTTCCGGGATCAGACTTCAGTCGGAGACAGGTC
>UCJD01000074.1:10186-10315 GCA_900472605.1 Hyphomicrobiales bacterium | reverse complement strand
TTGCCGCCGCCGCCGCCGTTTCCGGCATTGCCGCCATCGCCGCCGCGGTTGTTGCCGCCGTTGCCGCCGTTGCCGGCATTGCCGCCGTTGCCACCCTTGCCGCCATGGTAGCTGCCGCCGTTGCCGCCG
>UCJD01000074.1:6546-10109 GCA_900472605.1 Hyphomicrobiales bacterium | reverse complement strand
CCGTTGCCGCCGCCGCCGCCATTGCCGCCATTGCCACCGTTACCACCGTGGTCGTCGCCGCCATTGCCGCCGTTGCCGGCATTGCCGCCGCTACCACCACCTCCACCGCCACTACCGTGGCCGTGGCCGTGGCCATGTCCGTTACCATTGCCATTGCCGGGGTCGTTCCAACCACCGCCATTGTTGTTGCCGCCATGATGGCGGCCACGAGGACGGCCACCGCCGTTGCCGCCATCGTCGCCGCCAGGATCACTGATTACGGTGATCGGGGCAGCACTCGCAGTATCGCTACCACCGCCGCTACTGCCACCACTGTTGTTACTGGACGAACCCTCGCTCCCGTTCCGCCCATTTCGATCATGGTTGGAATCCGTGAATGGGTTTACGTCAAAAATAGACTGCACCGGGAAGCACAGTCGCTCCTCGATCGATCCCGGCTGCACGTTTCTGCAATCGAGATTGAGCGCCTGAGCGCTCCCTAGGCTCGTTCCTGCCAGCAGAAGTCCCACACTGACAGAGAGCTTCAATAGTGTTCTGTTCATTTCGCTCACTCCCATCGTTAACGTGGCGTTAACAGGGAATTTTTATATGAGTGAGCAGTAAATTAGGAAGGACAAATAAAAATGAGGAGCGTACTCATTTCGGCTGCAATTGCATTATTTAGTATAAAAGCATCATCTAATAGTAGATAATCGCGGAACCGATGACTAACTCCAGGAGCTTTATATGCGAAGAATTGCGGCCATTCTAGGTTTTGTTATGAGTATTCCTTTAATTTCTAGTCAGAGTTTTGCAGGATCCGAAATTCCCGCCAGTCGTTCTATCTCTCCACCTGTCGGCTTTGGCGCGGCCTGTGCCAAATATGGATGGGTTTGCCATGGAAAGGGCGGTGTCGATGTTGGTGACAAGGAAGCGCTGCGGGCGCTCCAGGCGGTCAACCGCTTTGTCAACGCGAAGGTAAAGCCGACCGAAGATCGGGTCACAAGCGGCCGTTCCGAGAACTGGACGCTGCCCGTCAACAACAGGGGCGACTGCGAGGACTATGCGCTGCTGAAAATGAAAACCTTGCTCGATATCGGCTTCCCGACCAGCAAGCTCGCGCTTTCGGTGGTGCTCGACCGCCGTGGCGAAAACCACCTCGTCCTGATCGCTCGACTGAAATCCGGCGACTACGTGCTCGACAATCTCGCCTACAACGTCAAGCCATGGCAGCGCACGGGCTATACCTTCCTCGCCAGCCAAAACTTCAACAGCAAGTCCAACTGGCAGGTGACCTTGGCAGGTCCGCGTGCCGGCCAGTTCATCAAGGGCTGAAAGGCGGCATTCGGTGCGAATCCAAGCAACCTGAAGCAGTAAACCGTGCCTGGACATGTCGAAACGGACACGGCGCCCTTTCTAGTCGGCGCCGCGCGCCGAAAAAACAATCGCGGCACCGACAAAGCTGATCAGCAAGCCGCCGAACATCCACCAGTTCGTGGCCGGCGGCGACATCATGCTGCCGTGGCCGATGTAACCGCTCGCATGCGCAGCAAGCGCCGCACCGCCCGCGATCGCGAGAATTCCAAGCACGTAAAGCACCGATCGCATCGTCAACCCTGCACAATCGGGGACGGCAAGCATCCCGGGAACGGACCATTGATCTCGGGCAATATAGTTGCCCGCAGCCAATACGCGCAGATAGAGAAAAAGTTGCATGCTGGCCACGCAATAGCCGGCTTAGGGACACGAAAAGGCGAGGAAGTGTTTTTTTGGTGGCGGAACAATGCGATCCGACCTATCGTTTCCCACAGGCAATGGAGGTTGCCGAAGGAGGAAAACATGAACGATAGCGTTTTTGGCTTTCTGGTCGCCGCGGAAATGTCCGCCCTGTTCTGGGCTGGAGTATTCCTGGTGGCCGGCACAATGTCTTAAGACGTTGTTATCACCGGAAGAATGGTAGCGGGGGGCGGAATTGAACCGCCGACCTCAGGGTTATGAATCCTGCGCTCTCACCAACTGAGCTACCCAGCCAAACCACCGACGATGCCGTTTGCGACGCTCCCGGCCCGTGGAATGAGCGGCTTATAAGGCGCGCCTCACTGTCATGTCAAGCACATGATCGAGAAAATCACCGCGCTTTTGTCAGGCCGCCACGGCACCCGCCAGAAGCGCCTTCAGCGACGCTTCGGCCGCTGGCTCGCGCTCCGAGCGCTCGATGAAACCACCGCCATAGACGCGCGCATTGTCACCCGGCGCCGAATAGAGCGCGCAGGCCTGACCCGGCGCGACACCCGCCTCGCCCACCGCGAGATCCACATAGATCCCGGTGTGATCGGCATGCAGCACGGCAGGCGTCGGCATGCGCGTCGAGCGCACCTTGGCGAAGCAGGCAAAGCCCGCGCCTGCGGCCGCCTGCGCAAGCTCTTCGTCGCCCAGCCAGTTCACGTCGCGCAGATAGACGCGGTGCGTCTCCAGCGCCTCCTTCGGACCGACGATGACGCGCCGCGAGCGGGCATCGAGATAGACGACGTAGAGCGGCTCGCCGGTGGCGACGCCAATGCCGCGCCGCTGACCGATCGTGTAATGCAGGATGCCATCATGGCTGCCGAGCACCCGACCGTCGAGATGCACGATCTCGCCCGCCAGCGCCGCATTCGGCTTCAGCTTGTTGATGATATCGGTGTACTTGCCCTGCGGCACGAAACAGATGTCCTGGCTATCGGCCTTCTTGGCGACCACAAGGCCCATCTCTTCAGCCAGCTTGCGGGTCTCGGCCTTCGGCAGCCCACCGAGCGGGAAGCGCAGATAGTCGATCTGCTCCTGCGTGGTGGCAAACAGGAAGTAGCTCTGGTCGCGGTCGGCATCGGCAGGGCGATAAAGCGCGCGACGGCCGGGATTGCCGGGCGCCGGGTTGGCGCCGGAGCGGATATAATGACCGGTCGCCAGCGCATCGGCACCGAGCTCGCGCGCGGTTTCGAGCAGATCGGCGAACTTGACCGTCTGGTTGCACGACACGCAGGGGATCGGCGTCTCGCCGGCGACATAGCTTTCCATGAACGGATTGATGACGGTGTCGCGGAAGCGCTTTTCGTAATCCAGCACGTAATGCGGAATACCCAGCGTTTCGCAGACCCGGCGCGCGTCGTCGATGTCCTGACCGGCGCAGCACGATCCGGCGCGATGCACCGCCGCACCATGATCGTAGAGCTGCAGCGTGATGCCGAGCACATCATAGCCCTGCCGCTTCAAAATGCCGGCCACGACCGAGCTGTCGACGCCGCCAGACATGGCGACGACAACGCGCGTATCTTCCGGCCTCTTGTCAAAATCCAGTGTGTTCACGGGGGTGCTGCCAATTCAAAAGGGTATCTCGATCCGCCCTATCCTACAGAATTTTGGCGGATTTGCATCGCGACCGACGGGATCGACCGCCAGTTCTTGTCTGGCCGTGGATATAGAAAGGATTGGCTTCGCGTGCAAGGGGCGGTGATTTTGGGTGGCGCTGGTGGGCTGCGGCGAGGGTTTTGAGGTGTGGCCCTTGGTCTCACGACCGTTGTGCCGTGTGACACCCCCCTCTGCCCTGC
>UCJD01000074.1:0-6523 GCA_900472605.1 Hyphomicrobiales bacterium | reverse complement strand
GCAGGACAGAGGGGGGTGTCACACGGCACACCCTATCTATCCCGCTCAAGCCGCAGTCGAAGCCACCGTACCCCCACCCGCAATCAACCGCTCCGCCTCCGCAAGCGGCATCGGCTTGCCGAGCAGATAGCCCTGAACCTCGTGGAACCCTTCCTGGCGCAGCCGCAGCAGCTGCGCGTCGGTCTCGATCCCCTCGGCGAGCGTCGTCGCATTGAAGCCGGAGCCGATGCCGACCACGGCGCGCACGATCGCCAGATTGCCGGGATCGGTATCGATGCCGGCGATGAAGCTGCGGTCGAGCTTGATCTTGTCGAAGGCAAAGGCACGCAGATAACTGAAGGAGGAGTAGCCGGTGCCGAAGTCGTCGATGGCGATGCGAATGCCGAGTTCCTTCAGCGCCTTCAGGAGCGGCAGGCTCTGGCCGACATCGGCAAGGAAGACCGATTCCGTGATTTCGATCTCCAGCCGCTCCGGCCGCAACCCGCTCTCGTCGAGCGCCGAGACGACGCTCGCAAGCAGGCTGGTGTGGCGAAACTGGCTGACCGAGAGATTGACGGCCACCTTCAGCTCCGAGGGCCAACGCGCTGCCGTCTGGCAAGCCTCGCGCAGCACCCACTCGCCGATCGCGACGATCAGCCCTGTCTCCTCCGCGACGGGGATGAACTCCATCGGCGGCACCAGCCCGCGTTCCGGGTGGTTCCAGCGGATCAGCGCCTCGAAGCCGCCGAGCCCGTCATTTTCCAGCTGCACGATCGGCTGATAATAGAGCTCGAACTGGTTCTTCAGCAGCGCCTCGCGCAACTCCACCGTCAGCATGTGCCGGCGCTCCGCCTCAAGCCGCATCGATGCTTCGTAGAAGCGATAGGTCGAGCGACCGCTCTCCTTGGCAGCGTAGAGCGCAAGATCGGCGTGCCGCATCAGGACATCGTCGTCCTCGGCATGATCCGGCGCCAGCGCGATGCCGATGCTGCAGGTGACATGCTCGTTGACACCATCGAGATCGAAGGGCGATGACAGCGACGTGAGCAGTTGCTCGGCGAAACGCTCGATGCAGCCGGCCTCCCGGAAGCCCACCACAAGCGCGAACTCGTCGCCGCCAAGACGCGCTACCAGATCGCCCTCATCGGAAAGATCGGTCAACCGCGCCGCCACCTGGCAGAGCAGCGCGTCGCCGGCCGCATGCCCCTTGCTGTCGTTGATATGCTTGAAGTGATCGACGTCCAGATAGAGCAGCGCCACCGGCTTGTCCGCGGTGGCAAGCGAGGAGACACGCTTGATGTGCTCGGCGAAGAAGGCGCGGTTCGGCAGGCCGGTCAAAGCGTCGTGCATGGCCATATAGGCAAGCCGCGCCTCGACCGAGCGTTCCTCGGTGACGTCCTGCGAAATGCCGAGCAGGTAGCGCGGAGCACTGCCATCGGGCGACGGCAGTGCGCGCTTGACGGTTCTGAGAATCCGCTGCTGGCCATCGGTGCGGTGCATCGTCTCTTCAAAGCTTATCGCCGCCGGCGCCGCGAAGGCGCGGGCATCCTGCTCGCGAAACGCGGCGGCCTGTTCGTCGTTGTAGAAGATGTGATCGCTGCGGCCGACCACGTCGAGAGAATGACGGCCGATGATTTCGCCGCAGGCTTCGTTGAAGAGGATATAAAGGCCATCCGCCTCCATGTCCTTCACGAACACGCCAACAGGAAGGTTGTCGACGATGCTATCCAGCAGCGAGCGCGTGTCGCTGACCTCGCGATGCGCGGCGTTGACCTCGGTGCGGTCCTGCACGATGGCAAGGATCGCATCGCGGCCGTTGAAGCGCACGCCGCGCCCATAGGTCAGCACTTCGAGCATGGTGCCGTCTGCCTTCAGATGCGTCCATCGCTCGGCCCGCTCCATGTCGGAGCGCGCGTGCACGGCGGTGATCATCCGCTGGCGCTCATGCGCCGGGCGGATGTCGAGCACGGTCATGCCTGCATAGGCTTCGCGCGAGTAACCGTAGAGATCGACGGCGGCATTGTTGACGATCAGGAAGCGCAGCGTGTCGGGGTCGTAGACCCACATCGGCGACGGATGGGTTGCGAACAGGGACTGGAAATCGTCATTGGGAGTATCGGTCGAAACGAATGCTCTCTGAATACCTGTCATCGGCAATATCACATGAATTTGATGGCTGATCTCGCAGTTATAGTGAAAAAAACTAAATAAAATCAGAATCATAGTTCGCACAAACTTTAGGCGAACAGCCTTCGCGATGTGCAGCGATAACCGCTTGTTATGATGTTTCGCGGCTTTTCTTCACGCCTTGGAAAGGTGTGCACAAAGATCAACCACATCAGTGGTGCCAGATCAGTGATGGTTGTGCGCGCACTGCCCGTGATCGGCCAGAACCTCGATCACCCGGCACTGATCGACCCGCCCGTGGCCGCATCCGGCGACCATCGCCTCCAGCTCTACCTTCAACGCCATGAGGCTGCGGATGCGCTGCTCGACATCAATAAGCCGTGCCTTGGCGATCGCATCTGCCGAGGCGCAGGACTGGTTCGGATCGTCCTGCAGCACCAGAAGCGTGCGGATCGCATCGACCTCGAAGCCCAGCTCGCGGGCATGGCGGATGAACACGAGGCGGCTGATATCGGCAGGCTCGTAGGAGCGCTGGTTACCCTCGCTGCGGCTCGGTGCGCTCAACAGCCCGATGCCTTCATAATAGCGTATCGTCGGCACCTTCACGCCGCTTTGACGCGATGCCTCGCCGATGGTGATCTTTTTCATCATTTCCCCCTTGCACCTCTAGTCGCTAGAGGATGTAGGAAAGATGCTCGTCAATGACAAGGAAGCGGATGATGAGCGACAGGATCGAGAAGCGCTACAGGGTCGAGGGCATGGATTGCGCCAGCTGCGCGGCCAAGATCGATACCGCCGTCCGCCGCGTCTCCGGCGTAGAGGACGTCTCGGTGTCGGTGACCTCTGGCACCATGACCGTACGCCACGACGGCAGCAGCGACCTTGCCGCGATCGAAAAGAAGGTCACCGGCCTTGGCTACGGCCTGCGCCCGCTAGCGACCACCGAGGCACCCCGCCCGACGAGCCACACCGAGCACGTGCACGGACCGGACTGCGGCCACGATCACGGACACAGCCATGCGCGTCAGGACGCGCACGATGACGATCACGACCATCATGACAATCATGACCACGAACACGCTCATGCGCACGGACACGACAGCGCAAGCGCGCCGCCGGAAATCGAAGGGCTGCATGGTCATGACCATGCGCCGATGTCCGGCCCGTGGTGGCAGAGCCGCAAGGGACGTCTGACAATCCTCTCGGGCGCCGCCCTCGTCGTCGCCTATGGTGTCGGCCATCTCGTTCCCTCGATCGCGTCCTATGCCTTCATCGCCGCGATGCTGGTCGGTCTCATACCGATTGCCCGCCGCGCGGTCATGGCCGCGCTGTCTGGCACGCCCTTCTCCATCGAGATGCTGATGACCATCGCCGCCGTCGGTGCGGTCATCATCCATGCCGGCGAGGAAGCGGCCACCGTGGTCTTCCTGTTCCTGGTCGGCGAATTGCTGGAAGGCGTGGCCGCCGGCAAGGCGCGCGCCAGCATCCAGTCGCTGACGACGCTGGTGCCGAAAAGCGCCCTTCTGGAAGAAGGCGGAGTAACCCGCGAGGTGCCTGCCGAAACGCTTGCCGTGGGCTCGACCATTCTCGTGCGCCCCGGCGACCGCATCTCCGCCGACGGCGTCATCTTGTCCGGCGAAAGCCCGATCGACGAGGCCCCGGTCACAGGCGAAAGCACGCCGGTGCGCAAGGGCGAAGGCGACGTTGTCTTCGCGGGAACGGTCAACGGCGACGCGGCACTACGCGTCAAGGTCACCGCCGCTGCCGCCGACAACACCATCGCCCGCGTCGTGCGCCTCGTCGAGGAAGCACAGGAGAAGAAGGCGCCGACGGAACGCTTCATCGACCGCTTCTCGCGCTATTACACGCCCGGTGTCGTTGTCGTTGCCGCCCTCGTCGCGTTGCTGCCGCCATTGTTCTTCGGCGGCCCATGGGATGAATGGATCTACAAGGGCCTCGCGATCCTGCTGATCGGCTGCCCCTGCGCGCTTGTCATCTCGACGCCCGCCGCCATTGCCGCCTCGCTTTCGGCGGGCGCGCGGCGCGGCCTGCTGCTCAAGGGAGGCGCGGTCCTCGAGACGCTGGGCAAGATCAACGCCGTGGCATTCGACAAGACCGGCACGCTGACCGAGGGCAGGCCCGCCGTCACCGATCTCCTGCCCTTCGGCCTGTCGGGACCCGAGACGCTGCGCCTGGCCGCAGCACTCGAGACCGGATCCAGCCACCCGCTCGCCCGCGCCGTGCTGCAACGCGCCGCGGAAGATGGCATCGACGTGCCGCCGGCATCCGCTGCAGGCGCGATCGGCGGCAAGGGCATCACCGCGACGGTGGAAGGCAAGACCGTCTTCTTTGGCTCGGCCAAGGCCGCCGCCGAGCGTGTCGCGCTGCCGATGGCGCACAGCCGCTCGATTGCCGCGTTGCACGCCGAAGGCAAGACCGTCTCCGTGCTCATCGTCGACGGCATGCTGGCCGGCGCCATAGCCATGCGCGACGAGCCGCGCCCGGATGCAAAGGCTGGACTTGAGGCACTCGCCAATGCGGGTGTCCGCACGATCATGCTGACCGGCGACAATGCCCGCACCGCCGAGGCGGTCGGCAAGCAACTCGGCATCGAGGTGCGCGCCGAACTGATGCCGGAAGACAAGCAGCGCATTGTCGGCGAGTTGCAGAAAAGCGGCCTCAAGGTCGCCAAGGTCGGCGACGGCATCAACGACGCACCGGCGCTGGCCGCGGCCGATGTCGGCATCGCCATGGGCGGCGGCACCGATGTGGCGCTGGAGACCGCCGATGCGGCGATCCTCCATGGCCGCGTTTCAGACGTCGCAGCCATGATCGCGCTGTCGAAGCGCACCATGCGCAATATCGGCGAGAACATCTCGATCGCGCTTGGCCTGAAGGCCGTCTTCCTGGTCACGACGATCGCCGGCATCACCGGCCTGTGGCCAGCCATCCTCGCCGATACAGGCGCCACGGTGCTGGTGACGATCAACGCATTGCGATTGCTGCGGCCGATTTCATCTAAGGTTTGAAGTCATCCGCTCGCTCCGGATCCACAACCGCAGGCAGCGCCTGTCACATTCTGGAACCTATCTCTTTCTCGCGCGTTTTGCGGTGAGGAGGAGAAGCACCATGACCAATGATTTCAATCGTCCGAATGCCGTAAACACCCCACCGGCGAAGAGTTCGTCGAAGACCATGTGGGTTGCAATCGCACTTCTGGTCGTCATCGTCGCCCTGGCGGCAACCTATTGGCCAAGGGGCGCATCCGCTCCCACGGCAACCGCGCCGAGCGCGACAGCGCCCGTGACCGAACCCGCGGCACCGGCAACGCCACCAGCAGCGCAGGCCACCCCGCCGGCTGCAACACCGCCGGCCGCAGCACCCGCGGCACCGGCTCCGGCAACGCCCGCACCTGCGACCCCGGCTCCCGCAACGCCGGCTCCGACGAACCCGTAGTAGGCAAGCTCATTGCTGGCACCCTGATAAGAACGTTCGTACTGTCGGCCGGACACAAAATCCGGCCGATACATTTTGTATGTCCTGCTTGACATTGATACAACCGGCATCACAATCCCCGGATGCAAGAGGAAGAAGCAGCGTTTGAGGAAACGATATTGATCGGCGGGCGGTCCATCGTTAGCCGACGCGGCAATGTTGTGTTCCGCCAGCGAGCCCCATGGTCCGAAACCACAATTCGCCTTCTGAGGCACCTCGAACAAGAAAACTTCAACCATGCACCACGTGTCATTGAAAGTGGTTTCGATGTCTACGGTCGGGAGACGCTGGAATATATAGAAGGTGACAGCATCCATCCGGCGCCTTGGGACAATAATTCGATGCCGATGTTAGGAGAAATGCTGCGCGATCTACATGAAGCCACCCGCACGTTTGATCACAGCGTAGATACTAAGTGGCGGCCTTGGTTTGGCCGCCAGATAGGCGTACCCAGCGTTATCGGCCACTGCGATACAGGTCCTTGGAACATTATCTGTAGGGCTGGGCAACCGACCGCTCTGATTGACTGGGAGGAGGCCGGCCCTGTCGATCCTATTGTAGAGCTTGCCCAGGCATGCTGGCTCAATGCCCAGTTGTTTGACGATGACATAGCTGAACGACAAGAACTGTCTTCGCTTGAGAACAGAGGAAAGCAAGCCAAGCTCCTGCTCGATGGCTATGGCCTGCCACTATCCCGCCGAGAGAATTTTATTGATCTTGTGAAAGACTTTGCGATCCTAAGTTCAGCCAACGAGGCCCACGAAGCGGGAATCACGCCCGAAACGACTGATATATCGTCCCTTTGGGGTATAGCTTGGCGGGCACGAAGCGCCGCTTGGATCGTCCGCAACCAGCAGACGCTCCAGAACGCCATCATGTCCCGCTGCTGAGCGAATTAGCCCCCTAGAGCGTTTCACCTTTT
>UCJD01000076.1 GCA_900472605.1 Hyphomicrobiales bacterium | reverse complement strand
GGGGGCCGTTGCAAAATCCCTGCATTGTGATTCACTCGGCTGAGGCTTGGTGGAGATGATGGGATGTCGGTTCGCGATGGCGGTCAGTTCAGTTTCGTGGATGCGCTGATGCCGCAGTCGAAGGGCGCAGGCCGTCTGGAGCGGCTGTCGTCGCTGGTGAAGTGGTATCGCTTCGAGAAGCACCTGTCGCGTTTGCGCGACGACAAGGGTGCGGGTCGCCCGGCCTACAGGCCGCTTGTCATGTTCAAGGCGCTGCTGCTGCAGTCGCTTTATGGGCTTTCCGACATGGAGCTGGAAGAGGCGCTTGGCGACCGGCTGTCGTTCAAGCGCTTCGTCGGCCTTTGTCTGGACGAAGCGGTGCCTGATCATTCGACGCTCTGCCGCTTTCGCAACCTTTTGATCGACGCGGGGCTGCTCGACAAACTGTTTCTCGAGCTCGATCGCCAGCTCGACGCGGCCGGCTTGATCCTGCGGCGCGGCACGATGCTGGATGCGACTATCATCGAGACGACGGCGGCGCGGCCGCCGGAAGGCCGCAACGGCGATTTGGACGATGCTGCCCGTGATCCGGGCTCGGAGCGGGACAATTCGACCGATCGGCTGCGGCGTACGGCGCCCAGCGATCCCGATGCCCGCTTCACGCGGCGCAAGGGCCGGGTTGGCTCGGCCTACGGCTACAAGGCGCATGTCGGCGTCGACGAAGGCTCCGGCCTGATCCGCCGGGTCATCACCACGCCGGCCAATGTCAACGACACCGTCGTTGCCGACGCGCTGATCGTTGGCGACGAGGCCTGCGTGCTGGCCGACGGCGCCTATCACACGCATGCGCGCGAGAAGGACCTGAAGGAGCGCGGCATCAAGCCGAGACTGATGCGCCGGCCCAACCGCCACCACCGCGTGCTGCCGCCGAGGCTCGCCCGGCTCAACGGCCTTATCTCCAGGCGGCGCGCGGCCGTCGAGACGACGTTTGCCACGCTCAAGCATCGCATGGGGCTTGGCTTGATCCGCTATCGCGGTCTCGCCAAGGCCAAGGCGCAGGTCCTGCTGGCAGCGCTTGCCTTCAACATGCGCCGCTGGGTGACCATGGCCGCCTGACCAAGGCCGAACTGCGCCCACACCCCCCGAAACAACAGCTTGAAGTCGATAAACCCCGCTCAGAACACCGAGCGGGGCAAGAAGCGCGTCGTCTCTTCGCCTCGCCGACGTTGCCAAAGCATTTTTGCAACGGCTCCC
>UCJD01000077.1 GCA_900472605.1 Hyphomicrobiales bacterium | reverse complement strand
AGATAAGACCGGTGCCCCCTTACCCCGTCCCACCCCAAGTGACCGACATGCCCCCACTCTACCGCAAATCCAAGCTCATCCGCCGTTCACGCGTGTTTCGGGGCTCGTTCTCGCTTTGGCGTCCACGCCTGGTCTTCTGGTGCGGGGCGCTGGCGATCGGGTTGATCAGCGTTGCCTTCGCGGAGCTGGCCGACATGGCGCAGAAGGCGTTCTCGGCGGTGACGAGTTCGGGGCGTTGGTCGTTCCTGCTGCCGCTGGTCATCACGCCGGCCGGCTTCGTGCTGTCGGCCTATCTGGCGGCGAAGCTGTTTCCGAATTCGCAGGGGAGCGGCATTCCGCAGGCGATCGCGGCGCGGCACCTGCATGACGAGGCGGACCGTACGCGGCTGCTGTCGCTCAGGATCGCCTTCGGCAAGATTCTGCTCACCGTGCTCGGCCTCTTCTCGGGTGCATCGATCGGTCGCGAGGGGCCGACGGTGCAGGTCGGCGCGTCCATCATGCTCGCCGTCGCCCGCTTCGGCGGCATGGCGCAGGCGCGCGGACTGATCCTGGCGGGCTCGGCGGCCGGCATCGCGGCGGCCTTCAACACACCGCTCGCCGGCATCGTCTTCGCCATCGAGGAGATGAGCCGCACCTATGAGTCGCGCTCGAACGGGCTGGTACTGACGGCGGTGATCCTGTCGGGTCTCGCAGCGCTCGGGCTATCGGGCAGCTACAACTATTTCGGCTCGACGTCGGTCGCGCCCATGCATCTAGCCGATTGGGGCCTCGTTCTGATCTGCGGCGTCGGCGGCGGAGCGCTCGGGGCCGGCTTCAGTGGCCTGGCGCTCCATGTCGGGCAGCGCGTGCGGCGCTGGGCGCAACCGCAACCCTTAAAGCGCATGCTCTGCCTCGCCGGCGGCTGCGGGCTGGCGATCGCCGTCATCGGCATCGCGTCAGGCGGCAACACCTTCGGCACCGGCTACGAGCAGGCGAGAGGTGCTGTCGAGGGGAATGCGCTGCCGCTGTTCTTCTTCGTGGAAAAGCTGCTCGCCAGCTTCCTGTCGATGATATCAGGCATTCCCGGCGGCATCTTCGCGCCGTCGCTTGCCGTCGGCGCCGGTTTCGGCAGCACGGTCGGCTCGCTGATCGGCAGCAGCATCGCGCTTGCTGCAATCCTCGGGATGGCGGGCTATTTCGCCGGTGTCGTGCAGGCGCCGATGACGGCCTTCGTGATCATCCTGGAGATGACCGGCGACCATGAGGCTGTCATACCGATCATGGCGGTCTCGATGATCGGCTATGTGACCTCGCGCTTCCTGTCGCGCGAGCCGCTCTATCACGGCCTGTCGCGCGTGTTCATCGCCGCCGCGATCCGTGCAAGACGGGCGGCAGACAAGGCTTCGCATCAGGAGGAGCCGGCGCACTGAGGCGCCGGATTGCTGCAGACCTAGGCCAGCATCCGCGTGACTTCGGCGCCGCGCGCGGGCGCTACGGCGTCGGCGATGGTGGTGGAGAACAGCACCTTGCGGGTGGCGTCTGCCACCTTGGCGAAGACGTGGCGGATCTGGCAGTTCTGCTCACCGTCGCAATCGTCGCACTTGCGGTAGGCGGTGATCGACAGGCAGGGCAGCGGGGCGATGGGACCGTCGATGACGCGCAGCACTTCGCCGAAGGTGATCATATGCGCCGGCTTCAGCAGCAGATAGCCACCCTGCTTGCCGCGTCGGCTGACGACGATGCCCTGGTGCTTGAGGTCGAGGAGGATCTGCTCGAGGAACTTCTTCGGGATCTTCTGTTGCGCCGCGATATCGGAGATCATCACAGGTTCGCCATCGTCGGCCTCGGCCAGAACGGTGAGCGCCCTAAGCGCGTATTTCGCCTTCTGCGTAATCATTTTCAGCCATCGACACACAAGCGGCGGGCGCCCATAGCACCCGGCGGAACTCTTCTTATTCTTTCTATTTCACGCGCTGTATGAACACAGTTTGAACAAGCGCGCAAAACCCCTGAAAAACAAGCTTTTCAGCCTTGTTTTCGATCTCAATTCAGCAATTTCGAATTTAACCGAAAACGTCGTCTCATAGACATCAAATCACATTTCCGATTGACAGGCCACGTGTAACTCTACTAAATCAATAGAGATTAAGGTCCGCAGCTGGCTAGTTATGCCGGCGCGGCTGCTTTTCTGCATTGCAGCGGCCGGGGAGAGATATTTGCTCCATTCCAGCCCGCTTTCGAAATGCCTGTTTCTGTCAGATCAAGGCTCGACCTGCGATACTCCTGTCAACATCTAGGACAGGATTCCCATGACTGTTGCTCATACAATCGAAGAAGCGGAAACGCTGAACACGACACTTGCAAGCCTATCGCTCGCCGAACGCCTGTCGTTCGTGGCAGGCCTCGGTGGGCGGGTCGTGTTCACGACGTCGCTTGGTATCGAAGACCAGGTCATCACCGCCGAGATCGGCAATCACCGACTGCCGATCGACGTGGTGACGCTGCAGACCGGCCGCCTGTTTGCCGAGACGCTCAACCTGATCGACGAGACCGAAAAGCAGTACGACATCCATATCAAGCGCTACGAGCCGGAGCAGGCCGATATCGACGCCTATGCGGCGCAATACGGACTCAACGGCTTTTACGAGAGCGTCGAGGCCCGGCATGCCTGTTGTGGCGTGCGCAAGCTGAAGCCGCTTGCGCGCGCACTCAATGGGGCAACCATCTGGATCACCGGCCTGCGCCGCGGTCAGTCGGCCAATCGTTCCGAGACGCCGTTTGCCGAATATGATGCCGATCGTCACCTCTTGAAGGTCAATCCGCTGGCCGACTGGGATCTCGACGTCATCAAGGCTTACGTCGCCGACAACAGCGTTCCGGTCAATCCGCTGCATCAGCGCGGCTATCCGTCGATCGGCTGCGAGCCGTGTACCCGCGCCATCAAGCCCGGCGAGCCCGAGCGCGCCGGCCGCTGGTGGTGGGAACAGGACGAGACGCGCGAATGCGGCCTGCATGTGGCCGAAGAGGCCTCAGTGGTTTCGATCGCACAGTGAATTTGACGATGGTGGGCCGCAGCGCGTGCGGCCCCCTCGTCCGCCTGCCGGCACCTTCTCCCCAAGGGGTAGAAGGGACACGCGGCAAGCACCTTATCCCCTTTCCGACGATTGTTGGGACGACAACGCGAGCGGCACGTCCCTTCTCCCCACCGGGGAGAAGTGCCGGAGCGCAGCGAGGCGATGAGGGGGCCGCACGGAACAGGGCCAACTAAGGCCAACAAAGAACAAGGCGAGCGAACCTCGCAGAGAATGGAAGTCTGGAGTAAGAAAGACATGTCCGATAACCGTCCGGATACGGAACTCAGCAATCCGCAGAGCACCAAGCCGCCGCTCGATCCGCATCTGAAGGCGCTGGAAAACGAATCCATCCATATCTTCCGCGAGGTTGCGGCCGAGTTCGAGCGTCCCGTGATGCTCTACTCGATCGGCAAGGATAGTTCGGTGCTGCTGCATCTGGCGCGCAAGGCCTTCTATCCCGGCCGCGTCCCCTTCCCGCTGCTGCACGTCAACACCGGCTGGAAGTTCGCGGAGATGATCACCTTCCGCGACCAGATCGTCAAAGACTACGATCTCGACCTCATCGAGTACAAGAACCCGCGTGGCGAGGCAGAAAACATCACGCCGTTCACCTACGGCTCGGCCCGCTATACCGACATCATGAAGACGGAAGCGCTGCGCAACGCGCTCGACGCCGGCAAGTTCGACGCGGCCTTCGGCGGCGCGCGGCGCGACGAGGAAGCCTCCCGCGCCAAGGAACGAATCTACTCGTTCCGCACGCCGGACCATCGCTGGGATCCGCGCAACCAGCGCCCCGAGCTCTGGAACATCTACAACGGCCAGATCCGCAGCGGCGAAAGCGTGCGCGCCTTCCCGCTATCGAACTGGACCGAGGTCGATATCTGGCGCTACATCCAGGCGGAAAACATCCCGATCGTGCCGCTCTACTTCGCCGCCAAGCGTCCCTTTGTCGAGCGCGACGGCATGATGATCGCGGCATCCGATCCCAGGCTGGAGCTTTTGCCCGGCGAAACGAAGCAGGAAGACTTCATCCGCTTCCGCACGCTCGGCTGCTTCCCGCTGACGGGCGCGATCAAGTCGACCGCGACGACGATGGAAGAGATGATCGCCGAACTCGAAATTGCCACTGTCTCCGAACGCCAGGGCCGCGCCATCGACCGCGACCAATCCGGCTCCATGGAGAAAAAGAAGCGTGAAGGATACTTCTGAGATGACTGCAGCAGCAACAGCAAGCGCCATCGCCGCCCCCGCCGCCGAGCCCGCCCAGGCCGTGCGCGACACGCGACCCTTGCGCCTCATCACCTGCGGCAGCGTCGATGACGGCAAGTCCACGCTGATCGGCCGCCTGCTCTGGGACACCAAGGCGGTGAAGGAAGACCAGGCGGCAACGCTTCGCCGGGATTCCACCGGCAAGCAGAACGATCTCGGCCTGCCCGACTTCGCGCTGCTTCTCGACGGCCTGCAGGCCGAGCGCGAACAGGGCATCACCATCGACGTCGCCTATCGCTATTTCGCGACCGACAAGCGCTCCTTCATCGTCGCCGACACCCCCGGCCACGAGCAGTACACCCGCAACATGGCGACCGGCGCATCCACCGCCGATCTCGCCATCCTACTGGTCGATGCCCGCGCCGGCATTCTCGAGCAGACGCGCCGTCACGCAACGATCGCCTCGCTGCTGGGGATCAAGCAGTTCGTGCTCGCGGTCAACAAGATCGACCTGACGAACTACGATCGTGCCGGCTTCGAGAAGATCGTGCACGAATTCCGCGAATTCGCACTCTCGCTCGGCGTCAAGCAGATCACCGCGATCCCGATGTCGGCGCTGAAGGGCGAGAACGTCGTCTATTCCGGCGAGGCCTCGATGCCGTGGTATGCCGGCCCGACGCTGGTGGAAACGCTGGAGCTTGCCACCGTGCGCTCGTCGCAGACGGTCGGCTTCCGCCTTTCCGTGCAGCGCGTGTCGCGCCCGGGCGAGAGCTTTCGTGGGTATCAAGGCACTGTTGCCGGCGGCTCGGTGAAGCCGGGCGACAGCGTCATGATCCTGCCGTCGGGCATGGTCGCCAACGTCTCCAAGATCGTCACCTTCGACCTGGTGCGCAATGCGGCGGTCGCCGGTGATGCGATCACCTTGGTGCTCGACCGCCAGGTGGACGTGGCGCGCGGCGACATGATCGTTTCGATCGACAGCCAGCCACAGACGGGTCTTGCCTTCGACGCCCAGATCGTGGCTTTGCAGCCCGAGGGCATCGAGGCTGGCAAGCGCTACTGGCTGAAGAGCGGCTCGCGCCGCCAGCGTGTTCAGGTCCAGCCTGTGGCGCAGCTGCAGCTGAAGACCGGCAGCTGGAGCTCGGCCGAGACGCTCTACATGAACGCCATCGGCAAGGTGCAGCTGACCTTCGACGAAGCGGCGATCTTCGACCCCTACGAGCAGAACCGCTCGACGGGCGCCTTCATCCTGATCGATCCGGAGACCAACAACACGGTGGCCGGCGGCATGGTGACGGGCAAGCGCTCGGAACTCGGCGGTATCAACAGCGGCGACGGTCGCGTGATCCTGTCGCTGCCGGCCGATCTCGCCGACCAGATCATGGCAAGCGAGCTGTTTTCCAGCCGCCGCGACGAGGCCGAAGTGCGCCGGATGACGGCGGCGGAGGCCGCCAACCTGTGGTCCAATGCCGGCGGCGACATCTGAGATGACGACATGAGACGGGGCCGAAACGGCCCCGTTTCCTTTTGGAGAGGCAAAGGGCAATGCGTGGCATCGCAATACCGGCAAGGCCTGTCTCATCACCCACCAGCACGGCGGGACGTTCCATGTCCGCACGCGACTGGAGCCGGCTACTCTTGCTCGGCGCGCTCTGGGGCGGCTCGTTCTTCATCGGGCGGATCGCCGTTTCAGAGATCGCGCCGCTCGCTCTGGTCTTCTACCGGGTGTCGATCGCCGCACTCGCGCTGCATCTCTGGCTCCGGATCCGCGGACTGTCCTTTGCGCCGGTGTTGGCGCGGCCAGCGGGCTTCCTCGGTCTGGCGCTCCTCAACAACGTCATTCCCTTCTCGCTGATATTTGCTGGGCAGACCGAGATCGGCGCCGGGATCGCCTCGATCTTCTACGCAACGACGCCGCTATGGACGATCTTCGTCGCCACCATGCTGGCGAAGGACGAGAGGCTGTCGGTGGCGGCACTTTCGGGCATCGTGCTCGGCGTCGCAGGTGCTGCGGTACTGATCGGTCCCGGCCTGCTTTCCAATCTCGAAGGCCCCTTATGGGCCAAGCTCGCCGTTATCGGCGCCTCCATCTCCTATGCGTTCGGCGTTGTGCTTGCGAGACGCTTCCGCGCCATCGGCGCCGAGGTGATCGCCACCGGCCAGCTGACGGTCTCGAGCCTGCTGATGCTGCCTGTCGTCGCCATCTTCTGCGGGCCGCAGGACATCATCCCAACGAGCGGAACGACTTGGGCGTCGATCGCGGTGCTCGGTCTCTTCTGCACGGCACTCGCCTTCATCCTCTACTTCGGCCTCATCGCCTCGGCCGGGGCAACCAACGCCTCGCTGGTGACGCTGCTAGTGCCGGTGAGCGCCACGCTCTTGGGCGCGCTCTTCCTCGGCGAGCGGCTGCGGATGTTCGAGCTTGCCGGGATGGTGCTGATCATGAGCAGTCTGATCGTGATCGATGGCCGGGCGTTGCGGCGAGCAACCGGTGGCAGGGATATCCGGCGGATGACGGCCGCGCAGGCGGCAAGGCGTTGGCCACATGCTGCGAGCGACATCTGACGACAGGGGCTAGCGCATCGCACGTTCCATGACGATGTCGGTCTGCACATCCTCGCCGACAGTAAACGTCGTGCTGCCGACGGGCACGAAACCGACCTTGTTGTAGAAGGCGATGGCGCGGGCGTTCTTCTCGTAGACCGTCAATTGCAGGCGTTCCACGCCACGCGCGGCACACTCGGAGACGACGGCGTCGAGCAGGCGGCTGGCGAGGCCCTGGCCGCGCCAGGCAGTGTCGATGTAGATGCGGCTGAGCAGGCTGGCATCTGCCGGGGATGGCGAGACAACGAGATGGGCGTAGCCGGCAATCGCGTCGCCGTCCGTGGCCAGGAACACGGCGGCCTCGACATCACCGATCTCGGCCGCCTGGATATCCGGCCGGAATGCCTTGGCAACATAGGCTTCGAGATCGTCGGCCGGCGTGTCGTCGCGATAGGTGGCGCGAAACAGGCGGGCGGCGAAATGGCTGAGTGCCGCCGCATCCGCCGCTTCGGCCCGCCTGATCTCAAGAGATGCCATCATTCCGATACCTCCGCCTGCCGCCGAACCACCTAGAACAGCTGCATGTGCCGGTTGACGTCCTTATAGAGAAGGTAGCGGAAGCGGCCCGGGCCGCCGGCATAGCAGGCCTGCGGGCAAAAGGCGCGCAGCCACATGTAATCGCCGGCCTCGACCTCGACCCAATCCTTGTTCAGCCGGTAGACCGCCCTGCCCTCGAGCACGTAAAGGCCGTGCTCCATCACATGGGTTTCCATGAAGGGGATGACGCCGCCGGGCTCCAGCGTGACGATGGTGACATGCATGTCGTAGCGCAGGTCGTTGGGATCGATGAAGCGGGTCGTCGCCCAGACGTCGTCGGTATCGGGCATCGACTGCGGCGGGTTCTGATCCTCATGCGTGAAGAGCGCCGGCGGCGGCTCTAGGCCCTCGACCACCTGGAACGCCTTGCGGATCCAGTGGAACTTCGCCGTCACGGCGCCCTTGTTCCAGAGCGTCCATTTCGAGCCGGCCGGCAGGAAGGCGAAGGAGCCGGGCCGCAGCGCGTGCGTCGCGCCTTCGTGATCGACCATGACCTCTCCCTCGACCACGAAGAGCACGCCTTCGGCGCGCTTTTCCGGCTCCGGCCGGTCGCTGCCGCCGCCGGGCTGCACTTCCATGATGTATTGCGAGAAGGTCTCGGAGAAACCGGTCATCGGGCGCGAGATCACCCAGGCGCGCGTACCCTGCCAGTGGGGCAGATAGCTGGTGACGATATCGGTCATCACGCTGCGCGGGATAACAGCGTAAGCGGTCGTAAACACCGCCTTGCTCGACAAAAGCTCGGTCTGCGGCGGCAGGCCGCCCATGCTGGAATAATAATCTCTGCTCATCGGTCCGCTTCTCATGATATTTGTGACAACAAGCTTTAAGCGCCCGATTTGAACGAGGCAATATCCGGATGGGCGGAAGAGTTTTTCCGCACCATGCAGGCGACGAAATCGAACGGGGCGACGGTCTCGGGCCGATGGCAGCCCGGCAAATAAAGGCAATCAGCTATCGCTAAAAAATCAGCTTTTAGCGGTAATGCCGATCTGCGAAGGGCGTAATTTCAAAACTGCTTTTCTCAAGATATCAGTTTCAGTGGGGCGTTTGTTGTAGGCGTCGGCAGCGGGGATGCCGACGGGCATTCTTCTTTGCGTATGCAAGCGACGCCTTCCCATAAGGCCCTGCCACCCCGGCAGTGCGCGGCCGGCTACGATCGGCCCAAGCATCATGCGGACAAGACGAAACGACAGCGAGGAAGATACGGCCCGTGAAGAAAATCATAGGAACTGTCGTCTTTTGTCTGCTCGTCGCAGCCGCTGCAGCAGGTGTTTCGGCGATATCGAAGCATGCACCGCAAATCGCTTCGACCTACCCCCTTCCCGGCTCGGTCAACGTTCCCGGCGTGCGCATCCAGATCGCCTTCAGCCAACCGGTCGATCCGGCAGCGATGGTGCTCGACGTATCGGCCCGCAGGTCCGATGGCTCGAAGACGGATATCGCGGGCGCCGTGGAAGTCAACGAGCAGCGCACCGCCGCGATCTTCCGCAGCTACCGGCCGCTGCCTGAGGGCGACATCCAGGTGCGCAGCTCGCTGCACGGCAAAACTGCGCATGACTGGACATTCTCCGTTGTGGAGAAGGCGCCGCTCGACCAGGGTCGCGGCGGACCAATCCTGCTCGTCCTTGGCGAGGATGCACCGTTCGGACCGTATCTATCCGAAATCCTCCGGGCCGAAGGCTTTACGAACTTCCTGACGATCGGCGGCTCATCGCTGCAGTCCTCGGTGCTTGCCCAGCATCGGCTGGTGATTACCGCGGGCATTGTTCCGGCGGCGTCGGCGTCGGCGCTTGAGAACTGGGTCGATGGCGGCGGGCATCTGATCGCGATCCGGCCGGCCGCGGAACTCGCGGATCTCGCGGGGCTGCGGACGACGGGAGCGCCCATTTCCGAGGGGGAGCTGGCGGTCGACACCGAGCAGCCACCCGGACGGGGGCTCGTGGCGGATATCAGGTTTCATGGCCCTGCGGGGCGTTACACCGCCGAGGCAGGCACCAGGACGCTCGCCACGCTTTCAAGCCACACCGACAAGAGCCCGATGCCGGCCCTGACGCTTCGAAGCGTCGGCAATGCCGGAGGAGCCGTCGCCGCATTCACCTTCGACCTTCCGCAGTCGGTCGTTCTCACACGGCAGGGAAACCCACAATGGGCCGGGGAAGAGCGCGACGGGCTTGCGCCGATACGGCCGAACGATCTTTTCTACGGCCGATCCGCCACCGACCCGCAGCCCGACTTCGTCGACATATCGCGCGTACACATACCCCAGGCCGATGAGCAGATGCGATTGCTGACGAACCTGATCGAGCACCTGCAGCGCGATGGCGCGCCCATTCCACGGTTCTGGTATTTCCCGAAGCGCCACAAGGCGGTGCTCGTGATGGCCGCCGACGATCACGGAACGGAACGCGGGACGCGCGATTCCTTCGAGCGCATGCTTGCTCTCGATGACAGGAACTGCGACGTCTCGAAATGGGAGTGCGCGCGCGCAACCTCCTGGCTCTACGCCGATTCAGGCCTGACCGCGCATGCGGCCAAGGATTATGCGGCGGCCGGTTTCGATCTCGGCTCCCATGCCAGCACCTATTGCCAGAACTGGTCCAGAGCCTCTCTCGACCTCGCCTTTGCAAACGACATCCTGCGCTTCAGGGCCGCTTATCCCGATGTCCCGGTGCAGGAGGCGAGCCGGCTGCACTGCATCGTGTGGAGCGACTACACCTCCCAAGCCAAGATCGGCCGGGACTGGGGCATTCGCTTCGACATGAACTACTATTACTGGCCGAAGGCCTGGGTGAACGGCCGCACCGGCTTCATGACGGGATCGGGCATTCCGATGCGGTTCAGCAGCGAAAAGGGCGAGCTGATCAACGTCTATCAGCAGGAAACGCATCTGGTGGACGAGATATTCGACGACGATCGCGCCGCCGTGGAGGGGCTGATCCAGCGGGCGCTCGGGCCGGAACAATTCTTCGGCGCATTCGGAACGCACTACGACTTCCACAACGAATTCGACAAGTTCCTGATGGAACTGGCGCGCAAATACGACGTCCCCATGGTCTCCGCACGGCAGATGCTGGACTGGATGGACGGAAGGTCGCGGACCGATGTTCTCAACCAGCAGTGGGACGGCGAACGCCTCTCGTTCACGATCGCCGGCGACCCGCGAACGCATGGAATGCTGACCGCCATGCTTCCGTCATCAACCGAACGAGGGCGGCTGCAGGCGCTCACCCACAACGGCGCGCCCGTGCCGATTGAAACCGCCGTCGTCAAAGGCGTGGAATACGTGCTTTTCCCCGGAATGGACGGGACCTACAGCGCGAGCTACGGCAACAGGATCGCCGACAATCTGGCGCCCGATGTTCGACCCGAGCAGGCCACGCCGTAAGAGCCGGAGCCAAGCGGGATGACGTGGGCGGACAGCGAAATGGTCCGCAGTCGGTCTTTGGCGAAAAGGCGAGATAGCGTGAGAAGTCGGGATCGGGTGGAAAATCCGGATTTATTGGGATTTCCCGACCTGAGAGATAGGTGACGTTTTGTACCGGAGACATGGGTTACACTTTTCGATTTTGATCGGGAGGTGTGGATGCCG
>UCJD01000079.1 GCA_900472605.1 Hyphomicrobiales bacterium | reverse complement strand
GAAAGGGATATGGCAATGGCATCGGCGAAAGCAGATGGAGGGGCGTCACCCCGGCCAGTTTCTGTCCCTTTACGGCGTCGCGCGCTGTGGCGGCCGTGGCTGGAGGCGCGTTCGGACTTGGTCGTAGAGACGAAGCTCGCCCGGCATCTCAAGTGAAACCGCAAGACCGAACGGAACCGACTCGTCGATTGGAGCAGCAGGATCGGGATCTCGCTGGATTTTGAGGGTAATCGTCATGCCTTCGGTGACGACTGCTGCTCGATCACCGCTCCACCGGCGCGTGAACACCGTTCCTCGATTAGTCTGGTTCATGTCGGGCTGTCCGCCGTGGCCGGTTACCGCCAACCCGTCAAGTTGACCTGGTTCAAGTATCTTCATTCGGACAGAGCGATATGACTTCCGTCCCGGCAACACCGGCGTGAACCAGGCGAGGGTAGCGGAAATGGAATGAGGGCGAGCTTGACCGCCCATGGCGACGGGAATGGGGACAACAACATCGACGACGCGCTCACGACCCAGATTCCCAACGCACCAGAAGGTCGCTCGATCGGCCGCGCAGCCGACAGCATCGTCCGCATCGTAAACGCCGTACCCGAAGAACCTGCGGATGTTATCTTTTTGGCGCGATGCCTGACCCTGCCCGAACGGTCCGAGCAGGCGCTTTACAAGGTCAGATGCTTCCTGGGGCCAGCGCGCAGGATGCACGAGGAGGGCTTTTATCAGGACGGCGCGGTGCGTGCCGGAGAGCTCCAGGAATTCGTCGCGATAGGCCGCCTCAAGCGCGTCATGGATTCGATGTGCCGTTCTTGAGGTGAGCGCTGTTGCCGCGCTTGTCCCATTCGTAAATGCCTCCGCGCCTTCGATGCCCTGGCGTGGCGGTGCTGCAACCTTCAAGCCGGCTCCCCGCGCGGGGCCGGCTGGTATGACGGTTACGCCGCCGCCGCTCCCGATCACGCGCAGGTGCTCTCGTGCCGCCGGCATAAGGATATCCGGCTTGACGGAGTTGGCGAAACCAGGACCGAGCGCGCTCGACGGGTTTGCCGTGTCCAGTTCCGTGAACGGATTGACATTTGCCCTAGCGGACGCGCGGTCAGCCTGCGAAACCCAATCGAGATTGCGCCCGCCAACGGTCAGGCCATTGATCGTTTCGGAAGGGGATAGAAGGCGTCGGTCAGCAACGACCGCAGCAATCGCGTTGACTACACCCTCAGCACGCGCGGCAGCAGTCGCGTCCTCAAAAGCCACCCGGGTGTCAAAAGCGGAAATTGGAAAGCTTCCCGTTACGTTGCCTGCGCTGACGAGGAATAGGATTCCGAACCGAAATGCCAGCCGGTCTAGCAGGCGTGCCCAAGGGGATAGTTGACCGTGGAAGGGTCGTCGGAGGTTTCCGAGCGATATATTGACGATAATGACCCATGGCGCTGAGGGCTGTGCACCCCCGCGCATCTGCAGGACAGCCTGATAAATGAGATCGACAATCAGCCGGTCCGGGGGGAAACTATCATTGTTGCCCATCACAGGAATGCAATGGATTTGCCGCGGTAGCGACGGCTCCGGCCTGTTGCGGTCCCCGTGGACGATCAGCGACGCCATTGCGGAACCGTGAACGCGTTGGGCGACGAGTGCATCGGGCTCAAGCCCGAAATGATCCTCGACATTGAGATGGCGGCGCAGCAACGGATGACCCGCGACAGGAACGCCATCGAGCAAACCCAGAATCGAGACATTACTGACTGGGGTTTCCGTAGCTGGGGCCGCAGGTGCAAGACTGTCGTTGGCCTCAATGCCGGTAACGATGCTTTGTGGCCGGATGTGCATGATGGGCTCCACGCCAGCCAAGCTGCCGGGCATACCAGCAATCAACATACGGATCGACGCGACGGGGATCCGGGCCAGAATGGCATGATATGCGATATCGTCGATGCGAGCGCGGTGAAGTAGTTCTCCGCCCGCCTGAGCAATCGCTTGGAGGACTGTGGTTTCGGCAAGAGCACCGACCGCGGCTGCGGCGCGATAGATGAGCTCCACTTCGAGGGGTACAAGCTCACCGTCTTCGCGACCTTCAATTTCTTCCTCAAGAATTTGGGCATCCAGGGGCTGAACGCGATCGGCGGGACCCCAAACACGGAGATCACGAAGGCAGGCAAAGACATCGCGCCACTGGGCATAACCATCGGGCAGCGTTCCAACGGAAAGCCAAGTTTGCCAGAGCGACAAGATCTGGCGCAACGCGACTAGATCAGGCACCAGGAGGTAAGCGAAGGGTGCCTTGTCCTGGTCGCCTGGCAACTCCTCTTCGTCAATCAGCTCCAATCCGGGAACACGGTTTACGGCGCGGGCAAAATTAGCGACGTCGCCTTTCACTTCGAAAACCAGAAGCCGTTCCGGAGCGAGCGCGGTTGGATCGGTCCGTAAAGAGAGGCCGGTGGGGTCGCGCTGCAACACCTGTGCCAAACGCGTGAATTTCGGCGTAAATTCCTCATCTTGGCGCTGCCGCGGAAACGGCTCAGGCCTTTGGATGTTTGCCTGTCTGCCTAGTTGTCTTTGAGCGGGTGCGCTTGGGCGCAGCCTCAACATCGGTTTGCTCGGATCGCTCGCCATTCAGTATTTCCGGTCCCACGCGTGTCGCCCAGAGGTCAAGTTCTGAACGCAATGCGTCATCAACGGAAAGCTCCCCCAAGCCGAGTATTTCTCTTCTTCGCACGTTCTGGCAGAAATCCAAAGCCTCCGCGAAGCTAACCGGGCCTAGTTTTCCACTAATCGTCTTTGACGTTGCTTTCGGGAGGTTTGGCCATTGCGAAATGATATTATCGAGAAACCCCTCGATGCGCTGGCGGTCCGGTGCCGGAAAGCTGAGACGCATCTGGAATCGGCGCCAAACGGCGCGGTCGAGCAATTCAGCGTGGTTGGTTGCGGCGATAACCACCACGTAGCTTGGCAACTGATCGAGCTGCATAAGAAGAAACGAGACCACACGCTTGATCTCACCGGTCTCGTGCGTATCGCCACGTTCCTTGCCAATCGAATCAAACTCATCGAAAAAGAGGACGCTGGGGCGGGTTCGAACATAGTCGAACAGCTTGCGCAGGCGGGCGTTGGTCTCACCCAGGTAGCTGCCGATAAGCGCGTCGTATCGCACAACGAAAAACGGTAGCCCCAAGCCTTCAGCGATACCTTCAGCGAAAGACGTCTTGCCGTTACCGGGCGGCCCGGACAGCAGAACGCGATGCCGGGGCTCATACCCGTGAGCCCGCAATACGTCAGCGCGTGTATGCTCCTCGATCAGTTGCTGGCCGCCTTGGGCGACTGGCAATGGGAGCATCAATTGGCCAAGCGTGGTGCGCGGCTCAAGTTCGAGAATTGTATCCTTGCCGGTCCCGGCCTGGGAAGAACTGGTCGTCAGCGCAGGGGGCGTCACATTCACTGCGGCAAGTGCGCGCTCCAAGCGATCAGCCACGCTGTGATGGTTTTTAGCGCGCTCGTCCGCGACCAAGGCTTCGGTCGTCGACTTCAACGTCGCCCGGTCGCCGGCCGCACCAGCTCTTACGAGAGAGATTAAAAGATCGCTACGGGCCATAAGCGTGACTGACTCTACGTTTCTGGTTTGTTCACATTCCGAATCTTACTGCAAATAGTTTACAAAGTCTTGTAGCGCTAGGCTAAGGACCCTGAAACGGAAGCGTTATACATTAATTCGGCAGCTCCGAGTGCTCCTAAGGAAGTTACCTCGGAAGAAGGCTGTCCAGCGATCCGTTGATTGGACCGCGAACGACTGCGTTCCAGAGGCCGGCGGCCCCGCCCTTTCGGGCGGGGCTTGGCTCCTCAGTCCCGGCTCGGGC
>UCJD01000081.1 GCA_900472605.1 Hyphomicrobiales bacterium | reverse complement strand
GGGATTTTGCAACGGCCCCCCTCGGGGAGAAGGTGCCCGAAGGGCGGATGAGGGGGCCACGGGCACAATACCAGCCACACCTCACACTCTCCAACCCTACCCATTCCACCGCCGGATCACCGGCTCGCCGAGATCATGCTCATACCCCAACACGCTGACGCTCGTCGTATCCAGCACAAAATGCGCCCCGCCCTCAGGCGGCAGCCCCAGCCAGCGGGCGGCGAGCACACGGAGGAAGTGGGAGCTTGAGAATATCAGGATCGGGGCGTTTGCGGCGCGGATCGCGGCGATGATCCGGTCGGCGCGGGCGCCGACATCGGCGGCGGTTTCGCCATCGGGGCAGCCGTCGCGGAAGAGTTGCCAGCCGGGGCGTTGAGCTAGGATTTCCTTGGTCATCACACCCTCGTAGGCGCCGTAGTCCCATTCGGCGAGGTCATCCTTGATCACCATGCGCTCGCCGAAGCCGGAAAGACGGCAGGTGTTTCGGGCGCGCTGGGACGGGCTCGACCAGACTTCGGCGACGGTCAGTCCCGCAAGGCGCGGGCCGAGGCGGCCGGCGGCGGCTTCGCCGTTTTCGGTCAATGGAATATCGCTGCGGCCGGTGTGACGGCCCGACAGGCTCCATTCGGTCTCGCCGTGGCGCACCAGCGTGATCTCGGGATAGGCGCTGCTCATTTTAAACCTCTTCGGATTGAAGCGGATAAAAAGAAAAGGCGCGGGTCTCGCCGCGCCTTTTCGAGTGTCACAGAATGACCTTTTCGAGCGGCGGACGCGTCGTCTCGAATTCCTTCAGCTTCGCTTCGTTCTCCGCGATATAGTCGCGGCTGTCGGGGGTGGAATACTGGTTCTTCGAGATCTGGATCTGCATGATGAAGAGCTCGTCCCAGCGGAAGCCCATCTCGGAGCCGGCCAGATAGAATTCCCACATCCGGAAGAAGCGTTCGTCGTAGAGCGCCACGGCTTCTGCCTTGCGCGCCACGAAGCGCTCGCGCCAATGGCGCAGCGTGTAGGCATAGTGCAGCGGCAGGACCTCGACGTCGCGCACCAGAAGGTTTGCCTTTTCGATCGCCGGCAGCGTTTCCCCGATTGACGGGATATAGCCCTGCGGGAAGATGTACTTCTCGATGAAGGCGTTGGTGGCGAAGCTCGGCTTCGGGCGGGCGATCGAGTGCAGGACCATGACACCGTCATCGGCCAAGAGCTCGTGCACCTTGCGGAAGAAGTTGCCGAAGTTGCCGATGCCGACATGCTCGAACATGCCGACGGAGACGATGCGGTCGAATTTCTGCCCCTTCATCGTCTTGTAGTCCTGCAGCTCGAAGCGGAGCCGGTCGGCGAGACCGCGCTTTTGCGCACGCTCGCGGGAAATCTTCAGCTGCTCCTCGCTGAGCGTGATGCCGGTGAGATCGAGCCCGGGGGTCGATTCCGTCAGATACATGCCCATGCCGCCCCAGCCGGAGCCGATCTCCAGCGCGCGCTGGTTGGGCTGAAGCAGCAGCTTTGCCGCGATATGCCGCTTCTTGGCGACCTGCGCTTCCTCAAGGCTGATGCCTGGCGGATTGTAGTAGGCACAGGAATATTGCCAGTCCTCGTCGAGAAACAGTTCGAAGAGTTTTTCAGACAGATCGTAATGATGCGCGACGTTGCGCTTGTTGTGATTGACGGGCAGACGGCTCTTCAGCTGCTGCAGGGCAATGCGGCCGATCAGAAGGGCCGCCATCGGGATGTCGAAGATCTCGTTGGTGGTGTTCTGCTTCACCATGGCCAGGAAGTCATAGATGTTGCCGTGTTCCAGAATGAACCGGCCATCCATGTACATTTCACCGAGCTTGAGGGTGGGGTCGCGGCGGATCAGTCGCTCCGCCTCCTCGTCGGCGACGCGGGCGGCAACCAGATCTCCGGTTCCGTCCCCGATCGTGTGTGTCTCGCCATTGGCGAGTGTGAGCTTCAGGTTACCCTTGCGGATGATTTTTTGGACAATCGATAAGAAAGCCGACGCCATAAGTAAGGCCTCGCAATGTGACAGGAATCCAGTCAATTTAGGCCGTCTGGCCTGCCTTACAAGCGCCGTATTTGGCACTTCGGCGACAACGGCGCCGAAGTGTGACATTTCTGCAATGCCTATGCGTAAACCCTTATTTTCGCTTCATGGCCTCGGCAAGCGCTGCTCCGAATGCCCCTTGGCTCTCCTGTTTCGGACTTGAAGAGCGCCGCTCATTTCCACCGCGAGGGGCTGGATTTGCACGCGTTTCGCCACGCGGCGGCGGCGCGCCGGCGCCGTCGTCCTTGCGCATCGAAAGCGCGATGCGCTTGCGTTTTGCATCGACCTCGACGACGCGAACCTTGACCACATCGCCGGCTTTCACAACTTCGTGAGGATCCTTCACGAAGCGGTCCGCCAGCTGCGAGACGTGCACCAAACCATCCTGGTGGACACCGATATCGACGAAGGCGCCGAAGGCCGCGACGTTGGTGACCGTTCCCTCAAGCGTCATCCCGGGCTTCAGGTCGGAGATCTCGTTGACCCCTTCGGCGAAGGTCGCGGTCTTGAAGCTCGGGCGCGGGTCGCGGCCGGGCTTTTCCAGCTCGGCGAAGATATCCTTCACCGTCGGCAGGCCGAACTTGTCGTCGATGAACTGGCGCGGATCGACCGATTTCAACACCGAACTGTCGCCCATCAGCGAGCGCAGGTCGCGGCCACAGGCGGCGACGATCTTCTTGGCGACGCCGTAGGCTTCCGGATGCACCGACGACGCATCGAGCGGCTCCTTGCCGTCGCGGATGCGCAGGAAGCCGGCGCATTGCTCGAAGGTGCGCTGGCCGAGACGGGCGACCTTCAGCAGATCGCGGCGGGTCTCGAAGCGGCCGGTCTCGTCGCGATGCTTGACGATGGCCTCTGCGATCGAAGTGCCGAGGCCGGAGACGCGGGCAAGCAGCGGAACCGAGGCCATGTTGAGATCGACGCCGACGGCATTCACCGCGTCTTCGACCACAGCATCGAGCGAGCGCGACAGCTTGGTCTGGTCGACATCGTGCTGGTACTGGCCGACGCCGATCGACTTCGGCTCGATCTTGACGAGTTCAGCCAGCGGATCCTGCAGGCGCCGCGCGATGGAAACGGCGCCACGCAAGGACACGTCGAGATTGGGGAATTCGGCAGCGGCCGTCGCCGAGGCGGAATAGACCGAAGCGCCGGCCTCCGAGACGATGACCTTGGTGGGCTTGGTGCCAGGAAGCTCGGCCAGCATGTCTGTCACCAGCTTTTCCGTCTCGCGGCTGCCGGTGCCGTTGCCGATCGAGATCAGCTCGACATTGTGCTTGCGGATCAGCGAGGCAAGCTCGACCTGGGCGCCACGCACGTCGTTGCGGGGCTGGAAGGGATAGACGGTGGAGGTGGCCACGACCTTGCCCGTCGCATCTGTCACGGCAACCTTGACTCCGGTGCGGATCCCCGGATCAAGCCCCATGGTCGGGCGCGAGCCGGCGGGGGCCGCGAGCAGCAGGTCCTTGAGATTGCGGGCGAATACGTGGATGGCCTCTTCCTCGGCGCGTTCGCGCAGTTCGCGCATCAGGTCGAGCGACAGCGACATGGAGAGTTTGACGCGCCAGGTCCAGCTCGCCACCTCCATCAGCCAGCGATCGCCCGGGCGGCTGTTGCCGATATCATAGGCTGCAAAGATCATCCGCTCGACCGGCTTGTTCGGCGAGGCCACTTCAGCATCGGCTTCGATGGTGAGCGTCAGCACCTCCTCGTTCCAGCCGCGCAGCATGGCGAGCGCACGGTGGCCGGGGGCTGTCGCCCAGCGCTCGGTGTGATCGAAATAGTCGGAAAACTTCTCGCCGGCCGCCTGCTTGCCGTCGACCACACGCGCCTTCAGCTGCGCCGCGCCGCGCATATGGGCGCGCAGGCGGCCGAGGAGATCGGCGTTTTCGGCGATGCCCTCAGCGACGATGTCACGCGCGCCCTCGAGCGCCGTCTTCACGTCGGGCACCTCGGCGGTGATGTAGCCTTCCGCCAGCGTCGCCGGCTCCTTCGAGCGATCCGACAAGATGGCTTCGGCGAGCGGGCCGAGGCCGCGCTCGCGGGCGATCTCGGCGCGGGTGCGGCGCTTCGGCTTGTAGGGCAGATAGAGATCCTCGAGCTCAGCCTTGGTGGAGGCGCCCTTGAGCTTCGTCATCAGTTCGTCGCTCATCTTGCCCTGGCCGGTGATGCTGTCGACGATGGTGTCGCGGCGGGATTCGAGCTCGCGGAGGTAGACGAGGCGTTCGGAAAGATCGCGCAGCTGCGTATCGTCGAGACCGCCGGTGACTTCCTTGCGGTATCGCGCGATGAACGGCACGGTCGCGCCTTCATCGAGCAACTCGATCGCCGCCTTGGCCTGATCCGGCCGGGCCTTGATCTCGGAGGCGATCACTGCGGAGAGCATGCGGATATCAGCGGCCATGATGGTTCCTGCGGTTTGTCTGAAGTTGGCGGACCATAGCGGTGAAAAGCGGCATGGCAAGGATGGAGATGGGTTTCCACAGCGGAAGTGGCATCCCCAATACGCACTAGCAGCAGCCTTGGAGCAAATTCGGCCACCTCACGTCACGCCGTAGATGCGTGTGGCCATCTCCCTAACGTCCGGAGGGGTGTTGGTCTCAAGCTCTTCGAGGTAAGCCATAAAGTCGTCGCGGTTGGCAAAGGAGAAAATTTTCGCCCTGTATTCCAAATCTTCTGAAAGCGGCCGCTCTTGAAGTAATTGAGCCGACGTCTTGTCCACGAACATCGCATCCAGATATGGGGCATAGGCTGAGGTGGCGCGGATATCGTTCATCATCCCCCTGTTTATGATGGTCTTCTGCCCTCTAACGACCCGTCGGGCTGTGGCAGCGAAAAGATAAGCTGAAATGCGATGATGTGGCAGCTGCTTATAGACCTCAGACGCCCACACTTCGCGAACCTTTTGTCCTACCTGATTCTGAGGAATGCCCTCCTTTCGCATGACGTTCAGCAGTATCCGGACCTCCCTTTGGATCGGCGAGTTGACGGCATTGGCTAAGACGTCCGGGTCGGCACTTGACTTCTTCTTTTCAGTTGCGGCCAACGCGCCGATCTTGCCAACAAGAACCGAGTCCAACTCCACCTTCAGAACGTCATCAAAATTTGGTTTCGCTGCTGCCCAACGAGCCGCGAGCTTCTCCAACTCACCATGCGCTTCGTCACGTGTCTTTCGAAGACCATCTGCAAACTGGCTATAGTCGGACCGCACCGAGATATGCATGTCCGAAAGCCATTCATTTCGCTCGCTTTCCAGAACATCGTCAACCGAGAGATTGAGGCAAAGCGGTGTGCCGTTCAGATAGGCGTTTGCAGCGGCCAGCACTTGCTCCAGCTCGATGGTCGAGGTGTCGGATAACGACACGTCTCCACCGATAAATTCGTATGCTTCCCGCAACTCCATCGCGGTGTGAAAAACGGTTGTTTCGTCCCGATGGACATCAGAGTGAGGGAGAATGATCTGTTGCAGCAGAACCAGTCGGCGTAGGCGATCGTGCAACTCCGTGGCGAAAGCTTCGTGCCCACGTGGCAAACGCCCACCAGAAGCAACGTTAAAGAGCAAGCTGAAGACGAACTGATCGAGATAGATTACCTTCTTGTCGACCGGTGGAAGCGCAATATCTTCTGTATACCGACAGCTTGAACATCTCATTGTGAGCGTATGGCCACCGGCTCGGAGAATTCCAAACGTTTTCTTTTGACAGACCACACATGAAGAAAATGGTGCTCTCTCCCAGGTAAAACTCTTCATCAATCCGCCTTGAGGTCTACTACTGTGTCCGGCGGAAGGCCGAGACTTGCAGATACTAACGCAGCGGTAGGTTGCTCTCAATCGACATGCGAGCCCGAGATTAAAGCCAGTTCTTAAACATCAAAGGCGGCGGCACGGCAGCCTGCCTGGCAAAATCCCCTCCCCGCCTCCACCTCACCGCTTTTGCAGCTTGTACACCTGCGCCATTCTTTGCTAGCAGAGGCGACCGTTTTCAGACCCGCAAGGTAGCGCCTTCCCCGTGAAGGCAAGGAAAGTGACATGCCCGATCTGCTGTTAGAACTCCGCTCCGAAGAGATCCCGGCCCGCCTGCAGCGCAAGGCTGCCGGCGATCTGAGGAAGCTCGTCACCGACGCGCTCGTCGAGGCAGGTCTTTCCTATGAGGGCGCGCGCGAATACTGGACGCCGCGCCGGCTGACGCTCGACATTCGCGGCCTCACCGCTCGCTCCGCCGATGTGCGCGAGGAACGCAAGGGTCCGCGCACCGATGCCAACGAGAAGGCGATCGAAGGCTTTCTGCGCGCTGCCGGGCTGGCGTCGATCTCCGAGGCGCAGGTGCAGAGCGATCCGAAGAAGGGCGATTTCTATGTCGCGATCATCTCCAGGACCGGCCGCGCCGCCGAGGAGATCATCGCCGAGGTGATGCCTTCAATCATCCGCGACTTCCCTTGGCCGAAGCCGATGCGCTGGGGCAAGGCCTCGTCGCAGCCGGGCTCGCTGCGCTGGGTACGGCCGCTGCAGTCGATCGTCTGCGTGTTCGGCACCGAGCATGAGGAGACCTCGGTCATTCCGTTCGAAATCTCCGGCATCGTCGCCTCGAACATCACCTACGGCCACCGCTTCCATGCGCCCGAGGCGATCACCGTCAAGCGCTTCGACGATTACGTGGCGAGCCTTGAGAAGGCCAAGGTGATCCTCGACGCCGAGCGCCGCAAGGACATTATCCTGCACGACGCCCGCGACGTGGCCTTTGCCAATGGTCTCGAGCTGGTCGAGGACGAAGGGTTGCTGGAAGAGGTTTCCGGCCTCGTCGAATGGCCGCAGGTGCTGATGGGAAGCTTCGAGGAGGATTACCTCTCGATACCCTCGGAGATCATCCGCCTGACGATCAAGACCAACCAGAAGTGTTTCGTCACCCGCAAACCGGGTAGCGAGACGCTTTCGAACAATTTCATCCTGATTTCCAATATCGAAGCCAGCGATGGCGGCAAGGAAATCATCCACGGCAACGGCAAGGTGGTTCGCGCGCGCCTCTCCGACGCGCTGCATTTCTGGAAGCGCGACCAGGGCAACCTGCCGGATCTGGAGACGCTGGAAGCCTCGGCCAAGAAATTCAGCCTCGATCTTGCAAAGCCGCTCGACCAGCGTATGGCCAAGCTCGACGCGCTCAACGTCACCTTCCATGCCAAGCTCGGCACGCAGGGCGAACGGGTGGAGCGCATCCGCGCCATGGCCGCCAAGGTCGCCTTCCCCGCCGGCGCCGACTACAAGCTGGTCGACCGCGCCGTGGTGCTGGCGAAGGCCGATCTGCGCACCGAGGCAGTCGGCGAATTTCCGGAGCTTCAGGGCGTGATGGGCCGCAAATATGCGGCGCTGCAGGGCGAAGACGCGGTCGTCTCGACCGCGATCGAGGAGCACTACAAGCCGCAGGGGCCGTCGGACCAGCTGCCGCAGGACAAGGTGGCGATCACGGTGGCGCTTGCCGACAAGCTCGACACGCTTGTTGGATTCTGGGCCGTCGACGAAAAGCCGACAGGATCGAAGGACCCCTTCGCGCTGCGCCGCGCCGCACTCGGCGTCATCCGCATCATTCTCGAGCGCGGCGTGCACCTGACGCTGCTGCCGCGCATCGTCAGCCACATGGCGCGCATCGACATGGATATTGCAGACAAGATAAATGCGGAGAAGGCGCGCCAGGGCGGCGACTACATCAAATATGAGCCCAACTTGGAAGACATGACGCGCCAGCTCGACCTGCTCTCCTTCTTCCATGACCGCCTTAAGGTCTATCTGCGCGACCAGGGCGCGCGCCACGACCTGATCGACGCGGTGCTGACGCCCGAAACCGACGACCTGCGCATGGTCGCCCGCCGCGTCGAGGCGCTGACAGCTTTCGTCAGCTCCGAGGACGGCAAGAACCTGCTCGCCGGCACCAAGCGCGCCGTGCAGCTGCTGGCCGCCGAGGAGAAGAAGGGCACCGTGGTCGCCGATGGCGTTTCGGACGCGCTTTTGAAGCTCGACGCAGAGAAGGAATTGTTCGCCGCGATCAAGACGGTTTCGGCCGAGGCATCCAGTGCGATCGAGACGGAAGATTTCCGCTCGGCGATGGCGGCACTTTCGACGCTGCGCGCACCTGTCGACCGCTTCTTTACCGACGTGCTCGTCAACGACGAGGATGCGGCGATCCGCGCCAACCGCCTGGCGCTGCTGCGCCTCATCCGCGAAGCCACCGGCACGGTTGCCGACTTCTCGAAGATCGCCGGCTGATCTTCAGCCGACGATGCCCAAGGTGATCACCGCCAGGACCGCGTAACGCGCGGTCTTGGCGATCGTCACCAGAGCCAAAAAGACCGGTAGCGGCTCACGCATGACGCCGGCGACGACGGTGATGGGATCGCCGACGATGGGCAGCCAGCTTCCGAGCAGCGACCATTTGCCATACCGCCGATACCAGCGCTGCGCCCGATCCAGCGCCGCCTCCCCCACCGGGAACCACCGTCTGTGGCGAAAGCGCTCGATGCCGATGCCGAGCGCCCAGTTGACCAGCGAACCGAGGATATTGCCGATGCTGGCGACGGCCACGAGCAGCAGCGTGGAATACTGTCCGGAGAGAATGAGCGCGACGAGCCCCGCCTCCGACTGCGCGGGCAGAATGGTAGCTGATATCAGCGAGATGGCGAAGAGGCCGGCATAGGCCGCGAGGATGGTCATGCTGCGCTGGGCTCGATGATCTGCATGATAGGACTTTTCAGTTTGCTGAAAGGGTGCATTCGGGCTGTCATGATCATGTCGCGGGGCCGGGCGCAAGCGCTGAGGCTGTTGTAAGACGCTATCAACATGCCTTGACATGATATCACATGCGACATCATATTGGCGACATGATTATCGTTGATGCAAATGTCATGGTTTCGGCTTTGCGATCCTCGAAAGGCGCCTCGCATCAGCTTGTGCGCGAGATGCTTAACGGTGGCGTCGATTTCGCATTATCGCCCGCAGTGGCGCTGGAGTATGAAGACGTACTGAAGCGGCCGGGCATTCTCGGCAAGGCTCCCTGGCTCAGCGAGAGCAAGATCGACATCGTGCTCGATGCGGTATTCAGCAAGGCTGAGCTCGTGTCGCCGTGGTTTCACTTCAGGCCGTTCCTCGCGGACCCCAAGGATGACATCTACATCGAGTGTGCACTTGCAGGCGGAGCCACCTTGATCGTCAGCAACGATCGCCATTTCCGACATCCCGCGGTCAACGCCTTTGGCATAAGCGCCATGAGCGCTGGAGATTTTATCGCGCAACGCGCGCAATGGAGACAAGAGACATGAGCACCTATCCTCTGAGAATAGCGGACCATGTGATGGAAGAAGCCAAGCGCGCGGCGGCGGAGGACAATGTATCGCTGAACCAGCTGTTTTCCGCGTTCATCGCCGATGGCATCGGGCATCGGCGGGCGATCATGCGTTTGAAGAAGCGCGCGGAACAGGGCGACGTCGGCGCGGCGCTTGCCATCCTCGACAGCATTCCCGATAGCGAGCCCGACGAAGGCGACGCGTTGGTCGCTGCGAAGAAGGCAACCCGCAAATAACAAACCAAAACAGCCGCCGGATCGCTCCGGCGGCTGTCGTCATCCTATCGCATTTGCCGCGAGCCTTACGCGGCGCGGCGGGTCGGCGTTGCGCCATACCCGGCCTGCGCGCCGACGCGGAAGCCGCGGATCAGGTTCAGGAGTTCGTCGGTGTCGCTGGCGAGCGATTCCGCCGAGGCGGTGGTTTCCTCGGCCATGGCGGCATTCTGCTGGGTGGCGGCGTCGAGCTGGTTGATCGAGGAGGTGATCGAGCGCAGCGTCGTGTCCTGCTCGGAGGCGCTGTGGGCGATCTTCGAGACGATGTCGTTGGCGGCCTTGATCTGGTCGGAGATGCGCTTCAGCGCCTCGCCTGCCTCGCCAACGAAGCGAACGCCCTGTTCGACCTGGCCCGAGGAGCGGGCGATCTGGTCCTTGATCTCCTTGGCGGCCGCGGCCGAGCGCTGGGCCAGTTCGCGGACTTCCTGGGCGACGACGGCGAAGCCCTTGCCGCTCTCGCCGGCACGCGCGGCCTCGACACCGGCGTTCAAGGCGAGCAGATTGGTCTGGAAGGCGATGTCGTCGATGACGCCGATGATCTTGCTGATCTCGTCGGACGATTTCTCGATCCCGCTCATCGCCTCGATCGCCTGCGTGACCACGGCGTCGCTGCGGTTTGCCTCGGAACTGACCGAGTGGACGCGCTTGCTTGCCTCGTGGGCGCCTTCCGCCGTGTGGCGCACCGCGACGCTGAGCTCGTCGAGAGCGGCCGAGGTTTCTTCCAGGCTTGCGGCCTGGCGCTCGGTGCGCTGCGACAACTCGTTGGAGGCGCGGCGGATCTCTTCCTTGCTGACGGCGATATCGCCGCCCTTGACCGAGACCTTGGACATGGCAGCCTCGAGATGGCCGAGCGCATCGTTGAAGTTGTCGCGCAGAGCTGCGTATTTCTGGCCGAGATCGGCACAGCGGACCGTCAGGTCGCCGCGGGCGATCTGCTCCAGCGCCTGGCCGATGGTGGAGACCACATGGGCCTGCACCGCGGTTTCGTCGCGCTGAAGACGCTGGTTGTTCTCGCGCTCGTCGTCGAGCGCCATCTGCTGAGCGGCTTCGCGCTCGGACATGGCGTGACGCTCGCGGACCTTTTCCTGCAGCGACTTCGTGGCCTTGGCCATCATGCCCACCTCATTGTTCATGTCGGTGTGGGGGATGGCGATCGTGACGTTTTCTTCGGCCACGGCCTGGAGGGCGGTGTGGATGCGCGTCAGCGGGCCGGAAATGCTGCGAACGACGTAGACGGCGGCAGCGCCGCCCAGGAGCAGCACGACGAGACCACCCGACAGCGCCTTCAACACATCGGAGCGAACCTGCGCGTCGAGGTCGTCAAGATAGACGCCGGTCGCGACCACCACCTGCCAGGGTTCGAACGCCTTGGTGTAGACGGCCTTGCGGAACTGCGCGTCGGCCGGCTGGCCGGGCTTGGGGCCGTAGAATTCGACGATGCCGCCGCCGGCGCGGCCGACCTTGACGATCTCGTCGCGGTAAGGCTTGCCGCGGCTGTCAGGCACGCCCTTGCTGCTCTTGCCGAGCTTCGGCGTGTCGTAGGTGATGCGCATGACGACGTCGTAGTCGTAGCCGATGAAATAGCCGTTCGGCTCGTAGCGGATCGCGGAGAGTTGCTTGTATGCCAGCGCCTGCGCCTGCTCGCGCGTCAGCTCACCGGACTTCTCGCGGTCGTAATATTGCTGGACGATGGAGAGGCCGGATTCCACCTGCGTGCGCAGCATCTCGCTGCGCTCATGATAGATCGCATCGATCGAAGCGCGGATCTGAAGGTAGGAGGCGACGCAAAAGGCCACCATCAAGCCGGCGACGAGCAGGAACAACTGCCTGGAAATTCTGAGATTCTTCATAGGGCCTCGCAACAGGTGTCGGGTGACATCATCCGGCGCGGCATCCTACCGCGTATGCGAGAGAGACTGGCCCTTCGCTGGTACTGCTGCGAAAACTCATGCGGCTACCGGTCGTAGCGATAAATGGCCTGTTTTTTATAAGAAATACTTAACCAAGGACTAGATGATATTCCGGCTGCGAAGTCGGAGCGCGCAAAGGCAAGTCGAAAATAGAAAATGCGCTCCTGCTTCTCTTCAGGAGCGCATTTTACCACCCTTTTGAGGTGGAACCCCAGATGACCAAAACTTTGGACGGGAGGGGCAGGGAACTTTAAATCAAGGCCTAAGCTTGAAATTAGAAACGTCGAGCGGGCGTGTTTGTTCCGCCGGCTGGCCTGCGGCGCCAGCAACCACGGGCTTGATATCGGCGCCAATCACGGCCGAGGTCGTCGCCGTGTCGACGCCATCGACGGCAGGTGCGGCGGCAACTGCCACCGGCGCGGGTGCCTTGGTCACGAACACGACGGGGGAACCACCCATCCAGCCTTCGGTGCGAAAGAGCTTCTTTTCGCCATCGACGTCGCGGATCTGGGAGTGCTCGAGCGTACCATCGGCGAGCGTCGGGACGATATATTCCTTCTTGGCTTCCAAGACCTGAAGCGGCGGGCATGTGGTGCAGGTCATCTTGAGGATGCTGCTATCGGTCGAGACCGCATTGGCGCCGACCACGTCGATCGACGACGCCATGGCCGAACCCGCCAACAACGCACCAACGATACCCATAACAATCTGACGCATGAAGCCACTCCGTCTTACCTTGAGCACAGGTTTAACGCGGCTTTATTTCCATCCCGTCAGGGGAAAGGGTAAAAATTTAGAGAACTGACCCGATTTCGGCGTGGGATCACGCTTTTTCGCGCTTGATCGCCTGCCAACCGATATCCCGGCGGCAGAAACCGTTATCCCACTCGACCTTGTCGAGCAGGGCATAGGCGCGGGCTTGCGCCTCGCCGACGGTCTTGCCCGTTGCCGTCACGTTCAACACGCGACCGCCGGTGGCAACCAGCGCGCCGTCCTTCAGCGCTGTGCCGGCATGGAACACCTTGGCGCCCTCGCCCGCGTCGGGGATCGAGGTGATCGGGGTATTCTTGTCATAGGAGGCGGGATAGCCCTTGGAGGCCATGACAACGGTCAACGCCGGATCGTCGCTCCATTCGGCCGTGACCTTATCCAGCGTGCCGGTCGCGGTGGCGTAGAGGATCGGCAGGAGATCGCTCTTCAGGCGCATCATCAGCACCTGGCATTCGGGATCGCCGAAGCGGACATTGTATTCGATGAGTTCGGGACCCTTGGCTGTTATCATCAGGCCGGCGAAGAACACGCCGGAAAAGGGATAGCCGCTTTCGGCCATGCCGCGCATGGTGGGCTCGATGATTTCCTTCATGGTGCGCTCGACCATCTCTGGCGTCATCACCGGAGCCGGGGAGTAGGCGCCCATGCCGCCGGTGTTCGGGCCGGTGTCGCCCTCACCCACCCGCTTGTGGTCCTGGGCGGTGGCGAGCGCCAGTGCGTGCGCGCCATCGCTCAGGCAGAAGAAGCTCGCCTCCTCGCCATCGAGATAGGCCTCGACTACGACCTCGGCACCGGCGGAACCAAAGGCGCCCTCGAAGCAATCATCGACAGCGGCGAGCGCTTCATCGACGGTCATCGCAACTGTCACACCCTTGCCGGCGGCCAATCCATCGGCCTTGACGACGATCGGGGCGCCCTGCTCGCGAATATAGGCCTTGGCCTTGGGGGCATTGTTGAAGCGCTGGTAGGCGCCGGTCGGGATATCGTAGCGGGCGCAGATATCCTTGGTGAAACCCTTGGAGCCTTCGAGCTGGGCTGCGGCGGCAGACGGACCGAAGACGGCGAAACCTTCGGCGCGCAGGCGATCAGCAACACCCGCCACCAGCGGCGCCTCGGGGCCAACGACGACGAAGTCGATCGACTTGTCCTTGCAGAAGGCGATGACGGCGTCGTGGTCGTCGACGTTGACAGAGGCAAGCGTCGCGTGATCGGCGATGCCGGGATTGCCGGGCGCAGCAAAGAGTTCGGTGAGCACGGGCGATTGCGCCAGTTTCCAGGCCAATGCGTGCTCGCGTCCGCCCGATCCGATCAACAGAACCTTCATGCCCATACCTTTCGCGTTTGTGTGTGGCGGTTAAGGGCAGAGCGACAAAAGGTCAAGCGGGAATGGGTGTTTGACGTCTGGCGACGGCGCTTGTGGCCCCCTCATCCAAGCTATTCACGCCTCTACCAGCC
>UCJD01000083.1 GCA_900472605.1 Hyphomicrobiales bacterium | reverse complement strand
TCCGCTCCGGCGTGCCGATCGTGATGATGCCGCTCGACGTGACGCACAAGCTGCTGACGCTGAAATCGCGCGTCAAGCGCATGGCCGAGATCGGCACGCGGCCGGCGATCGCGATGGTGGAGATGCTGGAGTTCTTCGAGCGCTTCGATATCGAGAAATACGGCTCGGACGGCGGTCCGCTGCACGACCCGACGGTTGTTGCCTACCTGCTGAAGCCGGAGCTGTTCAAGGGACGGGTCTGCAACGTCGAGATCGAAGTAAAATCGGAACTGACCGTCGGGATGACCGTGGTCGACTGGTGGCACGTGACCGACCGCAAGCGCAACGCGACCGTGATGCGCGATGTCGACGCGGACGGCTTCTTCGATCTCCTGATCGAACGCTTCGCCCGCATCTAGCAGGATGATCTGCCGGCAACTGGCAGTATGATCTTCCATGTTGTAAGATACCAGGGACCGACGAGGACGCAGATGAGCCAGGACGTTATCTTCGACCACGAGAACCCTGTGACCGTGCACGACATTCTGTGGACATGGAGCCGCGGCCTCATGTCCACAAAACGTGCGATTGCGTCGCTTCATCTGGATGACGAGATGGAGCTCTACGAAGCGGCCAACGACAACGATATCCCCTATCCCGGAACGCCTTCACGCCGTGATATCGAGATGGCGAAGGCTTTCATCAGCGCCATCACTCATGCGGCATGATGAAACTTTCTCCGGTCACCCTGGTCATCGCGGATTCGGGGCCGCTCATCAGTCTGGCGGTGGTCGATAGGCTGGACCTTCTGCAAAGCTTCGGCACGCCTGTCTTTGTCACCGACGCCGTGATGTATGAATGCACGCGCCTCAGTTCCCGGCCCGGCGCCGATCGTCTTCGAGCGTGGTTCGAGGTTGCCGGAGATAATCAGCACCGGATCGTCAAGACTCCGTTTGGCGCCGCTTATCTCGAAGCGCTGGCACTCGAAGCCGGTGGGATAGAGGGCGCCGCGAAAAACTTCGGGGAGTGGGCGACAAGCTGGACGATGGACAACGTCGAGGCGCTTTTCCGGGCCATGCGTCTGGAGCCTGGGCGGCATATCGGTCTGATCATCTCGGACGACAAGGACTACCTGAACGGACGTCCCCCGCATGACAAAATACCGCCAAACACGCATGTCCTCAGCACTCGCGCCTTTTTCGTAGCGTTGGAAGGGCTTGGTCTGATTGCAAGCGCCGAAGACCTACGTGAGAGCATTCGGCAAAGCGGACGCCCGCAACTGGCGAAAAGTCTGATCGACCGGCCCTTTCGAGAGGCTGGGGAACAGTCCGATTACCGCAAGCAGATGCAGGATGTCCGCGACCGCGATCTCGGTAGCGACGCCAATGATCCCGCTCCTGACAACGAAAGCGCCCCGAAACCACGCCGCTGACGAAATCGGCACGGCGCTCTCGTGACGAGAGAACACGCCCCAGCATAAAAAAGCAACCGGGGCGTTGGCACCCGGTTGCTGATTATCGAACAGTTTTGAGAACGCAGCCCGATCGGATCAGGCGTCCTTCTGGTCGAACACCGAGTTGGTTTCGGCTTCGACGATCTTCGGGCCGCCCTTGGCGACGCCGACCATGGCCGGGCGCAGCACGCGCTCGCCGATCGAATAGCCATCCTGGACCACCTGAACGACGGTGTTGTTGGGGACATCGGGGTTCGGCACTTCGAACATCGCCTGGTGGAAGTTCGGATCGAACTTCTGGCCGACGGGCTCGAGCTTGCGTACGCCGTGACGCTCCAGCGTCGACAGCATCGAGCGCTCGGTCATCTCGACGCCTTCGATCAGCGTCGTCAGGCCGGCATCGGCGCCGGCGCGGGCCTCTTGCGGGATGGCGTCGAGCGCGCGTCGCAGGTTGTCGGAGACAGCCAGCATGTCGCGGGCGAAACCGGCTGCGGAATAGGACTTGGCATCCTTGACTTCACGCTCGGTGCGGCGACGCAGATTGTCCATGTCGGCGGCAAGGCGCAGATAGCGGTCGCGCAGTTCGGCATTCTCAGCCTTCAACAGCTCGATCGGATCGGGCTCGGCTGCGGTCTCGTTCTCGACGTTTGCGGCGGCGTCGGCTGCGGCTTCTTCCGCGGCTGCGTCAGGTCCGTTCTTCGTCGTCTCGTCAGTCATGACGTTCTCCGGTCATTGGTGGCTTTTGGATGAGCCCGATATCGAACTTTGAGCACCAAAAATCAAGTCTGCGTGACGAAGAAGGTCGGAAACACAGGCATGTCAGGCGCATGACGAGCGCTTATGAAAGCGACAACGAGGCGACAGCCGCATGTCATTCTTACTTTCGCAAAATCTAATACGGTGCCACACTCATCTCTCAACCTGGGAGGTGCTGAGATGGCCGACGAAAACGTCTATGTCGGGAAATGCTTTTGCGGTGCCGTCGAACTGACCGTGACCGGCACGCCTGTCGCGATGGGCTATTGCCATTGTCGCTCCTGCCAGCACTGGTCGGCCGGGCCGATCAATACCTTCACGCTGTGGCAGCCGCAAGCGGTTCGGGTGACCAAGGGCGGCGAGCATGTCGAGAGCTTCCAGAAGACCGATTACAGCGTGCGCAAGTTCTGCGACACCTGCGGCGGGCATCTCTACAGCGAGCATCCGCTCTGGGGCGTGACCGACGTCTACGCCCCTATTCTCCCCGATCTCGACTACAAGCCGACCATGCATGTGAACTATGAGGACACCATCCTGCACGTGAAGGACGGGCTGCCGAAGTTCAAGGACATGCCTTCGGAAATGGGCGGTTCCGGCGTGCAGCTGCCGGAATAGCGCCTGCTGGAACTGAGAGGGCTGCTACTTGGACGGGCGCGAGAGCCTCGCCATGAGCTGGGCGGTGTAGTCGACCATCGGCACGATGCGCGAATAGTTGAGCCGCGTCGGGCCGATGACGCCGACGGCGCCGACGATGCGGTCGTCCTCGTCGCGATAGGGCGCGACGATCAGCGAGGAGCCGGAAAGCGAGAAGAGCTTGTTTTCCGAGCCGATGAAGATGCGCACGCCCGGGCCGCTTTCGGCGAGGTTCAGCAGCTCCAGCAGGCTGTCCTTCTTTTCGAGATCATCGAACAGCATGCGCAGGCGATCGAGATCGTCGGCGCTGCCCAGCCCCTCCAGAAGATTGGCGCGGCCGCGGATGATGAGCTGCGCCGGCTTTCCCTCATCGGCGCTGCCGGACCAGACCGCGATGCCGCGCTCCACCAGATCCTGCGACAGCGCGTCGAGCTCGTGGCGAACGTTGGCCTTGAGCCGGCCGAGCTGGCTGCGCAATTCCGGCAGCGTCTGGCCGGTCATGTGGGCGTTCAGAAAATTCGCGGCTTCGGTGAGCTGCGAGGACGTGACGCCGGCGGGCAGCTCGATGATGCGGTTCTCGACCTGGTCGTGATCGCCGACGAGCACGGCCAGCGCCTTGGTGGGCTCGAGGCGGATGAATTCGACGTGCTTGAGCACGGGATCGCTCTTCGAGGTGATGACGAGACCGGCGCCGCGCGACATGCCAGACAGCATGCGGCTTGCCTCGTTCATCATCGCCTCCATCGGTCCGTCGCGGCTTTCCGCCCTTACCTGCCGGTCGATATTGGCGCGGTCCTCGGCTGAGAGATCGCCGACCTGCATGAAGGCATCGACGAAGAAGCGCAAGCCCACCTGCGTGGGCAGACGGCCGGCGCTGACATGCGGGGAATAGACGAGGCCGAGCTCTTCCAGATCGCTCATGACATTGCGCACCGAGGCCGGCGACAGCGACATGGGCAGGATGCGCGAGAGATTGCGCGAGCCCAGCGGCTCGCCCGTCTCCAGATAGCCCTCGACGATGCGACGGAAGATTTCCTTGGAGCGTTCGTCCAGCGCGGCAACGGCGTCCGAAATCGTCGACGACCTGAATTCCATTAAGCCTTGCGCACCCATGCTGATAATGATGCCGCAAAATATAGCCAATCTCCCCGTCCGCGCAAAAGGGAATTTGCAAATGCGCGCCGCCAATCGTAGAAGCGGTCAACAACAGACCTGCACCGATGATGAAGCCGAGAACCACGCCCGCGTTCCCGGTCCGGTGCACCGAGGAGAATATGATGCGGCCTTCCGGCAGAAAAACCGACCAGATGCGCAAGGTCACCTTCGAGCGCAACTTTTCCAAGCACGCCGAAGGCTCCTGTCTGGTGAAATTCGGCGACACGCATGTGCTGTGCACCGCGAGCCTTGAAGAAAAGACGCCGCCATGGTTGCGCAACACCGGCAAGGGCTGGGTCACCGCCGAATACGGCATGCTGCCGCGCGCCACCGGCGACCGCATGAAGCGCGAAGCCGCCGCCGGCAAGCAGGGCGGCCGCACCCAGGAGATCCAGCGCCTGATCGGCCGCTCGCTGCGCGCCGTGGTCGATCTCAAGGAACTCGGCGAACGCCAGATCACGCTCGACTGCGACGTCATCCAGGCCGATGGCGGTACCCGCACTGCATCGATCACGGGCGCGTGGATCGCGCTCTACGACTGCCTGAAGTGGATGGAAAGCCGCAACATGATCAAGGTCGAGCGGGTCCTGAAGGACCACGTCGCCGCGATCTCCTGCGGCATCTTCGCCAGCCAGCCTGTGATCGATCTCGACTATCTCGAGGACTCGTCCGCCGAGACCGATGCGAATTTCGTGATGACGGGTTCGGGCGGCATCGTCGAGATCCAGGGCACGGCCGAGGGAACGCCGTTTACCGAGGAAGAGTTCGGTTCGCTGATGGCGCTTGCCAAGAACGGCATTGCCGAGCTGGTGGAGCTGCAGAAGGCGGCGATTGCCTGAGGGGAGCTGAATAAAGTCCCCTCCCCAACCCTCCCCACAAGGGGGAGGGCTTAACCTGGCTGCACCGCCGAACCTTGATTGAGGCAGGCGCGCGCCACGGGTCTTCTCCCCCCTTGTGGGGGAGATGGCCGGCAGGCCAGAGAGGGTCTTGGCCTACTGTCCGACGGCCTCCGGAGAATGACAGCATGATCGACGGCATTCTTGAAACCGCGCTTTATGTCGACGACCTCGATGCCGCCGAGCGCTTCTATGGCGATGTTCTCGGCCTCGAGAAGGTTCTGCGCCACGACAACCGGCACGTCTTCTTCCGCTGCGGCCCGGGCATTCTCCTGATCTTCAACCGCAATGAGACGATCAAGCCGCCCTCTTCCGACGCGCTGCCGGTTCCGCCGCATGGCACGACCGGCGCGGGGCATGCGTGTTTCCGCGTCAACGCGGAAGCGATTGACTTGATCGCGGAAAAGCTCAACAAAGCGGGCGTTTCCATCGAAAGCGATTTTTGCTGGCCGAACGGGGCGCGATCGATCTATTTCCGCGATCCTGACGGCAACAGCCTGGAATGCGCCGAACCGAAACTTTGGACTCTTTGAAGGACCGCTCATGCGCAAGCTCGATACCCGCACCATCGTCGTTGCCAGCCACAATGCCGGCAAGATACGCGAGATCGCCGACCTGATCGGTCCTTTCGGCTTCTCGGCAAAATCGGCAGCCGAACTGAAGTTCGAGGAGCCGGACGAGACAGGCACGACCTTCGAGGAAAACGCCGCGATCAAGGCTCTGGCTTCCGCCAAGGCCTCCGGTCTGCCGGCCCTTTCCGACGACAGCGGCCTCGTGATCGACGCGCTGGACGGCGCACCGGGTGTCTACACCGCCAACTGGGCGGAGACGGCCGACGGCACGCGCGATTTCGCCATGGCGATGCAGAAGGTCGAAACCGCTCTCCAAGAGAAAGGCGCCACCACGCCGGAGCAGCGCACCGCTCGCTTCGTCAGCGTTCTCTGCCTGGCATGGCCGGATGGCCACACGGAATTCTTCCGCGGCGAAGTCGAAGGGACGGTCGCCTGGCCGCCGCGCGGCACGGCGGGCTTCGGCTATGACCCGATCTTCCTGCCCGAGGGCTATGAGACGACCTTTGGCGAGATGAGCTCGGACGAAAAGCACGGCTGGAAGCCCGGCGACCCTGAGGCTCTTTCGCATCGCGCCCGCGCCTTCAAGATCTTCGTCGAAACCTGCCTGGACGCATAAGACCCGATCGTGGACACATTGGAACAGTCGAACCTGACGCGTTATGCATCTCTTCTGCCCGATACCGGCGAACCCGGTTTCGGCGTCTATGTGCATTGGCCGTTCTGTGCCGCCAAGTGCCCCTATTGCGACTTCAACAGCCATGTGCGCCACCAGCCTGTCGACCAGGAGCGCTTCACCGCTGCCTTCCTGAAGGAGATGGCGGCGATGCGGCAGCTGAGTGGACCGAAGACGGTGACCAGCGTCTTTCTCGGCGGCGGCACGCCCTCGCTGATGAACCCGTCCACTGTCTCGGCCATTCTCGACGGCATTGCCAAAGAGTGGCACATGCCTGATGGCATCGAGATCACCATGGAGGCCAACCCTTCCAGCGTCGAGGCCGAGCGCTTCCGCGGCTACCGCGCCGCCGGGGTCAACCGCGTCTCGCTCGGCGTGCAGGCGCTGAACGATCGCGACCTGAAGTTCCTCGGGCGACTGCATGATGTCGAGGATGCGCTGAAGGCGATCAAGCTGGCGCGCGACATTTTTCCGCGCATGTCCTTCGATCTGATCTATGCCCGGCCGAAGCAGACGGTCGAGGAATGGGAGCGCGAGCTCAAGCAGGCGATCTCCTATGCCGTCGACCACCTGTCGCTCTACCAGCTGACGATCGAGGAGGGCACGCCCTTCTTCGGGCTGCACAAGATGGGCAAGCTCATCGTGCCCGACGACGACCAGTCGGCGGCGCTCTACGAGGCGACGCAGGAAATCACGGGCGCAGAGGGCATGCCGGCCTACGAGGTCTCCAACCACGCCCGCCCGGGTGCGGAGAGCCGCCACAACCTCACCTACTGGCGCTATGGCGACTATGCCGGCATCGGCCCCGGCGCGCATGGTCGATTGACGCGCGGCGCGACCAAGCTTGCCACCGCCACCGAGCGCAAGCCGGAAGCCTGGCTGGAACTCGTGGAGCGCGACGGCCATGGCGTTCTCGAGCAGGAACAGCTCGGTTTCGAGGAACAGGCCGACGAACTACTCTTGATGGGCCTGCGCCTCACCGAGGGTGTCGACCTCGCCCGCTGGCAACAGCTTTCCGGTCGCGACCCGGACCCGAAGCGCGAAGAGTTTTTACTGGAACACGGCTTCATCGAACGCATCGGCAATTCGCGTCTGCGCTGCACGCCGTCTGGAATGCTGATCCTGGATTCGGTGGTGGCTGATCTGGCTTGTTGATTTTGGGGTGATTTCAGGCGGTTAGGGGCGCTTAGCTTTTGCCTTGAAGCCCCCTCATCCGACCCTTCGGGCCACCTTCTCCCCCAGCGGGGGCCGTTGCA
>UCJD01000084.1 GCA_900472605.1 Hyphomicrobiales bacterium | reverse complement strand
CCCCCTAAATGGCCACCCCCACCCAAACCATCCCCGATCTCTCCACCGCCATGCTCACCGCTCCGGTGCCGCTCGCCCACTGGCTGGTCATCGCCCCGGTGGCGCTGTGCATAACCCTCGGCGCCATCCTCCTGATGGCCCGCGGCTCCGTCCGCCTGCAGGCCTCACTCGCCATCCCCGGTCTGGCGCTGCTGGTCGCGCTCGACGCCACACTCCTCGTCAAGGTCATGAATGACGGCCCGCTCACCATGGTGATGGGCCGCTGGCTGCCACCCTTCGGCATCGCATTCACCGTCGATACGTTCTCCGCCGTCATGGCGCTGACGGCGGCGATCGCCGCACTGTCGGGTGGCATCCACGCGCTTTCCGATATCGACGACAACAACAGGCGCTACGGTTTCTTCCCATTCCTCCTGATGCTGATGGCCGGCGTCACAGGCGCCTTCCTGACCGGCGACGTCTTCAATCTCTATGTCTGGTTCGAGGTGTTACTGATCTCGTCCTTCGGCCTGCTGATCCTGGGCTCCGAGCGCAGGCAGATCGACGGCGCGATGAAATACGCCGTCCTCAATCTCCTCGGCACCACGCTGTTCCTGATCGCGGTCGGCATCCTCTACGCCATCTTCGGCACGCTCAACATGGCCGATATCGCCACCAAGGCAGGCACGCTCAGCGAAACCGCGCCGCTGACGACGCTGGCAGCCCTCTTTCTGCTGGCCTTCGCCATGAAGGCGGCCGCTTTTCCCGTCAATTTCTGGCTCCCCGCCTCCTATCACACCCCCCGCATCGTCGTATCAGCACTCTTTGCCGGCCTGCTCACCAAGGTGGGCATCTATGCGCTGATCCGCGTGCTGGTGATGCTCTTGCCTTTGGAGCGTGAGGAGCTCAGCCTGCTGATCGCGATCACAGGCGCCGTCACCGCCATTCTCGGCGCGCTCGGCGCGCTGGCGCAGGACGATGTCAGAAAGCTGCTCGGCTATGTCGTCATCTCCGGCATCGGCAACATGCTGATCGGCATCGCGGTCGGAACGACGGGAGCCCTGTCCGGCACGGTCTTTTACGCGCTGCATTCCATGCTGCTGATGACCGCACTCTATCTGGCGGCCGGCCAGATGGCTTTTCTCGGCGGCAGTTTCTCGCTGACCCGGCTGGGCGGCCTCTATCGCCGCAATGGCCTCTTCGCCGCGATCTCGCTCATCCTCTTCTTCGCCGCCTGCGGCCTGCCGCCGTTCTCCGGCTTCTGGCCGAAGCTCATCCTCGTCAAGTCCACGCTCGATGTCGGCGCCTGGTGGCTGGCCGCCGCCGTGCTGGCAAGCGGCTTCCTGACGACGATCTGCTTCGGCCGTGTCTTCCTGCTCGCCTACTGGCGCCCGGCCACCGAAAGTGCCGAGACTTATGTCGCCGCCGGCTGGCGGGCGATGTTGCCGCTCCTGCTGCTCTCATCGTTCATCGTCGGCTTCGGCCTGCTGCCGGAACGGCTGCTGGCGCTGACCCAATCCGTCGCCACCGAGCTCACCGATCCCTATCCCTATATCGAATCGGTCTTCCCGGGAGGCGTCGCGCCATGATCGCCTTGCTTCTCAATCTCCTGCTGGCGATTGCCTGGGCGGCACTCGGCGGCAGCGCCTCCGCCCACAATCTCGTCCTCGGCTTCGCGCTCGGCGCGCTGGCGCTCTTCCTCGTGCGCGAACCCTTCGGAAGCAGGGCCTATCTCTGGCGTCTCTGGGCAATCACGTCGCTGGCGCTGCTCTTCCTCAAGGAACTCGCCTTGTCGGCCGTCAAGGTGGCAGCAACGGTGCTCAGCCCCGACATGAACCTGAAACCGGGCATTTTCGCCTTTCCGCTCACCGTCGATCGCGATTTCGAGATCACGCTGCTCGCCAACATGATCACGCTGACGCCGGGAACGCTGTCGGTGGATGTCTCCGACGACAAGAAGACGCTCTTTGTCCATGCGCTCGATTGCGCCGATCCCGATGCGATCAGGCGCGATATCGCCAATGGCTTCGAGCGCAAGATCATGGAGGCCTTCCGATGACGCCTGACGCGATCGTCTCCATCGCCGCATCCGTGGCGCTCGTCGTTCTCGCCGTCACCTTCCTCGTCGCCTCCTGGCGGGTCATCGTCGGACCGACGCTGCCGGATCGCATCCTGGCGCTCGATACGCTGTCAGGCACGGCGATCGGCTTTCTCGCCGTCGTCGCCGTCAAGACGGGCTTTGCGCTCTATATCGATATCGCCATCTCGCTCGGCCTCGTCGGCTTCCTCGCCACCGTCGCTTTCGCCCGCTTCGTTCTGTCACGGGGCCCGCTGCCCGGTTCGACTGGCGTTGCGACAGCGCAGACAGATAAAATCGTCCGCCCGGCCTCGAAAAAGCCTGATGCGAAGGTGAAGAGCGATGCCAAGCTGAAGCCGGATGACAAGCCAATTGCCAAGACCACCGCAGCGCGCAAGACGAAGAAGGACAGGACATGATGGATTACGTCGTCGCCATCCTGGTATCCCTGCTGCTTTTGTCGGGCGCGCTTTTCGCGCTGGTGGCAGCCCTTGGTATAGTCAGACTGCCGGATTTATACACGCGCATGCATGCAGCGTCGAAAGCCGGAACCGTGGGCTCGGGGCTTTTGTTATTTGCGGCCGGCATCGAATCGGGAGAAATCGCGGTATTTGCACGTGCGCTTGCTGGTTTCGTGTTTTTTATACTGACGGCGCCGGTCGCTGCTCATCTGTTGGCCAGGGCGGCACACAAGACAGGTTATCGTCTTTTACGGCCTTCGGTGCGCGACGATCTTCTTGAAAGGTAAGAGTGCCATATATTCAAGATTTTAAGCAGTTTTTTGCAGTTTTAAGCAGACGTGAGGATGATTAATGTTTCCTTCGCGCCCCACTAATTCTTGGGATAGAGACGTTTTTTGACAGATATATATGAAATATTAATTGGCGTTTTCGCAAAACGGTGATAATTGATGCTCAAGTAGAGTTCTGATATTGAATTAGAATCACATTGCATATTTCCTCGGTCACTTTGAATTTCAATGTTTAATTGAGGGTCGTGTGTGAGTGTGTGCGTACTAATGCAAGATCAGGCAGTATAAGAACGGGTTTCGGCCTCAGGAATCTAGGGGTGGATTTCAGTTTTTCGAAACATGTAGCCGCAGACTGAGTTTTTTGCTGTTCGCTCTACGATAGCGGTCAAGAGCCAAGGAGGCTCTAGACCTTTTGAGCATGCAAACAGGAGAAACGAAATATGACGGATACTGCAGCCGGAAGCGGGCCAGAATTGCTGGTCGAGCTTACCGCGGATATCGTCGCAGCGTATGTCAGCAACCATGTCGTGCCGGTTGGCGATCTCGCCAATCTTATTTCGGATGTGCATTCGGCGTTGAGCAACACGTCGACGCCGACACCGGCCATGGCTGTCGTTGAAAAGCAGAAGCCTGCTGTCTCTGTGCGCAAGTCCGTCCAGGATGAGCAGATCACCTGCCTCGAGTGCGGCGGCAACTTCAAGTCGCTCAAGCGCCACCTGATGACTCACCACAGCCTGTCGCCTGAAGAATATCGTGAGAAGTGGGATCTGCCGGTCGACTACCCGATGGTAGCGCCTGCCTACGCCGAGGCGCGCTCGCGCCTTGCGAAGGAAATGGGTCTTGGCCAGCGCCGCAAGCGCGGCCGCGGCTGATAGTTTTTAGCATTGCGCGATCACGACCAGCCGGGCGAAAGCCCGGCTTTTTCGTTTTCAGAATTTGACAAGGAGGAAAATAATCCCACTAATATTCTACTTCCGTTAAAATTCGTGAGCGAAATCACCGAAAATCGATCGAGGCGCGCTTTCGTTCGTCCCCGTTCCTGTATAGCGTGTATGAATTAATTCCTATTCATAGGAGTATTCATATGCCGATTGGACATTTTTCCCCGCCCGGCGCCGCGAATGCGCCGCTGTCCCCGCTTTGTGGGGAAGAGCAGACCGCCGCCCTGAGGGATGATCGCCCGCCCTTGGCCAGAGACGCCGTGCGCACGGTCTGCCGCATCTGCTCCGAAGTCACGAGCGAGATGGTGATGATCGCCGGCCAACGCGTGCAGATGCGCCGCGACCGTCGCCGCACACTCTGCCATATCAGGCAGATCGCCATGTATGTCTGCCATGTCGCGTTGCAGATCCCGTTGCACGAGATCGGCACCGGCTTCGGCCGCGATCGCACCACGGTCAGCCATGCCTGCCACGTGGTCGAGGATCGCCGCGACGATCCCGCCTATGACGAGTTCGTCGCCGCCGTCGAGCGCACCGTCAATTCCATCTTCCGGACGGGCGCAGGATCTGGCCATGAGTAAATCCCCAAAGGCGATGACGAAGACGAAACCGGCCGCCGCGCGACAGCCGATGGTCAGATTGCTGAAGCTGCTCATCCGCGGTGAGGCGCGGCGACATCAGGGCGAGGGGAGCGATATCGACATCCTCTCCGCCGACGGAACGACCGCCAGCTTTCCCCAAATGCTCATCACCGAAGCCCGCGCCTCCGGCCTCATCGAAGAACAGGGCGAATTGCTGCGCGCATCCAATCAGGCGCGCGCCTATCTGCGTCGCGCTGCCGCCGAGGCGGATGAAGCCTTCCTCACCCAGCACGCTGAGATCGCGACAAGCGCCCGCGAGGTCGATGGCGTTATCAGGCGGTTGCGGGTCGACAAGGACGAATCGCCGCTTTCGAGCCTCGAACGGCTGAAGGACCGCGACGGCGCCGCCTTCATGCCCGAGGCCGCGTTGAAGGCCGGCGAGAGGCTGCATGCCGATTTCACCCGCGGCCAGCTGCAGCCGCGCGTCACCGCCTCCTGGGAACCGCGCCTCTCGAGCCGCGCCAGCGGCGGACGCGGCGGCATGGCGGATTTGACGGACAGCGCCATCGCCGCCCGCCTTGCCGTCAACCGCGCGCTGGAGGCGCTGGGACCGGAGCTGTCAGGCGTGGCGCTGGATATCTGTTGCTTCATGAAGGGGCTGGAGACCGTCGAGCGCGAGCGGCAATGGCCGGTGCGCTCGGCCAAGCTGATGCTGCGCACCGCGCTGCTGGCCCTCGCGCGCCACTACAATCCGCAACCACCCTCGCGCCGCCCGCGCATGGAGCATTGGGGCACGGATGATTACCGCCCGGAGCTCTGGTCTTGATCGTTTGAGGGGGAGGAGAGGCCGGCCCTTACGCCGCCGCCCGCAGCCGCGCTTCCTCGCGGATGCGGTTGACCATCGAGCGCAGCCCGTTGGAGCGCTGCGCCGACAGGTTCTCGACGAGGCCCATCTTGCCGAACACCTCGAAGGCGTCGAGCGCCGCGATTTCCGAGGCGGTCTTGCCGGAATAGGTGGCGAGCACGATCGCCACCAGCCCGCGCACGATATGCGCGTCGGAATCGCCCTCGAAGGTCATGACGGGATTGTCGCTGTCGTCGGATGCATGCGTCACCAGCCACACCTGGCTGGCGCAGCCCATCACCTTGTTGGATGACGTCTTCTTGTCGTCAGCAAGATCAGGCAGCGCCTTGCCGAGTTCGATCACATAGCGATAGCGGTCTTCCCAATCATCTAGGAAGGTGAAATCGTCGATGATCTGATCGAGGGACGTCATGCAAATGGCCTTTCGTTGTCTCCCGATCATATAGGGGAAGCCCGGCCATATTTGAACCATTAAAAAGAAAACGCCGCTAGGGATGGGCATCCCAGCGGCGCAGCAAATTGCTGAAGAATAAACAGGGCAGGCACGTCAGGCACAGGGCGGGGCCATCTGGCCGTCGCCGGTGCAAGCTTTGGGCGCGGCGGCAGCCGCGGAATGGATCAGATGGCCGGGCGCGGGGTCGGCAGCGGAATAGTGCCGGTCGTCACGCGGTCGGTCGCGACATGGGCAGCGACCGGGCTGTCTTCGCCGTCATCGACAGGCGGGCGGTAGGGCATCGGCTGGTTCAGCGCCACCGCGCTGTTGTCGCGCAGCTGCTGCGGAGCGGCCATAGCCACATTCTCAGCGGTCGCAGGCGCCAGGCCGACGGATGGCGTCGCCGTCTTTGCAACGGTGTCGCTCTTGCCGCTGCCGAACTTGCTGTCGAGCAGTTCGAAGGCAACGAGGGCGCCGGAGCGGGCCCGCTCACCGAGAACGCCGAGCGTATCGGCGCCCTTGGCGCAAACCTCCGGCTTTTCGCCGCACAGGCCGCTCAGATAGTCATAGGCGCCGGTCACGGCGACGAAGGCGTCTGCAATCTGCAATGTCGATCCGGTCTGCGTATTCGCCTGGCGCTCGCCGCTGAAGAACGACAAGGCGACGAAGAGAAGCCCGAGCCAGATCGATGATTTGAATAGAAACCACATGTTCGTTGCCCATCCTGTTTTCCCGCTCGGTCTTGCCGCCGAATCAGGTCCGTCTTCCGGTGTGATTTCACCCTAGCCAAAACTTGCGAATGCCGGTTTTCGAAACTCGTCGGCATTTGCGTCAAATTTAGTTCAAATTTTAATCGAAACCGCATTCGGCGCATTTCGGTCGAATTGTAGCCATTGGCGTTAAGCATGCCATGAGCCACCTCCTGTAATTGCAGGCTTTCCTTGAAGCGCGCCCGCCACAAGCGTTAACAACTTGCCGAAAAATGAGCGAAATCCGTCGCTTACTCGCTGTTAACCGTAAAAAACAAAGGGCCCTTCCGGTGGCCCAAAATGGGACTTTTCGCGCTTTCCGGCTGTGGAGCGGCACTTTCCCTTATTCTTTCCTTAAGCGCCCGGGGCCTATTCTTGGGCCTCTGTGAAGAGCCTTTTTAGGGCGGGTATTGCGTGCTTGTATTGAGTGACATCGTGGATCGGGCGACAGCCCTCGTGGACCGGGCGGCGGATCGCTGGCTCTCCCGGACGGGAGGAAGTGCCGCGGTGCGTGAGCGCGAGCTGACCATCCTGCGCCGGCTTGCGCTTCTGTCTTCGGCAGCCCTCGTCGTCGCTCCTGCCGCGCTTTCCATCGTCACCAGCCCCGCCGTCGCGCTTCCGGCGGGCGTCGCCGCCGTCGTCGGCGGCTTCCTGTTTTCGGCCGTCGGCAGCATCGCGCTGTCGCGCCAGTCGATCGTCACCTCGGGTGTGGCCACCCAGTCCGCCGAGGAATTCTTCATGGAGGCCTCGGCCGGCCTCATCCTGTTTCTCGATCCGCAGGGCGCCGTCATCAATGTCGGCGGCCGCGACCGGCGCGACTATCTCGCCTGGATGCGCGCGCCTGACGGTCGCGGCTTCATGGAGCAGATCCACGTCTCCGACCGCATCCTCTTCCTCCAGGCGCTCGACCTGTTGCGCCAGGGCGACGAGCAGGCGGCCGTCGATCTCAGGCTCGAGCGTCCATCGGTCTCGGTCGACAATCGCCAGTTCGCACACCTCAGAACCGATCTCACCGCGCGGCGCGACAGCGACGGCGCGCTGGTGAGCGTCGTCGCGCAGCTGCGCGATGTCTCCGTCGAGCATCAGCTCCGCGTCGAGGCCGAAGCCCACGCCGCCGATGCCCGCTCGGCCAATGACGCCAAGTCGCGGTTCCTCGCGGCCGTCAGCCACGAGCTGCGTACGCCGCTCAACGCCATTCTCGGCTTCTCCGATATTCTGATCGGTGAGTATTTCGGCAAGCTCGCCAACGAGCGCCAGCGCGAATATGTCGGCCTCGTGCGCGATTCCGGCGCCCACCTGCTCTCCGTCGTCAACACCATGCTCGACATGAGCAAGATCGAGGCCGGACGCTACGAGCTGGTGCTGGAGCCCTTCGACATATCGACCGTCGTTCGTTCCTGCGAGGCCATGCTCGGGCTCCAGGCCAAGACCAAGGGCGTGTCGCTGACCAGCCGCATCCAGCGCGGTCTCGACGAGGTCGTGGCCGATCAGCGGGCGATCCAGCAGATCCTCATCAATCTGGTCGGCAATGCCGTCAAGTTCACCGAAGCCGGCGGCGCGATCTCGCTCGACGCCTCGGTGCGCGACGGCATCCTGACGCTCTGCGTTTCCGATACCGGCATCGGCATTCCCTCAGACAAGCTGCAGCTGCTCGGCCAGCCTTTCGTGCAGATCCAGAATGACTACACCCGCCGTTTCGAAGGCACGGGCCTCGGCCTGTCGCTGGTCAAGGGCCTGGTCGCGCTTCACGGCGGCGATTTCGCCATCGCCAGCGCGCCGGGATCCGGCACCATCATCACGATCTCGATTGCGGCAGATGGCTCCGGCGTTCCGGCAATGGACATCTCGGCCAATCAGCCGGTCGAGTTTCCGCCGAGGCTGAAGGCGTCGCCTGGCATGACCGACATCTTGGAAGAGGGGCTTTTCGATGGCCGCGAGCAAGCGAAAATCGCCTAAGGGAAAGAGGGGACGGCAGAAGCCGAGCCTTCTTCTCACCGGGGCTGCCGCCATTGGCGGTTTGGGGCTGCAGGGCGCAAGCGTGCTCGGCGGCGTCATCGGCCGCAATCCGTCGATAACCGGCGGCACGGCCGCCTTCCTCGTCATCTTCTCCTTCGTCGCCGCCAACGCGCTCTGGTATCAGCCGGGCGTGCATCCGCACCCGTTCCTGCGCACCCGCGACAGCCTGTTCCCGAGCGCCATCATCGGCCGCCCGTCGGTCGAGGAACACACGGGCGAGGTCACCACCTTCAAGATCGAGCGCCAAGGGGAAAGCAATAGTGGCGAGGCCGGCAGCGCCGAGACCACCAACGCCGTGCCGCCGGCGCCGGTTGCCGGCCAGCCGGCGAACCAGCTGGTCATGGATATCCAGGCCGAGCTCGTCCGCCGCGGTCTCTATAACGGTGCGCCTGACGGCGTCATCGGCCCGCGCACCAGCGCCGCCATCCTGTTCTTCGAGGAAACCGTCGGCATGCCGCAATCGGGCGACGCCACGCCCGAAGTGCTGGCGGCACTCAGAACCGACGCCATCGGCCCATCCGCAATTCCCACCGAGCGCCCGCGCGAGGATGTCTCGGCGCAAGCGCTCGCCGAAGACCCGGTCGCCGCCGCCATCCGCAGCGCCGAACATCAGGTGAAGACCGCGCCGACGCCAAAGGCGGCCCCCAAGCCCGCCCCGGTTTCGGCCCCGGCAGCCCAGGTGCCGGTCAGGCAGGTCCCGGTCCAGAAGATCTCGGCTCCGAAAAACGCGTTGGAACCCGTTCCGGCCAGGCAGACCTCGCTCGCCCGCGCCGCCGCAACACCCTCGACCTCGCCGTCGTCGACCTTGAACAGCGTCGACCTGGTGCTGAAGATCCAGCAGGGCCTCGTCAACATGGCCTACACCAATGTCGGCGTCGACGGCGTCGTCGGCGACCAGACCCGCGTCGCCATCCGCCATTTCCAGAAGCACTACAATCTCCCTGAAAACGGCGAGCCCAGCGAGGCGGTGCTGAAGAAGCTCAAGGACATCGGCGCGCTCTGAACGGGCGTTGCCGCGTTGCGGCCCCGTGCTCGCCGGTCTATACCGCCTGCATGAGACTTCGCACCGACATCTTCGTATCCGCGCTGCTGCGCCGTGTCTTCGCCAAGGGCGATTTCGCCGCCGTCGAGAAGAAGGGGGCCGACGAGGCTGGCGCGGTCTTCATCCGCCAGCATTTTCGCGATGGCTCCGAGACGCTCTATGGCCCGGCGCCGCAGAGCTTCTTCGACGAGGAGGACAGCGGCGAACGGCTGTTCGAGATCAGGCTCGAGCGCAAGGATGCGGAGGAGATCAGAACGATGCTGGAGCGCGAGCGCAAGTTCGACAACGACCTCTGGATCGTCGAACTCGAAGCCGACGATGTCGCCGATATCGTGCCGCTCGCCAAGGAGCGCGACGATCGTCCTTGATTGCCTTTATCGCGAGCGACCGACGAGGCGCATGGCGCGTGCCGGCGGCTGGTGGACGGCGCGGGCATGCGAGGTCTGCTGTGCGACCGGATGGGGCGCTGTCGGCGCCTGTTCCGGCAGATAGGTATAGCTGTCGGCCCGGCGCCATGCCTCGACGCGGTCGCGGCACTCTTCCGGATCCAGCGCGTCGAGCACCATCCAGGCGCGGGTGACGCTGTGCTGCGCCTCGGCCAGATGCGGATAGAGCTTTTCGAGAACAAAGACGGCGTCGGAGAAATCCATGCCGATGCTGGTAAGCGTCGTCGCCATCTGCTGGCCCGACGTGTCGAGCATGATGCGCTCGGCAAGCCAGCGGCTGGCCGACAGCGTATCGGCAAGCGCCGTTGCGAAGGCGATTGCCTCGCGGCTGCGGGCAAAGCGCACCATAAGTGCTGATTGCAGCGTCGAGAGCGTGCGAATGCCGAGCCGGTCGTTGTCGTCACGTCCGAGATGGCGCGCCAGACCGCGCAGCGTATCGCGGACCTCTTCCTCGCGTGCGCCGCTGCTGGCAGGCGTCTCGGCGGTTTTCGCCGGGGCAGGGGAAGGTGTCGACTGAGCGCTCGGTTGTTCGGCTGGCGCAGGCGGCAACGCGGCGGCGGGCGTCGGCTCGACGGGATGGACGGAAACCGTCTCGACCATCGCGATCTTGGCGTCGGCTTCGACGGTTATGGCCTGCACCTCGACCACCACAGGCGTAGCGGCATCAACGGACGCCGGTTCGGAATCAACGGACGCCGGCGCGGTGGCCACGGACGCCGCCTCGTCAGCCACAGGAGCAGCCTCACCAGCCTCGGCGACCGCTTCGTTCATCTCGACCTTCACGCGTGCGATCTCAGCGATGGCGGTTGGCCGTTCCTCGGCGATCGGTGTGATGTATGGCATCGCCGCGATGGCGAGCGCTTCGGCGACGTCGCGTCTGTCTGCCGCCGGCGCGGTTTCGATCGTCTCCGCCTGCCGCTTCGGCGCGGCATGCCTGAGCCCGACCAGCACGTCGATCACCCGTGGCGACAGCGCATCGCGGTTGACGATGGCGCGCATATGGTCGACGCCCTGCATGCGGGCAACCGCAATCAGCGTATCGTCGTCGATGGCGGGCGAGGAGATGAGGAACGGCGCGGCAATGGCAATGGGCTGGCAGCCGATGAACAGCGCGACGGCCTGCGGAATGGCGGCGCATTGCGAGAGTGCTGCGACGGCCTGGCGCTTGGCGTCATCGGAGGAGGCGACGAAGAGGGGGGTGAACAATTCTGCGAACTGGCGAAGCTCCGATCGGGTCGGCGGCTGCAATCCCTCGAAACTGCTCACTGTCGCCATGAGAACCACGTCCTTCTTCCGGCTCGCGGAGGGGGCCTCTAGGTCTCGAAACCGGTCACGCACAAAACACACCCTGAACACGCTAGAGGGATGCCGCTGGCCTGGACGCGAAGACGCCTCTACCACATACGGGATATGAACAAATCCTACAGGGACACGGTTAACCGTTGCTGAAGATTTGAGGGGGATCGTCCCGAAATGGTGCTGTGCAGCATCAGCGGTCGCGGCGCCGGGCCGTCCGGTCGATGCCCGTCATGCGGGTGGTGTGGGTAGCTATATGGATGGCCTAAAGGGCGCGATGTCCGCGCAACGCAGACAGCAGCCTGTCGCGGTCGTCATAGCCGGACTGGTAGAGGTCGAGCGCCGTGGAAGCGGCGACCTGCGCCTTCGAGCTCTTGATGTCGATGCGGTTTTCCGCGCACCAGGCATCCAGCGCATGGCGCAACACATCGAGATCCTCAGGCGAAAATGTCGACCCAATCATCAGAGACATCTGTCTGCCCACCCTGGTTAACCGTCAGGCCCAGTCCCCAGACTAAGTCCAGGGGCGGCCGCGTTTTGCCCTGCAGCCGATATCCGACCTTAGCGGCATCTCGGCGAACTGCAATTAATATTTTTGTGATGCAAATTTGCCACATTCGCCTTGGCGAAGCCGATGCCCGACGCTCGATCGCTAACTATATGATTTAAAGCTAAAATTTAGGCCCGCTGAGAAAAGCGGATCTTCGCGATCGGCCATGCAACCAAAAGGCACACCCATGCGTTTTGGGTGTGATGCGATCGCGCAGGAATATCCGGCTCAAATTTAATATTCTGTTAACCACCGTCTGTCTCAATTCGGGAAGCAGAAAGCGCTCCTTCAAAGGGGCGCCATGATACGCATCACGGTATTGTTCACGATATGCCGTGAGAAGGCGCGAATGACCCGATGCCGGTTGGTCCGGCCAGGGGGTGCGCCGGTCCGCGCAGGCGGGCAGGGTGAGATCTGAGCTTCATCCGTCTCGGGCAGTGCAGGGAGACGACAATGGCAATAGTCATCGCATTGGCTGATCGTCTATCTCGGACGCCAAGCCGCAAGGAAAGATCATCCGGCGTGGAAGGGGCGCCCCTGGAGGCGCAGATTCTGCTTTACACGGGCGTGCGCTACGAGCGCCTCACCGATCCGGTCAAACCGGCGGCCGTTCGCCGCGCCTCGCGCTCGAAGAGCAAGTAAGGCGTTAGTTCGAGGGAGCGAATTCCTCGCAACCGGCTTCCGACAGGAAGCTCTTGGCCGCGGCGTCGAAGCTCGTCTGCGGCGCCAGCGTTCTCAAGACCGCATATCCGCCCGACCGCGTCGTTTCGACGAGGATTGTTCTCTGAAGCTCCTGCGGCAGCGACTTGCGCAATTCCGTGAGCTGGATCGGGCTGCCGATCAGGATATCCACCGCGCCCCCGACCGAGGTTCGGTCGTTCATGCTGAAGATTTCGTTCGACGCATCGTCGAACAGCGCGATCGACCAGAACGGCACGTTGCCTCTGGCCGTGAACCGCACCGGGTTTTCCTCGATATCGAAGGAACAGACGGCGGTGCGCACGAACGGATCGTCGTTGGAGAGCCCCGCCGTGTCCTCGGTGCCGCCAAGCAGGTAGAACGTGTCGAGATCGCCTTCGGACGCGACGCGCGTCGCCGCATCCTTGCCGGTGAAGTGGGGCAGCGACAGGATGATGACGAGATGCAGCAGCGCAGCGCCGAACAGGCCCGCCAGAAGCGCGAACAGGACCCTAAGCATTGCCGCACCCTGTCTTTTCGAGCTTCGGCATCGCCAGATCGATGACGCCGGAACTGCCGGCCGTCGGCGTGTCGAACAGCGTCAGCACCAGCTGAAACGTGCCGGCTGCGGGAAGCGCCAGCCAGTTGTTCGGCCGGGCGCGGGTCGAGATATCGATGGTGAAGCTGCTATCGGGCTGGCGCAGCACCGTCCAGGAGTTCAGCGCACCCGGCAGCCCCGGCTGCAACGAGGCCGGATTGCCGGAATTATCAGATGTGAACAGCGTCCAAATCCTGGCCGGCGGCGTCTGCCCCGTGATCCTGTAGCTGCACCCCGCCTCCAGCCGGTTGCCGGCATCGTCCACCTTGGCGGTAAACATCAGCCCCTCGGCCGAGCCATAAAGCAGCCTTCCTGCGCGCGCCCGATGCGATTTCGCATAAGGATCGGCATTCTCCGTCTGCAACTCCGGAAACGCCTCCCATGCGCCGAGCTTGATGGCCCCGAAGCCCGCGGTCGCATTCAGCGCATAGAGCGAAACCAGAATCCCGCCACCGAAGGCAATGATCAGCGTCATCGCGATAAAGAGAGGAAATCGAAACACCGGTCGCCCTTGATAGCCAAATCAGTTGAAAGGGTTACCACTGATTCTGGCTGGGCGGAATGGCGGAGGGGGAAAAGGTGGGGTGGTTTGACACCCGTCGATGAAGTCGTACTATCGCGCCGATAGCCATTGGAGAGCACGAAATGGCTCACGAGGTTTTGCAAAGTCCGCATCCGGGAGAAATCCTGCTGGAGGAGTTCCTCAAGCCGCTGGAGCTGAGCCAAAACGCGCTGGCCCGCGCGCTTCAGGTGCCGCCGCGCCGCATTAACGAGATCGTTCTCGGCAAGCGCAGTGTGACCGCCGACACCGACCTGCGCCTGGCGCGCTATTTCGGCCTGTCGGAAGGCTTCTTTCTCGGCCTGCAGGCCGATCACGATCTGATGCAGCGACGCCGGGAAATCGGCGAAGACCTTCAGGCCATCGCGCCAAGGGCAGCCTAGCCCCTCACTCCGCGCTCGCGACCTTCTGTGGTGCCAGCGGTGCGGCCGTCTTCAGCGCCTCGCCCAAATCCTTCAGCAATTTCGTCGATTCCACGGAGAGCATCCGCGGACGCACCAAAGGAGGAGGGGCGCCGGCGGCGGGTTTGGTGGCTGCCACCGTCTTGGGG
>UCJD01000091.1 GCA_900472605.1 Hyphomicrobiales bacterium | reverse complement strand
CCGACGATACATTAGGAGCGGTCATGCGTGTTTTGATTGTCGAGGATGAGCCGGCTGTTGCGCTGATGGTGGAAGACATCGCAATGGCCGAAGGCTTCGCGATCGCGGGTATCGCCAGAAACATGGCAGAAGCAATGGAGCTCGCGCCCGAGGCCGACATCGCAATCCTGGATGTGAGGCTGGCGGATGGACTAACAGGCCCAGAGATTGCCAAGCAACTGGTCGAACGCTTCGAGATCGGCATCGTCTATCTGACGGGAAATCCTGATCGTGTCGCGGGCCAGGACGGCATACACGTCGTAGTAAAACCACCGGAGACCACACGCGTCATAAATGGCCTGCGCCAGGCGGCGGCATGGCGTAGTCGGCATCGAAAATAGAACCCGAATGCGGCCTATCACCAGGAAATACCTTGAGCCCACAACACGAACAGGAGCATAGGTTGACGGAGATTCAAGCCAAGCACGCCGGTAGCGAGGTGGATAGACAACTGACCGCTGCAGAGATTGTGTCGTCCGACCCTGCGTCATCGCGAGACTGCTCGCCTAATGGCAACGACATGCCCACTCAATTGGAGCGCGGCTTCGATGTGTTACTCTTCCTGCGGGAAATGGACATTCTGGCCGATGAACTTGCAAAGCTTCCCCCATCGATGGATAGAACAGCACTGGAGCTCCGGTTGGCGCAGATGCGGCAGGTGGTTGAATTTCGTCACAAGCAGCGGACGGCTCGCGCAGAGTTCAAATGAACGACGCGAAAGGTCGATGCGATGGAGATCCGCGCACGGCCATCTGCGTAGACAATGGGCATAAGGCTGGAAAGGGCGAATTATCATGCTTTCAAGGCGCGGCTTGCTCAGACTGGGATGCGGGGCGACGGTCGCTCTGGCCGCCTCGGCGATGCCACTGACGCTGAGCTTCGGGCTGTTTCCGACGCCAACCATAAGTGCCGCTCAGGCGAAGGACGGCAATGGTGGCGGTAATGGCAACGGTGGCAACAGTGGAAACGGTGCCAGCAATGGGAACGGTAACGGCGCGGGAAACGGAAATGGTGCGAGCAACGCCGGCAACGGCTCCAGCAACGCGGGTGGTAACGGCAATGGCAAAGGGGGCGCGGGCGCAAGCGGCAACTCCGCCAAGGGCGGCGGCTCGTCGCCATCATCTCCTTCCGCATCAGCTGCATCGGGCGTTCAGGCCACCGAAGGCACCGATGGCAGTGTCGATGTCCGCCACAGCAATGGCATAACCGAAACGCTGCGTCGCGGCCGCTACATCATGCGGGATTCGAAGGGCCGAACGATCGTTGACAGGCAGGCCACCGCCAATGATGTTCGCCGGCTGAACCGATTTGTTCGGTAGAGGCTGTAGACCCTAGCCCCTCCCACGCCAGCGCAGGGCGGCCTCGGTTCGATTGGAAACGCCCAGTTTCGTCAGGATCTGCGTCAT
>UCJD01000092.1 GCA_900472605.1 Hyphomicrobiales bacterium | reverse complement strand
ATGACGCAGATCCTGACGAAGCTGGGCGTTTCCAATCGAACCGAGGCCGCCCTGCGCTGGCGTGGGCGAGGTTAGAGTCTATGGCACAAGTCGGTTCAGCCGGCGAACATCAGTGGCTGTCGCCTGCCTGTCCACGATCGTCCGGCCCTTCGAATCTCGCATGATGTAGCGGCCGCGACGCAGCGTTTCGGTTATGCCATTGCGGTGGCGGACATCGACACTGCCGTCTGAACCTTCCGTGGCCTGAACGCCTGATGCAGCCGATGCGGAGGGAGATGATGGCGAAGAACTGCCTGCCCTGGCAGAGTTGCCGCTTGCGCCCGCGCCCCCTTTGCCATTGCCGTTGCCACCCGCGTTGCTGGAGCCGTTACCGGCGTTGCCCGCACCATTTCCGTTTCCGTTTCCGTTGCCCGCACCGTTGCCGTTCCCATTGCTGGAACCGTTACCATTGTTGCCGCCGTTGCCATTACCACCACCACCGCCATTGCCGTTATTGCCGTCCTTCGCCTGAGCGGCATTCATGGTTGGCGTCGGAAACAGCCCGAAGCTCAGCGTCAGTGGCATCGCCGAGGCAGCCAGAGCGACGGTCACACCGCATCCCAGTCTGAGCAAGCCGCGCCTTGAAAGCATGATAATCAGCCCTTTCCAGCCTTATGTCCATTGTCTACGGAGATGGCCGCGCGTGGATCTCCATCGCACCGAACTTTCGTGTCGGTCATTCGACCTCTGCGCGATCCGTGCGCTGCTTGTGGCGAAATTCAACCACCTGCCGCATCTGCGCTAGGCGGAGCTCGAGCGCGGTCCTATCCATCGATGGGGCAAGCCTGGCAAGTTCATCAGCCAGAATGTCCATCTCGCGGAGGAAGAACAGCAGGTCGAAGCCACGTTCGAGTTCAGTGGTTCTGTCGTTGGCGTCAAGCGAGCTGCTACGTGAGTGCGAAGCGTCCACCGACATGATCTCGGCGTTGCACTGTCCATCAACCGCGCCACCGGCGCGCCAAGCTTGAATGTTCGTCATGATATGCTCCTGTCAGTGCGGTTGCGCCACGCCGCGGCCTTACGCAGGCCGTCGACAACGCGCGCAACATCCGGCGGTTTGACGACGACGTGCACGCCCTCCTGGTCGGCGACAAGGTCTGGATTTCCCGTGAGATAGACGATGCCAACGTTGAAGCGCTCGACCAGTTGCGCGGCGATCTCCGGCCCTGTCAGCCCATCGGCGAGGCGCACGTCCAGAATGGCGATATCGGCCTCGGGAGCCAACTCCATCGCTTCGGCGGTGTTTCGGGCGATACCCGCGATTTCGAAACCTTCGGCCATCGCGATGTCTTCCACCATCAGCGCAAAAGCCGGCTCGTCCTCGACAATCAGGACACGCATGATCGCTCCTAATGTATCGTCGG